>NZ_QXGH01000038.1 GCF_003515065.1 Nocardioides immobilis
TTCGTCGCCGACCACAATGCAGCCTTCGTGGCGCTGTAGCCATCCCCGACGCCGATCCACGACAGCACGGACAGCACGTTGAGGAGTGCTCCCCCGCCGTTGGAGGCGAGCACCGGCGCAAAGGCATCGGCGACGGCCACGGCACCGAAGAAATTCACCTCGAACAGTTCCCGGAGTCCGTCGCGCGACCCGAGCACGGAAGCACCGTTAGACGCGCCCGCGTTGTTGACCACGAGGGTGACGTCGGCAGCGAGCGCGACCGCAGCCGCCACCGACGCGGGATCGGTGACGTCGAGCGGGAGGGGAACCACTCGGTCGTCGCCCCACTCGCGGGGAGTTCGGGCAGTCGCGTAGACCTTCCGGGCTCCGAGCGCGAGAGCCTGATAGACGAACTCGGTGCCCAGACCCCCATTCGCGCCCGTGACCAGGACGACGTCGGTGACGGTCATGTCAGATCCTCTCGAATGATGGTGGCGTTGCGAGGCAACCGCCCTCGCACATGACCTGGAGGCCGAATCGGCCTCCGCGCCTACGCGTCGCTGAGGCGTGCTTTGCAGATTGCGAGTGCCTCAGGTCGCGTCTTACCGGATAGGCGAGCGTGCTCGGGGCACTCTGGTCAGGACAGCCGCTCGAGAACCATGGCCATCCCCTGGCCGCCTCCTACGCACATGGTCTCGAGGCCGAACTGCTTGTCGTGCCACTGCAGCGAGTTGATGAGCGTGCTGGTGATCCGGGCGCCGGTCATCCCGAACGGGTGGCCGACCGCGATCGCGCCGCCGTTGACGTTGAGCTTGTCGTGGTCGACACCGAGCTGCCGTGCAGAGGGGATCACCTGGGCTGCAAACGCCTCGTTGATCTCGACGAGGTCGATGTCATCGATCGTCAGCCCGGCACGGGACAGCGCCTGCTTCGAGGCCTCGACCGGGCCAAGGCCCATGATCTCTGGCGAAAGGCCCGAGACTCCGGTGGAGACGATGCGCGCGAGCGGCGTGAGGCCGAGTGCCTTGGCCTTGGAGTCGGACATGACGACGATGGCGGCGGCGCCGTCGTTGAGCGGACAACAGTTCCCGGCCGTCACTGTTCCGTCGGGCCGGAAGACCGGCTGCAGCTGCGACAGCGACTCCAGGGTCACACCGGTCCGCGGGCCGTCGTCCTTCGAAACCAGGGTGCCGTCGGGCAGCGTCACGGGAGTGATGTCGCGCTCCCAGAATCCGTTGGCGACGGCACCCTCGGCCAGGTTCTGGCTCCGGACGCCGAAGGCGTCCTGCTCGGCACGGGTGGTGCCGGTCAGCTGGGCGACGTTCTCCGCGGTCTGCCCCATCGAGATGTAGACGTCAGGTAGCTCGGCGGTGGTGCGCGGGTCCACCCAGGTCTGGCCGCCGGCGGCGAGTTTCTCGGTGCGCCGCTGGGCGAGGTCGAAGAGGGGGTTCTGTGTGTCCGGGAATCCGTCAGCGTTGCCTTTCGTGAATCGGCTCACCGCCTCGACCCCCGCCGAGACGAACACGTCGCCCTCCCCCGCCTTGATCGCGTGGAACGCCATCCGGGTGCTCTGCAGGCTGGAGGAGCAGTAGCGGTTGACCGTCGTACCTGGCAGGTGGTCCATGCCCGCCAGGACAGCGACCACGCGGGCCAGGTTGAAGCCGGACTCTCCCCCTGGCTGGCCACATCCGAGCACCAGATCGTCAATCTCACGCGGGTCGAGCGCTGGGACCTTGGCCAGTGCTGCGTGCAGCATCTGCAGAGTCAGCTCGTCGGGACGCATGTCTTTCAGCGACCCCTTGGACGCCCGGCCGATGGGCGAGCGAGCAGTGGCGACGATGACGGCTTCGGGCATCGGAGAATCTCCTTGATTGACTAGGTAGGTGGGCGATTGCCTCGACGAACCCGCTGGCGCGTTAGGCACTTCAGAGCGCGTGAAGGATGTCTTCCACGCGGTCCTTGGCGTCGCCGAAGAGCATCGCGGAGTTCTCGCGGAAGAACAGCGGGTTCTGTACGCCGGCGTACCCCGAGGCCATGGAGCGTTTGAACACGATGACGTCGTCGGCGTTCCACACGGTGAGGACGGGCATGCCAGCGATGGGGCTGAACGGGTCCTCGGTGGCGGCCGGGTTGACGGTGTCGTTGGCGCCGATCACGAGTACGACGGCGGTGTCGTCGAAGTCCTCGTTGATCTCGTCCATCTCGAGCACGATGTCGTAGGGCACCTTGGCCTCGGCGAGCAGAACGTTCATGTGGCCGGGGAGGCGCCCAGCGACGGGGTGGATGCCGAAGCGGACGTCGACGCCGCGGTCACGTAGCTTGCGGGTGAGCTCGGCGACGCCATGCTGGGCTTGGGCGACCGCCATGCCGTAGCCGGGGGTGATGATCACCGAGTCAGCGGCACCGAGCATCTCGGCGACCTCCTCGGCGGTGACCTCGCGGTGGTCGCCGTAGTCCCTATCGTCCGACGGGCCGGCCTCGATGCCGAAGCCACCGGCGATGACGGAGATGAACGAGCGGTTCATCGCCTTGCACATGATGTACGACAGGTACGCACCGGACGAGCCGACCAGGGCGCCGGTGATGATCAGCAGGTCGTTCTCGAGCAGGAAGCCCGAGGCGGCCGCGGCCCAGCCGGAGTAGCTGTTCAGCATCGACACGACGACCGGCATGTCGCCGCCGCCGATCGAGGCGACCAGGTGCCAGCCGAGCAGCAAGGCGAGGGTCGTAACCACGACCAGCAGCCACAACTGCGGGTCGATGACGAACCACATGGTGAGCGCGAAAAACGCGGCGAGTGCGCCCAGGTTCAGGAAGTTCTTGCCCGGCAGCATCATCGGGTTGGACTTGATCCGCGCGGACAGCTTGAGGAACGCGACGATCGAGCCGGTGAAGGTCACCGCACCGATGAAGACGCCGATGAAGACCTCGGCGGAGTGGATGCCGAGCAGGTCCTCGAAGCGGAGCTCGTCGGCTGCGTGACCGTTGATGTCGTGCTCGACGTGCAGGAAGCCGTTCCAGCCAACGAGTACCGCAGCCAGACCGACGAAGGAGTGCAGCAGCGCGATCAGCTCGGGCATTCCGGTCATCTCAACCACGCGCGCGCGGTAGAGGCCGATCGCTGCACCGATGGCAGTCGCACCGATCAGGATCGCGAGCCCGGAGCCTTCGATGTCACGGTCAACCGCGAGCGCGATCGTGGCCGCGAGGGCGGTGGCCATGCCGGCCATGCCGAAGTTGTTGCCGACCTTGGCCGTCTCGTGCTTGGAGAGGCCGGCCAGCGCCAGGATGAAGAGAAGGGCAGCGACGATGTACGCCGACTGCGCGACGGTTGCGATGTCGAGATCCATCGTTCAGCTCCTCGAGAACATGCTGAGCATGCGACGGGTCACGGCGAAGCCGCCGAAGACGTTGATGGAGGCCAGCAGGATCGCCGCGCCGGCGACCGCCGTGACCGCGGTGTCGTTCTGGCCGATCTGGAGCAGGGCACCGACCACGATGATCCCGGAGATCGCGTTGGTGACCGACATCAGCGGGGTGTGCAGCGCGTGGTGCACATGCCCGATCACGTAGTAGCCGATCACGATCGCCAGCGCGAACACCGTCAGATGCACCTGCAGCGCCGCCGGCGAGATCGCGATCAGCGCAAAGAGCGCAGCCGCAGCTGAGAACACGATGCCCATCCGGCGCCCCGAAGACATGTGCGCCTTCGCCTTCGACTCCTCCTGCTCCACCGGAACGGCCGGCGCCACGGGAGCCGCGGAGACCTGGACGGGCGGCGGCGGCCACGTCGACTCGCCATCGCGGACCACAGTGATGGAGCGCTGCACGACGTCGTCGAAGTCGAGGACGAGCTCACCGTCCTTCTCCGGTGTCATCAGCTTCATCAGGTTGACCAGGTTGGTGCCGTAGAGCTGCGACGCCTGCGCGGCCAGGCGGCCCGCGAGGTCGGTGTAGCCGATAATCGTCACGCCGTTGGCGGTCACCACCGCCTGGTCCTTGACCGTGCCCTCGACGTTGCCACCGTTAGCGGCGGCCATGTCCACGATCACGCTGCCCGGCTTCATGGACGCCACCATCTCCGCGGTGATGATCCGCGGCGCCGGACGACCCGGGATCAACGCGGTGGTGATGATGATGTCGACATCGGCGGCCTGTTCGGCATACAGCTTCGCCTCCAACGCCTGGTAGTCCTCACCCATCTCCTTGGCATAGCCGGTCGCCGACACCTCGACCTCCGGCGACTCGATCGACAGGTACTCACCAGCCAGGGACTTGACCTGGTCGGCCACCTCCGGACGCGGGTCGGTCGCGCGCACGATCGCGCCCATCGCCCCGGCCGCACCGATCGCGGCCAAACCAGCAACCCCCGCACCGACCACCAACACCTTGGCCGGCGGGACCTTGCCCGCCGCAGTGACCTGGCCGGTGAAGAAGCGTCCGAAGACATTCGCGGCCTCCACGACCGCGCGGTAGCCGGCGATGTTGGCCATCGACGACAAAACGTCCAGCGACTGCGCCCGGCTGATCCGCGGGACCGCGTCCATCGCCAGCGCGGTGATCGGGCGCTTGCCCAGATCCGCGACCAGCTCCTCGTCCAGGCGCGCGTTCAGGATCGCGACCAGCGTCGTGCCCGGCTTCAACGCGTCCAGTTGAGCGGGCGCGGGCGCGTTCACACCGAAGACGATGTCGGCCTCGGCGATCGAACCGACCCTCGCCCCGGCCTCGGCGTACACCTCGTCGGGAAAGCTCGACGCGGCACCCGCACCCGGCTCGACCACCACGTCGTAACCCAGCTTCAAAAGCTGAGCCACGGTCGCAGGAGTGGCCGACACGCGGCTCTCGCCGGGGCGCGCCTCCTTGAGGACTCCGATCAACATGATCGCTGCAGCCTTTCTGTCGCGACCCTGATGGGTCGTTGAGTGGCCTCTTGCTCCCTCGACGCGGTTACTGGCGTCGTCAGCAAGGGGCGTAGATCAAGTCCGCCGGAACCTCGCCATGCACAGCGGTGGATGCTCAGGGGTGCGGAGCGGAACCACAACGTCCTGTGTGCCGCCGACGACGAGCCCGGGCGTGTCGGGGATCGCGGCCCTGCGGTGGAAATGGGGCTGGTACTGGGTCACGGGAATCGGGCTCAGTCGGCAATCTCGTGGACCAGCTCGATGGCGCGGCCCAGGGTGGCGAGCCGGGCGTCGAGCGTGTCCCCGGCCGGGTACATGCGGACCGTGTCGACGCCGGCGGCGTGCCACACCTTCAACCGATCACGGACCATCGACTCGGTGCCGATGAGCGTGGTGGCGAGGACCATCTCGTCGGTGACCAGCTCGGCGGCGCCGTCACGATCGCCCCCCTGCCAGCGTTCGTGGACCTCAGCGGCCTTCTCGGCCCAACCCTGACGGCTGTAGGCCTGGTTGTAGAAGTTCGTCGAGGCCGAGCCCATCCCGCCGAGGCTGAAGGCCAGCTCCTTCTTGCGACTGGCGACGATCTCGTGCAGGGCATCCTCGTCGGGCACGAAGTTCACCTCTGCTCCTTGGCAGACGTCCAGGTCCTGTCGCTTGCGGCCGGACATGGCAAGGCCGTTGTCCAGGTGGGAGAAGTACGCCTCGGCGGCACCTTCGGGCACGAAGCTCGTGCCCAGCCAGCCGTCGGCGATCTCGCCGGTGAGGGTGAGCATCTTCGGTGACAGAGTGGCGAGGTAGATCGGGATGGGGTGCTCGGCTCGAGCGGAGAGGCGCATCGGCTTGCCCTCTCCGTCGGGGAGGGGGATCTGATAGACGCTGCCGGAGTAGGAGATCTTCTCCCCGGTGAACGCGCTACGGACGACCTCGACGGTCTCCCGCATGCGGGTCAACGGGCGGGCGTGCGGGATGCCGTGCAGGCCCTCGATGACCTGGGGGCCGGAGGCACCCAGGCCGAGCAGGAACCGGCCTTCGGACAGGTTCGACAGCGTGATGGCTGCCTGGGCGATGGCCACGGGAGTTCGGGTGCCGATCTGGATGATGCCGGAGCCCAGCTGCATCCGCTCGGTCCGCGCCGCGTAGTAACCGAGCGCCGATGGCGCGTCGGACCCCCACGCCTCGGCAACGAGCAACAGGTCGAGACCGAGCTTCTCGGCCTCGACGACGAAGTCCGCCTGGCTCTGCCAGCCGTCCGGGCCCGATGCTTCGATCGAGGTGGCGGTGCGCATCACTCGCTCGCCTCCAGCCGCTGCTTGATACCTGCGAGGTTCTGGGTCATGCCCTGCTCGAACTCCTTGAGTCGGACGTACACGATCTTCTGCTCCTTCTCCGGCATCCGGTCGATGGCGAAGGACAGGCCGGATCGGCCCGGGCCGAGCTGGGCCCACTGCGACAGCTGCGTGCCCGCGTCCTTCGGCTCGAGCCGGAACCGCCAGATCGCTGTCGGCTGGTCGGGATCCTCAACCGCCCAGGCGAACACCCTGCCGGGCTCGTACTCGACGACGTACGAGGTGGTCTGCCACTCCCCCAGCGACTCGTGCTTGCTACGACCGATGAACCGGTGGCCGACGGCAGGCTCGGTGACCCCGTCGAGCCACTCCACCGACTGGAGCTCCGCGCTCAGGGTCGGCATCATCTCGATGTCGGAGACCAACGCCCACACCTTCTCCGGCGGGGCGTCGATCCAGGTCTCCACCTCGACCGTTGGCGTGTCCGCGTAAAGCGCGCCCGTCCACTCCATACCAGAGACCTCCATGTCGACATCGAACCCAGCCACTTTTGTGGTCGTGACCTCTAGAGTTGCTTATTAAGACCCACCCTGTCAAGCCCGAAGTCCTCGACGGCGTGCGCCGTAATTGCTCCCACGCCGATACCGAGCGCGACGCCAAGATCCGCCTGGGTGTCCACGTCGCATCGAGCACGAGGCTCGTCCGCGGCGACCGGCGTGGCACCGGTCGCAACGTGCTGATGGAAGGACCTCTCTCCGAACCGGGGCCGCGCGCGGCAGCCCGGCGCGGTGGTCAACAGGGTCGATCCGATGCCCTCGCGGTCAGCGACCACCGCGGCCGGGTGTCGCGCAGCTGCGTCCAACACACGCTGCAGGACGTGGGAGGTCAGGCACGGCAGGTCTGCCATCAACATCGCCGTCCACGTGTCGCCGGACCTGCCGGCGCCCATGCCGTGCAGGAAGGCGCTGTTCAGGCCGAGCCCCGGATCACGGAGTACGACGGCGCCCACAGCCCGCGCCAAATGCGCGAGGGACGGGTCGTCGCTGACCAGCACCACCTCGCTCACGCCGGGTGCGCCACCGACGGCCTTGAGCACGTCTCGGGCCATCGCCAGCGCCAAGCCTTGACGCGCTTCCTCGCCCAGCGGCCGGAGCCGAGACTTGGCGACATCGAGCCGGCGCGCACAGATCACCACTCGCCAGGGATGGCCGTTCACGTCAGTCCGAGAGGGGGTCGTGGCCGTCCGCAGCGACGAAGCCGTAGGTCGTCGTCCGCTGGCGGACGGGTCGCCCGACGCCCGCCGCAACGTCGGTGAGCTCGCTGACCGTCTTGGCCGAGCCGTGCTCGGAGCCGGCCATCCGGGAGATGGTCTCCTCCATCAGCGTGCCGCCGACGTCGTTGGCACCCGCCCGGAGCATGGCTTGGGTGCCCTCGACACCGAGCTTGACCCAAGAGGTCTGGATGTTGTCGATGCGCCCGTGCAGCATGATCCGGGCCATGGCATGGACGGCCAGGTTGTCGCGCAGAGTTGGGCCCGGACGGGCAACGCCAGCCAGATAGATCGGCGAGCTGGTGTGCACGAACGGCAGCGGTACGAACTCGGTGAAGCCGCCCGTCTCGTCCTGGAGCCGACCGATCACGCGCAGATGGCTGACCCAGTGGCGAGGATCGTCGACGTGGCCGTACATCATCGTGGAGCTCGACCGCAGGCCGACCTTGTGGGCGGTGCTGACGACCTCGATCCACGTGGCAGTCGGCAGCTTGCCCTTGGTCAGGATCCAGCGCACCTCGTCGTCGAGGATCTCCGCGGCGGTGCCCGGGATCGTGTCGAGTCCGGCCTCGCGGGCCCGGATCAGGAAGTCCTCGAAGCTCAGGCCCGTGCGCGACGAGCCGTTCACGATCTCCATCGGCGAGAACGCGTGGACGTGCATCTCCGGCACGCGTTGTTTCACAGCCGCGGCGAGGTCGAAGTACGCCGTGCCGGGCAGCTCGGGGTCGATGCCGCCCTGCATGCAGACCTCGGTCGCGCCCAGCCCCCAGGCTTCCTCGGCGCGGTCGGCGACCTGCTCGAGTGAGAGCGAGTACGCGTCTGCATCGGTACGTCGCTGAGCGAACGCGCAGAACCGGCACCCGACGTAGCAGACGTTGGTGAAGTTGATGTTGCGGTTGACGACGTACGTCACCTCGTCGCCGACCGTGTCGCGGCGCAGGTCGTCGGCCAGCCGCACCACCTCGCGCAGCAGGTCGCCCTCGGCCGTCATCAACGTCAGCGCGTGCTCGTCGGACAGGTTGCCGGGGTCCTTCTCGGCCGCGCGCAACGCGGATAGTCCCTGACGATCCTGTCGTGAACCGGGCCGACCGACGACAGAATCGTCAGGGACTACCCCGATTTCGGCGGTCGAGCGCGCTGCCGCCTTCACCTCGTCCCAGTCGCCGTAAACCGTGGTGAAGTCGCTGCGGCGGTCCTCGGTGCGACCCTCGGTGTCGACGGCGGCATGCAGATCGGTCCTTCCAGCGGACTCGAAGCCGCCGTCGGGCTCCTGCCACGGATGGGGCTGCGGGCGGACGCCAGGCCGGGCCAAGCCGGAGTCGTCGGCGAGGGCGGCGACGTGAGCGGAGATGCGAGGGTCGAGCCAGGGCTCGCCCTGGACGACGTACTCCGGATGCACGGTCAGCCGTGGGCGCAGCTCGAAGCCGCAGGAGTCGGTGATCGAGCGCAGGCGCTCCAGGGAGGGCCAGGGCCGCTCGGGGTTCACGTGGTCCGGGGTGAGTGGGGAGACACCGCCCCAGTCGTCGACGCCCGCGGCGAGTAGGGCCGCGCACTCGTTGGGGTCGACCAGGTTCGGCGGCGCCTGAACCCTCATTCTCGGGCCCATCACAATCCGGGTGACCGCGATGGCTGCACGGTATTCGTCCAGGTCGAGGTCGTCGACGTGCCGCATCGCGGTGTCGGGCTTGGCTCGGAAGTTCTGGACGATCACCTCCTGCAGCGCGCCGTAGCGGCGGGCGTTGGCACGCAACGCGAAGATCGTCTCGGCCCGTTCGGCCAGGGTCTCGCCGATGCCGACCAGCAGGCCCGAGGTGAAGGGCACCGACAACCGGCCGGCGTCTTCGAGCACCCGGAGCCGGATCGCTGGATCCTTGTCCGGTGAGCCGTAGTGGGCCTCGCCCTTGCTCTCGAACAGCCGCCGCGATGTCGTCTCGAGCATCATGCCCATCGACGGCGAGACCGGCTTGAGCCGGTTGATCTCCTCCCACGACATCACCCCTGGATTGAGGTGCGGCAGCAGCCCGGTCTCCTCCAGGACCCGCACCGCCATCGCCCGCAGGTAGGCCAGCGTGGAGTCATAGCCCTGTTCGTCAAGCCACGCCCGCGCCTCCGGCCACCGGTCCTCAGGACGGTCGCCGAGGGTGAACAGCGCCTCCAGACAGCCCAGCTCCGCGCCCTGGCGGGCGATGTTGAGGATCTCGTCGGGAGAAAGGTACGGCGCCCGGCCCTCCCGAGCCCCATGGGCGGGAGTCTCCACAAACGTGCAGTAGTGGCACCGGTCCCGGCACAGCCGGGTCACCGGGATGAACACCTTCGGCGAGTACGTCACCACCCCTGGACGGCCGGCCGCCACTAGTCCCGCATCACGGACGCGGGTCGCCACCGTGCACAGCCGGTCGAGCTCGGGGCCGGTCGCTGCCAGCAGTGCGGTGGCCTCGTTCTCATCGAGCGCGGCACCACGCTCAGCTCGAGCGAGCGCGCGGCGCACCTCGGCCGGCCTGACCCCAGTGGCTTCCATCGGATCAGATGCTGGCCAGCTCGGCGGCCTCGGCGAGCGTTCTCAGCGTGACCATGCGTTCCTCCAGGGCTGGTCCGGCGCCGCCCGGGGCAGCGCCGCCGTGCGAGGCGATGAGGGTCGTCACCCCGGCCTCCGCATAGGCCTGGAGCCGGTCGGCCACGCGTTCCTTGGTGCCGATCAGCGTGGTCGCGTCGATCAGGTCGTGCGGCACCGCGGCCAGTGCTCCGGCCGTGTCGCCGGCCAGGTACTTCTCCTGGATCTCGGCGGCCGCGTCTTCGTAGCCCATACGGCAGGCGAGCTGGTTGTAGAAGTTCTGGGACCGGCTACCCATTCCGCCGACGTACAGCGCGGTGTACGCCCGCTGGGCGTCTGCTGCGGCGCGGAGGTCGGACTCGCTGTCAGTCCTGGTGAAGGTGACCGGCACGGTCGGAGCGACGTCGAACCCTTCGAGGCTGCCGCCGCGCCCTTCGCGGAGCGGGGCGAGCGAGACCTCGGCGTGTTCCGGGGCGAAGAAGATGCCGAGCCAGCCGTCGGCGATCCGGCCGGTCTGCTCGAGGTTCTTGGGACCGATGGCCGCGATGTAGATCGGGAGCGGGTTCCGGACCGGGCCGATGGTGAGCTTCAGCGCCTTGCCGGGGCCGTCCGGCAGCGGCAGTGTCCAGTGCTCCCCGGAGTAGGCCAGCCGCTCGCGCGCTAGCGCCTTGCGGACGATTCCGACGAACTCGCGGGTGCGGGCGAGCGGCTTGTCGAACCGCGCGCCGTACCAGCCCTCGGAGACCTGGGGGCCGGAAACGCCCAGGCCCAGGCGGAAGCGACCTCCGGAGAGCATGTCGAGGGTCGCGGCGGTCATCGCGGTCATGGCGGGGGTGCGTGCCGGGATCTGGAAGATCGCGGAGCCGATGTCGATGCGCTCTGTCTTGGACGCCACGTAGGCCAGGACGGTGGCGGCGTCGGAGCCGTATACCTCGGCTGCCCAGCAGGAGGAGTAGCCGAGCCGGTCGGCCTCCTGGGCGATGGCAAACCCGTCGGTGGTGTTTCCGAGGCCGAAGTAGCCCAGGTTGATGCCGATTTGCATGGTGTTCTCCTTGAGATCAGGCGGTCAGTGCGCTGCGAGGACCTGGTCGGCGAGGGCGTCGAGCTGGGCCGCGACCGAGCCGAGCAGGGAACGGCGTGCCCGTGCGCGCTTGAGGTAGACGTGCGAGGGGTGCTCCCACGTGAACCCGATGCCGCCGTGCACCTGCAGGGCATCACGGGTCGCGCAGTCGGCGGCGTCGACGGCCGCGGCAAGGGCGGTCTGTGCGGCGGCCGTTGCGTCCGGTCGCTCGTCGTCGAGGGCAGCCGCAGCCCACTCGACGAGGAGTCGTGCGGCGTCCAGCTGGACGTGTCGGTCCGCGAGCAGGTGCTTGATCGCCTGGAAGGATCCGATCGCACGACCGAACTGGTGTCGCTGCCCGGCGAACTCGACCGCACCATCCAGGGCCCGTTGGCCCGTACCGATCAGCTCCGCAGCGAGCACCGCTCGGATCCGGTCCAGGCTCGCGACCGGCTCCAGAACCGTGGCCGCCACCCCGGTGAACTCGATGGCCGCGGACGGTTCGGTGACGTCGAAGCTGTCGACGGGGGTACGGCGAACCCCCGGTGCGTCCAGGTCCACGATCACCGGCACCGAACCTGCGAACGCGAGGAGCCGGTCGGCGTCCATGCCGAACGCCACCGCCCCAAGCTTGCCATCGACCGTGCCGCCGTTCAGTCGCAGCGCGCTGGTGCGGGCACGCGGGACGACTGCGGTCGGAAGGGTCTCCCAAGCTGGCACCACGACCACCGACCCGTCGACGATGTCGGTCGCGTCGTGGCGGCTGACGGCGAGAACCGCGGCCGTCCCGACGAACGGGATGCGCGGCACCGCGAACCCGACCTGTTCGGCGAGCAGGCAGAGCTCGCGTACACCGCCGCCGGATCCGCCGCGTTCCTCGGGGACGCCGACGCCGAGGAGACCAAGGTCCGCCAGGGATCGCCACAGTTGGCGGTTCAGGCCGGCCGCGCGGTTCTCCCACGTCGGCGGAACGGGATCGACGCGGGCCGCGGTTTCGAGCACTTGCCGTGCAGTGAGGGCCAGCTGGTGATGTTCCTCGGTCGTGGTTGCGTGCATCGACATCCTCCTCGGGGGTTACCGCCGGACGCGGAGGACGCCATCATGTCGGAGTGCGTCTTAATATGCAACTATCAATGTCAGACGGGCTTTTCTTCCGACGACCGCGACGCTTCGGCCTGACGCGCGAACCGACGCTGGACGTCGGGTCGTTCCCTGAGGCGCTCCGGATAGCCAGGGCCCATCTGCATCGTGACGTCCTCGGAGCGCAGGGCTTCCCGACACTCCGCGCAGACGACCTCGGCGTGGGTGTCGTTGTCGCAGGACTTGTGATGGAAGACCATCGGCGGGCCGGCCTCTCCCGCCAACCAGGTGTCACCCCAGTGCGACATCGCTGCGATCACGCCGAAGAAGTCGCGGCCTTTCTCGGTGAGCAGGTATTCGTAGCGCTTCGGCTCGGTGCTGTAGAGCTCCTTTTCCAGCAGCCCTTCGTCGACCAGCCTGCGCAGGCGGTCCGAAAGGGTGTTTCGCGCGATGCCCAGCTCGTGCTGGAACTCGTCGAACCTGCGGATGCCGTAGTACGCCTCACGCAGCACGAGCGGCGTCCACCAGTCGCCCAGCAGGTCCATCGTGCGCGCGATCGAGCACGGCCAGTTCGCGAATGATGTTCTCCTCATGGCGCCATAGTAGTGGATACCAAAATAAGACTGAGCACTTGACAGGGTCAGTCTATCTACGCAACTCTGTGACCGGCAGCACAAGAAGCATGTCGCTAGGAGGACCAAAGCGTGGAACCCCAGCCCACCCACCCCCGGCTCGACGCAGACGTCGAGGCGTTTCGCACCGAGGTGCGGGAGTTCGTCGCCAGCCAGCTGACCGCTGACGCGCGCGGCATCGGCACCCTCGACGGCGCGGAGTACGACGCCTTCCGCGGCCGGATCCGCTCCGAGCTCGCCGCGCGTGGTTGGCTCGCACCGTCCTGGCCGAAGGAGTACGGCGGCGCGGGGCTCAGCGCCGCCGAGCTCGTCGTACTCGTCGAGGAGCTGACCGGCGCCGGCATCCCCTTCGGCTCGGACAACGACTCCTTCGGCATCAGCATGCTCGGCAACACGATGCTGCAGTGGTCCGAACCGGCCCTGCTGGAGCGCTTCCTCCCTCGGATCCTCGCCGGCGAGTACGTCTTCGCCCAGGGCTTCTCCGAGCCCGGCGCCGGCTCGGACCTGGCGTCCCTTGCACTGCGCGCGGAGCTCGACGGCGACCGCTGGGTGCTGAACGGACAGAAGCTGTGGTCCTCGGGTGCCCATGTGGCGAACTGGATGTTCGTGCTGGCCCGGACCGACCGCGAGGCGGCTCCGCACCGTGGCATCAGCATGCTGCTCGTCCCGCTTGACCAGCCTGGTGTGGAGATCCGGCCGATCCGGAACCTCACCGGCGAAACCGACTTCAACGAGGTCTTCTTCGACAACGCGACCACAGAGGCCGAGCTCGTCATCGGTCCGGTCAACCAGGGTTGGTCGGTCGCGATGACCCTGCTCGGCTTCGAGCGGGGAGAGACGGCGCTGCACGCCCCGATCCGGTTCCGCAACGAGCTGAGCCGGCTGGCCGATCTGATCCGCGATCGAGGACTCGTCGGTGACCCCGGCATCCGTCGCGCGTTCGCGTGGTGTCACGTCCAGGTCGAGCAGCTGCGTTGCCACGGCCGGCGCATCGCGGCGCAGCTGATCCAGGGAGATGAGCCCGGACCCGGGGCTGCCCCCTTCAAGCTGTTGTGGAGCGAGTACCACCGCGTGGTGACCGAGCTGGCCCTCGACGTCCTGGGCGTCGAAGGCCTGGCACCGAGCGGGCGCCCCTCGCCGAACTGGTACCACACCGACGACCCCGGGGCGCCGAACTCCTCGGCCTCGTGGTCGAGCGTCTACCTCAACTCGCGCGCCGGCACGATCTACGCCGGGTCGTCGCAGGTCCAGCGGAACATCATCGGCGAGATGGTGCTCGGCCTTCCCAAGGAGCCCCGTCGATGATCCTGCGCAGCCCCTACCCCGACGTGGAGACGCCGCGGACGTCCCTCCCCGATCTGCTGTTCGGTGGGCTCACCCCCGCCGATAGCGCGAAGACTGCTCTCATCGACGCTGCCACCGGCCACCGGCGCACGTACGGCGAGCTCGTCTCCGCCGTCGACAGTGTCGCGACAGCCCTCGTCGCGCGCGGCATCAGACCGGGCGAGGTGGCTGCGCTCGTCGCGCCCAACTCCGCGGACTACCCGGTTGTCTTCCACGGCGTGCTGCGCGCGGGCGGGGTCCTCACCCCGGCCAATCCCCTCTACAGCGCTGGAGAGCTCGCGCACCAGTTCCGCGACTCCCGTGCGCGCTTCGTCTTCGTCGCACCGATGGGGCTCGCGGCCGTGCGCGCGGCGGTGACTGAGCCTGATGTGCGTGTCGAGGAGATCATCGTCCTCGGCCCCGCAGACCTGCACGGCGGGCCCGTCCCCGAGACCGCGTACGACGATCTGCTCGCCACCCCGCGAACCGCCGAGCTCCCGGTGCTCTCGGCCGACGACCTCGCCGTCCTGCCGTACTCCTCCGGGACCACCGGAGTGCCCAAGGGCGTCATGCTCACCCACGGCAATCTCGGCGCCAACCTGCTGCAGATGCAGCCGCTCGCACCGCCCTCTGACCACTCCAACCTGATGGCGGTGATCCCGTTCTTCCACATCGCCGGGCTGAACGGCATCATGAACCTCGGACTGTACGAGCGAGGGACCCTCGTCACGTTGCCCCGGTTCCAGCTCGCCGCGTTCCTGGGCGCGATCGAGCAGTTCCGGATCACCTACACGGTGATCGTTCCGCCCATCGCAGTGGCTTTGATGAACAGCCCGCTGGTGGACTCCCACGATCTCGGCAGCCTCGAGCTGGTCGACTGCGTCGCTGCTCCCCTGGACACGAGCCTGGCAGAGCAGCTCCAGGAGCGCCTTGGCGCCACTGTGATCCAGGGCTACGGGCTCACCGAGTCCAGCCCCTGCACACACGGGATCCCGGTGGAGCGGCCCGATATCGACCGCGGCACCATCGGCGTGTTGATGCCCAGCGTCGAAGCGCGGATCGTCGACCCAGAAACCGGCAATGACGTCGCCCCAGGCGAACGCGGCGAGCTCTGGTGCCGCGGGCCCAACATCATGCGTGGCTACCTGAACAACCCGATCGCGACCGCGAACGCCGTGGATCAGGACGGCTTCCTGCACACCGGCGACATCGTGACGGTCGATGCCGACGGGGTCTTCCGGGTCGTCGACCGGCTCAAGGAGCTCATCAAGTACAAGGGCTACCAGGTCGCGCCCGCCGAGCTGGAGGCTGTGCTCCTCGTGCACCCGGGCATCGCCGACGTCGCCGTCATCGGCGTCAGCGATGCCGAGAGTGGCGAGTCCCCGAAGGCGTTCGTGGTCCGACACGACTCGCACCCTGACCTCGATGCCGATGGCGTCAAGCAGTTCGTGGCCGCCCGGGTCGCGCACTACAAGAAGATTCGGCACGTCGAGTTCGTCGAACAGATCCCCAAGTCGGCCGCGGGAAAGATCCTGCGCAAGGAGCTTCGCAGCCGGGAGGCCGCTTCACTCCAACCCACCAAGGAGCTCACATGAGCGTCATCGCAGTCATCGGCGGCACCGGACCCCAGGGCAAGGGCCTGGCCTACCGCTTCGCACGAGGTGGACACGAGATCGTGCTCGGGTCCCGCGACCAGGAGCGGGCCGTCACCGCGGCGGCGGAGCTCGGCGAGCGGGTCCCTTCGGCAACCGTCCGCGGCGCCCGGAACGATCAGGCCGCCGAGGCGGCTGACCTCGTGCTGCTGGCGGTGCCCTACGACGGCCACGACGCCCTGGTCGCCGAGCTCGCGCCTCATCTCGCGGGGAAGGTGGTGATCAGCTGTGTGAACCCCATCGGCTTCGACAAGCGCGGACCGTACGGACTCGACCTCGGGCCGACCTCGGCGGCCGAGGATGCACAGCGGCTGCTACCTGAGTCGAGAGTGATCGGCGCGTTTCACCATCTCTCGGCTGTCTCCCTCAACGGGAGTGCGGACCTGTTGGACCACGAGGACGTGCTCGTGTGCGGGGACGACCCCGACGCGAAGGCCGCGGCGATCGAGCTCGCCGCCACCGTCACCGGCCGACCTGGCATCGATGCCGGAGCGTTGCGCATGGCTCGACAGCTCGAGCCGTTGACCGCCGTGCTCATCTCCATCAACAAGCGCTACAAGGTGCGCTCGGGCATCTTGGTGGCGGGCCTTGACCCCGCCGTCGATGTCACACCGGCGCCTCCGGTCCGGCCGGCGGTTCCCGCGACCACGTAGCCCCCCTTCGCCTCACTCAGCCACCGGTGCCACGCGCACCAGCGGTAGCTCGGTGCTGCCCTCCCGCAACCGCCCCAGGAAAGCCAGAAGGTCCACGCATGCTGAAGGTCACGCAACTGCACGTTCGTTATGGGACGTCGGTCACCGCGCTCACCGACGTGTCCCTGGGCGTCGGCGAGGGAGAAGTCGTAGCCGTGCTCGGCGCAAACGGGGCGGGCAAGAGCACGCTCCTACGGGCGCTCTCCGGCACCCTCCCCCACCACGGCGGTCAAGTCACTCGCGGATCCATCGAGTTCGAGGGACGCGATCTCCTCGGCGTGAGCCCACGTCGGATCGTCCGCGCGGGATTGATCCAGTCCCCAGAAGGCAGGCGGATCTTCAAAGGGCTGAGCGTAGAGGAGAACCTGCGCGTGGCCGCCGCCGGAGCCGGGATTCCAACACGTCATGCGGCCACCGTGCGTCGTACGGTGTGGGACCTCTTCCCCCGGCTGGAACAGCGCAGGGAGCAGTCAGCCGGGCTGCTCTCCGGGGGCGAGCAGCAGATGCTGGCGATCGGCCGGGCTCTCATGGCCCAACCCCGCCTCCTCCTGCTGGACGAGCCTTCGCTGGGGCTCGCGCCCCAGATGGTCGACAGCGTCGGCGCCATCATCGAGGAGATCCACCGTCGGGGCACCTCGGTCCTCCTCGTCGAGCAGAACGCAGCCATGGCCCTCGCGGTCTCCGACCGCGCGGTAGTGCTGGCAAGCGGCAGTGTCTGCGCCACCGGGCCCGCGGACCACTTGGCAGCCAGCGACGAGCTTCGAGATCTCTACCTGGGCGGAACACCGGCGCCGACGCTCGACGGAGCCCCGCAGTGAACGCGCAGCTCCGCGCGGAGCAGGTGACCGTCAGCTTCGGCGCCGTCAAAGCGCTCGATGACGTCAGCATCTCCGTCAGTCCAGGCGGGATCCATGCCGTCATCGGTCCCAACGGCGCCGGGAAGTCGACGCTGTTCAACGTGCTCAGTGGCGTCTACCCGGTCACCTCGGGCACCGTCGTCTTCGCCGACCTCGACGTCACCAAGAGCCGCCCGCACAAGCTGGTCCGCGCCGGCCTGGCACGGACCTACCAGAACATCGTACTCGGCCATGTGACGGTCGAAGAGGCCATCCTGCTCGGGCGGCACCACCTCACCCGTGCTGGCTTCCTGCGTTGTGCGCTGCGCACGCCTGGCGCCCGCGCCGAGGCGAAAGCGGCGCGCCAAAGCGTGCACCACCTCGCCGAGATGCTCGGCCTGGCCGACTCCCTCCACCGCATCGCCACCGAGCTGCCCTACGGCGACCAGAAGCGGGTCGAGCTCGCGCGGGCCTTGGCCGCCGAGCCGGAAGTACTGCTGCTCGACGAACCCGTCGCCGGCATGAACGGCCACGAGAAGGACGAGATGACCGAGCTCCTGGCCACCATCCACGCACGAGGAGACACCACCATGGTCCTGGTCGAGCACGACATGCGGATGGTGCTCTCCCTCGCGACGCACTGCACGGTCCTCGACTTCGGGCGGGTGATCGCCGACGGCTCACCGGCATACGTCGCCTCCCACCCCGAGGTCCTCAGGGCCTACCTCGGCTCTGCTCACGCACCGCGCGAGGTGACCCCATGAGCCACCTGACGTCCCTACTCCTCAACGGCTTGTCGACCGGAGCCGTGTATGCCCTGATCGCCCTCGGGCTGGTGCTGATCTACAAGTGCAGCCAGGTCGTGAGCTTCACCCATGGCACGCTCGTGCTGCTCGGTGCGTACCTCGTCGGCACGATGGACGACGCATCGGGCTTCATCGTGGCGCTGTTGATCGCCGTCCCGGTGGCAGCGGGCTTCGCGGGCAGCATCAACCTCACCCTGCTCTCGCGACGCGCAGGGGCACCCCCCGTCTCGCTGGCGATCCTGACGATCGGGATCGACCTCGTGGTCCTGAGCGTGCTGACCCAGCAACTCGGCTCAAACGTCCTCAACATCTCACACCCCTGGGGCGAGACACGCTGGGACCTCGGTGTGGCCAGCATGAGCGCCAACCGCGGCATCGCCCTGCTCATGGTCGCGGCCGTCGCGGTCAGCCTCTACCTGATCTTCACCCGATCGCCGTGGGGCCTTGCGATGCGTGCAGTGTCGGAGGACACCGAGGCAGCCGCTCTCATGGGCCTCAGCCGGACGACGATCACCACCCTCAGCTGGGCGACGGCCGGCGCCCTCGCGTGTATCGCCGGCATGTTCATGGCAGGTCCACCGACGCCCGGGGTGACCACCACTGTCGCAGTTGTCGCGCTCCGCGCCTTCCCGGCGCTGATCATCGGCGGACTGGACTCCCTCCGCGGGGCCATCGTCGGCGGACTGCTCATCGGGGTTGCCGAGTCTCTCGCCGCGGGCTACCAGCACGAGCTGCAGTTCATGGGCAGCGGCTTCGCCGAGATCGTCCCGTTCCTCCTCATGCTCGGCGTGCTTGTCGCCCGCCCTTCCGGACTCTTCGGCTCACGAGAAATGACCCGCGTGTGATGACCACCATCGACCAGACAACCAGCCGCCCGACACAAGCCGTGATCCGGGGCGTCGCGCTAGCCTTGATCGGGGTCGCTGTCTGCGTCGCACCCCTCTACCTCGACACCTTCTGGCTCCGCACCGGCCTCACCGTCGCCAGCGCGGCCGTTGGCGCGATCGGCCTGACCATCCTCGTCGGGACCACCGGGCAGCTCTCCTTCGCGCACCCGTTCCTCATGGCCGGCGCGGCGGTGACCTACGTGACCCTGGCCGACAATCCTGTGAACACCGCTCATCTCGGGCTCGGCCTCCCGCCCGCCGCAGCGGCGGTCCTGGCCATTTTCGCCGCGGGCGCCCTCGGCCTGGCGGCAAGCCCCCTGGCATCCAGACTGAGCGGGATCTATCTCGGCATCGCCACGCTGTCGCTTGTTTTCATCGGCCAGCACATCCTCGAGAACTGGACCGCCGCGAGCGGTGGCTTCTTCGGCCGACCCGTGCCCCCGATGAGCCTCTTCGGCCTGTCACTAGCCGATTCTCCGACGCCGCCGGTGCTGCTGGGCGTCCCGCTCCAGCGCGAGGAGCTGTTGTGGTACTTGTCGGCGGCCGTGATCGTGGTTGCCTGGATCGCCGGGCGCAACGTCGTACACAGCCGCGTGGGCCGGTCGCTGGCAGCCGTGCGGGACAGCGAGGTTCTTGCGGCGACCAATGGAGTCAACGTGAGGTCGGCCAAGCGAGGCGCCTACATCGCATCGTCCATGTTCGCTGGCGCCGCGGGCGTGCTCTTCGCCCTCACCACGGGCTCCGTCGCCCCGGAGACCTTCAACCTCGGCCTGGCGATCAGCTTCCTCGCCATGGTGGTCGTCGGCGGCCTCGGCAGCGTCGCCGGAGCCTGCATGGGGGCCGCCTTCATCGCCGGCCTCCCCCTCCTCCTCCAGGAGTTCAGCGACCAGCTACCCCTGATCGTGCAGACCGGCGAGGCCGGGGGCATGCAGGCGTCCACCGCCACCTCCTATCTCGCCGGTGCTCTCATCGTCCTCTGCATGCTCTTCGAGCCACGCGGCCTCGTGGGCCTCGCGACCCGCGGCCGCAGCCTCGCTACACGCGCCCTGAGACGCACCCGAATCCTCACATCCCGCGCCACCCACAACTAGGAGACAACCTTGTCCAGCTCACGAAACCGCATCGCGGCAACGGTGCTTGCATCCCTCGCTGTCACCGGATGCGCCACCAAGTCCGACAATGCGGACAACGGCAGCGTCGACGGCATCCAGCTCGGGCCCGGCATGAGCGAATCGACGCTCACACTCGGGGTGATCACCGACCTCTCCGGCCCGTTCGCAGTCCAAGGCATGCCTGCACTCGACGGCTTGAAGCTGGTCACCGACCAGATCAACGAGGACGGCGGCATCTGCGGCAGGTTCGCCGTCGACCTGGACGTCCAGGACTCCGGCTCCGACGTACAGAAGGCCACCCAGGCCTACGACTCCATGGAGGAAGACGTCCTCGCGCTCGTGCAGACTCTCGGCGCACCGGTGAACACCGCCCTCATTCCCCGCTTCACCCAGGACCAGATCGTCAACGTCCCGATGGCCTGGGGCAGAAGCCTTCTTGACTGGGAAGGCAACGCCGTCCCCGGAGGCTTCTACGACACCGACATGGCCAACGGCCTCAGCTACCTCCTTCAGGAGGACCTCATCGAGGACGGCGACACAGTGGGGCACATCTACTTCACCGGCGAGTACGGCGAGAACGGACTGGCCGGCGCCGAGCACGTCGCTGACGAACGGAACCTTAACATCACCGGCGCCGAAGTGAGCCCAACCGATGTGGACATGACCGCGCTCGTCCAACGCTTCGCCGACGAGGGCGTTGACGCAATCGCCTTGTCAGTGGGGCCCAATCAGACCGCTTCGGCAGTCAGCGTCGCTGTTGCAGAAGACCTCGACGTCCCGATCGTCATGAACAACCCCGCGTTCGCCCCCGGGCTGTTGGACAGCCCGATCGGCGAAGCCCTGCGGACCAACGGCCACGTCGCCAACTCGTTCAGTCCGTCGTTCACGGGCACGTCCGATGACCTCGCCGCAGCCTGGTCGCAAGCGAACCCGGATGACGAGCCGACCAGCACGGTTGTTGCCGGCGCAGGCATGGGGGAGATCATCCGTCAGGTGCTCGAGAAGGCCTGCGCGGACGGAGACATGACTCGTGAGGGCCTGCTCGCGGCGAAAGCGTCGCTCGACGAGCTCACTACCCTGGGCCTCGTGGTTCCCCTCGACCTGTCGGGCGGAGACACCACCCGCTCCAGCAACATCCTGCGACCGGCGGATGTCCCCGGAGGTCTGGAGATCGTGGCCAGCAGCTACACGGGCCCCATCACCGAAGGCCTGGAGTAGGACGCTGTGACCAATCTCGCGACGAACCTGAAGGACGCCGTCGGGCAGTTCGCCGAGCGGCCGGCCATCCGGACCGAGGATAACCTCCTGACCTACGCGGAATTGGACCGGCTGACCACTGGGGTCGCCGGTTGGCTACGAGCAAGGGGTCTCGAACCCGGTGACCGGGTAGGCCTCATGATCCCCAACGTCGCGGCATTCCCGGTCTTCTACTACGGCGTGCTCCGTGCCGGCGGCATCGTCGTTCCGATGAACCCGCTGCTCAAGGCGCGCGAGGTGGAGCACTGCCTCGGCGACTCCGGAGCAAGGTTGGTCCTCGCCTGGGAGACGGCGACGGAAGAGGCAGCAGCAGGAGCCAAAGCCGTCGGCACGGACTGCCATGTCGTCACCGGCGCCACGCTCGAGGACGTCGCGGGCTGGCCGGTCTATGCCGACGTCGCGGCGCGCGACGAAGAAGACACGGCGGTCATCCTGTACACCTCCGGCACTACGGGCACGCCGAAGGGAGCCGAGCTGACGCACGCGAACATGAGGGCCAACGCGTCGGTCACGGCCTCCCGACTCTTCGCCCTCACCGAGGACGACGTGATCATGGGCTGCCTGCCGCTGTTTCACTCGTTCGGTCAGACGTGTGCACTCAACACAGCAATCCTCGTCGGGGCGAGTCTGACGCTGCTGCCGAGGTTCGATCCCACGGCAGCGTTGAAGGTCATCGAGCGTGACCGGGTGACGATCTTCGAAGGCGTGCCGACCATGTACGTCGCGCTGCTTCAGGCCGGCGGCGGTGTCGCTGACACGTCGTCGCTGAGGCTCTGCGCCTCGGCGGGTGCCGCTCTCCCGCTCGAGGTGCTCAACGGATTCGCCGAGACGTTCGGCGCCATGATCCTGGAGGGCTACGGGCTGTCCGAGACATCCCCCGCAGCGTCCTTCAACTTCCCCGAGCGAGCGAAGCCGGGCTCCATCGGATTGCCCATCGACGGGGTTGAGATGCGAGTCGTCGACGAGGCCGGCGACGACGTGGCCGCCGGTGAGGTCGGGGAGATCGTGATCCGAGGTCACAACGTGATGCGGGGCTACTGGAACCGCCCGGAGGCGACGGCCGAAGCGATCAAGGGCGGCTGGTTCTACACCGGTGACATGGCTCGACAGGACGAGGACGGCTTCTTCTTCATCGTCGACCGCAAGAAGGACCTGATCATCCGCGGAGGTTTCAATGTGTATCCGCGCGAGATCGAGGAGGTTCTCTACCAGCACCCTGGTGTGCTCGAGGCAGCGGTGATCGGTGTCGGTCATCCGACACTTGGGGAAGAGGTCGCCGCGGCCGTCGCGCTCAAGCCGGGAACAACACCCGGCCCCGACGAGCTCCGTGACTACGTCAAGGCGCGCGTCGCGCCGTACAAGTACCCGCGACATGTCTGGCTGGTCCCCGAGCTGCCCAAGGGCCCGACCGGCAAGGTGCAGAAGCGCGACATCGTCGTACCGGAGGACCTGCAGTGAGCACCCAGTCCGCGGACGTCGCAGTACCGCTGGACCACTTGCTGACGCAGGCAGCCTCGGGACCGGCGAGCCGCCTGCTTCCCGGCGGATCCGGTCTTCGCTTTGTCGGCGCTCTGGCTCGGCGCCCCAACCGCGTCGCGACCCGCCTCGGCAATCTGGTCGAAGAGCTCGGCAAGATCGCCATCGGCGTCTCCAACATCGCGCCTGCGGGCGCGGACCGGCGATTCGCCGACCCGGCCTGGACAGGCAATGCGGTGCTGAGGCGCATCATGCAGGCCTACCTGGCCACCGGTGCCATGGCCGAGGGCCTTGTCCAGGACGTGCCGATGGAATGGCGGGACGCCGAGCGGATGAAATTCGTCGTCTCTAATGTGGTGGAAGCCCTGTCGCCCAGCAACAACCCACTGACCAGTCCGGTCGCCTGGAAGGCCCTCATCAACAGCGGCGGCGCCAGCGCCGTCCTCGGACCGCGGAACCTGATTCGCGACATGGCCTCGTCTCCCCGAGTGCCATCGATGGTCGCGCCTGACGCCTTCACGGTCGGGGTGGATCTGGCGACAACCCCCGGGGCGGTCATCTACCGCCATCCGATGTTCGAGCTGATCCACTACACACCGCAGACCGAAACTGTCCGAGATGTCCCGCTGCTGATCATCCCGCCGACGATCAACAAGTTCTACGCGCTGGACCTCGCACCAGGTCGCAGCCTGATCGAGTACCTCCTCCAGCAGGGACAGCAGGTCTTCGTGATGTCCTGGCGCAATCCCGACGCCCGCCACAGCAAGTGGGGCTTCGACGCATACGCCGAGGCGATGATCAATGCCTTCGACGTCGTCGACCAGGTCACCGGCGCCGGCTCGGCCCACGTGGTGGCCACCTGCTCCGGCGGCCTCCTGGCCTCGCTCGCTGCAGCGCACCGAGCGGCAATCGGCCAGGTCGACCGCTTGGCCAGCCTGAGTCTTCTGGTCACCATGCTCGACCAGACGCGTGCGGGGACCGCCGGAGCGCTGATCGACGAACGCGTCGCCAGCGCCGCGATCGCCAGGTCACGACGCAGGGGCTATCTCGACGGGCGCAACCTAGCCGAGGTCTTCTCGTGGCTGCGCCCTGGCGACCTGATCTGGAACTACTGGGTCAACAACTACCTCGAGGGAAAGCCACCGCCCAAGTTCGACCTCCTTTATTGGAATGCCGATTCCACGCGGATGCCTGCCAAGCTCCACCGCGACTTCGTCGACGCGGCGCTGCACCACAAGTTCGCCAGACCGGGCGCGATCAGCGTTCTCGGTACGCCGATCGATCTCGGCAAGATCACCGTTGACTCCTACGTCGTCGCGGGCTCAGCGGACCACATTTGCCCGTGGGTCAACTGCTACCGCAGCAGCCAGCTGCTCGGGGGCAAGGTTCGGTTCGTCCTGTCCACCAACGGTCACATCGCTGCGCTCGTCAATCCGCCCGGGAACCCGAAGAGCAGCTACCAGGTGTCCGACGAGAACGCCCTCGAGCCCGATGACTGGCGCGCGGCGGCTTCCACTGAGAAGGGGTCGTGGTGGCCCGATTACGCCGCCTGGCTTGCGGCCCGGTCGGGGGCCGGCAGGCCGGCGCCAGCCACCCTGGGCAACAGCGAGTACCCGTCGCTGGAGAACGCTCCTGGTTCCTACGTCCTGGACAGGTGACGACGTGACCGACCTTGTCCGCGATGTACGCATCCGCGGACGGCGCATCCGCGTCGCCGTACGCCCCGGCGACGGCCGCCCACTCGTGCTGTGCAACGGAATCGGCGCCAGTCTCGACCTGCTCCAACCTTTCGTCGACCGGCTGGATCCCTCGATTCCCGTCATCAGGTTCGACGTCCCAGGAGTCGGGGGCTCCGAGCTCCCGCGGTTGCCGTACACCTTCGCGTCCCTGGCTTGCACGGTCGGCCGCATCCTCGACGACCTGGGACACGACGAGGTCGACGTCCTCGGCATCTCATGGGGCGGCGGCCTTGCCCAACAGTTCGCACTCCAGAACCCGCGTCGATGCCGGCGAGTCGTGCTGGTGAGCACCGCGACCGGGTCGCTCATGGTGCCGGCTCATCCCCGCGTGCTGAGCAAGATGGCTACACCCCGCCGGTATCGCGATCCCGCCTATGCGGCCAGCATCGCCGCCAACCTCTATGGCGGACGCTTTCGCGACGAGCCCGCTCTCGCCAAAGAGTTTCTCCAGGGTCATTCGCGTCCCGCGTCCGGGCGCGGCTACGCGCTCCAGCTGCTTGCCGGGGTGGGCTGGACGAGCCTTCCGTTCTTGCCGATGATCCGTCAGCCGACGCTCATCCTCGCCGGCGATGACGACCCGCTGATCCCGATCGCCAACCCCAAGCTGATGAACCGCCTGCTTCCCCACTCCTCGCTGCACATCTACCCCGAGGGCCATCTGGGTCTCGTGACCCATGCACACGACCTGGCTCCGAGAGTTGCGGGGTTCTTGAGACAGAAGGACGGCTGATGTCGGTTTGCGACCAGCGCGCCCGAGACGAGCGCCCCGTCCTCGAGGAGCGGCGGCAGAACCCGCAGAACGACATCGTCTCCAGCTTGGCCACCGCTGAGGTCGACAGCGAGCGGCTGACCGTCGAGGAACTCTGCATGTTCTGGCTGCTCCTCACCGTGGCCGCAACGAGACCACTCGAAACTCCCTCGGGCGGCATTATCGCGCTCCTCCAACACGGACTGTGGAAGCCCCTCGCCGTCGACGTCGCTGCCGGCCGGCGCGAGGTCGACCAGAAGATCACCGGCGAGCTCGCCCGCTACATCAGTCCGGTGATGACGTTCCGACGTACGGCGACGCGTGACGTCGAGTCCGACGGCCAGCAGGTCCGCACCGGCGACAAAGTCGTCCTCAGGTACGGCGCGGCCAATCGCGACCCGAAGCACTACGACGACCCGCACCGCTTGGACCTGGACCGCGACAACACCTACCACCTCGGGTTCGGGATCGGCCCGCGCTTCTGCCTCGGCACCCGGCTGGCCCGGCTCCAGATCTCCACCCTGCTCACCGAGCTGCTGACCCGTTTCCGGACATGCGGCTGGACGGCGAGCCGACCTGGGTCGGATCGACGTTCATCACGGCATCGAGCACCTGCCCGTGAAGGTGACCGAGCCGACCAGCACCATGGACCGGACGAGTGCGCTGCAAATGCTCGCACTGGCTGCGACCGGCCCGCACCGGGTGCTCCGCACCGCAACGGGGACCGGCTCGGCTGGACCGCCTACGAGGCGCTGCTCGCGGAGGCGACGCCGCTCGTCCGCGACACCACCCTCGAGGGCGACATCCTGCAGTACTCCTCGGGGACGACCGGCCGCGGCGCGACCGGCGAGGCGACGTACCTTTGCCCACCGCTCTACCACTCGGCTCCGTTCATGTGGACGATGTCGATGCTGCGGATGGGCGCCACTGTGGTGGTCCTGAAGAAGTTCGACCCGGTCCGCTGCCGTGACGCGATCCAGACCCACCGGGTTACCCACGGCCAGTTCGTGCCGACGATATTCACGCGAATGCTCAAGCTTCCCGAGGAGCAGTGGCTGTCGTACGACGTGAGCAGCCTGCAGGGCGTGGTGCACGCAGCGGCGTCGTGCCCAGTCCAGGTCAAGCACCAGATGCTGGAGTGGTGGGGCCCGATCGTCTCTGAGTACTGGTCGTCCTCCGAAGGCGCCGGCTTCACCTTCACCACGGCCGAGGAGTGGCTCGCACACGAGGGAACGGTCGGCAAGCCCTTGTTCGGTGGTCTGCACATCTGCGACGCGGTCGGCAACGAGCTGCCCGTCGGCGAGGTGGGCCAGATCTGGGCGGAGGGCGTTGAATACAGCTTCCTCAACGATCCCGAGAAGGACGCCTCGACGACCAGCCAGGAAGGCAGGCGCAGCGGCGGCGACATCGGACGGCTCGACCAGGACGGCTACCTCTACCTCACCGACCGCGCGAACCTCATAATCATCACCGGCGGCGTCAACGTGTACCCGCAGGACGCCGAGAACCGACTGATCGAGCATCCCCGCGTTTACGACGCAGCGGTGGTCGGCGTACCCGACGACGAACTCGGCGAGATCGCCGTCGCCGTCGTCCATCCGGTCGATCCCGCCGACGCCGGGGACGAGCTGGCAGCAGCCCTTAGCGCCTCGTGCGAAGAGGCCCTTGCCCGCTACACGTGCCCGCCGCGGATCACCTTCACCCACGAGCTGCCGCGTTCCGACACCGGCAAGTTGTACGAGCGCAAGGTGCGCGACGAACTCATCGCGAACGGAGAGAACCACGCATGACCCAGAATGACACCCAGGTCGACACCAGCAAGGTGCTGATCGAGCGGCGCGACCACATCCTGGTGCTGACGATCAACCGGCCTAAGGCGCGCAACGCCGTCGACGGAGACGTCTGGTTCCTCATCGGCGACGCCCTGGAGCAGGCCAAGGACGACCCCGATGTCCGCTGCATTGTGATCACGGGCAGCGGCGACGCCGCGTTCTCCGCCGGCCTCGACCTGAAGGCACTGGCGAAGGGCACGCTCAACATCCCGCCGCGGATGGCAAAGTACAGCTTCGCAGGATTCGTCCGTCACTTCACGAGCAAGCCCGTGATCGCCGCCGTCAACGGCAAGGCGCTCGGCGGTGGTTCCGAGCTGGCGCTGGCGTGCGACCTGATCGTCGCGACCGAGAGTGCATCCTTCGGCCTTCCCGAGGTGAAGCGCGGCCTCATCGCCGGCGGCGGCGGGGTCTTCCGGATCACCGAGGCTGTCCCCCAGAAGATCGCCCTCGAGCTGCTGTTGACCGGCGAGCCGATCTCCTCCACTGAGGCAGCGCGCTGGGGCCTGGTCAACCGCGTCGTCCCTGACGGCACCGCCCTCGACGCTGCCCTCGAGCTGGCAGCCCAGATCGCCAAGAACGCGCCGCTGGCCGTCCAGGCGAGCAAGCGGCTCGCCTATCGCATCGTCGACGGAGAGCCGGAGGGCGAGCCGCGCATGTGGGCCGAGAACGACAAGGAGATCGGCGTCCTCTTCAAGAGCGCCGACGCCCAGGAGGGCCCGCGCGCCTTCGCCGAAAAGCGCGAGCCCCAGTGGCAGGGCAAGTAGCCGACCGTACGTCGCAGCGCCACGGGCTCCTGCCCCCGACGCTCGCGGTGATGGGCGGCGCATTCGTCGCGTTCCTGGGGTACGTCTTCTGGGCCCTCGACGGCGGATTGGCCCAGTTCGAAACGGACGCGACGATTCCCGAGGCTCACGTCACGCCGTGCTGGTCGGCCAGGTCCTCATGCCGCTCTATCTATCGCCTGGGCTCGCCTACGTAGGACAGGGCGTCGCCCGCGACCGCATGCTGATCGGACCCCTGGCCCTCACGGCCGTCTGGTGCCTGACCTACTGGCAGGAGTCACTGGCCAACCTCACGGGTCCGCGGTTCGCCTACAACGCGGCATTGGTCGACCGTGAATCGCCCCGGGTTTCGTGGAGGCTCG
Organism: Nocardioides immobilis; assembly: GCF_003515065.1. Lineage (GTDB taxonomy): Bacteria > Actinomycetota > Actinomycetes > Propionibacteriales > Nocardioidaceae > Nocardioides > Nocardioides immobilis. The sequence continues at coordinate 28,264 of NZ_QXGH01000038.1, forward strand.
ATTACTTGGAACCAGCCCCCGGTCAGGACGGTGCTCGGGCGTGACGCTGGCCCAGTGGTTGGCCTCGAACTCGGCGGGCGGGACGAGCCCGATCTCGCCGTTGTCCGGCAAGGCAATTACCAAGATCGGTGCGTACCTCGCGATTCAGGTGTTGGCCGGGCACCACCACCCTGCGTCCACTCCGCAGTTGCGCATTCGATCGGTTCTGCGTAGGTGAATAGGTAGTTCCGCGCCTGTGCATCACGACCCGGAGGCCCATCGTGAAGGGATCACCAATGGTTTCCAGACGGATGGGAAGTGTTCACGATGATCGAGTGGGGATCCGACAGCTGGGCGGAATCGTCCACTACGCATCGAACGGCTCGTGGGGGGAGTTGAACCCGTAGGACCAGCACGCGTGATCATGTGGACGGCGCTCGAAAGCTGGTCGGTACCGGCGCTTGAAAAGTGATCGGTTTCGGGGAGTCTAGGACTCCGCCTGGTCGGTGGTGGTGCGGATTCTGGGAAGGCTGTCGATGCCGCGTCCGCGGAGTTCAACCGGACCCTGCTCGAGGAGTGGGCCTACGCCCGCAGCTACCTCTCAGAAGCCGACCGCGCAGCGTCCTACCCGGCATGGCTCCACCACTACAATCACCACCGCGGCCACACCAGCCTCAAGGGCAAGTCACCCATCGACCGCGTGCCCAACCTCCCCGGCCAGAACAACTAGGTCAGCCAGCGCGGCGCGGTGCGCACCCGCAGCGCCGAGCGCGACCTGGTCGCCCTTGGTCTTCTTGAGATCGAGGTGCGTCCAGGCACCGAGGGCAACGAGGTCGAGGCCGGGCGCCGCGGTCGCGGCCATCAGGGGACCACCACCGAGAGCATGTCGACCACACAGGCCGGCTTGTCGCCGCCCTCGCGCTCGATAGTCACCCGCGTGGCCACCTGGTAGCCAAGCGCGATCGGCGCGACTTCGAGCAGCTCGACCCCGGCCCGAACCTTCGAGCCGACCGGGACAGGTGAGGGGAAGCGCAGCTTGTTGGCGCCGTAGTTGAGTCCCGCGCTGACGCCCTCGACCTTGTAGACCTGCCAGGTCAGCATCGGCAGCAGGCTGAGGGTGAGGAACCCGTGGGCGATGGTCGACCCGAAGGGGCCGGCAGCGGCCTTCTCGGTATCGACGTGGATCCACTGGTGGTCGCCGGTAGTCGCGGCGAAGGCGTCGATCTGGTCCTGGGTAATCGTGTGCCAGTCGGAGTGGCCGAGGTGGGTGCCGGCCGCCGCCCGGAGTTCATCGACGCCGTGGAAGACCTTCATGTGAGTGTGAGCCTCTCCCGCCCGCTCAGAAATGTGACGGCCCGCCGGCTACGGCCAGGATCTGGCCGTTGACGTAACCGGATCGCTCGTCGGCGAAGAACGAGACCGCCTGGGCGATGTCGTCCGGAGTGCCGACCCGGCCCACGGCAATCGTCTCCGCGCCCGCGGCCAGGAAGTCGTCGTAAGCCATGCCGAGCCGGTCGGCCGTCGCCGAGAGCATCGCCGTGTCGATGAAGCCGGGAGCGATGGCGTTCGTGGTGATGCCGAACTTGCCCAGCTCCAGCGCCAGGGTGCGGGTGAAGCTCTCCAGCCCTCCCTTGGCTGCGGCATAGTTGACCTGACCTCGGTTGCCCAGCGCCGAGGTGCTGGACATGTTGACGATTCGCCCGTGTCCGGCCTTGGTCATGTAGCCCTGCACGGCGCGAGTCATCAGGAACGAGCCGCGCAGGTGGACGTTCATCACCTGGTCCCAGTCGGTGGCGCTCATCCTGAAGATCAGGTTGTCGCGGGTGATGCCGGCGTTGTTGACCAGCACGGTCGGCACGCCGAGGTCCGCTACGACGCGCTCGACGCCAGTCTGGACGGCGCCCTCGTCGGCCACGTCGACACCGACGGCCAGTGCCCGGCCGCCGGCCGCCTCGATCTGGACGACGACGTCCTTGCAGGCCGACTCGTCGAGGTCCACGACGGCGACCGCGAGGCCGTCCTCGGCCAGGCGACGGGCCACGGTCGCGCCGATGCCGCGCGCGGCTCCGGTGACGACGGCGGTCCGGCGAGCGGAGGTCATGTTCTGGGTCATACGAGTTCCTCTCAGGAAGCGGGTGAGAGCGCTGGGATCAGGGCTGTCATGGCAGCGCGGGTGCACTGCAGGCCAGTGAGTTCACCTCGATGACCTTGCGGGCGACGCCCAGATCGAGGTCGACCAGCTGACCGTAGGCCGGGTTGATGCCTGTGTTGTTGACGAGCAGGTCGAGACTGCCGAACGCCCAGAGCGCCTGGCGCACGGTGTCGGCCTGGTGCTCGAGGTCGTCGGCCTTCCCGGCGATGCCCAAGGCTACCGAGGGGCCGCCGAGGTGGGCGACCGCCTCGTCGAGGGTCTCCTTCTTGCGGGCCGTGATGACGACATGCGCCCTCGGCGACGAGCCGCTCGGCGATGGCCAGGCCGATGCCGCGGCTGGCTCCAGTCACGATCGCGGTCTTGCCCTCGAATCGCTTGCTCATGTCGGTCAACCCCTCAGCTCAGTCGCTCGAGGACCATGGCCATGCCCATGCCGCCGCCGACACACATGGACTCCACGCCGAACTGCTTGTCGTGCCACTGCAGCGAGTTGATCAGCGTGGCGGTGATGCGGGCACCGGTCATTCCGAATGGGTGGCCGACGGCGATCGCGCCACCGTTGACGTTGAGCTTGTCCAGCGGAATGCCGAGCTGCTGCGCCGACCCGAGCGACTGCACCGCGAAGGCTTCGTTGATCTCGAAGAGGTCGATGTCCTCGATGCCCAGGCCCGCCTGCTTCAGCGCTGCAGGAATCGCCTCCACCGGCCCAAGCCCCATGACCTCCGGCGAGAGGCCGGTGACCGCGGTGGACACGATGCGCGCCAGCGGCTGCAGGCCGAGCTGCCTGGCACGGACGTCGGACATCACCACGAGCGCGGCCGCACCGTCGTTCAGCGGACACGCGTTGCCGGCGGTGACGGTGCCGTCGCGGCGGAATACCGGCTTGAGACCGGCGAGCGCCTCGAGCGTGGTGCCGGGACGCGGGCCGTCGTCGGCAGCGACGACTGTGCCGTCGGGCAGGGTGACCGGAGTGATCTCGCGGACCCAGAAACCTTCCTCGATCCGCTGGACGGCGAGGTTCTGGCTGCGGACCGCGAACTCGTCCTGCTCCCGGCGACTCATTCCAAGGACCTGTGCGACGTTCTCAGCGGTCTGGCCCATCGCGATGTAGAGGTCGGGCAGCTCGCCCGCCGTACTCGGGTCCACCCAGGTCTCGGCGCCGCCGCCCGCGCGCTTCTCGGTGCGCGCCTGCGCATCGGCGAAGGCCGGATTCTGCCCCTCGGGGTTGTCGGCGAACCCGTTGCCGAAGCGACTCACCGTCTCGACACCGGCCGAGATGTAGACGTCACCCTCGCCCGCCTTGATCGCGTGAAAGGCCATCCGTGTGGTCTGCAGGCTGCTCGAGCAGTACCGGTTGACCGTGACACCGGGCAGGTGGTCCATGCCCGCCAGTACCGCGACAGCACGGCCGAGGTTGTTGCCGGACTCCCCCGCCGGCTGCCCCACGCCCAGGACCAGGTCGACCACGTCGGCCGGGTCGAGCCCGGGCACCTTGGCCAACGCCGCCCGGACCATCTGGACGGCGAGGTCGTCGGGACGCATGTCCTTCAGCGAGCCCTTGACGGCCCTGCCGATGGGCGAGCGGGCGGCAGAGACGATGACTGCTTCGGGCATGGGGGTATCTCCGTAACTAGGCGATTGCGTGTTTGTCTGCACTGCGCGTCCACCGAGGCGCGCCAGGTTCTGGCTGGTGCCCCGGGGTACGGCGCCGCCGTACCCCGGGGTGCTTGGTCACGAGGCAGCGACCTCGTAGGGGATGGGCCAGTTCTCCTTGCCATGGGCTGGTCGTCGCGGACGGGTCCTACGCCAGGGCGCGCACGAAGTGCTCGCAGGCAGCCTTTGATGACGTCTCGAAGGCCGCACCGGTGTAGACGTCGAAGTGACCGCAAGACAGCACGACCAGCTCCTTGGGCTCACGCGCCCGTTCGTAGGCCTCGAACGCGAGGTCTGCATACGCACTGACGTCCTGGTCAGCCACGATCATCAGCAACGGGGACGGCGAGATGCGATGGATCCCATCGCCGGGCTCGAACTCCGTGATCCGCTCGAGCGAGCGGACCGTCACCTCGTTGCGCCAGGACGGGGCCCTGTCCTGCGCGGTCTTGGTGAAGAACTCCCAGGCTTCGACGCTGGCCATCAGCGCGGGGCCCATCGGATCCGCGTCGACCGCTGGCATGAGGGTGGGCTCCCCACCGTGGTAGAGGTTGCGTCGCTCGCCGTCCAGCTGGGCACGCATCGTGGGCAGGAAGTCGGGGCGAACGAGCCGCGTCACCTGGCCGGACCCGCTGATGAAGGGCACCTGGGCGACCACGGCTCGTACCCGACGATCGACTGCGGCCACGCTCAGTACGAGGCCGCCGCCATGGCTCGATCCCCAGATGCCGACACGGTCGGGGTCGACGTCCTCACGCCCCGTCACATACGTGATGGCGTGGCGAAGGTCGCGAGCCTGGGTGATCGGGTCGATGTCCTGGCGCGGAGCGCCGTCGCTCGCCCCGAAGCCTCGGTGGTCATAGGCCAGAACGTTCAGCCCGGCTCGGGAAAAGACCTCGGCGTAGTCGTCGAGATGCATTTCCTTGACGGCTGACAGCCCGTGCACCATCACGATCACCGGAGCCCGGGAAGCCGCCCCTTCCGCAGGGTAGAACCACCCGCGCAGAGTGACATCGTCCGCCGGGAATTCAACATCCACGCGTGGCATGGCAGTTCCTTTCACAAAGGGGTGGTCAGGGCCGAATGTCTGCCGCAGTCGACCCTGTCTCGCGCAGCTGGATGGCACTCATGGCCGAGAACTGCAGGGTCCAGAGGTTTCCGTGGCCGGGGTACTTCGCCGACATGATTCGGACCAGGTCCTCCGCATCGACCGCCACCTGGTAGGCGGCCGCGAAGTCCTGGATGTAGGCACGTGTCTCGGCGATCATTGAACCGACGGCGTGGTCGTCGCCGTCGGGCCTGCGGTGGCCGGCGACGATCACCTTGGGTGCCAGCTTCTCCACCAGCTCGACCGTCTCCAGCCAGTCCTGCCACTCCTCGGGCGTCGACAGGCCGAGCATCGGATGGATCTCGTTGTAGATGGAGTCGCCGGCCACGACGACATCGATCTCGGGGACGTGCACGATGCTCGTCGGATGGATGTCGGCCTGCTTCACCTCGATGATGTGGAGCGGCGAGCCGTCGACATGAAGGGTGAGGTCGTCGATCGGGTCAGGCAGCGCCCCTGCCTCTACGCACGCATCGCCGAAAAGCATCGCCCACTGCTGGCGCTGCAGCTCCATGGATTCCTTCATGGACTCGACGACATGGGGCAGCGCGACGCACTTGGCGTCCGGGAACCGCTCCATCAGTGGACCGATGCCCAGGTAGTGGTCGGGGTGGTCGTGTGTCACGTAGATCGTCGTGAGCCGCTTCTCGGTACGCTCGATCAGGTCCCCCAGGTCCCGGACGTCGTCCTTGAGGTACTGCGCGTCAATGAGCACTGCCTCGGTCGGACCGGTGACGAGGGTCGCGGTGGTGGGCGAGAACTTCCCACTGGGAATGTCGGGCCAGTCTCCCGCGGGGATGGTGGGCCAGCGACCGACGTACACCGTCGCCTTGATCGGCGGGGCTGCTGTGGCCGGCGGGCGGTTGTCGGTGTTCACGACGTACCTCCAGGTTGGGGTGTGCTGCTGAGCGATGTGCGGTGAGAGGTCGTTTCCCACCGGTACACCGACACTAGGAGCGCGCGATCCCCGGGACGTAGGTCGAGAGCGCCGGGCACCGGTACGCAGCCGCCACCTTCGCGCCGAGACAGTCACCTGCCCCGGTCGCGAACGATCGTGGCGGTCGCGTCCACCCAGAGGGCGGCCACGTCCCTTCGCGGATCCGCTTCGGACTCCTAGCGTGCTGGTGGACCTCGATCTCGCGGAAGGACGACGATGCAGGACATCTCCTACGTCGAGAACGGCCACGTCGGCCTCCTGACGTTGAACCGGCCCCATGTCCACAACGCACTGCGCCACGAGTCCTACGCCGAACTCACCTCGCTCATTCGCACGACGACGGCTCGCGCGCTGGTGATCACCGGCGCGGGTCGATCGTTCTGCTCGGGCGACGATGTCCGGGAGGTGATGGGGGGCGGCGAAGGGCCGGCGCCCCGCTTCGCGCCCCAGCTGACCGAGGCCGCCGAGGCGCTGCTGCACACGGACGTCCCGATCATCGCTGCCATCAACGGGCCCGCCCTCGGGTGGGGCATGGAGCTGGCACTGATGGCTGACATCCGCGTCGCCGCCAGCCGCGCGTGCTTCGGTGAGCTGTTCGTCAAGCGTGGGATCTGCAGCGACGTCGCCGGCTTAGGACTGCTCGCGCAGGCCGTCGGCCGCGAACGAGCGGCGGAGCTGCTGTTCACGGGCGAGGTGATCGACGCCGAGCGCGCCGAGCGGATCGGCCTCGTGAGCCGGGTCGTCGACGACGACCAGCTGTTGCCGACGGCGCTGACGCTGGCCGAGCGGATCGCGGCGAACCCACCACTGGCTGTGGCCGCCACCAAGAGTGGGCTACGGCGAGCTCTCGATCCGGACTGGCGTGACCTCGGTGCCTGGGTGGGCACCACGCAGGGCGCGCTCTTCGCCACGGAGGACCATCGCGAGGGAGTGCGGTCCTTCCTCGAGAAGCGAGACCCCCGATATGTCGGCAGATGAACTCCCCTGCCACGTCACTCACGAAGAAGGAGAAGTCTCATGACTACAGTGCTGGTCCACGGAGTTCCAGAGACGGACGTCGTCTGGCGACCGATGCTCGAGGAACTGGGGCGCGATGACGTCGTCCCCTTGTCTCCCCCGGGCTTCGGCGCACCGGTTCCCGAGCGGTTCGGTGCCAGCTGGATCGAGTACCGCGACTGGTTGATCAGGGAAGTGGAGACGATCGGTCATCCGGTCCACGTGGTGGGTCACGACTGGGGCGGCGTACACGCCTTGAACGCAGTTCTGGTCCGGCCGGACCTCTTCCTGTCGTGGACCGTCGACGTCATCGGTGGCTACGACCCGGCCTACGTCTGGCACGACTTCGCCCAGGAGTGGCGCGCCATCGACAAGGGCGAGGCAGTCGTCCACGCGCTCTTCGGCGGAACGGTGGAGGAGCGGGTCCAAACGAACGAATTCCTCGGGATCCCGACCGAGACCGCCCAGCGGCTGGCCGAGGGACAGGACCAGACCCTGACCCGCTGCCTCCTCTCCCTCTACCGTTCCGCCCCCGAGTCGATCCTCAAGCAGATGGCGCAGAGCCTGGCCGACGCGGCGGTGATTCCCGGTCTCGTCGTCATCGCCACCGGCGACGACTTCGTCGGAGACGTGGAGATGCGACGTCGCACGGCTGCGCGTGTAGGCGCAACGGTCGCCGAGCTTCCCCACGGCCACTGGTGGATGCTCGAGAACCCTGCGCTGGCAGCCGCGACCCTCACGAGCTTCTGGAACTCCCTCTCGCCCGTCGACGCCCACGCGTAGACACCCGACCACCACCCACGAAAGGCACCACGTTGCGAGCACTACAGATCACCAAGGACGAAGCCGGGCAGCGCGCCTCGCTGACCGAGATCCCGGACGACGACCTGGGCGAGGGAGATGTCACCATCGCCGTCGACTACTCGACGGTGAACTTCAAGGACGGCCTCGGGATCACCGGTGCTGCTCCTGTCGTCGAGCGATTCCCGATCGTCGCCGGCATCGACCTGGCGGGCGTCGTCGTCGAGGCAACCGCGGAGTCGGGGTTCGCCCCTGGTGACCAGGTCGTCGTGAACGGATGGGGACTCGCGGTCAACCACAACGGCGGCCTGGCGACTCGTGCCCGAGTTCCTGCGAGCTGGGTGACCCGGATTCCGGAGCGGTTCACGACCTGGGAGGCCATGGCGATCGGTACCGCCGGATACACCGCTGCCCTCAGCGTGGTGGCACTTCGACGTCATGACGTGCTGCCCGACCGCGGCCCCGTGATGGTGACCGGCGCTGCGGGAGGTGTCGGGTCCGTGGCCATCGCGCTGCTGTCAGCCCTCGGCCATGAAGTGCACGCCTCGACCGGACGCCGCTCGGAGGACGCCTACCTGCTCCGCCTCGGCGCTTCCAAGGTGACCGATCGCAAGGAGCTCTCCGAGCCGGCCCGAGGACTGCTCGGTGCCGAGCAGTGGGCCGGCGCGGTGGACACCGTCGGCAGCCGGACCCTGGTCAACGTCCTGCGGCAGATCCGCTACGGCGGAGCAGTCGCCAACTGCGGGCTCGCGCAGGGGTTCGACCTTCCGGGTTCGGTCATTCCGTTCATCCAGCGGAGTGTGACGCTGATCGGGATCGACTCCGTCCTCGCCCCGGCGCCGAGCCGCAATGAAGCGTGGGAACTCCTTGCTGCGCACCTCGACGGAGGGCTCCTCAAGGAGATGACCACCACCGTTCCGCTGGACCAGGCCGTCGAGGTTGCCCAGCGCGTCCTCGAAGGAGCCGTCCGAGGGCGCACCGTCGTCGACGTCAACGCCTGACCCCGGGCCCGTTGCCCGAGCGGACAGATCAAAGGGTGGGCATCCCCGTCGGGGATGCCCACCCTTTTGATCGTTGTCAGCGGATCGCGAGCCCGGAGAAGGCCGGCGGCCGACCGTCGAGGTAGCTGGCGATGCCCTCCTTGAAGTCGGCACCGTTGAGTGCCTCCAGCATCAGCCGGTCGCCGTCCTCGATGGCCTCGGCGAACGTGAGGTCCTCGGTTCGGAGCAACTGGTCCTTGATCACCCGCATCGCTGCCGGCGAGCAGGACGTGGCCAGCTCCTCGGCGTACGCCACCGCCTCGTCGAGCAGCAGCTCCGGTGCGACGATCCGGTCGACCAGTCCCAGCCGAAGGGCCTCCTCGCCGAGGATCACCCGGGACGAGAGCAGGATGTCCAAGGCGCGGCTCCTGCCCACCAGCCGCGGCAACAACCAGGCGACGCCGTACTCGCCGATGAGACCGATGCGGGAGAAGGAGGCGGTGAGCTTCGCCTTCGGGGTGGCGAAGCGGATGTCGCAGTACAACGCCTCGACGAGGCCGAGCCCGGCGGCCGCGCCGTTGATGGCAGCGACCAGCGGCTTGCCGAACAGCAGCGGTCGGTGGCGCGGCGGCTCACGCCCCACCATCGCACCGAAGTCGCCGCTCTCGATGAGGCCCTGCAGGTCGTCCATGTCGGCGCCAGAGCAGAACCCGCGACCGGCACCGGTCACCACGACCGCGCGCACCTCCGGATCCGCCTCGGCCTCGTCGAGCAACGCGTAGTAGCGCCGCTCCAGCTCCTCGTTCCAGGAGTTGAACCGGTCCGGACGGTTCAGGGTGAGGACCAGGACCCCTCCCCGGCGCTCCGTCAGGACGAGATCGGTCTCCGGCGGAGCTGTCGTCTCGGTCATGTGTGTGATCCTCTCGTGGTGGCTCGGTGCGCTCTGCGTCGTTCGCCGTCGATCACGATGCGGCGACCTCGTACGGGATGGGTCGGTTCTCCTTGGCCCACAGCTTCTCCATGTCGGACAAGGCCGGCGGCGGGATGAGGCCCTGCGTGCGCCACAGGTCCAAGGGCGTCTCGTCGATGTGGATCTCCCAGTCGCGGCCGCGCTCCTTGATGAACGGGGCGAGCTTGTCCTCGATGATGCTCATGAACAGCGCACGTTCCTCTGCGGTGCCGCCGTTCCTCGCGATGTGGTCGACCCGGATCCGGACGAAGTTGTCGTTCGCCTTGCCGCCGACGTACATGCTGCTGGCGGGCATGTCCTTGAACAACACGACCACGTAGAACTTGGGTACGTCGACGATGTCCACGTAGAGCGACGTGATGGCCTCCGACAGCTGCTCCCTCTCAGAGGGGGTGAAGGCATTCTCGGGGGCGAAGATCTCCCAGTACGGCATGGCGGTTTCTCCTGAACAGTTGGTGACTTTCAATCAAAGTTAGTGACGCGGGCCACAGCTTCGAAGTGACGCTTGCGCCCGTTGTGAGGACACGTCCGCCATCTCCGATTGGCCTGCGGCGTGATGTCACGCACGCTTCGACCGAGAGGTCGCGGCGCGGGTGGCTGCATAGTCGACGAAGTCCTCCAGCAGGGAGGGGTCGTCGACCGATCGCGCTTCCGCGACCGCAGCGGCGTCGCCTCCTTGGAGGATGCGCTTCACCGGCACTTCGAGCTTCTTGCCCGTGCGGGTGTGCGGGATCCCCCGCACGGCGACGATGTCGTCCGGCACGACCCGCGACGAGACCGCCTCGCGGATCCGCCCGACGATGCGCTCGCGGAGACCCTCGTCGAGGTCGGCCCGGTCGGACAGTACGACGAACAGGGGCATCCAGTACTCGCCGTTCCCCTGCTCCGCCCCGATGACCAGTGCTTCCGCGACCTCGGGGAGCTCCTCGACGACGCGGTATATGTCAGCAGTGCCCATGCGGATCCCGTTGCGGTTCAGCGTGGAGTCGGAGCGTCCATGGACGACCACGGTGTTCCGCCCCGTGATCGTGATCCAGTCACCGTGCCGCCAGACGCCCGGGTAGGTCTCGAAGTAGGCCTCCCGGTAGCGGGCGCCGTCGGCGTCGTCCCAGAACCGGGTCGGCATGGAAGGCAGCGGCAGGGTGACCACCAGCTCCCCCACGGTGTCGCGCAGGCTCCGCCCGTCCTCGTCCCACGACTCCAGGGCCACGCCGAGGTACGGCGCCGTGATCTCCCCGGCCCGGACGGGCAGGATCGGCACGAAGCCGGCGAATCCGCTGGCGACATCGGTGCCGCCCGTCACGGAGGCGAGCGGCACATCGCGGCCGACGTGGTCGGCAACCCACGAGTGCAGCTCGGGAGGGACCACGGAGCCGGTGGCACCGAGGGTCCTCAGCCGACGCAGATCGTGGTCGGCGCCGGGCGAGCGACCCGTTCGGGCGCAGGCCTGCAGGTAGGCCGGGCTCGTCCCCAGCACGGTGACCTCGTGCCGGGCCGCCAGCGCCCACAGCGCATCGTCGCTCGGATAGGACGGGCTGCCGTCGTAGCAGACGATCGTCGCGCCCACGAGGAGACCGCTCACAAGGGAGTTCCAGACCATCCAGCTCGGCGAGGTGTACCAGAGGTAGGTGTCGGACGACCCCAGGTCGAGATGGAGCGCGAGGGCCTTGAGGTGCTCGAGCATCACTCCCCCGTGACCGTGGACGAACCCCTTCGGCTTCCCGGTCGTCCCCGACGAGAACAGCACCCAGAGCGGGTGGTCGAAGGGCACGTGAGCGGGCGTCATGGCCAGGCCGCCCCCCGTGACTGCCTCTGCCCAAGGGGTCGTGCCTGCGGGAACGCTCCTCCCAGCGTGGAGCCGGTCGACGACGAGCACCTCACGCAGCGTCGGGATCGCGGCCTGCAGGGCAGGCAGGGTCGCGAGCCGGTCGACCTCACGCCCGCCGAAGCGGTAGCCGTCCGCCGTCACGAGGACGACCGGTTCCAACTGTCCGAGGCGGTCGACGACCGCCTCGGGTTGATAGTCCTGTCCGCAGCACGACCACGTCGCTCCGACGCTCGCAGTGGCGAGGAAGGCGATGACGGTCTCGGCGATGTTCGGGAGGTAGCCGACCACGCAGTCTCCCTCCCCGACGCCTCGATCGCGCAGCCAGTTCGAGAGGGCGGACACCTGGCGACCGAGCTCGGTCCAGGAAATGGTCCGCGGCCCGGGCCCACCCGGTTCGGAGTCGTCGATGATCGCCGGGCGCGATGACGACGTGTGGCTCAGCACCGTGTCGACGTAGTTCAGCCACCTGCCGGGAAACCACTCGGCGAAGGGCATCTCCCGTGTCGACAGCACGGGACCAGTGCCGCTCATCTGCACCCCGAAGTAGTCCTTGAGAGATGCCCAGAACTCCTCCGCGCTCGACACCGACCACTCCCACAAGGACTGGTAGGAGGTGGCCTCGAGCCGGCCCGTGTCCTGGAGCCAGTCGATGAACTCGGTGATCCGAGCGCCCTCCACCCGTTCCGCCGACGGCTCCCACGCGATCTCTCCGGCGGCGCTCGCGCTCACCGCCGGGATCTCGTCAACTTGGAAATCCACATCTCCACCCTTCTGCCATGCCTCTCATCGGGCGCCACGACCGCTGGGACAGCAGCCGTGACTCTCTCGGTACTCACTCGGCGAGACCCCGAAGTGCCGGCGGAACTCGCGGCCGAGGTGACTCGGGTCGTAGTAGGACCAGCGCTGGGCGAGGGCCGCGATGGTCAGGTCCGTGTGCACGAGGTCGTCACGGACCGCGGTGAGGCGCCGCGCGCGCACGACCGCACTCATGGTCTCGCCGGTCGACGAGAACACCCGGTTGATGGTTCGCGCCGACACATTGTGGGCGGCCGCGAGGTCCTCGACGTGGATCGGCCCGTTGCGCAGGTTGTCATCGATCCACTCGTCCATCTGCGCGCGAAGGGCCGGCCAGCCGGACCGAGGTGCCGCCGGGCCACTGCACGCGCGGATGACGCCTGCCGTCAGCGCCACGAGTGCGCCGCGCGCTGCCTCGACCTCTGATGCGTTCAGGGAAGGAACCCGGCTCCAGACCTCGTCGAGCACCGTGACCAGGACCTCGACGAGCGGTCCGTCCTGCTCGAGCACGAGGTACGACGGCAGGTTCGCCTCGCACCCGGCTGCCACCAACACGGCGCGTGGCACAGTCAAGGTGCGCCCGGTCACGACCACCACGACGTCGCGTCCCGTCTCCTGGGGCTCGCCCAGGGACGGGACCTCCTCACCGAACGGGAAGGGCGCGCGTGCGAGCCGGAGATCGCCGACAGTAAGCGAGGTGGGTCCGCGAACGTCGCGGACCGCACGCTCCCAGAGAAACCGGGATCCTGCCGGCTCGAAGTCGAGGACGTCGATCTCTGTGGCTGCAATCGCGGTCATCGGCGCCTTCCTGAGCAACAGTCCGGATTTCGGTCGGTCTGAACAGACTGCTCGCCGACCGCCTCAGGGGCATTGGGTCAATGACGTATCCCGTTACCTATCTCTGTCCGGACCAGGCCTTCCGCGTCGCGGCCGGCATGGATGCGGACTAGGGTGGCCGGACCATGGCCTCACGGTCGGCGAACCAGCCGGACAACCTGCCCGCGGATCTGACGAGCTTCGTGGGCCGTCGGTCCGAGGCCCACGCCCTCCGCCAGCTCCTCTCCGCCGACCGGCTGGTCACCCTGACCGGGGTCGGTGGTGTCGGGAAGACCCGCCTGGCGCTGCGGGTGGCCCACGACCTACGGCGCGCGTTCCCGGACGGGGTGTTCCTGGTCGAGCTGGCCGACCTCAAGGACCGGGACCTGCTCCCCCACACGCTGATGGATGCGCTCGGAGTCCGCGAGCAGTCAGCAAGCGCGCCGGTGGCTCTTGCCGACCACCTGCGCTCCCGGCACACCTTGCTCGTCCTCGACAACTGCGAGCACCTGCTCGAGGCCACCGCGACCCTTGTGGACCAGCTTCTCCGGGCGGCGCCGAAGCTGCAGATCCTCGCCACGAGCAGACAGGCGCTGATGATCGGCGGGGAGCACGTGTTCCCGGTGCCGACGCTGCCCGTTCCGGACGCAGACGTTCGTCTCGCTCCCGGCGCGGCCACGCAGTTCGCCGCCGTCAGCCTGTTCGCGGCGCGCGCGGCTGCGGTGGTACCCGGATTCGAGATCACGCCCGCCAACGAACAGGCCGTCATCCAGCTCTGCCAGCGACTGGAGGGCATCCCGTTGGCGATCGAGCTGGCCGCCGTACGGCTGCGGGTGCTCACGGTGGACGATCTCGCCCACCGGCTCGGCAGTCGCTTCGAGCTGCTCCGCGAGGGCACGCGCAACCTGCCAGAGCGTCATCAGACGCTTCGGGCACTCATCGACTGGAGCCACGACCTGTGCACGCCGGCCGAGCAGACCCTGTGGGCGCGCGCCTCCGTCTTCGCTGGCGGGTTCGGCCTGGACGCGCTCGAGGCCGTCTGCGCGGACGAGCTCCTCGCCGAGGAGTCCCTTCTCGACACGGTGGCCGGGCTCACCGACAAGTCGATCCTGATCCGCGGCGAGCACGCCGGGCATGTCAGGTTCCGCATGTTGGAGACCCTCCGGGAGTACGGCCAGGCCCGACTGCGGCAGTCCGGCTCGGAAGAGGAGGTGCGACGCAGGCACCGGGGCTGGTACTGCCGGCTCATCGAGACGGCGTCCGCGAACTGGTTCGGCCCCGGGCAGGAGGACTGGGCGGCCCTGCTCCGCGTGGAGCATCCGAACGTGCGGGCGGCTCTCGAGTTCTGCCTCGGGCGGACGGACGAGGTGCGCGCCGGCCTGCGCATGGCCGGCCTCCCGTGGTTCCTCTGGATCGCGCTCGGCTTCATGACCGAGGGCCGCCTCTGGCTCGACCGGGCGTTGGCCATGGATGACGAGCCGAGTCCCGAGCGGGTCTGGGCGCTGGGCACCGCCGCCAATATCGCTGTCTTCCAGGGCGACGAGACGGCCGCGGCCGCGCTGATCGACGCCGTCACCCAGCTTGCCGGCCGGTTGGACGACCCGAAGGGCCTGGCCTACGCCACCCACATGCGCGGCCTGCGCGAGCTGGGCACCGACCCGAGCGCAGCGATCCCCCTGCTGGTCGAGGCGCTCGAGCGCTATGCGGGCGTCGACGTGTCCGGGGACTACCCCAACAGCGTGCGGCCCGCACTCACCATGGCGTACCTGCTCTCGGACGACCTGGACCGGGCCGCCGAAGTCGTCGACGAGGTCTGCGCGCAGTGCGAGCGGGCCGGCGAACGGTGGTTGTTGTCCTACGCCATGTGGACGAAGGGCTTCTTGAACCTCCTCCGCGGCGACCTCGAGCAGGCCGAGGCCACGCTGTGCGAGGGGCTCCGGCTCAAACGGTTCACGTCGGACAGCCTTGGCCTGGCCTTCCTCCTGGACGCCCTGGCCTGGACCGCCGCCGCACAGGGCGACGGCGAGCGGACCGCGGTGCTTCTCGGCGCATCGGACCAGGTCTGGAAGACCGTCGGCGTCCCGCTCTTCGGAGCCCAACAGCTCCTCGCCCGGCGCGAGCACTTCCAGGGTCTGGCTCGCCAGGCGGTGGGCGACGCCCGCTTCGACACGGCGTTCGCGCGCGGCGGCCAGCTCACACTGGACGAGATGGTGGCCCTCGCGCTGCGGGAGCACCGCACCACCACGGTCGAGCCCCGGCAGGCCGACAGCCTGCTGACGCCTCGAGAGCGCGAGGTCGCGGAGCTCGTGGCCCAGGGAATGTCGAGCAAGGACGTAGCGGCCAAGCTCGTCATCTCCCGACGCACCGTCGATGTGCACGTGGAGCACATCTTCGCCAAGCTCGGGTTCAACTCCCGCACCCAGATCGCGACCTGGGTGGCGCAACAGCACGCGACGGAAGCGCCCGATCGGCGATAGGCGGCGATTGTCACCGACACGGTGACCTCGCGAACTCATGCAGGAGGACGCTGCCGTACCCCGACTGGTCACGATCGTCCTGCGGGTCACCCCTGCTCGAACTCAGAGTTCGACAACGAGGGCTCCGGCTTGCCGGGGCCTTCGTTGGGTCCCATCGGTCGGACGCGCCCGAGGGACCATGCGCTGAGCTCGTCAGGTCCTCATCCGAGAGGCCGAGCGCGGGCGCCGAAGGCCGGGACCATCGGCAAGATCTCGAACTGGCACCGCCGCAGCGTGGCGCCCCAGTTGCGTACTCGGGCCCGCACCGGAGCCGCTGGCAGGCGAACGCAGGACCTTGCCGCGAAGGACTGAAGTGAGCCGAGGACTTGGCGGTGACGAGGATCAGGCTTCGTCAGGCGCGCGTGCCGAACCGCGCGGGCCTGCGCCGTGCAGCAGCGTGTCGATCACGAGTGTCGCCAGCGCGTCCGGATCCTGTGCATCAGCACCCTGGTCGCGACCTGGCCGATGGAGCGCCTCACTGAGCAGCGCGTAGTACACCTGGCGGGTCCACTCGAGATCTGCGGCCGGGTCGAGCACGCCCTCCCGCTGGGCGCGCGCCAGGAGCTCGTGGGTCCTGGCGGTGATGTCGGCCCAGATGGCCGTCGCGGCACTGGTGTCGGCCAGCGGATTGCCGAGGGTGAACCTCCACGCGCTCTTCGTGCGCAAGACGTTCGCTGTCACCCGGTACATGGCAACCAGCGCGGGCGCGGCGTCTGGACGGGCTTCGTCGATCGCCTCGGCGAGCTGCTGCTTGGCCGACACCGCGAGTGCGTCGACGAGTGCCTGCCGGTTCGCGAACCGTCGGTGCACGGTCGTTCTGGTCAGCCCTGCCTCCTCGGCGATCTGCTCGAGGGACGCGCCGGGCTCGTCGGCGAGGACCCGCTCGGCCGCCTCCAGGATCGCGCGCACACTCCGCTCGGCATCGGCGCGCAGTCCTCGGCTCATCGACATCTTCCTTGCTCGATCCACATTCGGCAGATGATACGGCAGCGATACTCATCATGTGCGATCTTGCACACTGCAGTTGTCATTTCATGCGGATCTGCTACATTGGTGTCACAGTTACTGCCAACGGATTCAGATGAGCGGCGTCAACCACGCCCAACAGGAGGAGTCGATCGAGATGAAGGCCTTCGTCGTCACGAAGTACGCCAAGGAAGGGGCCGTGCGCGCCGAGGAGTGGCCCGAGCCGACGCCCGAACGAGGGGAGGTACTCGTGCGCGTCGAGGCGGCGAGTGTGAACCCGCTGGACTCCAAGCTCGCCGCGGGCGAGTTCAAGGCGCTCCTCCCGTACAAGCCCTCTTTCGTGCTCGGACACGATGTCGCCGGCGTCGTGATGGGCGTCGGTCCCGGCGTCACCGGCTTTGCCCCGGGTGACCGCGTCTTCGCGCGGGCGGGGGACTTCCAGATCGGCACGTTCGCCGAGCAGGTCGCCGTCCGCGAGTCCGACCTCGCCCTGGTGCCGGCCTCGCTCTCCTTCGAGGACGCCGCCTCCCTGCCACTGGTCGCGCTGACGGCGTGGCAGGCGCTCGTGGAGAAGGGTCAGGTGACAGCGGGCCAGAAGGTGCTGATCCACGCCGGCTCCGGTGGTGTCGGCACGATCGCGATCCAGCTGGCCAAGCATCTCGGTGCCACGGTCGCGACCACCACGAGCACCGCCAACGTCGAGTGGGTCCGCGAGCTCGGCGCGGACGTGGTGGTCGACTACCGGACCGAGCGCTTCGAGGACGTCCTCAGCGACTACGACCTGGTGCTGGACCCGCTCGGGCCCGACAACCTCCTGAGGTCGCTGTCGGTGCTCCGCCCAGGTGGCCTCGCGATCGGCATCCAAGGTCCTCCGGACCCGGCGTTCGCGCGACGCATCGGCGCAAACCCGGTCGTGCGTCTCGTGATGCGACTGCTCAGCCGCAAAGTGCGCAAGGCCGCCCGACACCGGGGCGTGACGTACTCGTTCCTGCTGATGCGGGCCGACGGAAGCCAGCTCGCCGAGATCGCCTCCTTGGTCCAGGACGGGACGATCCGTCCCGTCGTCGACCGGGTGCTCCCCTTCGACGAGACGCTCGAGGCTCTGCGCCTGGTCGACGGCGGACGAGTCAAGGGCAAGGTCGTCGTGACGATGTCCTGACCGCGACCCCCAGCGAGACGAGGGCGCCCCCCGATCCTTGGATCGAGGGGCGCCGTTGCGCGGCGTGACCGGTCAGGCGGACCGGGGGAGGAAGGTGGCGTAGCGCTCGCCCGATCAGCGAAAGGGTGACGGCGAGCAGGAGCGCTGCGTCCTGGAGATGACGTTCGGTCCCGGGAGTCGGTCTGGTACGCGGCGGCCTTGAGAACAACCGCAGCGAACGGCGACGGGACGCTCACCGTGGTGGAACGGCCGGCGGCGATCTGGAGCCGTGCGTTGATCGTTCGGCGCAATGCCTGAGTGCCGCCCTCGACAGCGACCATCGTGCGACCACGAAGCTTCTCGACCACTCGCGGTGCGGCGTGGTCAGGGACGAGGACATCGACCAGGTCGGGGCCGCTGGTCACGACGTCGACCGTCGACTCCCCTCGCTCGAACCGATGCGCAGTGTTGTTCCTCTCGTCGATCGACGGTGCCAGCTGTAGTCGAGCGATTCGAGAGCCCGTGCGGTCTCCGACGCGATGCCGCGGGTGGTCTCGACGTGGAGGACGATGAAGACGTCGTTGGTCGGCTGGCGGTCAACGACCACCACCGGGTTCGCGCCCAGGAGGCGCAGCCGGTCGCGCGTCAGCCCGAGCACCTCGCCTTGGCGCATCCCGGTCCCGGCCGCGAACGTGACGAGTGCCTGGAGGGCTGCCGGCAGCTCGTTGCGCAGCACGTCGACCTGTTCGGTCGTCATCGGCGCCACCTTGCGCTTCTCGACCGTCGGCAGCTTCGTACCCTCGCACGGATCGCCATGACCCGTCGGTCTCGGACCGCCGCCTTGAAGATCGACGACACGATCCCGTGGACAACTCCGACCGTTGAGGGCGCGAGCGGCCCGCGGTCGCCAGCGCCTGCACTCAGGCGCTTGACCCACGCCTGGACCTCGCTCGGCAGGATCGACGATAGCTGTCTCTCCCCCAGCGTCGGATAGGCATGGCGGCGCAGCATCGTCTCGACATGAGCGGCTGACGACGGCCGGTGCACCTGCGCCGCCCGCCACTGCTCGGCGTAGGCCTTGAAGGCGATCCGACCTGCCTTCGGGTCGACGTACCGGCCCGTGACGACCGACGCCGTCACCTCATCAAGCCACGCCGTTTCAGACGAAAAGGACTGCCGCGGCGAGCACGGTCAGCGCGAGCGTTGCGCCCTCGAACATCTGCCGGTCGATCCGGCGCGCTACCCAGACCCCTGCTGCGGCGCCTGCGAGGAGGGCGGGCACGAGCGTCAGGTCCAGGAGCAAGGTGGCACCGTCCATCAGACCCAGGCCCGCGCTGAACGGAAGCTTGGCCAGGTTGACGAGGAGGAAGAACCACGCGGCCGTGCCGAGCAGTCCGAGGACGGGCAAGCCGGCGATCAGGAGATAGATAGTCATGAGCGGGCCGGCTGCGTTGGCCGTCATGGTCGCGAAACCGGCGGCTATGCCCACGGCGAAGGGGGCTGCGCGCCCGCCGATCTCCCGAATCCTTCCGCTGGTATCGGTTGTCCGGTCCGCGTCATGGCGGCTCCAGATCTGGATGAGGGCCATCACCAACAGGACCCCTCCGATGGCGCGCTGCATGAGCGTCTGGTCGGCAACGGCGACGAACCACGCGCCCAGCGCAAGTCCGGGGACCACCGAGGGCAGCAGTCGCAGCAGCAGCGCCCAGTCGGCGTGACGCCGATAGAGCCGTACGGCGACGACGTCGCCCACGAGGAGCAAAGCCAGAACTGCACCGGTGGACTCGCGGGCGGGCAGGACGAGTGCGAAGACGGCGACGGCCAGGCTGGCCACCCCACCGATCGCCGTCTTCGCGAATCCGATCAGGAACGCGGCGCCCGCGAGCGCGACTACCGAGAGCAGCGTCAGTTCGTCCATCGGATGCGGATCTCAGAGCCAACGCAGCTGACGCTGCTTCGCCTCCCGGTAGGCCTCGTGGCCGGAGAGAGTCTCCGGGACGCCGGTCTCCCACCAAGCGCCCGCCTCGGTCCACGTCGATGGGTGCGTCCGGCACACCACGACGGTCGGACGGCCGGTTGCCTTGGCCGCCGCGCGGGCGTCGAGGTAGGCCGCCCTCAGCCCGTCGACGCCGGCATCGGCCGGGACGTCCTCCACTGTGCAGCCCAGGGCGCGTGCGTGCGCGGCAAAGTCCACGTGGACGCTGCCGTCCGCACCCGGGCCGCGGGAGTCGGAGAGCATGTTATTGAAACCGGCGGCACCCTGGTTGGTCTGCAGCCGATGAATCACGGCGTACCCCCCGTTGTCGCACAACACGGCGACAAATGGGTGTCCGGCGAAGGCGGCGGAGTAGAGCTCGGAGTTGAGCATCAGGTACGAGCCGTCGCCGAAGAGGCCGGTGACCAGGCCGTCGGGATGGGTCTGTGCCCGCGCCATCGCGGCACCCCAGGGGGCGACCACTTCGTAGCCCATGCAGGAGAACCCGTACTCCAGGTCCATGGTCGCGCCGGAGGTCGGTGAGGCGTCGGGCTTGACGGGGCCGGTGCGCCAGCCACCGTGGAGCTCTCCGGGCATGCCGCCCGAGGCGGTGAGGACGTAGTCGTCCGGCCCGCTGGCGTCGTTGACGATGCCGACCACCTGGGCGTAGGTCAGCGATCCGTCGGGTGCCGCGCCGTGGCGCAGCTGGTCGACATGGGTGTCCCAGACCGCCCGTTCCTCAGCAGCCCGGCCGGTCCACGACGGGTCAGCCGACCATCCCTCGAGGGTTTCCGTGAGTTCCAGGAGCGTCTCGCGGGCGTCGCCGACGACCGCATGCGCCGCACGCTTGACGGCGTCGAACCGGGCCGCGTTGACGGTGACGATCCGCACGCCGGGGGCGAAACCGGTCCACGACGACGTGGTGAAGTCCTGGAGCCGCGTGCCTACCGCCAGCACGACGTCAGCGGCGGCGGCGAGCTCGTTGGCCGAGGTGGCGCCGATGATGCCGAGCGGTCCGCCGTACAGCGGATGCTCGTGCGGAACCAGCGTCCGGCCCGCCACCGTCTCCACGACCGGGACGCCATGGGTCTCGGCGAAGGCGAGCGCCTCGCGCGCGGCACCTGAGTAGCGCACTCCCCCACCGACGACGAGCAGCGGTCGCGCGGCCGTGCGCAGGAGCTCGGCTGCCTCCGCGAGTGCGGCCAGGTCAGGCCGATGCCGCGGCACTCGATGCAGCCGCGGCTCGAACATCGCGGCCGGAAAGTCGTACTCCTCGGCCTGCACGTCCTGCGGCAGCGCGAGCACGACCGGGCCCGCATCCGCGGGATCGGTCAGGACGCGCGCGACCTGAGGAAGGGTGGACATCAGCTGCTCGGGCCGGGTGATCCGATCGAAGTACCGGGACACCGGCCGGAACGCGTCGTTCACCGACGTGGTCGGATCACCGAAGTGCTCAACCTGCTGGAGGACAGGGTCGGGAGCCCGGCTCGTGAACGTGTCACCGGGCAGCAGCAGAACCGGAATCCGGTTCGCGTGGGCGACGCCCGCAGCAGTGACCATGTTCAGCGCCCCCGGCCCCACTGAGGCGGTGGCGGCCATCACCTGGCGCCGATCGGTTGCCCGCGCGAAGGCGACGGCTGCGAGCGCCATCCCCTGCTCGTTCTGTCCACGCCAGGTGGGTAGATCGTCCTGCACTTCGTGGAGGGCGGTACCGAGACCGAGGACGTTGCCGTGCCCGAAGATCCCGAAGACGCCGGCGAACAGCGGCACCTCGGCGCCGCCGAGCAACTCCGAACGCTGCGCGATCATCCAGCGGACCAGCGCCTGCGCAGTGGTGAGGCGCACTGTTGCTCCGGCGTACGTCGTCATGGTCGGCCTGCCTCGACTACCGGGCCGGCCGCCGAGGTCACCGGGCAGCGCGGGTCCAGCGCCGCGCCCTTCCAGCTGTCGCGCACCCAGCCATGCGCAGCGTCGTCGCAGAACGCCATCGCGCGGGACTCGCTCGGGCCGGCCATGACGTTCAGGTAGTACATGGGATAGCCGGGCGCGGCGACGCAGGGGCCGTGGTAGCCGTGCGGCACGAGTACGACGTCGTGGTCGCGGACCTCGATCGACTCGTCCAGGCGCTGCAGCCCGGCCTCGACGTGCTCGGGCCCGGTGTAGGTCCGGTGGAGCCCGAAGCCCTCGCGAGACGGGGTGACCTGGTCGGCACCCGCGATCCGGTAGTAGTAGATCTCCTCGTTGACCACCGGGCACGGCTCGCTCGCGTCGTGCTTGTGCGGCGGGTAGCTCGACCAGTTGCCGGGCGGCGTGATCAGCTCGCAGCAGATCAGCTTCTCGGCATGGTCCCAGACGCCGGGCACGCCGAAGTTCGCCACCTGTCGCGTCGCCGGCCCGGCGCCTCTGACCTCGACCGGAACGTCCTCGGCGGGGCCGTACCTCGGCGGGCGGCGCTCGTGGCAGCGAGCGCTCGGCAGCGCCACCTCTGCGCCGTCCGCGCTTTCGATGGCGATCGCGGTCTCCCGCCCGACGTACAGGAAGTCGGTGACCCGGGTGAATACCGAGTCCCGGCCCTCGAGCTCGCAGCTGCCGAGCGTGTCCCCCGGCTCGTCGAGGATCTCGATCGACACGGACCCGGCCAAGGGCAGCACGAAGGCCTCGGAATCACCGGTCGCGACGGCGCGCCGCTCGCCCGGGGCGAGCCGGAGCACCTGGAGGCCGGTGTAGGACCAGCCGGCATCCTCGGGCGTCAGGTGTACGACGGACCCCGGGCCGCCCGCCTCGTCCCAGGGACGGTGCAGCTTCACGGGACGTCCCCCTCGTGGGCAGCACGGAGCACCGCGGCCGCGGCCGAGACCGCGCCGGCTACGTCGCCGTCGGGCGGGTACAGCAGTGCCCGGCCGACGACCAGGCCGCGCACGGCCGGTGAGCGCAGTGCCTGACCCCACGACGCGAGGTCCTTGGCCGGGTCGGGGCCGGGCACTCCGCCCAGGACGACGCAGGGCAGGGTGGTCGCGGCGAACACAGCCTCCGGCTCGTCGCAGGAGGGCATCTTGAGCCAGGTGTGGGCGCTGGTCACGCCCAGGCCCGAGGCGACGGTGACGGCGCGCGAGAGCGAGGCGACGTCCTTCAGCAGGGTCAGCTTGCCGTCCGCCTCGCGGCGGTAGGGCAGTGGCTCCACCATCGCCATCAGTCCGTTTTCGGCGAGCTCGGTGACAGCCTCCGCGCAGGCCTGCAGGGTCGGCAGCGTTCCCGGGTCCTTGTCGTCGATGCGGAGCAGCATCTTGCCGCCATCCAGTCCGTACCGCGCGATGCTCGCCGCGTCGTAGCCGGTGAACCGGTCGTCCATGGTCCACACCGCGCCGTCGAGGCCGCCGCGGTTCATGGATCCGATCACGACCTTGCCTTCGAGGGCACCCAGCAGGAGCAGCTCCTCGATAACGTCGGGCGTTCCGAGCACGCCGTCCACGTCGGGGTGTGCGAGCGCCTCGACCAGTCGGGCCAGCAGCGACCGGCGGTCGGCCATCGCCAGGCGGTCACCACCGGTCGCCAGGGCACCGCGGGCCGGGTGGTCGGCTGCGACCAGGAACAGCGTGTCCTTCTTCGACAGCAGCCGCGGGGGCCGGCGCCTGGTGCGATAGGCCGACGCGACCGCATGGGGCTGCGTGGCGCGGACGCGAAGCAGCTCGCTCCATTGTTCGTCGGTGATTGCTGGACGGGTCGGCGCGATGGTCATGGGTGGGCTCCTTGGCTGGTGACGAGCTCCTCGAGCTCGGTGAGGGTGGGCATCGCGTCGGCGCAAGCCAGGCGCGAGGCGACGATGGCCCCGGCCGCGTTCGCGTACTCGGCGCATCGGACGGGGTCCCATCCGGACAGCAGGCCGTGGACCAGGGCGCCGCCGAAGGCGTCGCCGGCGCCGAGGCCGCACACGACCTCGACGGGATGGGGCCGCACGACCGTGGACCCCTCGCGGGTCGCGACCAGGACGCCGTCGCCGCCCATCTTCACCAGCGCCAGCTCGACCCCGCGGTCGAGCAGGCGCGTCGCGGCCTCGGCCGGGTCCGCCGTACCGACCGCGACCTCGACCTCGGCGCGGTTGCCGACGGTGACGGTGACGTGGTCGAGCATGGCGTCGTACTCGGCGCGCGCGTCGTCGGGCGAGGGCCAGAACATCGGCCGCCAATCAAGGTCCAGGATCGTGTGCCGGCCACTCCCGGGAGTGGGCCGGCCGCGGTGCTCGAGCATGGTGAGCTGTGTGGTTCGTGCGGGCTCGACGCTGACACCGGTGCCGGTCACCCAGAACACCGGGACGTCGCGAACCAGGTCGAGGGGAATCTCGTCGGGGGTCAGCGTCAGGTCCGGCGCGACCGGTGTCCGGTAGAACAGCAAGGGCGGGTCGTCCGGAGGGTTCAGCTCGCAGAAGACAACGGGTGTCAGCAGGTCTTCCGACGTGCCGACGTACGACGCGTCCACGCCGAATCCGGCCAGTGCCTCTTTGACGTAGTCGCCGAAGCCGTCGCGCCCGACCTTGGTGAGTACGGCGGTCCGGCGGCCGAGCCTCGCAGCCCCGACGGCGACGTTGGTGGCCGTGCCGCCGAGGAACTTCTGGAACGTCGTGACGTCCTTCAACGGCCCGGTCTGGAGCGGGTAGAGGTCGACGCCCACTCGGCCGACGGTGAGAAGTTCGGTCTGGGATCCAGGGAGTGTCACTGCGTCCCCCACGAGCTGGTGTACTTGTCGATCGTCTCGCGCATGTAGAGGCTGGACTCGCGGGCGCGGTCCTCCCAGGCGAACACGCAGGACGTCATGATCGTGTCGTCGCGATCGCCGAAGCCGAGCCGGCCGAGCGTCTCGAAGAACAGGTCCCAGTCCACCTCGCCCTGGCCGATATCGAGGTGCTGGTGCACCCGTGCGGTGGAGCCCGGCGGGTTGACGATGTAGCGCAGGCCCGAGGAGCCGGTGTGGTCGAAGGAGTCGGCCAGATGCAGCTGGGTCATCAGGTCCCCGGCGTACTCCATGATCTCGACCATCTTCTGGGGGGTGGTGCCGCCCATGTGGAAGGTGTGTGGCGCGCAGTAGAGGAAGGAGACCAGGGGTGAGTTGATGCCCCGGATCATGTCGACCGCGACCAGGCCGTCCTCTACGAAGTCGTCCGGATGGGGCTCGAGCCGGAGGTGGACGCCTTCTCGTTCGAAGACGGGGAGCAGCTCCTCCATGGACCGCCAGAACTGTGCCTCGCTGCGGCTCGCCGTCTCGGGTCGGCCGTTGAACTCGGAGTTCATGACGTTGCAGTCGAGCTGGACGGTGATCTCGATGGCGCGCTTCCAGTACCGCACGGCCGCCTGACGCTCGTCCTCATCGGGGCCGGACCAGCGGTACAAGGGAAGGTTCGCCGCAACCTTCACACCGGCATCGTCGAGGGCCTTCTTGAACGCCTTGACGGTGGCGTCGTCTGCCCGCGGGTGCAGGAAGAACGGCATGAAGTCTTCACGCGGGGAGAGCTCGATGTGCTCGTAGCCGAGGTCGGCCACCAGCGCCGGGAGCTCCAGAAGGGGCGTGCTGCGGAACATGTACGGGTCGATCGCGATCCTCATGTCAGCCTCACTGTGCGGTCGGGAAGTGGAAGCTGGAGTCGATGGCCTGCTCGACGTGCGGCCAGCGGGAGGTGACCACCTTTGCCCGCGTGTAGAACGCGACGCCCTCTGGTCCGTGGATGTGGGACTGGCCGAACAGGGAGTCCTTCCACCCGCCGAACGAGAAGTAGGCCATCGGGACGGGGACCGGGACGTTGATCCCGATCATCCCGACCTTGACCCCGCGCTGGAACCGGCGGGCTGCCTCACCGCTCGACGTGAAGATTGCTGTGCCGTTGCCATACGGGTTGGCGTTGATCAGGGCGATCGCCGCGTCCACGGTGTCGGCGCGCATCACCGACAGCACCGGGCCGAAGATCTCCTCCCGGTAGACATCCATCTCCGGCGTCACGCCGTCCACCACGGTCGGCCCCACGAAGAAGCCCTGCTCGTGACCCGGCACGACCAGCCCGCGACCGTCCACGGTGACCTTGCCGCCTTGCCTCTCGCCGGCGTCGATCAGTCGCACGATCCGATCCACGGCTTCGGGGCTGATCACCGGCCCCATCTCGCTCTTCTCGTCGCGCCCCGGGCCCACCACTACTTCGTGTGCCTTGGCATTGACCGCCTCGACGAGTGCATCCCCGGCGGTTCCGACGGCCACCGCGGCGGAGATCGCCATGCACCGCTCTCCCGCAGAGCCGAAGGCTGCAGCGACCAGGTGATCGGACGCGAAGTCCAGGTCGGCGTCGGGCAACACGATTGCGTGATTCTTCGCGCCACCCAGGGCCTGGACCCGCTTGCCGTTCGCCGTGCCCCGCTCGTGGATGTACTTCGCGATGGGTGTGGAGCCGACGAACGAGATCGCCTCGACGTCCGGGTGATCCAACAGGGCGTCCACGGTCTCCTTGTCGCCGTGCACGACGTTGAACACACCGGGCGGAAGGCCTGCTTCGGCCCACAATTCGGCGATCCGCAGCGAGGCAGAGGGGTCCCGCTCGCTGGGCTTGAGCACGAAGGTGTTGCCGCAGGCGATGGCGACCGGGTGCATCCACATCGGAACCATCACCGGGAAGTTGAACGGCGTGATGCCGGCGACCACGCCGAGCGGCTCCCTGAAAGAGAATGCGTCGATGCCGCGCGAGACCTGGTCGGAGTAGTCGCCCTTGAGGAGCTGTGGGATCCCGCACGCGAACTCCACGACCTCGAGGCCGCGTTGCACCTCACCGGCTGCGTCGGACACCACCTTGCCGTGCTCGTCGCTGATGATCTCGGCAAGCTCCTGGGTGTGGTCGTTGACTAGCTGCCGGAAGGCGAACAACACCTTGGTGCGCTGTGACAGCGAGGACTGCGACCAGGACTCGAACGCCCGCTTCGCCGCTTGTACGGCGGTGTCGACGTCCGCGGGCGCGGCCAGCATCACCTCGGCCTGTCGCTCGCCCGTCGCCGGGTTCCACACGTCGCTCCGGCGGGTCGACGTGCCGCCGGCCAGCGCGCCGTCGATCCAGTGGTCGATCGTCCTCATGACGAGGCCTCGACGCCGGCGAGCTTCGCGGCCGCGATGAGGTTGTCGGTGGCGAACTTGAGACCTTCCACCTGGCCGAACGAGGCGTCCTCGTGCTCGATGTTCACTGCGCGGACAGCGGTGTGCTCCCGGAGCGCTGCTAGGAACCGGGCCCAGAAGTCGACGTCGTGGCCGCGGCCGACGGCGACGAACGACCAGCCCGGGACGGCCGGCCACCGGGTGACGGTGTGGCGACCACCGAGGCCGAGCGGGTTCTCCTCGGCAGGGATCCATTCGAACCGGTCGTCGAGCACCCCGTTCACGGCTGCGGTCTGATGGATCAAGGTGTCCTTGGCGGCGGCGAAGAAGACCAGGTCGCCCAGGTCCTCGACGGCCGCGATGGGGTCGATGTGCTGCCAGAACAGATGGCTGGGGTCCATCTCGGCGCCGACGTGGTTGACACCGCCGGCCGGGGTGGTGAGCTCAACCAGGCGCTTGAGGGTGGCCGGGTTGAACACCAGGTTGTGCGGGTGCATCTCGATCGCCACCCGTACGTCGTTCTCGGCGGCGAGCTCCTGGATCTCCTTCCAGAACGGGACCGCGACCTCGTCCCACTGGTAGTCCAAGGTCTCCTTGTAGACCGAGTCCCACGGGATCACGGTCCACGACGGCCGTGTGCCGCCGGCCTCGGCCGCAGGCAGGCCCGACATCGTGATCACGGTCTTGATGCCGAGCAGCCCGGCCAGCTTGATCGTGCGCTTCAGGTCCTCACCGTGGGTGACCTCCGGGTCCGGGTGCAGCGGGTTGCCGTTGCAGTTCAGCGCGGTGAGCTCGATGCCGTAGTCGTCGAAGACCGCGAGGTACTTCTCGCGGGCGGTGGCGCTCTCGAGCAGCTCATCGACGGGCAGGTGCGGGGTGCCGATGAATCCGCCGGCGTTTATCTCGACACTGGTCAGGCCGAGTCCGCGGAGCGTGTCCAGCGTCTCCTCGAGGGTCTTGTCGTGCAGGCAGGCGGTGTACGCGCCGAGCTTCATGATGTGTTCCTTTGATGCTGGTGGGGGTGATGTCGTCGGCCACGAACGGTGGGCGACGAAGGGTCAGGCGAGGGCTACGGATTGGCCGCCGTTGAGCGCGGACTGGGTCACCGCGGCCTGGATCTCCATGTTGTGAAGGCCGTCGGCCAGCGACGGGAGGGGCGCGAGCTTGCCCAGCCCGGCAACCTGGTCGAGGAAGGCGCGGGCCTGCCACGCGAACAGGTCGTTCTGGCCGTGGCCGACGGAGGGGAAGTCCATCGCGATCCCCCGCTCGATGCCGGGGTGCTGGGGACCGATGAGGACGGTGCGAGATCCGTTGGTCCTTCCGTCGGGGCCTTTGTCTGCGAAGGTGAACTCGCCGGGCCGGTTGAGATCGAACGCTGCGGAGCCGTTGGCGGTGAACACCTCAAATCCCAGTCCGTTGGGAAGTCCATGCGAGATTCGGCTGATGGAGAAGGTGCCGACCGCACCGTTGCCGAAGGTGGCCGTGAAGGTGGCGATGTCCTCGTTCTCCACGGGTTCGGTGGTATCACCGACCGCACCGGCGGCGTGTCCGACCGTTGCGCCGAGGGGCACGGGGCGCTCGGTGGTGAAGGTCTGGAACACCGCGCCAGTGACGCTTGCGATCGGGCCGCAGAGATATTCGCCCAGGTCGATCATGTGGCTGCCGATGTCCGCGAGCGCGCCGGTGCCCGGCCCGCCCTTGTAGCGCCAGCTCATGGGATTGTGCGGGTCCTGGGCGTAGTCGCACCAGTAGTGGCCGTTGAAGTGCCGGACCGGTCCGATCGCACCGTTCTGGATCTGCTCGCGAATGGCGTTGATCGCCGGCGTACGCCGGAAGGAGAACCCGACGCCCGAGTGGCTTGTCGCGGCCTCGGCGGCAGCCACCATCGCCCTCGCGTCCTCGACGGTGGGGGCCAACGGCTTTTCGCACAGCACGTGCTTGCCGGCTGCAAGGAGCGCTTCCACGACCGGCCGGTGCAGCTCGTTGGCGATCGCCACCGAGACGACGTCGATGTCAGGGGCATCCACGATCGCCTCCCAGCTCTTCTCGGCTCGCTGGTAGCCGAAGCGCTCGGCGCCGTCGAGTGCGAAGGGTTCGTGCGCGTCGGCGATCGCGACGAGGCGTACGTCGGGCAGGTCCAGGTCGTAGAGCTGGCTCGCGACGCGGTAGCCGGCGGCATGGGCGCGCCCGACCATGCCGGCGCCGATCACGGCGACGCCGAGAGACGTGTCTGTCATGGAACGTTCTTCCTCGCTAGTGGGGTCGGATGTCGCGGCAGGCTTCAGGGGCCCGACGGGTCGTGGGTAAGGCGTTCGAGCTCGGCCGGCTCGGGGGTGTGCCCGTGGTGGGCGAGCTGGTAGGCCTCGATCTCTGCCTCGAGCTCGGCCATGGCCTCGCCTCCGGCCATCAGGTCGGTGATCTCTTCACGGGTCCGCTCGCCCTTGTGGAAGTCGGCGGCGAGGGCGCCGCGGATGAGGACGGCGAAGTGGTCGCCGACCGTCATCGCGTGGGTGACGTTGTGGGTCACCAGGACGACGGCGATGCCCTTTTGTCGTGCCTGCATGATCAGGCGGAGCACGTGTGCAGCCTCCTTGACGCCGAGCGCCGCAGTCGGCTCGTCGAGGATCAGAACGTTCGCGCCGAAGTGGACCGCGCGACCAATGGCCAGGGCCTGGCGTTCTCCGCCGGAGAGGCCACCGACGAGCCGGTCACCGTCGGTGATGCGTGTGATTCCGAGAGCCTGCATCTCGCGGACGGCGATGCTGTTGGCGAGCTTGCGATCGAAACGACGCAGCGGCCACAGGCCCTTGAGGGGCTCAGCGCCGACGAAGAACGATCGCCCGATGCTCATCAAGGGGAAGGTTCCGCCGAACTGATGCACCGTGGCGATGCCGTGGCTGCTGGCGTCGCGGGGGCTCTTGAAGCACACCTTCTTCCCGCCGGCCTCCATCGTGCCGGAGCTGGGCTCGTGGAATCCGGACAGGATCTTGATCAGCGTGGACTTTCCGGCTCCGTTGTCTCCGAGCAGGCAAAGCACCTCGCCGGCTCTGACCTCCAGCGAGACGTCGCTGAGCACGTCGGTGGTGCCGAAGGACTTGCAAACGGCATTCAACTTGAGGAGAGGCTCGGTCATGGTCACGCCTTCTTCTTGGTTGAGGACGAGAGCGCCATACGACGGAAGGTGTTGTTCATCAGGACCGCGGCCAAGAGGAGGATGCCGAGAATGAAGCTGGCCCAGTCGGACTCCCAGCCGGTGTAGTAGATGCCCTGCTGCACGATCGCGAAGGTCAGCGTGCCGAGGACCACCCCGACGACGGAGCCGTAGCCACCGGTGAGCAGAACGCCGCCGATGACCACCGCGATGATGGAGTTGAAGACGAAGGACTGGCCGTTGGCGACCTGTGCGCTGTTGTAGAGGATCGTCTGGATCACACCGACCAGGGCGGCCCCGAGCGCGCTTCCCATGAACAAGCCGATCTTGACGTTGCGCACCGAGATTCCAGTGGCCCGGGCGCTGACGGTGTCACCGCCAACGGCGAAGATCCAGTTGCCGAAGCGGCTGACGTGCAACATCCAGCCCACCACCACGGCGACGCCGATCCACCAGAAGACCGCCACCTCGAACTTGTCTGCCAACAGGGTGCCGAACAGCTCCTTGTCCGGAGATCCGGGCTCGATGGCGACGCTGGTGGTGCCGGTGATGACCCGGGAGAAGCCCAGCGTCAGTCCGGCGAGGCCGAAGTTGGTGGCCAGGGTGACGACGAAGGACGGGACGTTGGTCGCGGTGACCAGTACGCCGTTGAGGAATCCTGTCAAAAGGCCCAGGGCGATCGCGGCTCCGATGCCGATGATCATCGGTGCGCCGTAATGACCGGAGACGATGGCCAGCGTCATCGAGCTTGACGCGAGGACCGATCCGACGGACAGGTCCAGCTCGCCTGCGATCATGAGCAGGCCGACCGGGATGGCGATGATGCCCAGTTCGGCGGCGACGTTGAGCCAGCTGGCGGTGCCGCCGCTGGACAGGAACTGCTGGCCTCCGAAGATGGCGAAGAAGACGAAGACGCTGACCGTGCCGATAAGGGCTCCGGTCTCGGGCCGGCGGATCAGGTTCCGCACGCTCGCGCCGGAGACGAGCGGGCGCGCCGGAGCCGGCGCTGCTGGTGCTTGCACTGCCATTTCTGAATCCCTTTTCGGTGGAGTCGAGGCCGACGAATAGTGCGCTGTCGACCGGGTCGCGGTGCTGGGTCGCGGAAGATGCGCGACCCAGCACCGCCGGGTCAGCGGACGCCGGCCTTCGCGCCGTCGATGGCGAAGTCGACGTTGGACTGGTCGATGATCGCCGGGCCGGTCAGCAGCGGCCGCTGCGGAAGGTTGATGCCGTATCGCACGTAGCTGTTAGCCAACGAGACCGCGAGGAAGCCCTGCATGTAGGGCTGCTGGTCGATGCAGAACAGCTCCTTGCCGTCCTTGATTCGCTCGAGCTGCGTCGGGTCCATGTCGAACGTGCCGAGGTCGACGTCGTCGCCCAAGCCGGCCTGTTCGATGGCACTTGCGGCGGCGTCAGCGTCTCCGGTGCTGATGGTGACAACGGCGTCGATCGAGTCGTCCTGGAGCAGCGCTGCCTTGATGCCCTGGGTGACTGCGGTCGGGTTGCCGAAACTCGATGAGGGCATCGGAAGCTGCTCAGATTCGCCTCCGCTTTCCTCGATGCCCTCGGCAAGGCCGTCGCAACGGGCCTCGCTGTTCGCAGCGCCCGGCAGGGTGTTGACACACAGCACGTGCTCGTTGCCGTTCTCGCCGAGGTACTCCCCGCCGGCAACTCCGGCCTCATGGTCGTCGCTGCCGATGTAGTTGAGGGCACCGAGCTTGTCGGCGGCCTCCAGGCCGCCGGAGTTGTAGATCCACAGCGGGATGCCCTTGTCGACCACGCGCTGGAACGAGGCGTCCTGCGCCTCCGGCACCCAGTCGGGACCGATGATGGCGGTTGCACCGTTGCTCACGGCCGTGTCGATCAGCTTGGCCGCGTCGGGGCCGAGGTTGTCGTAGTTCTGAGGGCCGAGCCAGGTGACGCTGCCGCCGTCGGCCTCTACCAACTTGCCCGCGTCCTCGGCGCCGCGCTTCACGCGGGACCAGAACGGGTCGTCCGACTTGCCGCCGATGACGTAGATGTCGGCCTTGCCCGAGGGTCGGGGCCCAGTCCCCGAGTTGCCGCTGCCTCCGTCGTCGTCGTCGGAGTTCGGCTTGCCACTACCGCAGGCGCTGAGCAGCACGAGTGCCGCTGCGGCGGTCGTGGCCAGGACCACCTGGGTCCGTGTGCGCGTCGTGCTCACAAGACATCTTCCCCTTCGTCGACCGGGCTGCGCGGGCCGTGAACCTGTCCGAGTCCCCGGAAGCCAACGGCTGTTCTTGTTGTGTGAGGTGGATGACGCCGCGTGTGGCGTCGGTCACAAGAGAACCCGTCTGCAATGCCTTTGTCAACATATTCGCGCCACATTTTTAGAACGCTTTAGTTTCTGTCGCCTAGAACGCTATAGTTCTCTTGCGGAGAAGGTTCGAGCGGTTATCCGGCAAGCCTGCGCATCGGCGGCTGGCCGCGCCGCTAGGGTGAGCCCACGTCCGCTCGGAGAGGGGTGACCAATGACCGACCAACACGCCGGACAGCATCGGCGCGTCACCCTCGCAGACGTAGCCAGCCGGGCAGGGGTCTCCACGGCGCTGGTGTCGATCGTGATGCGGGATGCTCCAGGCGCGAGTGCCGCCAGCAGGGAGCGCATCCTCGGGGTAGCGCGAGAAATGGGCTATAGGCCCGACGTACGGGCTCGCTCGCTCGCGAGTCTCAAGGCTCACCTGATCGGGGTGCTGTTCGGACGCGCAGGGCGCTTCCACTTCGAGCTGATCGACGGCCTGTACACCGCCGCGGAGGACCGCGGGTGGGACCTGGTCCTCAGCGCCCTGACGAGCAGCCGCGACGAGAAGCGCGCCCTCGGTTCGCTTCAGGACTTCCGGTTCGACGCCCTCATCATGCTCGGGCCAGAGATCCCGGAGCCACAGCTGGCAGGCCAGATCCCGCTGGTGGTGGTCGGTTGGCACGTGGACCACCCCGGTGTCGACATCGTGCGCACCTCCGACGACCACGCGATGGCTTTGTCCGTCAAGCACCTCGTGGACCTCGGACACCGCCGGATCGCGCACCTCCAGGGTGGCCGCGGACTGATCGCTCTCGCGAGGCGCGATGCCTACAAGCAGGCGATGCGGGCCAACGGGCTGAGGTCGGAGATCCACGTTGTGGAGTGCGACGGCGAGGACCAGCTCGACGGTCAGCGCGCTACGCGAACGATGCTCGAGACCGGGCGCGACCTGCCGTCCGCACTGATCGCCTTCAACGACGACATCGCCGCCGCCGCCATGAGCGTCCTTGGTCAGCAGGGAATCAGTGTCCCCGGCGACATCTCGGTCATCGGCTTCGACGACAGCGCCCTGGCGGGAAGCCCCGGCCTCGATCTCACGACCATCCGCCAAGTCCCCCAAGAGATGGCCCGCCTCGCCGTAGAGCGCATCGTGGCACGGACCTCCGGCGCCAAGGTGGACGGCCGCGAGATCATCCTCGAGCCCGAACTGGTCGTCCGCGCAACCACGGGACCCGCCAACGACCGCTGACCACCCTGGCATCGGCGAGCCAGCGCCCCACGGATGCAATCCACGCCGCCACAGCTGTCAGCCGCGCGTTCTCACGTCGCGTCAAATGGCACCAGCCTCAGGGTCTTCTTCCTTGCCTCGGCTGTGAATCGGTGCCGTGGGTCAGAGGTCGCCTTCGAGGAACTGGGCCCGTCCGAGGCCGAAGGACCAGTCCTGACGCCCGTTGGACACGATCGAAACGATGAGGTCGGTCGGCGAGATGTCGCAGCGTTCCTGGAGCCCGTCCGCCAACTCGCGGTAGACCGCCCTCTTCTGGTCCTCGGACCTGCCCTGCTGGAAGATCTGGATTACGGCCACGCCGGCGCTCCGTTCGAAGCCGAGTCCGGTGTCCTCCGCAATGATCTGCCCGACGGGGTGCTGGGTGATGACCTGGTAGCGATCTCGCGGGGGGCCGCGAACACGTCAAGCATGACGTCCTGCACCGTGTCTGCGATGAGCCGCAACGCCTCTGGGGACGGCCCTCGTGGCCCGCGACCCCCGCCGCCTCTACCGCTCGCTCGGCCTCGGAGGGGGCCTCCAACGCCAGCTCGACGTCAACGGTGGCCTCATCGATCCGCTGCTCCCGGGCCAGCTGTCCGGATCCAGTTGACGCCGGCGGTCCCGCGCCGCCTCTTGCCGGCTTTCCCGGGCGCGGTCACTTCTGGCCTGTGCCTGTGCCGCGGTGCTCACTGGCGACCACCTCTTCCTTGATCCGAGGTCGCGGCCAAGATCACCGCGACGCCTTCACACGACAGAAGCAACGCCGTCCCCGATCGATCGGACATACCGCGCCCGACTTTCGGACCCACCGCCGAGGCGAGCACCGCGGCGGCCGCTCACCACCGCACCGCAGACCCCCTTACCAACCTCGCACCCCATGCACTTTTGGGTCGAGCGCGCATTATTGCGACAGAAGCGCCAGTCATGACGGCAGCACCACGAGCAACCTCCGAGCGCCAATATCGCGAGCCCTCGCCACAGGCCCGCGGCGTCGTCCCCCACGGGCCGAGTCGTGCGGGTGCGTCGAGGAGGTCCTCGGCGAGCTCAAGGGCTTCGAGGAGGCGGCTTGGCGCAGCAGTCGTGCAGACGCGGATGACGAAGGCGCGGGCGTCGGCGTACTCGATGACTTCAACGAGGCGTCGTCGAGATTCATGTCGTCGACTGAGAGTGCTTTGACGATGGTCGCTCCCTCCGCGGAGAGAGCGTCCAGCCGCCGCCTGATCCGACGGCGATGACGGTCGGCGGTGCGATCGTGTCGTTCTCTGTCGCACCCGTCGCGACCCCACGTGTCCGCCAAGGCGTCGACGATCACAGCATGGACTGTGCTCACTCTGCAGTGGGCGCACCGCAGCCAGGTGCACCACGGACCGGCCACTTCGCCTGCCGCAGCGCCTTCCGGTGGCCTAACTCGATAGGACTGCGCCACGGTTCGCAGTTCTCCGCATTCGCAGCACAACGCGCGGTTCCTGCGCCGCGGAAGCGACGGGCGCGCGGCCCGTCCGGGCCGACCTGCGGTCACAGACGCACCAACCGACGCTGGCGCCAGACGTCGACGCACGTGATGCAGTCCTCGACTCCGGGCTCGGTCGCCTCCACGACGACAGCAGCATCGCCTCGCAGCAGATTAACTTCGATCCCGCAGAAGGAAGTGACGGTGCTGCCGATCGCGAGGGCCTCCTGGTAGTCCTCCAGCGGATAGAGGTGCTCTCGGTCGCGGCGGTACTCCCGCACTTCACCCGGGTTCGCATCCTCGCGATGGGTGACCCGCTGACCGGACACGCGGCGGACGGTAGAAGATAGATCCATGGTCTGGGTGCCTCCGTTGCACTCGGTCCTAGGTCCCGGCCTGGTGTTCCCGCACCGGCCGGGGCCGCCCCTCGGTCTGTTGGGCTCCCATCGAGTGTCATACGCCAGCCCTTGCGCGTGTCAAGGCTAGGGTCTTCCTGTGGATAACCACCTGATGGGCACAACTGAGATCGCAAAGCTCCTCGGCGTCAGTCGCCAGCGCGTGGGCCAACTGGCGCAGAGCGAGAGCTTTCCGGAGCCCGTGGCTCGACTTGCCGCCGGGCCGATCTGGGAGTCAGCCGACGTCAAGCGGTGGGCGCGGGAAGCGGGGCGTATCGACTGAAGGACCCAAGCGTTCGGTCGAGCTAGACAGAAATCGGGTCGAAGGTCGGTATGGGCGTACGGGGTCGTGAGTCACGATCGTCGTTCGCCCGACCTTGCACACGCCTGCTGCCCACCGCTGCATGTCGCCAGCCTAATCGCACATTCGTCGCACGGCGCCGAAACCGATGGCGCCTCTGAACAGCGTATTCGCAGGTCAGAGGCCATCATTGGTCGGTGGGCGCAACAGGGATCGAACCTGTGACCGCCTGCTTGTAAGGCAGGAGCTCTACCGCTGAGCTATGCGCCCGACGTGCCGCAGTCGTCCAGCGGCAGCGGCGTCAGGTTACTGGAGCGGTGGGGCGAAGACCGAACCAAGGCCGGTGGGTGAAAGCCCGAGAAAAATAAGTCGAACCGCTGGCGTCTCGGGTCACCAGCGGTTCAACGACTGAACTGTAGCGAGCCGGAAACATCCGTCCAAGGGCAAACGGAGAATTCGATCCTAAAATCATCCGAAAGGACTAGACCACTGGTCCGATCGAACCATCAATCGACGGCGGCCCTCAGCTGCTTGAGGTGCTCGTCGAGGTCGCGGCCGTCGGCGTACGCGTGGTGGACGGCCCAGGCGACGTTGCCGTCGCGGTCCACGACGTACGACGACCGCATCGGCGCACCCCTGCTCTCGTCGAAGACGCCGTAGGCCCGGGTGACCTCACCGTGCGGCCAGAAGTCGCTGAGCAGCGGGAAGTTGAGCCCGTCCGCGTCGGCCCAGGCCCGCAGGGAGAACATCGGGTCGCACGAGATCGCGACGACCTCGGTGTCGAAGGTGAGGAACTCCTCCAGCCGAGTTCGGATCAGGTTCATCTCGCCGGTGCAGACGCCGCTGAACGCGAACGGGTAGAAGAGGATCAGCACCGCCTTCGTCCCGCGGTACGACGAGAGCGTGATGTCCTGGCCGAACTGGTCCCGCAGCGTGAAGTCGGGTGCGGGACCACCCAGTGCCAGTCCGGCTTCGGTCACGAGTCCTCCGCCTTCACGTCGACGAGCTCGCGCTTGAGGACCTTGCCGGTGGCGTTGCGGGGCAGCTCGTCGAGGAAGACGACGTCGCGCGGCACCTTGTACCGGGCCAGGTTCTTCTTGACCCAGCCCTTCACGTCGTCCTCGGAAACGCTCGCGCCGTCCGCGCTGACCACGAACGCGCGCAGCCGCTTGCCGTAGTCGTCGTCGTCAACGCCGATCGCTGCCACCTCGGCGACGCCGTCGAGCTTGGCGATGCAGTCCTCGACCTCCTTGGGGAAGACGTTCTCGCCGCCGGAGACGATCATCTCGTCGTCGCGGCCCTCGACGTAGAGCCGGCCGTCCTCGCCGAACCGGCCGACATCGCCGGTCGACATCAGCCCGTTGACGATCTCCTTGTGACCGCCTCCGGTGTAGCCCTCGAACTGGAGGTCGTTGGCCACGAAGATCCGGCCCGACTCCCCGGGGGGCAGCTCCTTGCCGTCGGGGTCGAGGATCTTGACGATCGTGGCGTGCGGGATCCCGCCGGCCGAGGCGGGTGCTTCCCGCAGGTCCTGCGGGGTCGCGATGCTCGCCCACGCGACCTCGGTCGAGCCGTAGATCGAGTAGAGGTTCTCGCCGTAGCGGTCCATCCACTGGATCGGCAGGTCACCGGGAAGCGCCGAACCCGACGACGCCACGGCCTTGAGCCGCGGTAGCGGGTACTGGTCGAGCGTCTCCTCGGGCAGCGCGAGGATCCGCTGGAGCATCACCGGGATGACCACCACGGAGTCGCACTCGTGGTCGGCCATCAGCTTCAGCGCGGTCTCGGGGTCGAACTTGCGGGTCAGCACCATCGTGGTGCCGAGCAGCATCGCGAGCTGGTAGTGCGCGAAGCCCCAGGTGTGGAACAGCGGCGCCGCGATGTGGCAGGTCCAGCCGGACTTCAGCGGCATCCGCGAGAGCAGCGAGACCGCGGCGGGGATCCCGCCCTGCGGGCGCGGTGCTCCCTTGGGTGTGCCGGTCGTCCCGGAGGTGAGGATGATCGTGCGCGAGGTGTGCTGCGGCGGAGTCAGGTCGGCGTTCGAGCCAGCGGACCGGATCATCCCCTCGATGGTGTCGGGGCCGGCGTCGCCGTCGGTCCACCCGATGACCCGCTCGGCGATGTCGACCTCGTCGAGCAGGTCGGCGAACTCCTCGTCGTAGACGACGACGCGGGGCTCTTCCCGCGCCACGACCTCGGCGAGCTGGGGTCCGGCGAACGCCGTGTTGAGGTAGAGCACGTCGGCGCCGAGCTTGTTGATCGCGATCGAAGCCTCGATGAAGCCACGGTGGTTGCGGCACATGACGGCCACGCCGTCGCCCTCTCCGACGCCGCGCTCCTTGAGCGCGCGCGCGAGAGCGTTGGTACGGCGGTGGAGCTCACCGAAGGTGACCGTGCCGCGTTCGTCGATGATCGCCACCCCGTCGGGATTGCGCACAGCCAGCGCCCTGAAGCCACCCGCCGGAGTCGTGCCCCACCTGCGGAGCGACGTGACGATGCCGACCAGCTTGCGCGGCCCGTAGGGCTGCACGATCCCGGACTCGGACAGGGTCTTGAGGCTGAACGCAGCGTCACGAACCCGCGAGGTCTTCTCTGCCATGAGAGGGACGCTACAACCTCGGCTGCGGTGCATCACCGGGTGCTCAGGAGATGGCGCAGGCGTTGTCGTCAGCTGACAGTTTTGGGGGCGATCAGCTTGGTGGCGACCCAGTCGCTGCTGACCGCTGCCGTCGTCGTGAGCGCGAGCCCCGCGATCGGTGCCGCTTCGGCGATGTCGGCCGGGTCGACGGCGTTGGGACGCCCGACCTTGGGCGTCAGCAGCCAGATCACCCCGCCGCCGACGAGGTCGGTGATCGAGTCGAAGAGCCCGTCGACGAGATCGCCGTCGTCGTTGCGCCACCACAGCACGACGGCCTCGACCACGTTGCCGTAGTCGCCGTCGACCATGTCGCCGTCGATCGCGTCCTCGATGGCGACCCGCAACTGGTCGTCGGTGTCCTGGTCCCACCCGAGCTCTTGGACGACCATGCCGGCCTTGAATCCGAGCCGGCTAGCGGGTCCGCTCGATTCGGTCCCGCCTTCCGCGGTCGCGCTCACGGGGTCCTCCAGTCCATTGCTTTCGTCGGGGCTGATCCCCGAGGTGTGGGAGTAGTCCAGCGGAGTTGGGGCGACGGCGCAAGCGGGGTCCAGAACGGTCCGGGGGTCCACGAGGGCGGAGCCCCGTGCGTGCGGCTACCGCTGGGTAGATTTTGTGCAGGCGTGATCGGTGCCACGATGGCCGCGTGACCGGAGAAGCCGACCCCACTCCCAGCCCCCGCAGCGCACCCGCACCGGCGGTGATCCACGAGGGCTTGCCCACCCAGCTGCCCGACATCGACCCGGACGAGACCAAGGACTGGATCGACTCGTTCGACGCCCTGCTCGACGAGCGTGGCAGGGAGCGGGCCCGCTACGTGATGCTGCGGCTGCTCGAGCGCGCCCGCCAGAAGCAGGTCGGAGTCCCGGCCCTGCGCAGCACCGACTACATCAACACGATCCCGCCCGAGCGGGAGCCGTGGTTCCCGGGCGACGAGGACATCGAGCGGCGGATCCGCGCCTTCATCCGCTGGAACGCCGCGGTGATGGTGTCGAGCGCCAACCGCAAGGGCCTCGAGGTCGGCGGGCACATCGCGACATACCAGTCGTCCGCCAGCCTCTACGAGGTCGGCTTCAACCACTTCTTCCGCGGCAAGGACCACCCGGGCGGCGGCGACCAGGTCTACATCCAGGGCCACGCCTCCCCCGGCATCTACGCCCGCGCGTTCCTGGAGGGTCGGCTCGACGAGCAGCAGCTCTCTCGGTTCCGGCAGGAGGTCCAGCACGGCGTCGGCGTCGGCCTGCCGTCGTACCCCCACCCCCGCCTGATGCGGGAGTTCTGGGAGTTCCCCACGGTGTCGATGGGCCTCACGGCCATCAACTCGATCTACCAGGCGCGCTTCAACCGCTACCTGCACAACCGAGGCATCAAGGACACCAGCGAGCAGACCGTGTGGGCGTTCCTCGGCGACGGCGAGATGGGCGAGCCGGAGTCGCTCGGCGCCGTCCGGATCGCCGCCCGCGAGGAGCTCGACAACCTCGTCTGGGTGGTCAACTGCAATCTCCAGCAGCTGGACGGCCCGGTCACCGGCAACGGCAAGATCATCCAGGAGCTCGAGGCAAACTTCCGCGGCGCCGGTTGGAACGTCATCAAGGTGATCTGGGGCCGCGAGTGGGACGAGCTCCTCGCCCGCGACGTCGACGGGGTGCTCGTCAACCAGATGAACTCCACGCCCGACGGCCAGTTCCAGACGTTCTCCGTCGAGGACGGCGCCTACAACCGCGAGCACTTCTTCGGGCCCGACCCGCGGCTTCGCAAGATGGTCGAGCACATGAGCGACCGGCAGATCGAGAAGCTGCCGCGCGGCGGCCACGACTACCGCAAGGTCTACGCGGCGTTCGACGCCGCGACCAAACACACCGGTCAGCCGACGGTGATCCTGGCGCACACGATCAAGGGCTGGACGATCGACGCCCTGGAGGGCAAGAACGCCACCCACCAGATGAAGAAGCTGACGATGGCGGACCTCAAGAAGTTCCGCGACCGGCTCTACCTCCCGATCTCCGACCGCGAGCTCGAGTCGACCTACGAGGAGACCGGCACCGCGCCGTTCTTCCATCCCGGTGCGGAGTCCGCGGAGATCGAGTACATGCTCGAGCGCCGGCGCTCGCTCGGAGGGTCCCTGCCGCGCCGCGTGGTCCGCTCGACGCCCCTGACCCTCCCCGGCGACAAGGCGTACGCCGAGCTCAAGCAGGGCTCGGGCAAGAACAAGATCGCGACCACGATGGCGCTGGTCCGGCTGCTGAAGGACTGGATGAAGGACCCGGAGATCGGCCAGCGGATCGTGCCGATCGCGCCCGACGAATACCGGACCTTCGGCATGGACGGGATGTTCCCCTCGGCCAAGGTCTACGACCCGGCCGGCCAGACCTACGAGTCCGTCGACCGCAACATGCTGCTGCAGTACAAGATGTCGCCGCAGGGCCAGATGCTCCACGAGGGCATCTCCGAGGCCGGAGCGATGGCATCGGCGACGGCGGCCGGATCGGCGTACTCGACGCACGGCGAGCACATGATCCCGTTCTACATCTTCTACTCGATGTTCGGCTTCCAGCGGACCGGCGACTCGATCTGGGCGATGGCCGACCAGCTCTCGCGCGGGTTCCTGATCGGAGCGACCGCCGGCCGCACCACGCTGACGGGCGAGGGACTCCAGCACGCCGACGGCCACTCGCCGCTGCTCGCGGCGACCAACCCGGCGGTCGTGCACTACGACCCCGCCTACGCCTACGAGATCTCCCACATCATGCGGAGCGGCCTCGAGCGGATGTACGGCACCGGCGGCCCGGAGGAGCAGGGCGAGGACGTCATCTTCTACCTCACCGTCTACAACGAGCCGGTGAGCCACCCGGCCGAGCCGGAGGGCGTCGACGTCGACGGCATCCTGCGCGGGATCCACCAGATCGGTACCGCGGACGGCGACGGCCCGCGGGTCCGGCTGCTGGCCTCGGGAGTGGCGGTGCCGTGGATCGAGGACGCGGCCCGGATGCTCCGCGAGGAGTGGGGCGTGGCGGCCGACACCTGGTCGGTCACCTCGTGGAACGAGCTCGCGCGGGACGCCGTCGCGTCCGAGGAGTGGAGCCTGCTGCACCCGACCGAGACGCCGCGTACGCCGTACGTCACGGAGAGGCTGACGGGGTCGGCCGGTCCGGTGATCGCGGTCTCGGACTACATGCGTGCCGTCCCGCTGCAGATCGCCCGCTGGGTGCCGGAGGACTACCGGGTGCTCGGCGCCGACGGGTTCGGCTTCGCCGACACCCGCCCCGCGGCGCGCCGGTTCTTCCACATCGACGCCCAGTCGGTGGTCGTACAGGCCCTGCAGGCGCTCGCCGACGCCGGCGAGATCGACCCGACCCTCGCGGAGAAGGCGTTCACCCAGTACCGGGTCGACGACCCGACCGCCGTCGCCGGCGTCCTCCAGGAGGGCGGCGACGCCTGACGACCTTGTTGGTCGTGGCTCGGTCGAGGCTCAGGCGGTGCCGACGCTCATCAGGGGCGTCGGCGCCGCCGCCGATCCTTGCCGCAGCAGGCGCCGGAACCGCGCCCGGTTGTAGACCGCCGGCTCGGTGCTGCTGACGAAGTCGTGGAGCAGCCGGGCGAACTCCTCGGGGTGGTCGCGGTGCGGGAAGTGGCCACTGTCGGTCAGCACCGTCACCGTCGCCTCCGGAGCCAGCGCCGCGGCGTTGCTGGAGTGCCGGACCGGGATGACCTGGTCCTCACGTCCCCACACGACCGCCATCGGCATCGTCTCGGTCAGGTACGCCCGGTCGGAGCTGGTGATGATCTGGCCCTGCCAGTCGATGACCGCCCGCACGAGGTGGCGGATCGCGAACCGGGTACGGCGGTCGCGCCACGAGTCCACGATCGCGGCCGCCTCGTCGAGGTCCCGCGTGTACTTGCGGAGCGGGCCACGGCCGTACGACGCGAGGGCGCGGAGCGCTGTGGTCTCGAGG
This sequence comes from Nocardioides immobilis, assembly GCF_003515065.1. GTDB lineage: Bacteria > Actinomycetota > Actinomycetes > Propionibacteriales > Nocardioidaceae > Nocardioides > Nocardioides immobilis. The sequence continues at coordinate 70,402 of NZ_QXGH01000038.1, forward strand.
TGCCGGATGCCGGGCAGGGTCAGCACCCGCATGGCGCCCTCCCAGCCCGGAGCCTGGATCAGCTTGATCAGCGGCGTCACCTCGGGCCCGAGCCCGCCGCTGGCGACCAGCATGACCCGCTGGGTCCGCTCGGGGAACTGGTAGGCGAACTGCATCGCCACCCCGCCTCCGAAGCTGTGGCCCACCACGGTCACCTTGTCGATGCCGAGCACGGTCATCAGGTCCCGCATGCCGTTGGCGTAGCCGCCCAGCGTGTAGTCGGCGCGCGGCTTGTCGGAGAGGCCGTGACCGAGCAGGTCGGGGGCGATCACCGTGTACTTCTTGGCCAGGATCGGGATCACCGCGTCCCAGGTCGTCCGGTCACAGGCGAGACCGTGCAGGAGCAACAGGGCCGGCCCGGACCCGGTCCGCACGAACGCGCGGCGCTTGCCGTGGATGGTGACGAACTCGACGCCTGCAGCGGCATCCCCGTCGTTCGGCATGGTTTCCTCCCCCAATTGCCAACCCTGGTGCCGGATTCAACCACGCTGGGTGACGGCCGAAACAGCCACCTTCTGTAAATCCCTGCTCACATAACCCCCGGTAGTGGCCGACCGGTCCGTAGGCTTCAGGCGTGTCCCGACCCCCGAACCCGCGGGCGCGCGCGGTCAAAGCGCTGCGCGCCGCGTCCGGTCGGCTGAGTACGGCGGCGTCGGCCCAGATGGAGACCGACCTGCCGTGGTTCGCCGAGCTGAGCGCCGAGGAGCGCTCGTGGATCGGGCTCATCGTCCAGGCCGGCATCCAGGACTTCATCGACTGGTACAAGCAGGACAGCCTGGCCCTCTCGTTCGGCCAGGTCCGCGAGGCGAGCCTGTTCGGAGTCGCGCCCCGGACCCTTGCCGGCACGATCACCCTGCACCAGACGGTCGACCTGCTGCGCCTGAGCTTCGATGTCGTCGAGCACAACCTCGACGCGATCGTCGATCCCGACGACCTCGAGGACGTGCACGACGCGGTGCTCCGCTACGGCCGGGAGGCCGCCTTCGCCACGGCGGAGGTCTACGCCCGCGCAGCCGAGGTGCGTGGTGCCTGGGACGCGCGGTTGGAAGCCCTGGTCGTGGACGCGGTGCTGCGGGACGAGACGGACGATGCCGTGCTCTCCCGGGCCAGCGCCGTCGGCTGGGGTGCGCGCGGGGACGTGGCCGTCGTCCTCGGCGCCGTACCGGCCGGGCACACCGAGGCCGGCGTGGTCGACGCCGTACGACGCTCGGCCAGCGCCGCGGGGATGGACGCGCTCGGCGCCGTGCAGGGGCATCGGCTGGTGGTGATCCTCGGCGGCGTGACCGACCCGGAGAAGGCGGCCCGGGCGGTCGTGGACCTGTACGGCGAAGGCCCGGTGGTCGTGGGTCCGGTCGCGGGCGATCTCGGCCACGCTTACCTGTCGGCGCAGTCCGCGGCCGCGGGGCTCCGGGCCGCCGCCGGCTGGCCGGAAGCGCCAAGACCCGTGCTGAGCGAAGACCTGCTGCCCGAGCGGATCCTCGCCGGCGACGAGTGGGCGCGGATCGAGGCGATCGACCAGATCTACGAGCCGCTGGCCCAGGCACGCGGCACGCTCGTGGAGACGCTGTCGGCGTACTTCGCCCACGGAGCCTCGATCGAGCCCACCGCCCGAGCCCTGTTCGTGCACCCCAACACCGTGCGCTACCGCCTCGGCCAGATCGCGGACCTGACCGGGCTGACGCCGTCCCGCCCCCGCGACGCACTCACGCTGCAGCTGGCGCTCGCCCTCGGGCGTTTGTAGGGTCTCCACAAACCGCTGCCGGTGAGTTCGTGAGTGCCGGAGGCGCGCGTCGTCGTACCGGCGAGGCACGCTTGTTCTGTGCTCGTCATCGTGGCCCCCGGGCAGGGGGCACAGACCCCCGGCTTCCTCCGTCCCTGGTTGGAGGATCCGACTTTCGCCGCGCGTCTCGACTGGCTGTCCACGGTGGCCGGTGTCGACCTCGCGCACTACGGCACCGAGGCTGACGAGGACGAGATCCGCGACACCCGGATCGCCCAGCCGCTGCTCGTCGGCACCACGTTGGTGACAGCCCTCGCGCTGTTCCCGCACCCGGCCGACGCCTACACGAAGCTCGGCGCCGTCGCCGGCCACAGCGTCGGCGAGCTCGCGGCAGCGACCGGTGCCCGCGTGATCAGCGCGGAGCAGGCGATGGTCCTGGTGCGGGAGCGCGGCCGGGCGATGGCCGACGCGTCAGCCACGATCCCGACCGGCATGACCGCCGTTCTCGGAGGCGACCGCGAAGAGGTGCTCGCCACGATCGAGCGCCACGGCCTGGTCGCCGCCAACGACAACGGACCCGGCCAGGTGGTCGCCGCCGGCACCCTGGAGCAGCTCGCGGCGTTCGCCGCTGACCCTCCCCCCAAGGCGAAGCTGCGACCGCTCTCGGTGGCGGGTGCGTTCCACACCTCGCACATGGCGCCGGCGGTGGACCACGTGGCCGGGCTCGCTCGCTCGGTGTCGGTGCACGACCCGCGCACCCGGTTCATCTCCAACCGCGACGGCAGCGTGATCCACGACGGCGCGGAGGTGCTGGGCAGGATCGTCGGCCAGATCGCGCGGCCGGTGCGCTGGGACCTCTGCCTGGAGACGATGGCCGACCTCGGCGTCACCGGCATCCTCGAGATGCCGCCGGCCGGGACACTGACCGGCATCGCCAAGCGCTACTTCCGCGGGCGCGGCCTGACGGTCGAGACCTTCGCACTCGACGACCCGAGCCAGCTCGACGACGCCCACGCGTTCGTCGACCGCCACGGCGAGGCCTCCCCCATCGAGACCAGCCCCACCTGGCGGATGGTCGTCTCCCCGGTCAAGGGCGTCTTCCACCGCGACGAGCAGGCGGCCGACGCCGACCTGCTGGCGCCGGGCGTCACCATCGGCGACGTCGCCAGCCTGCGCGACCGGATCGCCGTCACCTCCGCCCACGGCGGCCAGGTCGTCGAGTGGCTCGTCGAGGACGGCGACCCGGTGGCACCCGGGCAGCCCTTGCTCCGGCTCCACCCCGAGGGCGGCGCAGCGTGACCGCCCCCACCGGCACCACGGGCCGGCCGTTGCTGACCGAGCAGGGTGAGACGTACGCCGGCATCCTGGGGATCGGCGCCTACCGGCCCAAGCGACTCGTCCCCAACGCCGAGATCGTCGACGCGATCGACTCCAGCGACGAGTGGATCCAGCAGCGGTCCGGCATCAAGACCCGCCGGTTCGCCGACGACTCCGAGACCGTGGTCGCGATGTCCGTGGCCGCGTCCCGCGACGCCCTCGCCGCGGCCGGCGTGGACCCGCGCCAGGTCGACTGCGTGATCCTCGCGACCGTGAGCCACCTGCTCCAGACGCCGTCGGCCGCGACCGCGGTCGCCCACGAGCTCGGCACCGACCAGGCCGCCGCCTTCGACATCTCTGCCGCGTGCGCCGGCTTCTGCCACGCGGTCGCCCTGGGCGCCGACCTGGTGCGCGGCGGCAGTGCCCGCCACGTGCTCGTGATCGGCGTCGAGCGACTCTCCGACATCACCAGCCCCACCGACCGCGGCACCGCGTTCATCTTCGCCGACGGCGCCGGCGCGGCCGTGATCGGCCCGTCCGACACCCCCGCGATCGGCCCGGTCGTCTGGGGCTCCGACGGCGAGCCGAAGCAGTACGACCTGATCCGGCAGCGCGAGGACTGGCGCGACGTGCTCGTCGCGGACGAGCCGGTGATGCCGCACCTGACCATGCAGGGCAACGAGGTCTTCCGCTGGGCCTCGTTCTCGATGGCCAAGGTCGCGCTCCAGGCGCTCGACCGGGCGGGCGTCACCGTCGACGAGCTCGACTGCTTCGTGCCGCACCAGGCCAACAACCGGATCACCGACGCGATGGCGCGAGCCATGAAGCTCCCCCCGCACGTCCGGATCGCCCGCGACATCGTCGACTCGGGCAACACCTCGGCTGCCTCGATCCCGCTCGCCCTCGAGCGGATGATCCGCGACGGCGAGGCCAAGTCGGGCGACGTCGCCCTGCTGATCGCGTTCGGTGCCGGCCTTTCTTACGCAGCCCAGGTCGTTACGATCCCCTGAATCCCCGCACCACCCGATACCCCCAGTAGATGAAGCAGGAGAACAGATGAGCACCGAAGAGATCCGCGCGGCCCTTGCCGACATCGTCAACGAGGTCGCCGGCGTCGACGCCGACGACGTCCAGCTCGACAAGTCCTTCGTGGACGACCTCGACGTGGACTCGCTGTCGATGGTCGAGGTCGTCGTCGAGGCCGAGGAGAAGTTCGGCGTCACCATCCCCGACGACCAGGTCAAGAACCTGAAGACCGTCGGCGACGCCGTCGCCTACATCGAGCGCGCCAGCTCGGCTGCCTGATCGTGACCGCCCGCACCCGCGTCGTCGTCACCGGCCTCGGCACCACCAACCCGCTGGCAGGTGACGCCGCCACCACCTGGGACCGGATGCTCGCCGGTGAGTCCGGCGTGCGCCCGATCGAGGACCCGGCGTTCGCCGACCTTCCGGTCCGCATCGCCGGTACGGCGGCGGTCGAGCCCACCGATGTCCTCGAACGGGTCCGGGCGCGACGGCTCGACCGGTCGTCGCAGTTCGCCCTGATCGCGGCGATCGAGGCCTGGAAGGACTCGGGCCTCGACGTCGCGCAGCAGTCCGGCGACCTCGACGGCGACCGGGTCGGCGTCGCGATGGCGTCCGGCATCGGCGGGGTGCAGACCCTGCTCAGCAACTACGACGCGATGCTGGCGAAGGGTCCGCGCCGGGTCTCCCCGCTCGCCGTACCCATGCTGATGGCCAACGCCCCCGCCGCGACCATCAGCCTCGAGATCGGCGCTCGTGCGGCCGTCAACACTCCGGTGTCGGCGTGCGCCTCCGGCAACGAGGCGATCGCGCTCGCCGCTGACCAGATCCGGCTCGGCCGTGCCGACGTCGTGCTGGCCGGCGGCACCGAGGCCGCGATCCACCCGCTGCCGGTCGCCGCGTTCGCCAACATGATGGCGCTGTCCAAGAACCCGGGCGACCCGACCACCGTGTCCCGCCCGTGGGACACGGGTCGTGACGGCTTCGTCCTCGGCGAGGGCGCCGGAGCCCTGGTGCTCGAGTCCTTGGAGCACGCCGAGGCCCGCGGCGCTCGGATCTATGCCGAGGTGCTCGGCACCGGGATCACTGCCGACTCCCACGACATCGCCCAGCCCGACCCGGCCGGCAAGGGCGGCGCCCGCGCCATCCTGCGCGCGCTCGCCGACGGCGACATCGACCCGGCCGACGTGGCGCACGTCAATGCGCACGCCACCTCCACGCCGCAGGGTGACGTGGCCGAGGCCCTCATGCTCCACGCCACGCTCGGTGGCCACGCGACCGACGTCGTCGTCACCAGCACCAAGTCGATGACCGGCCACCTGCTCGGCGGCGCCGGCGCCCTCGAGGCCGTCGCCACCATCCTGGCCCTCCACCACCGGCAGTCGCCTCCCACGATCAACCTCGACGACCTCGACCCCGAGGTCGAGCTCGACATCGCCACGAAGCCGCGGGACCTGCCGCTCGGCGACATCGTGGGCCTCAACAACTCGTTCGGATTCGGCGGCGCCAACGTCGCCGTCGCGTTCGGATCGATCTGACAACGGCGCTGATGACTGCCTTGGAGAGCCGCCCCGACGCCTCTGCGAGGCCGGCCAAGCTGCCCCGCTCCGAGGATCCCCGCAACCCCGTCCACCGGCTGACCGCGCTGCTCGACGACGGCACCCTCGAGCTGATCAGCCCCGACGACGACTCCGGGATGCTTGCCGCCGTCGGCAACGTCGACGGCACGCCGGTCGTGGCGTTCTGCTCCGACGCGACCGTCATGGGCGGCGCGATGGGCGACGACGGCTGCCGGGTCGTCGTCGACGCCTACCACCGGGCCCTGACCGACCGGGTCCCGATCATCGGCCTGTGGCACTCCGGTGGCGCCCGGCTCGCCGAGGGCGTGCTCTCACTGCACGCGGTCGGCCGGATCTTCCAGGTGATGACCCAGGCCTCGGGCGTGATCCCGCAGATCTCCGTCGTCCTCGGCCCGGCCGCCGGTGGCGCGGCGTACGGACCCGCTCTCACCGACATCGTGATCCTCGGCCCGGAGGGCCGGATCTTCGTGACCGGTCCCGAGGTGGTCCGGTCGGTCACCGGCGAGGCGGTCGACATGCTCCGCCTCGGCGGACCCGAGCCCCACGGCCGGCGCTCCGGTGTCGTGCACGTCGTCACCGAGACCGAGGCCGACGCGCTGCAGCGCGCACGCACCCTGGCCGGCCTGCTCGGCTCGCAGGGCAGCCTGCGCCTCGACGACGTCGAGGACCGGGACCTCGAGCACCACCTGCCCGAGAACACCAAGCGTGCCTACGACGTGCACCCGTTGCTCGAGGCGCTCGTCGACGAGGGCACCATGCTCGAGCTGCACGCGCGCTGGGCGCCGAACATCGTGACCGCCTTCGGCCGGCTCGGCGGCCGGACCGTCGGCATCGTCGCCAACAACCCGCTGCGCCTCGGCGGCTGCCTCGACTCGCTGTCGGCCGAGAAGGCCTCCCGCTTCGTCCGCATGTGCGACGCCTTCGGCGTCCCCCTGGTCGTGATCGTCGACGTGCCCGGCTATCTCCCCGGTGTCGGGCAGGAGTGGGACGGCGTCGTACGACGCGGCGCGAAGCTGCTGCACGCCTTCGGCGAGTGCGTCGTCCCCCGGGTCACGCTGGTGACCCGCAAGACGTACGGCGGCGCCTACATCGCCATGAACTCGCGCTCCATCGGCGCCACCAAGGTCTTCGCGTGGCCGGGCGCGGAGGTCGCCGTGATGGGCGCCCTCGCCGCCGTGCGCATCCTGCACCGCCGCAAGCTCGCCGAGGTCTCCGTCGACCTGCGTCCCCGCGTGGAGGCCGAGCTCGCCGCCGAGCACGAGCGGATCGCCGGCGGTGTCGACAAGGCCGTCGAGATCGGCGTCGTCGACGAGGTCGTCGAGCCCGCCGTCACCCGGTCGGCCATCGCCCGCGCGATCGTCGACGCCGTGCAGACCGAGGGCGTACGCCGCGGCCAGCACGGCAACATCCCGCTGTAGCAGCAGCCGCCCCAGCGGCGGTCAGACGACCTGGTGCAGCCAGCGGACGGGCGCGCCCTCGCCGGCGTACCGGAAGGTCTCCAGCTCGTCGTCCCAGGGCTTGCCGAGCAGCTTGTCGATCTCGTTCTCGAGCGTCGTCTCGCCGAGCGCGGCCCGGACGACGGCGGCCTTGAGCCGGTCCTCCGGGATCATGATGTCGCCGTGGATGCCGGTCACCGCGTGGAAGACACCGAGGTCCGGCGTGGAGGAGAAGCGGGCGCCCTCGGTCGACGGGGTCGGCTCCTCGGTCACCTCGAAGCGCAGGTGCAGCCAGCCGCGGAGCGCGGAGGCGATCGCAGCCGCGGACCCGGCCTTGCCCGACCAGGAGAACTCGCAGCGATAGGTGCCCGCCTGCGCAGGCTGGGGCGTCCAGCTCGGGTTGACGGGGACGCCAAGGACGCCGCCCACCGCCCACTCGATGTGAGGGCACAATGCGGACGGCGCAGAGTGGACGTAGAACACGCCCCTGGTTGCACTGTTGCTCGTGGTCACAACGACTCTCCTCGATCTGCCTTCCTCCGGCGCGAGCTGCGCCTTCCCCAGCGGGCTCTCCTCGGAGTCAGGTCGATCGCCACCAGGGGCGAATCATCGAAGTGACACATGTGTAGTTGTGACACCCATTGTGACCCATGGGACGCTTTGACACCACCTTTTCGCGCGAGTCGCCGCAACGGCAGTCAGGACGCGTCGAGCGACATCAGCTCGGTGAGGACGGCGGCGGCAATGCCCAGCCCGCCGAGGTGGCTCTCCCCGTCGATCACCGACATCGTCGCGTCCGGCAGCCGGTCCACCACATGCTGACCGTGCCGGAACGGCACGATGTGGTCGGCGTCGCCGTGCCACCACCGGACCGGCACGGTCACGTCGGCCAGGTCGAAGCCCCAGTCCCGCGTGAAGAGCACCAGGTCCGCCACCGGCGCGGAGGTCTGGAACCGGCTGCCGTTGAGCAGGTCGTCGAGGAACATGGCCTTGAACTCGGGCCGCGACAGCAGGTTCTTGTCACCGATCGGCTGTACGGCGGCGTACAGGTCGAGACCGGCGCCGGCGAGCGGCTTCACCGTCCGGATGGCCGTCGTCAGCGCGATCCCCAGGGGCAGCCGCCCGGCCGAGAGCAGCGGAGCGAGCCGCACCGCGAGCTGGATCACACCGCCACCGACGGCATCCACGCCGCGCGTGGGCGCCACGCCGCCGAGCACCCCGACGCCCTCGACCCGGTCGGGCAGGCCCGCACCCGCCGCGAGCGCGTAGGGACCGCCGCCGGACAGGCCGATGACCCGGACGCTGTCGATCCCGAGCGCGTCCAGCAGCAGCGCCAGGTCCTCGGTCCAGTCGAGGACGTTCGGATAGAGGTACGGCGTCGACGAGCCGATGCCGGGGCGGTCGATGCCGATGATCCGCAGACCCTGCTCCTCGGCGTACGCCCGCGCGTCGAGCGGGATCTGGCGCCGCGCACCCGGCGTCCCGTGCATCCACACGATCGCGGGCCCCCGGTGCGAGCCGTACTCGGCGAAGCTGAGCCGACGCCCGTCACGAACGGCGACGTTGCCCTCGAGGGTCGGCCGGCGGGGCTGTTCGCGGTGCAACATGTCGCCGAGTTTGACACGGAGCCCTGCCGCGCCGGTCACGTGTCCTAAGGTTCGACCATGTCGTCCAGCTCGCTCGAGGTGCCCCGGCGCCAGCGGCCCGCGAAGCGCTCCAAGATCTGGCGGTTCGCCGCCATCATCGGCGCCCTGGTCCTCGTCGTCGGATGGGTCCTCTGGTTCGTCCTGACCCCCGACGACCTTCCGGTCACGTCGGACACCGTGACCGAGCGCGGCGTCGTCGACAAGACGCTCTACGTCGGCATGTTCGCGGTCGGGGACAGCTTCGATCGGACCATCAGGATCTCGGAGGTCACCGTCGACGTGGAGTCCGAGGGCGACGTCGAGGTGACGCCGCAGATCTGCCGCGACGGGACGATCAGCGTCACCACCGACCCGACCGGGTCGTGCACCACCTTGGATGATCCCGACGACGCCGAGTTCGGCCCGGGCGACTCGATCATCGTCGCCGTCACCGCTGCGGAGCCGACGACCGTCTCGATCGGACGGCTCGAGGTCTCCTTCCGCGACGGCCTCCACTGGGGCACCAAGGAGGCCGGGCTGGCGAACGCGACCCTGACCTTCGCCGACCACGTCCCGGCTCCGGTCGAGGACGACCTCGAGACCGAGGACCCCACGACCGAGCGGCCGGAGCAGAGCGACCCGGACGACGAGAAGAAGAAGGACAAGAAGGACGACAAGGAGAAGCAGGAGGACGGTGAAGGCGCTAACGCCTGATCCGGCCCATCCTCGTCAGTCGGCGAGCCGCTTCTCGAGCGCAGCAGCGCGCTCAGCGGCGTCCGTCAGCTCCTCGGAGTCGATCGCGTTCGTCCGGTGGAACCAGGCGAGCGCGTCACTCTCCCGGCCGGCCTGCTCGAGCGTGTCGGCGTAGGCGTACCTCAGCCGCACCACCCAGGACTCACGGCTCTTGTTGTTCAGCGGAGCCAGCTCCAGGGTCCGCAGGGCCGCGTCGAACTGTCCGAGGTCCCGTCGGGCACCCGCCTCGACGATCGTCATCTCCGCCTTGGCCGCGGTCGCGAACCGCGCCACCGAGGGGCTCTTCGCGAGCTCGAGAGCACGCTTGGCGTTGCCCAGCGCGCGGTGACAGTCGGCCATGATCGGCAGATAGGCCGTGGCGCCGTTCATCCGCTTCGCGGCCCGCAGCTCCGCCAGCGCTTCGGCGTAGTGGCCCGCGGCGTACGCCGCCTCGCCGACCGCTTCGCGCACGACGGCCAGCCGGGGCGCCCGACTCCGGGCCGCCAACGCATGCTGGTACGCCGTCTCGGGCTCGTCGTCGATGAGCGCGCCCGCCGCCGCAAGATGGCGAGCCACCCGCAGGGCCAGCTTCTCGGGCAGGCTCTTCAGCTGCGCCCGGACGTCCGCCGCCAGCTCCTTGCCGGTGATCTCGACCGGCAGCTCCGGGCCGTCGTAGACCTGCTGCGCGGCAGTCCGCTCGGCGTCGGTCTGCTTCGGGTCGGCGCTCCTCGAGCGCTCCGAACCCCGGCTGCGGTCCCCGCCCTTGCTGCGGTCCGAGCCCTTACCGCGGTCAGCGCTCTTGCCGCGGTCCGGGCGGCCGCGCCCGGGCGCGCCGGTGGTACGGCGCTGTCCGCCGGCCCGTCCGGAACCGGACGCGCCTGGCTTGCTCCGTCGCTGCTCAGCCACGACGACTCACTCTCTTCAGATGGGAAACACGTGTAAATACAGTAGAGGCCACCCGGAGGTGGCCTCTACTTAAAGTATGTCCGGCGGCGTCCTACTCTCCCACAGCCTCTCGGTTGCAGTACCATCGGCGCTGGCAGGCTTAACTTCCGGGTTCGGGATGGGTCCGGGTGTTTCCCTGTCGCTATGGCCGCCGTAACTCTATGAACCCCCCGCTTGTGTGGGGGTTGGATTGTGGACGCGTGCGTGTTTGCAGGTTGGTTGTGTTTGTGTCTTGCGCATGTTCACTAACCCCTGGGTTAACACGACCTGTGTTTGTTGGTTGTGTTGGGGGTTTGTGTGGCAAGTGTTCGGCCTATTAGTACCGGTCGGCTGGGCATTGCTGCTGTACACCTCCGGCCTATCAACCCAATAGTCTGTTGGGGGC
>NZ_QXGH01000039.1 GCF_003515065.1 Nocardioides immobilis
CTCCACGGCTACCTCGACGACCTACCGCCGGTCGAGTTCGAAGGGAGGTTCTACGCTACCCAGCAGGGCCAGAGCGCCCTGGTTGAAATCAAATGACCAGAGCCTCCATCAGACCCAGGGCGATTCAAACAAACCGACGCCCCGCGGCTCGCCGAAGCAGTAGATGACGCCGAGCGCGAGGGCAGCGAGCCACAGCAGAGCGGCAGTAACGGTGGTCGCCGAGACGAGGCGGTCCTTCATCGGTGCGCCTCGAGCAACTCAGCGGCCGCGAGCGCGGCAGCAGCGAGCTGACGGAGTGCGGCCGGGTCCTGCCAGCCTTCCAGGACGATCGCGGGCGCGGCGTCCTGGTTCAGGTCGATGTAGGCGTCGAGGGCCTCCGGCTCAGAAGCGCCACCCCCTGGCGCACGGTTCGCCTCGCTCCGACCGGGTAGGTCGCCGCAGCGGTCTCGAACGGGGTCCATTGCCCGAGCCTCGAGCGTCGCGTCGCCCCGGTTCGGCGACCACCACCCCGAGTCCCGAGTCAGCTCGCTGCCACGTCATTTGCACCTGCGTGATCGCTCATGCACGCCCTACGCCACTGGTCCGTGCTCCTTGACGCCGGCGAATCGATTCGCGCTGTGTCCGACTACCTCGGCACAGCGACCCCGGATTCACCTTGCGCACCTACACCCATCTCGTGCCCAGCAGCACGGAGCGAACCCGTGCAGCGGTGGATGCGGCCTTTGCAGCCGTGCGCCACGCGGCCAACCTCGACGTGACTGGAGCGGCGGCATCGCAGCGCCCGAAGCTGTCGGACGTGGCAGCAACCAATTTGGGGGTCGGTAGCACCGATCTCCTGGAGCAGCTGGTTGATGAAGAACTGCACGACCACCGTGAACGGGATCGTCACGAAGATCGCCGGCAGGAACGACACGCTCGCGATGAACCACGTCTGCTCGAGGAACTCACCGACCGCGAACGGCCGCCGGAACATCGCTCGCAACGAGTCGCCTGCCATGGCGAAGAAGCCCCCAGGGGCGTCAGCTTCGCGCGCACCGCCGAGACCTTCGGCCGCGGTGTCGTGGTCGCCATTGCTCATCTCCCCCATGCGTTGGTGCGGACTGCGTGGCTCAATTCGGAGCGAGTAGCTACGTCCCCGCGTTAACCCGCGCGGCGGATCGTCCCGGGCAGTCGGTGCGCTGATCGGTCTTCGCGAGCAGGGTGACGTTCGCGCCGTCGCGCGCCGCCCTGACGGCGACGGGCTCCCCGACGCCACGGCTTCCGCCGCTGATCAACACGATCCGTCTACGCAGGCTCATATCAGCACGGTACGAGTCGAGCGCGGGTCTTACGTGTCGGAAGACGCGACACGGAAGAGTCCCCGACGAGTTGCTCTCGGGCGGCGCACAGCGAGACACCGAGCACTCCGTTGACCGATCGCGCCCCACCAGAGCCCGGCGCCGTAGGCGAGATCATCAAGGCGACGGGCGAGGAGGACGGTCGGCAGGTCGACACCCGGACGTTCGCGCAGGAACATCACGAGGTCGACCGCGACGGCGCTGACGAGGATCCGGCGGACGGATCGGCTCCCGACCGCTCCGACTGCTGCGAGGGGCCACCAGTGCCGGAGCACTAGTCCGGCCTCCTGACGTACGGCCCATCCCAGGCCGCGAGCGGAGAGCCATGCCGCGAGGACCGTCCGGCCACGCCCGAGCGGGAGGCGCGTGCGCAGTCCCCATGTCGACCACGCCACGGCGGCGGCAGCGACGGGAGCCGACCACCAACGGCGCTGGAGTACGGCGGCGGCGCCCACCGCCATGGTCAGCGAGAGACTGGCCGGCGCGAGATTGGCCCCATGGCGCCTCGCGAGAGCGGCGCCACCGGTCCCGTAGACGAACTTCCGCCCCAGCCAGGCGCGCACCGTCGACCGGACGTCGTGGCGGGCAACAGCGGAGGGGTCGTAGCGAACGGTCAGGCTCGCCGCGTGAAGCCGCCAGACCAGGTCGACGTCCTCCCCCACCCGCAACTCCGGGTCGAACCCGTCTCCGAGGAGCTCGGCGCGACCGACCAGGCACGCCGAAGGAAGCCAGGCGACCGCGCCGCCGGGACGCACCTGGCACGCGATCCGCCCGAGGTCGAGAGAGGACGCGGCAGCGTCGTACCGCTCAAACCACCGGGGACGGGAGCGCTGCGGATTTCCGACCACCCGCGGCGCGACCAGCGCGACCTGGGAGTCAGCACAGTGGCGGGCGAGGTCCAGCAGCGTCGGCCCGTCGACGACCACATCGGAGTCCACGAAGGCAACGAGTGGTGTGCAGACAAGAGCCAGCCCGACGTTCCGTGCGCCTGCCGGGCCGACGTTGTGGGCGAGAGGTACGACGCCGGCGCCGTACTGTTTCGCCACCCGAGCGACGGTGGCGCTGTCCTCCGATGCGTCATCGACCACGAGAACCCGCAGGGGCGCCAGCGCCGCCAGGCACCTGCCGAGTTGCTCCACCCGGTCGCGGGCCGGCACGACGACGGTCAGGTCGTCCGCCGAGACCTCGATGCCGTCGACGACCGGGTCGGCGAGATTTCCGTCGAGCAGACGGCGGGCGAGGGCGGCTGACGTCGGCCCGTCGACGACGAGCCTGGCGCCCTGGAGGAGTGCTCGCGCGCGATCACTGAGCCGGGCCACCCGGGTCGGCGAACCGCCCACGAGGACCCGGCCACCCTCGGCGCGCAGCACGTCGTCACGGAGGCGCACCTCGAACCCGTCGGGGAGGCGGGACCGCGTGGTCGCGCTCACGGCGAGAACCCGCCGTCGGCATGCAGGACCGAGCCGTTGAAGACCGCGGCGTCGCGGCTGCAGCAGAACGCCAGGACGGCCGCGATCTCGTCGGGGTCGATCAGCCGTCTCAAGAGCTGGTTGACGGCAAAGCCCTCGACCTCGGGCAGCTCGTAGAGCGCGGCGGTGGCGTCGAGCATCGATGTCCGGGTGGAGCCGGGAGAGACGGCGCAGGCAGTGACGCCGGTGCCGACCAGGTCGGCGGCGAGGCCTTTCACGAGCCCGACGACCGCGTGCTTCGCAGCGTTGTACGCGGCGAGCCGGTGGAGGCCGTGGGTGCTGGCGGAGGAGGCGACGGCTGCGAAGCGGCCGCCGTGGGGGTCGGGGCCGGCGAGCATGGCGGGGACGGTGACCGCTGCGGTGTTCCAGACACCGCGGACGTCGACGTCCCACAGCAGGGCGAGCTCCTCGACCGGCGTCTCCCACAACGGGCGACCGCCGGCGATGACGGCAGCAGCCGCAACCGCGGCGTCGAGCCTGCCCCACCGGTCGAGCGCAAGGTCCACGGCTGCTTGCAGACCGGCGAGGTCGCGTACGTCGGCGAGGTGCGCGACCACTGAGTCGCCGTACGGCGCGACCACCTCGTCGAGCTCGGCTCGAGTCGCCAGCGCGTAACCGACCTCGCCCCTGTCGCCCTGGCACGCGTCGACGGCGACCACCCGATCACCGGCAGCGGCCAGGGCGCGTACTGTCGCGGCACCGATGCCGCGCCCCGCACCGGTAACCAGGACCACGCGCCCGGTCACGACGGACCGGTCGGGACATCCGGCAGGCTGTCTCCGAGGATCACCTGGACGGCACGCACCACGTCGCGCACCATCGTCGTCAGCGCCGCTCGGCCCTCCTCGGCGCTCGCACCTGTCGGATCGCCGAGCACACCGTTTGCTGACACTGCCTTCACGCCGCCGGCCTTCATCAGCGGCAGCAATTCCTCCAGGGAGCCGGTGTTCCCCGGCTCCGCCCGTCCGAGCCGGACGTTCCAAGGAGCTAGGTACAGCATGAGCGAGGTCTCGGTGCGGCCGGCGTGGAGGTCGACGACGTTCTCGCAGTCGCAGGCGACCCAACCGACATCGTGGCCCTCGTCCAGCAGCTGGCGAACTGCCGCCCTCAGCGCGACGACGTTGCCCCCATGTGCATTGACGAAGACCACGTCGGCCGCCCAGGTGCGCATAGATCGGGCGAGCTCGACGACCACCTGGTTGAGGACCGTGTCGCCGATGGAACTGGTACCCGCGAAGTCCTGGTGCTCCCCGCTGGAGCCGTAGCTGATAGCCGGGGCGACCATGACTGCCCGCCCACGGGCAACCAGCACCTTCGCGGCGCGCGTCGCCACCGCTGTCGCGATCACAGCGTCAGTGTCGAGCGGCAGGTGTGGTCCGTGCTGCTCGATCGACCCGACAGGCACCAGCACCGACGGCAGGGCCGGCAGGCCAGGCGAAGTGGCGGCGGCGAGGTCGAGGTCAGGGTTGAGGTCCATCGTCAAGTCCTCATCGTGGAGGGGGCGGGCAGACCGAGCGCGCGGTCGAAGCCGTCGGGCACGAGGAGGTGCTCGGGTTGGAGCTCGGCGGTCGAGGAGAGCGCGAGACCACGGAGGGCGGAGTCGATGCCGCCGCCCAGGACGTCGAGGACGTTCTCCACGCCGGCCTGGCCGTTGACGGCCAGTCCCCACAGGTAGGCGCGGCCGATGAGGACGGCCTTGGCGCCGAGCGCGAGCGCCTTGACGACGTCGGAGCCGCGCCGTACACCGCCGTCCATGACGACGTCGATCTGGTCACCGACGGCCTCGGCGATCGGGCGGACCATCCGGATCGCGGCGGGGGTGCCGTCGAGGTTGTTGCCGCCGTGGTTGGACACCGAGATCCCGGCGACGCCGGCGTCGACCGCGCGCAGCGCGTCATCGACGCGGCACACGCCCTTGAGCACGAACGGGGTGCCGCTGATCTGGGCCCAGGTCGCCCGCATCCAGGCCACGTCCTCCCACGTCGGGGGCGGGGTGGTCATCCACTCGTAGTAGGCGCCGAAGAACGTCGGCGCCGCACCGCCCGGCGGGGCGAGGTTGGGGGCGGTCAGGTCGGGCAGCTTGCCGCTCTGGCGGTACTGCTGGCCGAACTGCCACAACCACCGGCCCTTCGTCACGACCTTCGGGGCGAGGCGGACCATAGTCTTGAGGTCGACCTTCTCCGGGATCTCGGGGCTGCCCCAGTCGCGGCCCATCGAGAACGACCAGTCCAGGGTCGCGATCAGACCCTTCGCACCGGCATCGTGCGCCCGGGTCATCCGCTGGATCATCGTGTCGCGGTCGCCGGTCCAGTACATCTGGAAGAACGTCGTCGCACCGGTGGCGGTGACCTCCTCCACCGACTTGGAGGCGAAGTTCGACAGGCCCATGATCGTGCCACGCGCGGCGGCGGCGCGGGCGACGGCGACCTCACCGTCCGGATGCACGGCCTGTACGCCGGTCGGGCTGATGATCACCGGCAGGCTGATCTGCTGACCGAACACGGTGGTCGCCTGGGAGCGCTCCGGCAGCTGGCCGACCACGTGCGGCGCCAGCCCGATCTCGGCGAATGCGGCCAAGTTGTCGGCGATGCTGTGGCCCCGCTCCGAACCGGCGACCAGCGCGCCGTACACAGGGGCGGGGAGCCGCTTCCTGGCCCGGGCCTGCGCAACCGCGACGGACTCGAACCAGGGGTTCTGCTTCCAGGGATTCTCGACCTTCATGGTCCTGCTTTCGGTGGTGGTGACCGGGCCGCCGCGGGCTTCGGGAGGGTCCGCGGCGGCCCGGAATCAGGGGGTGAAACCGGAGAGCGGGCTCTCGGCGCACGCCGAGACCGGCGGCTGAGAGGGCGGGCGGGTGAGGAGCTGGAGCATCACCGGCTGGTTGCGAGTCGGGCTGGTCTTGGAGTGGTCCTGACTCGGCGCCGGAACCACACGGTCCGCGGCGAGGGCCTGCTCGCCGTACCCCTGGACGCACTCGGGATCCGGGCCGTCGAGCGGCAGCCCGGTGAAGAACTTCGCCGCCATGCACCCGCCGCGGCAGGAGTCGAAGAACTCACACTTCGCACACGCACCGCCCGTCTGCGGAGAGCGCAGGTCGGCGAACAGCGCCGAGGTCTGCCACACCTGCTGGAACCCGCCGTCGGCGAGGAGGTTGCCGGCCAGGAAGTTGTCGTGGATCGCGAAGGGGCAGGCGTAGACGTCACCGACGGGGTCGATCAGGCACACCACCCGGCCGGCGCCGCACAGGTTGAGACCCGGCAGGGACTCGCCGAACGCGGCGAGGTGGAAGAAGGAGTCGCCGGTCAGCACGTCCTCGCCGTGCGCCATCAGCCAGTCGTAGAGCACGCGCTGCTGCTCCGGCAGCGGGTGCAGCTCGTCCCACACGTCCGCGCCACGACCGGACGGACGCAGCCGGGTCAGCCGAAGCGTCGCCCCGAACCGGTCCGCCAGGGCCTTGAAGTCATCGAGCTGGCCGATGTTCTGCCGCGTGCAGACCACGCTGATCTTCGCGTCCGTGAACCCGGCGTCCTGCAGGTTCTGCAGCGCGGCGAGCGCGGTGTCGAACGACCCCGGACCGCGGACGTAGTCGTTGACCTCAGCCGTCGCCCCGTCCAGGGAGATCTGCACATCGACATAGCCGTTGCACGCCGGGGAGGCCAGGAACGCCGCCCGCTCGGGGGTGACCCGCACGCCGTTGGTGGAGAACTTCACCCCGACCTGATGGTCCACGGCGTACTGCAGCAGCTCCCAGAAGTCGGGTCGGATGGTCGGCTCCCCGCCCCCGATGTTGACGTAGAAGACCTGCATCCGCTGCAGCTCGTCGATCACGGCCTTGCACTGGGCGGTGCTCAGCTCCCGCGGGTCGCGTCGGCCGCTGCTGGACAGGCAGTGCGCGCACTCCAGGTTGCAGGCGTAGGTGAGCTCCCAGGTCAGGCAGATCGGCGCGTCCAGTCCGAGCTCGAACTGCTCGACCAACGTCCCGGTCCGGGGGCGCTCTGTGGGCCGGTCGGTGGTGAGCGTCATGCCGCTGCCCCGTTCTCGCCGGTCCGCCGGCGGATCATGTCGGTGGCGGCCAGACCGCGCAGGGCGGCGGCGTACGCGGGGTGCTGGGAGGCCGGTACTCCGGCCGTCTCGAGCGCGGTCCGCACGTCGGGCGCCTCGATGAGCCCCCGGACCACGGCGACCAGCTCAGGACGCTTCAGGAACGTCAGCTTGCGGTTCCCGAAGTGGTAGGCAAGCGCACCGAAGGGCTCCGGACGCAACGCCACCGACGGCGACAGCATCCACGGCTCCCCCAGCAGGTCGTCCATCAGTACACGCCACACATGCCGTCGATCGAGACCTCCTCGATCAGGTCCTCCGCGATCAGCTCTTCCTGCTGCTCGTTCTCCGGGTTCATCGCTGCCTCCTGAGCATCGGTTGTGGTGTCCGCCACACAGTAATGGCACTCGTGGCGATAAAGCCAGAGTTTTCCGGCAACGAGTGCAGAAAATCTGCTCCCGACGCGGTAGGTTCGCTGTCGTGACCGACCAGGACGTGCGCCGGAGAGCCCGCGGGCGGCCGGTGGCGACGTCACACGCGGAGATCGAACAGGCAGCCTTCGAGCTCTTCGGCGAGCGCGGGTTCGAGCGCACCACCCTCGACGCCATCGCCGAACGAGTCGGGGTCGGCCGCCGCACGCTGTTCCGCTATTACCAGTCCAAGAACGACATCCCGTGGGGCCAGTTCGACCAGACCCTCGCCGGCTTCCGTAAGTTGCTGGCCGCCCAGCCACACGAGATCCCGTTGCATGATGCGGTGCACCGCGCCGTCGTCGACTTCAACCGGTTCCCAGACAACGCGCGCCCGAGCCACAGGGACCGGATGCGCCTGATCCTGACCACCCCTGAGCTGCGGGCGCACTCAGTCCATCAGTACGCCGCCTGGCGGGCCGCGATCGCCGAGTACGTCGCCCGGCGTACCAACGCCCGGCCCAGCGACCTGGTTCCACGCTTGATCGGCCAGGTCAGCCTCGCGCTCGCGCTCACGGCCTATGAGGTGTGGCTCGACGACGAGAGCGCGGATCTGCCCGGTGTGCTCGACGAGGGAATGTCCAACTTGGTTCGGTACCTCTGTCCGACCTGAGTCACGTCATGCTCTTCGGAACTGCTCACCCGACCCGGCGCGCGCCCGGTCAGCCGGTGATCTCGCGGCCGAGCAGTCGCCGGGCGATGATCCACTGCTGCAGCTCGTTGGCGCCCTCGAAGATCTCCAGGATCTTGGCATCGCGGTACATCTCCTCCAGCCGCACCGACTCGCCGGTCTCCCCGACCTGACGGGCGAAGCCGAGCGCCCCGTGGATCTGGATAGCCTCGCGAACCAGGTCGTTGGCCAGCCGGGTGCCGTAGGCCTTGGCCATCGCGGCCTCGGGCTCGGCCGTCGCATCGCCGGTGTCGAGGAGCATCGCAGCCTTCTGGTAGAGGCTGCGCGCACATTCCAGCTCGGTGGCTCGTTGCGCCATCTGGAACTGCCAGTGCTGCATGGCCCCCAGCGGCCGGCCGAACACCTCCCTCGTCTGGAGGCGGTGGACGGCGAGGTCGAGGGCCCCCTGCGCGACGCCCACGCCGGCCGCGCCGATGCCGATCCGGCCGCGCACCAGGGAGGACAGCGCGACCGCCATGCCGCGACCGGGTTCGCCGAGGACGTTCGCCCGGGGCACCTCCACGTCCTCGAGGACGATATCTGCGGTGATCTGGCCACGGTGGCCCAGCTTGAGATCGGGCGTACCGATCCGGACGCCGGGGCTGCTCAGGTCGATGAGCAGCATGTGGGCGCGGCTGCCATCGCGTCCGGCGCGGACCAGCATCGACACCCAGCCGGCGACGACGCTGTTCGTGATCCAGCGCTTGCGCCCGTTGACGACGTAGCCCTCCGCGGTCTCCTCGGCCCAGGTGCCCAGCCGTTCGGCAGTGAGGTCGGAACTGGTTTCGGGCTCGGTCGTGGCGAAGGCAAAGGCCTGACGACCGGAGACGAGGTCAGGGATGAGGCGTTCCTGGAGCTGCGGGCTGGCGTGCCGCAGCGTCGAGGGCACCAAGATGCACTGGCCGTCGTACACGCCGGCCATCGAGGACGACTCGTAGGCAATCTCCTCGGCGACGGTGCAGGTGCCCAGCATCGGGAACTCCAGGCCACCGCCGTGGTCCGCCCCGAACGGAACGGCGAACAGGCCATCGGACGCCAGTCCGCGGAATGCCTCCCAGGGGAAGCTCTCCGCTGACTCCTCGCGGGTGCCGATCTCCCGGGCTACCGGTGCGAGGTGACGGGCGACCGAGTCGCGAGCCCGCCGGCGGAGCTCCACGGTCTCCTTGGGCAGGAACACGTCGTGGGACATGTGCTCCTGGGTGCGTCGTACGGCGGTGCTCATAGGGACTCCTCGTAGTAATCGGACGATCGTCCGAATCGATCATAACCGGACAATCGTCCGATTCGCTAGGATGCGGCCATGCCGGCAACCGCTCCCGTGGACAACAAGGCGGCACGCACCCGCCGCCGGATCGTCGATGCCGCGGCTGGCGAGTTCGCCGAGAACGGGTACGGCGGCGCGAGCCTCCGGCGCATCGCGACCGCAGCCGGCCTCCAGCTCGGCAGCCTCTACTTCCACTTCAAGACCAAGGACGAGCTCGTCATCGACGTCCTGGCCGAAGGCGTGGAGTCCGCCCGCGCGGCCCTGAAGCTGGCCGTCGGCAACGTCCAGGCTGACGCCTCGCCGGAGGATCGGCTCCGAGCCGCCATCCGCGGCCACCTCGACGCCCTGCACGCCAGCGACGACAGGGCATCCTCGGTGGTCAGGATGGTCGAGACCCTCCCCCCGGACCTCCGCCGAGTGCATGCCGAACACGAACGCCGCTTCGCGCAGGTCTGGTCCGACATCCTCAAGCGCGGCCAGGCCGACGGCGTGGTGCGCACCGACATCACCCTCCGCATCCTTCGCGACCTGGTCATCGGCGCGCTCAACAGCACCTCGACCAACAACCCAGCGGCCAACAAGGACCTCACCGCGATCACCGACGCTGTGCTCGTACTCCTTCACCCGTCGCCAGCTGCCCGAGGAAGCGGACCCGATCGCGGGTGACAGGGACTATCGCGAAGGACGTCGTTCGACCTCGAGCTCGCGCCGTGCAAGCGCCTGCCAGGTCGGCACGTGCGGGTCGAGGGTGGGATCCCGCGGGTCGAAGGTGTAGGTGAGCGCGACACCGCGCATGCTGGTGTTGAGGAGCTCGCGCAGGTCGACGTACGCCGGGTGCGCCGTCAGTTCCGGGCCGAACATCTCGTCGATCGCGGACCTGATCGCGCCACCCAGCGCCTGCTCCTTGGGAACCAGCGCCTCGGCGAGCCGGGCGTTCGACCGGGCCGCCAGCCACAGCTCCGTGGCAGCCCAGAAATAGCCTTGGTGGTAGGTCGACCACAGCGTGGAGACCGCGGCGTCGATGCGGTCGGCGGCAGCGGCCGGCCACTCGTCGCGACTCATCGTCGAAGTGAGCCTGGCCTCTGCGATGTGCTGGACCGCTGCGACGAGAAGGGTGTCGCGGTCGGGGTACTGGTGAAGAAGCCGGCCGCGGCTGACCCCGGCACGCTCCTGGATCTTGAGCGTCGAGGCGCCGCTGTAGCCGAGCTCGATGAGGACCTCGACCGCGGAGTCCAGGATGTGCTGTTGGGTCGCGCGGCTACGAGCCTCGTAGTCGGCGTACCGCGGACCGCCCTGGGCCGTCTTGCTTGCCATCGTCACCTGCCTCGACACATCGATCCTCACCGACCACCGACGAATCCCGCGATCAGGCCACCCGTCTCCTCTGTTCCTGCTGCGGCCGCGATCGTGGCGGCCTCGTCGTCCAGGTGCTCATCCAGACCCTGGTCCCAGGACGCGCGGACGAGCCTACGCGCCTCGGACCGCGCGGCGGCGGGACGCGCGGCGAGGGCGTTGGCGCGCTCCCGGGCGCGAGCCAGCACGTCCTCGTCGGCGCAGGTCTCGGAGACGATCCCGAAATCGGCTGCCCGAGAAGCGCTGATCGGCTCGCCGGTGAGGATCGTCTCCACCGCGCGCCGCTGGCCGACCACCCTCGGCAACAGCCAGGACATCCCGCCGTCGGGCGTGAGACCGACCGATGTGTAGGCCGTCACCAGCTTCGCCGATTCTCCGGCGACGACGATGTCGGCGGCGAGCTCCGCGACAGCAGCCTCGCGGTCCGGTGCGCCGGCCATCGCAGCCAGGTCACCGCCGCCGCAGAACCGTCGGCCCCGGCCGCGGAGCAGTACGACGTCGACGGCGGGGTCAGAGCCCGCCCGGACGAAGGCCTCGGCGAGCGAGCGCGCCATTGCGACGTCGATCGCGTTGGATGCCTCGGGTCGGTTCAGCACGATCTCGGCGACGCGACCGCGGACGTCGTACTCGACGCAGGTCGTGGGAGCGGTCGAGCCAGGGGCAGTGGTCACGAGGTTCTCCTTGGGCTTGCCACGTACAGTCAGCGTTGACTACAGTCACCGTTGACTGTACAGAGGAGAAGCAATGATCGCCACCGAGTTCACCCGCCAGTTCGGCGTCCCCCACCCGATCCTGTGCGGGGGCATGACGGGCTACGGCACGGCACCCCTCATCGGCGCGGTCGCCAACGCCGGCGCGCTCGGGTTCCTCACGGCGCTGACCCAGCCGACACGACACGATCCTCGCCGAGGCGGAGCAGATCATCGGCTCGCGGCTTCCGTCGTACCTGTCCTGAGTCCTGACCCGAGAAGGGGACCCACCCGTGCCAGCTGACCGGATGATGCCGACCGAGGAGTCGGCCGACCTGATCGACCTCACTCGCACGATCGTCGACAAGGAGCTGCGCCCCGAGGTCGACGAGGCCGAGCGCACCGCGACCTTCCCCCGCGAGGTGTTCCGGACACTCGGCCGGGCGGGGCTGCTGGGTCTCCCCTATCCCGAGGAGTACGGCGGCGGTGGCCAGCCGTATGAGGTGTACCTGCAGGTTGTCGAGGAGATCGCCTCGGCCTGGGCGGCGGTCGGTGTCGGCACCAGCGTGCACGCGCTGAGCTGCTTCGGCCCGTTCCATGCCGGCTCCGAGGAGCAGAAGGCCCGGTGGCTGCCCGACATGCTGTCGGGCGAGCTGCTCGGCGCCTACTGCCTGTCGGAGTCGCACGCCGGCTCCGACCCGGCCGCGATGCGCACCAAGGCGGTGCGCGACGGTGATGAGTACGTCATCACCGGCGCCAAGGCCTGGACCACCCACGGCGGTCACGCCGACTTCTACAAGGTCATGGCCCGCACAGCCGACACCGGGGGCCGCGGCATCTCCTGCTTCCTGGTGCCCGCCGACGCCGAGGGGCTCTCCGCGGACCCACCGGAGCAGAAGATGGGCCTGATGAGCTCGACGACCACCACCATGGTGTTCGACGGTGTCCGGGTGCCGGCCGAGCGGCGATTGGGCGAGGAGGGCCAGGGTCTCCCGATCGCGTTGGCCGGTCTCGACTCCGGTCGCCTCGGGATCGCCGCGGTCGCGACCGGTGTCGCCCAGGGCGCCCTCGACGTGGCGATCGCCTACGCCCAGGAGCGGGAGGCGTTCGGCCGCCCGATCATCGACCACCAGGGACTCGCGTTCGTCCTCGCCGACATGGCCGCCGCGGTGGAGTCGGCGCGGGCGACGTACCTCCACGCCGCCCGGCTGCGCGACGCCGGCCGCCCCTTCGGCCGTCAGGCGTCCATCGCCAAGCTGATCTGCACCGACAACGCCATGAAGGTCACCACCGATGCCGTCCAGGTCCTCGGCGGCGCCGGCTACACCCGCGACTTCCCCGTCGAGCGCTACATGCGCGAGACCAAGGTCATGCAGATCTTCGAGGGCACCAACCAGATCCAGCGCCTCGTCATCAGCCGCGACCTCCGCCACTGAGCTGTCGCTGACCACCATCGATCGAACGGAACACCATGCAGATCCAGAACGTCTCGGCCATCGTCACCGGCGCCGCCTCCGGCCTCGGCAACGCGACCGCCGCCGCCCTTGCTGCTCAGGGCGCCCGGGTCTTCGGCGTCGACCTCGACGTGTCCGACGCGCCCGCCCTCGACAACGTGGCGTACGTCAAGGCCGACGTCACGAGCGAGGCCGAGCTCCGCCACGCTGTGGCGCTCGCCGCCGAGCAGGGCCCGCTGCGGATCGTCGTCAACTGTGCGGGAATCGGGCCCTCGGCTCGGATCCTCGGTCGGGGTGGCGTCCACGACCTCGGGCTCTACCGCAAGATCATCGAGGTGAACCTGGTGGGGACGTTCACCGTGCTCGCCCTCGCGGCCGAGGCCATCGCGCGCACCGAGCCACTGGACCACGGACAGCGGGGCGTCGTCATCAACACCGCCTCCGTCGCGGCCTACGAGGGCC
Source organism: Nocardioides immobilis (assembly GCF_003515065.1). Lineage (GTDB taxonomy): Bacteria > Actinomycetota > Actinomycetes > Propionibacteriales > Nocardioidaceae > Nocardioides > Nocardioides immobilis. The sequence goes on from NZ_QXGH01000039.1 coordinate 13,210, forward strand.
AGGTCGGACAGGTCGCCTACTCCTCCTCCAAGGGCGGCGTCGTCGGCCTCACCCTGCCGGCGGCTCGCGACCTCGCCCAACACGGCATCCGGGTCAACACCATCGCACCCGGCATCGTCGAGACCCCGATGCTGGCCACGGTCAGCGAGGAGTTCCGCGCCGGTCTCGCCGCCGGCGTGCCGTTCCCGCAGCGTCTCGCCCAACCCTCGGACTTCGCCCAGCTGGTCACCCAGCTGATCCAGCACGACTACATCAACGGCGAGACCGTCCGCATGGACGGCGCGCTCCGCATGGCACCGCGCTGACACGATCCCGCCGGACGCCGGCTACGGGTGGTGCGGCCCCCGCTCGTCCTCCACCATCGAGGTCAGGATCCGACGAGCGCGTACGGCGGCACGGTCGGCCTTGACGTTGAAGTAGCGCCGCGGTGTCGTGTCCTCGTCGAGGCAACGCTGCATGGTCTCGAGCACGGCGATGTCACGGTTGGCCATCTCGTGAAACACGGCGGCCAGCTGCGTGCCCGCATCGGGCGCGACCGCCGTACCGCGCCACGAGATCTGGAGGAAGACATGGGTCGCCCCTGACGACTCGGGCGTGAAGCCGTGGGTCCGCACGAGCTCCAGCTCGGGACCGTCAGAGCCGGTGATGGTGTAGGTCTGCTTGTGCAGGCCGGGGGTCACGAACGCACCCGTCTCCTTGCGACCGTACGACTCGGCGCTGTCGAGCCCGGAGACCTGGGCCTCCCACGGTGCCAGGGGTGCCTTGGGCAGCTCTCGCGTGTAGGACACCGAGACCTCGGACACCTCTACCTCTTCCAGCGGCGGCAGCGCCTCGATGCCCGGCGGCACCAGCTCCGGGTGCATCTCGAACACGTTGGTCAGGTCGAGGTAGTGCTCGTGCAGCAGCAGCAGGTTCGCGGCCACGTCGCGCCGCTCCCCCACGCTGCTCCAGCCATCACCCTGGAGCCAGGGCGTCGACGGGGGCGGCCGCAGCCGTTCGCCACCGGCCGTGCCGGTCCAGACCCAGACGAAGGGTCCGCGCTCGACGACCCGGAAGGCGCGCACCTGCGCGCCCGAGGGCGGGTTGTCCTGCGAGGGCACCCGCACGCAGCGACCGGTCGCGTCGTACGTGCAGCCGTGGTAGCCACACACGACGAGGTCGCCCTCGCGGTGGCCGGCCGACAGCGGGTAGGGCCGGTGCGCGCAGCGGTCCTCGAGCGCGGCGATCGAGCCGTCGGAGAGGCGGAAGAGCACGACCGGCCTGTCGACGATGCGTCGAGCGGTGAATCCCTCGCCGACCTCGTCGGAGGTGGCAGCGACGTACCAGCACTCCTTGGGATAGTTCATACGTCCAGCACCAACTTTTTCGAGAGTGAGCGGGAGACGCAGAGCATGATCGTGTCGCCACGCTCGCGCTCCGACTTGGACAGGATCGAGTCACGGTGGTCGGGCGTGCCCTCGAGCACGTCGGCCTCGCAGGTGCCGCAGATGCCTTCCATGCAGGACCCGAGTACGTCGACACCGGCCCTCTCGACCGCGTCGAAGATCGAAGCGCCTTCGGGGACCGTCACGGTCACGCCCGAGCGCGAGCACTCCACCTCGAACGAGTCGAGCGCGTCCTCGGACGCGACAACCTCCTTGGCCGCGAACCGCTCGAGGTGCAGGCTGCCTTCGGGCCACGACGCGCACCCCTCCTCGACCGCGTCAAGGAGCGCGCCAGGGCCGCAGCAGTAGACCAAGGTGTCCGGCTGCGGTGTCCCGAGCACCGATGCCAGGTCGAGCAGACCCTTCTCGTCCTGCGGCCAGACCGTCACCCGGTCGTTGCTCTCGAGCGTGTCGAGGAACGCCATCGACGCACGGGACCGACCGCCGTACAGCAGGCTCCACTCGGCACCGCGAGCCTCAGCCGCCTCGATCATCGCAAGGATCGGGGTGATGCCGATGCCGCCGGCGATGAACTGGTAGCGCGGCGACGAGACGAGCGCGAAGTGGTTGCGCGGGCCTCGCACGCGGACAGTCGCACCTTCCGCCAGCTTCTCGTGGACGTACGCCGACCCGCCCCGGCTGTTCGGGTCGAGGAGGACCCCCACCTTCCACGACGACTCGTCGGCAGCGCTGCCGCACAGGGAGTACTGCCGCGTCAGCGACGAGTCGAGAACGAGATCGATGTGGGCGCCGGCGGTCCATGACGGAAGCGGTGCACCCGTTGGGTCGGCGAGAGTGAGCTCGACGATCCCCTCGGCCACCTCCCGCCGAGCCTCGACCCGCAGGTCGACCTCGCTCTCCGTGGTGCTCATGACCCAGCCCTCACGAGAACCGAGTCGCGCGGGCTTGGGAACGGCGGGCCGCCGGCGACTCTGCTCACCGATCGGCGTGAGCGTCACCATCATCTTGGTGTAGCCCCTGACGAAGTTCGACTGCAGGTACTCCGGCTCCCCCACGACCTCGATGTCCTCGAACCGCGCCAGCAGCTCCTCCCACAGGATCCGCAGCTGCATCTCGGCCAGACGGCTCCCCATGCAGCGGTGGACACCGATCCCGAACGAGAGGTGGTGGCGTGCGTTGGGACGGTCGATGACGAAGTCGTCGGGATTCTCGAAGGTGCGCTCGTCACGGTTGGCTGACGCGTACCACATGACGACCTTGTCGCCCTTGCGGATGAACTGGCCGTTCAGAACGGTGTCCTGCGTGGCGATCCGGCGCATGTAGGCGAGCGGCGTCTGCCATCTGATGATCTCGTGGACGAGCTTTGGGACAAGGCCTGGGTCTGCCTTGAGGCGATCGAACTCGTCCGGGAACTGGTTGAGTGCGTACACGCCACCCGACATCGAGTTGCGGGTGGTGTCGTTGCCTCCCACGACGAGCAGGATGAGGTTGCCGAGGAACTCCATCGGCCTGTTGATGAGGTCCTTGGTGTCCTCAGACATCTGCATCAGGGTGATCAGGTCGTAGCCAGGCTTCTCGCCCGCGGCGAGGCGCGCGGCCTTGTCGTGCCAGAGAGCACTGAAGCTCTTCGCCATGTCGGCGATGCCTTTGTACATCTCGTCCATGTCGTTGGAGCCGCCGGTGGCCGCGGCACTGCCGGCCGCCAGGTCGGTCCAGTGCACGAGGTCGCGGCGCTGCTCGTAGGGGAAGTCGAGCAGGGTGGCGAGCATCCGCGAGGTCAGCTCGATGCTGACGTTGTCCACCCAGTCGAAGGGCTCATTGACCGGCAGGCCGTCGAGGACCTCCTGCACGCGCGAGCGGATCAGCGCCTCCATCTCCTCGAGGTTCTGCGGAGCGACGACCCCCTGGACCGCTCCGCGCTGCTGATCATGACGCGGCGGGTCCATGGCGATGAACATCTCGATGTCCAAGCCCTCCGGCGGGGTGCCGATGACGATCTGGGGCTCGGCGGAGAACCTCTCGAAGTCCTTGTCGACGGTCATGATGTCGTCGTACCGGGTCACCGACCAGTAGGGCCCGAAGGCGCTGTCCGCCCGGTAGTGCACGGGCGCTTCGTCCCGCAGTCGCTTGAAGTAGGACTGCCACTGTCCCTGGCCGTACAGGAACGGGTTGCTGAGGTCGATCTCGGTCAGCGCAATCTCATCGACGTCGGGGATCCTCTCCTCGATGAAGACCGGTTGGCTGCCACCGAACACCATCTTCTTGGCCTTCTGGAACAGGTGCAGTCCCTGGACCTGCCGCTCCATCGGGATCGTCGCCTGGGCCTTGTTGATGATCTGGTCGAGAACGCTCATGGCCTTGACCTCCTCGCCGCTAGTTTCGTGTGGGACCCCGACCACTGCAACAAGGAAGGCAGCGGGTCAAGTCGCCGGTCGAGTCATCAGGCTCGCACCCCCGGGCGGCGGGACTCTCGTTCCTTTCGCACAACTCCCCTGGTCGGTCTTATGCGACTCGCCAAGCCGGTCTTGCAATCGGGTTCAATCCGACCTCAGCTCTCGACGATGAAGACGAAAGCCGCGCGTGGCGCGATCCCGCGGAGCATCGATGGTGCTAGACCGGTGGGGTGAGGGTCCCAGGATCGACGCTCGAGGACGTCGCGACGAGCGAGCCTCGTGATTCTGCGCTGTGGATCCGGCGTGGGTTCCTCCTCCTGCTGGCGACGTTCTTGGCGGTCGGCCTGTCCGGTGAGCTTGGCGTGCGAACGACGACGACGTCCGCGACCGGCGGAGGATACGACCTCTCCGTTCGGCACGCCGCGGTCGCGAGAGCGGGCCTCGACGTGCCGTGGCAGGTCACTGTGCGAAGCCCGGGCGGTTTCGACAAGACGCTGGTTCTCGCGGTGACGGGGAACTACTTCGACATCTTCGAGACCCAAGGATTCACTCCCGAGCCTGCCGCATGGACCCGCGACGGCACGACCGTCTACCTCACGTTCGACACCCCCGACGCCGACACTTTTCGGCTCGACTACGACGCCTACATCCAACCCGCCAGCCAGCGTGGTCAGGACGGCACAGTCAGCGTCGTCGTCGGGGGCGTACCGGTGGTGACCGTCGAGTTCGAGACCAAGCTCTGGCCGTAGAGGGAGAACCAGATGGAGATCGTGATCCGGGCAGGCGTCGTGTTCGTCTTCCTGTGGCTGGTGACCAGGGCCGTCGGTCGGACGACGCTGGGCGAGCTGAGCACGTTCGAGCTGCTGCTCTACGTCACCATGGGCGACCTCGTCCAGCAGGGCGTCACCCAACAGGATTACTCCCTGACCGGCGCCGGGATCGCGGTCGGCACCTTCGCGCTGCTCACGGTCGGCCTGTCGTGGTTCCAGTGGCGGTTTCCCCGCGTGCGCCCGGTCGTGACCGGACGGCCGATGCTCGTCTTCCGTGACGGCGAGCCGATAGAGGCGGCGATGAAGTCCCAGCGTCTGGCGATGGCCGATCTTCTCGTGTCCGCGCGAAAGCAAGGCATCCGCAGCACTGCCGACATCGAGTACGCCGTCCTCGAGGCAGATGGCCAGCTCTCGATCTTCAGCCGCGAAGGCGGCTCGGACGGCGCGCCCGCCAAGCCGCCGACCGCAGAGTGACCCCACGTGACCCAAGATGCCGACAATCCTGCGTTCGCGCCGTCGCGCGGGGGGTGGTGGCCGCGGGCGTCGTGCCTACGCTGAGGGGATGGGCAGCGATGAGGCGACGAGGCGGCAGCAGGTCATCGACGTACTCACCCAGGCGTTCGACGACCTCCTGCGCACCGACCCGCGTGGCTTCCGGACCAAGTTCCGCAAGATGGCGGCCGATCCGTTCGCGTTCTACCGGGGTTCGGCGTGCCTGTTCTACGCCGACATGGCCGAGGTCGAGGACCGCTGGGCCGACGACCGGACGTCGCGCGTGTGGATCCATGGCGACCTCCACGCCGAGAACTTCGGCACCTACATGAACGCCGCGGGCCTCCTCGTCTTCGACGTCAACGACTTCGACGAGGCCTACCTCGGCCACTTCTCCTGGGACCTGCGCCGCTTCGTCGCGAGCCTCGCCCTGATGGGCTGGCAGAAGGCGTTGCCGGAGGACGACGTACGCAGCCTCGCCGCGCGTTTCCTTCACGCCTACGTCGACCAGGTCAGGAGGTACGACGAGACCGAGGACGACCTCGACGAGTTCGCCCTGCGGCTCGACAACACCGAGGGCGCCGTGCACGACGTGCTGCAGGCCGCGCGTGCGCTCACCCGCATCGGGCTGCTGGAGTCCATGACGGTGGTGGCGGACCGCCAACGTCGCTTCGTCGACGGACCCACCGCCCGGCACCTCAACGCGTCCGAGCGCTCCATGGTGCTGGCCGCGTTCGACCGCTACCTGGAGACGATCCCGGAGTCGAAGCGGTCGGGACGCCAGGTGTTCTACGACGTCAAGGACGTCGTCGCGAGCACCGGGTTCGGCATCGGCAGCGCGGGCCTGCCGGCCTACAACGTGCTCATCGAGGGGTACAACCAGGCGCTCGAGAACGACATCGTGCTCAGCATGAAGCAGGGCAACCGACCCGCGGTGAGCCAGGTCGTGACGGACAAGCGGATCGGCGACTTCTTCGAGCACGACGGCCACCGCACGGTCGTGAGCCAGCGGGCGCTCCAGGTGCACACCGACCAGTTCCTCGGCTGGACCACCATCGACGGCACCGGGTTCGTCGTGGCCGAGCTGTCTCCGTACGAGGCCGACCTCGACTGGAGCGAGATCACCGAGCCTGACGAGATGGCACCTCTGCTCGAGGACCTCGGACGTGCGACGGCCAAGGTGCACTGCGCCTCCGACGAGGACAGCGACGAGGAGCTCGTCGAGTTCCAGACCGAGGAGGCCATCCTTGCCGTCATCGGCGACCAGGAGCAGGACTTCGTCGACGACCTGGTCGAGTTCGCCATGGCGTACGCCGGCACCGCCCGCCGCGACCACGCGCTCTTCGTCGATGCCTTCCGCGCCGGTGAGATCGCCGGCCTGTCCGCGATCCAGTAGTACGCACCCCTCGACGGGCCGACGGACGAAGACCTCGCGGGCCTGTGAGCGGAAGCACGCCGTCGCTGTCTTGAGCTAGCACGCTGCGAGGTGCTGCCCTTGTAGCAGCACATCCAGCACCAGGAGCCAGCCATGCCAGACGTTTCCGACCTCACCAACAAGGGCCACGACTTCGTCGCCAAGGCCGTGGGCGCAGCCGATGCCGTCGTCGGCGTCGCGCGCGACGCGGTCCGCGACAAGGCTCCCGGCTTCGAGAGGATGGCCGATCTCGTGCCCGACCCGAGCGACGTCGTCGACCAGGTCACCGCGACCGCCAACGAGCTGCTCGGCCTCGCGCAGGACGTCCAGAAGAAGGTCGTCGCCGCGCTCACCGCCAACGCCTGACCACCAGCCATCGGGCCGGAGCGGGGGCCCTACGATGGCGCCGATCGCCATGCCGACCTCCGCTGCCCCCGACCGCAAGCTGCTGCTGGTCGTCGACGCGCCTTCGCTGCTCCACCGCAGTCACCACGCCCGGGCCCACACCAGGATCACGGACCGGTCCGGACGACCGGCGTGGGCACTGCACGGCATGGTGCGCCAGATCATCGAGGCGATCGACAGCTTCGCGCCTGACGCGGTCATCTTCGGCCTGGACGACCGGACGGCGTCCGAGCGTCGGGACCTCTATCCCGACTACAAGGCCGGCCGGGCGGAGAAGCACCCCGAGCTGATCGACCAGCTCGAGCGCGCCGGCGCGCTGCTCGACGCCCTCGGCTTCGCCACCCTCACTCCCCCGGGCTTGGAGGCCGACGACGTCAACGCCTCCGGCGCGACCTGGGCCGAGCGCAACGACTGGAACTGCATCATCATCACCTCCGACCGTGACGCGTTCGCGCACATCAGCGACCACACCCAGGTGCTCCGCCTGATCGACGGCGGCCTCCACGGCTCACCCCTGCTCAACCCGAAGCGCCTGCACGCGATGTACGGCGTCGCGGCCGACCGCTACCTCGAGTACGCCGCGTTGCGCGGCGATGCGAGCGACAACCTGCCCGGCGTGCCGGGCATCGGCGAGAAGACCGCTGCCCTGCTCCTCGAGCACGCCGGCTCCATGCAGACCGTCTGGGCAGACATCGACCACAACGAGGGACGCGCGCTCGTCGCCGCCCTCGACTCCTGGGCAGAGGAGACCGGCGGCCGCAAGATGGGCTCGACCGTCGTACGACGACTGTCCGCGCCCGACGCGCGCGAGCGCTACGACTTCAACGTCCGCATCATGTCCGGCCGCGACGACCTCGACCTCGGCCTCACCCCTGACGTGCCCGGCACCCCGGGCCTCCTCCCCCTCGACATCGCCCGGGTCACGCAGGTCGTCGGCTTCCTCAACGTCCGGGCGACCACCGACCTCGCGGTCCGGGTCCTGAGCAACACCGACCCCGCGTCCTTCTCGCGACTCTGACCACAGGGCCCCGTCATCAGGCGTACCTTCGAAACGGAGGCGGGAGCCGAGCAGTCCGAAAGGGGAAGCACGATGACGTCAGCGACGCAGAGCATGGATTCACCTCACGAGACGCGGCCGTTCCGGGCCCACGGTCACATGGACGTCGTCACCCTCGGCGACTTCACCCTGGGTCGGGGAGTCTTCGAGCCGGGCTGGCGCTGGTCCGAGGACGTCAAGCCGATCGCAGGGACCGACTCCTGCCAGGTCCGCCACACCGGCTTCTGCGTGTCCGGGCAGATGACGATCCGCTTCGACGACGGCGAGGAAGTGACCGTCGGTCCTGGCGACGTGATGGTCGCCGAGCCCGGTCACGACGCCTGGGTCGTCGGCGACGAGCCGTGCGTGCTCCTCGACACCGGCGTGGCTGCCTACGCGAAGCCGGCCTGACCGCGAGGGCGGGTTTCCCCGCCGGGGCGCGCTGCCCGTACGGTTGCGGCGTGAAGGCTCTGCTCCTCGAGAACATCCACCCGGCGGCCGTCGAGATCCTCGAAGGTCGTGGCTATCAGGTCGACCTGCGCGCTGGGTCGTTGTCCGAGGACGAGCTGATCGAGGCACTCGACAGCGTCAGCCTGGTGGGGATCAGGTCCAACACCAACGTGACCGAGCGCGTCCTGGAGTCGGCGGCCGGCCTGGAGGCGATCGGGTGCTTCTGCATCGGCACCAACCAGGTCGACCTGGCTGCGGCTGCTGCGCGCGGCGTCCCGGTGTTCAACGCGCCGTACTCCAACACGCGTAGCGTCGTGGAGCTCGTGATCGCCGAGATCATCGCGCTGGCACGGCGGCTTCCGGAGAAGACCCAGCGGATGCACGACGGCGTGTGGGACAAGTCGGCCAAGGGCAGCCACGAGGTGCGCGGCCGTACGCTCGGGATCGTCGGCTACGGCAACATCGGCACCCAGCTGTCGACGGTCGCCGAGGCGCTCGGGATGGACGTCGTCTTCTACGACACCGCGGACCGACCCGCGCACGGGACCGCCCGCCGCCTGCGGACGCTGAAGGAGCTGCTCACCACGTCCGACGTCGTGAGCCTGCACGTCGACGGCCGCCCGGGCAACGCAGGGTTCTTCGGTGCCGAGGAGTTCGGCGCGATGAAGTCGCGGTCCATGTTCATCAACGCGTCGCGCGGGATGGTCGTCGACTACGACTCCCTGCGCGACCATCTCCTGTCCGGGCACATCGCCGGAGCGGCCATCGACGTCTTCCCGGCCGAGCCGAAGGCGCAGGGCGACCCGTTCGAGTCGGCGCTGCGCGGGCTCGACAACGTCATCCTGACGCCCCACATCGGCGGCTCGACGCAGGAGGCGCAGGAGGAGATCGGCTGGTTCGTGGCCGAGAAGCTCGCGCGCTTCGCCCTCGAAGGGAGCACGGCGTTGTCGGTCAACGTGCCCGCGGTCCTCCCGCAGCCGTTGACGCCCGGCCACCGACTCGGCCTCCTCCACCACAACGTCCCGGGCGTGCTGGCCGAGCTCAACGCCGCGTTCGCCGCCGCGGGCGACAACGTGATCGACCAGCACCTCTCGACGAAGGACCAGCTCGGCTACGTCGTCGCTGACACGTCCGACCCGCTGTCCGCCGCGGCCGTCGAGCAGCTGCGCGGCGCCGAGTACTGCATCTGGGCGCGCACCTGGTAGTCGCCTCGGCGGGCGGGCTCAGCCGCCGTACGGGTTGCGGGTGTAGGTCAGGCTGAACGTGCCGGTGCCGTCGAAGTACTGGTGCACCAGGTACGCCGGGTCGGTCGCCATGATCCCCGCCTGCAGGTCGCTGCCATCGTTGCCGTCGTCCCACCTCCACGGGGCGTTGGCGGCGTTGTCCTTGTAGTTGTCGCCGCGGAACGTGCCGTACGACGCGAAGGTGGCCGTGTCGTTGCGGTGCGACCAGAGACCACCGGTCGTGAAGATGCTGGTCAGTGCGTAGGCCACGGTGCGGTCGTTGCCCGAGGCGGGAACCTCGCCGGCCGCGGCCGACGTCGGCTGGTAGATGACACCGTCCCCACCGGGAGGAGCCGCACCGTCCCAGCGCTTGAGGCCGTGGCCCTTGGCCTCCTGGAACGTCGAGGGGTGCGCGGCGCCGCTCCACGTCTCGGTCAGCAGGGTGCCGTCCACCGTCTCCCGACCGGAGACGAACGACGAGCCCGCCGGCACGTAGGAGTAGAAGTCCGAGTGCGCGACCGTGATCGCGGCCTCGAGCTTGCCGTAGGTCGTGCCGTTCTTGCGCACGGTGAGCAGCACGCCCTCGAGGTCGTTCTCGTGGCAGTTCAGGTTCGAGCAGGTCTCCGACCAGTCCCGCGGGTGGTAGAAGGCGTAGATCAGGAACCAGTGGGTCGACGTCTCCGCGACCGAGTAGTACGCGTTGCCGGTCAGCCGCGACAGCGAAGCGGGCTGGGCCTCCCAGTTGTCGTTCATCGTCCACTCGCCGTCGAAGTTGATCCTCGTGAGGTAGTCGGCGTCGTAGTCGGAGCTGTCCGTGTCCTGGTGGTGGATCGGCGCCCAGCGCAGGGCGAGCTCTGCGTCGGTCACGGCGTACGCCGGAGCGGGGACGGCGGCGAGGCCGGTGCTGAGCAGTGCGGCGGCGGCGAGGGACACAGCGGAGCGGGCGAGCTTCACGGGAACGACGGTCGCACAACCCGAACCGCAGCGCCACCGACTCTGCTCGCGCCGGCTCAGCCCGTGGCGCGCATCTTGGCGAGCCTCGCCCGCAGCGCCGGCACCCGGTGGTCGTTGGCGCGCAGGTCGACGTACGTGTCGCCGTACACCCACAGCAAGGCGTCGTCGAGCCGTCGTACGGCGCCCGGCGGGTAGCGGTAGGCCATCCGATCCTGGAGGGTCTCGGCGTCCACCGAGCGCAACACGTCGCCGAGCTCGCCGAGCGAGGTGATGCCGAGCTCGAGCACCAGGCTGGAGATCCAGGCGTAGTGGTCGGTGCGCGACCACCCGGCGTCGGCGTACTGCCCTGCGAGGAACGCCGCCAGCTCGCGCGGACTGATCCGCGGATCGTCGTCCCCGGCCTCGACCGCGGGGCCGGTCATGCCCTCCCGGAGCCGGTCCCGGATCGTCGAGAACTCACGGTCGGCGAGCTCGAGCAGGCCGGCGGCGAGGGTGAACCGGCGGTCGAAGTCCGGCACGTGCTCGACGGGAATGGTGCCCTTGTAGCGGATGTCGTGCTCGAACTCCGCCCACGCGTGCTGCAGGACGGTGCGGATCTGCACCTGCGCCTGGCGCCCCCGCAGCAGCTCGTAGGTGTCCTGTCCCTCCCGCACCGGGTCCAGGCCGACGAGCAGGTGGCGACTGGCGTAGCCGAAGCGGCCCTCGCTGGCCGTCTCCTGCCCCAGGTCGCGGTCGTCATGGACGACGACCTGGTCCTCGAAGAGGTCGGCCACCGCCTGGACGTCGCTGTGGACGTAGGTGATCACCCGGATCCCGATCACGTCGGTGATCTCGCGGAGCGGATCGGTGAACACGGGCCGGCCGTCGACGGTGCGAGCCGCCTTGGCCGCGAACGAGGCCACGGACTTCGCCCGGCCGGTCACGCTCAGGTAGTTGATGCCCGCCTCGTCGAGGATCGTGGTCGCGAGCCGCACGAACTGGTCGGCCGCGAGCCGCAGCTCGGGATGGATCTCGGCGTACTCGCGCACAGCGGTGCCGGGGTCGCGGACGTCCGACGCGTTCGTTCGGCCCCGGGGTGTGGCGGCCAGGTCGGCCGGTAGGGTCGGGGTGACGATGTAGCCGGTCTCGAAGTCGCCGTACGTCGTGGTGTCCTCCGGTCTGCGGGTCGCGTAGAGAGCGATGTAGGCGCACAGGACCGCGTCGACCTGGTCCTCGACCACCCGCAGCTCGGTCTTGCGTCCTGCCGTCTCGACGGCCTTTCGCAGTGTCCGCCACGCCGGCGGCTGCGGGTCGGCACCCGGTCGACCGTCGACCAGGAGCGGCGGGTCAGCGCTGGCGAGCCCTTCGAGCAGACCGAGCAGGACGAGCAGCTCCGCACGCAGCTGCTCGCGGTCGCGTCCGCTCTTGTTCTTGTACTTCAGGATCCGCCCCAGTCGGAACAGGGCGATGGTCGCCGGGTGCGGGTACACCTCGATCGCCCGGCGCGCCCGCCCGGAGCGGGGATTCATGTCGAGCCCGAGCCGAGCGGCGATGCGGGCACCGCGCGGCTGGTCCCGGAACTCCCGCTTTGCCGTGTTGGAGGGGTGCGCGCCGGCATCGAAGCGGGCGAAGTCCTTGTTCAGCTCGGCTTCGGCCGGCCGGTTGCCGCTGGCGTTGGTGACGATGAGCGGCGCGTCGATCGCGACCAGGCAGTCGTCCTCGACGTACGGCGTCAGCGCCGCGACGATCTCGTCGTCGGTCTTGGCGGCCGACACGTGCACGAGATGCCCGTGCCCGTCCACGACGGCAAGGCCGGTGGGCTTCCGTTCACCCCAGGCGAGGTCGACACCGACGAAGTACATGGGTCGAAGCCTGCCCTACTCCGCCTGCGTCGGGTCATTCAGCGCGAAGGGGGGCGCCGACCTGGTGCAGGTGCCGCAACGCCAGCCCGTACGACGCGAGGAGGGTCGTCTCGGCGTACGGGATCCCGCGCGCCCGGCAGTGCGCCTCGATCACCGGGCGGGCCCGCCGGAGGTTGGGTCGAGGCATGCTCGGGAAGAGGTGGTGCTCGATCTGCAGGTTGAGGCCACCGAGCGCCAGGTCGAGCAGGTGCCCACCGCGGATGTTGCGCGAGGCCAGCACCTGCCGCAGCAGCGGGTCGGCGTCCTGCTCCGCCGTCAGCACCGGCATCCCCTTGTGCGACGGCGCGAACGAGCAGCCGAGGTACAGGCCGAACAGCGCCTGGTGGACGAAGAGGAACACCAGGCCCTGGGCCCAGGTCAAGGTGCTGATCAGCAGCGCGAGGTAGAGGACGACATGGGCGAGCAGCAGCACGCCCTCGGTCTTCCGGTAGCGGATCCCGGGCCGGAGGACGGCCTGGAAGCTCGAGACCCGGAGGTTGAAGGCCTCGAGGGTCAGCATCGGGAAGAACAGCGCAGCCTGGTGACGCGCCAGCCAGGAGCCGACACCCCGCCGTTCTCCGGCCTGGCTCGCGTCCCACACGAACGCGCCGACCGCGACGTCGGGGTCGGTCTCGAGGTCGTTGGGATGAGCATGGTGCGCGTTGTGCTTGGCGACCCACCACCCGTAGCTCAGGCCGTTGGCCAGGTTGCCGTGCACCAGGCACAGCGCCGCTCGGATCCCGCCCCGGTGCGTGACCTGGCGGTGGGCGACGTCGTGCGAGAAGAAGGCCATCTGCGTCGAGACGACCGCGAACATGGGGGCCAGCAGGATGGCCCACCACGAGTCGTGGAGCACGAACAAGCCGGCCACGACGAGCGCGAGGCCGACCAGGTTGAGGGTCGCGAGAACCACGTAGTAGAACCGGCGAGGTCGAAGGAGACCGAGGCCGCGGACCTCTCGGACCAGCTCGCTGTAGCCGCTCCCGATGGCGTCGCTTGGGACGGGTGGGCTCAGGGGCCCGGTGACAGTCATGGACGCTCCGGCAGATCGCTGTCGACGCCGCCGGGGTCTGGGGAGGCCTGAGCTTTCGAGCGTACGCCGCTGTCCGGAGCGACGGAAGCACCGGTACGACGACGCGGCCCCCTCGAGCGCAGGTCAGCTCTGCGCGGGGCGCAGGGTCTCCATGACGTCGCGGTCGATGACCACGGCGCGGGCCAGCTCCGTCAGTCGCTGCTGGGTCCTGCGCGCGTGGGAGCGGAGGATGTCGAACGCCTCGTCGACGCCGATCCCGAGCGAACGGGCGACGGCTCCCTTGGCCTGCTCGATCACGATCCGGCTGTTCAGGGCGAACTGCAGCTGCTCCGAGAGCGACTCGGCGCGGGAGAGGGCACGCTCCTGGAGGATCGCGATCGTTGCGAAGTCGGCGAGGGACTGCACGAGCCGGACGTCGTCCGGACCCATCACGTCACCCGGCCGACCGAACACGTTCAGCGCACCGATGACGTCGTCGCGGAGGCGCATCGGAAAGGCATGGACCTTGCTGATGCCGGCCGCGACGGCTCGGGGGGCGAAGTTCGGCCATCGCTCCTGAGCGCCAGCGAGATCCTCCTCGATGACGGCCCGACCGGTGCGATAGCACTCGACGCACGGCCCCTCGGAGTGCTGCAGCTGGAGCAGCTCCAAGGTCTGGGCGTCCTCGCTCGACGCAGCCACCTGGTCCAGGCCGCCCGAGAGGTCGCTGAGGAGCAGGCCGACCGCCGGTGACCCGGTGAGCTCGGAGGCATGAACGGCGAGGTTGTGCAGGAAGTCGATGATGTCGAAATCGCTGACGAGGGTGTCGGCCACGTCGATGAGCAGGTCGGCCATTCTGTTGGTGCTGATCACGGCATCCACTTCCCCAACTTCATCTACTTCTCCATGCCCCTTGTGGGCCCATCATCTGACGGAAGGACGTAACCGTCGATCACACTGTGCGCCAGGTCCCCCAGCGAGAGTCCCCGCGCGAACGCGTGCGCCCGGAGACGCGCCATCGCCTCACCCAGGCTGACGTCCAGATCCACCATGACCATCCCCTGCGCCTGCGCGACCTCGGCACGATGCTCGACCACCCGGGTGAAGCCGCGCGACAGACTTCCGTCGGAGTTCGTCGCGTCACCGTCGAGCAGCATCTCCACTCCGATCTCGGCCAACGCCCGGGCGAGCCAGATCTGCACCCGGGTCAACGTCCCGGGACGGCCGGCGAACAGCTCCAACGTGCCGAACGAGACGGCACCGAGGTGCAGCGGGAAGGCGAACACCGCCGCCACCCCCTGCTCGGTCGCCGCCGCCTGGAACCCGGGCCAGTCGTTCCCGTCGGGCCCCGCCAGGTTCGAGACCAGCACGGGACGGCTCGCGGTGTACGACGTCGTCCCCGGTCCTTCTCCGACGTCGAACTCGATGTCACCCAGGCGACCGCCCGGACCTTCAGCCGCGACGACCAGACCAGCCGACCCGCCCTGCGGAAGCAGCCGCACGACGGCACCCAGCATCCCGAGGTGGTCGACGGCTGCCCGACAGAGCCGCTCGAGCGACTGCGCAATCCCGTCCAGCTCGCTGGACGGGTGGATCGCCGCGATCATCGCGAGCGGGTCCGGATAGCCGTTGGAATCGGCTGCTCCGCCCCCTGCGTCGGCCACGGGAGCTCCTCACTGCCGACAGTCCGAGGACGACGTCGCGCCCTCTCTCCCGAAACTACACCCTCTTGTCGGGCAGGAACCGCGAGCGCAGGGGAACCGTGGCATCGCTCGCGGTCACGGGTTGACGTTGGCCACCATCGACACGGTCAGCGCGACCTCTCCGTCGATCCGCGTCACGAACCGGACAGGCATGCCCGGCAGGTCCGTGGCGAACCAGAAGACGTTCTCGGTCGCACCTTCGCGCACGGTGTAGCGCAGGCAGTCGAGCTCACCGAGCGGGGTCTCGATCCGCTCCGGTTCGATCGTCGTCGCGTCGACGGGGAAGGAGGCGTGTCCCTGCAGGTCCAGCCAGGCCACGGGGTCCAGCTCGGGGTCGCCGATCGGCGAGCCGTCGAGCGCGAGGTGGAACCGCTCGAGGACGGCGCCTGCCTCGTCACACTCGAGGTACCGGTTGACCCGGAAGTACGGCGTCTCCCCCGCGGCCTCGACCCGGACCCGGATCTCCTTGCCGGCGCGCGCGCCGTCGCGGATCTGCGCGGCTGTGAACGGCGTGGGCGCCGTTCCGGGAGCGAGCACGTGGGGGTCACCCGTCCCGTCAGCCATCCGACGAGGTTAGCCCGCCTTGACCAGCATCAGGTTGGTCTTGCCGGCATGCCGTAGCTGCCCGATCGGCTGGTAGCCACGACGACGGTGGAACTCCAGCGACGGCACGTTGGTGTCGTAGACCTCGAGGGCGACGGGGAGGTCGGACTCGATGGCGTCGTACAGCCGCGAGGCGACGCCCTGGCGCCGGTGCGTCTCGGCGACCACGATCCGGTCGAGGTAGACGTACTCGTCGAGCCGGTCCTCGAACCACTCGTAGCGCGACGAGTCGTAGGTGGCGCCGGTCGGGAGGGTGATCACGAACCCGGCGACGTCGCCGCCGTCGTCCAGGACGAGGGCCTGGTCGGCCTGCTTGACCAGCAGGGCGGCGGACTCGTAGTCCAGGGGCCCGACGCCCTCCAGGGCGTCCTGGTTCAGGTCGACGATCGTGTCGATGTCGTCGCGCTCGATGGGGCGGATGGTCGTGTTCTCGACTGGGCTCATCCCTGACGACGTTACGTCGGCCGGACGTGGGCTGGCCAATCGAACCCGCCGTTCGTGGGCCTTGTCACAAAGCCTTGCCGGGCGTGTCGCGGCGGCGCAACGGCCGGTCAATGGGTCCAGGTGTGGAAGTCGTACGGGATCCCGTGCGCCTTCAGCCACGCCGTCTCGCCGCGGCGGACGAGCTCGCTCGCGCGGTCCTCCAGCAGCCCGACCAGGTCCGTGCCGGCGGCGCCGTTGAGCGCCGCGCGTACGGCGGCGAAGTACTCCTGCTCGATCCGGATGTAGTACTCGTACTCCTCGAACATCGGGTGCCCACCGCGGTCCTCGCCGTCGATCGCGAGCCGGCCGGCGTCGTCGTACCCGGCCCGCACCACGAGCGTCTCGCCCCGATAGATCTCGCGCATGGCCTCGGACCGTACTGCCATGCTCGGACCATGAAGCTCCCCACCCTTCCCAGCCAGCGCGACGTCTTCCTCAAGACCCTCGACGTGCACCAGGCGATCTACGAGAAGTCACGGGGCGTGCTCGGCCACCGACTGCTGGCCGGGATGCCGACGCTCCTGCTGCGGACGACCGGTCGCAAGACCGGGCAGACCCGGACGACGGCGCTCGTCTACGCGGTCGACGGGGGCCGGCACCTGGTGGTCGGCTCCAACGGCGGCGCGCGGCGCGACCCGGCGTGGGTCCTCAACCTGGAGGCGGACCCGGAGGTCGAGTTCCAGGTGGGAGTACGACGCACGCCGGCCACCGCGGGCGTCGTACGGACCGACGACCCGGACTACGAGCGCCTGTTCGCCCTGTGCAACAAGGCCAACCGCGGCACCTTCGCGAAGTACCGCACCCGCACGGAGCGGCCGCTGCCGATCGTGGTGCTCACCCCGCGCTGAGCAGGGCGAGCACCACGAGTGCCCACTGACGGCGGGCCTCAGCGTCCGGGCTGGGACGGAACGCGGCGCGGTGTCGTGGCATTCGAGACGATGGGCCCGCTCGTCGCGCCGACCCTGGTCGCCAGGATGGTGCTCTCGTAGAGCTGGGTCAGCCCGGAGAGCAGCGCGCACCTCAGCGCGACCGTCCCGCCGGTGGTCTGCACGAGCCCGTTCAGCATCATCGTCGTGTTGAAGCCGGTCGCGTCGACGTTGCCGAAGCGCGTCGAGACCGCAGCGCCATTCGGCGACACGAGATGGCAGTAGAACTAGCCGGCAGACCCGCCGCCGTACCCCGACGTGATCGCCTCGACCTGATACCGACCTGCCGGGAGGGCGAGGCTGACCACAGTGGCCGCGCCGCCCGACAGCGGGACGTAGGACGGGTTCCGTGCGTGGTACGCCGACGGCAGCTGCGGGTCCTGCCACGCAGCGGCGGTGCCTGTGTTGGTCAGCACCTGGCCTGCAGTGCCGCCACTCTCGCTGATGTCGTCGACCTCCACCTCGGTGGAGTAGCCGGTGATGGTCGCCGTCACGATGGCGGCCTTGGTGCTCGTGTTCTTGAACGCCACCTGGTTCTTCTGGCCGATATCGGTGGTGATGACCTCGGTTGCGGTGCCGCCCGCGGACCAGCTCACCGTCTGCCCGCTGCTACCGTCCGGGTTGCCCGCCGGGAAGAAGCTCAACGTCCCGGCCGCTGCGCCCCTCGCGGTCACCGTCATCCGGATGGTGGTCGCGTTGGTCGGCACCGTCGTGGTGCCGCCGGACACCACGTGCATCGGTGGCGAGGGCGGGGGTCAATCCGTCTCAGGACTAGTTTTCCGGCAACGGGCTCAGCCGGCGGCGTATATCCGCCACCGGTCCGGGATGCCCTTGAGCACGTGCTCGCCACGGTCGGCGAAGCTGATCCCGGACCCGGCGACCAGGTCCTTGACCGTGCCGGAGACCAGGACCTCACCCGCGCCGGCGAGGGCGCCCACGCGGGCGGCGATGTGGACCGCGATCCCGGCGACGTCGTCGCCGACCAGCTCGACCTCACCGGTGTGCAGTCCGACCCGGATCTCGATGTCGAGCGCTCGAACCGCCTCGGTCATTGCCCGGGCGCACCGGATCGCGCGCGCCGGGCCGTCGAACGTGGCGAGCATGCCGTCGCCGAGGGTCTTCACCTCGCGGCCGCGGTGCCGGACGAGCTCGTGACGGAGCACGTCGTTCTGCGCGTCCAGCAAGGCCCGCCAGGCCTGATCGCCCATCGCCGACGCGCGCTGGGTGGAGTCGACGATGTCGGTGAACATGACGGTGGCGAGCACCCGGTCGACCTCGGTGGCGCGACGGACGCCGGTGAGGAACTCCTCGATCTCGTCGACCAGCGCGTCGGTGTCGCCGGCGAACATCATGTGGTCGATGCCCTCGAGCTCGACGTAGCGGGCGCCGGGGATCTGGCCGGCCATCCACACGGCGGCCTGGTAGTTGACGGCTCGGTCACCGCGTCGGTGCAGCACGATCGTCGGCACGTCGATGGTGGGCAGGACCGCGCGCACGTCGATGTCGAGGAACATGAGGAACATCTGCTGCAGCATCGCCGGAGAGGCGGCGTACCGCTGCAGCCGCGCGTAGAGCGCGCGGACCCGGGGGTCGTCAGCGAACGTCGGCGCCATGATCTCGATGACAGCGCCCTCGTAGAGGTACGGCGCCATCGCCTCCGACGACTCGATGAGCGCATCCGCCGGCGTCGCCCACGGGTAGTCCGGCGCCCAGGTCGAGCGAGCCATCCCGCCGTACAGGACCAGCGCGCTGGTCTGCTCCGGATAGGTCGCCGCGAAGAGGATCGACATCGGGGCACCTTCGGACAGCCCGAAGATCGCGGCGCGATCCGAGCCGGCGGCGTCCATGACCGCGCGGACATCGTCCATCCGCTCCTCGAGCGTCGGTGCTCCGACCACCGGGTCCGACAGCCCGCTCCCCCGCTTGTCGAAGAGGATCACCCGCGAGAAGGACGCCAGCCGCTCGAGGATGTGGACGGCCGTCGGCACCTCCCAGATCAGCTCGACATGGGAGACGAACCCCGGGACCACCACGATGTCCAAGGGACCGTCGCCGAAGACCTGGTAGGCGATCGAGACATCACCGGAGCGCGCGTAGCGCGTCGTCGGCTGCGTGATCATCGCGGCGCCTCCATGGGCGCAACCTACCGCGCAGACGGAGGTGGGGAACCGCGCGATCAGCGACGGATCGCGATGACCCGGACGACACCGGTGACGGACGAGCGGGCGACGTCGAGGACGGACGACAAGTAGACGCGTGGCATGTTCTCGACCCCCGGTGAATGTGACGGCGACTACAAAGAACGTAGGACGGCTCGCGGACGCCCAGAAAGGTGACCGACGGCCAGAGAGTTACTAGATTCGGCCAGGTGACCCTCGTCGAGCGACCGACCTCTCCTGAGACCCGCGCCCCTCGACCGCCGATGGGGACGCTCATCTTGGCCCGCCTCGGGATGGAGCGCGGCTTGTCCGAGGAGGCCGTGCTCGCCGGGACCACGGTGACCCTGGCCGACCTCGAGAATCCCGACATCGAGGTGGCGGCGGAGACCGAGACGGCCGTGATCCGCAACCTCGCCGGCGCCGCCGGGGCCGGCGCGACCTGGGGCCTGGACGCCGGTTGCCGCTTCCACGTCACGACCTTCGGCATCTGGGGGTTCGCCCTCGTCAGCGCGCCGACCGTCCGGGCCGCTGTCGAGATCGGCCTGCGGTGGATCGACCTGACCTACGCACTGACGGCGCCGTTCGCAGACGTCGACGAGCACGGCGACCTGCGGATGACCTTCCGGACTCCCCCGGAGACGGACGAGGTCGCGCGCTTCGTCCTCCAGCGGGACATGGCAGCGGTCCAGACGATCCTGCAGGAGGTGCTCGGGCGCGACGCCCGCTTCCTGCGGGTGACGTTCAACCAGGTGCCGGAGCCGGGGACGGTGGACCGGTTCACCGAGGTCTTCGGCGTCACCCCGGAGTTCGGCGCCCCAGCGAACACGGTGGTCTTCGCCCCCGACATCGTCGACACCCGGCTCCCCCAGGCCGACGAGCACACCACCGCCCTCGCCCAGGCCCAGTGCCGGGCGATGCTCGACCGGCGGCACACCAGGCCCGGGCTCGCCGGCCAGGTGCGCGACCTCGTCGTCGCGCGACTCCGGGACGTCCCTACGGCGACCGAGATCGCCTCCGCGCTCAACGTGAGCGAGCGGACGCTCCGCCGTCGGCTGGCCGACGAGGACACGTCCGTTCGGAAGCTCGTCGACGAGGTCCGGGCCACGCTCGCCGCGGAGTTCCTCTCCTCAGGGAGCCTCACCATCGCCGAGATCGCGGAGCGCCTCGGCTACGTCGAGGTGTCCAGCTTCTCCCAGGCGTTCCGCCGGTGGCACGGCGTCAGCGCACGGCAGTACGTCGCCGCGGCCGCGACCTGACCGCCCGTTCCCCGGCGCTCAGAGATCGCGACCGAGGAGCGCGTCCACGTTGGGGAGGCCCACGAACCGGGAGACGGTGCCGGAGTCAGCGAGCTCCCGTGCCGCCTCGAGGAAGCCGCCCCAGGCAGTGCGGGCGAGGGTGCCGCCGACGCTGATCCGCCGAACGCCGAGCTCGGCGGCCTCCGCGACGGTGATGAACGGGGCGTTGATCAGCAGGTTGACCGGCTTCGGAGCCACCGCCTCGACGATGGCGGTGACGTGCTCGATCGACTCGATCCGCGGTGCGTACAAGCAGTCCGCACCCGCCTCGTCGTACGCCTGCAACCGGCGGATCGTCTCGTCGATGTCGGGCCGTCCCACGACGAAGCCCTCGGACCGACCCGTGAGCAGGACGCCGGTGTCGCTCTCGTCGATCGCCTGACGTGCCGCCCGGACCCGCTCGACTGCCAGGTCGAAGTCGTACAGCGGCGCCGCCTCGTCGCCGGTCGAGTCCTCGATCGAGAGTCCTGCGATCCCGGTCGCGGCGGCCAGCTTCACGTTCTCGCCGACCCCCTCGGGCTCGACCGCGAAGCCGCCCTGGAAGTCGGCGTTGACCGGCACCGACACCGCGCCGGCCACCGTGCGCAAGTGGTCGAGAGCCTGCGGCAGCGTGAGCGCGTTGTCCGGCAGGCCGAGGGTCCAGGCGGCCCCTGCGCTCGTCGTCGCCAGCGCCGGGAACCCCATCAGCTCCAGCGCCCGCGCACTCCCCGCATCCCACGGGTTCGGCATCACGAAGCACCCCGACGAGTGCAGCTGGTGGAAGGCAGCGATCCGTTCGTTGCTCGAGTCCATCACCGCAGTGTGTCAGGCGGCCTCGGACTGTGCGGGGTGAAGGGCAGCGTTCTGCGCGGCGACCGCGGCCATCCGCGCCCGGACGTCCCGGGGCGGCCGGTGCAGCGTCCTCGCGGTCAGCCGGACGAGCCCGCGAGCGTCGTCGCCGGAGTTCCAGGCGGTCGCGATGAAGGTGCCGACGGCAACGCCGGTGAGATAGGCCGGTACGGCGAGAACCAGCGGGATGCTGGCGCGGGAAACGGTCATCGCGATCACTCCTTCTGTCAGTACAGAGGAGCGTTCCCCGCTCCTGATACTTCGACGCGCCAGATCGGCTGAAGGTTGCGTGATCTGCGTCCTACCGCGACGGCCAGCCCTTCGCGTCGAGGTACCAGCCGGCCGAGGTCAGCACCACCACGATGAGCAGCGCGAACAGCAGGCCTCCGGCCACCGGGAGGAACCAGCCGGGCGCGCGCTTCGACCGGACCGCGACCACCTTCACCACGACGGCGCCGAAGACCGCACACGCGAGCACCTCGTGGACGATCCCCCGCACCGGAACCTCGTAGCCGTGCACGGTCCCGGTCTGGAAGCCGAACGCCCAGATGCAGTGGTAGCCGACGAACACCGCCAGCAGGAGGGCGATCGACCCGGAGGCGCGGTGGGCCATCCCCAGCCAGGACGGTGCCCTGATGCCGAGCTTGCCGTAGAGCCAGAGCGCACCGACGACCTGGCCGACCGCCAGCACCCCGATCACCGTCGAGACGGCGACCTTCATGTCGCGGACGTCCTTGAAACCGAGGGTCGTCGTGCCGTCGAGGGTCGGGTCGTGCACCTTGCTGAACACTCCGACGAGCAACGCGACCACCGCGCCGGCGACGAAGGCACCCAACGGGACGGCCATTCTCTTCTGCGCGCTGTGTCGCGCGGTGGTGTCTGCCATCCGTTCAGGATGCTCCGGTCGCGGCCTGTTGGGTATGGCCCGACCGGGTCAGGCGCGGCCTTCCAACGCGTCGTCGCGCTCGGCGATGTCGAGGCCCGGCAGCATCTGGCGGAGCCGGCTGAGCGCGTCACGCGCCTGGGACTTCACGGTGCCGACAGCGATGCCCAGGATCGCGGCGGTCTCACGTTCCGTCAGGTCCTCGTAGTAGCGCAGCACGATCACTGCTCGCTGACGCGGCGCGAGCCGTGCCAGCGCGTCGTGGAGCGCGAGCCGGTCGTCCGTCGCAGGGACGGCCGCTGCCCGGTCCGGTATCGCCTCGACGTGCACCTCGCGCCACCGCCGGCGGCGCCACCGGGAGACGTTCGTCGTCACGAGCACGCGGCGGACGTAGGCCTCCGGGTCGGCGGCCACCTTGGCCCAGCGCGGCACGACCTTGATGAGAGCCGCCTGCACCAGGTCGTCGGCGTCGTGCGGATCACCGGTGAGCAGGTAGGCCGTCCGCAGCAGCGCCGGTCGCCGGGCAGCGACCCACTCCTCGAATCCGGCCCGCGACGGATCAGGCACGCCTTCGCCTCCGCCGCAGCATCAAGGCGCCGGCGAGCGCGACGACCACGACACCGCCGCCCCATAAGAACGGCGTCCGCGGGTCCGAGGTCCCCTCGGGTTCCGGCGGGGTGATCAGCGCGTTCCGCCAGAGGTCGCCGGCCAGCTTCGGCGAGTTGACCTGGTCGCCCTCGCCGCCCATCCGGTACTCGACCACCTCACCGGTCACGATGTCGACCACGTGCACGGTGGACCGGAACCGTCCGACGACGACATGCCGCGTGTCCCGCCAGCCCAGCAGCTGGGCAGGATCGAGGTCCTCCACCGGGATCACCCGATCGCGCGCCCCCGCGAGCGTGCGGCCGGCGTACAGACGCCAAGGACCGCCTCGTACGTCGCCGTCTCGCCCGATGTAGGCGAACCCGCGGTCGTCCGGGGCCCACGACGCCGTGATCACCTCCTGCGGCAGGGAGTACGACGACCTCGCGCCGGTCGCGGGATCGGCCCGGTAGACCATGCGCTTCCGGGACCACACCACGTCCGACGGCGCTGAGCCGAGGTTCGGCAGCCAGTAGTGACCGGGCCCCTCCAGCAGGGTCGGGGTCCCGTCCGCCACATTCCAGGCCACGAACTGGTGGCCACGTGTCCGAGGGCCACCTCGCTGCTCGTAGCTCGTGAGCAGATAGCGAGAGTCGCCCGAGAACTCCAGGTCCGACGCCGTCTCCTGCAGCCGTGGTGCGGCGGGGTCGGCCAGCTCCAGGACCTCACGAGTCGTGGTGTCCATGACCGACCACCCCGTGAGTGGACCGTTGGTATCGGGACGCCGCCCCGGCAAGTGCCGGGTCCAGGCGAGCTTTCGGCCATCTGGCGAGAGGGCGAACCAACCAATCACCGGACGGTCGTCCTCGTCGATCCCCGGCAGGTCGAGCCACTGCGAGCGGCCGTCCACCGCGGACACCCCGAACAGCTCGAGGCCTCCCCGCTCTCCGGTCAAGCCCTCGGGCGTGGTCCGCGGTGCGACTCCGACCGCCGCCAACGGTCCGTCCGGGCCCTCTTCGTCGGACCAGGTCCCGGGAGCGTGGACCACCTCGGGCAGGTGGAGCTCCTCGAACGGCACGTCGGCGGGTTGCGGCTCGCCGCGGTCCGGGTTGCCCAGGACCACTGTCGCGCCGGCGACGAGGGCGACGGTGGCGGCGACCGTTGCGACGGTGCCTGCCCGGCGGGCGCGTCCGCGCCGTACGCCGCGCTCCCAGAGGTCGCCGGGCGCCGCGCCCCCGCTGGGTGCCGCGGTCGCCAGGTCCTCGAGCCGGTCCTGCAGCGTGCTCATCCGATCCTCCTCTTCCTCGTCATCCCCTCACACGCCTCGAGAGGACAGGAAGGAGGGGTGGAGGGAGCGAGTGCTTCTCACCCGGCGTCGGGGCGAGCGGCGACCGGGCGATTGGGAGGCGCCTCGCGAGTGTCGAACCTGGTGCTCGCCAACGCCCGCTCGGACATGGTGATGAGGTCGAGGACCTCGCGCGCGACGTACGCCGTCGCACCGCGCTCGATCGACTTCGTGGTGACGATGCGGGCTTGTCGCAGCTCGTCGAGAGCGGCACTGGCCGCCGGGAACGAGACGTCGAGGATCTTCGCCAGTGTTGTCGCCGTGACGACCGGAGCCTCCGGTAGCTGGCCCAACAGCCGGGCGACCGCGGAGTCCGCGCGCGGCGCGGCCCTGAGCCCGATCGAGGCCCGGTACGTCGCGAGCCGCTGCGCCCAGTCCGCACGGAGCTCGCCGATCTGCCTCACCAGCATCGCGGACTGTTCTGCCGCTAGTGCCGATGCCTCGACGAAGACCTGCAACCAAGCGTTGGCAGCTTTGCTCGCCTCCTTCGAGGACATAGGCGCGCTGTGTCGGTAGGCGCTCAGCCCGTCGACGTACCGACCTCTCAGTGTGGCGAGGACCAGGCTGATCGGAAGGACGGCGCTTTCGGTGAGGCCGCGGCGGGCGAGCAGGGTGTGGATGAGCGCGCGCCCGACTCGGCCGTTGCCATCGGTGAACGGGTGGATCGTCTCGAACTGGGCATGCACGAGCGCCGCTTGGATGAGCGGCGCGTGGGCGGCGCCGTTGATGTAGTCGACGAGGTCGGCCATCAGCCTCGGAACCTGTGCGGGGTCGGGCGGCACGAAGTCGGCGCCGATCGGGGTCCAGTCGGAGCCGCCGATCCAGTTCTGAACGCTCCTCAGCCCGTGGTGGCGCGGTTGTTCCGGGAGGAGCGACCGGTGGAGCTCGACGATCTGGTCCACCGTCAATGTCCCAGCTTCGACGAGCTCGGTCGTCGACCGGCGGACGATCGTCATGTTGTTGGCCACCAGCTTGGCCTGCTCGCTGATCCCTCTGACCGTCTCGGACTGACCGAGCTCCGCCAGCGCAACCTGCTGGGCGGACGGCGCGATGCCCTCGATGCGGGAGCTGGCGATGGCTTCGGAACGCAGCAGGAACCGGGCGATGCCAGCCAGGCTCTCGGAGCCCGAACCGTTGAGCGCCCGGACGCTCCGTTCGACTGCCGTGACCTCGCGGGAAAGGTCGCCGTCGACGGCGAGGGCGACACCGTCAATCGTGTCGGGTAGGTAACGCGCGTAGGTTCCGGAGCGCTGAGCCGCGCGCGGCACGCCTGAGTCGGCGCTCGACTCCCAGTGCGCTTCCTCCCACGTGGCCATCAGCGCTTTCCTTTCATCGAGACGAACTCTATCAAAGGATAGATATCCAAACTTTGATAGATATGGGTCCGACGTAAGGAAAAGTGCAATCGCCCGCTGTCCAGACCGCGGTCTGCCGCCAGCTAGGTTCGGCGGATGCGGATCTGGAGCCTGCACCCGCGCTACCTGGACCGCCAGGGACTGACGGCGTGCTGGCGCGAGACGCTGCTGGCGCAGGCAGTGCTGGCGGGCCGGACCCGGGGCTACCAGGCTCACCCCCAGCTCGAGCGGTTCCGCGCCCACGCGGACCCGATCGGGGCAATCTGCGGCTACCTGCACGGCGTCGCCGACGAGGCGGACGTGCGGGGCTACCGGTACGACCGCAGCAGGGTCGACCGGCCACCGACGACGGTCGCGACGATCGAGGTCACGACCGGGCAGCTCGACCTGGAGTGGGCGTGGCTCCGGTCCAAGCTCGCCGTACGGAACCCCGAGGTGCTCGCGCGCTGGGAGGCCATCGAACGCCCGGCGGCGCATCCGTCCTTCACGCCGGTCGACGGCCCCGTCGCGACATGGGAGCGCAACACCAGCGCCGGCGTCAGGTGAGATGCAGCCCGAAGACGTCGAGGTCGGTGAAGATCAGGACCGGCCACAGGGCCACGTGCAGTGCGTAGGTGATCGGCTTCTCGGTACCGAAGACCTCGTTCAGATTGGCATGGCCGTCGGCCCAGAACAGGCCGATCAGGATCCAGACGGCCCCGATCATCACGGTGGCGCCCAGCCACTCCGAAACGGTCATCGGCTTCCGCTCGGTCTCCACAGCGGTCATGTCTCCCCCGGTCTGTTTGGGTCGGCGTCCCGCAAATACTACACACCCGTAGTAATTGTTCAAGGGGTCGACCGCTCGGACCCGGCACTAGATCGCGGAGGCGCCGGTCTCCCCGGTCCGCACCCGCTGGATGGACTCGACAGGACGAGCGGCGGCCGGTCAGCCCACGCTGCGCCGCCGTGACCAGGCGAGGCTCGCGAGGGCCAACGCCCCGACCAGCAGGCCGAAGTCGCGCAGGGCGATGTCGAGGAACTCACACATCGTCACCAGGTTGAGGATGATGCCGCCGAGCCAGGCGGCGACGAGGACGGCGCCGTACCGGGGAGCGACGGCGACCACCACTCCGGCGGCGACCTCGATCACGCCGACCGCGAGCATCGCGTCGTGGGCCGACCCGGGCACGAGGTCGTTGATCCAGGGCGCGAGGTACTGCTCCCAGTCGGTCAGCAGCTCGGCGAACTTGTCGAGGCCGAACGCGATCGGCGCGATCGTGAAGACGGTGCGGAGCAGGAGGAAGGCGCGGTCCGCGCCCACGTCGGGCGAGGTGGGGGCGGTGTCGTGCTGCGAGGAGGCGGTGTCGGTCATGACGACGTCCTTTCTAGTTTGTGCTTTCTTCGAATTTAGACCTCGCCCACGCTCTTGTGTCAAGGATCTTCTGATTTAGACTTCGGCCATGGACCTGCGCGACCAGGCGAGCCGCATCGGCACCCTTGCCGACGACACGCGACGCCGCCTGTACGAGTACGTCGCCGCGCAGACCGGGCCCGTGACCCGCGACCAGGCCAGCGAGGCGCTGGACATCGCGCCGCACACGGCGTACTTCCACCTCGACAAGCTCGTCACCGAGGGCCTCCTCGACGTGGAGAACCGGCGGCTGACCGGCCGCACCGGCCCGGGCGCCGGACGACCGAGCAAGCTCTACCGACGGGCGGACCGCGAGCTCGCCGTCTCCCTCCCACCGCGCCAGTACGACGTCGTCGGCGACATCCTCGCCAGCGCGGTGGTCCGGGCGCGGGCCGGCCAGCCGCTCGACGCCGCCCTCGACGAGACGGCTCACGAGCGGGGCGCGGAGATCGCCGGCGCCGCCGATGCGGCCGCGCTCCCCCGACTCGAGGGGGTGGCACAGGTGCTGGCGTCGCTCGGCTACGAGCCGCGCCTCGACGACGACCGGGTCGATCTCGCCAACTGTCCCTTCGACACGTTGGCCGAGAAGCACACCGAGCTGGTCTGCGGCCTCAACCGGTCGTTCGTCCAGGGCGTCGGCGACGGACTCGGCGGCGGCGTGGCCGCCTGCCTGGAACCGCAGGAAGGCCAGTGCTGCGTGCGGGTCCGCACCGCGGAGGGGGGCTCCTGACCGTCTGCTCCTCGCAGATCCGGGCACTGTCCGACCATGCACGTGGTCGTCACCGGAGCGACGGGGAACGTCGGGTCGCGCCTGGTCGAGCGGCTCGCCGACGATCCCGGCATCGCCCGGGTCGTCGGCGTCTCGCGACGCACGCCCACGAGCCTGCCCCATGACGTCGAGTGGCACGCGGCCGACCTCGCTGAGGGATTCCCGCGGGAGCTCCTCCGGGGCGCGGACGCCGTGATCCACCTCGCGTGGTTGTTCCAGCCGACCCGCGACCCTGCCACGACGTGGCGGGCGAACGTCGAGGGCACTGCGCGACTGCTGCAGGCGGTCTCCGACGCGAACGTCCGGACCTTCGTTCAGGCGTCCTCCGTGGGCGCGTACAGCCCCGGACCGGGACATCCCGTCGACGAGTCATGGCCGACGCACGGCATCCCGACAGCCGCGTACAGCCGGGAGAAGGCGTACGTCGAGCGGCTGCTCGACGCCTACGAGGCACGGCACCCGACGACCCGCGTGGTCCGGCTGCGGCCCGGATTCATCTTCCGCCGCGAGGCGTCGGTGCAGCAGCGACGGCTGTTCGTCGGACCGTTCGCGCCGACGAAGCTGCTCGCGACGGTGGGACCGCCGGTCCTACCGGACCCCGGGGTTACGCTCCAGGTGGTGCACACCGATGACGTGGCCGAGGCGTACCGGCTGGCGCTGGTCCGGGACGTGAAGGGCGCGTTCAACATCGCGACCGACCCCACCCTGGACATCGGGGCGATCGGACACCTGCTCGGCCGCCCGGTGGTCCGGGTGCCGCGACGTCTCACCCGCGGCGCCGTTGCCGCGGCCTGGCGCGCTCGGATCGTGCCCGCGGCACCCGGCCTCTTCGACCTGCTCGCACAGATCCCGGTGATGAAGACCGACCGCGCGCGCGACGAGCTGGGCTGGCAGCCGGAACGCGACGCCCATGCGACGTTCAAGGCGCTGTGGGAAGGCTTCCGGTCGGCGGAGGGCGGGCCCAACCCGCCGCTCGCGCCCAGCACCAGCGGTCGGTTCCGCAGCCACGAGATCAGGACCGGGATAGGCGCCCGGCCCTGACCTGGGTGACTCCTACAGCGCGAGTGAGCGCACCGGCTGGTGCGTTCTCGCCTCGATGTCGCCGGCGGCGGTGGAGAGCAGCTCGTCGGCGAGCTCGGAGAGCGCCCGGGCAGCCGCCAGCTCGTCGCCGATCCTCGGCACCGTCTCGTCCTGCGGGTTGCGGCGGCTCCGGCCCTGGCCGTGCACCTCCGTGCCGTCGATGCTCACAGTGGCGTCAGCGACGGTGTCGTCTCCCATCTCCTCGATGTTCACCTGGACGGTCCAGGTCTTGGTGGCCATGGGGATCATCTCCTCCCGAGTGGCGGATCAGTGCGCGTGCCGAGCGCGTCCTCCGAGGACCACGCCGAGCACGATCATCGCGGCTCCGAGGACGAGGTGCAGCCAGTTGTCGGCGTCGTTGAGGGGGACGAAGTTCGCCTTCTCGTGCCGGTCGACCAGGACGCCGTACAGCGCGAGGACGAGGTAGATCGCACCACCACCGAGGAGGAAGGCGCGGGCTCCTGCCCACGAGCGGGCCAGCGCCAGCCCGACCAGTCCGAACAGGAGGTGCACCACGTTGTGGAGCACCGAGACTCCGAAGACACCGAGCAGCTCGGCTCCGGACTTGTGACCAGCCAGCTCCATCTGGTCGTAGTCGGTCGTCACGCCGGGGATGAACCCGAGGACGCCGACGAGCACGAACACGGCCGCCACCACGAGCGCGGCCTTCTGAAGGAGGGTCGCAGGTGCGACCCCTACGTCATGGGTCATGGGGATCCGGTACCCGCCGCGGGTACTCCGAGACGGGTACGACGGCCCGCGCCTTTACCGAGCGATCTGCTCCGCGGCATCGGCGAGGAGCTCGACGACGTGGACACCGAACTCGACGTCGAGCGGGTGACCATCGCCGGACTCCGCCGACGCGACCAGCTCCTGCGCCGCCGTACGGAACGCCTCGACGGCCATGCCCTCGGGACGGGCCGGCATCGGGAGCACCCCGTGCTCGCCCCACACCGCGGCGTCGAACCCGATCGCCGCGGGGGGCGCGAACGCGGAGAGCGTCGCCGTACTCGTGGCGCCGGACGCGTGGCCGAACGTCAGCACCACCAGGTCGAGCTCTCCCCCGGCGGCCCGGACGGTCTCGATCGGGCCGAGAGCGGCCGTCAGCGTCGAGATCGCGTGGGGGCCGATGTCCCAGAGTGCCCCCTGCTCGCGGCGCCACGGCGAAGCACCGAAGGGGTTCCCCTCCACCTGCAGCGCGCTGAGCCAGCGGAGCCAGCCGCCGCGCCAGCCACCGCTCTCCTGGACCTCGGCGAACCACGCGCGCTGCGCCTCGATGAACCGGTCGGTGAAGAACACCACCGAGGCGACGCCGGCCGCGGCGACGGCGTCCCGGACCGCCCGCGCTCGCGCGGGATCGGTCGCGACCGGCTTCTCGAGCAGCAGGTGCCGACCGGCCGCCGCGACCCCGAGCGCCAGCTCGGCCTGGACGTCCGGCGGTACGGCGAACGCGATCGCGTCCACGTCCGCGACGAGCGCGTCGAGATCGGCGTACGGGCGGGCGTCGAGGGCGGTCGCGAGCGCTGACGAACGGTCCTCCGACCGCCCCCAGACGCCCGCGAGCTCGATGCCTGGTGCGGCGGCAAGAGCCGGGCCGTGGACACGTTGTGCCCACGGCCCGGTGCCGATCAGTCCGAATCGCATGCGCCCACTCTGGCGCACTGCCGGCGTCAGCCGGTGCGGACCTCCAGGCTCTCGGCGTCGACCGGGACGAAGTCGACCTTCTCGCGCACGCCGCAGTCGGGGCAGCACCAGTCGTCGGGGATCTCGTTCCACGCCGTACCAGCGGCGAAGCCCTCGTGCTCGTCGCCCGCCGCGACCTCGTAGACGTAGGAGCAGCCGGGGCACTTGGCGGCCAGGACCTCGGTCTGGAAGTCCTGCACGGTGACGTCGTCGGCGATCGAGAGCTCGTGCTCGACCGCGCCGTACCGGGCGTAGTACTTCGCCTGCTTGCGCGGCTGGATGTTGGCCAGCGTCACGTCGCCGCCCAGGTGCGCCACGACCTTCTTGTCCATGACCCCGCGCCACAGCGGCGGGACCAGGGCCATCACGATGCAGCCGGCGTAGCCCATCGGCAGGGTCGGCGACTCGTCGAAGGCGCGCAGCGTCTGGTAGCGACGAGTGGGGTTCGCGTGGTGGTCGCTGTGCCGCTGCAGGTGGTAGAGGAACACGTTCGTGACGATGTTGTTGCTGTTCCACGAGTGCGACGGGTTGACCCGCTCGTAGCGCTGCTTGCCCTCCGGGCCGACCTTCTGCCGCAGCATGCCGTAGTGCTCCAGGAAGTTGACCACCTCGAGCAGGGAGAAGCCGACGACCGCCTGCAGCAGGAGGTACGGCGCGATCCCCCACCCGAAGATCGCGATCAGACCGCCGAACAGCACGACCGACATCAGCCAGGCGTTGAGCACGTCGTTGCCGAGGTGGAACGGGTGGGTGTCCTTGCGGCGGTAGCGCTTGGACTCGAGCTCCCAAGCACTCCGCAGCGAGCCCGCGACCGTGCGCGGCCAGAACTGGTAGAAGTTCTCACCCAGCCGGGAGGAAGCCGGGTCCTCCGGCGTCGCGACCCGGACGTGGTGGCCGCGGTTGTGCTCGATGTAGAAGTGGCCGTAGAAGCTCTGCGCGAGCGCGATCTTGGACAGCCAGCGCTCGTTGGCCTCGCGCTTGTGGCCCAGCTCGTGGGCGGTGTTGATGCCGATGCCGGCGATGCAGCCGATCGACAGCGCGAGGCCGATCTTGTCGACCAGCGACAGGTCGAGGTCGGCGACCAGCTTCGGGCTGACCGTGTCGGCGATCCAGCCAGTCGTGCCGACCAGGTCAGCGGTCCACGTCAGCGGGTTGATCCCGGCGATCATCGCCATCGCGGCGAACAGGCCGAGGTACTGGATCGGCAGGTACACGTAGGTGATCCAGCGGTAGTACTTGTCGTTCTCGAGCGCCTCGATCAGGTCGTCCGGCGGGTTCTCGGAGTCGAGGCCGATCGTGACGTCGAGGATCGGGATGATGACGAAGACCAGGATCGGCCCCAGCCAGAGCGCCGCACTCCACCCGAGCAGCGTGTAGCCGGCGAACGCGAGGAACGCGATGCTCGGCACTACCAGACCGAGCAGCCACAGGTAGCGCTTCTTGTCCTTCCAGTCGGACGTGCTGGTCGAGACCGTCTGTTCCATGCTCGAAGTCGTCATCGACTCGTCGCCTCCTTCGCGGGCCGCTCGTTGCGGCCATGTCGTCGAACTTGACATGAGGCTACCTTTTGTAAAGCAGGTTGACAAGTGGGGATGATTTGTCAAAAAGGTCAAATTTCGAGTTCGGATAAGTCACCAGGAGGTGACTTTGACCGAAATCGCCCCTTGTGGGTCACAATGAGTCACATGCATGCGAGCAATGTGGAACTCCTGCACGCCGTCGACCTGACGGCGCTGGGTTCGCGCGTGCGCGCCGCACGGGTCGCGAAGGGCTGGACGCAGTCCGACCTGGCGGGCAAGGAGATCTCCGTCGGCTACGTCTCGCGGATCGAGAGCGGATCCCGCCGACCCAACCTCTCGGTGTTGACCAGTCTTGCCTCCCGCCTCGGCACCCCGATCGAGCAGCTGCTCCAGGGCGTCACCGCGACCCAGTACGACGAGATCCGGCTCGGCCTCGACTACGCCGAGCTCGCGCTCGAGTCCGGCGAAGGCACCGATGCCGAGCGTCAGGCCCAGAAGTTCCTCTCGCTCGCCCTCCAGTCGTCCCTGGACGAGCTCGCTTGCCGCGGGCGCTACCTGTACGCCCGCGCCCTGGAGTCGAACGGCGACCTCGATGCCGCGATCATCCAGCTCGAAGAGCTGGTCGAGAGCGCCTCCGGACCGATGATCATCGCTGCCGGAATCGCGCTCAGCCGCTGTTACCGGGACACGGGGGATCTCTCTCTCGCGATCGAGGTCGGCGACCGACTCGAGGTTCGCATCAACGAGGCGGGTCTCGGCCAGACAGACGAAGCCGTCCAGTTCGCCGTCAACATCGCTGGCGCGCACATCATCCGGGGTGACCTGCACAAAGCGTCCCGAATCTGCACCGAAGCCATCCGCCGCGCAGATGAGTTGTCGTCGTCCCACGCCCGCGCGGGCGCCTACTGGAACGCGAGTCTCGTGGCAGCCGAGCGAGGCGACATCGCGACGGCCGCTCCACTCGCTTCGCGGGCGCTCGCCCTCCTCACCGAGGGCAACGACAGCCGCAACCTCGCGCGGCTGCGGGCACAGCTCGGCGAGCTCCAGCTGCAGATGGACCCACCGGAGATCGACGAGGCACGCGACAACCTCTGCCGAGCACGCGAAGAGATGACCAACTCGAGCGCCAGCGAGATCGACATCGCGCTCGCCGACATCCGCATCGCGCAATCGCACCTGCTGGCAGGCGAGCCGGCGCGGGCGCTCGAGATGGTGGTCGTGGCACAGGAGTCGGTCAGCCACCGCGCGGTCAACGCTCATGCGGAGGCGTTGGTGGTGCGCGGCCAGGCGTTGGCCGCACTGAATCGTCCTACCGAAGCCCATGCGGCGTACGTCGAGTCGATGCACGTCCTGACGGCAGCAGGGGCCGACAGATCCGTCGCTCAGATGTGGTTCGAGCTCGCTGATCTGATGGAAGAGGCAGGAGACCTCGATAGAGCCCGCGAGGCCTACCGGAACGCAGCAGCCACCACAGGCTTGACGTCACGCCGTCGCGCGGCGCGCCAGATACCGGCTCGACTATGAAGCCGGCGAGGTGTCAGCAGCAGACCCAGGTCTTCTGAACGGGAGCGGGCGCCTTGGCGTCAGCCGGTGCGGCCATCCCGACGGTGGTGGCCAGTGCCGCAACGAGGCCTGCGATCGCGAGCTTGAACGTCTTGTTCATGAATCTCTCCCCCTGCTTGGAGCGATGAGGTCCGAGTTCGAAGATTTTCGAACTCTGGACAAACTCTGTCACATTCGGTCACATTGGCAAGTCAAATCTGTGCTAGCGTTTCCGTCATCGGAACTCAGAACGGTCCCGGTGGTCGTCGCAAGTGCTCCCCCCACAGGCGTTCGACCGCTAGGATCAGGCGTTTCGGCCGGGCTATTCCCCCAGTCCGGAGATCGATCCCCTGCCGTTGGAGCCGGCAGGGGATCGACAGTTTTTGGGCACCGTTTCCGATAACGGACCGCCGTCCGCCACGACTCCGGCGGGCTCGCAGCCTCAGCCGATGAGGTGGTCGAGCAGGATCCGCAGGCCGATCGCGACCAGGATCACGCCGCCGACCAGCTCCGCCCAGCGGCCGAGCCGCTCCCCCACCCGGGCGCCGATGAAGACGGCTCCGAGCGACAGCACGGCGGTGATGACACCGATGACCGTGACGGCCGGGGCGACGTCGACCTCGAGCACGCCGAAGGTGACGCCGACGGCCGCGGCGTCGATCGAGGTCGCGATCGCGAGGGGCGTCACGGTCCGGAGGGTGACGAGCGACGTCACCCCGTGATCGTCGTCGTCCTCGAACGACTCCTTGATCATGTGCGCGCCGATCAGGGCGAGCATGCCGAACGCGATCCACGGCGTCGCGGCGCTGACGGTGTCGGCGAACCTGAACGCCAGGGCCCAGCCGAGCACGGGCATGAGCGCCTGGAAGAGGCCGAACATCCCTGCCAGGAACAGCGCGTCGCGCCAGCTCGGGCGACGCAGCCGGAGACCTTCGGCGAGAGACACCGCGACGGCGTCCATCGCCAGGGCGAACGCCAGTACGACGACCTCGGCTGGAGTCACGAGAGAACCGTCCTGGGGAGCAGCTGCCGGAGCGTCAGGCCGCCGCAATCTCGGGGAAATAGGCGTCGGGCCGTGACCTCTGGGGGGGTCGGCCACGGCCCGACGACCCCATCATTACACACCCGTCCTGGGAACCTGTCATCCCCCTCGGCACGTGGAATGTCCGCGACGATCAGTCCCAGAAAACGCGATCGACGACCGCTCGCGCGCGCCGCGTTGCGCGCAGGTAGTCGTTGACCATCGCGTCGGATTGATCGAGCGGATAGCCCAGGATCCCGGCCACCGCACGTCGCTCGCGGGACGGCCGGGGCATCTGCTCGACCGGCTTCCCGCGGGCCAGCGTCGCGGCGTTGCGCACCCGGCTGACGTCGCGCCAGGCGGCGGTCAGCACCTCGGCATCGTCGCTGTCGAGGAGCCCTGCCTCGGTCGCCGCGGCGAGGGCGGCGAGGGTCTGGGTGGTGCGCAGCCCGGGGACGTCGGCGCCGTGCCGGAGCTGCAGCAGCTGGACGGTCCATTCGATGTCGGCGAGTCCCCCGCGACCGAGCTTGAAGTGGAGAGCGGGGTCCGCGCCGCGCGGCAGCCGCTCGTTGTCGACGCGGGCCTTGATCCGCCGTACCTCGATGACGTCGTCCTCGGCCAGCCCCCCGGCCGGGTAGCGGAGCGGGTCGATCAGCGCGGTGAACTGCTCGCGGACCTCGAGGTCGCCGACCACGGCGTCGGCGCGCAGCAGCGCCTGCGCCTCCCAGACCTTGGACCACTTGGCGTAGTAGGCGGCGTAGGCGTCGAGGGTCCGGATCAGCGGCCCCTGCTTCCCCTCCGGGCGGAGGTCGGCGTCGACGACGAGCGGCGGGTCGCCGCCGGGGAGTGCGAGCGTGCGCCGTACGCCCTCGACCACGGCCTTGGCGTACGACGCCGCCTCGTGCTGGTCGACCCCGTCCTCGGGCTCGTGCACGAAGAGCACGTCGGCGTCGCTGCCGTAGGAGAGCTCGAACCCGCCGTAGCGGCCCATGGCGATGATCGCCAACCGGGTGGGCGCCGCGTCGAGGCCGCGCTGCACCCGGACCGACTCGCCCACGACGGCGAGCGTGGCCTCGAGGGTGGCGTCCGTGATCCGCGAGAGCGCGTTGCCGACGTCGGCGACGTCGGTGAGACCGAGGACGTCGCCGGCGGCGGTGCGCAGCAGCTCGCGGCGGCGTACGGCGCGGACCGCCTTCACCGCGCGATCGACGTCCTCCTGCCGGCCCGCGGTCGCGAGCATCTCCTCGGTGAGCACGGCCGAGGGCTGGGGTGTGAGGTCGCCGCCGAGCAGCTTGATCCCCTGGGGCTCGCGCTCCAGCAGGTCCGAGCAGTAGCGCGCGGTCGACAGCAGGTGGGCGAGACGCTCGGCGATCTCCCCCTCGTCGCGGAGCGTGGTGAGGTACCAGGGCGTGCGGCCGAGCGCCTCGCTGATCCTCCGGAACCCGAACAGCCCCGCGTCCGGGTCGGCCCCGTCGGCGAACCACTGCAGCATCGCGGGCAGCAGCGCCCGCTGGATGTTGGCCGTGCGGGTGACGCCGGCGGTGAGCGCCTCCAGGGAGCGGAGGGCGGCGGCGGGGTCGTCGTACCCGAGCGCGGCCAGCCGGGCGCGCGCTGCCTCGGAGGAGAGCCGTACGTCGTCGCCGGCGATCTGGGCGACCGCGGACAGCAGCGGCCGGTAGAACAGCTTCTGGTGGAGCCGGCTGACCTCGCGGCGGTGGTGCTGCCAGGTGCGGACCAGCCGCTGGTTCGGCTCCTTCATGAAGCCGAGGCTGCGGCCGAGCCGGCGCAGGGAGGCGTCGTCCTCCGGCACCAGGTGAGTACGGCGGAGCCGGTGCAGCTGGATCCGGTGCTCGAGCTGGCGGAGGAACGCGTAGGCGTTGTGGAGCGCCTCGCCGTCCTCGCGGCCGACGTAGCCCGCCCTGGTGAGCTCGTGGAGCGCGCTCAAGGTCGCCTGCGGCCGGATCTGCTCGTCCGCGCGGCCGTGCACCAGCTGGAGCAGCTGGACGGCGAACTCCACGTCCCGCAGGCCGCCGACTCCCAGCTTGAGCTCTCGATCTGCCTCCTTGACCGGGATGTGGTCGACGACCCGACGCCGCATCGCCCGGGCGGCGTCGACGAAGCCCTCCCTGTCGGCGACCGACCACACCATCGGGCTGACCATCGCGACGAAATCGCGGCCGAGCTCCAGGTCGCCGGCGACCGGCCGGGCCTTGAGCAGCGCCTGGAACTCCCAGGGCTCGGCCCAGCGCTCGTAGTAGCCGCGGTGGCCGGCGAGGGTGCGGCTGAGCGCGCCCGCCTTGCCCTCCGGGCGGAGCGCGGCGTCGACCGGCCAGATGGTGCCCTCACGGGTCTGCGCCGAGCAGACCTGGATCAGCTGGGACGCAAGCCGCGCGGCTGTGCGCGCGGCGGCGACCTCGTCCGCTCCGTCGGCGGCCTCGTGCAGGAAGATCACGTCCACGTCCGAGACGTAGTTGAGCTCGTGGCCGCCGCACTTGCCCATCGCGATCACCGACAGCCGGACCGACGCGGCCTCCTCGCCGACGTGGGCGCGGGCAACGGCGAGGGCTGCGTCGAGGGTGCCGGCCGCGAGGTCGGACAGCTCGGCGGCCGCGTCGTCGACGCTCAGCTCGTGGGTGAGGTCGCGCGCGGCGAGCGGCAGCAGCAGCCGCCGGTAGGTCACGCGGAGCGCATCGATCGCCTCGGCCTCGTCGAGGGTGGCGACCGGCGCCTCGGCCGCGGGATCCGCGCCGACGGCCTCCAGCAGCGCCGCGCGGAGCGCCCAGGCGGCCGGCCGGGTGGTGCCGAGCGTCGAGTCCTGGAGCACCCGCCAGTGATCGGGGTGGGCCACCAGGTGGTCGGCCAGGGCGGCACTGGCGCCGAGGACGCAGAGCAGCCGCATCGCCGTACCCTCGTCGGCCGTGAGGGCTGCCAGCAGCCCGTCGCGGTCCTCGACCGCGTCGGCCAGCCGGAGCAGCGCCGACAGCGCGGCGGACGGCTCGGCCGACCAGCCGAGGATGGCGACCAGCTCCTGGCCGGCGCCACCGAGCTCGGCGAGCTCGGTCATCGCGCGGTCGACATCGGCGAAGCCGTGCCGGAGCAGCTCACTGCGCAGCGTCGCGCGATTCATGCGGTCAGAGGACGGGCAGCATGCGGTCGCGCTCGAACGCCGACACCTGTCCGCGGTACTCGTCCCACTCGGCGCGCTTGTTGCGCAGGAAGTAGTCGAAGACCTGCTCCCCCAGCGTCTCGGCGAGCAGCTCGGACTGCTCGGCGATCTCGATCGCCTCGTTGAGGTTCTTGGGCAGCGGGGCGATGCCGAGGCTGCGGCGCTCGGCCTCGCTCAGCGCCCAGACGTCGTCCTCGGCCTCGCGCGGAAGCTCGTAGCCCTGCTCGACGCCCTTGAGGCCGGCCGCGAGCACGGCAGCGAACGCGAGGTAGGGGTTGCAGGCGGCGTCGATCGTGCGCAGCTCGATCCGGGTGGACTGCCCCTTGAGCGGCTTGTACATCGGCACCCGGATCATCGCGGAGCGGTTGTTGTGACCCCAGCAGACGTACGACGGAGCCTCGCCGCCGAACATCATCCGCTTGTAGGAGTTGACCCACTGGTTGGTCACCACGCTGATCTCGCCGGCGTGGTGGAGCACGCCGGCGATGAACTGCCGGCCGATCTTGGAGAGCTGGTACTCGGAGCCCGGCTCGTAGAAGGCGTTCTGGTCGCCCTCGAAGAGCGAGACGTGGGTGTGCATCCCGGAGCCCGGCTGCTCGGTGAAGGGCTTCGGCATGAAGGTCGCCCAGATGCCCTGGCCGAGCGCGACCTCTCGGATCACGGTGCGGAAGGTCATGATGTTGTCGGCCGTCGACAGCGCGTCGGCGTAGCGCAGGTCGATCTCCTGCTGGCCCGGGCCGCCCTCGTGGTGGCTGAACTCGACCGAGATGCCCATCGCCTCGAGCATGGTGATGGCCTCACGACGGAAGTCGGAGCCGTCGGAGTGCGCGGCGTGGTCGAAGTAGCCGCTGCGGTCGATCGGCACCGGCACGACACCCGGCTGCGGGTCGTCCTTGAAGAGGTAGAACTCGATCTCGGGGTGCGTGTAGAACGTGAAGCCCTGCTCCCCCGCCTTGGCGAGCGTGCGCTTGAGCACGTTGCGCGGGTCGGCGAAGGACGGCGATCCGTCGGGCATCACGATGTCGCAGAACATCCGGGCCGTCGCCGGGCCCTCGCCACGCCACGGCAGGATCTGGAAGGTCGCCGGGTCGGGCTTGGCCAGCATGTCGGACTCGTAGACCCGGGCGAAGCCCTCGATCGCCGAGCCGTCGAAGCCGATGCCCTCGGCGAAGGCGCCCTCCAGCTCGGCGGGTGCGACCGCGACCGACTTCAGGAAGCCGAGCACATCGGTGAACCACAGCCGGACGAACCGGACGTCACGCTCTTCGAGAGCGCGGAGTACGAAGTCTTCCTGCTTGCCCATGGCTGCAGCCTAGGGGGTGGTTGTTGGGTCCTCGGGGTCGATCCGTACGCAACACCCCGACGCGCCCGGGCCGGCGCCGGCCCGGGTCACCCTGCCGGCGCTCCCGAGGGCCGCGCAGAGGCCGGTCACGAAGCGCTCGTTGACCGAGCACACCAGGTCCGGGTGGTCGGCGGCGAGCCGGTCGTAGGGGCAGTTGCGGAGCCGGACCCCGCCCTCCTCGCGTGGCTCGTAGCCGAGACGGGACAGGACGTCGGGCACCGACGGGCTGTCGTCGTACGACGACGCGACCGCGTGCGCTGCCGCGTCGGCCGCGTCGTCGAGCGCGGCTGCCATCGGCTCGCCGGCCAGCGCCCGCTCGACGGCGTCGGCGAACACCTGCCCGGCAAGGTCGTAGCGGCGGCTGGGCAGGCTGACCGACACCTCCTTGCGAGCCCGGCGGTAGAGCTTGGCGGGGCGGCCGGCCCCCGGCCCGGTGCGGCCGGTGAGCCGCCGGAACTCGGCGACGAGGAGTCCCTCGTCGACCAGTCGGTCGAGGTGGAACTTGGCGGTGTGCCGCGGCACCTCGACGCCTTCCGCGGCCTGGTCGCGGCTGACCGCGCCCGGCTGCTCGGCCACGAACCGGTACAGCGCTCGCCGCAGCGGGTCCGCGAGCGCCGCCACGGTCGCCGCGCGTCGGCCGAACGCCTCGTCCATCGCCTGCTCCCCTCTACCAGACAGAAGTCTTGCTCAAAGACGTCCGCAGGTCTACCGTCAAAGACGACGTCTCTTACAAAGAGACCGCTCGAGAAAGGGAAACACCATGGTCACCATGCATCGGCAGGACGACCTGCTGCACGACATGCGTGAGGAGCTGCACGACCTGACGCACTTCTCCGAGATCACGGCCGACCGCAAGGGCCGCCTGACCCTGTGGCTCACGTTCATCGCGCTGCCCCTGGTCTGGGGCGTCGACATGATCTTCGACCTCATGGGCGTCGCGTGGGAGGCCCACGTCGCGACCTGGGCGAACGACGCCTTCCCCGGCACCGCGAGCGACCTGATCCTGTGGGTCGGAGTCGTGATGGTCGCGCTCGCCGCCTGCGTCGCGGTCGCGCCGCACATCGGCGGCGACCTGCTCGGCCTCGCGATCGCCCTGCTCGCCGTCAACCTGATGTGGGTCGACGGGGCCGCGCACCTCGTGTTCGGGATGATCGCCCTCGCCCTGTGCTGCTTCGCCATGGCGCGGATGGCCCACGGCGACCGCGAGCGGGAGGTGGCCCCACCCCTGGCCTAGGGGACGTTCGCCTCGAGCTCGGCCAGCCATGCCGCCGCGCTGGCGTCTGACGGCATCCGCCAGTCGCCGCGCGGTGACATGGTGCCGCCGCTGCTCACCTTGGGCCCGTTCGGCAGTGCCGACCGCTTGAACTGGCTCGCGAAGAACCGCTTCACGAAGACCTCGAGCCACCTGCGCACGGTGGCGAGGTCGTACGACGTACGCGCGTCCTCCGGGAACCCCGGCGGCCATTCCCCTGCCGCCGGGTCCTTCCAGGCGTGCCACGCGAGGAACGCGATCTTGCTCGGGCGGTAGCCGCGCCGGATCACGTGGAAGAGCGTGAAGTCCTGCAGCGCGTAGGGACCGACGGAGTCCTCGGTCGCCTGCGGCTTCTTGCCATCCTCGGTCGGGATCAGCTCGGGCGTGATCTCCTGCTCGAGGATCTCTCGCAGCACCAGGTCAGCTGCGTCGTCGTACTGACCGTCGTGAAGCTGACTGCTGTCGATCACCCACCGGATCAGGTGCTGGATGAGCGTCTTCGGCACGCCGGCGTTGACGTTGTAGTGCGACATCTGGTCGCCGACGCCGTACGTGCACCAGCCGAGGGCGAGCTCGGACAGGTCGCCGGTGCCGAGAACGATCCCGCCGCGGTGGTTGGCGAGCCGGAACAGGTAGTCGGTGCGCAGCCCCGCCTGCACGTTCTCGAACGTGATGTCGTAGACGGCGTCACCCTCGCTGAAGGGGTGGTCGAGGTCCTTGAGCATCTGCTCGGCCGCCGGCTTGATGTCGATCTCCGCGAAGGTGCAGCCGAGCGCGGTGGCGAGCCGGGTGGCGTAGGACTTCGTCGTCTCGCCGGTCGCGAAGCCGGGCATCGTGAACGCGTGGATGTCGCTCCGGGGCCGGCCGAGCCGGTCCATCGCCTTGGCCGCGACGATCAGCGCGTGGGTCGAGTCGAGACCGCCGCTGACACCGATGACGACCTTGGGTTGACCGATCGCCGCGAGCCGCTGCTCCAGCCCGGAGACCTGGATGTTGTAGGCCTCGTAGCAGTCGAGGGCGAGCCGGGCGGGGTCGTCGGGGACGAACGGGTAGCGGTCGACCTTGCGTCGCAGGCCGATGTCACCGCCGGGCGGGGTCAGCTCGAACTCGACCCGCCTGAACTCACCGATGCCGAGCCCCCGCCGGTTGTCGTCGTGGCTGCCCTGCCGGATCCGCTCCTGGCGCATCCGGTCGAGGTCGACGTCGACGACGGTCGCCCGCGGCCCGTCCGGGAACCGCTCGCTCTCGCCGAGCAGGTCGCCGCACTCGTAGACCATCGTCTGACCGTCCCAGGACAGGTCGGTCGTCGACTCCCCCTGGCCCGCGGCGGTGTAGAGGTAGGCCGCGTTGCAGCGGTTGCTGGCCGACTGCACCAGCTGGCGGCGCCCCTCGGAGCGGCCGACCGTGACCGGGCTGGCGCTGAGGTTGGCGAGCACCGTCGCCCCGGCCAGCGACGCCTGCGCGCTCGGCGGCACCGGGACCCACATGTCCTCGCAGATCTCCACGTGCAGGTGCAGGCCCGGCAGGTCGGTCGCGGTGAAGATCAGGTCCGGCCCGAGCGGCACCTCCTGGCCGGCCAGCTCGATCGTCTGCGCGGCCAGGTCGTCGCCCGGCGCGAACCAGCGCCGCTCGTAGAACTCGCGGTAGTTCGGCAGGTACGACTTCGGCGCGACCCCGAGCACCCGGCCGCGGTGGACGACGACGCCGCAGTTGTAGATCCGGTTGCCGTGCTCGAGCGGCGCGCCGACCACGAACACCGGCAGCAGGTCGGCGGAGGCCGCGACCAGGTCTGCGATCGCCGTGCGCACCGACTCCAGCAGCGTGTCCTGCAGGAACAGGTCGTCGACGGCGTAGCCGGTGAGGCCGAGCTCCGGGAACACCGCGACCGCCACGCCCTGCTCGTGCAGCGCGCGGACCTGCTCGAGGGTCCGCGCCGTGTTGGTCGCCGGGTCCGCGAGTGCCACCGGCAGCGTGCAGGCTGCGACCCGCGCGAAGCCCTGGGCGTAGGCCGAGTAGAAGTCCACGGATGGAGTCTAGGGATCGGCGGCGCGGTGAGCGTCTCGATGAGTCTGGCGCCACGCCGCGGTCTGCACCGGCATGACGATCACGTCCAGCATCTCTCCGTGCCTGTGGTTCGACGACGACCTCGAGGAAGCGGCGCGGTTCTACACCGGGATCTTCCCGAACTCCTCGATCGGCCACCTGACCCGCTACAACGACGCGGGGCCCGGCGAGCCCGGCACGGTGATGGCCGGCGAGTTCACCCTCGACGGGCTGACGTTCCGGGGCATCAACGGCGGGCCGGCGAGCTTCGGGTTCAGCGAGGCGATCTCGTTCTCCGTCTCCTGCCGGGACCAGTCCGAGGTCGACTACTACTGGGACGCGCTGGCCGACGGCGGCGAGGAGTCGGTGTGCGGCTGGCTCAAGGACCGCTACGGGGTGTCGTGGCAGGTCGTGCCGACCCGCCTCTACGAGCTGGTGTCCGACCCGGACCGGGGCCGGGCCCTGGCCGCCACCCAGGCGATGCTCCGGATGCGCCGGATCGTGGTGGCCGACCTCGAGGCGGCGGCCGACGCGGCCGGCGTCGGTTGAGGATCGGGTGAGCGTCGGGTGACGCAGCACACAGGGCGGATCGGGCCGCAGCAGGGCTAGCCTCGTCGTTGTCCATCCAGGAACGTGGACCCGACCAAGGGCCGCGAGTCACGAGGAGACGGAGCTCGACGATGAGCGAGGAAACTGCGCCGTACGGACCGACGATCAAGCGGATCCGAACGCACCACCTGCGCGAGATGAAGGAGCGCGGCGAGCGCTTCTCGATGCTCACCAGCTATGACCAGCTGACCGCGCAGATCTTCGACGAGGCAGGCATCGAGGTCCTGCTGGTCGGCGACAGCGCGTCCAACAACGTCCTCGGCAACGCCACGTCGCTGCCGATCACCGTCGACGAGCTGATCCCGCTCACCCGGGCCGTCAGCGGCGCGGTCGAGCGCGCGATGGTCGTCGGTGACCTGCCGTTCGGGTCCTACCAGGCGTCGCCCGAGCAGGGGTACCTGACCGCCGTCCGGTTCATGAAGGAGGGCGGCGCG
Organism: Nocardioides immobilis; assembly: GCF_003515065.1. Classification (GTDB taxonomy): domain Bacteria; phylum Actinomycetota; class Actinomycetes; order Propionibacteriales; family Nocardioidaceae; genus Nocardioides; species Nocardioides immobilis. Next base: position 56,643 of record NZ_QXGH01000039.1, read on the forward strand.
CACTGCGTGAAGCTCGAGGGCGGCGTCGAGATGGCGCCGCAGATCGAGCGGATGACCCGCGGCGGCATCCCGGTCATGGCCCACATCGGGTTCACGCCCCAGTCCGAGCACGCGCTCGGGGGCTATCGCGTGCAGGGCCGCGGTGACACCGCCGAGCGAGTCCTGCGCGACGCCGAGGCTGTCCAGGAGGCGGGCGCGTTCGCCGTCGTCATGGAGATGGTCCCCGGCGACGTCGCCGCCCAGGTCACCCAGAAGCTGCAGATCCCCACGATCGGGATCGGCGCCGGCAAGGAGTGCGACGGTCAGGTGCTCGTGTGGCAGGACGCGTTCGGCCTGCGCACCGGCCGGATGCCGCGCTTCGTCAAGCAGTACGCCGACCTGCGGTCGGTCCTGCTCGACGCGGCGAAGTCGTACGACACCGAGGTCAAGGCCGGCGAGTTCCCCGGGCCCGAGCACACCTTCTGAAGGGCGCAACGGCTCCGACGTACGGTGGGCGCATGCGCAAACTCGGTGCCCCCATCGCCGTCCTCGCCCTCGTGCTCACCACCCTCGCGTCGTACCCGGCATCCGGGTCGCCATCGGCGCCGACCCGCGACCGAGATGCCGGGTACGACGGCAGCCCGCGCCGAGCGGCACCCACGTTGCGGGTGACCACCGTCGCGAACGGCCTAGACCACCCATGGGACGTGCGTCCGATCGGCGAGGGCCGGCTGCTGTTCACGCAGCGCGACCGCGCCAGCCTCACCCTGGTCCGGGCCGACGGTGACACCCGGCGGGTCGGCTTCCCGAGCCGGCGGGTGTGGGTGTCGGGCGAGACCGGTCTGATGGGGCTCGCGATCGATCCCGGCTTCGCCGAGAACCGGCGGATCTACACCTGCCAGGGCTGGAAGCTGCCGGGCGGGAAGAAGGACATCCGGGTGATCGCCTGGAAGCTCGACCCCGGGCTCACCGCGGTCGGCCGTCCCGACGTGCTCGTCAAGGGGCTGCCGACGGTCACCGGCCGGCACGGCGGCTGCCGCCTCCTCATCGCCAAGAACGGCGCGCTCCTCGTCGGCACCGGCGACGCGGCCGTCGGCAGGAACCCGCAGAGCCTCCGGTCGTTCGGCGGCAAGACCCTGCGCCTCGACCCCGCGACCGGACGACCCTGGCCCACCAACCCGTGGGCGGGCGCGTCGGGCCGAAAGCGGTTCATCTACACCTACGGCCATCGCAACGTGCAGGGCCTCGCCCAGCGTCGTGACGGCACCCTCTGGTCGGTCGAGCACGGCAGCTACCGCGACGACGAGGTCAACAAGCTCGGTCGCGGACGCAACTTCGGGTGGCACCCGGTGCCGGGCTACAACGAGTCTGTGCCCATGACCGACTTCTCGCTGCCGGGCCGGCAGTGGGGCGCCAAGTGGCGGTCCGGCACCCCGACCATCGCGACGTCCGGTGCCGCCTTCGTCCGAGGCCGGGGCTGGGGTGCCCTCAGCGGCGCCCTGGCCGTCGGCTGCCTCGCCGGCGAGCGATTGATGTTCGTGAAGCTCGACGCCAGCGGCGACCTGCGCTGGACCCGGGCGCCCGCGCGGTTGCGCGACTTCGGCCGCCTGCGCGGCGTGACCGCCTACCGCGGCTCGCTGCTGATCACGACGTCGAACGGCGGCGGCACCGACAAGATCCTGCGGGTCCGCCCGGCGCGCTGATCACAAGCGGCACGCCCCGGAGGAGGTGAGGTCCCGGGCCGCGGCGACGCTGAGGTCGCGCAGCCGGGCCGCGAGCGGCGACAAGGTGCCCTGCCACAGCAGGTAGACCTCGCGCGGCGGCAGAGCCGGCCGCAGCCGGTGCAGCGTCACCTGGTCGTCCGACCGTGCCGAGCCGGTCGCCAGCAGTGGCAGTACGGCGCACCCGAGCCCGCCCCGCACCATCGACACGACGGCTTGGTTGTCGGCGGTCCGGAACACGAACCGCGGCCGCACCCCCAGGTCGGCCAGCTGGTCCTCGACCCGCCGCTGGTCGCAGATCGGCGGCAGGCCGATCATCGGCACACCGTCGAGCCGGTCGACCGCGACCCGGCTGGCCCGGAACATCGCGCGCGGCGCCACCAGGACGTGCTCGTCGGCCAGCAGCCGGACCCGATCGAGGTCGGGAGCGCCGGGACCGTCGAAGAACATCAGGTCGAGTCCCGCCAACGTCGGCGTCTCGGTCTCGTCCTCGACCAGGCGGATGTCGCAGTCGGGGTGGTCGCTCCGGAGGGCGGCCACGACCGGTGGCAGCAGCACGTTGGTGACCGTCTGGAAGGTGCCGACGTCGACCCTGCCGCCGCCGGCGTGGAACCGGGCGATGTCCTCCCCTGCCGCGTCGGCCGCGGCCAGCATGGTCCGGGCGTGCTCCAGGACGACCCGGCCGAGCGGTGTGATCCGGGCCGGCCGCGGACCCCCGGGCCGGTCGAACACCGGTCCGCCGACCGCGCGCTCGAGCGCCGCGATCTGCTGGCTCAGCGTCGACTGCGTGTAGCCCAGCCTGGTCGCGGCCCGGCCGAAGGTGCCCTCGGTCGCGATCGCGTCGAGGGCCGCAAGGTGCCGGAGCTCGAACATGGCGATGATCATACAAACCGATCATTTCCATCACTATCCATCGCTTTTCACGAACTCAGATCCCGCCTAGCGTCATCGGCATGAATCCCGAACAGCTCCTCGAGGTCAACGATGTCCAGCTGTGCGTCCAGACGTTCGGCGATCATGCCGACCCGGCGATCCTGCTGATCCACGGCGCGTGCGCGTCGATGCTCTGGTGGGAGGACGAGCTGTGCGAGCGACTGGCGGCCGGCCGCCGGTTCGTGATCCGGTTCGACAACCGCGACACCGGGCGGTCGTCGTACTGCCCGCCGGGCGCGCCGAACTACGCGCACAGCGACCTGGTGGCCGACGCCCTCGCGATCCTGGACGCGCTGCACGTCAGGCGGGCACACGTCGTCGGGCGCTCGATGGCCGGCGGGACGGCGTTGGCCCTCGCCGTCGACCACCCCGATCGGGTCGCGACCGTCACCTTCGTCACCACGACCACGGGAGAGCTCCCCATGGGCCAAGTCACGTTCCCCCCGGAGCCCGACTGGGCAGATCCCGGCGAGGTTCTCGACTACCTCGTCGACTCGACGGCGGCGTACGCCGGGGAGTCGCCCCACTTCGACGCCGACGCGATCCGCGAGCTCGCCGAGCGCGACCTGGCGCGCACCCCCTCGATCAGGTCGACGATGACCAACCACTTCCTCATCGACTTCGACACACCGCGCAAGGGCGGCTTCGGCGACATCCGGGTGCCGTCCCTCGTCGTCCACGGCGAGGTGGACCCGGTCTTCCCGCTCGACCACGGCGAGGCCCTGCGCGCCGCGATCCCCGGAGCCGGGCTGCTGGTGCTGCCGAAGGCCGGCCACGAGGTCCCGCCCGAGACCTGGGACGTGTTCGTCCCCGCGCTGCTGGAGCACACGTCGTGACGCGGAGCGCGGTCTGGGTGCCGCTCTTCGACGACCTCGCCGACCCACGGGTGGCGGTGGAGCTCGCGGTGGCCGCGGAGGAGGCCGGGTGGGACGGGTTCTTCGTGTGGGACCACCTGCGCTGGCGGGAACCGGTCCTCGCGGCCGGTGACCCGTGGATCACCTTGGCGGCGATCGCCACGGCGACCGAGCGGATCCGGCTGGGAACGCTGGTGACCGCGGTGGCGCGGCGCCGACCGGCCAAGCTCGCCCGCGAGACCGCCGCCCTCGACATCATCAGCGGCGGCCGGGCCGTCCTCGGGGCCGGCCTCGGCTCGGACCGGTTCGGCGGTGAGTTCTCGCTGTTCGGCGAGGAGGTCGACGACCGCGCCCGCGCAGCGATGCTCGACGAGTCCCTGGACATCCTCCGGCGTGCATGGACCGGCGAGCCGGTGCACCACCGCGGCGCGCACTACGTCGTCGACGGCGTCCGCTTCCTGCCCCGTCCGACCCAGGGATCGATCCCGATCTGGATGGCGGGCTTCCCCGGCAAGGCCCGCCCGCGTGAGCGGGCAGCGCGCCATGACGGGTTCTTCCCGGTCAACCTCGCCGGTCCCGACCAGCTCGCCGAGGAGGTCGCCGCGGTTTCGGGGCTCCGGGACGACGCCGCGGCGCCGTACGACGTCATCGCGGCGATCGAGCCGGGCCTCGACCCGTCGGCCTACGTGGACGCCGGTGCCACCTGGTGCGTCACGGACGTCGAGGCCGAGGGCCTGACCCTCGATCGGGTCCGCGGCTTCATCGCCGACGGCCCGTTCAACTGAGGGTCACACCAGCCCGCGGCGCTCCAGCAGCGGCTCGATCGGGGCAGCGCGGCCGCGCCACTCGGCGTACGAGGCCAGCGGGTCCTTGGTGCCGCCGATGCCGATGACGTACTTCCGGTAGAGGTCGCCGTTGGCGCGGGTGAGGCCGCCGCTCTCCTCGAACCACTTCACGGTGTCGGCGTCGAGGACCTCGCTCCAGATGTAGGAGTAGTAGGCGGACGCGTAGCCGGAGCTCATGCTGTGGGCGAAGTACGGCGTCGAGTAGCGCGTGGGCACCGCGGGGTTGTCGAGCCCGACGGCAGCCAGCGCGTCCGCCTCGAACCGCAGCACGTCGGCCGGGTCGGCCGGCACCTGGTCCGGACCGAGCTCGTGCCAGGCCAGGTCGAGGAGCGCGGCGGCGAGGTACTCGCTGGTCTTGAAGCCCTCGTTGAAGGTCGCGGATGCCTCGATCCGCTCGACCACCTCGGCCGGGATCGGCTCGCCGGTCTCGTGGTGGACGGCGTAGTTGGCGAGGACCTCCGGCCACAGCATCCACATCTCGTTGACCTGCGAGGGGTACTCGACGAAGTCGCGGAAGACTGCGGTGCCGGCGAAGCGTGGGTAGGTCGCCCGCGCGAGCAGCCCGTGCAGCGCATGTCCGAACTCGTGGAACAGGGTGCGGGTCTCGTCGTAGGTCAGCAGCGTGGCCTCACCGGGGGCGGGCTTCGGCACGTTGAGGTTGTTGAAGACGACGGCGGTGTCCACGCCGAGCAGCTCCGACTGGCTGACGAAGCTGCTCATCCAGGCGCCGCCCCGCTTGGAGTCGCGCGTGTAGAGGTCCAGCAGGTAGAGACCGACCGGGGCGTCGTCCTGGCGGACCTCGAAGACCCGGACGTCGGGGTGGTAGCCGTCGAGATCGGTGCGCTCGGTGAAGGTCAGCCCGTAGAGCCGGTTGGCCGCGAAGAACACCCCGTCCTGGAGCACCCGCTCGGCCTCGAACCACGGACGGAGCGCGGCCAGGTCGACGTCGTACTCCGCCGACCGGACCTGCTCGGCGTAGTAGGCCCAGTCGTGCGCCTCGACCGGGAACCCGGCGTTGGCGGAGAGTGCCTCCTGCTCGAGCCGGGCGTTGCGCGCGGCGGGCGCGGCCAGCCGGGCGAGCATCTCGCGTACGGCGGCCGGTGTGCCCGCGGTGTTGTCCTTGGTCACCAGCTCCGCGTGGTTGGCGAAGCCGAGCAGCTGGGCCCGCTCGGCACGCAGCCGGAGGATGTCGAGCGCGATCTGCCGGGTGTCGTGGGCACCGCCACGGCTCCCCCGTGCCCGCTGCGCCTCCGAGAGCCGACGGCGCACGTCGCGGTCGGTCAGCGCTGCCAGGTGCGGGTGCGGGGTCGGCAGCACCAGCGTCAGCAGCCACTTCCCCTCCAACCCACGCGAGGCGGCGGCAGCGGCCGCCGCCGAGATCTCGCCTGACGTCAGGCCGGCCAGGTCGGACTCGTCGTCGATCACGACGGCGAGGTCGTTGGAGTCGGCCTGGAGGGTGATCTCGAAGGCCGTCTCCTGCGCGGAGACCTGCTCGTTGAGCTTGCGGAGCCGCGCCTTGTCGTCCTCGCCCAGCGCCGCACCGGCGAGGGTGAACTCGACGACGTAGCGCTCCACCAGGTAGCGAGCCTCGGGGTCGAGCCGGTCGCGCTGGTCGTGCACGGCGAGCAGGCGCTCGTAGAGCGCAGGGTCGAGCGTGATCGCGTCGGAGTGCGCGGCCAGCCTCGGTGCGTACGTCGCACGCAGCTCGTCGATCGCCTCGTTCGTGTCGGCGCTGGCCTTGTTGGAGAAGATCCGCAGCACCCGGGACAGGCCCTCGCCGCTCCGCTCGAGCGGCACCAGCGTGTTGTCGAAGCTCGCCGGCTCGGGGTTCGCCGTGATCTCGGCGACCGCGGCGAGCTGCGCGGCCATCCCCTCGTCGATGGCCGGACCGAAGTCGTCGTCGCCGAAGTCGGCGAACCTCGGCAGCTGGTAGGGCAGGTCGCTGGGCTGGAGCAGGGGGTGCATGGCGCCACCCTAGGTCGGGGTCAAGGGCGATTGCGACCGAGATCGTCGTGTGCCTGGACCCACTCCTCGGCCACGACCGCCGAGCCGAGGGAGAGCTCCCCCGCGAGCACCGTGGCGGCGATGATCTCTGCCAGCTTCAGCACCTTGCCGGTGCCGTAGCAATCCATGATCTCGAGGCACTCGCGCTGCGTGGCCAGCCCGGTGCCGCCGCCGTACGTCGCGATGATCAGCGACGGGAGCGTGACCGACGCGTAGAAGTCGCCGTTCGGCAGCAGCTCGGAGAACCCGTAGAGCGCGGAGCTCTCCGCGACGTTGGCGACGTCCTGGCCGGTGGCGATGAACATCGCCGTGATGCCGTTGGCGGAGTGGTTGCCGTTGTTGTTGGTGACGGACATGATCGCGCCGAGCTGGCCGCGCATCCGGGCGGCGAACAGCTTGTCGGTGCTGACGTGCATCTGCTCCTCGACCAACGCGGCCGGAAGCGTGATCTCGGCGACCACCCGCTTGCCGCGCGTGTGCAGCATGTTGACGACCGACGTCTTCTTGTCGGTCGCGAACTGGCCCTCGAGGAGGAAGTGCAGCTCCCCGGGGTAGTTCTGCTTGATCCACGCGCACGCAGCGAAGGTCGCCTTGCCGGTCATGTTCTGGCCGGCCGCGTCGCCGGTCGTGTAGTTGAAACGGGTGTAGAGCAGCTTGGAGACCGCGAACTGCTGGATCCCGATCAGCTTCCCGGAGCTCGTCGTGGTCTGTGCGGCGGCGGCGATCGGCTCGAAGTTCGCCTCGAGCCAGGTCGCGAACGCCTTGGCCTCGCGGGCGCTCTCGAAGCTGAACACCGGCGCCCGCTGCATCTTGTCGTCCAGCACCGTCGTGGTGACGCCGCCGGCTTCGCGGCACAGCTTCATGCCGCGGCTGTACGACGCCACCAGCGTCCCCTCGGTCGTCGCCAACGGGACGAGGAACTCCCCCTGGGCGTGCTCACCGTTGACCAGCAGCGGACCGGCGAGGCCGATCGGCACCTGCGCGACGCCGAAGAAGTTCTCGATGTTGCCGGGCAGCGTCCGGGGGTCGAGCGAGTAGCTCCCGACGTGCTCGAGCGCGCTGACGGAGCTCGTGCGGATCAGCTCCTGCCGGGCCTTGATCGCGGCGGCGGAGTAGTCGTCGTCCCGGTCGCGCGGGATCCTCAGGTCGGCCATGGCGAGGAGTGTGCCAGTCCGACGGCAGGGTCAGTGGAAGGTGTGGATCCGCACGGGCATGTCGGTGATCTGCGGCGAGGTGGCCCCGCTCATGTTGCAGATCACCGCCTTCGCGGTGCCGGGCGCCGGCACCTCGGTGCCGTAGAGGAAGACGCCGTTGGGCATGTCGCCCTTCGTCGTGATCACCACCCCATCACCCGCCGTACCGCCGTTGATCCCGAGGCTCACCTCCAGGCACCGGCCGTTCGAGATGGGGCTGAACCCCACGTGCCCGTTGGTGGTGCCGCCACCGACGATGTCGGACATGCTCAGCCCGTCGTTCGCGATGTCCGCGCCGGTCAGTGACGAGTCGTCGACCTCACTCCCTCCCACCGACCCGGCTCCGAGGTCGTCCTCGGTCACACCGCCGTCGCTCAGCTCGTCGGCGTCGACGCTGGAGGGCCGGATCTCGGTGGCACCGACTCCGTCAGTCTGGATCTCGAGCGACCCGACCGAGTTGTCGGCGAGGTCGGCGCTCCCGAGAGCTCCGTCGGCGACCTGGTCACCGGTGAGAGTGCCGAGCAGCACGTCTTCCGCCCTCACGCCCTGCTGGGCGATCTTGCCCGAGTTCACCGCTTGTGACGCGATGTCGGGCCGCTTCACCTCCCCGTCCACGATGTCGGCGGACGTGATGGTCGCGGCGGCGTACGCCGTACCCGTGCCGAGGGCGAGGACGAGCGCCGCCGTCGAGCAGATGTTGGCGTAGGTCAGCTGCGGACGCGGGAGATGACGGATGAAGCCAGAGCGAGACATGGGGGTGCCTTCCGAGGGGGATCAGGGAGGCACATCCTCACCGCGACGACTGGCCACCGGGAGGTCGGCGGCCGAAGTTGAGCCGCCGTTGAGACACCCGAGAGACCGTCAGCCGAACGGGAGCGGGTCCGGGGCGAGCGACACGGCCCGCGCCCGCGCAGCAGTCAGCCCGCGACGGTGGTGCTGGCGGCACAGCACCTCGTAGGACACGACGGTCGGCTCGTCGGTCGGTACGTCGACGTCGCCCACCACGATCACCTCGCCCTCGGTGATCATCACGCCGTCCTCGGTGCGGGCGTTGTGCGTGGCCCGCTTGCCGCACCAGCACAGCGCCTCGACCTGGAGCACCTCGGTCCGGTCGGCGAGCTCGACCAGCCGGGCCGATCCCTCGAAGAGCCGGGTCCGGAAGTCGGTGAGGATCCCGAAGCAGAAGATGTCGATCTGCAGCTCGTCGACGATCTTGGCCAGGTCGTCGATCTGGTCCCGGGTGTAGAACTGCGCCTCGTCACACACGAAGTAGTCGATCCGCGCTCCCTGCGTGAGCGCGTCGACCGTCGTCCGCCAGAAGTCGAACTCGGGGGTCACCTCGTGCGCCTCGGCGGTGAGGCCGAGCCGCGACGACACCGTCGCCACGCCCGCGCGGTCGTGGGAGGTGTAGAGCCTCCCGACCCGGCCGCGGGCGGCGTGGTTGTGGTTGGTCTGCAAGGCGAGCGTCGACTTCCCCGCGTCCATCGTGCCCGTCCAGAAGGTCAGCTCCGCCACGCGGTGAAGGATGCCAGATCTACTCCGGACGGTCGGTGCTGGATGACTGGGTCGGCGGCGGCACTTCCGACACCTCGACCTCGACAGATTCCGAGCCGGATGCCTCGCCCTCGGCCACACCGGCCCAGATCGACTCGCCGAAGCTGATCGCGAACAGCTCGCCCTCCTCGAACCCGCCGAGGGGCGCTACCTCGTCGCACGTGCCGGCGGGGACCTCGCACTGGAACAGCACGACCTCGTCACCAGCCTCGGTCCCGGCGATCGCCAGCAGCGTGTCGGCGTCGAGCCAGTCGTAGCCGAGACCGTGCGCGTAGCCACCCGCATCGACCGCGACCGCCTCGCCCGTCGCCGTGTCGTGCACGCTCAAGCCGTCGCTGAACACGCTGATCCACCGACCGTCGGGCGAGAAGACCGCGCCGTCAGCGGCGCCGCCCGGGATCGAGACCGGATCGGCACCGACCGGACCGACGACGAGGGCGTTGCCGTCACCGCCCTCGACCGCCCCGTGGTCCGTGCGGGCCACCAGGTCGCCCTTGGCCGCAACGAAGCTCCGCCAGATCTCGTTGTCCGGCAGCTCCCTCAGGTCTCCCGACGCCAGGTCCAGGACCTGGAACGGGCCCTCGTCGACGCCAGCGAGGTACGCCTGTGTGCCGTCGATAGCCACGACCGGGAAGGAGTACCGCTGTTCCGCCGGCTCGCTCCACACCCGTTCGCCCCGGCTCACGTCGTAGATGACGGCGTCCAGGTCCTGCCCGGTGCCGTCGAGCCAGCCCAGGTAGGGCTGCTCGGGGTCGGACCGCAAGTGCCAGTCCTGAGTCTCGCCGATCCGCGTGGGTTCGCCGTCGCCCGTGAACGTGTAGACGTCGAAACGCCCCTCCTTGTTGCCGTCCCATCCCAGGAACGCGACTCCTTCACTGGTGCGTACCAAGGTCGCGACATCGACCCCGAGGTCCCAGCTCCGGTCGGGCGTGTGCAGCGTGCTGCCCTCGGTCCAGATCGCCACGTCCGTGAGGGACCGATCGTCCACGAAGTCGGTCTTGCGGTCGCCATCGTCGCCGCCCAGCAGGACGGCGCCCGTCGCCACGACCGCGAGCGCGGCCACACCGGCGACGCCGGTGGCGATCCGGCGGCGGCGCACGGTGCGGTCACCGGCACCGGTGATGGCGTCGACGTCGATCGCGGCGAAGTCGAGGTCGGCGGCACGGTCCATCAGGGTCTTGAGCTGCTCGGTCATGCCAGCACCCCCTCTTCTGTGATCAGGTCAGTGAGATCGAGCTCGTCGCCCATCAGGTCGCGGAGCTTGGCGAGCGCGGCCGAGCTTTGGCTCTTGACGGTCCCGACAGCACAGCCGAGCACGGCGGCGGCCTGGGCCTCGGTGAGGTCCTCGTAGTAGCGGAGCACGATGACGGCCCGCTGCCGCGGCGGCAGCTGGCCCAGCGCCTGCATCAGGGACGCCCGTACGGCGACCGCGTCGTCATGTCCGACGCCGGTCCTGTCGGGCACGAGCTCGGCCGGCCGCTCGCCGTACCAGCTCTTCTTGCGGAACCAGGTGATCGCCGTCGTGGTGATCGCCTTGCGGGTGTAGGCCTCCGCGTTGCCGATGTCGCGCAGCCGCGGCCAGGCGACATAGGTCTTGGTCAGGGCCTCCTGGACCAGGTCCTGGGCCAGACCGACGTCGCCGACCATCAGGTAGGCAGCGCGATGAAGCGCGCCCGACCGGGCGGCGACGAACTCCGCGAACGCGGCTCTGTCGCGAGCAGCCATGGTGCCTCCGACTCCCGGGGGCGGCCCCTCGTGGCGCCCCGCTCACCCTCCCTGACGACGGTAGTCGCCGGAAAGGTTCGGCGGATCAGTCCACCAGTAGCGGGATCAGCATCTCGTCGTCGGTGAGCGAGCCGTGCATGCCGATCAGCTTGGTCTCGTAGGGGAAGCCGTCGGTGGACAGCACAGCGGCACTCCCCCGGCACGCGACGACCACGTCGCCGATCCGCGGCAGCACCGAAGGGTCGACCGGGCCGAACCAGCCACGTCCGATCGCCTCGCCGCGGGTGAGCACCTCGGCGCGCTCGCCGAGGGTCGCGCGCCAGGTCGCGACCACGTCGGGCACCGCGCCGCCGACGCAGTAGAGATGACGGAACCGGGCCTCGCCGCCGATCAGTGCGACACCGGCGCTCAGGTCGCCGTCGTCGGCGACGTCGATCCGGTCCGTGACCGGGACGTCGACCATCCCGTGGTCGGCGACCACCAGCAGCCGCCGGTCGGACGGCAACGCGTCCCGCAGCTGCTCCGCCTCGTGGTCGATCATCGCGAGCTGCTGCTCCCAGTGGCTCGAGGCCACACCCCACCGGTGGCCGGTCCAGTCGAGGTCACCGTCGTAGACGTAGGTCAGCGACGGGCTGTCCGCCGACGCCGCGACGACGGCCGCGATCCGCTCCCCGACCCGGTCGACGCCCACGTAGTCCGCGCCGCGGTGGGCCGCGACGGTGAGCCCGCTGCCGTTGAACTCCCGCTTGTTGACAACGCTGACCCGGACCCCGGACGCCTGCAGCCGGGAGAAGGCGGTGGTGTGTGGCTGCCACTCCACCGGGTCGACGTCGGCGTCCCACAGCAGCGCGTTGAGCAGGTCGTCGGTGCCCGGCACCCGGGTGGTGAAGCCGACCAGGCCGTGGCCGCCCGGCACCAGCCCGGTGCCGAGCGAGGTCAGGCTGGTCGAGGTCGTCGACGGGACCCCGGCGGTGCCGATGGTCGACCCGGCCAGCAGCGAGTAGAGGTACGGCGCCGCCTCCTCGTGCCGCCGGAGCAGGTTGGCGCCGAGCCCGTCGATGAGGAACACGACGTACGACGACGCCCCGGGCAGCTCGAGCCCCGTCGGTGCCACCCCCAGGGGGTGCCCTAGGGCCGCAGCCACGGCCGGGACGACGTCCCCGAGCGACCGGTCGCCGTACGCCGGCTCACAGAAGCCGGTGACCGGCGCCGGGTCGGGCACGAGGACGCTCACCCGTGGGTGCGCGCGGAGAGGGACGCGGCGAAGGACAGCAGGCCGCCCACCGCGTCGGTGCCGTCCGCGGCGGCCGACACCCGGAGTGAGAAGTCGTCGGACGACAGGGTCCCGGTGTAGCCGTGGTCGGCCTCGCACTGCGGGTCGTTGCACCCGGCCGGCTCGAGGTCCATCCGCTGCACGGCGCCCCAGCCGATGGTGAGCACGGCCTCGACCGGGGGCTGTGGGCCCGCGGTCGGGTTGGTCGTCATCCGGGTCACGACCACGGACGAGACGGCGCTCAGGCTGACGGCTTCGGTCGAGGTCGACGTGTAGGGCTCGGGCAGCAGGTCGTCGCCGGCGTGCTCGTCGGTGTGGGCGAGGATCAACCGGCTCGGGGTCAGCACGATCACGCTCTGGTGGCGGCGCACCTCGTCGCGCTCGAACGTCGGCTCGTGGTGCACGTAGAAGGACACGACGTGCTCGCCGCCCACCGCCTCGGTGACGGCGTCCGCCACCACCTCCGGGTAGTAGCCGGTGCGGTCGAGCGCCTCGCGGAGCTCGGCGGCACGATCCCGGTCTTCGGAGGTACGGGAACGGACGTCAGGCATGGTCGCATCCTGCCACGGTCCCGGGCGCGATCACCCGGGCAGGGTGAGCGTGACGTCGGGCAGCCGGCGCACCAGCGAGTCGGGGCGCGGATCCCGCACCGGCGCCAGCCGGACGGACGCCCTGAGGACGGTCACTCCGTCGACACCGGCGAGGGCGAGCGAGAGCTCGAGGGCGCTGACCTCGGGCAGGTCGTTCTGGAGGTGGGCGACCTTGGTGATCAGCCGCTCGATCGCCCCGATGTCGACCGGGTCCGCCCCGCGGTAGCCGAAGAGCAGCGGTGAGCTCTTGACCTCCCGCACCATGGCGGAGACCTCGTGCTCGTCGAGCGGCGGGATCCGGTACGACCAGTCGCCGAGCAGCTCGATGATCGGCCCCGAGATGCCGAACGAGACGACCGGGCCGAAGAGCGGGTCCTCGAACGAGCGGATGGAGATCGGCACCCCGGTCGGGGCGTTCTTCTGCACGACGAACGCGGCGTCCTCCGGGTGCGGGACCGCAGCCGTGAGTGTGCCCCAGGCCTCCCGCATCTCGCTCGACGTCTCGATGTTGCGCCAGACGTGCTGGCGGTCCGGACGTTCGCGCACCGACTCCCGGGTGGCCTTCAGCACGACGTCCCAGCCGAGACGCCGGCCGACCGACTGCGCCTGCTTCAGCGAGCCGACCGGCACGTACGGCCACACGTCGATGCCGTACGACGAGAGGAGCTCGGCGACCTGCTCCTGCTCGAGCAGCACCTCCTCGTTGCGGTCCCTGAGCTGCCGCTGCACGAACTGCCGCGCGGCGGCCGTCTGCACCTCGCCCGGGTCGGCCGGGACGCTCTCCGGGTTGCGCAACCACACGGCGTACTCGACCACGCGCGCGAGGGCGCGCACCGCGGCCTCCACCGCCGGGTACGACGGCACCGATCCCCTGCCTGCGGTCGAGCCGGCAACGTCGGGCACCCGGAGCAGCTCCGGAATGCCCTGGGCACCGAGGAACGACGAGACCAGCGGCTTGTCGGACTGCTCCCCCACCGCCGCGAGGACGTTCGCGACCTCGTCGCTCGAGACGTTGAGCGGCGGGATGTAGACCGCGATCACGGAGTCGACGTCCTCGTCGTCGATCGCCTCGTCGAGCGCGTCCTCGAAGTCCTCGGCCGTCGCGTCCGCACCGAGTGCGACCGAGCGGTTGACCACCAGCCCGACGGCCGACGCCGCGTCGGCGGCGAGCAGACCGAGCGCGTCGGAGTTGCCGACGATGGCGACTCGGCGGCCGCGCGGCAGCGGCTGGTGCGCGAGCAGCTGGGCGACGTCGAACATGTCCTCGAGCGTGTCGACCTGGATGATCCCGGCCTGGCGGAACATCGCGTCGACCGCCGCCTGCGGTGCCGAGATCTGGCGCACCGTGTGGCCCATCGGCACGCCCTGCGTGGTCCGCCCGGACCGCACCGCCACGATCGGCTTGCGCAGCGAGACCCGGCGCGCGATCCGCGAGAACTTCCGCGGGTTACCGATCGACTCGAGGTACATCATCACGACCTCGGTCGAGTCGTCCTCCTCCCAGTACTGGAGGAGGTCGTTGCCGGACACGTCAGCGCGGTTGCCAGCACTGACGAACGTGGAGATGCCGAGGCCCCGGTTCTTGACTTTCTCGAGGATCGCGGAGCCGAGGGCACCGGACTGGCAGAAGAATCCCGCCCGCCCGCGGGCCGGCATGACCGACGACAGCGAGGCGTTGACCGAGACCTCGGGGTCGGTGTTGATGACGCCGAGGCAGTTGGGCCCGATCAGGCGCAGGCCGTAGGACCGTGACAGCCCGACCAGGTGCCGCTGGCGCTTCCGGCCCTCCTCGCCGGTCTCGGCGAAGCCCGACGAGATCACGATCAGCCCGTGCACGCCCTTGGCCGCACAGTCCAGCACCACGTCGGTCACCGCGTCGGCCGGTACGGCGACGATCGCGACCTCGACGTCGTCGGGGATGTCGTTGACCGAGTTGTACGCCGGCATCCCGCTGACCGCGCTGGCGGACGGGTTCACCACGTAGACCCGCCCCGTGAAGTCGGCGTTGACCAGGTTGCGCACCAGCAGCTGGCCGATCGTGTCCTGCCGCCGGCTGGCGCCGACGATCGCGACCGACTTCGGGTGGAAGAAGCGGTGGATCGACGCGGACTCGGCGACGTGCTCGCGGTCGTGCATCACGCCGATCGCGGTGTCGGTCGGGTCGATGGGGAACTCGAGCGTGATCACGCCGTCGGCGTACCCGCTCGCCACCCGGTAGCCGGCGTCGCGGAAGGTCTGGATCATCCGGTTGTTGTCCGGCAGCACCTCGGCCGTGAACCTTTCGACGCCGCGCTCGCGGCCGGCCTGGGCGAGGTGCTCCAGCAGCAGCTGCGCGATGCCGCGGCCCTGGTGCTGGTCCTCGACGAGGAAGGCGACCTCCGCCTCCTTCGGCTCGACCACGTCGTAGCGACCGACGGCGATCATCTGGCCTCCGAGCACCATGACCAGGGCCACCCGGTCGTGGTGGTCGACGTGCGTGAACCGCCGGATGTCCCGCTCGGACAGCTTCGGCATCGGCGAGAAGAAGCGGTAGTACTTCGACTCGTCCGACACCCGCGAGTAGAACTCGACCATCAGCTGCTCGTCGTCGGGCTGAATCGGCCGGATATGCGCCGTCCGCCCGTCACGCAGCAGGACGTCGGCCTCCCAGTGGGTGGGAGGCGGCCCGATCTCCTCGGTGGGCGTCCCGGACTCGGTCACAGGAACGAGGCTAGTGGCTATCTCGCCACTCGCGGAGTCAGGTGCACGCCTAGGGCGGCGGCGTCCCCTAGCGTGGGGTGCCTACCGGCCTCACAGATCGGATTCCCCATGGAGATCCTGCACTCTGCCATCGCCATCCTGGCCGCGATCGTCCTCATCATCAGGTTCAAGGTCGACCCCGTGATCTCGTTGCTGATCGCCTGCGTGTACCTCGGACTCGCCACTGGCCTGGGCGCCGAGGGCACCGTGACCGGGATCACCGGCGGGTTCGGCGAGATCATGGCCGAGGTCGGACTGCTCATCGGCTTCGGCGTGCTGATCGGGGCACTGCTGCACTCGATGGGCACCTTCGGCGACCTGGTGGAGATCCTCGCGCGCCGGGTCGGTCGCCGGCTGCCGTACGCGATGGCGGGGACCCTCTCCACGATCTTCCCGTCCATCTACGTCGACGTGCAGGTCGTCCTGGCGGCCCCGATGGCCAAGGAGTCCGCGCCAGCGGTCGACCGCCGCCACGGCCTTCCGTGGCTCGCCGGCGCCATGGCGATCGGGATCTTCTCCGGCTACGTCTTCGTCGTGCCGGGACTGGCAGCGGTCGCGGTCGCCGGGCTCATGGACGTGCCGCTGGGCAAGTACCTGATCTACGGGCTGCCGATCGGGTTGACCACCGCGCTGGTCACCACGTTCCTGTTCCGGCTGCTGCTGGGCCGTGGCTACTGGAACGAGGAGACGGACTACGACCTGGAGGCGGTCGTCGAGGAGGGCCACGTCCACGACGAGACGGAGGACGTGCCGCGGGCCGAGCGTGCCGCGCGGTTGCCCCTGGTCGTGCGACTGCTGCCGATCCTGGTGCCGCTGGTCCTGATCGCCACCGGCGCGATCACCGCCGTGGCGGACGTGTCGAACCCGGTCATCGCCTTCCTCGGCGACGCCAACATCGCGCTCTTCCTCGGCCTGCTGATCGCGTTCGGCATGGTCCGGGCGTCGCTGGGCAGCGAAGAGGTCGGGTCGGTCCTCGGCGCCGGCTTCCACACGACCGGCGAGATCCTGCTGGTGACCGGTGTGGGTGGCTCCCTCGGTGCCATCATCGCGGCGAGCGGCATGGACGAGACGCTCAAGGACCTGTTCTCCGCCGACGAGAACGCTCCCGTGATCATCAGCATCCTGCTCGCGTGGTGCATCGCCGCGGTGCTGCACTTCGCGATCGGCTCGGTGTCCGTGGGCGCGATCACTGCCGCAGGCATCATCTCGCCGGTTGTCGGGTCGCTCGACGTCGATCCCGTCGTCATCGCACTGGCGATCGCGTCGGGCGCCATGTTCGCGCTCCACGTCAACAGCAACTTCTTCTGGATGTTCAGCACCCTGCTCGACCTCTCGACCAAGGGCAGCCTCAAGACCCTGACGATGGCCACCTCGCTCGGGGCCCTGGTCTCCCTGCCGCTGGTGCTGGTCGCCAGCCTGGTGGCCGCCGCCACCTGACCTCAGCGCGCTCTCCACGGTCGGAGCGCCCGACTAGGGTTGGTCGGGTGAACACACGATGAGCAAGGAAGCCGCGCTCCTCGCGATGCGAGAGGCCCGTTACAACGAGAGGTCGGCAAGATCGGCCGCGGCCCCGACCCCGACGAGACCGGTGGCGCCATCAGCCAAGACCCCACCGGCCGACCCCGTTGCTCCGGTCTCACCGGCCGATGACCTGTGCGGACACCGCTCCATGAACGGCCGCACCTGCACCCGGGAGCAGGGGCACGAGGCGAAGAGCCACCGGTACTCCTAGGCGCAGGAGCCCTCACTGCTGCGCGAGCTGGCGGCGCCATACTGCGTGTTGAGGCCCCTGCTCACCGAGTCGGGGCTCACTGGCCAGGACACCGATATCCGGCCCGTCTGGTCGTTCGCCCGGCCCTAAGAATCGTGGCCCTCCAGCGCGGACGATCGAGTTGCGGGTTCGGCCCTAGGAAGCCTGCGGCACGGTCACGGACGCCGCGATCGCTGCGAGAGAGGCCAGCATCGCAGCCAAGATGAAGCCCATCCCGACGCTGAAGATGGCGACCAACCCGAGGATCCCGAGGATCACTGCAGCCGCGATCGCGGAGATCATGGCGGTGCGGGCGTCCCGCACTAGAGCCGATCCGCCGGCGGAGACTGTTCCGATCAGCATGATCATGACCCACGGGAAGACGTCCCAGAATGGGTTGTTGCCTTCCTGCTGGATCACGACCACGTAGACGACCGTAGTGAGCGCGGCAACGACCGCGCTCCCGCCTGCCAACATCCGCTGGAAACCGGGCCGAGTCTCCATTCGAGGAACGGTACGCCGGTCGCCGCTTCCTTGTCCCGCACCCGGCGAGGCCTGCCACCGGCCGCAGCCCTGCCGTGACGGCTAGGGCGGCACGCGGCACGCCGGGCTACTCCTTACTCGCTGGCCAGATCAGCCAGCCGGAGTTGCGGGGGTGCTCGGCGATGACGCTGCCGTCCTCGGCCGAGATCTCGGTGAAGTGACTGGTTCGTACGGCGATCCGGGTCCCGTCGGGCGACCAGGCGACGTTCCCCCACCAGTCGAAGCTCCGGTTGGAGTGATAAAGCGTCTGGGCTCTCACCGGGCCTGCCGGGTCGTCGGGCTGCAGGCGGAGGACGACGACGACGGCGCCGCCGTTGCCGCGGGTGAGTACGTCGAGCACCAGTGCCTGCCCGTCGGGTGACCAGCTCCAGCTCCAGCCGGGAAACCAGATGGCTCCCGTTCCGTCGAAGTCCGAGGCGTCGAGCGTGTCCGTCGGATCACGGTCGAGGAAGAGCGAGTATGCGAGCCGGGCGTCGCCACCCTCTCGGTCGACCAGCCACACCCGTGAGGCTCTTCCGACCAGCTCATCGTTTCGACGGACATACTGCTCGGTGAGCACCGCGAGCCGACTGCCGTCGGGCGACCACCGCAGACCGCGCACCACCGCGCCGCCGGCGATCGTGGGACTGAGGTCGATGGTCCGGTGCAATGTGCCGTCATAGCCGATGACCTGCGCGGCGGGGTCGCCGTGTGCGACGGTGACCTCGCTTGCTCCCGGACCGAGGGTTGCAATGTAGGAGAGCGATTCGCCCGCACACGTCAGGTCGCGGTCGCAGGTGAGCGTTGCGACCGGACCGGTCCGTCCCAGGACCGCGAGACCGTCCATGGGTCCGTAGAACCCCTTGCCGCGGTGGGTGACGAGAAGCCCGGTCTCCGAGACGGGGTCGAAGGAACGCCAGTTGTAACCCTGGCCCTCCACCCCGAGGAATCGCTCGGCGCTGGTGATCTGGCCGTTGCGCAGGACGGGATCGATCGCGTGCGTCTCGGTCGGCGTCCGCGTCGGGCCGACCGGCTCCTTGGAGTCGTCGCCGCCGTGGGTGATCGCGAGACTGCCGACGATCACCGCGACCGCGGCGGCCGCCACTGCACCGGTGACGCGGCGCTGGTGGGAGCGCCGGGCCCTGCGCAGGACTGCGTCAGCGTCCAAGGCACCGGTGGGCGGGTTCCTCCCAGCCCGATCGAAAAGGTCCTGCAGGTCCGCGGTCATGACAGGTCCTCCGTGACGGGAGCGGACGTCGGGGTGGGATCGAGAGGTGCCGCACGCCTGGCGCGCTCACCCGAAACCTCAAGATGGGCTCGCAGGGTCTCGGTGCCACGGGAGAGGCGGCTCTTCACAGTGCCTGCCGGAATGCCCATGACCTGGGCGATCTCCTCGATCGAAAGGTCGTCGGCAAACCTCAGGACCAAGACGGCGCGTTGGCCCGCCGGGAGTGTGGCCAACGCGCTCATGAGAGGTCCGTCGCGTTCGTCCACCGCGGCGATAGCGCGCTCGCTGGTGGAATCGACCGAGTCTGGGACCCCATCCACGGGCCGTTCCCGCCACCACGGACGACGACGAGCGTCGACGTGCTTGCCGACCAGCACCCGGTTGGCGTAGGCATCCACGTTTCCGCCCCGCACGATCCGCGACCATCGGGGGTACATCGCAACCAGTACGTCCTGCACCAAGTCGTCAGCCGCAGACCAGTCGCCGCACAGGAGGAACGCCTTACGGCGCAGTGCCGATCCCCGGACGAGCATCCACTCGCGGAAACCAGCGTCATCCGGAACCGGACCATCCCAGGCGGGCCTGGCGGGTTCGACCATGATCGTGTCCCATCCCTTGTCGGCCTTGTCGGCCCTCACTTACTAATCGTCACAAGGGGGCAATAACGTTCCATGGTCCCAGGAACCGATCGCCAAGCCCAAGGGCATCCGTCAATCCGCCCATCCGCACCCGGACACTTCGCGCGGACACTCGGCGGTAGAGGTCGTTTTGTGGTTCCCCCCGAATCGTGGAGGGCTTCCCTATGCGGCTTCCCGGTCGGGGGCCGCGGTGTTCTCGTAGTTGATCGGGCTCATCATGCCCGCCGCGCTGTGTCGGCGCTGGTGGTTGTAGAAGC
>NZ_QXGH01000040.1 GCF_003515065.1 Nocardioides immobilis
CCTCGGCACCCCCAGCTTCGCCGACACCGCCGGCCGCACCAGCTCCGACCCGCACCACCTCCGGAACCATCAGTGACCCCCGCCGGCAAGCAGCCTTCCCAGATCATTTTCTAGTTCGGAGAAGACGTGGGGGACGCGGAGTGGATCGCCCAGCTGCTCGAGCACGGGCTGCTGACGCCCTCGTTCGTGCCGCCACCGCAGATCCGACACCTGCGGATGCTGACCCGGTACCGGGTGCAGCTGATGGGCGATCGGACCCGGGAGATGGTCCGGCTGAAGCTGATGCTGGAGGACGCCTCGATCAAGCTGTCCACGGTCGCCTCGTCACTGAAGACGGCCTCGGCGCGGGCGATAGTGGCGGCGATGATCGACGGCGAGACCGACGCCCGGGTGCTGGCCGAGATGGCTAAGGGCCGGATGCGGAAGAAGATCCCCGACCTCGCCCAACCACTGGAGGGCCACTTCGACGCCAACCACCCGCAGTTGGCCAGATCGATCCTGGACCGGCTCGACCGCGTCGAGCAGTCACTGGCCGAGCTCGACCAGGCGATCACTGCGGCGTGCGAACCGTGGGCGCACCATGACGAACGCCGGCGAAGAGGGCCTTCATTCGTCATCGCGCGACGCGGCCTGCAATGCGGCTCCGACACCCGCGACGCAGGACGTCGGGACCGGACCTTGAAGCGCCTTGCGCTTGTTGGAGGTGCGCTCATGGGATGTGGCTCCATTCGAGCGGTCGGCTGGTAGCCGGGCTGTTCCGGAGTTGTCGGTGTCGATGCCGCTGTCGCGCTTGAAGTGCCTCAACTTGGGGCAGCTGACGTCGTTGCTTCGATACCGGATTGTGCTTCTTCACCGGAACTGTCCGCGGATCGGTGCGCTCGGCTCGTCGATCAGTCGGGCATCTCGGCAGGGTCGGCCGGCAGGGGGTCGCTGGCCAGCGCGGACCGCTCGATGTCGTCATTGGCAGCAGCCCAGCTCGCCAGCAGGTTCAGCGCGTCCTGCGACGGCGAGTCGGGCTCGGCGGTGTAGATGAGCATTACCTGGCTGGGGTCCGCGCCCTGCGGGAAGGTCTCGAATGGCAGGTCGAGGTCGCCGACGACGGGGTGGCGGAGGAGCTTGACACCGGTGGTGTGCAGCCGGACGTTGTGAGCGGCCCATCGGCGACGGAAATCGTCGCTGCGAGTGGAGAGCTCCCCGACAAGGTCGGTCAGGCGCCTGTCGTAGAGATCGCGGCCGGCCTCGGCGCGCAGCATGGCGACGCAGTCGTTGGCGACCTGGTCCCATTCGCGGAAGAAGTCGGTTGCCTGCGGGTCGAGAAAGACGAACCGGATGTTGTTGGGAGGCCGCACCGAGTCGGAGTAGACCGGCGAGTACAGCGCGCGCCCGAGGTGGTTGGCGGCCAGGATGTCCCCTCGTCCACTGAGGACGAAAGCGGGCGTGCCGGTCATCGACTCGAGGACGCGCTGCACCGGGGGGCGTACGTGCTGCCCGGCCGGTCGGCGGCGCGGGGGACGGGTCGTGGCGGCGCCGCGCAGGAGGTCGAGCAGGTGGGTCCGCTCCGCCGCGTCGAGCTGTAGTGCGCGCGCGATCCCTTCGATCACGCTCTCGGATACGCCGGTGGCGTTGCCGCGCTCGAGCCGGGTGTAGTACTCGCTGGAGATGCCCGCGAGGAGCGCGACCTCCTCACGACGCAGACCGGCAACCCGCCGGCGCTCTCCGCCGTAGAGCGGCAGTCCGGCCTGTTCGGGGGTGACCCTGGCCCGCCGCGTTCCGAGGAATTCCCGGATCTCCGCGCGGAAGTCCTCGCGGATGTCGCGCTGACTGCCGTGAGGGTCGTTGTCTGCCATACGTCCCACACTACGAGCGCTTCTGCCGGATTGGGGGTCCCTGTGAGTGACCCCCTCATCCGGGACTCCCACGCTCCCGCGACAGCGGGTTCTCTTGAGGTGCGCCACCACGTACACACCGGGTGTCGGATACGGCGCCTGAAAGGAAAGCCCATGAGCAAGGTCATTCTCGTCACTGGCGCCGGACGCGGTCTGGGCAAGGACATCGCCCTTGAGGCCCTCGCCGCCGGTCACCAGGTGGTGGCCACTGGTCGCCGCCCCGAACAGGTCGAGACGATCCTTGGCGGATCCCAGGACAACCTGCTGGTCACGAAGCTTGACGTAACGCGCCCGGAGGACGGCGAGGCCGCCGTAAGGGCCGCCATCGACCGCTTCGGCCACATCGACGTCCTGATCAACAACGCAGGAAACCTCTTCACCGGCTACTTCGAGGAGATCTCACCCGCGCAGATGCGCCAGCAGTTCGAGACCAACCTCTTCGGCCCGATGAACGTCACCCGCGCTGTCCTCCCCGTCCTGCGGAAGCAGCGCGCCGGGCACATCATCACCATCACCTCGACTGCCGGACTAGTCGGCACGGAGTTCACCTCCGCCTATGCCGCTTCCAAGTTCGCGGAGGAAGGCTGGATGGAGTCGCTGCACCACGACGTCGCGCCGTACAACATCCACACCACCGCGGTGGAGCCCGGCTACTTCCGCACGGAGTTCCTTGGGGACGGCTCCACGAACTGGCCGGAACTAGCCATCGACGACTACGCGCCCCGGACCGCGCCGAGGATCGAGGGCATGAAGAGCATGAACGGCCAGCAGCCCGGCGACCCCACCAAGCTCGCCCGCGCTGTGCTCACCATCGCCCACCAGGACAAGCCACCGCGACGCTTCATCGCCGGAGCGGACGCCATCGGGGCGGTCGAAGCCAAGGCGAAGGAGCTCCTCGCCCAGGCCGAGGCCTCACGCGAGCTCGGCGACAGCCTGGCGTACGACGACGCCCGCACCTGAGCAGTACCTCGCAGATCCCAACCCCTCATCACCGAAAGGTCTTCTCATCATGTCCAAGGTTCTTCTTGTTGTCGGTCACCCCGATCTGTCCCAGTCGACGGCCAACTCCGCACTCGTGGACGCCGTCCGCGATCTGGCCAACGTCACCGTGCATGACCTCTACGCCACCTACCCGGACTTCAAGATCGACGTCGCCGCCGAGAAGGCTCTGCTCGCCGAGCACGACGTGATCGTCTTCCAGCACCCGGTGTACTGGTACAACACCACCCCATTGTTGAAGCAGTGGCAGGACCAGGTCTTCACCCTCGGCTGGGCCTTCACCATGGACGGCTCACCCTCGCAGCTGGCCGGCAAGAAGGCCATCGTCGCCGTCACCGCCGGCGTCCCGGCGGAGTACTACACCCCCGAAGGGCAGAACGGGACGACCCTCGAGGCCCTCCTGAGCAACTGGGGCGCGACGCTGCGGCTATGCCAGTTCGACATCCAGCCGATGATCACGCTGTACGGCACCGCCTTCGGCCTCTCCGAGGAGGACCTGTCCATGGCCGCCAAGGAGTACCACGAACTGCTCGCCTCCTTCGCCGCCTGACGACCCGAGGAACGTCCGGGCGACGCGGGTCCGTCGCCAGCCATCAGTCCCGGCTATGGGTGTAGGCGATGTACACGTCGCAGTGTGCCTTCTGGGCGACCTCGTTCGCGATGCTGCCGAGGATGCGGCCGACCCCCTGGACTCGCTTGTTGCCCACGACGATCATCGTGGCCGTCGCATCCTCGGCCGAGCGCAGGAGCGACTCGGCAGGCTTTCCGCGCGATGCGGTGGCGAGACCGCGCAGATCGGGATACCGATTCCTGAGCGTGCGGAGCGTCTCCTCCGCCAGGCCTTGCGCCGCTTCCTCGGTCGAGAACACGTACTCCCGACCGTCGGACTCAACGGCGTCCATCTCGAACTTCTCGTAGGCGCAGACGACGTGCAACTCGCCGTCCAGCGCCCGCGCGATCCGGGCCGCGGTCAGTGCTGCGTCCGCGGCGGTCGGGCTTCCGTCTACCCCGGCAACGATGACGTCGCTCATGGCTTGCTCCTTGTTGAGGCGTCGAGTGCTCCGTTGAACCAGTGTGATTCAGCATTATGCACGATGTTCACTTGTAAGTTCCGAACGGTTACGTATTATATTTCTGTGACACCGAGTGGCAACGACACACCGTCAGGTATCTTCGGGGACCTCGGCGTGTGGCTGTTGCGACATCTGCCGAGCGACGTGCTGATTAACGTCTCCCGTCAAAGCGAGGACCTGGGGTACGGCACGGTCTGGATAGCGGGCGGAGTTGAGCCCGGCGTCTTCGACGTGATCGAGAAGGTCCTGGATGCCACAGAGCGGATCACGGTGGCGACGGGCATCGTCAACCTCTGGGCAGAGACGCCGGAGACCGTGACGCGGGCCTGGCACCACCTCGAGGAACGTCACCCGGGTCGTCTCTATGTCGGGCTTGGGATCAGTCACGCGCCGCTGGTCGAGCAGCTGATGAACGTCGAGTACAGCAAGCCGTTGGCCAAGACCAAACTGTTCCTCGACGAGCTTGACGCCCAGGCGGATCCCCTTCCGCCTTCGCGGCGACTGATCGGAGCCCTGGGGCCGAAGATGCTCGAGCTCGCAGCGGAGCGGACGATGGGCGCCCACCCCTACCGCGTGTCGACGCGCAGCACTGCCCAGGCGCGCGAGCTGCTCGGCGACGCCTTCCTGGCCCCCGAGCTCGGCGCGATCCTCGAGCCGGACCTGGATGCCGCACGCGCGATAGGGCGTTCCTCGATCGAGTACTACCTACAGCTGCCCAACTACACCAACAACTGGCTGCGGTCAGGATTCACCGCGGACGACTTCAGCCACGGCGGCAGCGACCGTCTCATCGACGCGCTCTTTGCTCTGGGCGACGTCGATGCGATCGCAGCGCGGGTCAAGGAGCATCGCGCTGCCGGCGCCGATCACGTGGCCTTCCAGGTGCTTGGCGATGACCCGGACCGCATCGCCGTCCTCCGCGTCCTGGCACACATCTAGGAGAACGCGATGGGCAAGCTGGACGGACGAGTCGCTCTGGTGACGGGCGCGGCCCGGGGCCAGGGGCGGAGCCACGCACATGCGCTTGCTGCCGAGGGAGCGCACGTGGCTCTGGTCGACATCTGTGAGCAGATCGCGACCGTTCCGTACGGCATGGCGACCGAGGATGACCTCGCGCGCACCCACATGGAGCTCGAGGAGCACGGCTCCAAGGTCTGGAGTCGCAAGGCTGACATGCGCGACCCAGACCAGATCGCGTCCGCCGTGGAGGACGTAACGGCCGAGTTCGGCGCGATCGACATCGCTGTCGTCAACCACGGCATCTACTCGCGCGGAGACTTCTGGACGCTGTCGGACGATGTGTGGCAGGACATGATCGATGTCAACCTGACCTCGGTGTGGCGCGTCCTCAAGGCCGTCTGCCCGGTCATGATCGAGCAACGATCAGGTTCGATCGTGGTCACCGCGTCGGTCAACAGCGTCGAAGCGAACCCCGGTTCCGCCCACTACACCGCGGCCAAGCACGGGGTCCTGGGACTGGTGAGGACCGCAGCGGTGGAGCTCGGCCCCCATCGTGTGCGGATCAACGCGATCATGCCTGGCTTCGTGGACACGCCGATGACCGACTGGCAGGGGACCTACGACCAGACGTCCGGCCACCAGGGTGGAACGCGCGAAGAGCACGAGAAGAACTCTCATCATTGGCACGTCATCGATGGACTGATCGAGCCTGGCGAGATCAGCGGGACCGTGGTGTTCCTGGCCTCGGACGACGCCCGGCGCGTCACCGGTGTCGGCATGCCCGTGGATGACGGACACCTGGTGCTGCCGGGCTTCAACAGCACTCCGTCGTGGTCGCACTGACAGATCCCAGGACGCAGCAGTCGGGTCCATCTCCGGACGGAGTGCCGCGTCTAGGGGGTCACTATCAGTGACCCCCTCAACAGGGACTCCTCCAGCTCCGGTCCGCCTGGTTCCGTAGAGGAAGTCACCGCGACCACGCAGTGGACATCCCAAGATCCACCCAGACGAGGAGATCACTCGCATGAGCGAGAAGAAGGTTTGGTTCGTCACCGGCGCCGCACGCGGACTGGGCGTCGACATCGCCAAGGCCGCCCTCGCGGCCGGACACGTGGTGGTGGCCACCGCCCGGAAGACCGACAGCGTCACGGCCGCGCTCGGCGCGCACGACGATCTGCTTGCGGTTGAGCTCGACGTCACCGATCCCGCCGCCGCGGATGCGGCCGTGGAGGCGAGCGTCGACCGATTCGGGCGCATCGACGTGCTGGTCAATAACGCCGGCAGCTTCAAGGCCGGGTTCTTCGAGGAGATCACCCCCGGGGACTTCCGGGCGCAGATCGAGACCACCCTGTTCGGCCCGGTCAACGTGACCCGGTCCGTCCTGCCGGTGATGCGGTCCCAACGCTCCGGCACGATCGTCACGATCTCCTCGACCGCCGGCATCAGCGCGGCAGGTGACTTCATGACCGCCTACGCCGCCTCGAAGTTCGGCGTGGAGGGATTCATGGAGAGCCTGACTTCCGAGGTAGCCCCGTTCGGAATCTGCACGATGCTCGTCGAGCCTGGCTTCTTCCGAACCGAGCTGCTGTCCCCGCTGTCCACGCAGTACGCCGCCCCCTCGATCGCGGACTATGCAGAGCGCACGACCGCGACGGTGGAAGCCTGGAAGGGCATGGATGGACAACAGGCCGGCGACCCTGCCAAGCTCGCTGCCGCTTTGGTCCAGCTTGCAGATCAGGATGAGCCGCCGCTGCGGTTCGTCGCCGGCTCGGACGCGGTCGAGGCAGTCGAGGCCAAGGCGGAGCTCCTCCTCGCCCAGGCGGATGCCTACCGCGAGCTGTCGGCGACCCTCGCCCGCGACGCCTGATCCATGCAGTCAACAGCCGAGGGAAGTGCACTGACATGTCATCGAGAGCCACCGACTCGGTCGCCGTGGTCACCGGTGCGAGCAGCGGGATCGGCGCAGCGACTGCACGTTGGCTCGCTAACCAGGCCGGAGCCTCGTACCCCCTGTTGGCGGCGCCTCCGGCGTCGCTAGCTGTGAGCAACTCCCCGAAAGGAAACCCCCATGCCGTTGACCGGCGACTATGAACCCAGTGCGTGGCCTGATGCCCGCGACCAGGTCGAGCTGTTCGAGAAGACGCAGGGCGCCGAGGGAAATACCTTGCTCGGCCTGCCGGTCGTCATCATCACCACGAGCGGCAAGCGCAGCGGCAAGCTGCGCAAGACGCCCCTCATGCGCGTCGAGCATGAGGGGCGGTACGCCGCCGTGGCCTCGGTGGGTGGCGCCCCCACCCACCCCGGTTGGTACCACAACATGTTGGCGTCGCCGCTGGTGGAGCTGCAAGACGGCGCGGTGCGCCAGGACTACACCGCACGCGAGCTCGACGGAGCGGAGCGGGAGACGTGGTGGGCGCGTGCCGTCGACGCGTTCCCCGACTACGCCGAGTATGCGGCGGCGACAACCCGAAAGATCCCGGTCATGCTCCTCGAGCCGCTGTCCTGACGGCTGATCAGCCTCGGGTCTCAGCGACTCACATCAGCGCGCGTCCCTAACCTCGGAAGGAGGTAGTGGCGCCCGATCGCGCGAGTACTGTGACGGACATCACGCTAGGCAGGTGAAGGACATGGAGGCAGGGCAGGCCGAGGCCGGCGCCGAGAACGCAATCGCTCGCTCGCTCGCCACGCTGCGCGCCCGGGCCGGGATCGACATGGCTTTCGGGGCGAAGGTGAATCCTGACGGCCGGGCGATGACGATCCTCCAGATCAGCGGCGGACTGACCCGCTCCCTGTCCGGGCTGATCATCACCAGCGGCGCCGGCCTCGGGGGCAAGACACTATTGCTGGGCCGGCCCGCCCTGGTGCGCGACTACCTCGCCGCCCAGGGCATCACTCACGTCTACGACCACGCGGTCGAGCAGGAGCGCCTCCGCACAGTGGCGGCACTGCCGGTCCGTGTCGGCAACGCTCCGAAGTACGTGGTCTACCTCGGCAACCGCAGGCCGCTCGAGCTCGGGGACCGCTGGCTCGACGCGCTGGCGCCACGGCTCGGCGAACTCGAACGCGAGCTGGCCGTCCAGGAGGAGCTCAACCGGCGGCTGCGCCAGCTCGCGGCTCCCACGCCGAACGAGCCACCGGCACTCAGCGAGGGCGAGCTCCGGGAGATCGCGAATGAGTTGGCCGCGCTGGCGGGGGAGGTCTTCGACGATGGCCTTAGGGCCCGTCTGCAGGCACTGCATCAGCGGGTGGCGCCGGACCACGCGGTCCCGCAGCATCGTCAGCCGACGGTTTTCCTGACCCCGCGGGAGACCGCGGTGCTGGAGCAGGTCGCTGCGGGCTGCAGCAACGCGGACGCCGCAGAGCGGCTCGGCCTGCTGCCGAACACCGTGAAGTCCTACCTCAAGTCGGCGATGCGCAAGCTCGACGTCAACAACAGGGTGCAGGCGATCGTCGCCGCCCGCGAGGCGGGCGTCATCCGCTGACGGCGAGATGCACCTTCAGCGGCGGTTCCGTCCTGGCCCTGACTTCCTCGAGGGTCACTTCGGGCGCCAATTCGACCAGCACCACCTCGCCGTCGACCAGGTCGAGGACGCACAAATCGGTGATGATCCGCTGCACCACGCGGAGGCCGGTCAGCGGCAGGCTGCACTCCTCGACGATCTTGGCGGAGCCGTCGCGGGCGACGTGCTCCATGAGAACCACGACCTTGCGGGCGCCGTGCACGAGGTCCATCGCGCCGCCCATGCCCTTGACCATCTTCCCGGGGATCATCCAGTTGGCGATGTCGCCATGGCGGGAGACCTGCATCGCGCCGAGGATCGCGGCGTCGATCTTGCCGCCCCGGATCATCCCGAAGCTGGTGGCGGAGTCGAAGAAGCTCGCACCCGGCCGCACCGTCACGGTCTCCTTGCCGGCGTTGATCAGGTCCGGGTGCTCGTCTCCGGCAAGGGGGTAGGCGCCGACACCGAGGATCCCGTTCTCGCTCTGTAGCACCAGCTCCACGTCGTCGGGCACGTAGTTCGGCACCAGGGTCGGCAGCCCGATGCCGAGGTTCACGTACATGCCGTCGGCCAGCTCGCTCGCCGCCCGCGCCGCCATCTGCTCCCGGCTCCAGCTCACGCCCGCACCGTCCTCTTCTCGATCCGCTTGGTCGCTGCCTGCTCCGGGGTCAGCAGCACCACCCGCTGCACGAACACCCCCGGCGTGTGGACCTGGTTCGGGTCGATCTCGCCCGGCTCCACCAGATGCTCCACCTCCGCGATCGTGACCCGACCGCTCATCGCGGCCAACGGGTTGAAGTTGCGCGCGGAGTCGCGGTAGACGAGGTTGCCATGGCGGTCGCCCTTCCAGGCGCGGACCAGCCCGAAGTCCGCGGTGATCGCCCGCTCCAGCAAGTACTCGGTGCCGTCGAACTCTTGAGTCTGCTTCGGCGGGGACGCGACCACCACGTTGCCGGATCTGTCGTACCGCCAAGGAAGACCGCCGGAGGCGACCTGGGTGCCCATGCCGGTGGCGGTGAAGAACGCCGGGATCCCGGAGCCGCCCGCGCGCATCCGCTCGGCGAGCGTGCCCTGCGGCGTCAACTCCACCTCGAGCTCGCCAGCGAGGTACTGCCGCGCGAACTCCTTGTTCTCCCCGACGTACGACGCGATGATCCGACGCAGCCGTCCGGCCGCGAGAAGGCGTCCCAGACCCCAGTCATCGACGCCGGCGTTGTTGGAGACCAGCTCGAGGTCGTCCACGCCAGCCTCGAGAAGTGCCTCGATCAAGGTTGACGGGATCCCGCAGAGGCCGAAGCCGCCCACGGCGAGGGTGCGGCCGCTACCGACGTCGGCGACCGCCTCCGCGGCAGATCCGAATACCTTGTCCATCTCAGCCCTCTCCGTCGCTAGGCTCGACCTCGAAGAGCCGAGCGCCCAGGGACACCTGGTCGCCGGTAGCCGCGCCGACGGACACCACGGTCCCCGCGTACGGCGCGCGGAGGGCGACCTCCATCTTCATCGCCTCCACGACGCCCAGGACGTCGCCCTCGGCGATCACCTGCCCGGCGGTGACGCGCACCTCCAGGACGGTGCCGGGCATCGGCGCCACGACGCTGCCGCCGGCGGCACCGGGTCCCTGGTCGTTGACCCGGTCGGGCCGGGTGAAGACGAACCGTTGAGCCTGGTGTACCACCTCGACCCGGTCGCCCCGGACCACCGTGATGGCATCCGCGGCCGGGGGCTTGTCCAGCACGACATCCTCGTCGAAGGTGATGACCGGTGGGCTCGGCGGGGAGCCTAGGCGGAAGCCGTCCGAGGCGTACGGGCCGGCGGCGGTGTGGTGGGCGTCGAACCACGCCCAGGCGGCAGCCAGGCGGGCCGGCTCCGGCGAAGGTGCCGGCACCTCGTGCCGGTCGAGCCAGGCGGTGTCGATGGTGGCGTCACGGAACTCGGCGCTCGCGGCTAGCG
The DNA here is from genome assembly GCF_003515065.1 of Nocardioides immobilis. Classification (GTDB taxonomy): domain Bacteria; phylum Actinomycetota; class Actinomycetes; order Propionibacteriales; family Nocardioidaceae; genus Nocardioides; species Nocardioides immobilis. The sequence goes on from NZ_QXGH01000040.1 coordinate 10,369, forward strand.
CACGCAGGAAGCCCGTGTTCGTGGTGAGGCCCAGGATCGCGGTGCCGTCCAGAGCCGCGACCAGCCCGAGCCGGGCGGACTCGCGATCGGGCCCGTGCACGATCACCTTGCCGAGCATCGGGTCATACGACGTGCTGACGACCTGCCCGCTCTCCAGCGCGTGGTCCACGCGGATGCCTGGACCGCTCGGCCAGTGCACCTGGGTCGCCCTGCCGGCCTGCGGCAGGAACCCGCCGAAGGCGTCCTCGGCGTAGACGCGTGCCTCGATCGCATGCCCCTCGGAGCGGACCTGCTCCTGCGAGATGCCCACCGGCTCGCCGGCGGCCACCCGCAGCTGCAGCTCGACGAGGTCCAGCCCGGTGATCGCCTCGGTGACCGGGTGCTCCACCTGCAGGCGGGTGTTCATCTCCAGGAAGTAGAACTCCCCGGTCTCGGCGTCGAGGAGGTACTCCACGGTCCCGGCGCCGACGTACCCGACCTGCTGGGCGAGCGCCACGGCCGAGGCGGTGAGCTCAGCGCGGGTCTCGGGGGAGATGGTCGGGGCGGGCGCCTCCTCGAGCACCTTCTGGTGCCGCCGCTGCGTGGAGCAGTCGCGCTCCCACAGGTGCAGCACGGTGCCGTGCGCGTCGCCCATCACCTGCACCTCGAGGTGGCGGCCGGACTCGACGTACTTCTCGATCAGCATCGTGTCGTCGCCGAACGCGCTCGCCGCCTCGCGGCGGGCTGCCGCGACGGCCTCGGGGAACTCGGCGGCCGAGCGGCACACCCGCATGCCCTTGCCGCCGCCACCGGCGGCAGCCTTCACCAGCACCGGGTAGCTGAACGTGGAGGGGTCGTCGTCCAGCGAGTACGACGGCACCACCGGGACCCCTGCGGCCACCGCGACCTCGCGGGCGGCGTCCTTGCGGCCCATCTGCTCCATCACCGCGGCGCTCGGCCCGGCCAGCGTGATGCCCTTGTCCTCCAGGGCGGTCGCGAAGGCGGCCCGCTCGGAGAGGAAGCCGTAGCCGGGGTGCACGATGTCGGTGCCGGTCTCGACGGCTGCCGCGACGACCGCGTCCACGTCGAGGTAGGACGGCACCCGGACCGCGACGTCGGCGGCGCGCACGTGCGGGGCGCGGGCGTCGAGGTCGGTGTACAGGGCGATGGTGCGCAGGCCCATCGCCTTCGCGGTGCGGAAGACCCGCAGCGCGATCTCGCCGCGGTTCGCGACCAGGACTGATCTCACGAGAGCCTCACATTCGGAAGACGCCGTAGGACGGCGCCTCGATCGGGACGTTGGCCGCGGCGGCCAGGCCCATGCCCAGCACCCGCCGCGTCTCCGCCGGGTCGATGACGCCGTCGTCCCACAGCCGTGCCGTGGCGTAGTACGGCGAGCCCTGGGCCTCGAACTTCTCGCGGATCGGGGCCTTGAACGCCTCGACCTCCTCGTCGCTGTGCAGGTCGGTCCGCACGGTCGCCAGGACCGACGCGGCCTGTTCGCCGCCCATCACCGAGATCCGCGCGTTCGGCCACATCCAGAGGAACCGCGGGTCGTAGGCCCGGCCGCACATGCCGTAGTTGCCGGCGCCGTACGAGCCGCCGATGACGACGGTGAACTTCGGCACCACCGAGCAGGCGACGGCGGTGACGAGCTTGGCGCCGTCCCTGGCGATGCCGCGGTTCTCGTAGTCGCGGCCGACCATGAAGCCGGTGATGTTCTGCAGGAAGACCAGCGGGATCCTGCGCTGGTTGCACAGCTCGATGAAGTGCGCGCCCTTGAGCGCGGACTCGCTGAAGAGGATGCCGTTGTTGGCGACGATGCCGACGGGATAGCCGTGGATCTTCGCGAACCCGCAGACCAGCGTCTCGCCGTAGAGCTTCTTGAACTCGTGGCAGCGCGAGCCGTCGACGATGCGGGTGATCACCTCGCGCACGTCGTACGGCGTCCGGGTGTCGGTCGGTACGACGTCGTAGATCGTGGCCGGCGCCTCGAGCGGCGCCTCGAGCGGCTCCTCGACGTCCTCGTCCGGGACGAGGGAGGGCTCGACGGGCGGGAAGGTGTCCACGATCGACCGGACGATCTCGAGCGCGTGCGCGTCGTCCTCGGCCAGGTGGTCCACGACGCCGGACCTGCGGGCGTGCACGTCACCGCCACCGAGGTCCTCGGCGGTGACAACCTCGCCGGTCGCGGCCTTCACCAGCGGCGGGCCGCCGAGGAAGATCGTGCCCTGCTCCTTGACGATCACGGTCTCGTCCGACATCGCCGGCACGTAGGCGCCGCCGGCCGTGCACGACCCCATCACCGCGGCGACCTGCGGCACCCCGCGGGCCGACAGGTTGGCCTGGTTGAAGAAGATCCGGCCGAAGTGCTCGCGGTCGGGGAAGACCTCGTCCTGCATCGGCAGGAACGCGCCGCCGCTGTCGACCAGCGCGATGCAGGGCAGCCGGTTCTCGGCGGCGATCGCCTGCGCGCGCAGGTGCTTCTTGACCGTCATCGGGTAGTAGGTGCCGCCCTTCACCGTGGCGTCGTTGGCGATCACCATCACCTCGCGGCCGTGAACCCGGCCGATGCCCGTGACGATGCCGGCGCTCGGGACGGCGTCGTCGTACATCCCGTTGGCGGCCAGCGCGCTCAGCTCGAGGAAGGGGCTGCCTGGGTCGAGCAGCCGGTCGACCCGCTCGCGGGCGGTGAGCTTGCCGCGCTCGTGGTGCTTCTGGCGGGCCATCTCGGAGCCACCGAGGCGCACCCGGGCGAGCCGGTCGCGGAGGTCCTGGACGAGGTCGGAGAGGTGCTCCATCACTGGGCTCCTGTCGCCGCGGCCAGGCGGAGGATCCGCTCGGCCTGCTGGAAGATCGGGCCGTCGACCATCCGGCCCTCGAAAGTGGTCACGCCCCGGTCGTCGCCGACGTACGCGAGCAGCCGCTCGGCCCAGTCGACCCGCTCCGCGGCGGGGGAGTACGACGCCCGGATGACGTCGACCTGCCTGGGGTGGATCGCGACCGTCGCGTCGAAGCCGACCGCGACCGCGTCCTCGCACTCGGCGGCCAGTCCGTCGATGTCGTCGATGTCCATGTGCACGGCGTCCAGGGCGAGCCGACCGTTCGCCTTCGCCGCGACGAGCGCGCGGGAGCGGGCGCAGCGGGCGACGTCGCGGTAGGTGCCGTCCGGCTTGCGGCTCCCGGTGCCGCCGAGGCCCGCGACGAGGTCGTCGGCCCCCCACATGAGGGCGACGACGTTCGCGGCCGCGGCCAGCTCGACGGCCCGCTCGATGCCGAGCGGGGTCTCGACGAGCACGACGACCTCGTGCGGGAGTGCGGCGAGGAGGGCGGGGTCCTCGGACTTGGCGAGCATGAGGCGGGGCAGACCCAGGGAGGAGGCCAGGCGCACGTCCGCCTCATGCTCGGAACTGGAAGTGGCGTTGATGCGCACCACGGTGCGGGCCGCGTCGAAGGTGCCACCGGCGACGATGGCCTGGAGGGCGTCCCGGGCCGCCGGCTTGTTCGCCGGCGCCACCGCGTCCTCGAGGTCGAGGATCACCACGTCGGCGGCGGCCAGGGCCTTGGCGTAGCGCTCAGGGCGGTCAGCAGGGCAGAAGAGCCAGGCCGGGCCGGGCGTCCAGTCACTCATCGGGAGCCATCCGGACCAGGGTCTTCCGGGTCGCGACGGCGACCACCTCGCCCTTCTGGTTGCGGGCAGTGTGCTGCAGCGTCACCACGCCCTCGCCGGGGCGGCTCTTCGACTCGCGCTTGTCCAGGACCAGGGTCTCGCCGTAGAGCGTGTCGCCATGGCGCACCGGGGCCGGGAAGGAGATCTCGGTGAAGCCCAGGTTCGCCACGATCGTGCCCAGCGTGAGCTGCGAGACCGACTGCCCGACCAGGGTCGACAGGGTGAACATCGAGTTGACCAGCCGGTCGTGGAACGGCGGCAGCTGCTCACTGGCGGCCTGGTCCAGGTGGAGCGGCTGGGTGTTCATCGTCAGCGTCGTGAACAGCACGTTGTCGGCCTCGGTGACCGTGCGGCCGGGCCGGTGCTCGTAGACCGTGCCGACCTCGAACTCCTCGAACCACAGGCCGCGCTGGGTGATCCGCTTGCGCTCTTCGGTCATGGTCACTCCACCGGGAGGCCGAGGCCGCGGGCGATCAGCATGCGCTGCACCTCGCTGGTGCCCTCGCCGATCTCGAGGATCTTGGCGTCGCGGTAGAACCGGGCCACGGGGTACTCCTCCATGAAGCCGTAGCCTCCGAAGACCTGGGTCGCGATGCGGGTGGCGGTGACCGCGGACTCGGTGGCGTAGAGCTTCGCGACGGCGGCGGCCTGCTTGAACTCCTTCATCGGGGCGCCGTTGTCCTTCATGGCGGCGGCCTTGTAGGTGAGCAGGCGGGAGGCCTGCAGCATCACCTCGAGGTCGGCGATCTTGAAGGCGACGCCCTGCTTGCGTCCGATCGGGCCGCCCATCGTCTGGCGCTCGTTGGCGTAGCGGACGCACTCGTCCAGGCAGGCCTGGATCAGGCCGACCGCGAGCGCGGCGATCGCGACCCGCCCGTCGTCGAGGATGGCCAGGAACTGCGCGAAGCCGCGGCCCCGCTCGCCGAGGAGGTTCTCGGCCGGGACCCGGCAGCCGGTGAAGGTCAGCGGGTGGGTGTCGGAGATGTGCCAGCCGAGCTTGTCGTAGGCCGGCTCGACGATGAACCCGGGCGTGCCGTTGGGCACGATGATCGCGGAGATCTCGGCCGAGCCGTCCTCCCGCGTGCCGGTGCGGGCGGTCACGGTGACCAGCGAGGTCATCTCGGAGCCCGAGTTGGTGATGAACTGCTTGCTGCCGTCCACGACCCACTCGTCGCCGTCGCGCACGGCCTTGGTCCTCGTCGCGCCGGCGTCGGAGCCGGCGCCCGGCTCGGTGAGGCCGAAGCCCGCCAGCCGCTGGCCGCTCACGAGGTCGGGCAACCACTGCTGCTTCTGCTCGTCGGTGCCGAAGGTCAGGATCGGGTTGATGCCCAGGCCGACGGCCGCCTCCAGGGTGATGCCGAGCGACTGGTCGACCCGACCGATCTCCTCGATCGCCACGCACAGCGAGGTGAAGTCGGCCCCGGCGCCGCCGTACTCCTCGGGGGTGGTGAGGCCCATCAGCCCGAGCTCGCCCATCGACTGCACCACGTCGACGGGGAAGTGGTGCGCCTTGTCCCACTCGGCCACGTGCGGGCCAATCTCCTTCTCGGCGAAGTCATGGACGACCTTCCGGAAGTCCTCGTGCTCGGGCGACAGCGCGAATCCGGTCATGACAGCCCCAGTTCCTTCGTCGTCTGCTCGCGCATCTGAACCTTGCGGATCTTTCCGGTCACGGTCATGGGGAACTCCTCGACGACCTTCACGTAGCGCGGGATCTTGTAGTGGGCCAGCTTCCCGGTGGCGAACGCGCGCACGGCTTCGGCGTCGATCGGCCCAGCGCCGGCCCGCAGCTTGACCCAGGCGCACAGCTCCTCGCCGTACTTTTCGTCAGGTACGCCGATCACCTGGACGTCCTCGACGTCGGGGTGGGTGTAGAGGAACTCCTCGATCTCGCGCGGATAGATGTTCTCGCCGCCGCGGATCACCATGTCCTTGATCCGACCGACGATGTTGCAGTAGCCGTCCTCCCGCATTACTGCTAGGTCGCCGGTGTGCATCCAGCCGTCGGCGTCGATGGCCTCAGCGGTCTTCTCCGCGTCTTCCCAGTAGCCCAGCATCACGCTGTAGCCACGGGTGCAGAACTCGCCCGGGGTGCCGCGAGGGACGTTCTCGCCGGTGCCGGGGTCGACGATCTTGATCTCCACGTGGGGGTGCACCCGACCGATGCTGCTGGTGCGTCGCTCGAGGTCGTCGTCCGATCGTGTCTGGCACGACACCGGCGAGGTCTCGGTCATGCCGTAGGCGATGGACACCTCGGACATGTGCATCTCGTTGACGCAGCGTTTCATGACCTCGACCGGGCAGACCGAGCCGGCCATGATCCCGGTGCGCAGCGACGAGAGGTCGTACGACGCGAACTCGGGGTGGTTCTGCATCGCGATGAACATCGTGGGCACGCCGTACACGGCGCTGCACTTCTCGTCCTGGACGGTCTGCAGCGTCACGCCGGGATCGAACCCGGGACCGGGGATCACCATCGCGGCCCCGTGGCTGGTGCAGCCGATGTTGCCCATCACCATCCCGAAGCAGTGGTAGAAGGGCACCGGGATACAGAGCCGGTCCTGTTCGGTGAGATGGATCGTCTCGGTGGTGAAGTAGCCGTTGTTGAGGATGTTGCGATGGCTCAGGGTGGCGCCCTTGGGGAAGCCGGTCGTCCCGCTCGTGTACTGGATGTTGATCGGGTCGCTGGGGCTGAGTTCGTAGTCCAAGTGGTCGGCGAGCCGCTCGCCGCGTCCGCTCACGAGCAGCGTGTCCCACTCCGGCTGGCCGAGGAAGACGATCTGTTCCAGGGTGGGGCAGTCGTCGCGGACCTCGGCGATCATCGCCTGGTAGTCGCTGGTCTTGAAGTCCGTTGCGGAGATCAGCAGCCGCACCCCAGACTGGGTGAGCGCGTACTTCAGCTCGTGGGTGCGGTAGGCCGGGTTGACATTGACGAGGATGGCGCCGATCTTGGCGGCGGCGTACTGCACCATCGTCCACTCGGCGCAGTTCGGCGCCCAGATCCCGACTCGGTCGCCCTTGGTGATGCCAGCCGAGCGGAGGCCGACCGCAAGCGAGTCCACCTCGCGGTCGAGCTCGGCGTAGGTCCAGCGCCGACCCGTGGCGACCTCGACCAGCGCCTCCCGGTCCCCGAACCGTGCGACGGTGCGCTCGAAGTTGGCGCCGATCGTCTCCTCGAGCAGGGGAGTGCCGACCTCGCCGGCGTCGTACGACTCCATGATCAGTCCTCTCTCCGTCTGGGGTGCTTCGACCAGACTCACGCGTTTGCCGGGTCCGTCGTCAGCGGGACGGGCGACTCGTTCGTGACGTCGAGCGCGCGGTCCTTGGTCTCCTTCATCATGAGCAGGCACACGGCGCTGATGACGGCGTTGACGGTGAGGAAGTAGCCGATGCCCTCGGGACCCCACTTCGCGATGAGGTCGTCTCCGATGACGAGCGGCAGTGCGCCGCCGAGCACGCCGGCGAGGTTGTAGGCCAGGCCGGCGCCGGTGTAGCGGTAGCGGGCCTGGAACTGCTCGGGGAGGTACGCCGCCATCGGGCCGTAGCTGACGCCGAGCACGACCAGCAGCAGGCACATCGCGAGCACGTAGCGGCCGTAAGAGCCCGGCTCCATCGTCGCGAAGGCGATTGGGCCAGCTGCCAGGGCGACCACCATGCCGGTCATCAGCACGGCCTTGCGGCCGATCACGTCTGAGAGGATCGCGGAGCCGATGACCGCGACCGACATGACCGCGCCGGCGATGATCAGGGCGAAGAGGATCTGGTTGAAGGTCAGGCCCACGACCTGGATGCCGTAGCCGGGGAGGAACGCCACACCGGTGTAGAAGGCGGCGAAGACCGTCGACATGATGCCAGCGCCAAGCAGGATCTGGCGCCACTGGTCGCGGATGCAGTCACCGAAGGGCAGGCGCACCTCGGCCTTCTGCTCCTTGATCTTCGCGAACGACGGAGTCTCGGCGATCTTGAGCCGCACCCACATGCCGACGGCGACAAGGACCAGGCTCACCAGGAAGGGCAGCCGCCAGGCCCACGAGACGAAGGCGTCCTGGCCGAGGGTGTTGAGGAAGAGCAGCATGACGCTGGCGGCGAGGATCAGGCCGACGCTCGGCCCGAGCTGGGGGAACGTCGCGTAGGCGCCGCGCTTCTTCGCCCCGGCGTGCTCCGTCGTGAGCAGTGCGGCACCAGCCCACTCGCCACCGAGCGCGAAGCCTTGGAGGGCACGGAGGGTAACCAGCAGGGCGACCGCGACGACGCCGATCGAGGTGGCGCTGGGCAGCAGGCCGATCGCAAAGGTCGACAGGCCCATGATCAGGAGCGTGGTCACCAGGGTCACCTTGCGCCCGATCCGGTCACCGAAGTGGCCGAAGACGATCGCGCCGAGCGGACGGAAGACGAACGCGACGCCGAAGGTTGCGATCGAGGCCCAGGTGCCCTCGGCCCCGCCGTACTCGGGGAAGAAGACGGCATTGAAGACCAGCCCTGCGGCGAGGCCGTAGATCAGGAAGTCATAGAACTCGATGGTGGTGCCTGCCAAGGAGGCAGCGGCGACGCGAGCCATGGAGGTGTTGCTCGTGGGAGTGCTCATGCCGATGAGTGTGGGGACCGTCACACGATCACCGGTACCTCCCAAAGTGGGTGCCTAGCCCGTCACCTGGTCGCTGGTCAGAGAGGCGCTGGTCAGAGAGGTAGGTGGGAAACGGTCTGCGCTGGCCGTGCCTCGCGATGCACGACACCGAACATGAGGATGACGGCGAGCCCCGTCGCGCACAGCATGACCGCAGCCATCGGCGCGGCAGTCGCGCTCCCGAACGCCCCGACGAGCGGCGCGACCAGACCGCCGAGGCCGTACTGCACACAGCCCAACACCGCGGCTGCCGTCCCGGCAGTGTCACCGTGATCGGAAAGCGCCAGGGCAGGCGTGTTGGGAAACGCCAGAGCCGCTGTTGACACCACCAGCGCCATGCAGATGATCACAGCAGCCAGGCCACCCCATCCGGTGAGCGCCGCCACCAGCAAGGCGCCAGCTGCAGCCATCTCTGCCACGAGCGCGCCGCTCAGGACCTGCCGCACCGAGAACACCCGCAGCATGAGTGGGTTGAGCTGGCAGGTCAGGACCAGGACTACCGCATTCATGCCGAACACGAGTCCAAACATCGTCGAGTCCAGTCCGTACCCCTCTTGCAGTACGAATGACGCACCGGCGACGTACGCGAACATCCCCGCCATCATCAAGCCGCCGATCAGGGTCAAGGCGACGAACATCCGATCGTTCGCCAGGGTCCGATACGTCGACAGGGTCGAGCTGATCGTCGCCGGCTGTCGACGCTCGACGGGTAGGGTCTCGCGGATGCCGACGGTGGCCAGTGCGATCAGCAGGACTCCGATCCCGGCAAGCACGATGAAGATTCCGCGCCAGGACGTGAAGGTCAGGACGAGGCTTCCGAGAGACGGCGCCAGAATCGGCGCCAGACCCATCACCAGCATCAATCGAGACATCATGCGCGCCACGGCGACGCCCTCGAGGAGATCGCGCACGATCGCCACGGCAACGACTGCCACAGCTGCACAGGAAAGTCCCTGCATTACGCGCACCACCGCCAGAACCGCGATGGTGGGTGCAAGAGCGCACAATATCGAGGCACCCGCGTGTGCACACAGTCCCGCGATCAACGGTCGACGGCGCCCGAAAGAGTCGGACAAGGGGCCAACCACGAGCTGGCCGATGCCGAGGCCGAGGAGCATGCCCGTCAGCGTCAGCTGGACTGCGGAGTCACTAGCAGCCAGGTCGTCACCGATCTGTGGCAGGGCCGGGAGATAGGTGTCCACGGTCAACGGCCCGATGGCGATCATCGAGCCGAGCAGAAGCACCAGCTGAACTTGTCGGGTGCTCCCCTGCGTTGTCGGAGTGGATGTTGCGTCGGAAGAGCACCGCGCGGAGGACATGCAATATATGATAGATCAACTACGATCAGGCCGATGGCGTGGGCATCCTCCGTTGGTCGATCTCAATCACAGGATGGGGAGCTCGATGGATATAGGGATCTCTGTGTTCCCGACCGATCAGACCATCGGTGTCGTGGATCTCGCTCGCGAGATCGAACGGCGTGGGTTCGAGTCTCTGTGGCTGACCGAGCACACTCACATTCCCGTCCACCGTGCTCCGAATTCGCCGGCCGGTGGCGACCTCGCAGAGTTCTATGCCCGCACGCTCGACCCTTTCGTCGGGCTGACCGCGGCCGCTATGGCAACCTCACGGATTCGTCTCGGATTCGGCATCCTGTTGATCGTTCAGCGCGAGCCCATCGCCACCGCGAAGGCGCTTGCGAGCCTTGATCGCATCTCGGGCGGCCGGCTCATGTGCGGGGTGGGCGCCGGCTGGATTCCGGAGGAGATCGCCAATCACGGCACGATCCCATCGAGCCGCTTCAAGGTGTTGAGGGAACGCGTTCTGGCGATGCGCGAGATCTGGACCGAGGACGAAGCCGAGTACCACGGCGACTTCGTCGACTTTGATCCGATCTGGTCCTGGCCGAAGCCGCTGCAGAGACCCTTCCCACTGTTCATCGGTGGCAACACGGCCAACACGCTCAGGCGTGTCATCGAGGCCGGCGAGGGATGGTTCCCGGTCGGGAACGACCCCGCAGCTCGACCTCAACTGATCGAGCAGATCGCGGAGTTCCGACGGATGTGCGAGGAGGCAGGGCGTGGGCATCTGCCCGTGACGATCTACGGGCCGGAGCCGTCCCTCGCCGCGCTGGACGAGCTCCGCGCCGGTGGCGTGGACCGGGTCGTGCTGACCCTGAGCCAGGAATCGACCGATGCCGCAAGGGCTGACCTCGACAGCTTCGCTCGTCTGTTGGACTGAGGACGGACACCGAGGTCGTCACCCGTGCGTGAAGCGCTCACGATGCCGGGTGACCCAATCGGCGAACGACCCCGGTGCTCGGCCCAGGAGGTCGGAGACCGTGCGGGTGAGCATAGACTCATCGAGCCCGCCGCGGCGGTAAAGAGCGAAGAATGCGTTCACGATCGGCTCAGGATTGTCGCGGAGCAGGTGTGCGCGAGTGTCCTGGTCGTTGAGCGGGACCCCGCGGAGTGGAATACCGGTCTGGGTGGACACCGTGGCGAGCTGCTCTGCAGGCAGAAGGGCTTCCGGACCAGTCACTCGATAGGCGTTGCCGGCATGTCCTGGCTCCGTCAGGGCCAGTGCAGCGATCTCACCGAGGTCGCGCGGATCGACACATGCCACTGCCAGGTCTGGGAACGGCAGCCGCACGTCCCCGCCCGAGTTGATCTCTGGAACCCAGCGCAGCGCATTGCTGCAGAAGCTCTGCGGCCTGAGAAACGTCCAGTTCAATCCTGACTCCGCGACAGCTTCTTCCGCGCGCAGGTGATAGGACGTGAGGGCGTTGTCGTGCGTGCGATGTTCCGCTGCTGCCGCCGAGAGGAGCACGGCATGCCGGACGTTGTGCTCCCGTGCCAGCCGCAAGAGACGCGTGAGCCCGCGATGGCCAGCCATCACGAACATCCCCTGGATCGCAGCCAGGTCAATGCCCAGCGTCGTCGGGTCCGCGATATCAGCGACGATGCTCGTCGCCCCGGGTGGGAGGCTCCTCCCTGGTCGACGAACGGGGGCGACCACGTGGTGGCCGCGAGCCAGCAGTGCTGCCACCACCTCGGAGCCCACGTTCCCGTGCGCACCCACGACTAGAAAGTTTTCGCTTCGCATGCGGGTTGCCCTCCCAGCGGGCCGGGCCTTGGCGAGTCTGGCAATCTCGAAAGGTCGTGTTCTGACGTATCGTACATTATGTTTAGGTCGATGCGAGATGCTCGCACGCCAAATAGCGGAGGTCGCCCATGCGTGTCGTTCTGATCGGCGGGACGGGCCACATCGGGAGCTACTTGGTTCCACGCCTCGTGCGGCGCGGGCACGACGTCGTCAGCCTGAGTCGTGGCTCTCGCCGTCCATATGTCGAGGACCCGGCTTGGGAGGTCGTGGAGCAGGTCACGGTCGATCGCGAGGACCGTGATGCGGAGGGCACCTTTGCAGGGTTGGTGAAGGATCTCGAGCCCGAGGTCGTCATCGACCTGCTGTGCTTCACGCTCGACTCCGCTGTTGCCCTGGTCGAGGGCCTCCGAGGTCATATTGATCACTTGGTTCACTGCGGATCGGTATGGATCCACGGCCCCAGCCTGCGCGCGCCGATCCTCGAGTCGAACGAGTCGGCCCCGTTCGGCCAGTACGGAATCGAGAAGGCGAGGATCGCCTCGATGCTCAGCCACGAGACGGCAAGCGGAGGGATGGTGACGACATCGTTGCATCCTGGCCACATCAGCGGACCCGGCTGGGCAGTCATCAACGCTGTCGGCAACACGGATCACACAGTTTGGGAGCGACTCGCAGCCGGCCAGGTCCTTGATATTCCGGGACTCGGTGCCGAGATGATGGCCCACGTCCACGCCGACGACGTGGCGCAGGCGTTCTCCCTCGCGGTTGAGCATCGCGATGCGGCGGCTGGCGAGTCGTTCCACGTCGCAGCAGCTTCCGCGCTGACGGTGCGCGGCCTTGCCGAGCTCGCAGCCGGGTGGTTCGGCCAGGCGGTAGAGCTCCGGTCGGTGAGCTGGGAAGAGTTCGGTGCAGCTACAACCGCGGAATTCGCCGAGGCGAGCTGGGACCACCTGATCCGGAGCCACCACGTCTCGATCGCGAAGGCAGAGCGGCTGCTCGGCTATCGGCCGGCGTACGCACCGGAGGAGGCGGTCAAGGAGGCCGTGCGATGGCTCGTTGACCACGGACGGATCGCTACCACGAGCTCGATGCATGACTGAGGTCCGGAGCGTCGTCGACATCGCCCGGATCTCGCACCTGTCCGACCGCCAGCACGAAGATCCAGGAGTGGAACGATGACAGCGACCTATGACTTCGCGAACCAGGTGGCGCTAGTAACCGGCGCCAGCTCTGGCATCGGCCTGGCGACGGCACGCGGATTCGCCGACGCCGGCGCCGCCGTGGTGCTGGCCGACATCAACGAGGAGGCTCTTGCTGCGGCCTCGGGGGACATGAAGGCCGCTGGGCGCGAGGTGACGGCGCTGCTCTGTGACGTCTCGGACGAGGTGCAGGCGGCGGCCATGGTCGAGCAGACGGTCTCGACCTATGGCCGACTCGACATGGCCGTCAACAACGCAGGGATCCTCGGTTTCACCGGTGACGTTGCGGCCGAGTCGGGGGAGAGCTTCGACCTCACGACTGCGATCAACCTACGAGGCGTGTGGACCTGCATGAAGCACGAGCTGCTGCAGATGGCGGAGCAAGGCAGCGGGTCGATCGTCAACATCTCATCGCTGGCCGGGCTCGTGGGGGCGGCCCAGCGCGGGTCCTACGTCGCCGCCAAGCACGGCGTCGTCGGGCTGACCAAGAGCGCCGCGCTGGACTATGCGGGGCGGGGCATCCGGGTCAACGCCGTGTGCCCGGGCGTGGTCGCTACCCCGATGAACGTCGACATCGCCCAGCATCACCCCGAGCTGATCGAGGAGACCATGCGCGAGCAGCCCATCGGCCGGTTGGGCACGCCTGAGGAGGTCGCTGGATCCGTCCTGTGGCTGTCGAGCTCGGCGGCGAGCTTCGTCCTAGGGGTGGCGTTGCCCGTGGACGGCGGGTTCGTCGCCCACTGACGCCTGTGGGGCCCGGCTGTCCTCACTCTGGCCATCTCACGCATCATGCATTATGTTTGACAACGGGTGAGTCGCCAGGCCACCTCTCTAGGGAAGAGGCGCTCGTGATGGACAACAAGCTGGCCGGCACCGTCGCTGTCGTCACAGGCGCGAGCAGCGGCATCGGTGCTGCCACCGCTCGACGGCTGTCGGAGCACGGCGCCGCGGTCGTCTTGGTCGCCCGGCGTCGCGAGCGGCTGGATGCACTGGTCGCCCAGATCGGCGAAGCCGGCGGTGCCGCGTTGGCCATCGAGGCGGACCTGGCGGTTCGAGAGCACGCCTCGCGTGCCATCCAAGAGGCGGTCGACCACTACGGCCGTCTCGACATCCTGGTCAACAACGCGGGTCTCATGCTGCTGGGTCCGGTCGTCGGGGCCGACACCGATGAGTGGGACCGCATGTTGGCCATCAACGTGCAGGGCCTGATGTACGCCACGCACGCGGCGCTGCCCCACTTGCTCGCTGCGGCGGAGGATGGCCTCCGCGAGGTAGCCGACATCGTGAACGTCGGCTCGATCGCTGGTCGTCTGGCTTGGAGGGGGTACGCGGCCTACAACACCACCAAGTTCGGTGTGCACGCGTTCAGCGAGGCGCTGCGCCAAGAGGTGACGCGGCGACATGTCCGGGTCGGCCTGCTCGAGCCAGGCGCCGTGGCGACCGAGCTCGTCTCGCACAACTCGGCCGAGGTCCGCAAGGAGATGACTGACGCCTTCGATGCCCGGGTCGAGAAGCTCGAGGCCGAGGACATCGCCGACGGCATCGCCTACATGGTGACACGCTCACACCGGACCACGATTGCCGACATGCTGATCCTCCCGACCGAGCAGGACTGACCCACGTGGGCAGGCTCGAGGGCAAGGTCGCACTGATCTCGGGCGGGGCGCGGGGGCTCGGCGCTGCGCACGTCGAGCTGTTTGCCGAGGAAGGTGGCGCTGTCGTCTTCGGTGACGTCCTCGTTGACGAGGGTGCGGCACTCGCGGATCGGCTCGGTGAACGTGGACTCCACGTCCAGTTCCTCAAGCTCGACGTCACGCAGGCCGATGACTGGGCCGCAGCGGTCGACCTCGCGGTCAACCTGCACGGCCGACTGACGACCTTGGTCAACAACGCGGCGATCTTCAGCGCGGACGGCACGCAGGACGTGACTCAGGAGACGTTTCGCCATGTGTTGAGCGTCAACCTCGAGGGGCAGTGGCTCGGCATGAGAGCGGCGTTGCCTGCCTTGGTCGAGTTCGGCAACTCATCGATCGTCAACATCTGCTCTGTCTATGCGCATCTGGCGACTCCCGATGCGGTCGCTTACCACGCGTCGAAAGGTGGGGTGCTGATCATGACCCGGTCGACGGCTTTGGAGTACGTCGGTCGCGGTGTGCGGGTCAACGCAGTCAATCCCGGCGCGATCGACACTCTCTTCGCGGGCTCGGCAACACCGGACGCAGGCGCGATCTCGTCGGTGGTCCCCCTCGGGAGGTCTGCGGATCCGCGCGAGATCGCGCACGCGTCGTTGTTCCTCGCGTCGGACGATGCCAGCTACATCACGGGTACCGAGATCGTCGCGGACGGCGGCTGGTCGGCCGGATGAGGAGGAGGACGAGATGAAGTTCGGAATCCGCTACTCGGACGTCGGGATGGATGACATCCTCACGATCGCCCAGGCCGCTGATAGCGCCGGGTTGGAGTCGATGTGGCGAGGCGAGCACGTGTTGAGTCCTCGCACGATCCGCTCGATCGATCCGTACTACGCGCGGGCACTTCCCCCGGGCATGGAACGCTTCGCGATGCTCGACCCGAACACACTTGCGGCGTATCTCGCGGCCAAGACGGAGAACATCCGCTTCTGCATGGGTGTCAATCTGATCGCCCTGCACGTCCCCTACCAGTTGGCGCGGGTGCTCGCGACTGCGGACATCGTCAGCAACGGCCGAATCATGATGGCCGTCGGTGTGGGCTGGCTGAAGGAAGAGTTCGACATCTTGGGTGTCGACTGGAAGACCCGCGGGGGGAGGACAGACGAGGCCATCGCCGTACTCCGAACGCTGTGGAACGATCCTCACCCGCAGTTCGAGGGCAAGCACTTCCAGCTCCCTCCGGTCACCTTCGCCCCCAAACCGATCCAGAAGAGCCTGCCGATCTTTGTCGCTGGGATGTCGAGGTTCGCATACCGGCGCGCTGCCCGTCACGGCGACGGATGGTACGGCCACGACCTGTCCCTGGCCGAGGTCGTTCCGATCGTGCGGACGATCCAGGAGGAGCGGGAGAGGTACGACCGCATGGATCACCCCTTCGAGTTCACGACACGCGCTCCGTACGACATCACGCCTGATGAGGCCGAGGGCTTCGAGGCGGCTGGTATCGATCGCCTGATCCTTGACGTCGGCTCGGCCGCCTACAACGGCGTGTCCACCGTCGTCGAGCGGATCGAGCGGATCGGCAAAGAACTGGTGCGCAACACGTGAGCTGGATCGCAACGACAGCAGACAGCCCGAGAGAAACGAAGGAGATGGCGATGGAGATGGACCTCGGACGAATCGGCATCTGGACGAATCAGCTCAACGGGTTGAAGGCGGCCGAGCTCAGGGACACGCTCCAGGAGATCGAGGGGCTGGGATACGGCGCCTTGTGGCAAGGCGAGAGCGCTACGGGGCGAGAGGCGCTGACCAACGCTGCGCTGACGCTGAGCTGGACCGACCGCATTGTCGCCGCAACCGGTGTGGCATCGATCTGGGCCCGGGACGCGGCAGGACTCGCCTCCGCGCAGCGAATGTTGTGCGAGTCGTTCCCCTACCGATTCCTCCTCGGACTCGGGGTCAGCCACGAGGGTCAGATCACGGCTCGCGGCCACGACTTCGACACCAAGCCCCTCACTGCAATGGGCCACTACCTGCGGAGCATGGACATCCAGCCCGCGGGCGTCCTCCCACACCCCCCGGCACCGCCGCCGCGCGTGCTCGCCGCGCTCGGGCCTGCCATGCTCGACCTGGCTCGGGACCACGCGCAAGGTGCTCACCCGTTCCTGGTGACGCCCGAACAGACCAAGGCTGCTCGGGACGTCCTCGGACCGGGTCGCATCCTGGCGCCCGAGCTGGGTGTGCTGCTGGAGACGGATGCCGAAGCAGCTCGCACAGTCCTGCGCGGCGAGATCAAGTCCCGACTGGGCTATCCCAACTACCGCAGGAGCCTGCTGAACCAGGGCTTCACCGAGGCCGACCTCGCTGACGGCGGTAGCGACGCATTGATCGACCGGCTCTTCGCCTGGGGATCGATCTCCGACGTCGCTCAGCGCGTGGAGGAGCACATCGCTTCTGGAGCCGACCACGTTGCGCTCTACGCACTGCGACCACGCTCGGGCCAGGTGCCGCTCGAGGAGTGGCGCGAGCTGGCAACCATCATCTGAACGTGGCCGCTACCGGGGCCGAGCCGGCGAGGTCACAGGGTGGTCGCGGTGCCGCCGTCGACGGGCAAGATGGCACCGGTGACGTATGACCCAGCGGGCGATGCCAGGAAGATGGCGGCGCCCGCCATGTCCGAGGGGCCGGCGAAACGCTTGAGCGGCACCGGACCGAGCACGACGTCGGCGCCCTTCTCCTCCAGCGTGGCCGTGAGCATCTTGCTCTCGAACATGCCGGGCGCAATGACATTGACCGTCACCGACTTCGCCGCCAGCTGCTTGGCGAGATGTCGGCTGAGCTGGTGGACGGCGGCCTTGGACGCGCTGTAGGCGTACGTCTCGTGGTCGGGCACGCGGATCGCGTTGATCGATCCGACGTTGATGATGCGCGCAGGATCGTGGTGACTTGCGGCTTCCTCGATGAGGGGAAGGAGGGCTTGGATCAGGAAGAAGGGTCCCTTGGTGTTGATGTCAAACACCTTGTCCCATCCGGATTCCGGATACTCGGTCAGTGTCTCTGCCCAGATGGCCCCCGCGTTGTTGATCAGCACGTCGAGCCGGTCGACGCGCACGGCGAACTCGGCCGCGAATGTTCGGCAACCCTCGACCGTGGCGAGGTTGGCGGTCATGGCGTGGCACTCGCCGTACGCGGCCAGGTCGTGCGCGGCCTTGTCGGCAACCTCGGCGTTGCGGGCGCAGATGTAGACCCGGGCACCGGCTTTGACGAAGCCCTCGGCGATCGAGCGGCCGATGCCCCGACTGCCGCCGGTGACCAGCACAGTCTTCCCGGCGACGTCGAACAGGCGCTCGATGGTGATGTCACTAGTCACGTCGTGTTCCTTCTTCCGGTGGCTTCGCTTGTCGAACGTAGGAGGACCGCCCCAGCCGGGTCAGCTCTTGAGCTTGTAGTCCTCGAGCATCGCGCGGCCGATGATCATCTTCTGGATGTCGGTGGTGCCCTCGCCGATGAGCATGAAGGCGACCTCGCGGTAGAGCCGCTCGATCTCGTACTCCTTGGAGTAGCCGTAGCCGCCGTGGATCCGGAAGGAGTCCTCGACGACCTCGTGGGCGTACTCCGAGGCGACCATCTTGGCCATGCCGGCCTCGACGTCCATCCGCTCGCCGCTGTCCTTCATCCGGGCGGCCTTCACCATCATGGTGTGGGCGACCTCGACCTTGGTGGCCATCTCCGCGATGCGGAAGAGGATGGCCTGGTGGGCGGCGATCGGCTTGCCGAAGGTGTGGCGCTGCTGGGCGTAGGCGACGCCGAGCTCGAAGCCCCGCCAGGCCAGGCCGCAGGCGCGGGCGGCGACGTTGACGCGGCCGACCTCGACGCCGTCCATCATCTGGTAGAAGCCCTTGCCGGTCTCCCCGCCCAGGACCTGGTCGGCGCGGACCACGTGACCGTCGAGGACCATCTCGGTCGTCTCGACGCCCTTGTAGCCCATCTTGTCGATCTTGCCGGGGATGGTCAGGCCGGGGGCGGTCTCGCCGAAGCCGGCTTCCTTCTCGATGAGGAAGGTCGTCATGTTCTTGTAGACCGAGTCGTTGCCGTCGTCGGTCTTGCACAGCGTCGCGACCAGGCGCGACTGGGCGCCGTTGGTCAGCCACATCTTCGAGCCGGTGATCTTGTAGCTGCCGTCGTCCTGCTGGACCGCCTTGGTGGAGACCGCGGAGACGTCGGAGCCGAGGCCCGGCTCGGACATCGAGAACGCGCCGCGCATCTCGCCGCTGGCCATCTGGGGCAGGTACTTCTGCTTCTGCTCCTCGGTGCCGTGCTGCATCACCATGTAGGCCACGATGAAGTGGGTGTTGATGACGCCCGACACGCTCATCCAGCCGCGGGCGATCTCCTCGACGCACAGGGCGTAGGTGAGGAGCGACTCGCCGAGGCCGCCGTACTCCTCAGGGATCATCAGGCCGAAGACGCCGAGCTCCTTGAGGCCCTCGACGATGTCGGTGGGGTACTCGTCGGCGTGCTCGAGCTCCTGGGCAACCGGGATGATCTGCTCGTCGACGAACACCCGGACGGCCTTGAGGATCTCGGTCTGGTCCTCGGTCAGGCCGTCGGTGCTGGCGAGACGAGCCACAAGGTTTGCCTTTCGTAGAGTGGTGCCGTGTGGAGTGCGCTCGGCTCAGTCGTCGGTGACGATGACGCCGTCGGCGACCAAGGCCGCGACGCGTGCGGCGTCGTAGACCTCTTCGGCCAACGAACGCGAGTCCTGCCCGACCCTGGGCGCCGGACCAGATCGTTCGGGCCGGGCACCATTGAACCGCCACGGCGGGCGGAGGACGCCCAGCCCGTCGTGCTCCGGCTCAACCAGGTGCAGCCACTCGGTCTGCGGATGGTTGACGAAGCCTCCCATGGTCAGCACGGGTGCGAACGGGATGTCGTTCTCGGTGAGCAGCTGCTCCCACAAGGCAGCGGGCTTGGAGATGAACTCGCGCTCGACGATCTCGACGAGCTCGAAGTAGTGGTCGGTGCGCAGGTCGTACGTCGTGAATCGTGAGTCCTCGGTGAGGTCGGTACGGCCCATGGCCTCACAGAATGCCCACCAGAACTTCTGCGACGACGAGAGGTGGATGGCAATGTCCTCTCCGGTCGCGGTCTTGAGGCAGAAGTTCTGTGCCTGCGGATGGCGGCTCTGGCGGCTCGGGTTCTTCTTGCCGTCGTCGTAGTACTGGCTCAAGGCGTCGATGGTGAGGGTGCTGACGGCCTCCATGAGCGAGGTCTCCACCAGCTGCCCCGAACCCGTCCGGCCACGACCGACCAGGGCGGCGAGCACGCCTGCTGCGTTGGTCAGACCGGTGATCAGGTCGGCGATGCAGGTGCCTGCCAGCTGGGCGTGATCGGCGTTTCCGAGTACTGAGTACAACCCACCGACGGCCTGTCCGATCGTGTCGTAGGCAGGCCGGTCAGCCAGGGGGCCGCCGTTTCCGAAGCCGGTGACGGACGAGTACACGAGCGTGGGGTTGAGCGCGGCGAGGTCATCGCGGCCCAGCCCGAGTGCGGCCATCTTGCCGGGCCTCATGTTCTCCATCACGACATCGAAGCGGGGCACGAGGTCCTTGATCAGTCTGACGCCATCGGGGTGCTTCAAGTCGACCGCCAGGCTCCGCTTCCCGACGTTGTATTGCACCCAGTACTTGCTCGCGGTGTCTTGGCCTCGGCGGAAGTCGTCCCCGCCGTGAGGCTTCTCCACCTTGACCACCTCGGCGCCGAGACCGGACAGCAAGGAAGCACCGTACGGCGCGGAGATGTACCCGCCGATCTCAAGGATCCTGATGTCCTGGAGGGGCTTGTACTGCATCTGTGAGACCTCGTTCAGCGCTTGGTGGGTGGCGGCGTTCTACAGCTCCTCACCTATCGTACACAATATATGTAGGTAGTGGCTAGGGCTGCGCCGCCGCGGCGCGCGCCTGCGACAAAGCCATTGCTCTGTTTAATATATCGTGTATGGTTGCGCTTCAAGGAGGCGATGGTGAAACCACTTCGTTCTGTTCTGTTCGTTCCCGGCCACCGCGGCGCGTGGGTCGAGAAGGCCATTGCCACGGGGGTTGACGGCCTGATCATGGACTTGGAGGACTCCGTCCCCGAGGACCTGAAGTCCGACGCGCGAGCCGAGGTGGCCCGCTCCTTGGCCCGTCTTTCCGAGAGTCGCACGGAGGCCGGTATCTATGTCCGCGTCAACGCTCTCGACACGGGTCTGACCGGCGATGACATCGAGGCGGTAGTGGTCCCCGGCCTCGACGGACTCAGCCTTCCCAAGACCTTCGGGCCCGAGGACATCATCCGCTACGACGCGCTGGTGACCCACTTCGAGCTCAAGAACGGCGTGGAGCCGGGTTCCATCGAGTTCATCTGCAACCTCGAGACCGCCGAGGCCTATGCGACGTGCGAGCAGATTGCCGTGGCCTCGCCGCGGGTCGCGACGCTCTTCGCCGGCACGGCCCGCGACGCCGACGTGTCGCGCTCCATCGGCTTCCAGTTCTCACCCGGCGGGGAGGAGACGCTCTATCTCCGCAGCCGCGCAGTTCTCGCCGCGCGGGCCGCCGGACTCGAGTTCCCCCTCGTCGGTGTCTGGCAGGACCTCGCCGATCCGGACGGCGCCAGGCGCTTCTCCGAGCAGAACCGCGCGCTCGGCTTCCGTGGACAGGTGCTGATCCACCCGTCGCACGTCGACGTGGCGAACGAGGTGTTCAGCCCGTCGGAGTTCGAGATCGACTTCTACTCCGGGATGATCACCGCTTTTGACGAGGCGGTGGCAGGGGGCGCGGCGGCGGTCGTCTACGAGGGAATGCACGTCGACTACGCCCACATCAAGACCGCACGCGACGTACTCGCCTACGCCGCGAACTTCGACAAGAACTGAACGAGAGGACACCAATCATGCCCGGCCTGTACTTCGAGGAGCTCGAGCCCGGTCTCGTGATCGACCACGCCACGCGGCGCACGGTCACCGAGACGGACAACATCCTTTTCTGCTCGATGACCCTCAACCTGGCCCCGCTGCACCTGGACGCCGAGTACTCCAAGGACAGCATCTACGGCGAGCGCCTGGTCAACAGCCTCTACATCCTCGGTCTGGTCACCGGCATCACCGTGCCCGACACCACGCAGGGCACGACATTGGGCAACCTTGGCTTCCAGGAGGTCAAGTTCCCCAAACCCGTCTTCCACGGCGACACCATCCGGGTGCGCACCGAGATCGTCTCGAAGCGCGAGTCCCAGAGCCGCGACGACTCCGGGATCGTCTACTTCCGCCACTACGGCATCAACCAGCGCGACGAGATCGTGTGCGACGCCGCCCGCGCTGGGCTGATGCTCAAGCGCTCGACGGTGGACGAGCCCGCCAGCGTCTGACGACTCGTCCGCCGCGCGCCCGAAGGGAACCCCTGATGCAAGGCCCTGGCCTGTTCGCCGCACCCGACGCCCCTGCGTGGGCGCCGGGCGAGACGGAACGCCGACGCAGCCGACTCCTCGCCGCGATGGAGCGGTGGGGGCACGACAGCGTCGAGTCACTGCACGCGGCCTCAGTCGACGAGCCCGAGTGGTTCTGGCGTGCGGTCGTGGAGGACTTGGGAGTCGACTTCCGCGAGCCCTTCGACAAGGTGCGGGACGAGAGCGCCGGCAAGCCGCTGCCGCAGTGGTTCACGGGTGGGCGGCTGAACGCCGCCGACCTGTGCTGCCACCGCCACGCGGACGGGCCGCTGGCGGACAAGCAGGCCGTGGTCTTCGAGGGCGACGAAGGCCAGCAGCGGTGGTTGACCTACCGCGACCTGGACCATGAGGTACGACGATTCGCCGCGAACCTCGTCGCGCTGGGGGTTCGGCAGGGCGACCGAGTGGTGCTCTTTCTCCCGGTCGTGCCGGAGGCGGTCGTGGCCTT
Organism: Nocardioides immobilis; assembly: GCF_003515065.1. GTDB lineage: Bacteria > Actinomycetota > Actinomycetes > Propionibacteriales > Nocardioidaceae > Nocardioides > Nocardioides immobilis. Next base: position 32,507 of record NZ_QXGH01000040.1, read on the forward strand.
CCTGGCCTGCGCTGCCGTCGGCGCGATCTCGGTGCCGGCTTTTACCGGCTACGGCCCGGAGGCGCTGGCGACCCGGCTCCGTGAGTCGGAAGCCACGATCCTCGTCACCGCGGACGGCACCACGCGTCGTGGCAAGCGGGTCAACCTCAAGGGGGTGGCGGACGAGGCCATGGTCGGGGCATCGATGCGCGTCTGCGTCGTGGTCGCGCATTCAGGCGACGACGTGCCGATGCACCCCGAACGGGATGTCTATTGGCACGACCTCGATCCCGAACCCACACCGGTGCAGACCGTGGCGATGGGAAGCAACGACCCGCTCACCATCATCTACACCTCAGGGACCACCGGAGCGCCCAAGGGCATCGTGCATTCGCACGCCGGGTTCTCGGTCAAGGCGGCGGTCGACTTCGCCTACGGCTTCGATATTGACGAGGACGACGTCATCGCCTGGATCGCGGACATGGGCTGGATGCTCGGCCCACTGCTCATCATGGGTGGGCTCCAACTGGGCGCCACGATCGTCCTCGTCGAGGGGCTGCCACACCACCCCGATCCGCAGCGGCTCTGGAAGATCGTCGAGCGGCACCGTGTCACCTTCCAGGGGCTCGCGCCGACGGCGGCGCGGCTGCTGATGAACGAGGGTGGCGGAGCTTCTCAGCACGACATCTCGTCCGTGCGCTCTTTCGCTTCCACCGGCGAAGCCTGGGACACGCCGACCTGGCACTGGCTCTTCTCCGAGGTGGGCGGCCGGACTCGACCGATCGTCAACTACAGCGGTGGCACGGAGACCGGAGGCGGGATCCTCGTCAGCTACCCGTTCCTCCCGATGGCCGCCGGCGGATTCAACGGCCCCCTGCCCGGCATGGACGTCGCGGTCCTCGACCAGGCTGGCGAGCCCGTGGTCGGTCAGGTGGGCGAGCTCGCGGTGCTCAACACGTGGCCCGGCATGACACACGCCTTCTGGCAGGACACCGAGCGCTACCTCGAGACCTACTGGCGCCAGTTCGACAGCACCTGGGTGCATGGTGACCTGGCCAGCGTCGAGGCAGACGGCACCTGGCATCTCCATGGTCGCTCGGACGACACCATCAAGGTGTCGGGCCGCCGGGTCGGACCGGCGGAGATCGAGGCAGGTCTCCTGCGTGACTCCCGCGTCCTAGAGGCAGCCGTGATCGGCGTACCGGACGAGATGCGCGGACAGCGCGTGGTTGCCTTCGCGGTCGTCCGCGAAGACGCCGAGATCGACGACGTGCGGGCCCAGGCGCTGCACAACGTCGGCAAATCCTTCGCACCGAGCCTGCACCTGGTGCGCAGCCTGCCCAAAACCAAGAACGGAAAGATCATGCGCCGCGCCATCCGGGCCAGGCACCTCGGTCAGCCCGCCGGGGACATGTCAGCTCTCGAGCCGACAACCCCGCTCGAAGACATCCCCACCATCCAGGAAGTAGGAGACCGATGACCACCGACGCAGCCGACCTCGAGCTCATCCGCAAGACCACCCGTGATCTCGCCCGCAAGTTCGACCTGGACTACTGGCGGCAGAAGGACAAGGACCACGAGTATCCCTGGGAGTTCGTCAAGGCTTTTGCCGACGGGGGCTGGCTCGGCGCGATGATTCCTGAGGAGTACGGCGGCCTGGGCCTGGGCCTGACCGAGTCCGCGGTGATGCTCCACGAGATCGGCTACGCCGGTGGCACCGGTGGCGCCTCGGCCATCCACTTCTACATCTTCCCGCCCGGCCCCGTGATCCGACACGGCTCGGAGGAGATGAAGAAGAAGTACCTCCCGAAGATCGCCGCCGGCGAGCTGCTCATGGCCTTCGGTGTCACTGAGGCGGACGCCGGTGTCGACACCTCCCGCATCACCACCAAGGCTGAGCGGGTTGGCGACAAGTGGGTCGTCAACGGCAACAAGGTGTGGATCACCAACGCGCAGAACGCCCACCGGATCCTGCTGCTGACCCGCACCTCCCCACGCGACCCGGAGAAGCCCTTCGCCGGGATGACCCTGTTCTTCACCGACCTCGACCGCACCAAGATCACCGTGCGGGAGATCGAGAAGCTCGGCCGCTCCTGCATCGACTCCAACGAGCTCTTCATCGACAACCTGGAGATCGGTGACGAGGACGTCGTCGGCGAGGTCGGCAAGGGCTTCTACTACTTGCTGGACGGTCTCAACCCCGAGCGCATCTGTGTCTCGATGGAGCAGATCGGTCTCGGCCGGGCGGCGCTGGACATCGCCGTCCAGTACGCGAAGGACCGGGTTATCTTCGACCGCCCTATTGGCAAGAACCAGGCCGTTGCCCACCCCCTGGCCGACTCATGGATCCGCCTGCAGGCCGCGGAGCAGATCGCGATGAAGGCCGCCGAACTCTTCGACAACCACGAGCCCTGCGGCCCGGAGGCCAACGCGGCGAAGTTCCTCGGCGCCGAGGCAGGGTTCGACGCGTGCGACCGGGCGATGCAGACACTGGGCGGCTATTCCTACGCGAAGGAGTATCACGTCGAGCGCCTGTGGCGTGAGTCGCGTCTGCTCAAGATCGCGCCGATCTCCCAGGGCATGGTGCTCAACTATGTGAGCGACAAGATCCTCGGCCTCCCGAAGTCGTACTGATGGAGCAGCTCAGCGAGCAGGGCAGCGCGTTCGACCCTGGGCAGGGTCTCCTGGACGGACAGGTCGCGGTCGTGACCGGTGCCGCGCAGGGGATCGGCCTGGCCATCGCGGACACGTTCCTTGCTCACGGCGCCAGCGTGATGGTGGTGGACGTGGATGAGGCGAAGGTCGACGCGGTCGTCAAGGAGCGGACCGATGCTGGCCTGCCCGTCGCGGGTCAGCGGTGCGACGTCACCAGCGAGGAGGACATGTACGCGCTCGTCGCAGCCGCCCTGGAGGCCTTCGGGCGGATCGACGTCCTAGTGAACAACGCCGGGATCACGCGGGACCGGTACATGGCCAAGATGAGCGTGGACGACTTCGAGTCCGTGTTGGACGTCAGCCTGAAGGGCGCCTGGTTGGGGACGCGGGCGGTCTCCACTCTGTTTCGGGAGCAGAAGAGCGGCGCGATCGTCAACATGTCCTCGCTCTCGGGCAAGATCGGCAACCCCGGTCAGACCAACTACAGCGCCGCCAAAGCGGGGCTCATCGGGCTGACCAAGGCCTCCGCCAAGGAGCTCGGACCGTCCGGCGTCCGGGTCAACGCCGTGCAACCCGGCTTGGTGCGGACCGAGATGACCCTCTCGATGAAGCCCGAGATCTTTGCCGCGAAGGAGGCGGAGGTCCCGATGGGCCGTGCCGGCGAGCCGGACGAAGTCGCCAGCGCGGTGTTGTTCCTCGCATCGCCCTTGGCGTCATACGTCAACGGCGCGGTGCTCGAGGTCACCGGCGGCCGGGGAATCTGACCAGCACCCATGAGAGAGACATGACAGACATGCGTGAGGCAGTGATCTGCGAGCCCGTGCGGACCGCGGTCGGCAAGTACGGCGGTGTGTTCAAGGACGTCCCGGCCGCCGAGCTGGCGGCGACCGTGTTGCGGGGCCTCGTGGAGCGAACCGGCATCGACCCGGGTTCGGTCGACGACGTCATCTTCGGTCAGTGCTACCCGAACGGAGAGGCGCCGGCCATCGGTCGGGTCGCCGCTTTGGACGCCGGCTTCCCGATCAGCGTGCCGGGCCAGCAGCTCGATCGCCGATGCGGGTCGGCGCTGCAGGCGGTGCTCGATGGTGCCATGCGGGTGCAGACGGGCGCATGTGAGGTGGTGGTTGCCGGTGGCGCCGAGAGTATGAGTCAGGCGGAGCACTACACCGTCGGCGGACGCTTCGGCTATCGCGGGGACTCCGCTCCGATGTGGGACCGGATCGCGCGTGGCCGGATCACCTCCGGCGGCAAGAACTACCCGGTCGAGGGGGGAATGCTCGAGACGGCGGAGAACCTCCGCCGCGAGTTCTCGATCAGTCGGGAGGCACAGGACCAGCTCGCGTTCTCGTCTCACCAGCGCGCGGTGACCGCCCAGCGCGACGGCCGGTTCAAGGAGGAGATCGTGCCCGTCACGGTGCCCTCACGTCGCGGTGACGTCGTCGTGGACACCGACGAGCATCCCCGCGACGACGTCTCGTTGGAGTCCTTGGCGGCCCTTCGGCCGGTCCGGCTCAGGATCGACCCCGAGTCGACCGTTACCGCCGGTAACGCCAGCGGCCAGAATGACGGTGCCGCCGCCTGCCTGGTCACCACGCCGGAGAGGGCAGAACAGCTCGGCCTGCGTCCCCTCGCCCGTCTGGTGACCTGGGCGGCCGCCGGCGTCGAGCCGCACCGAATGGGCATCGGACCGGTGCCCTCCACCGAGGCAGCGCTCGCCCGCGCGGGACTGACGCTTGCCGACATGGACCTCATCGAGCTGAACGAAGCATTTGCCGCCCAAGCGCTGGCCTGTACGACGGTCTGGGGGCTGGGCGAGTCGGACTTCGACCGGGTAAACGTCAACGGGTCGGGGATCTCCCTTGGCCATCCCGTGGGTGCGACCGGGGTCCGGATTCTCACCACGATGCTGCGCGAGCTCGACCGACGAGAGGGACGTCTTGCGCTGGAAACGATGTGCATCGGTGGCGGACAGGGCCTGACGGCCGTCTTCGAGCGGACGCCATGAGCCACGCAACAGGCCCACTCGCCGGCGTCCGGGTGCTGGTGCTCGCCGGCATGGGTCCCACTCCGTTCGCCTCGATGCTGCTGGCCGACATGGGCGCGCACGTCGTGCGGGTTACGCGTACGTCCAACCGCCCCGCGCGGGCCTTGAGCCAGGTCGAGGCGATGCGTCCCGAGCATGACATCGTCAACCGCTCCGTAGAAACGATCGCGCTCGACCTGAAGAGCGTCGACGGCCGTGCCACGGTCCTCGAACTCGTCGATCTGGCCGACGCATTCATCGAGGGATTTCGCCCTGGGGTCACCGAACGGCTCGGACTGGGGCCCGAACCGCTGCTTCAGCGGAATCCTGCGATCGTCTACGCGCGGCTTACGGGCTATGGCCAGACGGGGCCGCTAGCCCTCGAAGCCGGTCACGACATCAATTACGTCGCGCAATCCGGTGTCCTTCACGCGTTGCGTCGCCGGGGCGAGTCGCCGCATCCCCCGATCAACCTGTTGGGTGACTACGCCGGCGGCGGCACGTTCGCCGCCTTCGGGATCGTCTCTGCTTTGCTGTCGGCGCGTACCACCGGACACGGTCAAGTCGTGGATGTCGCCATGCTCGACGGTGTCGCCACCCTGTCTGCGCGGTTGCACGGACTGCGCGCGGCTGGCGTCTACAACGGCGAACCTGGAACCAACTACCTGGATGGCGGAGCACCCTTCTACGACACGTACACCTGCTCGGACGGCAAGCACCTCGCGGTCGGCGCCCTGGAGCCAGACTTCTACCAGGAGTTCGTCAAGCTTCTGGGCGTCGACACATCTGACTGGCCGGCCCAGAACGACCAGTCCGACTGGCCGCGCCTGCGTGAGCTGATCCAGACCGCGATCATGGCGCGGAGCCGCGACGAGTGGGCACTCGTCTACGAAGGCACTGACGCCTGTGTGACTCCCGTCCTCGACTTCGAGGAGGCCGCCTCTCACCCGCACAACCAGGAACGTGGCCTGTTCCAAGAGCTGGAGGGCGTCCTCCACCCGGCTGCGGCCCCACGGTTCAGCCGCACCCCGGGCCGGGAGGTCAGCGTGCCCTCACGCGAGCAGACCTCGGTCGGCGATGTATTCGCAACGTGGCGAGCACCCGACGGCGCCGCAGCCACCCTCACCCACCGAAAGGACTTCTCATGACCGATCCGTACCAGCAGTTCAAGAGCCTGAGGTTCGAGCGCAACCAGCCGGGGGTCCTCGAGATCGTCTTCGACGGCCCGAACCTCAACGCGGTCGATGAGGAGATGCACTCCGAGATCCCAGCGGTGTGGCCGGTCGTCGACCGTGACCCGGACGTGCGATCGGTCATCGTCCGCGGAGCGGGCAAGGCGTTCTCTGCGGGCGGCGACTTCGCCCTGATCGACGCGCAGATCGAGGACTACGACGTCCGCATGCGCGTCATGCGGGAGTCGCGCGACCTGTTTTACAACATCATCAATTGCTCCAAGCCCATCATCTCGGCGATCCACGGCCCGGCTGTCGGTGCCGGACTTGTTGTGGCGCTGATGGCTGACATCTCGATCGCCGCCAACGACGCGCGCATCATCGACGGGCACACGCGGCTAGGGGTCGCCGCTGGTGACCACGCCGCCGCGGTGTGGCCCTTGCTGTGCGGCATGGCCAAGGCGAAGTACCTCTTGCTCACCTGCAGGGAGATCTCTGGCGAGGACGCCGAGAAGGCTGGCCTTGTCTCGTTGTCGGTGGAGAAGGACGACCTCCTGCACACGGCACGTGAGATCGCGGGCCAGCTCAGTGCCGGCGCCCAAGAGGCCATCAGTTGGACCAAGCAGACGTTGAACGAGTGGTACCGCCAGCAGGGCGCAATCTTCGAGGCGGGTTTGAGCATGGAGTTCCTGGGCTTCGGAGGCCCGGACGTCGTCGAAGGCGTCGCCTCGCACCGCGAGCGGCGCGCACCCGCCTTCCGCACGGAGCGGACCGCGTGACTCGTACGGCCGCAGACCTTTTGTTCAGACCCCGCAGCATCGTCGTCTACGGGGCGTCGTCGGACCCGGAAAAGCTCTCGGGACGTCCGCTCGACTATTTGAAGCGGTTCGGCTACGAGGGGTGTATCCACGCCGTCAATCCACGACGCAGCGAGGTCCAAGGCGTAGCCGCCTACGCCACCGCGGCTGAGGTTCCCGGACCGGTCGATCTGGCGATCGTCGTGGTTCCGGCATCGGCGGTCGTCGAGGCGATCCGCGGGTGCGCAGAGGCGGGGGTCGGTGCGGCCATCATCTTCGCGTCGGGCTTCAGCGAGATCGGTGAGGACGGCGCTCCGCAGCAGCGCGAGATAGCTGAGATCGCTCGTGGCAGTGGCATGAGAGTCGTCGGCCCGAACTGCCTCGGCACGTTCGCCGTCAACGAGAGGGCCTTCGCCACGTTCTCGACGGCATTCGACGAGGACGCCCACCGGCCCGTGTCGCCGATCGCCCTCGTCTCCCAGAGCGGCGCGGTGGGCACGTTCACCTACAGCACCATGAACTCCCTCGGACTTGGTGTGACGTACTTCGCCAACACAGGGAACGAGGTGGACGTCACTGTCACCGAGGTGCTCGCGGCCCTCGTCGACGCGCCCGATGTCAATGTCCTCATGGGTCACATCGAGGGGTGCAAGGATCTGGAGGCTCTGGCTGCGCTGGCCGCTGCCGCGCGCGAGCACGACAAGCCTCTCCTGCTGTTGAAGTCGGGTCGATCGGGGCCCGGAGCGCGGGCGGTGGCTGCCCACACCGGCAGTGTCGCCGGCGACGACGCCGCGTTCAACGAGGTGCTCGAAGCCCATGGAGCCGTCCGCGTGCCAAGCATGGAGGCTTGGTCCGATGCGGCGTTGGCCTTCATGGACGGGCGGCGCGCTTCGGGACGACGGGTCACGATCGTGACGCTCAGTGGCGGAGGTGGAGCACTGGCCGCGGACCGTGCCGCAGACCTCGGGCTCCGCGTCGAGACGTGGTCGAGCGAGGCGGACAGAGCGGTTCTCGCCAGCGGATTGCCGTACTTCGGCTCAACCAAGAACCCCATCGACATGACGGGCGCCATGATCAACGACCTGTCCCTCCTCGAGCGCACGCTCGCCAACGTGAGTGCGAACGACGACACGGACTCGGTGCTGGTCCTGTTGGGCAACGCCGATCGTGGTTCGGGAGAGATCGTCGCGACGCTCGCCAAGGCATATCAGGCGACCGACAAGCCGTTCATCGTCGCTTGGACCGGCGGCAGTGGGCGGCCCCGGGCCGCCCTCCTCGACGCCGGCGTGCCGACCTACACCGATCCCGATCGTGCCGTTGAGGCGCTGAGCAGAGTCACTGAGTTCAGCCTCGCGTAAGTCTGTCCATATTCGGATCGCTTGGATAGCCCCCGTACGGCCTATGTCGTGTATCATATATAACTCGCAACTAGTGCTGAGCGCCTTGGTGCCAGCACGGCAGGAGCTTGACCTGTGTCCGCCACTCACATCGAGAAGTTCGCCGCCTTCGCCGCCACGAGCACCCGGACCCCGCTGCCCGCCGAGGTGTCTGAGGAGACGAAGCGCATCCTCCTCGACACCATCGGCTGCGTCCTGGCGGCCGTCGACATACCCACCGGGAGGATGGGTATTGAGTACGGACGACTCCTGGGTGGTTCGAGTGACGAGGCGACCATCATGGGGCAGGCGAACAGAACGTCGGTGCATGGCGCCGCGTTCGCCAACGCTGAGATGTCGGCCACGCTGGACATGCACCCGATCGCTGCGCCCGGCCACGTTGCGCCGTACGTAGTGCCTGTGGTGCTGGCCTTGGGGGAGAAGCTGAACCGACCAGGCACCGACGTCATGACCGCGATCGCGGTCTGCCACGAGATGTCATTCAGGTTCGCGAAGACGATGGACAAGAATCGGGACATCAAGGACGGCAAGGCGGACACGTCCCCGGTCCTCGGTTACGCAAGCACCGTCTTCGGGGTCACCGCCGCGGCGGCGATCATGAAGGGCCTCGGCAAGGAAGTCGTGGCGAACGCCTTGGGCATCGCTGGCTGCACGTCGCCGGTCAACGCACACCGCGCCTGGCTGATGCACTCGCCCAACCCGACTATCAAGTACAACCTCCAGCCGGGTGGGCTGGTCTTCAACTCGCTGACTGCGGCGTACCTCGCCGAGCTGGGTCACCGCGGCGACAACCAGATTCTCGATGACGTGGAGTACGGCTATCCGCGATACATCGGCACGCGGCGCTGGGAGCCCTCCCGGCTCACCGACGCCCTGGGCTCGGAGTGGCGCTTTCCGGCCGAGTCGTACTTCAAGCCCTACCCGCACTGTCGGGTGACGCACGCGGTCCTCGACGTCATCTTCGACCTGGTGGAGACCAACGACATCAAGCCCGACGAGATCGAGTCGTTGACGGCGTACGGCGAGCAGTGGGCGGCTGGCGTCCCTACCTTCATGAATACCGACATCCGCCGTCCCTACGATGCGCAGTTCAGCTTCCCCCACGGACTTTCGCTCGCGGCTCACCGCGTGCCGCCCGGCAAGGACTGGCAGGACCCCGACGTAGTCTTCGACGCTTCCGTCCTGGACGTGATGCGAAAGGTCATCTGGAAGTCGCATCCGGACTGGGCGACCGCGGTCTCTGCCGATCCTGTGGCTCGTCCGACCCGCGTCGAGATCGTTGCTCGGGGGGAGACTTTCGTCGGTGAGCGTGCCTACCCGAAGGGCAGCCGTTCGCCCGATCCCTCGACCTACACGACCGACGAGGAGATCCGCGCGAAGTTCTTCCACAACGCGTCCGGTGTGATCAGCCCGGAGGACGCCCGGTGGGTTGCCGATCGGGTGATGAACCTCGAACAGATCGACGACGTGAGCGTCCTGATGGCTCGCCTCCGTCCGAGCGTCTGACTACGCGAGCTCGAACTATCTGTAGACAAGCTTGGAGGACGGGTATGGGCCGGGTTGAAGGCAAGATCGCACTGGTCACGGGTGCTGCGCGGGGCCAGGGCCGCAACCACGCGTGGCGTTTGGCCGAGGAGGGCGCGGACGTGATCGCGCTCGACATCTGCGAGGACCTGCCGACAGTTCCCTACTCACTGTCGAGCGAGGCGGATCTCCTCGAGACGGCCCGTGGCGTCGAGGGAAGGGGTCGCCGCGTCGTGTCCGCAAAGGTCGATGTCCGCGACCTCGAGCACCTGACGCAGGTCGTGGGCGACGCGGTTTCGGAGCTCGGCGGGTTGGACATCGTTTCGGCCGGCGCCGGAGTTTGCAGCTACGGCAACGTCCTGGACCTCACCGGCCAGCAGTGGGCGGAGCTCATCGACGTCAACCTGACCGGTGTCTTCAACACGGCAAAGGCCACGGTTCCTCACATCCTCGAGCAGGGGCGCGGAGGGTCGGTGATCTTCACTGCATCGACGTGTGGGCTGGGGGCTGTGCCGGGGATCGCTCACTACAACGCCAGCAAGTTCGGCGTCGTGGGGCTGACCAAGTCCCTGGCGCTGGAGCTGGGGGACCAGCGCGTGCGGGTCAACGCGCTGTGTCCGACGAACGTCGCAACTCCGATGTTCCAGAACGACTCGACGTGGAGGCTGTTCTTTCCCGACGTCGAGAACCCGACGCAGGCGGACGCCGAAGCCGAAGGATCCGCGGCCCGTCAGATGCATGTGATACCCGTGCCGTGGGTCGAGCCGGAAGACGTCACGAGTGCGCTGCTCTACCTAGCCTCCGATGATGGACGATACGTGACCGGGACGACCATGGTCATCGACGCCGGCCGGCTGCTTTAGGTAGACCGCACGTGACCGATCTGGGTGAGACGACCATGACGTCGGACGAAGTCGACGCGTACCTGCGCGCCGACGGTCGGTTCGCCGCCGTAGCGACGCTCCGCAAGGACGGGTCACCGTTCGTCATCCCGCTCGGCTACTACTACGACGGCAACTACCTCTACTTCTCGACCACGCCCCACCGAAGCCTCACGCACCGGCTCCGCCGAGACGGTCGCGCATCGGTTTCGATCTTCGACCACGAGGCGATCCATGGGTACGTCCTCGTCAACGGGGTGGTCCAAGAGATCGACGACCCGGGCAATGTCCTGAGCTTGAAGATGCATCACCGCTATCCGAAGCCGGGACTGGAGGGCTCGGACGACCACGACCGAATCTGGCTATCAGTGGGAAGGGTGGTCTTCCGGCTGTCGACCGAGAGCGCTGTCGGCATGGACCAACGCAAGGCGAGCGGCTCGATCTGGGCGCTGGCGATGCCGGACCAGACCCCTTCAGTGCTGCCCTAACATCCACTAGACACAGGAGTCTCCCCATGGTGTGGACTGGGAAGTTTGACCGCCTCTTCATCGGCGGAAGATGGGTCGAGCCCTCGTCGTCGGGACGCATCGACGTCGTTTCGCCCTCGACGGAAGAGGCGTTCGCCGAGGTGGTCAGCGGTGGCCGGGCCGACGTCGACCAAGCGGTCGACGCGGCCCGGACGGCAATGGAGGGTCCGTGGGCGCGAACGTCTGTCGAGGAGCGGATCGCCTTGCTGCGCCGGTTCAGTGCCGGCTACGAGGCCAGGCGGGAGGTGATGGCGAATCTCATCACCCACGAGATGGGTTGCCCGATCGGGCTCTCGCGCATGCTCCAAGCGACCAACCCGCAACGGATCATCGACACCTATGCGGATCTTGCCGGGACGTATCCGTTCAGCGAGCTGCGGCAGACCAGCACCGGTAATGCCTTGGTCCGTCGGGAGCCCGTCGGTGTGGTGGCCGCCGTCGTACCGTGGAATGCGCCGCAGGTGCTCACGATGCTCAAGCTCGCCCCTGCGTTGGTCGCGGGATGCACGATGGTGCTGAAGCCGTCACCAGAGACGCCGCTCGACGCCTACCTCATGGCCGAGATCCTGGAGGAGGCCGGCCTGCCCGAGGGCGTCCTCAATATCGTGCCAGCAGACCGCGACGTCAGCGAGTACCTTGTCTCCCACGCCGGCGTGGACAAAGTGACGTTCACCGGCTCCACGGCCGCCGGGCAGATGATCGCATCCCGGTGCGGACAAGACCTGCGTCGGGTGACGCTCGAGCTCGGCGGCAAGTCGGCCTCCATCATCCTCGACGACGCGGACATGGACCTGGCCGTCGGAGCTGTCGAGGGCGCCTCTCTGCGTAACGCAGGGCAGGCGTGTAGTGCCAAGACACGGCTCGTGGTGTCCACGCGACGTAAGAGCGAGCTGCTGGAACGACTGGTCGCAGTCGTCGGCGGTCTCACTGTCGGCGATCCCTTCGATGAAGGCACGGACATCGGCCCCCTCGTCACGTCCCGACAGCGCGACATCGTGGAGGGTTACATCGCCTCCGGGGTTGCCCAGGGCGCGACTCTTGTCGTCGGGGGAGGGCGGCCTGCCCTCGACCGAGGATGGTTCGTGCAACCGACTGTCTTCGCAGACGTTCATCCCGACATGCGTATCGCTCAGGAGGAGATCTTCGGACCGGTTCTTTCTGTACTGACCTACGAGGACGAGGACGAGGCGGTCGCCATCGCGAACAACTCGGTGTACGGCCTGAGTGGGTCCATCTTCACGAGCGACGAAGAGCACGGCCTCGACCTGGCCAAGCGGATCCGCACCGGCACTGTCGAGCTCAACGGCGCAGCGGCCGGCTACGAGGCACCCATGGGCGGCTTCAAGAACAGCGGAATCGGGCGCGAGTTCGCGACGGAGGGCCTGGACGGGTACGTCGAGTACAAGTCGATCGGTATCTCGGAGAGTCTCGCCGGGTCCCTGCCTAAAATGCGCGGCTAGTCAATCCTTGACCATGAGATGCATCATGCATAATGTGTGATGACACTCACCTCATTGAGGTGCCCACTTGCGTCAGGAGGAGACATGGTCGGCCGTGTTGCTGGAAAGGTGGCGCTCGTCACCGGAGCGGCTCAGGGGCAAGGGCGCAGCCACGCCATCCGGCTCGCCGAAGAGGGCGCGGACATCATCGCCATCGACATCTGCGAGCACATCGAGTCGGTCCCGTACGAACAGGGCACGGCGGAGGGGCTCGGAGAGACCGTCAAGGCCGTGGAGGCTCTCGGTCGGCGCGCGGTCGGTCTCCGAGCCGACGTCCGTGACTACGACGACATCGCTCGAGCCACTGCTGAGGGCGTCGACCGGCTGGGTCGGCTGGATGTCGTCTCGGCCAATGCGGGCATCCTGAACTTCGGCCTGCTCGAGGAGCTCGAGGACGTCCAGTGGGACGACCTGATGGACGTCAACCTGAAGGGCGTCTGGCACACCGCGAAGGCAGCAATACCCCACCTCCGGGCTGCCGGCGGCGGTTCAATCGTGCTGACCAGCTCGACCTGCGCCACGCTCGGCATGCCTGGCATCGGCCACTACGTGGCCGCCAAGCATGGCGTCGTGGGCCTGGCAAAGACTCTGGCGGTCGAGCTCGGCGCCGACATGATCCGCGTCAACACGGTCAACCCGACGAACGTCGAGACCGCGATGCTCATGAACGAGTCGGTCTTCGCCCGCTTCGCGCCCGACCTGCCGCCCGAGGATCGCACCCTCGACAACCTCATGCCGCGCTTCAAAGCGCCCCACGTGCTCGACATCGGTTGGATCGACCCGGTGGACGTCTCGAACGCCGTGCTGTGGCTGGCCTCGGACGAGTCCCGCTACGTCAGTGGGACCTCAATCACGATCGACGCCGGGCACACCGCCCAGTAGCCGACAAGCCACTCAAGGAGCCAGACATGGGAAAGATGGACAACAAGGTCGTCCTCATCACCGGTGGCGCTCGTGGGCAGGGCCGCTCCCACGCGCTTCGTTTTGCCGCAGAGGGTGCCGACGTCATCATCACCGACATCTGTCAGCAACTCTCATTGGTCGACTATCCGATGGGCACGCCTGAGGAGCTGGCGGAGACCAAGCGGCAGGTGGAGGAGCTGGGTCGACGCTGCCTGTCGTTCGAAGTCGACGCACGGGACGGCAAGGCGATGCGAACGACCGTCAACGAGGCCGTGGCGGAGCTCGGGCACCTGGACGCAGTCATCGTGAACCACGGAATCTCCGTTCCTCACATGACCACTGGGCCAGAGCAGGACGATGACGTCTGGGATCTCGTGATGGACACCAACATCAACGCCGTGTGGCGGACGGTCCGCGCCGTCGTACCTCACATGACTGAGAACGGCGGATCCATCTCGCTCACGTCGTCCGCGGCTGGTCTTGTCGCGCTGTTCGGACGTGCCGCTTACGTCGTCTCAAAGCACGGCGTGGTGGGCCTGGCCAAGACCTTGGCCGCTGAGCTCGCGCCGCATTGGATCCGCGTCAATGCCGTGTGCCCGACAGGCGTCGACACTCCGCTGTACCTGAATCCCGGAATCATCAAGGCCTTCACGGGCAAGGACGACGGCACGCGAGAGGACATGCGTTGGACGGCCACGTCCCTCAACCTCCTCCCCGTCCCGTGGATCGAGCCCGAGGCTGTCTCGAACGTGATGCTGTTCCTCGCGAGCGACGAGGCGAAGTACATCACCGGGATCGCACTCCCCGTCGACGCCGGGATGACCACGATGCCGCCCGGGATCTCTCCCTTTATCGGGCAGCGCCTTGCTGAGCTGGAAAGCTGAGGCGCGTCGTGCTCTTCAGTCCCCGAGCCACAGCCAAGCGAATGGCCGCACTTCCGGGCGCTGCCTTCACGCAGCAGCCCAAGCACCAGGGCAACACCGATCTCGGCCTCATCGGTGCGACGACGGAGCTGACGGTGACCCAGCCGTGCCCGTCGTTCTTGATCGAGCACGATCGGGGTCTGGTGCTTTTCGACACCGGCTTCGACCCTCGCAGCCTCGATGACATGAGCGGGTTCTACTCGGACATCGGCAAAGTGCTTCCGATGGAGGGCAGCCGGGAGCTGGGCATCGATCGACAGCTCGAAGGGCTCGGCTACACACCGAGTGACGTCACGTACGTGGTCCAGTCGCACCTGCACTTCGACCATGCCGGCGGCATGTACTTGTTCAAGGACTCAACCTTTCTCATGGGTGCAGGGGAGATGGCGTTCGCCCTGCAGGCTCACGACAAGCCTGCCCACGGGTTCTTCCGGGTCGAGGACATCCTTCCTACTCGCCACTATGACTGGATCGAGACCGCGCACGACTTCGACCTGTTCGGAGACGGCAGCGTGGTTTTGCTTTCCTGCCCCGGGCACACCCCCGGATCACTTGCGCTGTTCGTGCGGCTGCCCAGCCAGAACATCATCCTGTCGGGCGATGTCTGCCATTTCCCCCTGGAGCTAGAGATGGGCGTGATCCAGACCGCGTTCGACAGCCCCGCCGCCGCCACGGCATCGGTCAGGCGTCTCCGCATGATCAGCAAGGCATGGGACGCGAAGGTCTGGATCCAGCACGAGCAAGCCCATTGGGACGCGTGGCCCCACGCTCCGGAGTACATCGACTAGCCGTTCACGGCGCTTCTCCCTCCGCCTGGCGGGACTCATTCTTCAACTCTTCCTGGCGAATTCCATCTGTTGCACCCTTGCCAACGGGTGACGGACATCTCATACTGAATATATGATGTACTCGCTCGCGAGCGAATCCGCTCCTAGCCCTACTCTGAGAGACGCGATCATGACAAATAGAAGGATTGCCGCAGCCGCGGCTTCGTTCGCCGCGCTGTCGGCGGTCCTGGCCGGCTGCGGCCTGGGCACTGCAGGCGACGACAGCGAAGGCGGATCCTCCGGGGAGGTGTCGGAACTCCAGGAGACCGCTCAGGAGAGAGTCGAGGAGCTGCGTCAGGGACCGGCGACCTACCCCGGGCCCACAGAGCCCTTCGACGTCGTCCTGGGCAAGGCTGTGGTGATCCAGTGTGGCAGCGGCGCTCCCATCTGCAAGGAAGGAGGCGACGAGGCAGTCGCAGCACTCGAGGCGATGGGCTGGGAGACCGGTCCCGCAGTTGACCAGCAGTTCAGCCCCCAGGTGGGCTCGGCCGCTATCGACCGCGCGGTGGCAGACGGTGTCGACGGCATCATCATCATCGGCAGCGACGTGAACCCCCTCAAGGCCGCCGTGAACCGCGCTCTCGACGCGGATATTGCCGTCCTGTGTGCTACGTGTGCCTCCGGCCCGGAGTGGGCCGGCAAGGTCTACGACGTCACGGTGAACTTCTACGACCAGGGCGTCGCCGCCGCGTGGAAGGTGATTTCAGAAGCAGGTGATGACGCGAAGGTCCATGGGTTCAGGGACTTGGCGTTCCTCTCGGCGACCACCCGGCAGGTGGGACTTGTGGAGACCATCGAGCAGGAGTGCCCCGACTGCGAGATCGAGATGGAGGACTTCTCGGCTCCTGAGATCGCCAAGCCGGGCCCGCCGCAGTTCAGCGCGCTGCTCGCCTCAAACCCCCAAGGCACGCTCGACTACGTGGTGGGTCATTACGACGGTTTCGCAGTCGCCGCGGCGAAGACGGAGAAGAACGCCGGCCGCACGGACATCAAGATCGGCGGCTACGACGGCTACACCAACGGCCTCGAGGAGCTCGCGAGCAACAATCCCCCGATGGACTTCATTGTCGCCGAGGCCTACAACTACCACGCCTGGGCAGCAGTCGACCTGCTCGGACGGATCAAGGCCGGAGCCCCGCTGTGGGAGGACTACGACAACATGCAGTCCACCCTCATCGACAGCACCAACGTGCAGCAGTACCTCGACCAGGAGCCGGACCACTTCCCCGGTCCTCCGAACTATCGGGAGAACCTCACGGAGCTCTGGCAGCAGTAGTACCTGAGGTGGGGAGCGCCGACGCACTGGCCGGCACTCCCCACCCTGAGGCCCCTTGAGTCGGACGTGGAGGAAACGATGCAGGACCCAGGTTCACACACCCTCGAGGTCGACGGACTGAGAAAGTCCTTTGGCTCCAACGAGGTGCTCAAAGGCATCAACCTCACCATCCGCAGCGGCGAGTTCATCGGGCTGATGGGTCCGAACGGGGCAGGCAAGTCGACACTGATCAAGATCCTTGCAGGGGTCTACCAGGCATCCAGCGGGCAGATCCGGCTCGGCGGCCGCACGCTGACGTCCTTGGGCGACACTGAAGACGTCGCCTTCATCCATCAGGATCTAGGGCTGGTCGACGCGCTGACGATCGCCGAGAACTTCGCCCTGGGCAATCCGCCGCAACGCCTCTTCGGACCGATCCTGAACAAGCGAGCCGAGCGGACCTCGGCGGCTCGCGCCCTCGGCCTGGTGGGCTTGGACCTCAGTGTCGACACGCTTCTGTCAGACCTCACTCCGGGCCAGAAGACACTGGTCGCCGTTGCCCGGGCAATGGACCGAGGCGCGCGCATCCTCATCGTCGACGAAGCCACCTCGACCCTGCCGCCCAGGGACGCGCAGGGGGTCATCCTCTCCCTGGCGGCGGCGGCTGCCGCCGGAGCGACCGTCGTCATGGTGACCCACAAGCTCTCCGAGATCCTCGAAGCAACGAGCCGAGTCCTCGTGATCCTGGACGGCGAGATGGTCCGCGATGCGCCGACCCACGGACTCGATCGTGCTGCATTGGTCGAGATGCTGATGCAGCACGAGAGCGACCCGCACAACCTCGATGACGCCAGCCATCAGACCAGAGATCCGGTCCTCGAGCTCCGCGGCGTGCACTTCGAGGACCTCGGACCTATCGACCTCACCTTGAACGCCGGCGAGGTCATCGGCATCAGCGGACTCCCGGGATCGGGACTCCACGACATCGCCCTCCTCGTCAATGGCACGCTCAAGCCCCACAAGGGTGAGGTAGTCGAGTCACGCCCGCGCCTCACGAGAGCGCTGGTGCCGCCGCATCGGGAGAGTCAGGGCGGGTTCGGCGAGCTGAGCATCCGAGAGAACATGGCGCTCTCAGCGCTGGGTCGGTGGCGTCGACTCTCACGTGTCCTCAAGCCGCGTCGCGAAGAACTGGACTGCGCACGAGTCGCATCCGAGCTGTCGATCAAACCCGCATCGATCGACACGACCTTCGACATCTTGTCGGGCGGCAACAAGCAGAAGGTCATCTTCGGTCGCGCGCTGCTGCTGAACCCGGATGTGTTCGTGCTCTGCGAACCCACCCGCGGCGTCGACGTCGGAACGCGCTCGGAGATCTACCGCCTCATCCGCGAGCTGGCCCGGGGCGGCGCCGCCGTCCTCGTCGCGAGTTCCGACGCGGAGGACTTGTTCTCCGTCTGCGATCGAGTGGCGCTGGTGGCGGACGGTCGTCTCCAACAACTGCGCCCCGTATCTGAACTGTCCACATCTGAGCTGGAGCTGATGGTCTGATGTCGAGAACTACCTCAACGGAACCCCCGAAGACTGCCGGGCTGACTGCTGTCGCCGGGACTGACGGGTCTCCCAGCGGCATCGACGATGCCAGAATCGCTGAAAGGCTTCGGTCCCCGATCGCCCGACGCAAGATGTTCGAAGAGTCGATCACCGTCCTGGTCTTCCTCCTCATCTTCCTCGGCTTCGGCCTGTGGCTGCAGGACACGTTCCTCAACGTGAGCGCACGCATGCTCGACGTCCACCAGAGCGTGCCCGTCCTGATGCTGGGTCTTGCCGTGATCGTCACACTCATCCCGGGCAAGTTCGATCTGTCCGTCTCGGGAGTTGCGACGCTGACCACGTTTGCCGTCGTCGGCCTCACGGTCAAGAACGAGCTTCCCTTCCCGGTGGCAGTGGGCGCCGCCGTCGCCGTTGGACTCGGAGTCGGCCTGATCAACGGCGTGCTCGTTGAGTACCTGAATGTGAATGCCTTCATCGCGACACTCGGTACGGGGGCGATCTGCACAGGGCTCGCGGCGGTCTACTCGAACGGCGCCTATCTCGGCGCAACACCTGGCACCCCTGACATGCCGACGTGGTTTCGCAACTTCGGCACGTTCGTGAACAAGCCTCCGGTCGCGATCGTCTGGGTGATGATCGTGCTGGCAGTCGTCGGAGCCTTCTTCGTCGTGGATCGGTTCCGGCCGGCGGCCTGGAGCAAGACGCGTTGGCTCGTGGCCAAGAGCGCCATGTTTGTGAGTGTCATTCTGGTGCTCCAGTTCGTCACCCTGCTGTCGACGTGGGTCGCGCAGGTCTCCTGGATGCTGCTGATGCTGTTGCTCGTCGCGTTGACCATGGCGGTTCTCTTGCAGTACACGACCTTCGGTCGGCAGCTGCAGGCGATCGGTTCGAACCGATCTGCGGCAGCCCTGGCAGGCGTCAGAGTGCGGCGGCAGGTCGTGAAGTCGTTCGTCCTCGGCGGGTTCCTGGCCGCGTTGGCGGGGATCAGCATCGCGGCGAGCCAGGGTTCCGCCTCTCCTGACGTCGCATCGGCGTTCCTTCTGCCCGCGTTCGCGGCGGCCTTCCTCTCGACCGTCGTCTTCTCCGACGGCCGGTTCACGGTGGGCGGCACGATCATCGGCGGCGTCTTCGTGGTGTGGGTCGGAATTGGTTTGATCGTGGGCGGTCTGCCCTCGACATGGACCAATGTGATCAACGGTGGGGTCCTCATCGGCGCGGTCTCCCTCTCGACTGCAGTGCGGAGACGGCGGACATAGGACAGCGGTTCGTGTCGGTCGCTCGGGCGGAGCGACCGACACGACCATGCCGGCGCCTTCGGTGCCGCCGACATCGAGGAAGCAGGAACCATGTCTGTTGTGGTCGTGGCGGTCATTCGTCCCCGGGCCGGTCTCACGCAGCGCGTGATCGACGCGTTCGAGGAGGTCAGTCCCTTGGTGCATGAGGAGCCCGGGTGCGAACTCTATGCGGCCCACGTCAACGACGAGGTCGTCGTCATGGTCGAGCAGTGGAGCTCAAAGGCTGATCTCGACGCACATGCGACGGGGTCGCCGTTGAAGCGTCTCCACCATCTCTTCGACGGCATTCTCGACGGACCTGTCGACGTCTACGCCGTCGCTGGCGTCCCACTCGGAAAGCCGTCGAAGGGCCAGCTCCAGATCGCCTGAAGCTGCGCCTGGCCGCGGCACGTCGGGGTCGACGCGCCGACCGCGTCCGCTCGCGGGCCACTCACTTCGGCTTACCGGGCCCCCACGTGGGCCGCCTACGGCCGCAACAACCGCGTGAGCTCTCGGATGTCGTCGACGCTCTCGAGACCGAGCACCGTGTCGATCACTGTGTCGATCGCGACCGCGGGCAGGATGCCGTCGGCGTTCGTCCTGAACTTGGCCACCAACTCCTCCGTCGTCATCTTGGTCGACGGATCAGGAGACGGGGTGCCCTTGGGGTATCGGCCCTCCCCGACAAACGTCGTGCCACGAGCGTCGATCTCGACGCGCGCTGGTCGGTCGTTGGGGTAGCAGTCGAGCTGCCCGGTGTACGCCGGATGCGCCGCCGTGACAACGCGCGACATCAGACCCATAACTGACTCGCTGAAGACGATGTCGGGGCTCTGCCATTGCTTGCTGGGCTTGATGCGGTGGGCCGCCAGGGCCAGGCCGTGGGCCATGCTGTTCTGGGCATCGATAACGTGGTTGATCCTGGTGTTGAGCCAGATCGGCTGTCGATGCCATTCCTCGCCCCAGGATCGAATCTCCGCGATCTCGTCAGGCTTGAGGTCGTGCTCGTTGATCAGGGCCAGCAGGATGTCGAGCTGCCCGTGAAGCACGCGGCAATGGGGATATGGCTTGTACGTCTGGAAGTCCGGGAACCGCCACGAGTCGCCGAGGTCGGCAGTGATGACATCCTTCTCCCAGCGCGACGATCCCACGAAGCGGGGATAGCCGACATCGGCGTCCTCGAGGATCTGCAGGTCGCCGCGATGCCCCGAGCGGGACAGGTATGCGGCCGTAAGAGCGGTCTGAGCGTACGTGCCTGCGACCATGTACTTGATGGTCTGTACCGGCACGTGCGCGGCCCACGGACCCTGGGAGTGCACAGGTGCTATGGACGCGGCGATAGCGATCGAGTCCGCCGTATCTGCAGAGTCCATCGCCATGAGCTTGGCGCTGGCCGCAGTGGCGCCGAACACGATGGCGCTGTACCCGACGACCGGGCGCCGTGCCACGGTGCCATCGACCACATCCCGCAGACCGTCCATCGCGAAGGCGACGCGACAGGAGACCTCGTGCCCGACTGCAATCGCCGTGAGGACGTCGCGCCCGCTCGAGCCCGCCACCTCGCCCATCGCCAGGGCGACCGGGATGACGACAGGCGCCACGTGACCAGGCGCGAGGATTGCGTCGAAGTCCAGGGCACTCACCAGTTCCGCATTGGCGAACGCGGCGCCCATCACCGAACTCTGCTCCGCCTCGCCGATGACCGTCGCGCCGGCTCCGGCAGCACGGCTCAGAGCAGCAAGATCACGCCCAGCCTTTCCCTTGAGCTCGTCGCGACCCGCCAGAGCGCAGCCGATGGAGTCCAACAGGACTCGCTTGGCCTCCCCGACGACCGACTCTGGCATGGTCGACAAGGTCGTCCCATAGCCAAAGTCCGCCAGGGAATGCACGACCGTGGGTTCAGTCGTGGGCGACTCGTTCTCCATGGCCGTACCTCTCGATGGCGTTTCCCGGGACGGATTCCCCGCGGGAGATGGAGCGGGCTAGATGCGGTAGGCGCGGCGGGCAGTGCCGGCGAACATGTCCGCCCGCTCCGCGTCGCTGTACCCCTTGGTGAGGAGCTTGAAAGAGTTCCACAGGGTCCGGTACGAACCGGAGAGCTTGTCGGGTGAGAAGTTGCTCTCGAACATGCAGCGATCGGGGCCGAACACCGCGATCCCGTGGTCGAAGTACTGGGCCGTGGCGTTGGCCAGTGTCTCGGACGAGGGCCGCCGTGCTCCCTTGTGCCAGTCGAAAGCCGGGATGAACATGTTCATCCCACCGAGCTTGAGATAGACGTTGGGCTCGCGGGCCAAGGTGGCCATATCTCGCTTCCATTGCGGGAAGAGCGCCTCACGCTGCCCCTTCCAGGGATGGATGCCGACGATGCCGCCCAGGTGGTTGAGGATGAACGTCGTTTCCGGGACGGCACGCACCATCTCGATGACACTGGGAAGCTGGACCTGCCAGACGTAGACGTCGAAGGTCAGGTCGCGGGCCGCAAGTCGTCGGAGTCCCTCCTGGAAGGCGGGCTGCAGCATGCGGTGCGGGTCCGATGCCGGATTCATGCGATCGAAAACGGCCATATCCCGGATTCCGCGCAGGCGGCCGGGAGCAGCCTCGTCGTGCGCATCGAGCACCGGCTCTACCGCAGCACCCAGATCCAGGCTCGCGTGAGCGACGATCCCCGCGGCGACCTCGGTCGGGATCCCGCGCTGCTTTGCCTCGAGCGCCACTGCGTGGACGAACTCCGTCTCGCCGACGGCTGCCAGTTCGGGCGGGCCATCCGTGCGGTGCCGAGCCTCTGCCTCGACGAAGATCGTGGCCTCGATGTTGTGCCCGCTGGCCAGATCGGCTGCGAGATCGTCCAGCAGGTACTCCTCGCGCATCATGGCTTCGTCGGCATCCCACAGGTGGTGGTGAGCGTCAACGATGGGAAGGTCAGGCTCGAGAACGTCTTCGACGAGGTCAGGCGCCGCCGGTCCGCGCGAAACACCCCAGGTGGGACGGGTTGTCACTGCGACAGCTCCCACAGTCGCTTGCCGATAAACGGTGTCACACCGGGCGGCTGAGACGTCATTCCGGCATCGACCGGCAGCGCAACACCGGTGACGAACCTGGCGTCGTCGGAAGCCAGATAGAGCATTGCGGACGACACTGCGTCGGGCTCGATCCACGGAACGGGCAGAAGGTTGAGCGTCTGGGAGGGCCACTCCATGTCGGCGTACGTCTTCGACGGGTCGTCGCCGCAGAACGCACGGATATGGGCCTCGTTCATGAACAGCGGCGTGTTCACCGCAGTGGGGCAGACGGCGTTGACCCGGATCCAGTAGTCCGCCAGCTCGGCCGCCAGTGTCTTCACCAGGCCGATGAGGCCGTGCTTCGCGGCGGCGTACGCCGTGTTGCCGTACAGCGGTACGAGCGCGGCCGCCGAGGCGGTCACGAGAATCGAGCCGCCGTTCTCCTTCATGTGAGGAACGACGGCGCGGACGACCTTGAACACCGACGACAGGTTGACGTCGACGATCAGGTCCCAGATCTCATCGGCCCCCTCGGACTCGACGCTGTGCCGGCTGGAGATGCCGTGGTTGATGATGACGGTGTCGAGGCGTCCGAGCTCAGCGACCGCCTCGTCGACCACCCGCCGCATCTCGTTGACGTCGCGGGCGTCCGCCTGATAGCTCAGGCACCGCTGACCGGTCTTCTCGACGAGCTTCACCGTCTCGGCCATGTCTTCCGGCGTAGCTCCGTCGTAGTCGACGAGCTCGAAGTCCTCACAGATGTCGGTGAGGATGACGTCGGCGCCCTCCTCGGCCATCCGGACGGCGTGCGAACGCCCCTGGCCGCGGGCGCCGCCCGTGATGAGTACGACCTTGCCCGACATCTTGCCCATGGCGAAACCTTTCCCAGTATGCACGGACGGGACCGCGCGTTGGTGATTGCCGACCGGCCGACGTGGAGCCCCGGTCGAGTGTTGTGTGAGTCACGTTAGTCGGATCGAAGTCGGGAAGCAAGTATCACATATTATCCATGACTTCGTCGGAGGTCCCCTTCGACTTCGTTGTAGGGGACCGCCCGTGCCGTGGTGAGGTCCCATACGACGGCCTTGGGTCGCGTGTAGGAGCGCACGGCGTCGAACCCGTTCTCCCGTCCGAACCCGCTTTCCTTGACGCCGCCGAAGGGCACCGTGGGATGGATGCTGCGATACGCGTTGACCCAGACCGTGCCCACGGCGAGGTGCTGCACGAGGTATTGGATCTTGTGCGCGCTGTCACCCCAGACCTGAGCAGACAGGCCGAACGGCGACGTGTTCGATCGGTGCAGGACCTCCTCGACGTCGGAGTAGGAGAGCACGCTCGCCATCGGCCCGAAAGCCTCGGTCGTTGCGGCCGGGTTGTCGTCGGTCACGTCGGCCAGGACCGTCGGGGAGTAGAAGGCCCCCCCGGCAAGATCGCCGGTCGTCAGGGGACCACCGCCTGTCAGGAGCGCTGCTCCTTGGGCCACGGACGACCGGACCAACCTGTCGACGTGCTCGCGGTGGTGCTGGCTGACCAGGGTGCCCATCTGAGACGTCGGGTCCGTAGGCAGGCCGACCTTGACTCGGGCAGCGCGAGCGGCGAGCTCGTCGCACACCTGCTGGTACTTCGACGAGTGGACGAAGATCCGCGAGCCGGCCACGCAGCTCTGTCCGCTCTTGACAAAGTTGGAGTGCAGCACTGATGGAAGCGCAAGGTCGAGGTCGGCGTCCTCGAGCAGGATGGCGGGGCTCTTTCCGCCGAGCTCGAGAGTCACCGGGATGATGTTGCGCGCTGACTGCCTGAGGACGGCTCGTCCGGCCTCTAGACCACCGGTGAACGCCACCATGCCGATGCCGGGATGCTCGGTGAGCATGGGGCCCACGACCTGGCCCCGGCCGGTCACGACGCTGATCACGCCCGGCGGGATGCCAGCCTCGAGGGCTAGCTCGACGACCCTGTACGTCGAGAGCGGTGCCACATCGGGCGCCTTCAAGACGATGCAGTTGCCGGCCAGGATGGCCGGCCCGGCCTTGTTGGCGACGAAGATGATGTTGGCGTTGTAGGGGTTGATCCCCGCGACGACGCCGTACGGCTCATGGACACCGTAGGCCACCCGGTCCGGGTACTGGGCGTACGAGGACCCTTCCATCTTGTCGGCCATCCCGGCGAGGTAGGTGAGCAACCGGACGGCCCCATCGACATCACCGCCCGTCTCGGCGCGCAAGTTCCCGACGTCTCTGACCTCCAGGTCGGCGAGCTCGTCCCTGTGCTCTCGCAGCTTCGCGACCCAGGCGCGCACGAGCTCCCCCCTGACGTCCGGGGGTGTGTCGCGCCACGTGGTGTCGAAGACCATCTGCGCCTGCTCCACGATCCGGTCGAGGTCGCCGGGGGTGAGCTCGTACGCCGCACCGATGGCCTGCCCCGTCGCGGGATTGGTGACGGCGAGGAACTCGCCCGACGAGGGAACGACGTGGCCGTTGGCGCCGATGTAGCCGACCTTTAGTGCCGTGGTTGAACTTGCCATGGGTACGACTCCTGAGCGTCAGGGTTGTGGGTGGGCGGCGGGGGATGCCTGCTTGTTCGGACTACCGCACGACCACGATGGGACGCCAGTCCAGAACGTCGCGATCGCCGTCGTCGTCGTGCGCTGTGACCAGCACTCGGAGGTCCGCGGTGCGCAGTCCGCAAGCGTCCCTGGCCACCGAGGTCACCTCGATCGTCGACCTCACGGTGTCGCCCTCGCGGACCGGTCCGGTGTGGTCGCAGCCGTGCCAGCCGCCGATGGTCAGGAGATGGGGGAGCGTCTTGGTGAGCTGGGCCAGCGCGAGACCGATGGTGTGACCGCCGTAGACCAGCCGGCCGGTCGGCTGGCTGAACCTGTCGTGATGGACGTGCGCCAGGTTGAGTGTCAGGCGGGCCAGCTCGGGTGCGCTGGTGACGACGTCGCCTGCCTGCAGTTCCCACACGGTCCCGGCTTCGACCTCCGGCCCTTCGATCGCCGGCCATCGGTCGAGATCCCACGAGGTGACGAATGACATCAGTGGGGTCAGGTCCGGGGCCGTGCCGATGCCCGACAAGTCGTCCGCATGACCGGTGCTGATGTCGGGCGAGCTGAGCGGCAGCATCGCGCAGCGCCAGAAGTCGAGAACGAGACGTCCGTCCTGGTCCGTGGTGGTGATGCGCAGGGCAGCGAGACCGGTCGGCCGGCTGACGTTCTGGCGCAGACCGACCACCTCGGTCCGCGTGGCAAGGGTGTCGCCGAGCGCGGGAAGGCGGCGGAACCCGAGGCCTCGGTAGAACAAGTTGGCCACAACGCGGCGAGTCACCGACGTCGACTGGCCGATCGCCACGTCCCACACAAGTCCGGGATCGGCCAACGGACCTCCGGTCACTGCCCGTGCGAGGTGTTCGTCGAGGGACAGCTGAAGACGGCTTCCGAGGATGGACTGGTGGCAGGCTGCCCGACCCGGCGTCAGGGTCATGGACGGCGCCGTGAACACGTCGCCGACGGCAAGGTCGTCGAAGTGCGGGCCCTCCGCGAAGCTGCTCATTGCCGCCG
The DNA here is from genome assembly GCF_003515065.1 of Nocardioides immobilis. Lineage (GTDB taxonomy): Bacteria > Actinomycetota > Actinomycetes > Propionibacteriales > Nocardioidaceae > Nocardioides > Nocardioides immobilis. The sequence continues at coordinate 58,249 of NZ_QXGH01000040.1, forward strand.
GGCACTGTCGACGACGCGACGTGCACGCATGGCGATTGCTTCGTCCAGCATCCGGCCCTTCCACTGCACCGCCCCGCGCCCCTCGCGCTGCGCGTCATCCATGGCTTCGAGGATCTCGCGTGCCTCGGCGACCTCCTCGTCGGTGGGTGTGAAGACGCGCTGCACCGCAGGGATCTGAGCGGGATGGATGACCCACTTGCCGTCGAAGCCGAGACCCTGGGCGACGGACGCTGCACGATCGAGGTCCGCGTCCGCCGCGGTGGTCAGGAGCGGCCCGTCGATCACTTGGATCCCGGCAGCACGGGCGGCCAGCAGGACCAGATCCTGCACGGTGTGCCAGGGGGCGTCGATGCGACGACCCAGCGAGGCGGAGAGGTCGGCGTAGCCGATGATCAGCGCGGTCATTCGGTTACTCGCCGAGGCGATCCCCTGGACCTGCTGGACGCCGCGCGGGGACTCGATGAGGGCCTGGATGCCCAGGGCCTTGGTGCGTCCGGCTCTGTCCTCCAGCAAGTCGAGGTGGCGACTTAGGTCGAGGATGGCTGCGGGGTCCTCTGCCTTGGGGAGCACAATCGAGTCGACGACGGGACTGGCGACGGCCGCCACGATGTCGTTCTCCGCCCACTCCGAGCCCAGGGCGTTGATCCGAACGGCGACGGAGCCCTGGGCGCGCGCGCTCAGATGGGCGATGTTGGTGCGTGCGGTGTCTTTCTGGTCGACGCTGACCGCGTCCTCGAGGTCGATGACGACCTCGTCGACCTCGAGACCCCAGGCCTTGTCGATCTTGCGCGGCTCAGAGGCCGGAACGGACAGGACTGCCCTGCGCCTCACCTCTCGCCTCCGATGACGCCCCGGTCGTGCAGCCGCGACACCTCGTGGGGGTCCAACCCGAGCACTGCTGTGAGCACCTCGTCCGTGTTCTCGCCGAGGCGAGGCGCGGCTCGAGGCTCGGTGTAGACCCCGTGGCTGCGGATCGGCGAACGCGCGGAGGTGACGACACCGATTCCGGGCTGCTCGAGCTGGGTGACGACCGTCCCGTCAGGGACCTTCGCGAGCTCCTTTACGGCCTCGGCCATCGTGCGGTACCGGCTCCACAGCACCTGGGCGGCGTCCAGCTCCTGGGTGACCTCGTCGACCGTGCGGGCCGCGAACCACGGGCGCAGCACGGCCGCGATTGTCTCGCGGAGCTGGTAGCGGTCGGTCTCGACCGCGAGGTCGACCTGCAGCGCCTCCTCGAGGGCGCGAAACACGCGGTCGGTCTTGGTCACGTCGCGCAGGTTCTTCCACTGCCGCGACGTGAGGGCAACGACCATGACGCGGTGATGGTCGAGCGTCGCGAAGTCGACGCCGAAGCTGCCGTAGACGTGGTTGCCGTGTCGCGGTCGGTCGCCCCGCTCCGCCGCCTCAGCGAGCCAACCGAGCGACGCGACGCCAGCTAGAGCGACGTCGGCGAGCGCGAGGGAGAGGAAGGAGCCCTCGCCGGTGCGGTCGCGCCGGCGGAGTGCCGACAGGAGGGCAGTGACGGCGGTCATCCCGGTCAACAGGTCCCAGGCCGGCAGGACGTGGTTCACCGGCTCAGCGACGCTGGCTGGGCCGGTGATGTCGGGGACGCCGACTTCCGCATTGACGGTGTAGTCGACAGCCGGGCGGCCGTCGGGGTGGCCCTGGATGTGTACCTGGATGAGATCGGATCGGCGCTGGACGAGCGCGTCGTACGCGAGCCAAGGCCGTCCGACGTTATTGTCCACGATGACGCCCGCGTCCGGTCCGGGCAGCGTGGCAAGGCTGACAACGAGCTCGCGCCCCTCCGGTTGACGAAGGTCGACGCACACCGACCGCTTGCCGCGGTTCAGCGCCGACCAGTACAGGCTCTCGCCCGTGCGGTTCGAGACTGGCCACCTGCCGTGATCTGCGGCTCCGCCGATCGGATCGACACGAATGACGTCGGCACCCATGGTCGCGAGAGTCATGCAGCCGGACGGGCCTGCGACGAAGCTGGAGCACTCCAGGACGCGAAGTCCCTGCAACGGGCGGTGGGAGGGCAAGTCTCCAATGTCATCGCTCATCCGTACATCGTACACAATATTTTTCAAGCGATGAAGCCAGCGCGGCCTCGGCTGCTTCGGGAAGCCCCGTCAGGCCGGCTTCTCCTCGGCGTCCGCCCACAGGCCTTGCTTGATCAGGCTCTCGATGAGGTGATCGGCGCCCTCGAGGATGTGGACCTCCATGAGGGAGCGCGCCTTCTTGGTGTGTCCCTTCCTGAGGGCCTCGAGGAGGAGTGGGTGATCATGGGATGCGCCGGCGACCTGACCCTCGATGGTGGCGTAGAAGCGGTTCGGGAGGTGCTTCACGACAGCGCCCTGAAGCAGCGCGAGTCGGTGGGAGTTGGCCGCGAGGTTCACCTGGCGGTGGAACTGGTGTCCGATCTCGGCGATTGCTTCTTCATCTCCGCTCGCGATGGCGGCGTCGTACTCCTTGAGATTCTCGTCGAGAGCCTTGAGCTGTTCGGGCGTGATGTTGACGGCAGCGCGAGCCGCGAGCTCGGCGCCAAGCTGGGCCTGCGCCCAGAAGAGGTCGCGAATGTCCTGCTGGGTGAAGGGAGCGACGACGAACCCGCGTCGAGGCTCGAGACGCACGAAACCCTCGCTCTTAAGAGCCAAAAGCCCCTCCCGTACGGGCGTGTTGCTCACGCCGACGGCCTCCGCGATGGGCTCCATGCGCAGGAAGTCGCCCGGTCTGACGGCGCCGGAGATGATGAGCTCGCGCACGTAGGTGGCGACTTCTTCGGGAAGTTGGGTTCGCTTGCGGCTCCGTGCCGCCGCGATCCTGTCCTGTGTCATCTGCCCTCTCCCAAGTCACTATCGTATGGAATGCACTATACCTGCTATAGCACCTTGGTTCCGCTCGATGTGCCGTGTCCGGGGGAGTCGTGCCTCCGTCGCTAGGTGAGCAAAAGTATAATATATGTGCTGTGACCATTCCCTACGCCTCTTGTTCCGTGACATCGGGCGGGTCTCCAGGAGGCGGGAAGATATGGCAGCTATTCGGCGTGCTGGTGTTTCCGGCCGCGGTGGCCGTCCATGCCATGTTGCCAGTGCTGGCCCTCGGCTCGATCGCGTTCGGGATCAGGGCCGACATCCAGTTGAGTGTCGCCGACATCGGTCTGGCCTTCTCTTCGTTCTTCCTGTGCTCGGCCGTGTTCACGAGTGCCGGGGGTTGGCTGGCAGTGAGGTCTCGGACAAGCACGGTTGCGCGCGCAGGAACGTTGTGCAGCTCCTTGTTGTTCGTGGGTCTCGGAGCTGCGCCCAACCGACCAGTGTTCCTGATGCTCTGCCTCGGTGCCGGTGTCGTGAACGGGCTGTTGACACCCTCGCTGAACATCCTCATCACCAAGATCGTGCCGGTGAACCGGTGGGGGCTGGCGTTCGGGCTGAAGGCTGCCGCGGCTCCGGCGGCGGCGACCTTCGCGGCGCTCGGTGCCTACTGTGTGGCCGAGCTCGGCGTCGACTGGCGCTCTCTGTTCTGGTCCTGCGCTGTTGCGGGAGGCCTCCTGTTCACACTGTCGTGGAGGCTGGGAAGGGACGAGGTCGAGACGGACCGCCGCGAGCAACGTCAGAGGATGCGGCCGCAACGGTCCCTCGTCATCCTTGGCTTCGGCGGTCTCTGCGGCTCGATCGGGACGTCGGTCCTCACGCCGTTCACCGTCGAAGGGTTGATCGACGCGGGACAGACACCGAGCAGTGCCGCGATCCTGCTGGCTGTCGGCGGCTGGGTGGGAATCGTCTCCAGGGTCGCGGTCGGAGTGCTGTCCGACGTGTGGCCCGAGCCGCTGTGTCATCTGCGGGCCACGTCGGCGATGCTGGTGGCCGGATCCCTGAGCATGGTGGTCCTCGGAGCGGGCGGGCCGTTCGGCCTGCTGCTGTCGGCGACCCTGGTGGCGTTCGGGCTGGGTTGGTCCTGGCCGGGGTTGTTGCACCACGCGGCGTTGGCAACGCACGCGCACAATGCCGCGGTCGCCACGAGCTACATGCAGACCGGCACGTTTCTCGGTGCTCTGATCGGTCCGTTGTGCTTCGGGTTCGTGGCTCAACAGGTGTCGTTCCCCGCGGCCTGGTTCATCTCCGCAACGAGTGCGCTGCTCGGGGCAGCCTTCATGATGGCGACTGTTCGGGAGCTGAAGCCTCACCACCCGCCGAACGACAGCCCTCCGTTGACACTCACGGTCTGACCGGTGATCTGGGAGGCGTGCGATGACGCGAGGAACGTGACCGCGTCGGCGACGTCGTCGGAGGTCGGGGGTTGTCCGAACGGGAATCGGGAGATCGCCTTCTCGAACAGACCGCTCTGGAAGCTCTCCTTCTCGAAGATGCGATCCCAGGAATGAGTCCCCGCCGTGAGTGTCATCGAGACGGTGTTGACGCGGATGTGGTCGCGAGCCAGCTCGCGGGCAATCGTCTTCGTTGCTGCGATGACGCCGGCTGCGTACGCACCGATGATGCTCTCACCGCGCGTGGCGTGGCGCGCCGCATCCGTGGTGAGCATGACGATCGCGCCACCGGGACGGCCGCGTAGATGGGGGATGGCCGCATGCACCGGATACATCCGTGACAGGAAACGCGTCAGCAGGCCGCTCTGGATCTCGTCGGGCGCCATGTCGGCGAAGGGCTTGGGGTCGCCTGTTCCTTGCGCGCCAGCACTCACGAGGACGTCGATCGCCCCGAAGTGGTCCACCGTCTCGGCGACCGCCCGTGCTGCCTCGTCGTAGACGTAACAGTCGGCGAGCGTCGTCTGGACGTTCGTAGAGATCTCTCGGAGTTCATCGAGGGCGGCAGTGGCGCGTTCTGGTGTGCGCCCGTTGATGACGACGTTGGCGCCGCCGGCCAGGAACCGGGCAGCCGACTTCAACCCGGTGCCGCTCGTCCCGCCGGTGACGAGCACGGTCTTGCCCTGCCACGTCAATGTGTTGGTTTCCATCATCGTCTCCTCGAACGGGGTGTGACCTCTGCGGCCGGTCGGCACAGCTGCGCCGGCGCTCGCAGTCAGAGCCAGGAGCGCGCAGCCACCCGCTCGAGCACGGAGATCGCGTCACCGATGCCGGCGGGCTCGTAGGGCATCTCGAGGATCGCCTCGTGGAAGCCCAGCTCGGCGTAGCCGAGCAGGTTGTCCCTGTCGATGGGACCTGACTCAGGGTCCGGACCACTGCCGGGCTTTGCGACCAGTCGCAGGTCGTTGAAGTCGCGGTTTGCCTCGTCGCATGCTTCCTTGAGCCGCAGGATGTGGCCCTCGAGCGCCTCGAGGCTCTGCTTGGCCGGCAGCCAGCCGTCGCACGACGTGGCGATAAGCCGCATCGCCATCGGGCTGAAACCGCCCCAGAGGAACTCGATCGGCGACGGCGCCGTCGGCTTCATGATGAACCGCTTCTCGACAGGCTCGTCGTGTTCACCACGCACGATGTAGGTCCTCGCTCCTTCGGTGATGAGTTGCTTGATCTCGGCGATGTCCTTGCGTGCTTGCGTGCCGCGCTTCTCGAACGGCATGCCGACAGCGTCGTACTCGTCACGCAGCCAGCCGGTGCCGACACCGAAGGAGAAGGGGCGCTCGGTCAGCCACGAAATGGTGGCGAGCTGCTTGGCCAGGAGCGTGGGCTTGCGCAACGTCATGATGACGATGCTGGTGCCGAAGCGTGCCTCGGGGAGCTGAGCGGCCAGCCAGGTGAGCTGGAGCAGGGGGTCGACCCACGGCGTGTGGGCATTGAATCCCGGCGTACCGCTGGAGGTGTGGGGATAAGCCGACATGCTCGTCTCGGGCATCACGACGTGGTCCCCCACCCAGAACGAGCTGTAGCCCATGTCGAGGGCGGCTCGGCACATCTTCACCAGCTCGGCGGGCGGCAAGTTGTCGCTGGGGAGGGGCAGCCGTACGCCGACGGGAATGGGAGGGGTGGGTGACATGGTCATCTCCGTTTCGGACCGATCGGTTGTCGCACATCATATATGACAGTAGTCGATATGCAGACTGCGCTAGGAAGGGGTGCCAGTTGGCCGGGCGTCTACACCGCCGTCGGCGGCGTCATCGCCGTCGTCTGTCCCTACGAGATCGCTCTCGCAATGGACGAATCCCGTTCTGCACCCAGGGTCGCCTGCGTGCGCGACACCCACCAGGCCCCGTCATTCGTAGAGAACGGCGAATCGCCCGGTGTTCTCGCCTCGTCGCAGGCGTTCAATCGCGTTGCCGATCTCGCCGAAGCCGATGCACTCGGTGTCCGAGACGAGATGACCGTCTGCCATCAGCTGCAGAACAGCAGCATTTCCTTCGTTCGTCCCGCCCTGCGAACCGATGAGCTCGATCTGGCGCATGGTGAGGTTGACCAGGTCGACCGTGCCCATGCGAACAGCGAGTCCGACCTGGACGACCCGGCCGCCAGGTCGGACGGTGTCGATGGCGGCCGCCGTCGTGGTGCCGAATCCGGCGAAGTCGATGATCGAATCGAGCTCCAGGTCGGCGAAGTCGTGGATTGACCTGGAGACTGCGGAAACGCCGGATTCGATGATCTTGGCATGGATCGACTCGTTGGTCTCGGCCACGTATACCTCGGCGCCGGCCCGCATGGCCATGAACGATCCGAGGGAACCGAGTCCGCCGAAGCCGATGATCCCGATCTTGTCGCCGGCTTTGGTAGCGGCCCTCGAGATCACCGCGTGGTACGACGTCATGCCCGCATCGGTAGACACCGCCGCCTGGTCCCACGGCACTCCCTCGGGGACGTGGACCAGCTCCGACGTCCGTACGGCGATCCGAGGTTGGAAACCGCCGTTACAGGCGCAACCCGGTCCGTCGACGACGGACCGGACCGCGACCCTGTCGCCGACCGCGAAGTCATTGACGCCCTCGCCGAGCTCGCGCACTATCCCCGCGACCTCGTGGCCCAAGGTGATGGGGCGGTAGGCTAGGAACTCGCTGATCGTGCCGTCCAACATGCCGATGTCGCTGTGGCAGATTCCGGCGCCCTTGACGTCCAGGATCACCTGCCCGGGCGCCGCGACGGGCTCGTCGACCTCCCTCAGTGCGATCGGCTCCCCATCGCCTGTGTACTGCCACGCCAGCATCTGTGTCTCCTTCGTAGAGTGGTTGATCTCGCACGTGAGGCCTTCTGCTCCGTGCGCAGGCGACGGGGTCTACTCAGTCGAACCCGAGCTGTCGGCGCATCCGGCCCAGGGGCCTGATCAGACCCTCCTGCGCCAGTGAAGCAACCGGCCGTCCGTCGGCGCTGTAGACAGTGGCGAAGGACAGGCCCCGGGCCCCGCCCGCCCACGGCGACCTCTGGTCGACGAAGAGCCATTCATCGGCGCGGGCGTCCTCGTGGAACCACACGGAATGGTTGAGCGTGGCGCGCGGTAGTTCAAGGTCGCCGAACACGGGGCCGTGGGGAAGCAGCGAGGCCGAGGTCATCGTCAGGTCGCTGAGGTAGGCGACGATGTGCCGATGCAGGACCGCGTCATCCGGCAGCCGGTCCTTGACCCGGACCCACAGCTGCTGCACGGCCGGCGTCCGGCCCACCCGTCCCTCCAGATGACCGGACACATAACGGAGGTCGAGGCCGGACCACTCGACCCGCCACTCGTTGCCGGAAAGGTTGCTGAAGGCGGCCATGACCTCGTGCGCGAGCGGAAGTCCCCCCGGGGGTGGCGCGATCGGCATCGGGATCTGGTGAGACAGTCCCTGCTCCCGGGGTTGGTAGGACGCGAGCAGCCGCAGCACGGGCCGCCCGCCTTGCCGGGCAATGACGGCGCGAGCACTGAAAGAGCGCCCGTCGCGGAGACGCTCGACCTCGAACTGCACCGGCTCGCCGTGGCGACCGACGTCCAAGCAGATCGTCTGAAGCGAGTGCACGGGCCTGCCCGGGTCGACCGTGCGGGTGGCCGCGACGAGCGCCTGCGCGATCAGCTGGCCGCCGTACACCTTGGCGAGGAGGGACTCTCCCGGGTGGCCGCCCACATACCGGTCCGCCCCGTCGTCGTTCAGGTTGAGGATGCGGACGAGCTCTGCGGCATTGGACGGCACGATGTTCCTTAGCGATAGTCTACGTATCACGTATGATGCATGATCTTTCCAAGTGTTCCCTTCACCTAACATTACGATCACGTATGATGTACGAGATGCCCCGGCAATGCTGAGGCACCGGATCCCCGGCGGTCGTCGGCTGATGAATGAGGAGCGCACGTGTCGGGCACAACGAGAACCGGCGGGCAGGACCTCGCCGAGGCGGCTGCCATCGCGATCATCATCAGAGGTCGCTGCGTGAAGCCTGAGGCCACCTTCGAGGTCGTCAACCCCGCGACGGGCCGCTTCCTCGCGAATGCTCCTGACGCGACGCCGAAGCAGCTGGACGACACGATGGAGGGTGCGCTTGCGGCTTTCCACTCCTGGAAGGTCGATGACGCCGCCCGGGTCGCCGCGATGTACGCCGCCGCTGAGGTGATGGAGCGTCACGCCGCCGATCTGGCGCAGATCCTCACCGCCGAGCAGGGCAAGCCGCTACGTGAGTCGGTCGCCGAGGTGGAGACGACTGCCCGGTGGTTCCGCTGGTATGCCGACCTGGACATTACGCCGGAGGTGGCTGAGGACAGTGACGTGCGCCGAGTGGTGGTCCACCGGCGTCCACTGGGCCCGGTCATCGCGATCGCGCCATGGAACTTCCCGATCCAGAGCGCGGGCAAGAAGGCCGCGCAGGCGCTCCGCGTGGGCAACACCGTTGTCGTCAAGCCGTCGCCGTTCACGCCGCTCGCTACCCTCAAGTGGGTCGAGGTCCTCCAGGGCGTCCTCGCGCCCGGCGTGGTGAGCGCCCTCTCGGGCGGCGCACAGCTGGGCTCGTGGATGACATCGCACCCGCTCACCCGCAAGATCAGCTTCACCGGATCAACCGCGACCGGCAAGCTCGTCGCCGCCGCAGCGGTGCCGGACCTCAAGCGCACGACGCTCGAGCTGGGCGGCAACGACGCGGCGATCGTCCTGGACGACGCCGATCCCGCCGCCATCGCGGCCGGCATCTTCGACCGCGGGTTCGTGAACTGCGGTCAGACATGTGCCGCCATCAAGCGCGTGTATGTGCCGGAGAAGCTGCACGACGAGCTGGTGGACGCACTTGCCGCCATCGCCGACAACAAGGTCGTCGGCGTGGGGACCGACCCCACCACCGACTATGGACCGGTCAACAACCGCATCCAGCTGGGCATCGTGACGGACTTGGTCGAGGATGCACTGCACAAGGGCGCGCACGCCGCGGCAGGCGGCACACGCCACGACGGAGAGGGCTACTTCTACCGCCCGACGATCCTCAGCAACCTCGATGACGGCGTCCGCATCGTCGACGAGGAACAGTTCGGGCCGGCCCTCCCGGTGATGTCCTACAAGACCCTCGACGAGGCTCTGGCTCGCGCGAACGACTCCAAGTACGGCCTCGGCGGCTCTGTTTGGACGTCCGACCTCGAGCGCGGCGAAGCAGTCGCCGACCGGATCGAGGCCGGCACCGTGTGGGTCAACAACCACGCGCAAACGCTTCCGCATCAGCCGTTCGCAGGAGCCAAGTGGAGCGGCATCGGGGTCGAGAACAGTCGCCTCGGCATGCTCGAGTTCACCCAGGTGCAGGCTGTCCACGTGGCCCGTTAGGCCACCGGCACCGCTAACAGGAAGGCTTCACCATGGCAGGAGAGCACCTCAAGATTCAGGCCCGCCGAGTGGTCACCGGAGTCGACGCCAACGGCAAGTCCGGTTTCGTCGAGGACGGACCGACCCCGGTCCGGGTGGCGACCCCCGGGTTCACCGTGTGTGACATCTGGACGGTCAAGGAGCTGCCGACGCCGGTCACGAACGAGGACGGCACCAGCGGAGACGTCCTGCTGGACCCACCGCGCGGCGGGTTCATCTACCGCATCACCACCTTCCCGCCCGACAGCGAGTGGGACGCGGCCGCGGAGTACCAGTCCTCCTTGGAGGCGATGAGCGGCGGCGACGCCCAGCTCGACGACGAGGAGACCGGGGTCGCCGGGATGCACCAGACCGACACGATCGACATCGTCACGATCATCTCTGGCGAGCTCTACGCCGTCACCGAGACAGGCGAGACACTCCTGAAGCCCGGCGACTCCCTCGTGCAGCGGGGGACGGTCCACACATGGCGCAACCGCGGCGACATCCCCTGCACGAAGGTCGCCGTCCAGATGGGCGCGACGCGCTGATCGGTCCGCTGCCCGATCCCAGTTCGACGACAAGACAAATCGAGGAGCGAAGTAGATGCGTGGCGTGGTGTTCACCGGAGACCGGAAGATCGAGATCGGCACCTTCGACGAACCGAAGGCTGGAACGGGCGAGGTCGTGATCGAGATCAAGGCCTCGGGCATCTGCGGCAGCGACCTCAAGTTCTACCGCCTCGGGATGAAGGAGGCGCTGGCTTCGTTCGGGACCGGGCCAGGGGCTCTCGAGGACGACATGCGGATCATCGCCGGACACGAGCCGTGCGGCATCGTCGCGGAGGTCGGCCCCGGCGTCGATGCGTCCATCGCGGTGGGGGACCGTGTCATGGTCTTCCACTACACGGGTTGCGGCCTGTGCCGAGAGTGTCGGGCTGGCTGGACCCAACTGTGCGAGCGCGGCACCGGACTCATCGGCTCGACCGTCGATGGCGGCCACGCCGACTACATGGTCGCCCCGGCAGTGGCAGTGCTCCCGCTGCCGGACGAGTTGAGCTTCTCCGCGGGCGCGGCTGTTGCGTGCGGCACCGGTACGGCGTACGGCGCCCTGCAGCGGCTCGAGCTCACGGCAGCCGACACGATCGCGATCTTCGGTCTGGGCCCGGTCGGCCAGGGTGCGGTGCAACTGGCTACCGCGATGGGCGCGCCTGTCATCGGCGTCGACATCGCGAGCGAGCGGGTGACCATGGCAACAAAGTTCGGAGCCACTCACGCGATCGACTCAAGCACGACGGACCCCGTCGAGGCGATCCGCGAGCTGACCGGCGGCCGCGGCGTGACCCGCGCGCTCGATGTATCGGGTGCGCCTTCGGGTCGCCAGGCAGCGGTCGTCAGCACGGCGACCTGGGGCAAGGTGGCCTTCGTAGGCCACGGCCCAGCCACCGAGATCGACATCAGCCGGGATGTGATCCGCCGGCAACTGTCGCTGATCGGTTCGTACACCTTCTCCGATCAGGCCATGTACGACTGCGCTCGCTTTATCGCCGACCACGGGATCGACGCCGACGCCGTCTTCACGCATCGCTGGACCCTCGATCAAGCTGAGGAGGCCTACGTCGAGTTCGACAAGCAGGCCGGGGGCAAGGCGGTCTTCGAGTTCTGAGCGTCACCCATTTCGGGTTGCCGAGACGCTGGCGTGCCCGGCGCCAGCGCTCAGTCGCCGCGGAAGCGCGCGACGGCGCTTCCTGCGAAGACGGGCGATCGGCCTCGCGCGGTTGTCTCCACCTGAAAGGTGACGTTGGGGCCGTCCGGGTCTCGGTCCACGGCCGCAACGGTGACGACGCACATCAAGGTGTCGCCGGGGACGACGGCGGCGAGGAACCTTCCGCCGAACGAGCGAAGTGTTGCTGGTCCGATGAGTGACGTGATGAAGCTGGCCGTCAGGCCCATCGTGAACATCCCGTGGGCAATGACGGCGTCCCGCCCGGCCTTCTGCGTGGCGAACGCCTCGTCGACGTGGACGCGGTTGAAGTCCCCCGAGGCTCCGGCGTACTGCGCGATGTGAGGCCGGGAGAGATCCTCGGCGAGGAGCCCGGTGAACTGTTGGCCGACAGCGAAGTCGGCGCTCTGTGCGTCAGGCATCGGCATCCTGCGAGATGGTGCGGACGCTCACCTTGCGAGCTCGGACCAGCACGTCGCCGTCCGAGCGTCGGTATTCGGTCACTGTCTCGCTGAAGTCGAGCCGACCGGACCGGCCGTTCTTGGTCCAAGTGCGTCCTTCAAAGGCCTCCACCACGACCTGTTCGCCCGCGCGAAACGGCGCAAGGTACTCAAAATGCTGTTCGGCGTGGACCATGTTGGGGCTTCCACCGAAGTCGGGGGAGAGGGTGGGCAGGGACGGACGAGTGCGTGACGTGGGATCGAAGTGGTCCAAGGCTCGAACGAACGTCGGTGGGGTGACGAGCTGCTCCCCGGTCCCCGCCGCGAGCTGATCGCCGTATACGGGATCGGTGTCTCCGACGCTGCGAGCGAACAACATGACGAAGCCGGCCTCGACCGGAGCTGTGTACGCCACGGGTTTCTCGCCTCCGTCGTGGGGTAGTCGCGCCCTTCCCGAAACTGTAGGATGGTTTGCGATCGTACACAATGCATAATGCTGAAAGGATCTCTGTGGATACCATCGCCGTGATCGGGGGTACGGGCCCGCAGGGACGGGGCCTCGCCTACAGGTTCGCCCTCGCCGGCCACGAGGTCGTGCTGGGTTCCCGAGACGCGGCTCGAGCCCAGGAGAAGGCCGAGGAGATCAACGGCAGGCTGGAACGCGCTCTGGTCGTGGGCGCTAGCAACCCGGAGGCCGCTGGCAAGGCCGACCTCGTCCTGCTAGCGGTGCCATGGGACGGACACGCGGCACTGGTCGCCTCCCTGGCGCTCGATCTTGCCGGCAAGGTCGTCATCTCCTGCATCAATCCTCTGGCCTTCGATGAGGACGGCGCCTACGGGCTGGTCCTCGAGGAGTCGGCTGCCCAGGAGACGCAGCGGCTGGTGCCCGGTGCGCGGGTCGTCGGCGCCTTTCACCACGTCGCCGCGCTGTCCCTCTGGAAGACCCCTGAGCTGCTTGCGCACGAGGACGTCCTGGTGTGCGGCGACGACCAGGAGGCCAAAGGGGTCGTGCAGGACCTGGCGGCATCTGTGACAGGCAAGCGGGGGATCGATGCCGGGTCACTACGGCTGGCCCGCCAGTTGGAGCCCCTGACAGCGGTGCTGATCGGCATGAACAAGCGGTACAAGACCCGCACGGGTGTTTCGATCACTGGTCTCAAGGACGTCTGACCCGTGACTGACCTCCCCATGCTGTCCGCTCCGCAGGCGCAGCCCCACTCCCGTGAGGTCGCGCGAGCCGTGACGCGTGTCGAAGGAGGGAGGTCGGTCGACCTCGGAGAGGTCCGGGCACTGCTTGCGGCCACAGGACCGGAGCTCGACCGTTTGATGGTCGTTGCGCGGCGGGTCCGGGATGCAGGCCTCGAGCAGGCCGGTCGTCCGGGCGTCGTGACGTACAGCAAGAAGGTCTTCGTCCCGTTGACGCGGTTGTGTCGGGACCGATGCCACTACTGCACCTTCGCGACGGTGCCCGGCAAGGTCGCGTCACCGTTCCTGTCGCCGGATGAGGTCGTGGCGATCGCGACCCGGGGTGCCGAGATGGGGTGCAAGGAGGCGCTCTTCACCCTGGGTGATCGCCCCGAGGACAGGTGGCCCGAGGCTCAGGCATGGCTGGAGGAGGCGGGCTACGCCAGCACGCTGGAGTACCTGCGCGCGATGAGCGTGCTGGTACTCGAGCGGACAGGTCTGCTCCCGCACCTCAACCCCGGCGTCATGTCGTGGGCCGAGATGAACAGGCTCAAGCCGGTTGCGCCGTCCATGGGCATGATGCTCGAGACCACCTCGCGCCGGCTGTACGAGCAGAAGGGGCAGCCGCACCACAAGTCGCCGGACAAGGACCCTGCCGCGCGGTTGCGGGTGCTCGAGGACGCCGGTCGGTTGAACGTTCCGTTCACAACCGGGTTGCTCATCGGTATCGGCGAGAACCTTACCGAACGTGCTGAGTCCCTCTTTGAGCTCCGTCGCCTTGCTCGGGCGTACGGGTCCATCCAGGAAGTCATCGTCCAGAACTTCCGCGCGAAGCCTGACACCGCCATGCGTCATGTCGAGGATGCGCCGCTGGACGCGTACCTCGCTGCGATCGCGACCGTCCGCGTCGTCATGGGTCCAGCGATGCGGGTCCAGGCCCCACCCAACCTGGTCGACCTGGTCGAGTGCCGTGCGTTGCTCGACGCGGGCGTTGACGACTTCGGCGGGATCAGCCCGCTGACGCCCGACCACGTCAACCCCGAGAGGCCGTGGCCGCAGATCGACGATCTGACGTCGTTGTGTGCCGATGCCTCGTTCGAGCTGCGGGAACGGCTGACGGCGCATCCCCGGTACCTCCAGGTCCCGTGGCTGGATCCGCGTCTGCGGACGCACGTCGACGCCTTGCGTGGTCCCGACGGGCTGGCAGCGGACTCCGTTGTGCCCTTCGGGCTGCCCTGGCAGGAGCCCGATGGCGGGTTCGACGTCACGAGCGGACGGTCCGACCTGCACACCTCGGTCGATACCGACGGACGCAGCAACGATCGCCGATCTGACTTCGAGGACGTCTACGGAGACTGGGGCGCCCTGCGCGAGCACGTCGCCGCGGGCAGGTCCGTCGAGCGGTTGTCGTCTGACGTCGCGGCCGCCTTACGGGCAGCCGAGAGGGCTCCCTCTGGTCTGAGCGACGACGACGCTCTGGCGCTGATGACGGCGGCAGAAGGACCGGCGCTCGAGGCTGTCGCCGCACTCGCGGACGACCTGCGTCGTGACGCCGTCGGTGACGACGTGACGTACGTCGTCAACCGGAACATCAACTTCACCAACATCTGTTACACGGGCTGCCGCTTCTGCGCCTTCGCTCAGCGCAAGACTGATGCTGACGCCTACACGCTGTCTCTCCACGAGATCGCGACGCGGGCTCGGCTCGCGGTCGTCGCCGGTGCGACCGAGGTGTGCATGCAGGGCGGTATCGATCCCGAGATGCCTGGCACGGCGTACTTCGACATCGCCAGGGCGGTCAAGGATGCCGAGCCGTCCCTTCACGTCCACGCCTACTCGCCCATGGAGATCATGAACGGAGTGGCGCGCACGGGTCTGTCGATCCCGGAGTTCCTCATCGCCGCGAGGGAAGCGGGAGTCGACAGCCTGCCCGGCACAGCCGCCGAGATCCTCGACGACGACGTGCGTTGGGTGCTGACCAAGGGCAAGCTCCCGACGAGCCAGTGGGTGGAGGTCGTCAGGACGGCGCACGCGGTCGGTCTGCCCACCACCTCGACGATGATGTACGGGCACGTCGACCACCCCAGTCATTGGGTCACGCACCTGAAGGTCCTGGCTGATATCCAACGCGACACAGGCGGTTTCACGGAGTTCGTCCCGCTGCCGTTCGTGCACCAGAGCAGCCCGATCTATCTCGCAGGGGTAGCCCGA
Source organism: Nocardioides immobilis (assembly GCF_003515065.1). Classification (GTDB taxonomy): domain Bacteria; phylum Actinomycetota; class Actinomycetes; order Propionibacteriales; family Nocardioidaceae; genus Nocardioides; species Nocardioides immobilis. The sequence goes on from NZ_QXGH01000040.1 coordinate 73,491, forward strand.
CCGGGGCCCTCGGTACGCGACAACCGCGCTGTTCACGCCGTGGCCCGGATCATGCTCCACGGCTTGATCGACAACATCCAGTGCTCGTGGGTCAAGCTCGGACCCGACCAGTGCACGCAGGTCCTCAACGGGGGAGTCAACGACCTGGGCGGCACCCTGATGGAGGAGACCATCTCGCGGATGGCCGGTTCCACCAACGGATCCCGCAAGGAGCGGACGGAGCTCGAGGCCATGGCCGCAGCGGTCGGCCGTCCGGCGCGCGAACGAACCACGCTCTACGGCCAACCCACCGGTGCCGCGCGGAGGGCATCGTGACGAGCTGGACAGCCATCGTCCCGATCAAGCGGCTCGCTCTGGCGAAGCAAAGACTCGCACTGCCCGGGCCCGTGCGACGCGCCCTCGCTGAGGCCTTCGCCCGGGACGTGCTCGTCGCCGCGCTCGAAACGCCGGGGATCGATCGGGTCCTGGCGGTCTGCTCTGACGCGAGCCTGCGCAGATTCTGCCGTCGGCATGGCGCCCGGCTCGTCAGCGATTGGGTCCAGACGAGCGGGGACGCGCTCAACATCTCGATCATGCGGGGCGTCTCGTGGGCCGACCGCAGATACCCGAACGATCATGTCGTCGTCATCCCGTCGGACCTGCCCAGCATCGACGCGTGCTCCTTGGCGTCTGCCCTGGAGGGTGCGGTAGGTCTCGACCGCGCCTTCGTAGCGGACGCCGAGGAGTACGGGACCTCGCTGCTGATGGCGTCATCGCCAGCCCGGCTGATTCCGCGGTACGGGCATGGCTCGGCCGCTCTCCATCGGGCTGCCGGACACGTGGAGCTCACCCAGGCGCCGAGGTGCCTGCGAAGGGACGTCGACGACCTCGACGGCCTCCAGGAAGCGGTGGGGCTGGGCGTCGGTGAGTTCACGTTCTCGTCGGTGTCCGGCGCCACAGGTGCCGCCCGCATGGCGGCAGCTGGTGATCGTTGGGCCGGGATCGTGTCTGCGGCGGCGGGAGCAAGCGCGTCCGCAGGGTCGCGTCCGTGACGCGCCGCGCTGTGCGGTCCGCAGACGTCGCGGCCATCGCGCCCAAGTTCAACGATCTGACGACAGAGGTCCTGTTCGGTGACGTGTGGGAGCGGCCGGGTCTGGTGACGCGGGATCGGAGTTTGATCACCGTGGCAGCACTCGTGACGGCCTACCGTCCGGAGCAACTGGAAGGGCACCTCAGGCTGGCGCTCGACAACGGTCTGTCACGCGATGAGCTCGTAGAGGCGATCACCCACCTGGCCTTCTATGCCGGATGGCCGAGCGCGATTACGGCTCTCGGGCTGCTCATGGAGATTGCCCCTCGTCGCGCTGAGGCAGAACCGGCGCCCGCTGCCGTCTGCCCACGCGCAGGCGCTCCGTCCGGGTGCTGAGGTAGCCCTTCAGCTCGCCCATCGTGTCGTCGAGGTGAAGCACCCCAGGCTTGATGCCGCATCGTTGCGGGCGAGGCCCGGCTTCTGCCGCGGGATCTAGGACAGGATGAGGCCGAGCTCCCGCGTCCAGCCTGCGCCGCACTCACGGTTGCCGCACGAGCGAGACCATGTTTGGCCAGGTCAGCGTGCCGTGGTCTTATTTATTCACTGCGGTCAACACCGCGGTGAAGACCCGCCAGAACGCCGACGACGACATGGCTCGGCTCCTCGGCATGACGAGCACCGCTTCGTCACCCGTTGTCGCTTACCGCCGCGAGTTCGAAACACGGTCAAGGGCATCGAGGTTCTTTTGGTCTGCGCCGGGAAGGGTGTGGAGGTACTTCTGGGTGGTTTGGATCTGGGCGTGACCCATTCGCTCCATCACAGACTTGAGGTCGGAGCCGCCCGACAGTAGCCATGAGGCGTGGGCGTGGCGGAGGTCGTGGACGCGAACGGGGAAGTCCACTCCGCTGGCCTTGACGGCGGGGAGCCAGACCCGGGTGCGGAAGGTGTTGCGCGAGATCGGTGTGTTCGCCTTGGTGGGGAAGAGCAGGTCGTCTCTGCCGATACCGTGGGACTGGATGTGTGCTGCGACGGCGTCGAGCCACGGCTGGCGCATGCCGAAGGTGCGTGGTTCGTTGTCCTTAGGGTAGGGCTTGACCAGGCAGCGCTCGCCAGTAGGGGAGTGCTTCTTCGAGACTTCGACGATGGTCTCCTCGACGGTGACCTCGCGGCGGAGGAAGTCGATGTGCCTCGGCCGGAGGGCGATCAGCTCGCCCCAGCGCATCCCGGTCTCGATGAAGGTCTGCACCATCAGCCGGTGCTGCTCGGGGATCGCCGCGATCAGCCGGTCGAACTCCTCTGGCGTGAGGGTCCGTGACTTCCGGGCAATCACCTTGGGCAGCTCGGTGTGGT
>NZ_QXGH01000041.1 GCF_003515065.1 Nocardioides immobilis
GGTCCTTGTCACCCTCACTGAAGTGGTAGACCAGCTTCTTCGTCGACGGGCTCATCTCGGTTCCCTCATTCCAGACGCCGCCAATCAGGTATCACACGGACCAGCTATAGCACCTTGTTCCCGTACAGCTCCCCGAGCGGGTCGGCGACGGTGACGTCGCGCAGGGCGCCTGAAGTTCTGGGGTCACGCCCCGTTCGAGGCCTCGTGCCAGTCCCAATGCGCCCTCGGGTACTCACCCGCCGAGGCAACCAACGAGCCGCACACGCGGCACACGAGACCGACGTCGGTGGCGGTGTCGTAGATGTTCATGATGTCCGGCTGAGAGGCGTCTACTTCTTCCTCGGTCATCGGCCCACCATAGATCTGATCCGCCCCTTCCGCGGCGACGCTGCCGATGTGACTCGCTCGTAACCTCGACGACGTGACAGTCTCGCGACGACGGCTCCGAGGGCGAGCCGTCGGATCTGGAGGGTCACGGGTGTTCTCTCGCGTTGCGATCGTGAACCGCGGCGAGGCCGCGATGCGGCTGATCCACGCCGTCCGCGACCTGAATGCGCAGGGTGGTGGGGCGCCGATCCGCACGATCGCGCTCTACACCGACGAGGAACGTACGGCGATGTTCGCGCGGGAGGCCGACGAGGCGTACTCGCTGGGTGCCGCCTCGGCACGCCCCTACATCGACCTGGCCGTCCTCGAGCGGGTGCTGGTCGAGTGCGCGGCAGACGCGGTCTGGGTCGGGTGGGGATTCGTCGCGGAGGATCCCGCGTTCGTGGACCTGTGCAAGCGCCTCGGTGTGACCTTCATCGGCCCGAGCGCAGACGCCATGCGCAAGCTCGGCGACAAGATCGGGTCCAAGCTGATCGCCGAGGAGGTCGGCGTCGCCGTCGCGCCGTGGAGCAGAGGCGGCGTCGACACGCTCGAGGCAGCGCTCGCCGCGGCGGCACAGATCGGCTACCCGTTGATGCTCAAGGCGACCGCCGGCGGAGGCGGCCGCGGTATTCGCAGGGTCGACACGGCAGCAGAGCTCGAGGACGCCTACCAGCGCACCCGCGACGAGGCCGAGCGCGCGTTCGGAAGCGGCGTGGTCTTCCTGGAGCGTCTGGTGACCGGGGCACGGCATGTCGAGGTCCAGCTCATCGCTGACGGCCACGGCACTGCCTGGGCGCTCGGCGTTCGCGACTGCACCATTCAACGACGCAACCAGAAGGTGATAGAGGAGTCCGCCTCACCCTTGTTGGACAAGGACCAGACCGATGAGGTCAAGGCGTCCGCCGAGCGGCTGGCGATCGCTGTGGGGTACGTCGGCGCCGGCACGGTCGAGTTCCTCTACCACCCCGAGGAGCGGACGTTCGCGTTCCTCGAGGTCAACACCAGGCTCCAGGTCGAGCACCCGATCACCGAGATGACGACGGACGTCGACCTGGTCAAGGCGCAGCTGCACGTCGCTGCCGGAGGTCGACTTGTTGGGGCGAAGCCGCCCGAGAAGGGCCATGCGGTCGAGGCCCGGCTCAACGCCGAGGATCCCGACCGGGACTTCGCCCCGGCGCCCGGTCGGATCGCGTTGCTCGACCTGCCGTCGGGTCCCGGGATCCGCGTGGACACCGGTGTCGGTGAGGGCGACACCATCCCCGCCGACTTCGACTCGATGATCGCCAAGATCATCGCCTACGGCCGCACCCGCGACGAGGCGCTGGCCAGGCTGCGCCGGGCGATGGCGGAGACCACCGTCGTGATCGAGGGCGGGGCCACCAACAAGAGCTTCATCCTCGATCTCCTCGACCAGTCCGAGGTGGTCGACGGCAAGGCGGGCTGGGCAGACACCAGCTGGATCGACCGGGTCCGCGCGGAAGGCCGGCTCGTCGTCCACGAGCATTCCGGCATCGCCGTCGTGGCTGCCGGCATCGAGGCCTACGAGGACGAGGCCCAGGTCGAGATCACCCGGCTCCTGGAGAGCGCCCACGGCGGCCGTCCGCAGGTCCAGCACAAGGTCGGTCGCGCCGTCGACTTCAAGCTGCGGGGCACGGCGTACAAGGTCACCGTCATCCAGATCGGCCCGCAGCGGTTCCGCGTGGGCATCGACTCCGCGGGCGTCGAGCACGTGGTGGTCGCCGACGTCGAACGTCTCGACGAGTTCCACACCCGGATGACCGTCGGCGACCGGCTCTACCGCCTGGTCACCGCCACCCACGGTCCGGTCCACATGATCGAGGTCGACGGCGTGGCCCACCGCGTCACGCGCGACGAGGGCGGCGTGCTTCGCTCGCCCGCGCCGGCCCTGGTGGTGGCGTCCCCCGTGGCAGTCGGCGACCTGGTGGCTGCCGGAGCCCCGGTTCTGGTTCTGGAGAGCATGAAGATGGAGACCGTGCTGCGATCGCCGTTCGCAGCCAAGGTCCGTGAGCTCCTGGTGATGACCGGGAGCCAGGTCGAGACCGGCGCTCCGCTGGTCCGCCTCGAGCCCGTCGAGGACGACGTCGACGAGCAAGCTGCGCCGGAGGCCACGGGTCCGGCCCTCGACCTGCCGCCGGCCTCGAACGGTGCGACCGCGCAGCGACGCGCGGTCCGGAGCCGGGCGGACGTCGCCGCGCTGCTGATGGGGTACGACGTCGACCCACGCGAGGAGGGCGCCGTCATCGCCGACTACCTCGCTGTCCGCGACGAGCTGATCGCGGCGGGGGAAGAGGTCGTGCCCGACGAGATCGCCCTGCTCGGTCTGATCGCCGACTTCGCCGAGCTGAGCCGCAACCGGCCGGCCGGCGAGGACCTCCACACCGAGCTCCGGGTACACAGCTCGAAGGAGCACTTCCACGCCTTCCTGCAGAGCCTGGACGCCGAGCGCGGTGGGCTGCCCGACCAGTTCCGGGACCGCCTGGCCAGGGTCCTCGCCCACTACGGCGTGACCGACTGGGATCGGACTCCGCAGCTGGAGGAGGCGGTGTTCCGGATCTTCCTCGCTCAGCAGCGCTCCGCGCCCGACGTACAGCTGGCCACGGGGCTTCTCCAGCGTTGGATCGCCGAGCCTCCTCCGACCGAGGCGCTGGCCGGTCCGGCGCGTGACCTCCTCGAGCGTCTCGTCAGGGCCACCCAGCTGCGCTTCCCCGTGGTGGGCGACCTGGCCCGGAGCACTCGCTTCCGCTGGTTCGACCAGCCCCTGGTCGACGCTGAGCGGTCCAGTGTCCTGGCCGGAGTTCGCAACGAGGTCGAGGCCCTGGCCGCCGATCCCGACGCCGCGGACCGCGCCCAGCGCATGGATGCGCTGGCCGCGATCCCCGAGCAGATCGTGCGGTTCCTCGCCGAGCGGCTGGAGAACGGCGTACCCGAGCAGGAACCGATGCTCGAGGTCCTGGTGCGACGCCACTACCGCGAGTACGACCTGCACGACCTCCGCTCGGTGCCGCGCGCCGGTCGCACCTTCACGGTGGCCGACTACACCCTCGACGGGCGCCCGACCCGGCTGGTCTCGATCGAGGGCACCATCGCCGAGCTGACCGACCCCACCAGCGCGATGACTGCTGCCGTGGGCGAGGAGGTCGCCGCGCGCAGTCCCGGTGACGGGGCGGTCGTCGACCTCTACATCCACTGGCCCGACGCTCCCGAGTCGCCGGAGCAGGTCACCGAGGAGCTCGCCCGCATCGTCGGCGCGCTGCCCTTCGCCCACGACGCACGCCGAGTCGCGGTCGCGGTCTGCCCCGGCGGTGACCGGCCGGTCAGCTACTTCACCTACCGGCCTGTCGTGGACGGTGGCGTCGCGGAGGACGACCTGGTTCGCGGAGTGCACCCGATGGTCGGCCGCCGGCTCGACCTGTGGCGGCTGCGCGAGTTCAATGTCACCCGCGTCGACGCGCCCGAGGACGTGCTCCTCTTCGAGTGCGTGGCCAAGCAGAACCCGGCGGACCGCCGGCTCGTCGCCCTCGCGCAGGTGCGCCAGCTCGCCGTCGTCCGCGACGACGAGGGGACGGTCATCGCAGTGCCCCACGCCGAGCGAGCGGTGGAGAACTGCCTCGAGGCGATCAGGCGGGTGCGCACGGCGCGGGGCGCAGCCGGGAGCAAGCTCGACTCGAACCACGTGTGGGTCCAGGTCTGGCCGGACGTCGAGGCCGACCCTGACCAGCTGACCGCGTTGCAGGGCAAGATCACCCCGCTGACGGACGGTGCGGGGATCTCGGAGGTCGTCGCGCAGGGCCGGGTGGTCGGATCCGACGGTGTGGCCGTCCCCATGGCCATCAGGTTCCACGCCCGGCCGGGCGCCGGCGTGACCGCCTCTATCGAGGCGCCGCCGACCGAGCCGCTCCAGCCGCTCGACGAGTACGCCGGCAAGGTCGCCCGGGCCCGTCGTCGCGGCTTGGTCTACCCCTACGAGCTCGCGGGGGTCCTCGCCGGTCCCGGCGGGGGCTTCGTCGAGTACGACCTCGACGACTCAGGCGTCCTCGCGCCCGTCAGCCGTCCTCCCGGCCTCAACAAGGCCGGCATCCTCGTCGCGGTGGTCACCACGCCGACCGACCTGCACCCGGAAGGGGTCACCCGCGTCGTGCTCTGCGGCGACCCGACCATGGCGCTCGGTGCCGTCTCGGAGCCGGAGTGCTCACGAGTGATCGCCGCGATCGACCTTGCCGAGCGGATGCAGGTGCCGGTGGAGTGGTTCGCCCTGTCCGCGGGCGCCCGGATCTCGATGGACTCCGGCACCGAGAACATGGACTGGGTGGCCGCCGCGCTGAAGCGGATCATCGAGTTCACCCAGGCCGGTGGCGAGATCAACGTGGTCGTCGCGGGCATCAACGTCGGTGCGCAGCCCTATTGGAACGCCGAGGCGACGATGCTCATGCACACCAAGGGCATCCTGGTGATGACCCCGGACAGCGCGATGGTGCTGACCGGGAAGCAGTCGCTCGACTTCTCCGGCGGCGTGTCCGCGGAGGACAACTTCGGCATCGGTGGCTACGACCGGGTGATGGGCCCGAACGGGCAGGCGCAGTACTGGGCGCCCGACCTGGCCGGCGCGTTCGCCGTACTGATGGCTCACTACGACCACACCTATGTGGTGCCCGGTGAGTCGCGGCCGCGCCGGGCCGCCACCACCGACCCGGAGGACCGCGACATCTCGTCGTTCCCGCACGTGTCCGCCGAGAGCGACTTCACCACGGTCGGCGAGATCTTCTCCGTGGCCGGCAACCCGGACCGCAAGAAGGCCTTCGACATCCGCACCGTGATGCGGGCCCTGGCCGACCAGGACCACGCGACCCTGGAGCGCTGGGCCGGCATGGCCGACGCGGACACGGCGGTGGTCCAGGACGCTCACCTGGGCGGCTATCCCGTGTGCCTGCTGGGGATCGAGTCGCGGCCGGTTCCCCGACGAGGCTTCCCGCCCACCGACGGACCGGACATCTACACCGCCGGCACGCTCTTCCCGCGCTCGTCGAAGAAGGCTGCCCGGGCGATCAACGCCGCCAGCGGGAACCGGCCGCTCGTCGTACTGGCCAACCTGTCCGGCTTCGACGGCTCGCCGGACTCGATGCGCAACCTCCAGCTGGAGTACGGCGCGGAGATCGGCCGTGCCATCGTCAACTTCAACGGCCCGATCGTCTTCTGCGTCATCTCGCGTTACCACGGCGGTGCGTTCGTGGTCTTCTCCAAGGCCCTGAACCCGAACATGACGGTGCTCGCCCTCGAAGGGTCGTACGCGTCGGTCATCGGCGGCGCCCCGGCGGCGGCAGTCGTGTTCGCCGGCGAGGTCGAGAAGCGTACGTCGGCCGACCCTCGCGTCCGAGAGGTCGAGGGCAGGATCGCCGACGCCGCAGGACCGGACCGGAGCCGCTCGGTCGTCGAGCTCGCCGACCTGAGGGCGGCGGTGCGACCGGAGAAGATCGGCGAGGTCGCAGCCGAGTTCGACAGCGTCCACGACATACACCGGGCGGTGCGGGTGGGCTCTGTGGACGAGGTGATCTCGGTCGCCCGGCTCAGGCCGCGAGTGATCGAGGTGATCAAGCGCGGATTCGACGAGACCGGCGCATGAGCGCCAAGGGTCACGCGGCTCCTTGAGCCCAAGTGTCTCGGGGGGAGCCATCAGCAGCAGATGTGCTGTTGGCCTGTAGTTGCGGCGGTTGACGCGGAAGAGTGTCGGACATGGAGACGATCGACGAGCACTTCGTCCGTCGACTCAGCGAGCGCGGCGACCACGCAAGCGACCGGGGACCCGCGACCTTGGAGAACCGGCGCACCGATCTGTCCACGCTGCGACACCTCTTCGACGCGCAGGCGCAGAGCCGACATCTGGATTTCGCGGCGCGCTGGCTCCAGGCACAGGGCAAGGGCTACTACACGATCGGCTCAGCCGGTCACGAGAGCAACGCGGCGCTGGGTCTGGTGTCACGGGTGGACGACCCTGCTCTGCTGCACTACCGCGCCGGGGGCTTCTACGCCGCTCGAGCACGTGCCGCGAGCAGTGACAACCCGGTGCGCGACATCCTGCTCAGCCTCACGTCGGCCGCCAGCGACCCGATGTCAGGTGGGCGGCACAAGGTCTTCGGCCATCCGCGGCTGAGCATCATCCCGCAGACCTCCACGATCAGCTCACATCTGCCGCGGGCGGTGGGACTCGCCTATGCCCTCGGACTCGGTCCTGGCACGGGCGTCGGGTCTCCCTGGCCCGAGGACGCGATCGTGCTGTGCAGCTTCGGGGACGCGTCGGCCAACCACTCCACCGCCGCCGGGGCGCTCAACGCCGCGGCCTACCTGGTGCACCGCAAGATTCCCTGCCCCGTCCTGTTCGTGTGCGAGGACAACGGGATCGGGATCAGTACCAAGTCGCCCGGCGAGTGGCCGGGGGCAGCGCTCCAGTGCCTCCCAGGGCTGTCATACCGGCAGGTGGACGGCGCTGATCCCGAGGCGCTGCTGGCCGTGTCCGCGGCGTCGGTGGCCGCCGTTCGCGAGAGTCGTCGCGCCGCCGTCCTCCATCTGCGCACCGTCCGGTTCATGGGTCATGCCGGTTCGGATGCCGAGGTCGCCTACCGCTCCCGGAGCGAGATCCTCGCCGACTATGCGCGCGACCCTCTCCTCGCCACGGCTCAGGCACTCGTCGACCGCGGCGTCATGTCCGCGGCGGAGGTCCTCGACACTTACGAGCACGTCCGGCTCCAGGTGATGGACGAGGCCAAGCGCGTGCTCGACGAGGACCGGCTCGCCACCCGGGAGGACGTCATGGCGCCGCTCGCCCTGCCCACCGCCGCCCCCTCCGCGCCGACCGCGATCACCGACGAGCGCCGTACCGCGGCCTGGGCCGGACGACCGCCCGAGGCCGGCTCCCCCATGACGCTGGCCCAGACGATCAACGCAACGCTCGCGGACCTGATGATCACCCATCCCGAGGCCCTGGTCTTCGGGGAGGACGTCGCCGTCAAGGGTGGGGTGTACGGCGTCACCCGCGCCCTCCGGAAGCGGTTCGGCGGCCTCCGGGTGTTCGACACCCTGCTCGACGAGCAGACCATCCTGGGGGTGGCGCTCGGGGCAGCGCTCGCCGGCTTCGTGCCCATCCCCGAGATCCAGTACCTGGCCTACCTGCACAACGCCGAGGACCAGCTGCGCGGAGAGGCCGCCACTTTGCGGTTCTTCTCCAACGGCCAGTACCAGAACGGCATGGTGGTCCGGGTCGCCGGCCTCGCCTACCAGCGCGGTTTCGGAGGCCACTTCCACAACGACAACTCGGTCGCGGTGCTGCGCGACATCCCGGGCCTGGTCCTGGCCGTGCCGAGCCATCCTGCTGAGGCTCCCGGTCTGCTGCGCACCTGCTTCGACCTCGCCCGCCGGGATGGACGCGTGTGCGTCTTCCTCGAGCCGATTGCGCGCTACCACTCCCGCGACCTCCTCGAGGACGGCGACGGCGGCTGGACCGCGCCCTACGTGGCGCCGGATGCGGCGGAGGCCAGCACCCCCCTGGGCACGGTCGGCCTGTTCGGCGAGGGTCGCGACGTACTCATCGTCACGTTCGGGAACGGGGTGCACCTGAGTCGCAGAGCCGCGGCGACGCTGGCCGATGGCGGTGTGGCCAGCACCGTGCTCGACCTGCGCTGGCTGGCGCCGCTGCCCGCAGAGGCGCTCACCCGCGTCGCGGCCGGTTTCGATGCGGTCCTCGTCGTCGACGAGACACGCCGTACCGGTGGCGTCGCCGAAGGCGTGCTCGCGGCCCTGGTCGACAGCGGGTACGGCGGGCGTCTGGCCCGCGTAGCCAGTGCCGACAGCTTCATCCCGCTCGGGCCGGCGGCTGAGACCGTGCTGCTCGGGGAGACCGAGATCGTGGACGCGGTCCGCGAGCTCCTGGCCTCCTCGACCGCGGCACCGTCCACCCGCGACACCAGGACCATCCACGACGACAGGGAGAGACCGTGACCGCGAGGACCCCGTCGATCCCGGCAGCCGACCTCGCCGGCATCGACCTCATGCTGACCCAGGACGAGCGCGACGTGCGCAAGGCCGTCCGTGACTTCGTCGCCGCCGAGGCGCAGCCCTACGTCGCGACCTGGTTCGAGGAGGGTCGGGTCGAGGACCTTCGCGGCCTGGCCAAGAAGCTCGGCAACCTCGGGGTGCTCGGGATGCACCTCGACGGGTACGGGTGCGCGGGGATGAGCGCGACCCAGTACGGCCTTGCCTGCGTCGAGCTCGAGGCCTGCGACTCCGGACTGCGGTCGTTCGTCTCCGTCCAGGGCTCCCTGGCCATGTTCGCGATCTGGCGCTTCGGCTCCGAGGAGCAGAAGGCCGAGTGGCTGCCTCGCATGGCCGCCGGCGAGGCCATCGGGTGTTTCGGTCTCACCGAGCCCGACCACGGGTCGGACCCGGCCGGCATGCGCACCCGAGCCCGCCGCGACGGCGACGACTGGGTCCTCGACGGACGCAAGATGTGGATCACCAACGGCTCCGTCGCCGACATCGCGATCGTGTGGGCCCACGCCGACGAAGGCATCCGCGGGTTCGTCGTACCCACGAGCACGCCGGGGTTCTCGGCGACCGAGATCAAGCACAAGATGTCGTTGCGCGCGTCGGTGACCAGTGAGCTCGTCCTCGACTCCGTCCGGCTGCCCGCCGCCGCGGTGCTGCCAGAGGTGACCGGCCTGAAGGGGCCTCTGAGCTGCCTCAACGAAGCCCGCTTCGGCATCGTCTGGGGCGCCCTGGGCGCCGCCCGATCGGCGCTGGAGACCGCCTTGGAGTACGCCGGCACCCGCAGCCAGTTCGGGCAGCCGATCGCGAGCTTCCAGCTCACCCAGCAGAAGCTGGTCGAGATGGGGCTGAGCCTGTCGACCGGCAGCCTCCTGGCCCTGCACCTGGGCCGGCTGAAGGACCAGGGAGACCTGCGCCCCGAGCACGTCTCGCTGGGCAAGCTGAACAACGTCCGCGCGGCACTCGAGATCTGTCGCACCGCAAGGACCATCCTCGGCGCCAACGGGATCTCACTGGAGTACCCGGTGATCCGCCACATGAACAACCTCGAGTCCGTCCTCACCTACGAGGGCACCGTCGAGATGCACACCCTGGTCCTGGGCCAGGCGATCACCGGTCATGCGGCGTTCCGGTCGGCGCCGTAGGAGGGACTCAGGAGATCGTTGCCACCCCGAGCGCATCGGGTGCGAAACCGTTCGCGGACCGCCTGAACGAACCGATGAAGGCATCCACCACCGATCGCGGTGCGGTCGGTGAGCTGGCGACCAGGATCTCCCGGAACGCCGTCGAGCCCGCGATCCGGGCGGCCGAGATCCCCGGCCCCGGCGCGTAACCGAGCGCAGGCACGAGCGCGATGCCGAGGCCGGCCCGGACCAGTCCCTGGGTGACGCTGTAGTTGTTGCTGCGAAACGACACCGAAGGCTCGAAACCCTGTGCACGGCACAGGTGCCGCAGCACGGCGGCGCCCGACGTCCCCTCCCGCGTCGAGACCCACGTCTCCCCGGCCAGCACGCTCAGGTCGACCTCGCCAGGCTGCTCCGCCCCGCCCCCGGCACGGATGACCAGAAGATCCTCGCGCAGGACCCGGTCGGTGCGCACCGTCTTCGGCCACGCCGTGGGCACGAGGTTGTACCGATAGACCACGGCCAGGTCGATCTCCCGCGACTCCAGCTGCGGCATCAGCTCCTGGGGCTCGGCCTCATCGAGCTGCACGTCGATGTCCGGGTGGCTCGCCTTGAACGACGACAGCGCGGCGGGCACCAGCCGCTCACTCGCCGTCGGGAAGCTGCCGAGGCGCAGCCTGCCGACGACGCCGTCCATGAGCAGGCTGATGTTGTCCTCAAGCGCCTGCAGCGCCCCGATTGCCGTGTGGGACCTGGCCGCGATGAACTCCGCGGCCGGCGTGGCACTGATGCTGTGCGCGTCCCGCTCGAACAGCGCCGTCTTGAGCTGGCGCTCCAGGATCGCGATCTGCTGCGAGACTGCCGACCCGGTGTAGCCCAAGCGGCGGGCGGCCTCCGCGAACGAGCCGGTGCGCAGGACCATGGCCAATGTCCGCAGGTGTACGGGGTTCAGCATGGTGTCGTCTCGCGGGTCAGATGGTGAAGTCGACGCCCTGTGCCAGGGGAAGCTCCCCGGAGAAGTTAACGGTGTTGGTGGCTCGGCGCATGTATGCGCGCCACGCGTCCGAGCCGGACTCGCGGCCGCCCCCGGTCTCCTTCTCGCCTCCGAACGCGCCGCCGATCTCCGCTCCGGACGTGCCGATGTTGACATTGACGATGCCGGCGTCCGAGCCCTCCGCGGAGACGAACCGCTCAGCCTCCGCCTGATCGGTCGTGAACACGCTCGAGGACAGGCCCTGGGGCACGCCGTTGTTGAGCGCGATCGCCTCGTCGAAGTCGTCGTAAGGGAGGACGTACAGCAACGGGGCGAAGGTCTCCTGCTCCACCACCGACGTCTGCTCGTCGATCCGGACGATCGCCGGCCGGACGTAGTAGGCGTCCGGCGCTTCGTCCTCGAGGGTACGGCCGCCGCCGGCGACGAGCTTGCCGCCCTCGGACCCCGCCTGGGCGATGGCGGATTCCATGGCCTCGTAGGCCGCGCGGTGGATCAGCGGCCCGACCAGGGTTCCCTCGGCCATCGGGTTGCCGATCGGCAGCCGGCCGTACGCCGACACGAGTCGCTCGGTGACTTCGTCGATCACGCTGCTGTGGGCGATCACCCGGCGCATCGTGGTGCACCGCTGACCCGCGGTTCCAGCCGCCGAGAACACGATGCCACGGGTGGTCAGGTCGAGGTCGGCGCTGGGGCTGACGATCGCGGCGTTGTTGCCGCCGAGCTCCAGCAGCGAGCGCCCGAACCTGCCGGCGACCCGCGGCCCCACGGCGCGGCCCATCCGGGTCGAGCCGGTCGCGCTGAGCAGTGCGACGCCCGGATGGTCGACGAGGGCCTGCCCGATGTCGGTGCCACCGATCAGGACCTGCGACAGGTCCGCAGGCGCGCCCACCTCGGCGATCGCCCGGGCGAGGATGGCGTGGCTCGCGAGGGACGTCAGCGGCGTCAGCTCCGAGGGCTTCCACACCACCGGGTCCCCGCAGACCAGGGCGACGGCGGTGTTCCAGGACCAGACCGCCGCCGGGAAGTTGAACGCACTGATGACCCCCACGACACCCAGCGGGTGCCAGGTCTCCATCAGCCGGTGGCCGGGGCGCTCGGACGGCATCGTGCGGCCGTACAGCTGTCGGGAGAGCCCGACCGCGAAGTCGCAGATGTCGACCATCTCCTGGACCTCTCCGCGGGCCTCGGAGGTGATCTTGCCGACCTCGAGGCTGATCAGGGCGGCCAGGTCGTCCTTGTGCTCGGCGAGGAGCTCGCCGAGCCGCTTGACCAGCGCTCCCCGCGCGGGCGCGGGGACCTTGCGCCACTCGAGGAAAGCACCGTGCGCGCGCTCGACGACATCGTCGACGGCTGTCGCGTCGGTCCAGGCCAGGGAGCTGAGGCGCTCACCGTTGATCGGGGAGCCGGTCGTCGTGTCGCCGGCCGCGGCGTCGACGTCGACCCCGCAGCGTCGTGCGGTCTCGATCGCGAGCTGCTGCAGCTCGGCACCGGTCGGGATGCTGGAGTGGGCCATGAGTCTCTTCCTTCGATGGTCAGACGATGTTGAGCTCGGGACGGATGGTGCTGTCGGCGAATCGGCGGACATCGAGACCGCTGACATCGACGACGGGTCGGTTCCCCAGGTAGAGGTCGCGCATCACCTCGCCGATGGCAGGCCCCATCAGGAAGCCGTGCCCCGAGAAGCCTGCGGCGTACAGGAACCGGGACACGTCGGTGGCCTCGCCCACGAGACCATTGTGGTCGGGGGTCATCTCGTAGAGACCTGCCCAGCCGCCGGCGATGCCGACCTCGGCGATCCTCGGGGCGCGGTGCTCGATCGCCTCGCCGAGCCGGGGCAGCCAGGCGTCGGACCGGCCGAGCCTGAAGCCGGGCTCCTCGTCGGGGTCGGACATGCCGAGCAGCAGTCCCGGACCCTCGCCGTGGAAGTAGAAGCTGCTGGAGAAGTCGATGGTGAACGGAGTGTGCGGGTCGAGTCCGGCCATCGGCTCGGTGGTCAGGATCTGCCGCCGCAACGGCACGACCGGCAGGTCGACCCCCGCCAGGTTGCCGACCTGCCCGGACCATGCCCCGGCCGCACAGATCACGGCATCGGTCGCGACGGTGCCACGGCTGGTCTCCACGGCGGTGATGGTGCTGTCGTCGGTGACGATCCCGTTGACCACGCATCCTCGGACCAGGCGAGCGCCGGCGCCCCGCGCCGCTCGGGCGTAGCCGAGCACGACCGACTCCGGCGTGCAGTGTCCGTCGTGGGGGGACCAGGCGGCGGCGAGCAGCCCCTTGGTCTCGATCAGCGGCGAGAGTCGCTTGGCCTCGGCGGCGTCGATCATCCGGCTGGCCACGCCCAGCTCGTTCTGTATCACCACGTTCCGCTCGAACGCCTCGACCTGGTGGGGCTGGTCGAGCAGGAACAGGTAGCCCACCTGGCGCAGGTCGATGTCCTGGCCGAACTCGCGCTCGAAGGTCTCGAACGTTCTCAGGCTCCGCTGCCCGAGCTCGATGTTGACCACGTCGGAGAATTGCGCGCGCACTCCCCCGGCCGCCCGGCACGTGGAACCCGACCCGAGCTCGTCCCGCTCGAGCAGCAGCACGTCCGGAACCCCGGCCCGGGCCAGGTGGTAGGCCGTACTCAGGCCGATCACTCCGCCACCCACGACGACGACGGACGCGCGTGCCGGAAGCTCAGAAGCTGTCACGGCTGCCCTCGATTCGGAAGAGATTCCTGGGACCGGACCCATCGTCGACCCCACTGAAGGTTTCCTACAAGCGAAGACATCTGCGGTGGATCCTTTAGAGTTTCTGATGTGTCACGACTGAGCCTGACCCAGCTCGCGACCCTCCAGGCGTTCGTCCGGACCGGGACGCTGGCGGCGGCCGCCGACCACCTGGGCTACACCCCGGGGGCGGTGTCGCAGCACGTCTCTGCGCTCGAGAGGACCTTCGGCGCCCGGCTGGTCGAACGCTCGGGACGCCATCTCGTGCTCACCGATGCCGGGCGGGTCCTCGTCGAGTACGCCGATCGGATGTTGGCAGTCGAGAAGGAGGCACGGCACGCGATCGCATCGGCGGAGGGGCGGGTGGCCGGGCCGCTCCTGGTGGGCACCTGGGGCAGTACCGCGGCAGGCTTGTTGGCACCCGTCGTCGGCAGGATGACCGAGACGTTCCCCGAGGTGGCGGTGCGCTCCCGCGAGGTCGACCTGGACGATGCCGCCGCCGCCGTACGGCGGGGCGACGTGGACGTCGCGTTCGGCCTCGACTACGCGGACGCGCCGATCCCTCGCGACGACAGGATCACGGTGACCGCCCTGCACCTGGAGACCTTCGCGATCGCGGTCGCGGCAGGCAGCGGCAGGCCGCGATCACGGCGGGTCGACGTCGAGGTACTCGCGGAGCTGGACTGGATCCTGCCCGCCTCGGGCAGCCAGTACGGACGGGCGCTGCGATCCGGCTTCCGACGACGCGGCTTCGAGCCGCGAGTGGTCCACGAGGTCACGGACACGGCCGCATCGCTACAGCTCGCCGCCGCAGGTCTCGGAGCCACCGTGATGACTGATCTGATGCGCCGCCTCAACCCGACCTCTCACCTGCAGCGGCTGGAGATGGCGGACCCCCTGACCCGGCAGATAGTCCTGATCGCCCCGCGTCGGGCGGACGTCCGACAGCCGATCGCCGCGTTCACCGCCGTGGTGACCGACGTCGTGGCCGCCCTGCTGAAGGCACCTAGCCCACGGCGCTGACCTGGCCGCGCAACCGCATGGCCCGGCGGACCCGGTCCTCGGCGATCGCCCGGGCGGCCAGGTGCGTGGCCAGTCCGAGCCGGCGGCTCTCGCGCACCACCGTCTCGGCGTTCTCGCGCATCTTGGCCGAGATCATCGCGAACACGGCGTCGGGGACCACCGGGAACGGCGAGTAGCGCGCGTCCATCGAGTGGGCGGCTGCGATGGTCCCACCGGCGTTGGCGATGAAGTCGGGCACCACGACGACGCCCCGCTCGTGCAGGATCGCCCGGGCCGCCGGCGTTGTCGGGAGGTTGGCACCTTCGACGACCAGGACTGCAGACGTGGTCTTGGCCAGGTCCTTGTCGATCATGTCCTCGCGGGCCGCGGGAACCAGGATCTGGGCGTCCGTCATCAGCGCCTGGTCCGCATCGACCGGTGAGCCGTAGGCGTGGACGCAGCGGTCGCCGTGCTCGGCGCGCAACGCGACGAGCCGGGCGACGTCCAGCCCACCGCGGTCCACGACCGCGCCGTTCGCCGTAGAGACCGCGGTGATGACGGCACCCAGCTCGACGAGACGCTCCGCGGCCGCCTGGCCCACGGCGCCGAAACCCTGGATCGCGACGCGGGCACCGACGATCGGCAGGTCGATCGCCCGCGCGGCCGCATCGGCGGCCTCGGCCACGCCGTACCCGGTCACCCCGAGCTCGTCGTACGGCAACCCGCCCAGCGCCCGCGGCAGGCCGACTGCCGCGCCACGGTCACCGAGCTCGTCGACGAAGACCGCCGCGTCCTTCTCGCTCAGGCCCATGTCCAGCCCGAACACGTACTCGCGGGGCACCTCGTTGGCGAGGGCGCGCGCGAAGGCGCGCAGCACGGCCTCCTTGTCCGGGGCCCCCGGATCGCCCAGGATCCCGGCCTTGGCGCCTCCGTGGAAAAGGTCGACGGCTGCCCATTTCCACGTCATCGTCCGCGCCAGCCGCGCGACCTCGCGCACGGTCAGCGTGGGGCTCATCCGAGTCCCGCCCTTGCCCATCCCGCGAGCGCTGTTGTCGATGACCAGGACGCCGCGCATGCCGGTCTTCCGATCGGAGACGCAGACGACCTTCTCAGGCCCCCAGTCGTCGATGAGGTCGAACATGTCGGCGGGCACTTCAGCTCCTGTTGCTCGGACGGATGGTGCGAGGAGGGGTGCGCTACGAATGTGATCGCGGCAGGGTCAGCACCGGCACCGGTGCGTAGCGGATGATCTTGGACGCCCTCGACCCGAGGAACACCGACGTCAGCGGGCCGTGGGAGCTGGACCCGACGACCAGGAGGTCGCCCAGAGACCACGGCGCCCGACCCATCGCCTCACGCCAGCTGTACCCGTCGCCGAGCACCACGTCGACCGGACGCCGTACGTCGGGCAGCCCGCGCACCTGCTCCAGCTCCTCGTGGATCGTCGCGTGGGTCCGCCGGGACCACTCGTCGACCACGAGCTCCTCACCGGTGCCGGCCATCGTCGCGGCGAACACCATCTTGGGCCGCACCGAGAACGACGCGATCCGCAAGGAGCTCGCCGTACTGATGGAGTACGCCGCCGCGGAGAGCACCAGGGCCCGGTCGTGGTCGGAGCTGCCGAAAGCGACGGTGACCCGCCGGACCCGGCCGTTCGGCTCCGCCTGGAAGCCCCGCGGCGCCAGCGCGACCGGAACCTTCGAGCTGTGCAGGATGCGGTCGGCGACGCTGCCCAGCGCGACATGACCCAGCCCGCCGCTCTCGGAGGAACCGAGCACCAGCACGCTGGCGCCGAACTCGCGGGCCACCTGGAGCAGGCCGGTCGGGATCGAGGCGGCATCGCGCTGGACGAAGGTCGTCGCCACGTCCGCGGGCATCCACGCCCTCGCCTGGGCGAGCGACTGCTCCGTGCGCTGGTTCAGGTAGGCGCGGTAGTCGGCGTCGATACGCTCGGTGCTGGGAGGCCAGGCCGCGGCCACGATCACCGCGACCACGACGTCCTCGCCGGTGGACCGCGCGAGCATGGACGCCAGCTCCAACGCCCCGTTGCCGCTCTCCTTCGGGGTGCACCCGACGACGATGGTCATGCGTCCTCCACCAGAGCCGGCTCGACACGGTTGGCGACGACGTGGGTGACCGGGACCGGGTAGGACGTGCGGGCCCGGTCGACCACCTCATAGCGCTGCCACACCGAGTCCTCCAGCGGCCGGGTCGCAATCACGATCTGGTCGGGCCTGAAGGAGTCGACAGCGTTGGCCAATGCCCGCAGCGGCCGGTAGTCGCCCAGCGCGCCGTCGACGTCCAGGTCGTCGGACCGCAGGGTGCTGAGCGTCTGCGCGAGCCGGTTCTGGGCGGCCTCGACGGTCGCGTCCCGCACCCGCAGCGGCCCGTCGACCGCGGCACCGGTCTCGATGGGGCTGGCCGGCACGCAGACGTAGTAGCTCGCGGATCCGGCGGCGTCGATCCGCCGCAGCTCGTCGAGCAGCTCCCCGGAGTTGACGGTCTCGTTCGCGAGCACCAGGACCCGGCGGGCCGGGCCGCCCGTGACCGTCGGGCGCTCCCCGGCGCGGGCCAGGGCGTACTTGTTGACGGCGTACAACACCAGCACCACGACCCACGACAGCAGGCTGAGGACCAGCTGCGAGCGCACGCTGTCGGTGAGCGCCATCTGCAGCAGCACCCCCACGATGCCGAGCGTCGTCAGGATCGACAGCACCGGGAAGAGCCACATCTTGACCCTCAGCGTGGAGTCGTCGGCCCGGTACCGCAGCGTGATCTGGGAGATCGAGATCAGCAGGTAGACGAACAGGATGATCGCGCCCGACGAGTTCAGCAGGAACAGGAACACGCCGTCCTCGTCGATCGCCGCCGCGATGACACACAGGAAGCCCACGACAGACGACGCCAGGATCGCCACCACCGGCACGCCGCGGCGGCTCACGTTGACCAGCCGGGCCGGCGCCTCCCGCCGGGCGGACAGCACGAACAGCATCCGCGACGCGGTGTAGAGGCCCGAGTTCAAGCACGAGAGCACCGCGGTGAGCACCACCGCGTTCATGATGTCGTCGGCATATGGAATGCCCATCTCGGTGAACGCCGCGACGAACGACGAGCCGCCGAGCTCTGCGGAGTCCCAGGGCAGGATCACGGCGAGCAGGAACACCGAGCCGACGAAGAACAAGCAGATCCGGGTGATCACCGAGTTGGCGGCCTTCGCCACGGCGCGCTCCGGGTTCGCCGACTCGGCGGCCGCGATGGTGGCGACCTCGGCGCCCACCATGGAGAAGATGACGGTCACCACTCCGGCTGTCAGCGCCGTCGGACCGCTGGGCAGGAAACCGTCGTGACTCCACAGGTTGCTGAAGTCGGCGCCCTTGTCCGGCCAGGCGCCCACCACGAACAAGGTGCCGCAGACGATGAAGAAGATGATGGCCGCGACCTTGATGCCCGCGAACCAGAACTCGAACTCACCGAACGACGAGACCGAGAACAGGTTGGTTGCCGTCATCAGGAGCATCAGGACCAGGGCCGAGATCCACAGTGGCACATCGACCCAGTACTGGATGATCTTCGCGCCGGCCACGGCCTCGAACCCGACGACGATGACCCAGAAGTACCAATAGAGCCAGGCGACCGAGAACCCGGCCCAACCCCCGAGCGCGGTGCGGGCGTAGTCGGCGAACGAGCCGGTGGACGGGTTCGCCACCGCCATCTCAGCGAGCATCCGCATCACCATGATGATGAGGACCCCGGTCACGGCGTAGGTCAGGAACGCGCCCGGCCCGGCGTCGTTGATCACCGCTCCGGAACCGACGAACAGCCCGGCACCGATGACGCCTCCCATCGCGATCATGGTCAGCTGGCGTTGGGTGAGCGTCTTCTTCAGCTCGGGTCCTGCAGACATAGGTGTCTCCAATGGAGGGGCGTCGTGGAAATGAGCATGGAGTGACCACCGTCGACGACGACAGTGCGTCGGCCGGGGAGTTGCTTGCGCTGGCATCAGCAAGGCTGCTGGTGGGCCTCGATGTACGTCGGAAGATGCCGCGATCAGGGCTGGCGGTGGGCCCGATCGTCGCGCGCTCCACGTTGAGTTGCCCGACGCTAGGCCGTGCTGGCACGCCGCCGCGACGGACAGGCGTACGAACCTGGGTGCACAACTTTGCGACAGATGTCCAAGCCGTCGCCGGACAACACAGTTCTCAGGTCCCGGGACCCGCCACGAACGGCGCCATCGTGAGACCGAGGTGCAACACAAGCCGGTGGTTGCCGCGGGAGAGCGTCAGACCTGTGACCTGCTCGATCTTCTGCAACCGGTAGTAGACGGTCTGCCGGTGCACGTGGAGCGCCGCCGCGGTCTCCTGGACGTTGCCGCCGGACTCCAGGTAGGCGAGCGCCGTGTGCCGCAGCTCCGGATCGTCCTGCCCGAGCAGGCGACGGACGGCCGGATCGAGCACCGCACTGGCCAGAGCCTTCTCGGGGCCACACGCAAGCAGCCGATGGACGCCGAGCTCCGGCCAGACCGCGATCGGTCGCACCGACTGGTCCGCCGTTGCCACCCGCACGGCCAACCTGGCTTCCAGCCAGCTGTCCCGGGCTTGGGCAAGGTCTGCACGGATGCCGCCGATGCCCACGACCAGATCGTTGCGGGAGGCCGGAGGGAGGCGCTCGGCGTACAGGTCCCACGCTCGCCGAGCAATGTCGCGGGCCAGGTCCAGGCCATGCTCCCCGACCGGCACCAGCAGGGTGTTGTGCTCCGCGCCGCTCACCGCCAGCACGGACCTGGGCAGCCGCCACAGGTTCATCGGCACCGGCGGCCCGGGGTCCGCCGCAACCAGGCGTAGCTCGACCGCCGCGACCGGGGCGTCCCGACCGACGATGCCGAGCTCGTAGACGGCCTCCGCGGCGAGCCCGACCGCTTCAGCGTCGGCGGACAGGAGGTCCCGCACCGTGTAGTCGAGCTCCTCGCGGGAGCGAGCCTGCTGGGCCATCAGCGCGCCCGCCCGCTCAGCGAGGGCCGAGGCCTCCGGCACCCGCTCCTCGTCGATGTCGTCATGGTCATCGAGGAGCCAGAGGTAGCCGTAGGTGACCCCGTGCCATCGCACCGGCATGCAGAGCCGACTCACCACTCCGAAGTCGGCAGAAGCCGGGGTGCGCACCGGGACCTCGCTCGTCGCGATCCCGAACTGCTCGAACCAGTCCTGGACCTCGCGCGTCGAGTGCCGGTGCAGGATCGAGCGCAGGCGCACCTCATCGACCTGCGCCTCGTGCGAGCAGAACGCCACGAGGTTGAAGTCGCGGTCCTCGAGGGTCGCCGGATGCTCCAGCAGCCGGGACACCTCGTCCACGATGTCTTGGAACTCCGGCCGCATGATCTCCCTCTGGCTACCGCTCCGAGGCATCGTACCTGGCCATTTTGAGCAGATGTCCAAAGCCGCAGGGGACGTGTGTGGCACCTGTCCGCAGCCGCGGACGGGTCGCCGCACGTACGTTCGCCGCCAACCCAGCCCCTGTCCCGGAGGAAACACCATGCTCGGTCCCACCCTGCTGACGGCCTCGCGCAGCCCGCGCATCCGGCGACTGGTCTCCGACGCCCCGGGGTCGCGACGCCTGGTGCAGCGCTTCGTCGTGGGCGAGACCCTCGACGACGCCCTCGACGCCGCCACCCGACTGATCGGGGACGGGCTGTCGGTGACCCTGGACCACCTCGGCGAGGACACGTTGGACGTGAATCGAGCCGGCGCCACCCGCGATACCTACGTCGCCCTGCTCGGTCGCCTGGCCGACTGCGGTCTGGCCGCGCAGGCGGAGGTGTCACTCAAGCTGTCGGCGGTCGGGCAGGCGTTGCCCCGCGATGGACACGGGACCGCGCTCGAGAACGCATACGCCGTCTGCGCCGCCGCGTACCGTGCGGGCACCACGGTGACCCTGGACATGGAGGACCACAGGACAGTCGACTCCACGCTGGCCATCCTGCGCGAGCTGCGCCACGACTTCCCGAGCACGGGCGCGGTCCTGCAGTCCTGCCTGCGCCGAACCGAGGGCGACTGCCGCGACCTGGCCGGCGCGGGGTCCCGGGTGCGCCTGGTCAAGGGTGCCTACGCCGAACCGGACTCGGTCGCCTACCCCGACAAGGCCGACGTCGACCTGGCGTACGTCCGGTGCCTGAAGATCCTGATGGCCGGGGACGGCTATCCGATGGTGGCCAGCCACGACCCCCGGATGATCGCGCTGGCCGGCATGCTGGCCGAGCGACACGGTCGCGCTCCAGGCAGCTACGAGTACCAGATGTTGCACGGCATCCGCACCGGCGAGCAGCGGCGGCTGGCCGCCGCAGGCGAGCGGGTCCGGGTCTACGTGCCGTACGGCGCCGACTGGTACGGCTACTTCATGCGCCGCCTGGCCGAGCGACCGGCGAACGTCGGGTTCTTCCTCCGCTCCCTCATCACCCGATGACCCCCGCATCCCACGAAAGGAACCCGATGGATGCCGTGACCCAGGTGCCCGTTC
The DNA here is from genome assembly GCF_003515065.1 of Nocardioides immobilis. GTDB lineage: Bacteria > Actinomycetota > Actinomycetes > Propionibacteriales > Nocardioidaceae > Nocardioides > Nocardioides immobilis. The sequence continues at coordinate 20,760 of NZ_QXGH01000041.1, forward strand.
CCACGAACGAGCCGATCAACGACTTCGAGCCGGGGAGTGCTCCGCGCACGCGGCTCGAGCTGGCCCTCAAGGAGCAGGCCGCCCGACACGTCGAGCTGACCGCCACGATCGGTGGCGAGCAGCGCCACGCGGGCGGCGCCGAGATCGCCGTGGTGCAGCCGCACGACCACGGTCAGGTCCTGGGCACGCTGCGCAATGCGACCGAGGACGATGCGAGGGCGGCCGTCGCCGCGGCCTGCGAGGCCGCGCCCGCCTGGCGAGCACTGAGCTTCGACGACCGGGCGGCGATCCTGCTCAAGGCAGCCGACCTCCTCGCCGGCCCGTGGCGCGAGACCCTGAACGCGGCGACCATGCTGGGGCAGAGCAAGACGGCCATCCAGGCCGAGATCGACTCGGCGTGCGAGCTGATCGACTTCTGGCGCTTCAACGTTGCGTTCGCCCGGGAGATCCTCGCCGAGCAGCCTGCCGCGAACTCCCCCGGCGTCTGGAACCGGCTCGACCACCGCCCGTTGGAAGGCTTCGTGTACGCGGTCACCCCCTTCAACTTCACCGCGATCGCCGGAAACCTGCCCACGGCGCCGGCGCTGATGGGCAACACCGTCGTGTGGAAGCCGGCACCGACCCAGCAGCTCGCGGCGCACCACACCATGCGGCTGCTGGAGGAGGCCGGGCTGCCGCCCGGGGTCATCAACATGCTGCCCGGCGACGGGATCGCCGTCTCCGAGGTGACGTTGACCGACCCGGCACTCGCCGGCATCCACTTCACAGGCTCGACGCCCACGTTCCAGCACCTGTGGCGCACGGTCGGCAAGAACATCGCCGGCTACCGCGGCTACCCGCGCATCGTCGGCGAGACGGGCGGCAAGGACTTCGTGCTGGCGCACCCGTCAGCCGACCCCGACGTGGTCCGGACCGCACTGCTGCGCGGGGCGTTCGAATACCAGGGCCAGAAGTGCTCCGCCGCGTCCCGGGCCTATGTCGCACGCAGCGTCTGGCAGCGGATGCGGGACGACCTGGTCGCCGAGACCGACGCGCTCACGGTGGGCGACGTCACCGACCTCGGCAACTTCATGGGGGCGGTGATCGATGATCGTTCCTTCGCCAAGCACAAGGCCGCGATCGACCGGGCGCACGCCGACCCCACGATCACGGTGCTCGCCGGGGGCACCTACGACGACTCTGTCGGCTACTTCGTCCGGCCCACCCTCCTGGAGTGCACCGACCCCGACAACGAGGTCTTCACCACCGAGTACTTCGGCCCGATCCTCGCGATCTGCGTGTACGACGACACCGACTTCGAGCGGGTCGTCGACCAGATGGAGTCGGCCTCGCCGTACGGCCTGACCGGCGCCGTGATCGCCCGGGACCGAACGGCGATCGCCTACGCCACCGAGGCTCTGCGGTTCGCTGCTGGCAACTTCTACGTGAATGACAAGCCCACGGGCGCGGTGGTCGGACAGCAGCCGTTCGGGGGCGCCCGTGGTTCGGGGACCAACGACAAGGCGGGCTCGGCCCAGAACCTGCACCGGTGGACTTCCACCCGGGTGGTCAAGGAGACGTTCGTCCCCGCGACCGACCACCGCTACCCGCACATGAGGTGAGCCGGATGGACTGCCACTGCGGCGCGACGCTCGATCCGTGCGAAGGATGCGGACAGCCGCGTTGTCTGCGGTGTGACCCCCACCTGTCCGACGACTGCCGGTTCGTCGGCTAGCGAATCGGTGACCGACAGGTCGGTGGGCGGCGTCGTCTTCGTCGTCATCGGCGACACCCACGTAGCGCGCCGGGTCTGCGCGTCGCTGCTCCAGCGCGGGTCTGAGGTGCTGCATCTCGTCGCGCCCGGCGACGACGAGCTGCGCAAGGCGATGGTGCGGGAACCCCGCGGTGTCGCCGTACTCCTGCACGACGACGTGGCGGCGCTGCGGTACGCCCTGGCCGTTGCCCACATCGCCCCCACGGCTCCGCTGGTCGTCACGATCTTCGACCAGACCGTCTCCGAACAGCTCGTGAAACTGCTGCCACGCTGCCACGTCACTTCTCCGGCACACCTCGCGACCGCCACGCTCGTGGCGCCGTGCCTGGAGCCCGAGGCCCTCGCGATCCGTCGTACGGAGGGCAGGACCATGGCCCTGCACAGGTCCGGCGAGGAGCTCGTCGAGTCCCCCTGGGCTCTCGGTCGACGGGCGCGCTGGCACGCTCGCGTCGGCCGGGTGCCGGGTCAGCTGCGGCCGCACGACGCAGGTACCCGCCTCCTGCTGCTGGGGTTGGCGGGCATCCTGGCCGTGCTGCTCGGAGACTGGATCTGGCTGACGCTCGGGGCCGGGCACGAGCCCGCGGAGGCGTTCCACGAAGCCGCGCGAGTGGTGGCCGCCGTGGGGCCGGCGACCTCCGGGCATGCGCCGACGAGCTACTTGCTGGTGTCCGCCCTCGCGATGCTCATCACCGTCGTGCTCACCGCGGCATTCACGGCCGGAGTCGTCGACCGCCTGCTCGGGCCGCGGCTCGTGGGCCTCATCGGCGCCCGCGCACTACCTCGCTCAGGACACGTCGTGGTCGTCGGCCTGGGACAGGTCGGCCTTCGGCTGTGCCGGGAGCTGCAGCTTCTCGGTGTCGCCGTGGTGGGCGTGGAGCGGGATCCGCAGGCGCCGAACCTCAGGATCGCGCGAACCCTCGGGGTTCCGGTCATCGTGGCGCACGGTGGTGACCGCGCCGTGCTCGAGCGGCTGGGAGTGCACCGCGCGCAGGCACTCGCAGCCGTCGGGTCCGACGACCTCGACAACATTGCGATCGCCGTCGCCGCGCACGGCGTCGCACCCGGCACCCGGGTCGTCATGCGCGCAGGGGAGCACGAGGCGATCGCCGAGACCAGGTCACTCCTGCCCCTGGGAACCACCCGGGACGTGACCAGTCTGAGCACCACCTATGTCGTCGCTCGGCTGCTCGGTACGCCGGCGACAGCCGTGGTGGGGCACGACAAGGACGTCTACCTCGCGATCCGGGGCGCGGGCTTCTCCCGGTCGCCGATGCCGCCACGCGAGGAGTGCCGCCACGGCGACCGGTCCGAGAGCGACCCCGGACGTTCGTCCCACTGCCGTGTATCTGCCGAGTTTTCACTCCGCCACCTCTGTGAGGATGCCGGAGGTGTCACCTGACCCGCGCGTTTGGTGGAGCTGAGGGGATTCGAACCCCTGACCTTCTCATTGCGAACGAGACGCGCTACCAACTGCGCCACAGCCCCAAGCGAGGAGAAACGGTAGCACCAGCGCTGCCGTCCTCCCGAATCCGGGTCAGGCTCCGGAGACCCGGCGCTGCTCGGTCTCGGCCTGCTCGGCGCGCTGCTGCTCGGCCTCGCGGGCGAGGGCGGAGTCGGCGGCGTTGCGGCCGGAGCTCCACACACCGGTGGAGTCGAGGTCGATGGTGCGGACGGTGCGTCCGGCCGCGGCCTTGTCGACGTACGTCGGGAGGGTGACTGGTACGGGGTCCCACCCGTTCGGGTCGGCCGGGGTCTCGAGTACCTCGGCGCGTACGGCGGGGATCTCCTCGGTGTTGTCGCCGGCGTCCTCCTCGGCGATCGCCTGGTCGGCGAGGGTGGTACGGCGCTTCCGGACCGGTGCCGTGCGGGCGGCCCGTGCGGCGTGCTCCTTGCGCACCATCAGCCGGCAGGCCACGAGCCAGGCCACGAGGAGCGTGGCCGGGATCGCGACCCAGGCCCAGCCGACCGCGCCGAACGCGGCGAGCGCGACGACGGCGAGCGTGGCGGAGACGATCGTGCCGAGCACCCGGCGCCGGCGCTGGGCCGCGCGGGCGGCAGCCAGCTTCCGGGCTCGGAGCTGGGCGCGGGACAGCGGTGCGGGCGCGACGACCTCGGCCGCGTCGACCTCGTCCTCGTCGGCCGCGTCCTCGACGGGGTCCGACTCGGACTCGTCGAGCGCGGTGGCGGCGGGCTTCGTCGTACCGGAGCTGCCGACGACGAGCGCGGCCCGGTCGGCCGAGACCGGCTCGCGGCGGGCGAGCACCCGGACCCGGTCGGAGAAGCTCTCCACCGACCGGCTGACCCGGTCGATCTCGTGGTGCTTGAGCGCCTTGGGGATGAGGTAGACGGCCCAGGCAACCGCCAGGGCGACGAAGATCAACGCGCTCAGGTCCACAACCGAGAGGCTAGGCCGGTTACTCCAGATCGGGACGTATGTCTATCGGTGTGTCACAGAATGACCTGTGTGACTGGTGTGATTTGCGGTCCGCCCCTGGGCCGGCCGCTGGTCGAGCTGTAACTCAGTGTTCGGTTCGCTAAGAGGGCGATCGGGACACTCCCTCGGCGAATTGACTCGCCACAGCACCGTGGGAGCGGATTCAACACAATGGGACTGAACCGGACACTGAGTTACAGGCTCGCTCAGCTGCCACCCGCCGCCCCACCCGCCGACGCATCCCCGCCCGACTCCTCGAGCCGGACCAGCAGGCCGCGGGGGCACTCCTCCTTGGTGATCGCGAAGATCCGGTGGTCGCGCCAGGCGCCGTCGATGTGCAGGAACCGCGGTGCGTAGCCGACCTCGCGGATGCCGAGCTTCTCCACGACCCGCAGCGAGTTCGTGTTCTCGGGGCGGATGCAGACCTCGAGCCGGTGCAGCTTGGCGGTGAAGAAGCAGTGGTCGGCGGCCATCGCCACCGCCCGCGGCATCACCCCGCGGCCGGCGAACTCCTGGGCGATCCAGTAGCCGACCGATGCGTACTGCGCGGATCCGCGGACGATGTTGTTGATGCTCACCTGGCCCGCGAAGCGGCCGTCGACCTCGACGACGAAGGGGTACGTCGTCCCGCGTCGCGCGGCCCGGGACAGCCGGCGGACCAGCGCGGCGAACGTGGTCGGCCGGGTGTCGCCACCCGGCGGGACGGTGGCGTCCCACTGCGACAGCCACGCCGCGTTGCGACGGCGCGCCTCACGCCAGGCCCGGGCGTCGGAGCGCCGGACCGGGCGGAGCGTCACCACCGGGTCGGTGCCGGACATCAGCTGGTTCGGCCACGCGCGGCCGGGGACGGAGGTGATCATCCGCTCCCGCGCGAGCCGGCGCAGCCGCTCGTCGGGGCTCAATGGTCGCTCCCGCTGATCTGCTCGACCGCGTGCACGAGGACCGGCCGGAGCACGTCGAGTGCGTCCTTCACACCCCCACGCGAGCCCGGCAGGTTGACCACGAGGCAGCGGCCCGCGACGCCGGCGAGCCCGCGCGACAGCGCAGCCGTCGGCACGCCCTTCGCGACACCGGCCGCCCGGATCGCCTCGGCCAGGCCGGGCACCTCCCGGTCGATCAGCGGCCGGGTGGCCTCCGGCGTCCGGTCGGTGGGGGTGAGCCCGGTGCCGCCGGTGGTGAGTACGACGCGCGCGCCCCCGCGCACGGCCAGCGCGATCGCAGCGCCGACCGGGTCGCCGTCAGGACGCACCACGGGGTCGCCCACCGAGAAGCCGAGGCCACGGAGGGCGTCGACGATCAGGGGGCCGGTCGTGTCGTCGTAGACACCGGCCGCGGCGCGGTTGGAGGCGACGACCACCACCGCCGGAAGCCCACCCGCGTCGGTCATCGGGACCAGTCCCCCGACTTCCCGCCGGTCTTGGCCTCGACCCGGACGTCGCTGATCACCGCGCCCTTGTCGACGGCCTTCACCATGTCGACGACCGTCAGCGCCGCGACCGAGACCGCGGTGAGCGCCTCCATCTCGACACCCGTCCGATCGGTGGTCCGGACCGTCGCCACGATCTCGACCGCGTCGTCGGCGACCGCGAGGTCGACGGTCACGCCGGAGATCGCCAGCGGGTGACACAGCGGGATCAGGTCGGGCGTGCGCTTCGCTCCCATGATCCCGGCGATCCGGGCCACGGCGAGCGCGTCGCCCTTCGGCACGCCCTCGCCCCGGAGCAAAGCCACCACCTCGGGGGCGACGAGGACCCGGCCCGAGGCGGTCGCCGTCCGCGCCGTCACTGCCTTCTCCGACACGTCGACCATCCGGGCCGCGCCGGTCTCGTCGACGTGGGTCAGCCCGCGCGCTGGGTCACTCATGCCTCCATGATCCCACCGGCGGGCCGGGTCGTGGTCAGGCGACCAAGCCCAAGGGGTCGTGCAAGCGAGCAGCGCTCAGGGCGTGCGATGGCAAGGCGGAGGAGGGAGCCGGGACGGAGTCCCGGCGACTGACGACAACGCCGCCAGCGTGCGTCCTGAGCGCGGCGCAGCCTGCGAGCCCTTGGGCTTGGTCGCCTATGCGACCGAGATGGCGCCGAGGCAGCAGCCGAAGGAGGCGACGACCGCGACCGTGCGGATCAGGTGCAGCCGGTTCCACGGGCCCTCGAACGCCTGCCGCGCGGTCTCGAGCGCGGCGGCGTCCTGGGTGGCGCCGACCGCGAGCAGGGCGTCGTTGAGCGGGATGTTGCCGGCCACCGTGATCACGAACATCGCCAGGTAGAGCACGCCCGCCGCGATCACCCAGACCCGGCTCGGACCGGTCACCGCCGCGACCACGAACGCGATCAGCGGCGCGGTGAAGACCGTGAGGAACACCGGGTTGAGGATCGCGACGTTCATGTCCTGCATCGCGGCGACGAAGGTGCGGTCGTCGGTGCGCGCGAGCCCGGGCATGACCGCGGTCTGGAAGGCGAAGAACAGTCCGGCGACCAGCCCGGCGCCGACGGTGGCGACGATCAGCGCGATCCAGCCCGCGGTGCTCACGAGGCCGCCTCCTCCAGCCAGGCACCCGCGGCGGCGGCCCGGGTGGCGTACTCCATGAAGTCGCGCGGCGCCCGGCCGAGTGCCTCCTGGACGCCGGTCGCGAGGCTCTCGTTGTGGCCGTCGAGGATGTGGTCGAACAGCTGGGTGAGCCCTTCCGCCTCCTCGACGGGGAGGCCAGCCCGCACCAGGTCGGTGGTCAGCTCGGCGCCGCTCACCTGCTGGTAGCTGATCTGCCGGCCGGCCGCGGCCGCGATCTCGGCCGTCACCTCGGCGAACGTCATCAGCCGGGGCCCGGTCAGCTCGTAGGCGCGGTTGGGCACGACCTCGCCGAGCATGAGCCCGACCGCGACGTCGGCGATGTCCTCGGCGTCGACGAACGGCTCCCGCACGTCGCCGGCGACGAACGCCAGGTGCCCGGCGGCGAGCGGCGGCTGGAACAGGCTCTCGTCGAAGCCCTGCATGAAGAAGGCGCAGCGGACGACACCCCACGCGGCGCCGTACTGCTCGGCAACGTCGGCGAGCAGGCGCTCCGCCCGCTGCGCCTCGGGCTCGCCGCGGCCGCTGAGCAGCACGATCCGGCGTACGCCAGCGCGGGCGAGCCGCTCGGCGACCTCCCGGACGGCTTCCGGTGCGCCGGGGAAGGCGACGTCCGGTGCGTACGTCACGTACGCCGCCTCGGCCGGCTCCTCCACGGCGGACCAGGTGGAGCGGTCGGCCCAGTCGAACTCGGGACGGGACAGGAGCGGACCGGGAGGCCCCGGCCGTGCAGTCGGGCAGCGACGCGGCGACCGGTCTTGCCGGTGCCGCCGATGATGAGGTGAGTGGTCATGTCTTCACCTCATCGCGCCCAGATGAGACTTTCCATAGTCAAAAGTCTTGATTCCATACGTGATCGTCCAGCATGGTGGCCACATGGACGGTCTCGAGCACCTGCTGTCCGGCCCGCGCGCCCGCCAGGCCTTCCTGCTCCGGATGGTGATGGAGCCGCCGTGGTCGGTCCGGATCGAGGACGATCCCGCCCTGACCCTGTTCGCGGTGCTGCGCGGCTCGGCGTGGGTGACCGGCGAGCTCGGCGAGCCGCTCGAGCTCACCGAGGGCGACGTGGCGGTGGTCCGCGGCGGCCCGGTCTACACCGTGGCCGACCATCCCGGCACCGCGCCGCAGGTGACGGTCGAGAAGGGCAACCGGTGCGTGGACCTGGACGGGCACCTGGTCGCGCAGCGGATGTCCCTCGGCGTCCGCACCTGGGGCAACTGCCACGACGGCTCGACGGTGATGCTGCTCGGCACCTGGGAGGCCGAGACCGAGGCCGGCCGGCCGCTGCTGGCGGCGCTGCCCGGCCTGTTGGCACGACGCCGCGGCGAGTGGGACGCCACGCTCGTCGACCTGCTGGCGGTCGAGGTGATGCGGGAGGAGCCCGGCCAGGAGGTCGTGCTCGACCGGCTGCTCGACCTGGTGCTGGTGAGCGTGGTCCGCTCCTGGCTCGCGAGCGAGGAGCAGGTGACCCGCGGCCTCGCCCACACCGATCCGGTCGTCGGCGAGGCGCTGCGCCTGATGCACCACCGGCCGGAGCACGGCTGGACCATCGCGTCCCTGTCCCGCGAGGTCGGCGTCTCACGGGCATCGCTGGCGCGGCGCTTCGGCGAGCTCGTGGGCGAGCCGCCGATGACCTACCTCACCCACTGGCGGCTCTCGCTCGCCGCCGACCTGCTGGCCGCCACCGACGACGCGATCGAGCAGGTCGCACGCCAGGTGGGCTACGGGAGCGGCTTCGCCCTGAGTGCCGCGTTCAAGCGGGTGCGCGGCGTCAGCCCGCAGCAGCACCGCAAGGCCGCACGCGCCGGCTGAGCCCGGGCGCGGCGCCAACTGACTACCGGGTGCGCCCTGCGTGACGTCACGCAGGGAGCCCCAGGGGAAGGATCGCCACCTCAGCACCAGCCGCGAGCGGGGCATCACCCGGAGGTACGACGAGCAGCACGTCGGCCGCGGCCAGCAGCCGTTGGGAGTGGCCCACATGGCCGGCGAGCTGGGCTACCCGTCCAGGTGCGACGTACGTCGCCGGCAGCACCAGCGTCCGGTCCGCCGCCACGTCGACCGGCACGTCCAGGATCGCGCGCACGACTGCGTCTGGCCGCTGCCCCGCGAGGACGCGGAGGGCGGGCTCGGCGAAGAGGCGGAACGAGGAGTACGCCGCGACCGGCGTGCCCGGCAGGCTCACCACCGGAACCGTCCGGCCGTCAGAGGCGGTGACCGCACCGGCGCCCTGCGGCCGTCCCGGCTTGATCGCGACCGAGCCGAACCAGAAGCCCTCGCGGTCGCGCAGCGCCGCCTTGACCACGTCGTGGTCGCCGGCCGAGACCCCGCCCGTGGTGACGACCAGGTCGGCGGTCTCGGCAGCCAGCGCCAGCTGTTCCAGCAGCAGCCGGGTGTCGTCCGGCACCGGCCCGTACGCCGTCACCTGCGCCCCGGCCGCACGGGCCGCCGCGACCAGCGCGACGCTATTGCTGTCGGGGATGTGGCCGGGCAGGCCGGCCAGCTCGGTGTCGGGTACGGCGAGCTCCTGGCCGGTCACGACCACCGCGACCCGCGACGCCGGGTGCACCGACACCGCGGCCGTGCCGACGGCGGCGAGCAGCGCGAGGTGGCGCGGCGCCAGCACGGTGCCGTGGGCGACCGCGACCGTCCCCTCGACGACGTCCTCGCCGGCGCGCCGGATGTGCCGGGCGACCGGGACGGCGTCGTCGATCCGGACCTGCGCGCGGCCACGATCGGTCCACTCGAACGGGACCACCGCGTCGGCTCCCGCCGGCACGGGTGCGCCCGTCATGATCCGCCAGGCGGTGCCGGGAGCGAGCACGGGCTCGACGGCGTCTCCAGCCGCCACCACCCCCGCGACGGGCAGCGCCACCGGTGCGCCCGGCCTGGCCGAGGCGACGTCGGCCGCGCGCACGGCGTACCCGTCCATGGCGGCGTGGTCGAAGCGCGGCAGGCTGACCGCGGCGGTGACGTCCGCGGCGGTCACCAGCCCGACGGCGTCGCCGAGCGGCACCGTCACCGGCGCCAGCGGCGTCACCGAACCGAGGATCCGCTCGACGTGGGCGCCGACCGGGACCCCGGGATCAGCCATCCGACCCGGTGAGGACCTCACCGGCAGGCACCCGCTGCGCCGTACCGGCCTCGAGCGCGACCTCGCCGACCACCTCCACGCCGTGGCCGAACGTCCAGTCGCCCTCGATCTTCAGGGACGACGCCTTCGCCAGCGACGGCGCGCCCTCGGGGAAGCGCTTGTCGAACTCACCGACCAGCTTGTAGTGCGCGGGGTCGAGGTCGACGTAGGGCACGTCGGCGGCGACCAGGTCGAGCACGAAGTCCGCGCCGATCGTGTAGACGTCGGACCGCAGGACCAGCAGGTCGTTGGTCGTCTTGACCGGCACGAACCGGTCGCGGCCGACCTCGATCAGGGTCGATCCCTCGAACACCTCGATCGCCGCGCCCATGGCGGTCTCGATCTGGATCACCTCGGGCGTGCTGGGGTCACCGGGGTCGAGAGTCTTGGTGTTGCGGATCAGCGGCAGGCCGAGCACGCCGTCGCGCTGGTCGAGGGTGTCGCGCAGGGCCCGCAGGTCGATCCAGAGGTTGTTGGTCGACGTGTAGCGGTGCCGGTCGAGGTCGGCGAGCGCCTCGAGGTCCTCCTTCGCGGTCTGCGCGGTCTCGCGGAGGACCAGGCGACCGTCGGCCTTGCGGCGGGCGAAGTGGCCGCCCTTCTTGTCCGAGGGAGTACGGCGCACCGCCTCGATCGCGAACGGGGCGCCACTCTGCGCGAACCAGCCCGCCACCTCGGGCGCCGGCACCGCGCCGAGGTTGTCGGAGTTGGAGATGAAGACGTAACGCCAGCCGCCTTCGAGAAGCTTGTCCAGCGTGCCGCTCCCCCGCAGCGCGGTGTAGACGTCGCCGTGGCCGGGCGGACACCACTCGAGGTCGGGGTCCTTCGGGAAGCTCGCCGGAACCAGGCCCTTGGCGAGGAGCTTGGGCTCCTTGTTCTGCAGGAAGTCCAGCGGCAGGCCGTCGACCTGCAGGCTCTCGTAGCGCGCCAGCGCCTCGAGCGTGTCGTCGTGGGTGCGGAAGCTGTTCATGAACAGCAGCGGCAGCGGGGCGTCGTACTTCTCCCGCAGGTGCAGCACCTGCCGGGCGATGATGTCGAGGAAGGAGAGGCCGCGGCGCACGCACAGCAGCGACTTCGCCCGATCCATGCCCATCGACGTGCCGAGACCGCCGTTGAGCTTGATGATCGCCGTCTGCCGGAGCGCGTCGGCGGCGACCTCGGGGGCCACCTCGACATCGGCGAGCCGCTCGATGTCGACCGGCTCGATGCTCGACTCCGCGATCAGTCCGGTCTCGCCGTGCTCCAGCAACCGGTAGTAGTGCGCGAACGTCTCGATCGCGACCGGGTCGACCCCTGCATCGACCATCTTCGCGCGTGCCATGTCCAAACCGGCGCTACCCATACTGCGATCGTAGGCTGGCCCCGTGTCGAGTCTGCAATCGAACCCAGAACCGGTCGGTAATAGCGGCCTCGCGAAACTGGCGCTGAGGGACCAGCTGCTGACCGCCCGCAGGCGCCGGTCCCTGGTCGCGGTGGGTGCGGCCGCCCGCGCGATCGCGGACGAGCTGCTGGCCGCACCGGAGGTACGACGCGCGGCGACGGTCGCCGGCTACGTCTCGGTCGGCTCCGAGCCCGGCACGACCGCCCTCCTCGATCGGCTGGTCGACGCCGGCAAGCGGGTGATCCTCCCCGTCCTGCTGCCCGACAACGACCTGGACTGGTCGACGTACCACGGCGGGACCTCCCTCGCGCCCGCCGGCCGCGGCCTCCTGGAGCCGCTCGGACCGCGGCTCGGCGTCGATGCGATCGCAACCGCCGACGCCGTCCTCGTCCCCGGACTGGCGGTCTCCCCCACCGGTCAGCGGCTCGGCCGCGGCGGCGGTTCGTACGACCGGGCGCTCGCCCGGGTGCCCGTGGGCACCTTCACCTGCGTGCTGCTCTACGCCGACGAGACCGGGCACCCCGTCCCGACCGAGCCGCACGACCGGGCCGTCACCGCGGTGGCCACGCCGGAGGGCATCACCCGCTTCTAGTCGGGTGGCACCAGGGTCAGCGTGTCCTCGGCCGCGTCCTCGACGGCATCGGCCGTGAACACCCAGGCCAACGTCTCGCCGCGCACGAACAGGTCGGTCTGGTCGGTGTAGTGCGGGTGGAACGCGTGCCCAGACGACCCGGTCAGGTTGATCCACCGGGCGTCGTCGAGCTCGTCGAGCGGGACGATCATCCGCATCGACGGGGCGGCCACGACGTCGTACCCCTCCTTCGCGTCCCACGCGGTCGCGTTCGGGATGGCGCCCCCACCACTGACCTCCCAGCCGCCGCGGTTGAACAGCCGCTCGACGACCCGGATCCCCGACTCCCCCAGCGTCGACGACCGCAGCTCCAGCCGGTGCAGGCCACCCCAGGTCCACTCGTCGGCGTTCGGCGACTGCCGTGCGGTCAGCACGTCGCGGGCGGCGCGCAGCGATGCGTCGAGGATGTCGTCCCGCGTCTCGACGACGTCCTCGGTCTCCTGGTCGTCCCACCACACGTCGCCGGGCCGGGTGAGCAGGTCGGTGACCACGGCGAACCACCGCTGGCCGCCGTCCGGCCGCAGGTCGGCGTCCAGCTCGTCGTGGAACGTCCGGGAGAGCAGCTCGCGCCACACCACGTTGTAGTAGGCCGCGGCCGCGCTGTCGGCCGGCTGCCGGAAGTCCCAGCCGTCGAGCAGCCGCTGGCCGTCGGAGTAGTAGCCGCCCGGCAGCTCGATGCCGAGGAGGTACGGCGTCAGCACGGACGCCATCGGGTTGCGATCGTCGGTCTGGATGGCGGCCATGTCGTCGACGCCGAGCCCGTCACCGCCCTCGAGCAGCTCCCGGATCCGCGCCGAGCGGAAGCCGCGGTCCGAGTCGTCGGTCAGGTAGTAGGGGTAGCCGCCGGCGTCGTCGACCACGGCCTGGTTGGCGGTCACCACGAACCCCGCCTCGGGGTCGAGCACGTTGGGGAGCGCGTCGTACGGCACGTGGGCGCCGGTCCAGTCGTTCTCCGAGCGCCAGCCGGCCGCGGGCAGCAGCCCGTCGTTGCCGGACTTCCGGATCGGCACCAGGCCGGTCGCCTGGTAGCCGATGTGGCCCTCGGTGTCGGCGTAGACGACGTTCTGCCCCGGCGCCGCGAAGTCGGCGAGCGCGGCCCGGAACGAGCGCCAGTCCGTCGCGAGGTTGAGGGCGGTGAGGGCGTCGGCCGTCGGGTGCGGGTCGAGCGCGGTCCAGGCGAGCGAGACGGCGTGGTCCCACCGCTCGTTCTCGTCGCGTACGACGCCGCTCTCCCCTGCGTCGCGAACCTTGTCCCCGACCTCGCCCACGAGGTCGGAGAGCAGCGGCCCGTGCGCGGTCGAGCGCACCTGGATCGTGACGTCGTCGCCGTCCCGGACCTTGATCGTCTCCTCGCGCACGGTCAGCGGCCGGCTCCGGCCGTCCTGCTGCCACCGGTCGTCGCGCACCCGCTCGACGTAGAGGTCGGTGGCGTCGGGCGCCAGGTTCGTGAAGCCCCACGCGATGTCGGCGTTGTGGCCGATGATCACCCCCGGGACGCCGGAGAAGCTGAAGCCGGCAACGTCGAGCGGGCAGGCCGGAGTGACCTCGCGGCAGTGCAGCCCGACCTGGCTCCAGACGCCGGGGAGCGAGATCCCGAGGTGCGGGTCGTTGGCGAGGATCGGAGCACCGCTCTCGGTGTGCTCGCCGCTGACGACCCACGCGTTGCTGCCGATGCCGTCACCGTCGCCGAGCAGGGACGGCACCCCGTCGACCACCTGCTGCACACCGGACAGCGCCGCCTCCACCCGCGGACCCAGCGGCGGTCGCTGCGGCAAGCGGGTGTCCGGCGCGGTCGCGTCCTGCTCGAACACCCCGTCGACGACCGCGCCCTGCTCGACGATCGGCGGGTGGTCGTCGTACGGGTAGGGCGCGAAGAGCTGGTGGGTGCGCTCGGTCCCGACCGCGGCGATCGAGAGCGCCCGCGCGATCTCCTCGTCGAGGTTGCCCTTGAGGTCCCACGCCATCGCCTTCAGCCAGGCGATCGAGTCCACGGCGGTCCAGGTCTCGGGGGTGTAGTCGACGCCCGAGATGTCGAGGAGCGCGTACTCGAGGGAGATCTCCGAGAGGGACCGGTCCTCGAGGTAGGCGTTGACCCCCTCGGCGTACGCGTCGAGGAGGTCCCGGGTGCGCGGCTCGAGCAGCGTCAGCTCCTGCTCGGCGACCTGCCGCCAGCCGAGCGTCCGGACCACGCGGTCGGAGTCGACGGCGTCGGCGCCGAAGAGCTCGGCGAGCCTGCCCGCCGTCGCCCGGCGGCGGACGTCCATCTCGAAGAACCGGTCCTGCGCGTGCACGAAGCCCTGCGCCAGCATCAGGTCGTGCAGCGAGTCGGCGTAGATCTGCGGGATGCCGTGCTCGTCCCGGAGCACCTCGACCTCGCCCGTGAGCCCGGCGACCTCGATCTCGCCGTCGGTCTGCGGCCAGGATCGGCGGACCACGGCAACCGACACCACCAGCGCCAGGACGAGGAGCAGTACCACCGCGATCGCGACGTACGTCGACCAACGCAGCGGGGCCGGCCAGTTACGCAGTCGGCGGGTGGCAGCGGTCATGGTGGTCGTCATTGTGCCGGTAGCTCGGGTCTTCACGTAGGATTGGCAGTCGTATCACGAGAGTGCTAAGCCTCACAGCGCCACCAAGGGGAGACCCGATGCCCACCTATCAGTACGCCTGCACCGAGTGCGGGCACGCCTTCGAACAGGTCCAGAGCTTCAGCGACGACGCGCTGACCGTCTGCCCCGAGTGCGCGGGCAAGCTGCGCAAGCTGTTCAACGCGGTGGGCGTGGTCTTCAAGGGCTCCGGCTTCTACCGCACCGACAGCCGCGGCAAGAGCACCGCGACCGAGCCGGCGGCGGCGTCCACGACGAGCTCGTCGTCCGACAGCTCCAGCTCCTCCTCGTCCGACAGCTCGAGCTCGTCCGGAGCGTCGACCAGCAGCACCGCCGCGGCGCCCGCCTGACCTGTGGACAACGCGCGCAGGGGGCGCGCCGCCGTACGGCCTGCTCCTAGCGTCGGTCCATGGCCAACCGGGACCTTCCTCTCCGCCTCCGCCTGCGCGACCGCCTGACATCGGTACGACGCGCGGTGCTCCGGCGCCGCCGTACCCTCGCGGTCCTCTGCACGGTCGCCGCCGTCGCCGCCGGGGTCCGCGCGGCGGCCCCGCCCGCGGCACCCACGGTCGAGGTCCTGGTCGCGGCGAGCGACCTGCCGGCCGGCGCCCGCCTGGACAGTGGGGAC
The DNA here is from genome assembly GCF_003515065.1 of Nocardioides immobilis. GTDB lineage: Bacteria > Actinomycetota > Actinomycetes > Propionibacteriales > Nocardioidaceae > Nocardioides > Nocardioides immobilis. The sequence continues at coordinate 35,882 of NZ_QXGH01000041.1, forward strand.
CTCGGCACGATCGCGCTGACGCCTGACGCGGTGCCCGACGGCGCACTGGACGACGCCGATGATGCGACCGGCTCGATCCTGGCCGCGCCGGTACGGGCCGGGGAGCCGGTCACCGATGTCCGGCTGGTCGGTCCCGGGCTGACCGAGGGCGCGCCCGGGACGGTGGCGCTGCCGGTCCGGCTCTCCGACGCGGCCCAGGCCGGCCTGCTCGAGGTCGGGGACGCGATCGACCTGCTGGCCACCGACCCCGAGTCCCGGTCCACGATCACCGTCGCCAGCGGGGCGCTCGTGCTCGCCGTACCGGATGTGGAACAGGACGCGCCGGATGCGATACCGGGCCGGATCGTGGTGCTGGGAATCCCTGCTGCGGCGGTGGCCGAGGTCACCGGTTCCGCGGTCACCGCGTTCGTGACTTATGCGTGGGCGAACCGCTAGGTTCTCAGGCGGTCCTACCGGGGGGGTAGGGATTCACTCATCTCGGAAAGAGGAGAAACCACATGTCCGGGTTCAAGAACTTCCTGCTGCGCGGGAACCTCGTCGAAACCGCCGTCGCCCTGATCATGGCGCTGTCGTTCGCCGCCGTCGTCAGCACCTTCGTCGCCTGGCTCACGGCACAGCTGCCGAAGAGCGTGGACGACGTCTTCAGCAACGACGCGAACTCGTTCGGCGCGTTCATGAACGCCGTCATCGCGTTCGTCGTGATGGCCGCCGTCGTGTACTTCGTCGTGGTGGTCCCCTACACCAAGGCCAAGGAGCGGTTCTTCCCCGCCGAGGCCAGCGGCCCGACCGAGCTCGACCTGCTCACCGAGATCCGCGACTCGCTCGCGAGCCGCACCGCCTGATCTTCCAGCAGCACACCTGGTGCCGTCTCACCCGTGGTGAGGCGGCACCTGTGATTTGAGCCAGCGGTCGCTCGCCGACTCACCCGGGCCGCCGTCGCCGGACCGCTCGCCCGGCTCCCGCTCGTCACCGGTGACGTCAGGCAGCACCTCGCCGAAGACCTCGGCCAACCGCCGACGACGCTGCCAGTCGGTCTCCGCCTTCGGATCCTTCTCGCTCATGTGCACAGCCCGGCGTTCTCACGCTCGTCGTCCGAGAGGCCCTGGTCGCGGTCCTTCTTGCCACCGGAGTCGGTCGGGTCCTCGGAGGCCTCGCTCGTCGGCGCAGTGCTGCCCTCGGGGTCGTCGTCCGCACTGATCGAGTCCTCGGCGAACTCCTGGCTCAACGGGTCGTCGTCGATCACCAGCTGCCAGAGCTCGTCGACCTGATCGGTCCACTCGACGCGGCCCTCCTGGGCGGTCGAGTAGACCCACGGCGTGGTGACGAACTTGATGTTGTCGAGGCCGATGCCGTTGAAGCTGGTGCCGAGGTCGGCGAGCTCGGCGATGTTCTCGTAGTCGGTCTGGATCGAGCCGGTCACCGCGTTGAGGAACGACACCATCCGGTCGGGCCGCACCAGCATCCCTGCCGAGACGGCCTTGTTGATCATGGCCGCCATGAAGGCCTGCTGGCGGCGGATCCGGTTGGGATCGGTGCCGTCGCCGACGGTGTAGCGCACCCGCACGTAGCTCAGCGCCTCGTCGTCGCGGATCTCGCGGGTGCCGGCCTCGAGGGTGATGTCGTGCTCGGGGTCCTCGATGTCCTCGGGGATGCAGACCTCGACGCCGTCGAGGGCGTTGACCATGTCCTTGAAGCCCTGGAAGTCGATGACGATGTAGTTGTCGATCCGGATGTCGGTGTTCTGCTCGAACTGCCGGATCGTGCAGGCCGGGCCGCCGACGGAGAACGCCTCGTTCCACATCACGTCCTCAGCCTCGGAGCCCTCGATCGCGGTTCCGTCCTCCTCGTAGCAGGTCGGCCGGTCGACGAGGGTGTCGCGCGGGATGCTGACGCCGTACGCACGCTTCCGGTCGGCGGAGAGGTGCAGCAGGATCGTGGTGTCCGACCGCTCGCCGTCGCCGGTGAGCCCGTCGATGTTGTTCTCGCCCTCGCGGGTGTCGGACCCCATCACCAGGATGTTGAGCGGCTCCCGGGATCCCGCGACCTCCTCCTTCTCGGGGCGGTCGTCGCCGAGCTGTTGGGCGAGGTCGACGTACTTGAGGTTGTCGTTCCAGTTGTTGTACGCGAGCACGACCGACCCGGCGGTCCCGACCGCGAGCGTGACCAGGCTGGCCGTGATCACGGTCGCGACGGTGTGCCGCTTGCGCGCCCGCCGCTTCCCGGCGACATCGCGGTTGGCCACGGAGCCGCGCACCCGACGGGCGCGCGACTTCCGGCTGCCTGCGGCGTCGGGACTGTCGTTCACGCACTCCATTGTGACGGCCCTCCCTAGCATGACCGAATCGTCCGAGTAGGTTGACGCGCGGGGAGGCAGTCGAGAGGAACGACGTTGACCGAGATCGACCCGACCAAGCCCGTCCTGGTCACCGGAGCGACGGGCTACGTCGCGAGCTGGATCGTGCGCTACCTGCTCGAGGACGGGTACGTCGTCCGCGGCACGGTGCGCAACCCCGACAAGCCCACCGGGCTCGAGCACCTGCACGCGCTCGCGGCCGAGCACGAGGGGCGGCTGACCCTGCACCAGGCCGACCTGCTCGACGAGGGGTCGTACGCCGAGGCGATGGCGGGGTGCGAGCTGGTCATCCACACCGCGTCGCCGTTCCTGATCGGCAAGGTCCGCGACCCGGAGGCGCAGCTGGTCCGCCCGGCGCTCGAGGGCACCCGCAACGTGCTCGGCAGCGTCGACGCCACCCCGTCGGTGAAGCGGGTGGTGCTGACCAGCAGCGTGGTCGCGATCCACGGCGACAACATCGACATGAAGGGACGCGGTCCGTTCACCGAGGACGACTGGAACACCACCAGCAGCGTCGACCACCAGCCCTACCCCTACTCCAAGACCGTCGCCGAGCAGGCGGCGTGGGAGATCTGCGGCGCGCAGGACCGGTGGGACATGGTCACCATCCACCCCGGCCTGGTCCTCGGCCCGGCGCTCACCACCGCGAGCAAGTCCGGGTCGATGACCACCATGAAGGCGTTCATCGACGGCTCGCTCGCCGGCGGCGCTCCCGACCTGGCGATGGGTCTCGTCGACGTACGCGATGTCGCCCGGGCACACCTGCTCGCCGGCTTCACCCCGGGCGCCCACGGCCGCTACATCACCAACGCCGGCACCGTGACCATGCTCAAGATCGGCCGGATCCTGCGCCGCCGGTTCGGGCACAGCTATCCGTTCCCCTTGCTCACCGTGCCCAAGCCGATGTTCAAGCTGGTCGCGCCCGTCGCCGGGTTCTCGCGGGAGTTCGTCGACAAGAACGTCGGCTGGCCGCTGGAGTTCGACAACAGCCGCTCCGTCGAGGAGCTGGGGCTGACCTACCGCGACCCGGCCGACACGGTGGCCGACCAGTTCCAGCAGATGATCGACGACGGACTGGTGCACAAGCCGATCGGGCGGACCTGAAACAATGCGGGCACGAGGCCCCCGTAGCTCAGTGGATAGAGCAGCCGCCTCCTAAGCGAAAGGTCGCCAGTTCGACTCTGGCCGGGGGCACCACGAAGAAGACGCAGGTCACAGCGTTCTGTGACGCGTTTCCGCAGGTCAGAGCGATCTTTCGGTCCGTGTCAGCCGGTCTCGGTCTGTGTCAATCTGTGTCGCTGGCGTACGGGGGAAACCTGTGCGAACGGCCTTTTCCCCATTTCGTGGGGGAAAAATGGGGGAATCGTGGCGTCCCTGTCCCCCTCACCGCCGCCACTGGGCCTCCGTCCCGTGCACACACGACTACCCGGTGGGCCGGGGTGATCGCCCAGTGCTCGATGCCGTCCTTAGTAGGGCAGACCGAGGAGGTGGCACGGCCGATGACCCTTGGAACGCTGTCCCGGAGTGCGGATCCTCCCTCCCGAAGGAGCCCAGGCGAATACCGTCCCGGTCGCGAATGTGCCTGCCGGATGGGACCCGGGCGTCGCATCCCCCTGCTGATCGGGTTGGCATCGTGACGGCGCACCAGGGAATGCCCAGCACTCCAATGCCGAGTACTCCACAACTGCTCACGATCGACGACCTGCGTCGGCTGTTCCGATGCGGTCGCACAACGGCGTACGCGCGGGTGCATGAACCGGGTTTCCCCGCCCCCTTGGTGCTGTCCGGCTCGGCGCACCGGTGGTGGCAGCACGAGGTCTTGGCCTGGCTCGAGGGCCACCGCGTCCAGCGGTCGACCGGAAACGCCTCTGGACCACAGGAGCGCGACTCCACGAGGGCCCGGAAGTCCGCGCCCCCGACCCCGCAGCCCGTCGAGCTTCGCCGTAGGAACCGGGCCCGATGAGCCGGCCGACGCTCGACGACAGCACCCGTCCCGCTGACGGGAGCGAGGCGTGGACCACTCCTCGCGGTCTCGTGCTCGTCACCGCACCCAGGTCTCCGACTGCGTACTACCGGCTCCAATGGCAAGGTCCGGGCGGACGCCGCCGCCAGACAACGGGCGGTCGGACCTTCGCCAAGGCCTGGGCCAAGGCACTCGCACGTGAGACCGACCTAGTCTCCGGTGCGACCAGCAAGTCCGAGGAGCCGTGCAGTGCCGGCATCGCCTACTGGCTCGATCCGCGTCGGCCCACACCGCGCGGAGGATGGGGTGAGTCGCACCGGTCGAACATGGAGGCGTATGCGCGGAACTACTTCATCCCGGCGTTCGGTCGCGTTCGCGGCATGGATCTGCGCAGGACCCACATCCAGCAGTGTGTCAACGCCGCGCCTACAGCCTCAGAAGGACGCAACATCCGCAGGGCAGCCTCCTCCCTGATCGGCGCGCTACGTCAGGGAGAGTTCCTCCTCGACGACCAACTGATCGACCTGGCCAACGTCTTCTGGCACGGGATCGAGGTCGGACATGCCGGCGTCGCGATCGACAGCGGCGAACTACCGCAGTTCGTCCCGGTCTGGAAGCGCCCCTCGAACGAGCAGGTGAGAGCACTACGACTTGCCGCGGAGCGGACCGGGCGACACGGGAAGGGGCAGTGGTGGCGCGGCCTGATGGTCGAGCTGGCGGCATACGCCGGCCCACGGTGGTCAGAGTTGATCGCGCTGACCGAGTCGTCAGTGAACACCGCAGAGAGAAAGGTGGAGATCCTCTGGCGGGTCGCACAACCTACAGGAAAGCCACGAAGACTCGCCCCGCCAAAGATGGCGAAGCAACGAATCACCATCTACCCGGAGGTGTCCCCGACCGGCTACCCGCTGGATCAGATGATGAGCCGACGAATCCAGGAGGCCCGTGCAGAGAAGCGCGCCGGCACCAATCGCAAGGGACTGCTGTTTCCAGCCGCCAACGGCGACTGGTGGTGGACAGGGAACTTCCACCGGGACCTATTCGAGAAGTCAGCACTGGCCGCCGGTTGGAAATACACCGACCGTGCACGCGCCTACGCCGGCGGAACTCGCCGCGAGCGCTCCTGGCAGCTCACCTGGCACAGCCTCCGGCACACCTTCTGCACGGTCGCTCTCGAGGAGTGGAAGCTTCCCGACTCGACCGTGTCGCTCCTTGCGGGCCACTCGGATCCGAACTTCACCCGGACCCGCTACGTTGGCGCCGCCGAAGACGCTCTGGATGCGGCGGTGGCAGCTACGTCCGCAGCGGCGATGCCCCCGGCCAGCGCGGAATCTCTGGTCCCGCTTCGCGGGTGAGGCGAGCCTCGGCCGAGGGCCGGTCTTCACGTGCCCGTTTGCACGGCGCGTGCCCTCCGGGCCTCGGCGACAGTACCGCCGCGCACCTCCATCAGCGCGTAGTCACCGTCCCTCCGAACCCACGCCCAGCGGGAAGACCTTCTCGCCAGCAAGGTTCGATAGGGACAAAGAGAGGGTCGGCCTACCCGGCGCCGTGAACAGGCACGATGCGCTGCACACCGCCCACACCATCAGTGCCGTCCACCGCGTCCTGCGGTCCGCGCTCAACGAGGCGGTACGGCCCGTCGGCTGGCGTCGAACCCGGCCGTGATCGCGCCGACACCACGAGTGGATGACGTCGAGGGTCGAGCCGCTCTCGATCGAGGAGAGCCGTCGGGTCCTCAATGCCGCTCAGTCGAGTCTGCATCCCGCTCGGTGGTCCATCGCCCTCTCCCTCGGCCTCCGTCAGGGAGAGGCCGGCTCGGACTGGTGTGGAGCGACGTCGACCTCGATGAGGGCGTCCTGTGGGTGCGCCGATCGGTCCAGCGCAGGACCTGGGAGCACGGCTGCGCCATCATTGAGGGACGGCCGACGTGCCGGCGCAAATGGGGCGACGAGTGCGACCACCGCCCGGGGGGAGGGCTGCTCCTGGTCGAGCCGAAGACCAAGGCATCGAAGCGGACCATCGTCCTGCCGGCGCCTCTGGTCGAGGAGCTCCGCGCCCACCCCGCGCAGGTGAACCGACGCCGACTTGCCGCCGGCGAAGTCTGGGACGCCAGCCACGATCTGGTCTTTCCGGCCGCCGGCGGCGGCTTGATCGATCCTTCGCGAGACCACACCGAGTGGAAGTCGCCGCTCAAGAAGGCCGGCCTCCGCGACGTACGCCGGCACGACGCCCGCCACACCGCCGCGACGCTCCTGCTCGTCCGGGGCGTCGACATCCGCACCGCCATGTCACTCAAGGGCTGGACCGAGATAGCAACCGCCCAGCGCTACACCCACGCCGTCGACGAGCTCCGCCGACGCGCAGCGAGACAGATGGGAGCACTGCTGTGGGACCAGCAGACCGGGGGCTAATCGATACGACCGACGTCCCGAGCCCATCGCTCGATGTCCGCGTTCTGCCACACCGGCCCAGCGGCCAGCCGGGCCACTGGTTCCGGGAAGTCGTCGCGGTGGGAGAGCTGATTGACCCGCTGCCGGCTGACACCGAGGAGCTTCGCTACCTCCGCCGTTCCCATCAGCTGGTTATCCACAGGCAGACCCTATCCTTAACATCGTTAAGGGCAGGCGTGCGAAACTCGAAGAACTCTGAATAGGCGGCCCCGGCCGGTGCGCCAACACCGACCGGAACCTAGGTACCCAGTGCACGAAGGGCACCCAGACCATGAATCCATCTTCTACTGTTCGCGGCTCGTCCGGCCAGCGGGGCGGTCGGCATGAAGCCGTCACTCCCTCCTCAGTCAGGGAATACCGCCGAGAGCGCCAGCACCTCTACCCCTACGAGGAGTACGAGGCTGCGCTCGCGGTCGGCGGCATCGTCCGGTCCTACTGCGGCATCGACGAGACGATCCTGCACGGAGACTCAACTGATCTGGCGGAGGTAGCCGACCCCGACGCCAACGACTGCGTCACCTGCGTCGACATCTGGTCCGGCCGCCAGCGAGTGCGGCTGTGAGTCCCGCTGGCGGACGGCCGCGCAACCGCGCTCTGTGTTGTCGGTGCGGACAGCTTCGGACAGTCGCAGGGAACTACCGCGGCCGCCGCCCTCCTGGAGCTCCTGGAAGCCAGGAGCTCGGCCCGTGGTGCACCTGGCTGCACTGCGCACACTGCGGCGAGAGGACGGTCCACGCCCTCATCGTCGACACCCTGGCTGAGAGGTGGAGTCGGGAAGGGTGCGATCGCGAGCGACGTGATCGCCGCACCGACCGGCACCGCCGCCGGCTCGACCGACGCCTCCGCGCCTTGGCCGCCGATGGCGTCACGGTGATCCGCGCGCCATCCAGCGAACGCATGAACCTCGACGAGGCGATCATCGAGGTCATCGAGTACGCCGACGCGCGGGGCTTCGTCATCCGGGTGTGCGCCATAGCAGAGCCGAGCCGTGTGCTGCATGCCCTCGACTTCGCCGAGGACCTCATCGACGAACCCGCCCAGCTCGGCCCATGGGCCGATTGTTGGGAAGGACTCCGGCGAGGCCTGGCGCTCGTAGACCCGACTCGTTGACGGTCGAAGGGCCAGCGTCCCTACCTGACACACCACGCCCACTATGGGCGCCCACTTCGCCCAGAATGTCGCTGCTTCCTTGCGAGGATTGGCAATCCGCGAAGCGTGGGTTCAAATCCGACAGGGACTACCACGACAGGGACTACCAAGCTCGAGCACCGTTGTCCCCGGCTTCGCCAGGTGCCGCCAATCGTGGCTCGACCTGACGCACAGGGACGTCGCGGAGCCATTGCGTCAGTTCCTGCGGTCGCCGGGGCAGGAACGTTCCGAGACAACGAAGCTCGGGCGAGCTGGCCAATGCGTTCCGGATCGCTTTGTCCGTAAACACGGCATCGCAATACGGCACAGCGACCGACATCGCGTCGATGTCATTGATGTCGTTCGGCGTCCACTCGTGATTCGGATCCCGGTGGTAGCGAGTCTTTACGGACACAGCGACCCGAGTGGACGGCATCCCGTCGCTGAACCTCCGCATCGTGTGGCGGTCCGAGACGACCTCGTCAAGGCTGATGCCACGCGCCGTCGCCTCAGTGGTGATGTGGTCAAGCCACTCGTGGGTCAACTCGCGTGCGGCAACCACGTCGCGCAGCCGACCTCGTCGCCAGATGTCGTCCGCGTCGAGCTTCTTCGCAAGGTCGAGCTCGAAGTCCACACGGCTCCGGTGGGTGGCCTCCGACTTCTCGGGCGGGTACCCGTTGGCTCGAAGTGCGGGAATCTCCTCGTCCGACGGACCCCGGAGGAGGCTCCGCTCCATCATGAGGTTCGCCTCGGCCATTTTCGCCTCGTACACCTCGTCGCCGAGCTCTGCACGCACACGGTCACTGACGTCGTTCCCGTCGCGATCCTTGATGAGCAGACCACCTTTCATGCCGAAGGCCCAGCCAAGGCTTGTCCCGATTAGGTTGAGCGGCAGCCGGATGGGCGAAGAGTCGAAGTGGCGGTCGAACGCCTCTTCGATCTCGCACTGCGCGATCTCCGGCCGACCAAGCAGGTACCGAAATCCCGACAACTGCTCCATCACGTCTGCAAGCGCTATGCGCTGCTTCGGGTCCTTAATCGCGGCCATCTCGTATACGTGCGGAGTGGACAGCGGGAAGATCACCCGCTCGTCCTGGACTGCCAAGAGGGCGGCATCGAAGAGCTCCGAATAGGGCTTCAGTCCTGCCGGAGCAGCCTCGGCCTGCGACCGAGCAAGGTAGATAAAGTGGTTGAGGTCGAGGTACACGAGCTTGGCGAACGGTCGGAAGATCCGTGCAGGCCAGACGAGTTCGACCTCTGACGGGCGGTAGTCACTCATGGCGCACTAGTCACCAGGACCCTTGCGTCGACGCTCACGGCTCCACGCTACCGACGGGCTGCGACTCGATCGCGAAGGTTCGCTAGCACAACCGAGGTCCGACGCTGCCTGCGGTATTGCCAAGTGCGTGACGACACCCGAACCTGCCGATGGAGCGCGCGGCGCACAGCGGTGACCCCGGATCTTGCCGGTCGAGGCACCTGACCTGCACTAGCTGTCGCGCGGAGTGCTCCTGTCGCGTTGCGCTCGCCATCCGTCGATGATGTCGCACCTCTCGATACGTTGCGGGCATGGAGTTCACCGGCCTGCATCGTGCCCTCGGCGCCCAACCAAGCCCACTCACGAGCGAACTCATAGACGAAGCGGTTCGTGCCGGACTCAAGGAGTCGGACAACCTCGATTGGAAGAGCGATTTGCCACCAGCTAAGGACATCGCAAAGACCGACTTCCCCAAGGACGTCGCAGCGATGGCCAACGCAGGTGGCGGCGTGATCGTGTACGGAATCGCCGAGGAGCAGAAGGCCGCAACCCAGCGCCTCGACGTCGGCACGTTGAGCGAGGCTCATGAGCGTGCGCTCCGAAGCGCAGCGGTGACGGCGATCAGTCCACCTGTCTTTGGGCTGGACGTGGTGCGCCTCGGCGAGGACGGCGGTCGCGTTGTTGTCGTGGTGGTGCCGGACAGTCTCGACGGACCACACCTCATCTACAAGGGCGAGTACTTCGGCGCTCCGATCCGGAATGACGCAGACACTGTCTGGATGCGCGAGCGCCAGGTGGAGCAGATGTACCAGGCCCGTTTCGACGAGCGTCGCTACGCCCATGAGGCTCTCGACACGCTCTACGACGAGATGGCGACCGGCCGAGACACGACCGAACGGGCATGGTTTGTGGGGGTAGCCCGCCCGCGCGTGCCCATTGTTGGAGCACCCCGCATAGAACGTGAGTACGCTCGCTCGCTCGCCGAGAAGGGGGGCATCCTCGCACTGGTCTACGCAGGGCGGGGAGGAATACACCCGCTGGAGAATGTCGACCGCTTGAACCCACGGCCCGGACTTCGGCGGTGGATCCTCGCGAACTCAGCCACCACCGAGAGAACGCTTTGGAAAGAGGCTTGGTCGAGCATCCATGACGATGGCGCAGCAACCGTAGCGTCAGCCGTGGGCGGCCACAGAACCTCAGACGGTGAGACCTCGGGGGACGCGGTCGACACTTCGGCGATCGAGTGCGCCATAGCCGACCTCTTGGCCTTGGTTCACGAGACGGCCGATGATCTCGGCACCAGGGACTACGAGGTCAGGATCGGCATTGAGTGGGCTGGCGCCGGTCCGTTGACCTTCTACACGCGAAGCCAGTACGGCATCAACGAAACGGCGACGCTGCCGCGCTATACGACGATCCGTACTAGTATCCGCCCGGATGTCGACCCAGCCGAGTTCGCCGACATCGTCTACGACCTGGCAACCGACGCCGTAAACCAGGCGGGCGTGCGGGCGCCATCACTGATGTCGAGGTCGGTCTCAGACTGACCCGGACGGATCGAACGTTCGGATCTCGCGGGTCGTCGCGAGCCCATGCACGCCCAAACCCTGGCAGCCGTTCCGACAGGAGCAGCGACGCGTCGATTCGCAACGACAACAGCAGCGCCCCATTCCGCCGCCAGCACCCTGATTCGGCGCCGCGAGCCTAGGGGTCGAAGTGCCTGGCTCGTGTCGGGGGGCGAGCACAGGGGTGCCCGGTGGGGGCCCTTCGTCGCGAGAGTCTTGCCGTGACGGATTGACGCCAACACACGCTCACACCCGCGACGACGAGAAGAGAACCTGTCGGAGCAAGTCCGGCCGCGTCAGGAGCTCAAGTAGGTAGAGATACGCCAACAGGGGCAAGTCGTGATGGATGGTGCCGTCGTGGTGCGTGAGAAGCGCGTCCGTTCGTGGCACCGCGTCCTCCCGGTTTGATCCGTGCCCGTGCGTCGCGTTACGCAAGACGCGGATGTACTCGGCAGCGGCCTGTTCGGGCGTGAAACTCTCTGTGGATCCATCCGCCAGATTGAAGTCGATGGAGGCGGCCCCCGTTTGCCGACGCAGGTAAAACCCATCCTGCACTTGTTCGAGCGCTCGTACAGCGCGCTCCGCCGCCGGCAGGAAAATCTCTTGCGCCTCGGAGTTCATGTCCTTCCGAACTTGGTCCAACGTCCGCGATGCGAACGAATGCGTGCAAAGCTCAACCAGCCTCCGATCGGTAAGACGCTCGAGCGTGTCGAGGACCGTGAACATCATGACGCGCCTGGCGTCGCCGTCTCGGTGCGAACGCTGGATCGACCCGGTTCGGCGAAAGACTTGGTCGAGACTAAGTAGGGCGTGCTGGTGGTGGGCCGGAACGTAGCGTCCGTCTGCATCCGAGAAGAGCGCAGGATCTGAAATGACGCTCAAGGTCTTGTCGAGACGTCGCGCCCACCACGTCATCGCGGCGGCGGATGCGTTGACGGACAGGTTTGGTAACGATGTCGCCGTCAACGCCTCACGGGACGGCAACAACTGAAGCGGCTCAACGGCTTCGCCGGCGGTCCCTGCGACTGCCGTGCCGAGCGTATAGATGATGGTGCCGGAGAGACGCGTCGCTGAGAATGCCCAGACATATGGGGATAGGGCGCCCAGTAGTGGCATCAGGTAGGAATCGAGGTGGGCGAATCCGTCTCCGAGTCCGTCGGACGCAGCGAAAACCACCTCCCCGTCGGCGTTGGCCGTCTTGATGTCTTCGAGGTCGGCCTGTTGAAGTTTCCCGTCTCGGGCGATCCGCAATAGCACTGCTGGGATCTTCGAGCGGTGCAGCAGGGCAGGATTGCGGCGAACGAGGAAGACCCCAGAAGTCGGGAACACTCGCTCGTCGGTCGAAGCTAAACGACACTCCCGAATGTCGTCGGCGACCGTCTCCACGGTCTCGGCGCTCATAGTCGGGTCCGCGAGCATCGTCTGGAGTTGGTGGAAGGCGAGCCCAGGAGCGATTAGCCCGGCAGCAGTGCCTTTCTCCGCGGACCTTTGAACGCGAGCCAGCTTCATCTGGGTCGCCTCAAGGTCGCCGTCGCTGAGGTAACGGGTCGAACGAACCTCTGCCTCGGCGACCTGGAGCGGTTCGTAGTTCGCCCTAGTGAGCGGCGGTCCCGCCAACTGACGCATAGTGACGAGCCCAGGACGCTCGCGAGATCCCCGCTCCAACGTCTCGATCCGAAACTCGTCAGGATCGAGTCCCAGACTGGGGATGCTCCTTAGCCGAGCGGCCTCGATGAACCCATCGACGGCACCGTTCCACATCCACTTCGGCAGCGTCATGATCGTGCTGGCCGGGGGCTCGGTTGCCATGCGTTGAAGCGTAGTGACGGCGTTGCGCGCGGCCTAACGGTTTGCGCTGAGTAGGAGCAGAGTTCAGCTGTTGGCCAGTGCACCTTTCCCGCGACTGGGTGCGCCATTCCGCCGCGAGGCGGCCGCTCTAGATGAGTTCGACTGTAGGCGCGGCGACCCAGGCGGCATCGACGGCATTGCTGGATCCCCCGCGCCGCCTTGGTGGTCGGGGTCGTGCCGCTCGCTAGGCCAGGGTTGGCGGCCAGCTGGCTGCACCGGCGTCATGGCACTGCCCGAAGACTTCGACGGGTACTCAGGTCATCGACCGTCCTGAGGTTGGGTGGTCGGGCTCGCCGCCGAATAGACGCCGCGCGAGCTCGAGCCGAGGGTGCCCCGTCCACGTACCTATCGGCAGCTCCCAGAACCTATCCAGGGCGCAGCCGCTCCGCTCGAAGTTGTCATTGAAGTCCCCGGCAAACATCAGCATGTCCGATGCGCGATCGTCCGGCGGGCCGCTCAGTGCGATGTCCGCCCACAGGTCTGGCGGCGACGGAACCGTCGAGTATTCGTCGTCTGCCCAGCCGGCGTCCGGAATCACGTACAGCGGTCGAGGCGGCCAGACTCCGATCTGGGCCTCACAGTCGCATGCAAGGCCGAGCTGTTCATCAGCAGTCACGACGAGCGCCAGGATCAGCAACTCGAGCGCTTGCACATCACTACTTGCGATGCTGGGAGTTGGTGGTGGAGATCCTGCGGTACGCCCGAAGCTGTAAACGCCGCCACGGCGCCAGACCAACCCAAACGCGCCGTCGTCGTGGAGCTCGACCACCACTTCCGCCGGTTGACCGATCGGCTCGCGATCCGCGCCTCTCAACTGCCGAGTCGCGCTGAAAACGTGACGGCGTAACGCACGCCGCGGGATCACGGCCTCTCCGAGCAGATTAATCGGAAGACCACAACCGCCCAGCAACTCGATGGAAAGCTGGGTTGAGAGCGCGACCGCAGCCTGTACCCAGGCGGTTGCGGTGTGGCTTGGGTGACTCCCCGGGAGGACACCACGTCTCGGGCGGACGGGAAGCACCGCGACGACGACGCTGCCCGAGTCGTGGTCATCTTCTGTAACGTGACGCTGATCCGTCTCTCGGTGGAGGTCTGCGAGATCGGATACGCGACGCCGGCGGCCCTCGATGCGTTGGCGATAGGCGGCTTCGATTTGCTTCTCCACCATGTTCAAGGTGTCGGGTCCCGACCGGTAGGGCGCTATTAGCCATCCGTCGTTACCACCGTCGCGCTTCGGTTGAACAAGGTGTGGGGCGTCATCGCTCTCAGGTATCGCAACGGCGAGGACGTGCGATGTGCCATCAGTCAGGTGGATGCAATCAACGCGAACTGGCGGATAGATCAGGTTGTAAGCCACTTGGCGTACCCGCCTGACCTGTTCCCCGTCAGCGAGGTCGCCGACACTGGCGATTCCGGAGGCGAGCCCGCCGGTTTCTTGCACCCCGTACACCACCATGCCTCCGCGGCCATTCGCCATGGCCGCGAGATCCTTCGCAAGTTCAAGCGCGCGCGCTCGGACCTCGAAATCACCGCTAGAACCGGCCGACGGGAGCGGCAGGTCTCTCTTCCAGTCCAGCTGTTCACTTTCCGCGACCCGTTGGTCGCACGCCTCCACAACGAGTCCAAATGTTAGGGCTGAACCGGTCCGGCCAAGAGCCGCGTGAAGTGGAGATGTCACGGTGTCAAGTTAGCGAAAGCGGACGCCGCACGGGTCGCGGCTGCCCAGCAATCGAACCCCAATGAGCCAGGCCTGCATGGCGAACTCATCCGTGGCGCTTCTCATGCACTGCATTGGCAACTGCGTCATTCCGCGAGCGCATCCGTTGGCGTTGGACGCGCTTCACTCCTGCCGCCGGGAGCGTGGATTCGTGGCTCTGGCGAGGGTTGTCTGCATGGTGGGCAAACATGCGTCGATCATCCAGGTCTCGCAGCCGCGCAGTGGAGTCGGGTCACCGTGGACACGCCGACCGCCCACGCGCCAAGGGCACTTGAACGGACGCCAGGGAGTCGGCAAACGTCCATCCCGGGCAAACCTCTATCCCGTAAGTGGGTTGTCCACGACCCCATGGCCTGAAGTCTCGAAGGGGCGCGAGACTCCCCGACATTCCTTAAGGCACCTGTCGCAAGTCACATCAATACCTGGCGTGAAGTGATCGCCCAGGAACCGCCGAAGCTCATCATGGGTGACGCCCACTTTCTCTATTCGAGCATCCGGTTGTGCAGGACGTCCGACGAGCGAAACCTCGAGCATCTCAGCTTCCTCGATTATTCGATGACACACCTCGCCGTTATAGTCGTTGCCTGTCACATGCAGGCAGTCCTCGGGGTCGGACCCGCAGATCGAGCAGCTCGACCGCTTGACGATGTACCCGATGCTTAGACCGACACGGTTGTGCGCGAGCGCGACGGGGCACTCTATCGTGTAGGTCGCCCCGTTTCGCGGAACTCGGCAACCACGGCTGGAGTGTCCTCAAGCCAGTTCATCGCGCTCCGAAGCGCCCGCATGGCCTCCCGCAGGTAGCTATCGGCAAGCTCGCGATCAGATCGCGTAGGCGCGGCTGAGATGATGCGAGCCGCTCGGCCGAAAAGTTGCGAGCCTCGGCGGAGCGCGTCATGACCCTCAGTCCGAATCATCGACATCGTGGTCGGGTTCAGGCGCATCGTTCTCAGCCACGTCCTCGTTTGCACCCGCACCGGCGTGGTCATTAGTAGTCGCGCCCCCGTCACCCGACCCGAGCGCCTCTGTTGATGGCGCGGGGAGGCCAGCTGCCTGGACGAATCCAGCGAAGGACTCACGCACCTCGCTTCCCAAGCCATGCGCGTTGAACGTCGAATGTGTGCCATCCGGCAGCTCGATTTCCCACGTCACGTGCAGGACGTTGTCAGTTGTCGAGGTGTCGTCGCGGTACTTCCTGGTGTATTCGTCTAGGAGTTCCCACAGGACGATGGCGAGAAAGTTGCTGAGCAATGACAGGAGCGCTGGGAGCCAAATCTCCATCGCCTTGAAGCCAACCTCGGCGCGCGCCTCGCGAGGGTCGCGAAACTCAACCACCAAGCCCCGCGCGTGGAGCAACTTCACAAAGTCAGTAGTCGATTCCGGGTACGGGTGGACACCCCCCTCGAGCCCGAAGTCGGCACCGGGCTGCCCCGGAATACCGGGCAGAATTACGACCTGTTCCTGCATGTCGACTCCCAACCTCCTTCTACCGCACGGGCGGCATGCAGTCCCTTGCCCGTTTCCTAGCGATCGAACCCGCCCGACGCCGCGAGCGCAACCCCTGCCCAGGGTTGCAATGCGAGCCATTCTCAGGCGCCGCGGCGCGTTCTATGGGTCCTGAGGTCGGCGCTCTGCCGGCCTCCACCAAATGGGTCCTGAGTTGCCGCATCTCGCCGTCGGGCATGCGCTCAGGAAAGGTCCAGTTCTCCCCACGACCGCGGCCGCCCGTCAAGACCACGCCCGGCATCGGAGCGTGAGCCCGCTTCGACGGCGCTCAAGACTCATCTCGTTGGCACGTCATACCGCGTCAGTCAGTTCGCGCGTCGCCCATAGCTCGAGGTGACTCTCCATCAGAGGCTTGGCCCGCTCCGTCGCCCTCGGGCGATCCCGTGCACGAAGGCGTGCGACCCGGTAGCAGCTCAGCGGGACCGGTGGCGACCGGCCGACCCAGACCCAATGCAAGAGCACCGGCCGCATCTCGGGCGGTCGTCCTCGTCTCCCGAGCGATGCGCACGATCGACCTTCCGGTCGTCCAGGTAAGGACTGACCGGCCCACGAAGAACGTAAGAGCGCTCAACCCCCCGCACAGCAAGGACACGCGGACGAAGAGTTCGGCTGTGTCCATGTCTTCACCTCGCCCCGTAACCACTGGCCGACCCGGTCAGTAACCGCTGACAGTTACCGAAGGTGGCATAGTTTTGTCGAAGAGTGGTAGACATTCGTCTATGGCCGCCAATGTCCGGTACAGCCTTCGACATCGCATCTCGCCGAGCCGCGCTCGCGCAAGAACTGGACCCGACCCCACGTCATCGGGTGCCGCGGAGCCTGACGCCGAGACCACAGCAGCAGGGGGATCCACCGTGGACTCGACAGGCTTCTACGAGGCAGGTGCTCACCGTCGAGTCCGGCTCCGAGAGACCTACGTACGAGATGTCGTCGCGCCGCTGCTGGGCCGCGGCGCCGGAGGCGCAGTCAAGGTCGATCTTCTACTCCGCGCGCTCGCATGGAACAGTTCGGACGAACCCGGCCTGGTGTCGCCCGATCTGACTTGGGAACGCCTACACGACTGGTGTCGACCACCTGCCGACTTCGGTCAGACAGACCGCATACTCAAACGCAAGTGGGTTAGCGACAAGCTCGACCAGTTGGAGCGGGTCGGCACTCTGCGACGCGAACGGGGCAGCGGGCGTCCCAAGATTGTCGTGCTCTCGGACGCGCGGAACGGCGCGGCACTGGACGATCCTGCCGCCGCTCTCAGCCTCGGAATTCCGGATGATCAGCACTTAGCGCCTGCGGCCTCTTCCGCCGCCGCATCGCATCCGAACGACACCTACGTCTCGGTTCTGTGCGACGGATTCGAGTACGGACGTTTCACCCGTTGGGAGGGTCCACAATTCGCCGCCTACTTCGCGGCAATGATCGGCGAACGGTATGCCCGCAACGACCCGCTGATGAGGCCACTGCTCGCCGAGCGGCCGGCCGGCGCGGGCATATGGTTTCGCAAACTCAACTGGTTCGCCGACGTTGAGAACCTTCGGCCAGACCACCACATCCGCATCCCATTCTCGGAAAGGACCCTGTCGCGCGGGTTCGCACTGCTACGCGATGAAGGCTTGGTCTCAACCGTGCGTTCCGCGACCGACCCGCGAACCGGACATCCATTCCGCACGAAGTACGGTCGTCAGATCTACTTCAATGGGTTTCACGACCTTCGCGTCCGGCGACGCCAAGCGCTTCAGTCGCCACGGGCGATGCACGCGGTGCTCGCGCGGCCACACGCTTCAGACGATGCCGCGATCCTGGCGCTCCTCAGCAAGAGCTAGGTCCCGAATCGCCGCGGCCTCGTTGAGGCTCTGTCTCCCGGAACTAGCCCGATCGAAACGGTGGCCCAAGGCAACGCAATGAAGCGTCTGCGTGACCGCCTCGCCGCTCGATCTCACTCGATGGCCGCGATTAGAATCCTGCGTCATTCCGCCGCATATGACTGTCAAGAAGCTGGGGCCGTCGTCGTCGGCGCGACGCTCGTCGCCCCCCTTTGTCGTCTCCCTTGTTTGGCGCGCCCCAGCAGCGGGAGCGTGCTGGTGCGACTGGGCGCAGGCCATCCAAAGCGGTTGACGGCGGCGTCGGTGGTTGCAGTCGACCGGTATATCGGTTCCGTCGACTGCTCCATCGGCGATGGGCTCGCTGTGACCACGGTGCAACGCCGTCCTACCGCCGAGTCCCTGCGCTGGTGAAGGAAGCGGTCGCCCATCCGAAATCCAACGAGGGCCGATCCAGTCGCTACCGCGCAGGCGCCCTGCCTGGTCGTCGGCCGAGGTCGCCGGGTTGGCGGTCCGAACGTGAGCGATCACGATGCGCGTGGTCCTCGGGTGTGAGAACCGGCACGGAATCTCGTCTCGGGCCTGGGTGGACCGATGCAATTGACGCCGCCGACTGTGCCGCGGTCACGAGTTCACGGCTTGCACTTTGAAGGGCCTCAGCGACAGGCGGCGGAACTGGGATCGTGCGCTTGGCCAGAATGTCCGCGGGTGACACCCAGACGACGTCCTGGTCTGCAAGCGGCGGGGTGGCCATCCCGGTTTCGATGTCGTTGTGTGCTCGGATTGATAGGGCGCGGGCCGCTCCGAAGAGTCGGGGGCTATTTGCCTTCTCGGCGACGACCTGCGCTAGTTCGACACTGGTTTCGAGGCAGTGGCGCATGGCGTCGGCGGCTCGCCCCAGGCCGGGGCGGGTGGCGATGATCTCGGGGCAGGCCAGCTTCGCGTTGTCATGGGTGAGCTCGCGGAGCGCGGCGCGGACCTCGGCTGCCGCCCGGATTAGGGATGGGTCGAGCTGTGAGCCGGCCGGAGCGAGGTCGGTCCAGCGACTGGCGATGTTGCTCCAGGATCTGCCGGCGGCGGTGACGGCGGAGACCAGCCGGGGGGCGCCGTCGAGGAGATCGGCGTGGCCGGCGGCATCGATGAGGACTAGACCCGTGGACGCGAGGAGGCCTTGGGTGCGAGCGACGAGAACGATGTTGGCCGGTGCGGGGTCGGTTGCGAGTGTGCGATGGGCTTGGATCTCCCACTGCGCGAGTGCCTGCGGGATTCGGCTAGGGTCGCCCACCGGATGAGCGACCTCCCCGTCGACCGCCTTCGCGAAGCGGCCAGCGAGGTAGTCGGCGCAGATGCTCTCGCTGGCGACGATCCTGCCGATCCACTGGGTCGTCGGCGCGACCGCGTAGGGAGAATGCACCGGCGACAGCGCGACAACGCGGCCCCGAGCACGTGCGGCGTCGACCAGGTCGCGGCCATGCTCGTGGAGGGCGACGTTGACGGCGTGCGCGCTGACATAGAGGCCATGCATGACCCGGCTACGGGCCGCTGCCAGGTCTCGCTGCACGTCCACCCGCAGAGTTGCGATCTCGGTGCCGTAGCGGCGAACCAGCACCGTGGCTGTGTGGAGAGTCTCGGCCAGCTCGATCATTCGCGGATCCGCTTCGCCGGGCCCGGGCCAGGTGCGCGCGCGGGTCACGCTCGCCTCGATTCGGGCGGCCTGCGCCGCGACGCGCTCGATGTGGTCACCAAACGGGCTAGGCCCGGGAAACGCCCCCCAGAGCTGACGCGCGGCCTCGACGACGGGTGGCCAACCCCGTAGCAGTGCGCCGGCGTCATCGCCGCTGACGTCGATGAGCATCTGGCGGGATCGGTGATCGACGTCGAACAGCATCTCGCCGACGCTGCGTCCCTCGGATGTGGGGCATGCGGCGTGCTCGGCGTCGAAGAGTGCCTCGTCGCGGTCGCCGAACGTTGCCGGGATCTCAGTAGTCAAGGCCGCGTGCTTCCCTGATCAGGTCGCACAGGTCGACTACCAGTTCTGAGTTGTCGACCACGTCGATTCGGCTGCCGGGCTGGCGGACAGGTAGGCCCCGGGTCAGTTCCTCTGCCGCGGTGATCATCTGCAGTGCGGTGCGGTCGTCGACCTCGACTTCGGGCAGCTCGAATTCACGCGGCAGCAGGGCGGCGGCTCTCCCATGAGCCAACTGGACTCCCAGGCCGAGGGAGTGCACCGCGGCGGCCGCCGGCGCCTGGTCGGCGTGACTCCAGAGCTTGAGCGCAGCGTGGTGCAGCAACTGGACGGCGGCACCAAGACGGGTCCAGGTTTCGTCTGCAGCGCTCGTGCTCACGGGTTGTCCTTCCCTCGGAGTTGGTCTGCGGCCCATCCACCCACGCAGCGGCGGCACCCTGCTCGGGCCCTCCCTGCGCCTGTGGATAACTCCGGCGGCGTCGGTGGCTAGGCACAAACTGGTCTCGATCGACTAGGTCGCAATCGGGCGGTCCGGCGATCACGAAGGCGGAAAGTTGGCGTTCTCACTAGTGCGGACTGGTTGGAGTTGGCTCGAGATGAAGGTGCCGAGGAGCGTGCTGAGGGTGGTGATCCTGGGGCCGGCGCTGCTGGCGAGCGGAGTCTCGCTTCTGGTCGTTCTGGCGCTGCTGCCGCCGGATGTGAGCCTCCTGGCGTTTTTACTAGGCGCTGGCTGGCTCGCTGCGCTCGCGGCTGGGGCCGGGGAGGGGCCGCTTGTAGAGGTTCTGACCCGGTCTCGTCGTGCCACAGCAGCCGAGCTGGAGGTCCTTGACCAAGTCGTGGTGCGGGTGGCCGGTCTCGACGTCGACGCCGCATGGGAGGTCCGAAGGGTGTACGTGCGGCGGGCGCCGCGTGCCGCGATGCCAGCTGCCCTGCGGGTCGGTCGCCGGTCGGTGGTGGTGACGCCCTGGGTGGTCGGGGCCGTCTATACCGGGGCGGTCACCGTCGAGGAGGCGACGGCGGTCCTTGCCCACGCCCTCGGAAGCCATCGCGCGGCGCGGCCGCGGTGCGAACTCGCGGTGCTAGCTTTCACCTTCCCGTGGCGGGCGATCCGCGATTTGACTCGAGGTATCGGTGCCGGCTTCGCCTCGATCTCGCTGGTGCGGTCGGCCTGGCTTCTCCGCGGGCTGGTCGGGGTCGTGTGCGTGCTGCAGTCGGTCCTGGAGGGCCGTGCGGCAATTGGGGTGCTGGCCGGTGTAGTGATCGCGCTGAGCTATGCCGTGCCGGCGGCCGAGCGCGCCTGGGCGACTCGAGTGTGGGTCGCTGGCGACCAGTTCGTGGTCCAGGCGGGCCTGGGATGGGCATTGGCGGGCCTGCTGCGCCGGCACCGCTACCCAGTGACGATCGAGCGCCTTCAGCGGCTGGATGCGCCTGCGCCGCCGTCGCGGGTCTTGCGGCTGGTGCGCAACTGAGCTTCGCGCGCCGTCCCGACTTCTACTCGTCGTTGGCGAATCCGGAGCGGGAGAAGTGCATGCAGCCTTTGCCGTCGCCGGCGTGGGCCTTGTGGTTCAGGCACGGCAGCGTGCCGAGCATGTGAGGGCACTCGACCCATCGCTGAGCTGAGCCTGCCCGGGCCGGAACGGTCTCCGTGGTCGCCGTAGTGGTGTGCAACATCGTGACTCCTCCGTTCTAGCGACGCGGACCGCCGCCGCGCCGGCCGTACTGCCTGGGGGCGTACTGGCTGCGCTGGTAGGCGGCGGCGTCGGAGTGGTCGTGCTGACGGCCGGAGCGGTGCACCTGGGCGATCTCGGCATCGGAGGAAGGGCTGGTCTCCTCAGCGACTGCGTCCTCGCTGGCATGGATTTCCTGGGAGCGCTGACGGGCCTCTTCCTCGAGCGCGGCTTCCTGGCGTTCGGCTTCGCTGCTCATCGGCTTCTCCTATGGTGATGGATCCGATCGGTCCGTGGATCCTCCTGACCTACTAGGTTCCGGAGCCAGCCGCGGGCGATCACTCCCGGATCAGCAGTTGCCCCACAGGCCCTCGTTGTGCTCTTGCGCGCTGCCGGCGGCGCTCTCGTGGGCGTCCCGGCGGGCCAGTTCGGGGCTGGTGTCGTACAGCCGGGCCGCTCCGGCGGCGATTAGCTCCTGGGATACGTCGACGCCGCGGACGTCCACGTATCGCAGAAGCCGGCGGGACAGAGGAGCGCCTACTCCGCTCCGACGATGGAGTCCCTGCCCGGCGAGGACGAACTGCTCGGCGCGCTGGCTTCCGTCACGCCACCTTTGCCCTCGGGAGACGGCGCCGCGGCGCTCGAAGAGAGTCGCTGCGGCGAAGCGCCCGCCGGGTTCTCTAGGCCCGCGCGGATCCGCTAGCGTGCCGGCCCGCGGCTCGGCGGCTCGTGGGAACTTGTCGAGGACCACTCATGCGTGCGGCCGTCATGTCGGACGAGCGCGGGCCGACTGTCTGCGACCGGCAGCTCGACGCCGCGGTCGTCCTGGGCACGGACGTAGGCCGCGAATCCCGGGATGGTGAAGCGCAGCACCCCGCGACGAGGCGCCTCGATGATCCCCTTGCTGATCAGGCTGCGGCGGGTCATGCCCAGCGCCTCGGTGTCCACGCCCATCTCAGCGGCCACCGCACCGCGTTTGATCTCTGAGTCTGTATGGCGGGCCATGGCGAGCAGCAGTGCCTTCTCGGCGTCGGTGGCCACGTCCCAACGTGCGTGGAACAGTGAAGCGATATCGGCCTCACTAGTTGCCCGGCCCCCTTCCAGGTCGGCGAGCGTGAGCGTGGCGCCCTCCGCAGGCTGAGCCGCATCCCACGTGGCGGCGCCGATGATCTGCAAGGACTGCGGGTAGCCGCCGCCAGCCGTTACCGCGGCGTCCAAGGCGATCGCGTCCCAATCGACGCCGAGTCGCCGGGAGGGTTCGATGAGCACCGCCTGGGCGGTCGCCCGGTCGAGCTCGTGCAGCACGAACTCGTGGGTGCGCTCACCGAACGTCGCGGCGCGCGTCAGGTAGGCCTTGGTCTCCGGCAGACCAGCACCCATGACGCCCAGCGGGTAGTCCTCGCGGTCGCCCTCCATGTTCTGCACAGCGTTGAGGAGGACCGCTGCGTCAAGGACCGCCCGCGGATCGGGGTCATACTCGCGCTCCCGGCGCGACTGGAGGGGAGCATGCAGCTCGTCGATGATCAGCAGCAGGCCGGCGCCGCCGGCCTCGCGCACCATGTTGGAGGCGCGGTGGAAGAAGTCCTCCACCGGTCCGACCAGGGCAGGGGAGCCCCCGGCCGCATCCTTGGGACGAGCGATCTTGGCGGAAACCTTCGCGAGACCGACCCCGACCTCCACGCCGACCTCCTGGAGCCGGTTGCCGCGGCCCGGCTTGGCCAAGTGGCCGGCACGGTCCAGGGTGCGGGTCACGCGGTCCACGACGTCAGCCAGGAACGGCTGGTGCTTCACGCCCGAGACCCAGGCGACGACGAAGCCCGACTCCTGCGCATGTGCCTGCACGTCACGCAGGAGGGAAGTCTTCCCGAGGCCACGGGGCCCGGTCGCCACCGCGAGCGGGCCCATCATCTCGCCGTACACGACCACCCGAGCCAGGCGATCGCGCAGCCGACGGCGTTCGACTTCGCGGCCCACGAAGACGCGCGGGCGGCCGCTGGGTGTGTAAGGGTTAGGAAGCACCCCGCCACCGCCTTTGCTGTCGGTACAGATGTCGGTTACAGATCGGGTCTTCTGTAACGCCCGCCCTGTTGCCGTTACAGAAGGGACGCTGAGCGCGTGGTTGCCGCACGGCGCCGAGTTCACTGACCAGTCCGGTCACGCGGAGGTCACTGGGCTCGGTGGCGCGACTGAGCCGAACCCGAGAAAGACTCTCCGTGCCGCTCATGCTCTCTCATGCCCGTCCGCGCGGCGGCCGGTCAGGAGTCCCACGTCTGGGTTGTGGATCCAGTCGATGCGTTCTTCGGGCCTGTACAAGTCGGGCGAGGGGACGTCGACCAGCCGCCGCATCCTCTGCTCGACACCTGAGGAGTCGTCCCGCTGGTGGTTGCTGTCCATAGCAGATCCCCTCATCGGCTGGGCGTGCCGCGGTTGGGGCCGCCGGGGTTCGGCGGGACGTCTCGGTGGAGCCGGTGCCCGGACGGGCTGGGGACGAAGGTCTCGTCGAGCGCGCTGGCGAATGCGCGCATCTCCTGGCTGTTGGCCTCCCACTCGCTCGGAGGCAAACCCTCCTGGACGGCGGTGGCGACGAGGGCAGCCATGGCGTACCTCTGCCCCCCGGGAGGGACTTGGTCCAGCGCGCACCATGCGCGGGCGCCGTCCCCGCCCAGCCAGCTGGAGAACGCCAGCATCGAGGCGGCCTGCGTGCGGACCACGTCGGGGGCGCGGCGAGTCAGGTCGGTCCACAACGCGATGTTGGAGGAGGTGTTGTCGCGGCTGATGTCATTCCAGACCGCGTTCCGGGTCGGGATGTGCTCAACAGCCACGAGCAAGCGCGCGGCGTCGTTGTGGCTGAGTCGGTTGCCGTCGATGTGGAACTGGTCGATCCGGCCGAGAGCCCACTCCAGCTCCGCGCTCGGCGTGTTCTTCTGCTCCACCTGAGCGCGAACCCGCGGAAGTGCCTCAGCGAGCGGCGCACGATCGCCGATCATAGAGACGGCCAGCGACTGCCGGCTCGAGGCCGGCTGCTTGGCACCCGCGGCGACAGTCAGTGCGGCGATCTTGCTGGCGGTGTCCTCGTTGCGCAGACCCGCCTGACCGCTGTTGAACTCGACCCATCGGTCGTCGTTGGCCCACAAGCGCAGCGGGACCTGGATCCCGACCCGTTCCATGGCAGTGCTGAGGCGCTGGCTGGACAGCTCGGCGTTGCGTCGGTCCTCGGTTACGCAAACGATCGCGACCATCGCACCGGGGTGTGCGTTGCGGCCGTATGGTCTCAGGACGTTTCTGAGTAACTTCTCCCGTTCGGTATCCGTCCGCGGCAAGTCCGCCCGTGCGACGGGCAGGCCGCGGGTGAACGGGACCAGCACGATCGACTCCTCGGGCTTGAAGCCCAGGACGTGCGGCAACGCGGCAACGAGCTCGTCGGGGGATTGAACAACCAGGTCCATCGGAGATCTCCCTCGCGCTCAGTTCGCCGCATCAGCAGCCGGCGCAACCCGCTCGAGACGGACCGAGTTGCGACGGAGCGAGACCGCCACATTGCCGAACCGGTGGTCGACCACGACGTCGTCCCTTGTGCGCTTGCGGCCGGTCTCCATGTCCGTCCAGGTCTCGGTCTGCCCCACGCCCTGCACGGCGATCGGTGTGCCGCGGCCAGCGGAGTCATGAACATGGTTGGCGAAGGTGCCGTAGATCTTGACGTTGTGGGCAGTCGGCTCGGCGTCGACCCACTCGCCGACGTCGTGGGTGACGCGACGACTCACAAGCACCCGGCAACTGATGAAGGGCTTGTCGTCCTGGGTGTAGAGCAGTTCAGGCTCCTTGGCGAGGTTCCCGGCAAAGGCGACGAAAGTGGACATCGGATCCTCCTGAGTTCGCGGGGCGTTGGCCATCCCGTGACCAACTAGGTCGGATCCGGTCAGTCGGGCGATCACACCGGGCCATCCGAAAGCCAGGCTGCTTTTGTCTCAGTGGGTCACCAGGTTGTCGAACCGCTTCTCGAAGGCCACGCCCCCACGCCCTTGCCTCGAGTCCTGGTGACGCCCGACTGGTGGTAGTCGCCGACCCGGCACTCGGAGGTCATCGCATCATCGGGATACGACGAGCTGACCCCAGCGTCCGCCGGCAGGAGTGACTGTTCGTACTTGCGCGCCAAAGTGCCCGGGTCCGACAGCAGACTTCCGCTCGTCGGACTCACCACACGGCCGAAGGCGCGGCACAATCACGACCCCGGAGAGCAAGCCACCGCCTATCCCGCGCAAGATCACTCGGCTGGCGCAAGACGTCGGGGAAGCCCGCCGGCCCCCGAGCGACGTCGAGGCGCGGATTGGGAAGCAGTTCGGCGCGCACGCCGAGAATCGCAAGATGGCTGCGCAGCGGGTACCTGAGTTCGCTGAGGCGCTCTCGAGCTCAGGGAGCCGAGGAGTCCCGCCCACGAGCGCCGAGGAAGCCGGAGCGAGGGAGACGTGCGAGCGCGTGGGGGCCCGTCCGGCCACGCGGGGCTACCAGAGACCGTAATGCGCCACCGGTAGTGGTTGCCGCGACTATGCCTCGGAGACGGCCGACAACACCCGGTAGCGGTACGGCCGATCCGCAGAACGCTCGCTGACAACCTTTGCCCTGCGGTCACCGACGAGGCGGGCGGTTAGTGAGCCTCGCAGGGGGCGGCGGGAGAGCCCGTCGGCCGCGGCGTTGACGGGTGAGCGCCGCGGCCGCGACCGCGGCTTCCTGAACGAAGGCCGAACGGGAGATCACACGTCCGCTGTGCCGGCGCTCGCCGACAATGGCGTCCTGAATGAGGCCGATCGTTGTCGTGCTGAGCGGATGACTCGTCCGCAACCCGCCACCCGACCTTGTGCCCGATGCCGTCGTCTCCGCGAACGCGGCCCGTTCGGCCGGCGTACGCGCGGCATGCCGTTCAATCGCTCGGTGGAGCCAGCGCAGGAAGGCGCCGGGCGCTGACGGGTCGTCGTCGAGGTCGGCGACGTACGCCGATCGTGCCAAGTCCCACAGGTCGCGCCTCCAGTAGATCCCGACCCGCTCGGTCTTGGGTTCACGGCTCACGGCTCACCACTCCCCCGCCTCTCGTGGCATGCGACGCACCCGGAGGGTGCTGGCGCTTGCGTGTGCGGTGCCCCGGCGTCGAGGCCGCGCTGGAGGCCGGCGTCATCCGACCGGCGTACCTGGACCCGCGCCTCCACTCCGTGCGGAGGCATCACGCCCCGCGTTCTGCCCCGGTCTGCCGTCGTCCAAGGGCCGCCGTAGGCGCGTCGCCTCCTTCGCGCTGACCTGCTCGTCGCACCACTCGACCGCCTCGGCCAAGGAGAGCCCCTCGACGTCGGTCAACTCCCGCAGCGCCGCCCCGGCGCGCTGCTCCGCCTGCGCTACCGCCTCGTCACGCTCCACGATCGCGGTCACCACCTGGACCGCCAGATCCTCGATCCGACGCTCACGCTCGATCCGCGCGCGCCGCCGCCGCTCGACCATTCCCCGCGCCGTCTTTCGCGCTGACTGCTTGGTCGTCTGTTGGCTCATCGGGTCATCCCTCGCTCATCTTGGCTGGACTCTGTCACCAGAAAAGGACGCAGAGCGCGCACCGGGCGATCACCCGCCGCCCGCAAGTTCCACCACAGCGCTATTCGTTCAGACCGACCCGACGTATCCTCGCCCGCGGCGAGATGCTCTCCATCCACGACATCGCGCCCACAAGATCTACTGGCGCAACGCACAGAGAGCCCCTGCCGACGGCCGAGTGCGGTTGTGCTTGATCTGGGCGAAGACGGGCTCGATCGCCCCGGCTCTCCGCTTGTAGGTCCGCCGGCCGCGGGGACTGTCGATCTTCGTGATAGCGGCAGCGGTGAGCTGGTCGGGGTCACCGGCTGCTCGCCGTCGCAGAATCTGGTTGATCCGAGGCACCGAGACACCGAGCTGCTCGGCGGCCTCGTGTTTGGTCAGTTTCCCGATTGGACCTGGTCGATGACCTGACTGCGGTGCTGCTCGGTCTCGGCGATCTTGCGGAGCTTGCGGGCGCGGCCGGGTGCAATGAATGACTCCACCCCGGCCAGGTTCATGTTGTGCTCGCTCCAGTAACCGGCGTCGGCCACCACCCGACGGAGCCTGACACCGCCTACAGCGCTCCCCGATCTCTTTCGGATGCCTTTGACTGCAAGTTCACTGGGTAGCGGGGGCCATGTTTGAACCGCCTGTAAGTCTTCGTGGCGGTTGGCCTGGGGCTGACTGGCAGGGTTAGCGCCGGTCGCTCAGCGCTCGTTGTGACTCTTGAATCGCCTGACCCCTCGGGGGTGTCATGCCCGGGATCTGTCCAGCGGGTGCTGGGTGCCGGCGCCGACCCTGGCCCACAACGATGGCTTGATCAGAAGCATGTCCACCATGGGGATTGCCTTCCCCTCGGTGTGGCTCATTACAGGCCCGCCTCGTCGTGACTTCTCACCCGGGCTGACGCCGGCAACGACGTCCAACCCGATTAGTGAGGAGAACATCGCTTTGTCCAGTCTGCATGCCACCGTGGCCGACTTCTACCGCTACGTCGTTGGGGTCGACACCCACGCAGCGACGCACAGCTATGCCATCGTCGCCGCCCCCAACGGCGCTTTGGTCGACCAGGCCACCTTCCCGACGACGCCGGCGGGTCTGCGGCGTGCCCGTGACTGGATCGGCCGTCGCACCGATGGCGACCTCGATGGTGTGCTGGTCTCTGCTGAGGGCACCGGCTCCTACGGCGCTGTTCTCGGCGACGTGCTCGAGGACGCTGGCTACCGCGTCGTCGAGGCGCCTACACCGCGACGCGATCGCGGCCGCGGCAAAACCGACACCCTCGATGCCGTCCTGGCTGCGCGATCCACCCTGGTGATGGCTCTGGCCGAGCTGCGCGACCGCCGTGCAGGTGAAGCACACACCGCCTTGCAGGTGCTCACCGGCGCCCGTGACCAGCTCAACGCCGACCGGCTTCGATGCATCAACGCTCTCACCGCGCTGGCCCGCGGCCACGACCTCGGCCTGGACGCTCGACGAGCGCTGACCGCACAGCAGATCGCCACCGTTGCGGCCTGGCGCCGCCGCGACGAACCGCTCGGGGTCGCGACCGCACGCGCCGAGGCGGTTCGGCTGGCCAAGCGCATCCTCGTCCTAGACGACGAGCTGGCCTCGAACCGCGCTGACATCGCGCGACTCGTCGAAGCTGAGGCGCCCGAGCTGCTCGACCTACCGGGGATCGGGGCCGTTACCGCTGCGATCGTGCTGACGGTGTGGTCCCACCCAGGCCGGATCCGCAGCGAAGCGGCATTCGCTCAGATCGCTGGCACCTGCCCGATCCCGGCCTCGTCAGGCAACACCGTGCGGCACCGCCTCAATCGTGGCGGTGACCGCCGGCTAAACCGGGCACTCAACACCGTCGTCCTCACCCGCATGCGCACCGACCCCGGCACCCGCGCCTACATCGACCGACGGCTGGCCGAAGGCAAGACCAGCAAGGAGATCCGACGCTGCCTCAAGCGCTACGCCGGCCGGCAGATCTTCCGTACCCTCGCCGCCGCCCACCGCGCACCCGATGCGTTCACTTCAGGGCTTGACGCGACATAGAAGCATCCCGGAGTTTCCGGACACTTCGGATCGTGTCTCTACCCGGTCGGGATGAGACCGTTTCGTGCAGCGTAGTGAACTTCCTCGGCCTGGATTGGCGTCAGGTCGTCGATCGATTCATGGGTGCGCTCGTGGTTGAACCAGTCGACCCACGTCAAGGTGGCGAGCTCGACGTGCTCGACGTCGCGCCAGGGCCCTTCGGGGCGGATCAGTTCGGTCTTGTAGATCCCGATCTGGGACTCGGCCAGGGCGTTGTCGTAGGCATCGCCCACCGAACCGACGGAGCCGTCTACGCCGGCCTCGATCAGCCTGCTGGTGAAGGCGAACGAGGTGTACTGACCGGGTTCAACCGGTGGATGCAACACCGGCTTGTTGGAGCAAGAGTAGGTGCTCGTTGAAGGCTTCGGCGGGTGTCTTCTATCCCAGGGTCTTGCGGGGCCTGGTGAGTGCGTGAGCGACGGCCTCGATCTCCTCGGCCGACCACCGGGGCAGGTCTGTGCCCTTGGGGAAGTACTGGCGCAGCAGCCCGTTGATGCTTCTATGTCAAGCCGCCTGCTGGCATCTGGTGATCTGGTGCGTCCAGGTCGCCTGGTCCTCGAGCATCGCCCGGTGGACGACGTCGACCAGGTGTCGTTGGAGGATGCGGCGAGCGC
>NZ_QXGH01000042.1 GCF_003515065.1 Nocardioides immobilis
CGGTCTCGACGACCAGCCGCACCGCGCCCTGCTTGAAGTCCTCGTCGTACTTCCGATAGTTCCTCGTCGTCATCGCCAACTCATCTCCTCAAAGGCGATGTCTCCACGCTACGAGGGGAAGCCCAGGTTCGGCGCCGTGAAGACGCTGGAGGACTTCGACTTCGACGCCCAACCAGCAGCACGTCAGCAAGTCGGGGCGCTGGCATCGGGAGGGTTTCTCACCGAGGCCCGCAACGTCGTCCTCCTCGGCCCACCCGGCACCGGGAAGACCCACCTGGCCACCGCCCTGGGCGTCGCGGCCGCCAACCACGGACACCGCGTGCTGTTCGCGACCGCGACCGACTGGGTCACCCGGCTCGCCGACGCCCACCGCGCCGGCCGACTACCCCAAGAGCTCGCCCGGTTGCGCCGCTACGGGCTGATCATCGTCGACGAGGTCGGCTACCTGCCCTTCGAGCAAGACGCCGCGAACCTGTTCTTCCAACTCGTCTCATCCCGCTACGAACACGCCTCTTTGATCCTGACCTCGAACCTGCCATTCAGCGGATGGGGAGGAGTGTTCGGCGACCAAGCCGTCGCCGCCGCGATGATCGACCGGATCGTCCACCACGCCGACGTCCTCACCTTGAAAGGCGCCAGCTACCGACTCCGCGGACGCGGCATCGACAGCCTTCCCAGCATCCGCACCACCACCGACCAGGCGGAGTCCTAGACTCCCCGAAACCGATCACTTTTCAAGCGCCGGTATCGACCAGCTTTCGAGCGCCGTCCACAGGAACCATCGGCGGTGGCCGCGGTAGCGACTGGTATGGCCATTAGAAGTGCTGCTGCGAGCGCCGCAGGACGCGGCGTGCGGTGGCGGCCGCGGACAGTGCCCCGCCGCCGCAGACCGCGTCTGCCTGCGGCGCGATGACCACTGTACCCAGCTGGACTGGCCTGGGACCGCCTGCTCGGCCGCTCGCCGTCGCCGGACTGGCTGCTCGGGGGTAGGAAGAATGCCGAGCGGGCACTGACGTCGGTGGTGGCGACCTGCTACCTGCTCGGGTCTCAACTCGGCGGATGGACAAGCTCGTGCAGACCCTCGGGACACCGGCCTGTCCAAGAGCCAGGTATATCGGTGATGGCACGTGACCTCGACGAGCAGGTCGATCAGTTCCGTACTCGCCGGTTGAAAGATGCTGGGCCGTTCAAGCGCTGAAGCGCTGGTGGCGAAGGTCCGCGAACGCGGCCGCGTGGCGCCGGTGCACGTGCTGGGTAGCGACCGGCGTCGACGCAGACGGGAACCGCGAGATCCTCGGCGTGCAGGGTCACGCTCGTCACCTCCGATGCGCACGCCGCACCCGTGTCGGCGATTGGCGCGACCATGCCCGGCGCGGCCTGGCAGCGCTGGCGCACCAGTACGCCGCGCACCTGATGTCCGCTACATCCAAGAGCTCGTGGGAAGGTGTGAAGGCGCTATTGCACTCGATCTACGACCAGCCGGACGCTCAGGCCGTGCACGCCCATTTCGACAGGTCGTCGACGCCCTGGCCGAGAAGCTCCCGTAGTCGAACACCTCGAGGAAGCGTTCCCACGGATTTGGAGCCAGATCTGGGTCGAATGGCCCCATATCCGAGCGGCTCAACCGCGAGATCCGTTCGGCGAACCGACGTCGTCGGGATCTTCCTCAATCGCGCGAGCATCATCCGGCTCGTCCGCGCAGTCTTGGCCAAACGACACGGCGAGGGGGCCGAGGATCGCCGCTAACTCGGACTCGACGTCCTCGCCCGAGCCCAGGCGGTCGACACCGCCGTAGTCCTCGAGGAGGTGACTGAGCCGAAACTCCAGGCCTCGCAGCCGGACCGGCATGCCCAACCCGAGGATCAACCTCGTGCACCACCCAGCGGACTTGACTCTCTCTCAGAACTGTGAGCAAGGCGGGTGTCCGTCAAGCATCGCTCGGCAGGTGTTGTCGCTGCGGGCATGCCGGTAGCGACCTCCGGCGAAGCAGTGACCGACGGGCCGGTCAGTGGCCACGTACGAGCGGGCGTCGGAGCGGGCAACCCGGGAAGTGAATGAGGACCGGGCCGTCACTCTCCACGAGGACCTTGGCCCGGCACGTCAGGCGCGCATCCAGCAGGTTCACCGCAATCGATTCCAGGCCTCGGGTTCGGACTACTACGAGGTCGCGAGCTGGTTCAGCTCGGGAGGTCGACCAGGTTAAGTCCTCGCGGGTGTACGGGTACGCCGGCAGCACGGAGATCAGATCGCTCGATGCGGGCTGGAGCACACCCGTGGTGACCGACGGCCCGACCGGCGTAGTCGCCCTCCCTCCGGCCGCGAAAGTCACGGCGTCGACGAATCCCTCGCCCGAGCTCGACATGTCGCGTAGTCGAGCGTCAGTGAGCCAGTAGGCGGTGTCAGCTTCGAGGCCCCACCGCCGGTCGGCGGCGCGGTCCCTCACGACGTACGTGACCCGATCTGGGGAATGCGGCGACCGCGCGCGATGGAGGAAGTCAGCGAGGGGGCGTCTGTCAGCGCTCAGCGTCTGATGATCCGCAGGGAACGTCCAGAACGACGTGCGGTAACCGAGTCGAACGAGCTCTTCATGCACGCTGCGTTCGTTGCTGTAGCCGCAGAGCTCATCAGCCGCGCCGACCCACGACATGGTCGGCACGTTGCGCATCGACGGCATGAGCCGTCGGACGACAGTGTGAACCCCGCTGGCTGGTTCAGTCGGCTCGCCGGGCCACAACACGTCCGCGCTGGTGCAGGGCACGAGGACACCGAGTGCCGAGAAGAGGCTAGGGAAGGTGGCAGCGAGCTTGTAGGCGCCGTAACCACCCATCGAGGTTCCGGCGATGGCGATGCGGTCCCTCGCGACTGGATACCTCCGCAAGACGTCGGCAAGGACCTCCCAGACGTCGACCTGCGCTAGGCCGTCGTACCAGTACGTGGGACCACGGCCTCCTGGTGTCACAACGAGGTAGCCCTCCCGCGCCATGGCGCGCACATGGTCGGTGCCAGCGCGGACGTTGTGGCTCTGATTCGCGTTGTGCAGGTCGAGGATCAACCCGTACAGACCGTCAGAACCAGGACGTGCCGGCACGTGCAAGCTGTAAGGCTGCAAACGCCCGGAGTAGTCGCACGGTCCGCGCGAGCCCCCGCAGCCAACGCCAGACGCTGCATGTGGACCGCCCCGGCCCTGCTTCTCTTCGAAATGGCTCACCACGATGCGATTGAGGTCTCCGGTGAGGTGGGGGATCCCCGGCCCTCCGGTCCTTGATGCCCTGAGCCTCCCCATGTCGACCAGCGCGTAGAAGTCACTCAGGTCGCCTTGACTGAGAGCCATGGCCTGAGCTCGTTCGCGCCAGGGGTTGGAGGGCTCGACGGGTTCAGCATTTCGGAACGCGACGTTGACCAGCTCGGAACCACCGCTGGCTGATCCACCCGGCGTGCTTTCCCCTGCCGTCGCACTACGAGCGACGTACGTTTCCGAGTCCGGGTCCCACAGTCCCGAAGCGGCAGCGATACGGAAGGTCCCCTCAGGTGGGTTGAAGACGCTTCGGGGAACGCGGAACTCGATCTGTCGCCTTCGATGGTCGACGGTGACCTGCTTGACCTTGCCGCTGCTCGAGTCAGCGACGTCCTGCCTCACCACTTCGGCCCGTCGCCCGTGAACCGTGACGAACACCTTTGCAGGGGACTGTGCTCCTGCCCCGTGCGGCCATGCGACGGGGCGCCCGGAACTGCCCAGCGCCACCGTGGTGGCAACGAGCCCGGGAGCGATCATGGAGTTGTAGGTGAGCCGGATCAGCAGTCCGTTCCGGTCCGGCTTGAGCCGGAACTCCAACAGATCTGCCGCGTTGCCGGCGTAGCGAGGGTCCGTGGGGTACTCGTACGTGCCGGTCGGGCGAGGCACACCCGGCACCTGAGGTGTCTCGCCCGCTCCGCGATCGTCGTAGATGAAGTCCTGGTAGACGAACTCGCCGGCCCTGTAGACGCTCACGCCCGACACCAGGGGCGGCCGAGCCCTCCACTTGCCTGAGTTCGTCAGCTGCGGAGCCGCTGCGGGCGCACGTCGGAACGCGCGGGGTCCGGCGAGCGAGGCGGGCCATGCCCGAGCGCTACGAAGTACTTCTCTCGTCCCGGGTGCCCCTGCGGCTTCCGCTCCGCGTCCAGCTGCTGCGACCGCCGACGGCGTGCTGACAAGGACGGAGATCTGCGTCGGTCCCACCATCAGGGCGATCAGCGCTACCGACAGTACAGCGGCGCGCACGCGCCCACTACGCATCATTTCGAGGTCCTTCCGCATCCTAAGAGCTGCCCGAGTCAGCCGCGCCGGTCCGTGAACAGGAAGGTGCCTCGCCTGAACTGGAGAACCATGAAACCGTTGTCCTCGCACGAGGCGCAGATCCGATACGACTGGCTCACCCAGGATGGGGCTTCGCCTTGGAACCGTCCGACGCGGCTGGGTTGCAGCGATAACCGCACGCACCTGACCGGAGACACGGTCTGCAACCGGCACGCGCCCTTGTATCCGCCCTTCAGGCAGGTGACCTCTCCCGCAACTGGCCTCGAGAGCCGACTCGGCCCGTCGCCGCAATCCGCTCGCTGCTGGCGCGCCGGCCACCGAAACTGCCGCGGCCACCCCGGTCGCGCAGGCGACATTCACCGCGAGTAGAACACGGAGGCGACCGCCACGCACATCGACGGGTCGGGATGGCTTCGGCATGGTGCGCGCCCTTTCGACGGGGTCAATATGCGATGCGTGCCCCGGCTCTCTCGACGCCGTGGTGCGCATCTTGTGTCGCGAGCTCGACGCGGGCCACGCTCGGCGGCCCGCATCGACCCGTCAGTTGACCACCGCGGCTTCGTCGATCGCGATGTTGCGGAACTGTCCTCGGTTCCATCGCGACACCGCCAGGGCCGCCTGACCAGCCGTGTGGACCGGGTCAGCCACGGCGATCAGCAGCTTGTCATCAAGGCTGATCGTGATCGTCGGCCCAAGCAACCGCATCTGCATCTTGTGCCACGACTTACCGACAAGGGAGGGATCCGTGCCGGTTGCCAGCGGCGTGTCGACGATGATCGGGACGAAGCTGTTGTTCGCGCCCGTGGGGTCGAAGGTCTCCGTCGCGGTCTGTCGGTACAGCAACCACTCCCCCTGCGCATCGATGCGGAAATGGTAGCCCTCGAGACCAGAAGCGAAGCCCGGGAAGAACGCCACCTGCGGCGCGGACGCGCGCCCGACGATCTCGACGTACCCCGACTCCGGAATATAGGCGTCGCTGGTGACGGTGTAGTTCGACCAGTGCGGGTCGCCTATCAGGGTCGCCGGCGCCGGCGTCAGCTGCCACCTTACGGGCTCCTGCGTCACCTTCTGCTCGAGGCAACGCCCAGGCTGTCCGGCACAGGGGGCAACCTCGAACGAACCGCCGAAGTCGGACAGGTACCGCGGGATCCGACCAGCCTCGTAGCGCGAGAAGTCGTCGGCATACGGGAAGGGGAAGGCTCGCTGAGGGGGCATCTGACCGGTCTCACCCTTCTTCTGGCCGCGCGAGGTGGTCAGGCTATAGACGAACCCTGGCTGAGCGTCGAAGACGAATGCTCGAAGCCGCGGTCTGATCGTTGCCACGCGGCGGAACGAGTCGCCGTTGGACGTGGAGTCGAGGTTCGTCGCCCACACGTGGACCGGATCAGCGGACATCCCACGCTCGAGCTGGAAGCGCAATCGCTGCGCTTCGCTGGCGTCGCTCGTCTCCACGATGGAGCTCCACCGCTGCGGCGTCTTCGATCGTGCACCAGAGCGGAGGGTCACGACGCTTCCGCCGGCCGGCAGCCGCTTGCTGCCGGTGTTGACGTAGCGCCATCCCGGTCGAGCGAACTGGGTGGTGTGAGCGATCGACCACATGGTCTTCCCAAGGCGGAAGGTCCCCGACCACGGGGTGTCGGCGAGGATCGGGCCTGCTCCCTCGAAGGGCAGCCCCGGGTAGGAGGACCAGATAAGGTTCCAGATGATCGTTCCGGTCATGGCACCGTCGATGTAGACGCGGTTCAGTTGACCTGCCATGCGTCCGGCGCCGGTGTTGTACGAGTCGAAGTTGTCGAAGGTGGTGACGATGGGAAGGCCGGAGACGTTGGCTCGCACTTGGAAGGGCGTCTGCTCACTCGCCCACAATGGCTTGCCCAACCGTTGTGCCCCTGGGGTGCTGGGGCAGGTCTCGCCGTTGGGGAAGCCGCAAGGGTAGTGCACCCCCGCGACGTCGATCGCCCGATAGAGGTCGGGGTCAGAAGCCATTTCCTCAGCGAATCGCCAGTTGTTGACGCCGTCATCGCCGACGATCCCCACGTCCTTGTAGCCGCGCCGATCGAGTGCCGCGCGGAGATCTTTGAACCACTCAACGTCGTAACTCTTCTCGTTCCACCCGCCGAGGTAGTCGATCTTCAGGCCGTGCTTCCGGGCGCAGTCCACCCAGCTGATGTAGTACCGGATGTTCTGCTTGGTCCACACGGTGCCGGTGCCAGCCCCGACCCAGCCGGGGGCGCCCCATTCAAGTCCGAGGAGCTTGATCGACGGGTTCCGCTTCTTCGCCTCCTTCATGATCCACCACTCATAACCGCGGTAGCAGTTCACCTCATTGGAGGATCGCATGTGGCTCGGCTCAGTACCGCCGGTCGAGTTCGCATCGCCGCCGAGCTCCACCTTGAGCATCTGGAAGGACGCGCCGAAGTTGGGCTTGAAGAGGTAGTCAAGGATCCGCGATCGCTGCGGCTCGGGATAGTCGACGAGAAGTCGAGAAGCCGCTCCTGCGCTGAGGGCGCCGACGCCGTCGAAGCGCCTACCGGCACCTTGCTTGCTCACCACGATGGGCGTGATATCTCCGGCAGCGGCGACGAGCGCGGATTTCGCCTGGACTGCGGGCGCCAGGTTGGGCAGGGCGGCAGATTGGGCGGCAACCGGGGCAGGTGCAAGCGCTAGCGCGGCGCTGGCGAGCACGGCCGCGCACCTCCTGGATCGACTGGTGGCCGCGATTACGCGCGATGTTCTGCGATGCATTGCTCTCCTCAGATCTCAAGGCAACGGCCCGTCACGCCGTGAGGACCACCTCACACGAATAGTCATATAAACTGCGAATTCTGGGGCGGGTTACGGCCTAGTACAGGCACGTTTCAATTTGCTGCGAGGCGGAGCCCAGGTGGCGACCAAGGTTCAGGTTGAGCGCCATCGACTCAATCCCCTGGTCCAGGAGCCACGCGGAGAGATCAGGGCGGCCTGAGGGATCCCGGCCCGCTGATATTGACGTACCTCCGTTGGGTCCATATCAACGCCTTGCTCCCTCTCGTGAGCGGCATTGGATGCCCCTCGCCGAGCTGGAGCGCGCCATCAAGGGTCTCACCCGCACGGTTGCGGGATCGTCGTCGTTCACGAAGCGGGGCTAGTCCCCGACCGGCTCCCCTCCGAACCACGCTGGTGCGTTTGTCGTCGAGTCGCCAGTCCTGGCGCCCTCGCGCGGTCCCGGGGCGGGCGTGCCCCCCGACCGCAGCGTCAAGCAGGTCGCCTGCGGGGGCCGCTGTCGGTTCCAAATGGCGATCCCGGTCATCACCTCCGGGCCAGGCACCGTAGTTGAGCCACACGCCAGCAAAGGGTGCTTGTTTAGGGCGGCTTTCAAGGACCAGCCCCGCGCGGTTTCGCAGCGACGTCAGGCGACCGTGAGCCGGCATGTGCGTGAACAGCTTGACCGCGCTCGGCTCGCGCGGCTGCCGACCCAACAGCCATCCAGGGAAGCCGGGCACCTCACGTCCCCAACGCAGGTGGGTGCCTACTTCCAGACGGCTGTCGGAGCTGTACATGGCCTGGCAGGACCAGTCGATGTCGAACGTGTGGTTTACGTCGGTCGTCAACGACATCAAGGCATGCATGGCCCAGAGGTAGGGGACGGGTTTGTCGCCTAGCGCATGCCGGCTGTAGTCGAACGCGACGTCGGGACCTTGCAGCGTCATCGACCGACGCAACGCGTAGGACGAGTCCGGGGAAACTCCCTCAGCGACGATCCCGCCCCCTCCCGTAGAGACCTGCCAGGGGACCGACCAGAGGACTTTATGGCCTCCACTGTGCGTGTCGCCGACCGCGATCGGTGCGATGCTTGGAATGCACTCGTCCCAACCGGCCCTTGGGTACAGATCCCACGGCTCCCCCGGCTTCGTCGGCAGGGGTGCTTGCCGCGTGGCTTGCGTCAGCCACTCGACCCCAAGCCGGTTGTCACCAAGCTCGATCACGCGTCCTCCGGCCGAATCGACGCGGATCGTCATGCACCCGCGGGCGAGACGTACTCGCGCATCCGGCGGGAGGGTCGCGGTCACTAGATCTCCGCCCGGTCGTCGCACGCCGAACCGGGACCGCAGCGGCCGGAGAATTCTGTAGGTCCGTGAGCACTCGAAGCGTTGGTGCGAATGCGCCCGCGGACTCCCGTGCGTTTATGAGCGGGTGGCATTCGCGACGGACGAGCCCGTAACCCCATGTCGCATCCCTCGCAGTGGCGCTTGACGAACCAGTGGTAGTTGTCCAGTGACCTCCGTCACTTAGGGGATAGCATGAGGTTGCGTCCGATGACATGTCAATACTATTGTCATACTTATGGGCGATCGAGAAGGTTCAGCGGTCGCTAATCTGACCCGACTCACCTCCTCCAGCCGCCGCGGACGACTCCGTTCCGTCACGTGGACAGGCTGCCTCGCTTGGCGGCGCGAGCGCTTGGCCCGGTGCTAGCCCCTGTCCCGACCGATGAAAATCCACTCCCCTAATCGGCACAGCTCCCGCGATCTGAGCGCCCCGATTACCAACGACCAGGATGTACAGGCCCGCGATGCCCCCTCCATTCAAGCCGGCGGATGCTGCCAAAGCTGCAACGACAAATTCGACGGTCCTGGACCACCTGGACCCAGCCACCGGCGAGACCTCGACGCGCGCATCGGACCGGCTTTCATTCGCTCACGACGCGTCCCACTACCTGTTGGTCCCACAAGCCATCGTCACTCCGCGCGACGCTGCACAGGTGGGCGAGTTGCTCCGACGAAGCGCCCTGCTGGGCCGTCCGCTGACGTTCCGGTCCGGCGGCACCAGTCTTTCGGGCCAAGCTGGTACAGAACACGTCCTGGTCGACGTTCGCCGGCACTTCCGCGAGATCGAGGTCCTTGACGGCGGTGAGCGCGTGCGGGTGCAGCCTGGAGCGACAGTACGAGCGGTCAACGCCCGACTCGCACGCTACGGCCGCAAGCTTGGGCCAGATCCTGCCTCGGAGATCGCGTGCACCATTGGAGGCGTCGTCGCCAATAACTCCAGCGGCATGGCGTGCGGCACGGAATTCAACACCTACCGCACATTGGAATCGGCGGTCATCGTCCTTCCGAGCGGCACCGTGATCGACACAGGCGCACCCGACGCTGACCAACGACTGCGGCAGGTCGAACCCGACCTCTATGCCGGGCTAATCCGCCTGCGCGAGCGGGTTCGCGGCGACGCCGAGTCCGTGAGCACGATCAGACGCCTGTTCGCGATCAAGAACACAATGGGTTACGGCGTCAACGCGTTTCTCGACCAATCCCAGCCCCTCGACATCCTGCTCCGCCTCATCATTGGCAGCGAAGGAACGCTGGCGTTCGTGGCCGAGGCGGTGTTCCGGACCGTCCCCCTCCCTGGGCATGTTGCGACGGGTCTGCTCGTGTTTCCCGACCTGGCCGCCGCGACAGGCTCGCTCGTGGAAATGGTCGATACCGGGCTCGCGACCATTGAACTTCTCGACGCGACGAGCTTGCGTGTCGCCCAGGATGATCCCTCGGCCGTCGCATACCTTCGTGACCTCGCAGTGGCCAAGCACGCGGCACTCCTGGTCGAACACCAGGCAGGCTCAAGCGACGAGCTGGCAGAACGCGTCGCGTCTTCCGCCGAACTGTTCAAGCAGCTACCGCTGGCGCTGCCCAGCGAGCTGAGTGCGGACGCGAGCGCTCGCGCTGCTCTGTGGCATATTCGCAAGGGCTTGTACACCGCCGTGGCAGGAGCGCGTCCCTCCGGAACGACAGCGCTGCTCGAAGACGTCGCTGTCCCGGTAGATCGGCTCCTCAACACTTGTGTCGAGCTCACCCGTCTGTTCGACGATCACGGCTATGGCGACAGCGTCATCTTCGGCCACGCCAAGGACGGCAACATCCATTTCCTTCTCAACGAGGACTTCGAACAGCCAGAACTGGTGCAACGCTACTTGCGGTTCACAGAGGACATGGTCGACCTCGTCCTTGGCATGGGCGGCACCTTGAAGGCCGAGCACGGAACCGGCCGGACCATGGCTCCCTATGTTCGCCGCCAGTACGGCGACGAGCTCTACGATGTGATGCTCGCCGTCAAGTCACTGGTAGACCCACACTGCGTCTTGAATCCGGGCGTGCTCCTCGATGAGGACCCGACGGCTCACATCATTCACCTTAAGACCACCCCCACGGTCGAGGAAGAAGTCGACCGCTGCGTCGAGTGCGGTTACTGCGAGCCCATCTGTCCATCAAAGGACCTGACGACGACACCGCGGCGGCGAATCGTCCTACGTCGTGAAATCGCTCGCGCCCGAGCCAACAGAGACAGCGCACTCGTCAAGGCCCTCGAAACCGAGTTCGACTACGACGTCGTGGACACGTGCGCCGTCGATGGGCTCTGCGAGACGAGCTGTCCCGTCCTGATAAACACCGGCGACCTGGTACGGCGCCTGCGCGCGGAAGCCCGCGGCGCCGCGAGCAACCAACTGTGGACAAGCGCCGCCAAACACTGGGACCTGTTCACCAGAGGCGCGAGCCAGGCCCTGACGGTCGCGGACACGCTCCCGGATCGATTTCCCGCAGCTGTCAGCGGAGTCGGACGAGCGGTTCTCGGTGCGGACGTCGTGCCTGCGTGGTCGTCGGACCTCCCGCTAGGAGGCAAGCGCCGCAACGCCCGGGTCGCCCCCCAGGCTTCCGCCGTGTACTTCCCTTCCTGCACCTCGACGATGTTCGCACCCGCTGGCGACGGGACAGGCGTCCAGGATGCATTCCTGGCGCTGTGCGAGCGTGCCGGCGTCGAAGTGGCCGTGCCCAGCAGCATCGCCGGCCTGTGCTGCGGCACGCCTTGGAAGTCGAAGGGCTTGGCGAAGGGCTACCTCCATATGAGCGCCGAAGTGCTCGCCGCCCTGGAGGTGGCGACGAACCACGGCCGCATCCCGGTGGTCGTCGACGCAGCTTCGTGCACCGAAGGGTTGCACGGCCTGGCGGCAGGATCGGACATCTCGATCATCGACGCTGTGGAGTTCACCAGCACGGAGTTGCTGCCACGGCTGCCAGCAGGCAAGCCCATCCCCTCGCTGGTCCTGCACCCCACCTGCTCTTCGACCAGGCTCGGCCTTGGCGACGCCATTTCGCGCGTCGCCGCTGCAGCCGCCGAGACCGTCACCATTCCCGACGACTGGGGGTGCTGTGCCTTCGCGGGCGACCGCGGGCTTCTGCATCCGGAGCTCACGGCTTCCGCGACCGCCCGAGAGGCTGCCGGCGTCGACCCCACGGCACGTTCGCATGCTTCGGTCAACCGCACCTGCGAGCTCGGCATGACCCGAGCTACTGGACACCCGTACCGACACGTTCTAGAGATCCTTGAGGAGACAACACGATGAACCGTGAACGAACCGCACTCGTGACGGGCGGTGCAAGCGGGCTCGGTGCCGCGGCCGCCCAGAGGCTGCGCGCTGATGGTCTCGCCGTGACGACCGTCGACCTGGACGGCGCGGACAGGTCGTGCGACGTGACGGACCACGACGCCTTCACCGCCTTGGCCGATGAGGTCGGCCCGATCGACGTGCTGGTGAACTCCGCTGGGATCGTTGGACCTAACATGCCGT
Source organism: Nocardioides immobilis (assembly GCF_003515065.1). Classification (GTDB taxonomy): domain Bacteria; phylum Actinomycetota; class Actinomycetes; order Propionibacteriales; family Nocardioidaceae; genus Nocardioides; species Nocardioides immobilis. Next base: position 11,892 of record NZ_QXGH01000042.1, read on the forward strand.
TGCTCGACACCACGAACGAGCAGTGGCGATCCGTCCTCGAGGTCAACGTCCTAGGCACCGTCAACGCCATGCGCGCCTTTGTGCCCCGCATGCGTGAGCGCGGGTGGGGTCGAGTGGTGAACATCGCCAGCATGGCGGGCAAGGACGGCAACCCCGACCTCGCGGCGTACTCGGCATCGAAGGCTGCGGTTATCGCATTGACCAAGTCGGCCGGCAAGGAACTCGCGACGAGTGGCGTCCTGGTCAACGTCATCACGCCGGCGGTCATCGCTACTCGGTTCAACGACTCCACCGCGCCGGAGGTGCTCGCGCACATCACCTCGCTAATCCCGATGAAACGAGTCGGAAGGCCTGAGGAGGTCGCCGAGCTCATCGCATTTCTGTCCTCTGACCGGGTGAGCTTCTCCACCGGTGCTGTCTACGACATCAGTGGAGGTCGCGCCACTTACTGACCATCACGCCGAGCGCAGACGACCCACTCCGCGTAACCGCCGTTGCACCGCCAGGGAAGCGCCACCGCATCCACCACCGTGCGCGCCGGCCCGCAGGCCGGCAAGCAAGAGCCACCCCCGACAGAAAATGAAAACGACCCGAAGGAACACCAATGCACCTCATGCGCATTGGCGCACCCGGCGCCGAGAAGCCGGTCGCGCGCATCGACGACCTCAGCTACGTCGACCTGTCCGACATCGTCAGCGATTTCGACGCGACGTTCTTCGCCAGCGACGGCATCGATCGCATCCGGCCGATTGTGACCGACCGATCGTCTGGGGGGCAGGTGGCAGAGTTCGCGGGCGAGCGCATCGGTGCGCCCATCGCTCGACCCCACCAGATCCTCTGCGTGGGTCTTAACTACAGCGACCACGCCGCCGAGACAGGCCAGGCAGTGCCGACCGAACCCATTCTGTTCAACAAGGCGCCGAACACCATGATCGGACCCAACGACGACGTTCTCATCCCGCGCGGCTCGACCAAGCCCGACTGGGAAGTCGAGCTTGGGATCGTCATCGGGAAGAGAACTAGCTACCTGGAGTCCGTCGGTGAGGCTAGGGATGCGATCGCCGGGTGGGTGTTGGTCAACGACGTGAGCGAGCGAGCGTTCCAGCTCGAACGCAGCGGTCAATGGGTCAAGGGCAAGTCCGCCGAGACCTTCAATCCGGCCGGGCCATGGCTGGCGACCCTCGACGAGATCGACGACGTACTCCAACTCGACATGTGGCTCGACATCAACGGAAACCGTCGTCAGACCGGGAACACGAACACGATGATCTTCGACCCGTTCTTCATCGTGCATTACATCAGCCAGTTCATGGTCCTCGAGCCCGGTGACCTCATCAACACCGGAACTCCTCCGGGAGTCGGCATGGGTTTGGAGCCCCAGGTCTGGCTCCAGCCCGGCGATGTCATGGAACTCGGGATCGAGGGACTCGGCAAGCAACGCCAAGAGGTCCGCGGCCCCCGCTGACCCCGACCCGTCTGTACGAGACCAGACACCCCTTGGACATGCCTGGCTCCGGCTCGTCGGCAACCAATGAGCTTACCTCTACCCGTTGCTTGGCCCGCGAGCAACAGACGCAATGAAGGGACAGCACGTGACTATCACCAGCGAATGGACGCCACGAGAAGGCGAACGGTACGTCCTGGGCGAGGGCCCACGATTCGTCGACGGTCAACCACTGATCGTGGACATCCTCTCGGGCCGGCTTATCGACAGCGACAGCGGCCGAACGCTGATCCAGATCGACGAACCCCTCGGTGCCGTCGCACCCTTGACTGGGCGGAACGGCTGGATCGCCGCCGCAGGGACCGGTATTGCCCTCATTGACCCGGACGGAGTCGAGTGGCTCGCCAAGCCGGAGGTCTCAGCGGACACCCCCATGCGTATGAACGATGGCGTCGCCGATCCCATGGGGCGGTTCTGGGCCGGCTCGATGGCTTACGACAACAGGCCCGGCGCGGGCTCTCTGTATCGCGTCGGCGTCGACCGCACGGTCGACCGAGTGCTGAACGACCTCACCGTCCCCAACGGGCCCGCGTTCAGCAACGACGGGTCCGTCATGTACCTCGCGGACTCGGCACGTGGGGTCATCTTCCGCTTTGACGTCGACACGACATTGGGTGACTTGGGTCCAGCCGTCGAGTGGGTCAGGGTTGAAGGCGGCTCGCCGGACGGAATGTGCGTCGACGAGAACGACCACCTGTGGTCTGCGGTGTGGGGAGGCTCCAGGATCGATCGTTACGCACCTGACGGCACGCGCACCGCCTCGGTTCCCGTTCCGGTCACCCAGCCCACCGCCGTCCTCATCACACCCGACAAGCGCATCCTCGTCACAAGCGCATCCTTCGGTTTCGACCAACCGCAAGTCGATGACGGCGCGGTCTTCGTCGCCGAGACGACCGTTGCCGCAGCGCCTGCTGCCCGATACGGGCCGTCGAACTAGGGAGTGTCTTCTTAGTGACCACATACCTAAACCCGGTTTTTGCAACCCCGGACAAGTTCAGGGTCAGTGACTCCAGAGAGGGACCACTATGGTCGCCAATTCCCCGACGCCCGTGCTCCGTCCTGGCGTCATCTACCGAGCTCGGGATCTGTTCGTGTGCTCGGACTTCCGGTGCGCCGGTCCGACAGTGGCGCAAACGGGCCGAACGATCGGCGGTGTTCCGTTTCAGCCCGTCCGCGGCCGCGACGTGATCGAGTTCGCCAGCGTGTCACCGGGCCGTGGGCTCACGTGCGAGTGCGGAGCGCTCGCCGCCACCTTCTCGTGGATCCGCGGCCTGCGGGTCGAGACGGTCTACGCGCATCAGTAGGTCCGTGTGGGTGCGCTCTCTATCGGGATCTCGGGACAAGCCGCGCCCGTCCGGGTGAGGATCACCAAACTGATCGACCCCCGGGGTTCCGCTACCAACGGCCAAGTCGCGGTCCCCGCTGGTGGCCAACTAGAAGTCCCCACCCCCTCGCTGAGGTTCAGCTGGTCTTGAGTCGGGTTCCTCCTTTCGCTCGGGCCTGTCTCATTCGGTAGGAGTTGCCGTCGGTGACGACGGTGTGGCAGTGGTGCAGGAGGCGGTCGAGCATGCTGACCGCGGTGGTGTGCTCGGGTACGAACCGCCCCCAGGAACTCGAACGGCCAGTGCCATGCGATCCCGAGCGACCTGCGTTCGTCGGAGGCCGGGACGAACCGGAACAGCAGTTACGCTCCGGTGTTGTCCAGCGGTGCGAACCCGAGCTACCTCCCGTTCGAGCAAGACGCCGCGAACCTATTATTCCAGCTCGCCTCATCCCGCTACGAACACGCCGCACTACTCTCGGGGCGTGGTCCTCCGCCGTCTGTCGGACCTGTTCACGACCTCGCTGATCCTGACCTCGAACCTGCCGTTCAGTGGCTGGGGAGGCGTGTTCGGCGACCAAGCCGTCGCCGCCGCGATGATCGACCGCATCGTCCACCACGCCGACGTCCTCACGTTGAAGGGCGTGCTCCGGTAAATCCAGGGCGGTTCACAGTGTCCTTCGTCGGCTGGCGCACGAGCCGCTGGGTTGAGGCCCACCACGCTGGAAGTCACCGTGCGCCGCTACCGGTGCACGGGCTGCGGACACGTGTGGCGCCAGGACACCACCCAAGCGGCCGAGCCGCGGGCGAAGCTGTCGCGTCGCGAGCTGCGGCGGGCACTTGAAGCATCGTGGTCCAACACCTGACCGTGCCCCGGGTCGCCGAAGGGCTCGGGTCGCGTGGGACGCCGCCAACAACGCCGTCCTGGCCGAAGGCAGGCGCGTGCTGATCGACGACGAGCATCGATTCGACGGCGTCACTGCGATCGGGGTGGATGAGCACGTCTGGAGGCACACGCGCCGCGGCGGCAAGTACGTCACCGTGATCATCGACCTCACCGGCATCCGCGACGGCATCGGCCCCGCCCGGCTGCTCGACATGGTCGAGGGCCGCTCCAAGCAGGCATTCAAGACCTGGCTCGCCGACCGCCCGCAGACGTGGCGCGATGCCGTGGAGGTGGTCGCGATGGACGGGTTCACCGGGTTCAAGACCGCCACGAGCGAGGAACTCCCCGACGCGGTCGCCGTGATGGACCCCTTCCACGTCGTTCGCCTGGCCGGTGACGCGCTCGACCGGTGCCGGCGCACGGTCCAGTTGGCAATCAACGGTCACCGTGGCTACAAGGGCGATCCGCTCTACTCCGCCCGCCGCACCCTGCACACCGGCGCCGAACTGCTGAAAGACAAGCAGCGCAACCGGCTGACCGCCCTATTCGCCGAGGAGCCCACGTCGAGGTCGAAGCCACCTGGGCCATCTACCAGCGAATGATCGCCGCCTACCGCGAGCCCGATCGCGCCAAGGGCCGCGAGCTGATGATCAAGCTGATCGACTCGATCGGCCAGGGTGTACCGGAGGCGCTCACCGAGATCATCACGCTCGGCCGGACGCTGAAGCAGCGCGCCGACGTCCTGGCCTACTTCGACCGGCCCGGCACGTCGAACACACAAGGTGCGCCCATAGGGATTCGAACCCCAAACCTTCTGATCTATCACAGCTCCCACGTCCGTGGGGCGGCCGATCGCGTCGGTCAATCTGGCGCCGGTCGTTTCCCCGCCGCGAGCAGCCCAACGCTTTCACAACGGTCATTCGACGCCGCCTGTTGAGCCGAGAGCGACGGACGTGACGCGCGGATCGCCGGCGGCGTGGGGCATGCGGCTGCCGGCACGGTTGGGCCGCCCACTCGCCCGCGTAGCCGAGCCCCCCGGGGTATCAGGGAAACCCGTGAGCACCTGCGCGGCGTACGATCGGGACAAGGCAGGTGCTCAGATGACGAGGGCGGGCAATTCCCACGGCAGTCTTCCTCACCCGACCACGAGTTTCGTCGGTCGCCGGGAGGTGGCTGGGGCGCTCAGGCGAGCGCTCGAATCGTCCCGGCTTGTCACGCTCACTGGTCCAGGTGGCGTTGGGAAGACCCGCCTGGCACTATATCTGGCGGATCAGGCCCGGCGCGGATTCCGCGACGGGGTGCATTTTGTCGATCTGGCAAAAGTTCAGGACCCGTCGTTGGTTGTCCAGGCAACAGCGGTAGCCATTGATCTGCGCGACCAATCCGCTCGCAGCTCAGAAGCGGCACTGATCGACTACCTGTTTGGCAGGCACGTTCTGCTCATTCTAGACAATTGCGAGCACGTCCTGGCGGCTTGTGCCGAGCTTGTTGCAGAGCTGCTGATGTCAGCAGCCGACTTACGCGTGCTGGCCACGAGCCGCGAGCCCCTGAACATCGCGGGCGAATCGGTGTTCCCGGTACCACCGTTGTCAGTACCGACCAGCACGTCCTCCCAGCCGCGCATGTACCGGTCGGGCTCCCATTTCGAGGCGGTGGCACTCTTTGAGGCGCGCGCCGCGGCAGTGCTTCCCGGATTCACCGCCACGCGGGAGAACGAGGAGGCACTGGTTCGGCTGTGCGCCCGCTTGGACGGGCTGCCCCTTGCCATCGAGCTCGCCGCCGTTCGGATGCGGGTACTCTCCCCTGTCCAGATCCTCTCGCGGCTAGAGCATCGCTTTGACCTTCTCACCGAAGGCAATCGAGGGGCTCCGCAGCGCCAGCAAACGTTGCAGGCGGCGATCGCATGGAGCTACGACCTATGCACGGACCTCGAACGTGTGCTGTGGGCACGCTGCTCGGTGTTCGCGGGCGAGTTCGACATCGACGCGGCGGAGTTTATCTGTGGCGGCGACGGCGTCGGGGAGGGCGCGGTGTTTCCGGGCATCGCCGCTCTCGTCGACAAGTCCATCTTGTCTAGGATCGAGGGAGGGCCGCTAGCGCGATACCGCATGCTGGAGACCATCCGGCAGTTCGGGGCGGAACGCCTCGCCGAGACTGGAGGCCAGGACGGGATACGTCGAAGGCACTGCGACTACTTCCTGGAATTGGCAAAGCGTTGCGACAGCCAGTCCGGCAGCATCCGGCAACTGGACTGGGCCGCGCGGCTGCCCGCGGATCGTGCGGATCTCTTCGCGGCGCTTGACTACTGCGTCACCCACCCGAGCGAGGCGCGTCGGGGCCTCCAAATGGCGGCGTCACTCTGGTTCTACTGGATCGCCTGCGGGTTGCTCCGCGATGGCCGCTTCTGGCTCGACCGGATGTTGGCCGCTGACTCCACACCAAGTCCGGAACGCGCGCGCGCCCTTCTGATCGATGGCTGGGCGACGGTGCTACTGGGAGAGAACGACAGGAGCGTTGAGCTCCTGACCGAGTGTCGTCGACTGGCGACACGAGTGCATGACGATACTTCTGATGCACAGGCAGCCCAGATGCTTGGCGTGGCCAGGATGTTCGCCAACGACCCGGCCGGCGCCACAGCGCTCCTGGATCAGGCGCTGGAGAGTCACCTCAGGCGCGGAGACTTGACCGCACCGGCCCTGATCGCATGGACTTCGCGTGGGCTCGCCGCCGTCATGATGGGGGATGTAGATCGAGCCATTGCACTGACTGACCAATGCCGTGACCTTTGCGCTGTTCACGGGGAACGATGGGTGCTTTCTTGGATGACTTGGGTCTTGGCGTTGAGCAGCTGGGTCGCCGGTGACCTCCGGAACGCCGCCAGCCAGGCGCGGGATGCTTTGCGCCAGAAGGATGCGCTCAACGACCATCTCGGCATTCCCTTTTGCGTCGAGCTCCTCGCGTGGATCGCACATCAACAGGGAGACCCGCACGGCGCCGCGATGCTCTTCGGTGCTGCTGACAGCTTTTGGGAACGCGTCGGAAGGCCCCTGTTCGGGTACGCCAACCTAATTCGCTGGAGCACCGAGACCGCCAATGCTGCGCGGGCTGCCATCGGGACCCAGGAGTTCGAAGCGCGACGGAGCACCGGTGCCCGGCTAACCCACGAACAGGCGCTCTCTTCGGCGCTGGCCGATGGCGGAGCAAGTACGAAGGTAGGACGATGCGAGGATAGAGGCCAGGGCACGACACTGAAGCTGACGCGGAGAGAGCGGGAGGTTGCGGACCTGGTCGCCACCGGGATGTCCAACCGGGAGATCGCAGAGCGGCTAGTCGTGTCAGTGAGGACCGCCGAGGCGCATGTCGAACACATCCTCACCAAGTTGGGCTTTTACAGCCGCGCACAGATCGCCACGTGGGTGGCCACCTCGGCGACCCATGCGGACGACCTCCGCCACTGAACTGAGGTGGGCGGGTCGGAGTGTCTCCTTGGGAAATCTCACTTCTTTTCCCGGCCACCTGTGCTTTCTCCGAGGGTTATGACGTGGATGACCTTCTAGCGGCGCCGAGTTCTGTTGACATGTCGCTCGCCAGCTGCCGAGGTTTTCCCCGCTCGAACTTCCGGCGGCTCTCTTCGGCGACGCGTCAATTACAAACAGCGCCTTGGAAGCTTCGCGCTGGAAATGCCTTCGAGACAGAAGGAGCGCAGGGAGTCATCGTCCACCGTGCTCGAGTCGCCGACATCGCGAACGCGACCAATTGCCGCGTGTCCGCGCTTGGGTCGAGGTGCACGACCCAGAAACGCCCGACCACGCACGATCACCTACCGCAACCAGCGGCAACATGCAGCAACCGAGTGGTTCGACGAGAAGCTCGGAGAGTACGGGACGTCGTCGCCCAGCACCTCGGCGACAAGCTCACCGGCGTGCTGAACGCGCTGCGCGGCTCGGTCGGCAGGCTGGCGAAGCTCTACACCTACGGCCTCAAGAGGGCGGGCGCGCCGAGGGAGTCTTTCGCATAGCCGCGCCCTACGCGGGAGTAATGGCCGCCGCATCTACACGAGTTCTGCTCGAAGCAGGGTGAGTATTGACCTGCAGGTAGAACTGGTCCGCGCATGGTCGTGCATAGAGTCGAACGCCTTGGTGCGCTGGTCGATCGCGTCCCGGAGCACCGCGAGTCGCTGCTTGAGCGGCAGACCCGAAGTAACCCTTCGGGGGCTGTCGGATCGCGCGCTCTCTTCCATCGAAACGCCCAGCGCTTCTGCAATTCCTAAAAGTCGCGCGGGGCCGGGCCTCAGATGGCCGGACCCGATCGGTGACATCGGCGCTCCGGCACCAGCGCCCATGCTGTACCGAACCCTCTCGCCGAACTCCTGCTGGCTGAGGTCCGTTTACGGAGATAGGAACTCGACCTCGGTTCGCGAACGACTCATCGCTACCCCAGCGAGCTTCGTGAGGCCCCGAGCGGGGGGTCGTGCGCCGCGGCCCTTCCCGCCCGGCGTCCGAAGAAGCTCCCCTCGGCAAGCGAACACCCACTGGCGTAGCCGCCGGCGGCAATGCCCGAGGTGGTCCTGCCCGCAGCCCGCAAACCGGGAATGGCCTCGTTGTTAACGTCGAGCACTGCGCCGTCTATGTCCGTCCGCAGGCCGCCCAGTGGGAATCCCGAAGTCGCGCCCCTGAGGTCGAACAGCCCGTATGGCGCACGTAGCGGGCGCACCCATTGGGTGGCCTTGTGGTGTACTGGGTCTGCGCCCCTCTCGGCGTGGCGGTTGTATAGCTCGAGAGTCGCCGCGAGTGCGCCAGCCGGGATGCCGGCGGCCTCTTCCAATTCAGCCACGTCGTCGGACACCCACGCGGGCTGGGGTGGAGCAAACGCCGATGAAGGGTTGCGGTCGGCGGCCGCCTCGTCGACAGCCTGCTCGTCGGCGACGATGAATGCCTGGCTGGAATGATGGCTCACTAACTCCTGGCCGATACGGCCTGGATAGGTGTCCTCGTTGATCACCCGCGTGCCCCTACCGTCCACAACGATGCCTCGGATCATCAGCGCGGGATCCGTGTGCACCGCCGCCTCGCAGGCATGCATGTGCGTGACGTCGGCACCTAATGCCTGGGCGGCGCGGATGCACTGCCCGTCGTGGGCGTCAGTCGCCGACCCGGCTCGTGTAGTGAGTACAGGCACGTGCCGGGCAACCATGTCTGGGTTGAACGTGAAGCCACCACCCGCGAGTACGACCGAACGCCTGGCACGAACGACCAGTTCCTCGCCATACGAGGTCACGACGACGCCAGAAACGCGCCCGTCGGACTCAGCCACCAGGCGTTCGAACCTGGTGTCGTAATCGATTCTGACCCCGAGCGACGCAACGGTTTCGGCGAGCGGCTCCATCAGCATGTAGCCGCCACCGCGCTCACCGGTGCGCTTGTTCCTCATTTGCGGCACATGACCGCGCGGCGCGGGGCGAACGAGCTCGGCAAACGGGTAGGCGTTCTCCCCTCCGGAGTACATCAGACCCTCGTCCCCGGAGGGTTCCCAGCCGGGTCTGTCGTAGAAGGCGGCTCGAAAGGGGACACCGCATGAGGTCAGCCAGTCGAAGTGCTCAACGCTGCGCTCAGCGAAGATGGCCAGCTTGGCCGCGTCGGCTCCCGCCCCCATCGCCGCAGTGAGAAAGGCGTGCATGTCCTCGGGGGTGTCCTCGAAGCCGCAGGCCTTCTGCAGGGGCGTGCCTCCACCCATGTAGATGAATCCGCCTGCGAGCGCTGCCGCGCCGCCCCAGCCAGATGTCCGCTCTAGCATCAGAACGTCGGCGCCGTGCACGGCCGCCTCAACGGCCGCGCTTGCGCCGGCCACGCCGAAGCCGATGACAATGACGTCCGCCCCGTCAGCCCAGGAGCCGATGGTCCCACTGGACATCGGTTTCGCGTTGCGCGGACGTCCACCGTCCCGAGCACTCATCCTGACCTCCTGGTCCAACTTCGCCCAGACGGTAGGCGTACCTTCCGCTCGGGCGCACTAGTCGTTTCGGTCAGCAGGACCAGCCGTATCCCGCCGCCCCGGACGCGCATCCGGGGCCGTCAACCACTTTTCTGGCGCGGGGAAGGCTAGCGTGTTGTGGCGATTGTGATCGTGTGCGACGACACAGTCCATGAGGGCTGCGCCGTCTGCCTGACCACAGCCCATATATCCGGCCCCCGTGGTCGCCGAGCTTCGAAGCGGCACACGACGACGGGGCACCGCTCGTCCGGAGGGCACTCGCATTTCGACCACGTGATTGAAGCGGGAGTTTACCCGTCGTCGATCGGTCGTCGCACAGCCGCAGCCCGGGCTCAATTGGCAGCCAATCATGTAGCTGGGTGAGCGACCGGTCCCAACAGCGTCGCGCGGGGCGTGCTGACCGGCGTCTCACAGGTCCCAGGCGACGGTGCCTGGTCGACGCCTGGCTTCGTGCACGGCACCCCCTGCGGCTCCCCGGTGATGACGATAGGGTCGGCTCGCACGACGTCGTTGTGTCAACCACGAAGGAGCTCCGGCAACGCCCAACCGGTGTAGTGTTGAGGCGTTAATCACGCCTTGCCTAGCGATCGAGACCCGAGATGAGCGGCTCCGCAGACCACTCGATCGATAGATCAGCGATCGGGTCGCTCCGGCACCGGCGATGCGCATCAATCGTTCGGCCGGGTCGGTGGATCAAGCCGTGTCGCTAGAACCGCTGGAGTCGCCAAGGACCGTGGGCGCCCCTGCTGCGCTGAGTGCCGGGAGGCTGCCGGCGGACGTCACGAGTTTCGTGGGGCGGCGTCGGGAGCGCCGTGAGGTCAAGCGGCTGTTGTCCGAATCTCGGCTGGTCACGCTGATCGGTGTAGGCGGGGTGGGCAAGACACGACTGGCGCGACGGGTGGCGGCAGACGTGCGCAGAGCCTTCGAAGACGGGGTCTGGTTCGTCGACCTGACAGCAGTTCCCGATCCGGATCTGCTCAGGCAGGGCGTGGACTACCCTGAAATGCTGGCCCAGCTCATCGCCGACGAGATGGGTCTGCGGGAGCAGTCGAGGCGAGCGCCGCTGCAGTTGCTGGCGGATCACTTGGCCACTCACCACAAATTGATCGTCCTCGACAACTGCGAGCATCTCATCTCCGCGTGCGCCGTGGTCGCCAGCGCACTGCTGCACGCATGCCCTCGGTTACATATTCTGGCAACCAGCCGCGAGGCCCTGGGTATCAATGGGGAGTCGGCGTTGGCGGTGCCGCCGCTGCCGACGCCGGACGTTGACCGGCATCACGAGGCTCCTGACCTGATACTGTACGAGTCGGTCGCATTGTTCGTAGCCCGGGTGAGTGCTGCTGACCCAAGTTTCAGCCTGGCGGAGGACAACCCTCGCGCGGTTGCCGAAATCTGCCGCCGCCTCGACGGTGTGCCGCTCGCCATCGAACTGGCGGCCGCCTGGTTCAGGACGTTGGGCCCCCAGCAGATCCTCGACCGACTTGCGGACCGCTTCGCCCTGCTGGATTTGGGAAACCGTGCCGGGCCGGATCGCCAGCAGACCCTGCGCGCCTGCGTCGATTGGTCCTACGAACTCTGCACAGAGCCGGAGCGCTTGCTGTGGAGGCGATTGGCCGTGTTTGTCGGCGGCTGCGAACTCGACGCGATCGAGGGTGTCTGCACTGACGCGGAGTTACCTAGAGGCGATCTTGTCAAGGTGCTCGCCGCGCTGATCGACAAATCGGTGCTCTGGCGCGACGGGCACGGCGAGATCGCCCGCTACCGGATGCTGGAAACGATCCGCGACTATGGCCTGCAGAAGCTCGTTGCATCTGGAGAACAGGACCAGTTGCGTCGGCGACACCTCGACTGGTACCAGCAGTTGGTGGCACGCGTTCGCGCGGAGTGGCTCAGCGACCCCCGGGGTGACGGTCTGAACAGCCTTCGGCGAGCGCAACCCAACCTGCGCGCAGCGGTGAACTTCTGCCTTGGTGAGCTCGATCAGCCTGAAGAGGCCCTTCGGCTCGTGACAACGCTCCCATGGCTCTCGTGGTGGGGCCAGGGCGGGTTCGGTGAAGGCCGGCGTTGGCTGGAGCTGGCCCTGACCAAAGCCCACGCGCCGACCGCACTGCGCGCCAGAGCGCTCCTGCTCAGCGCCGAGCTTTCTCTTGGCCAGGGCGACGCCGACACCGCGATCCGGCTGCTCGAAGAAGGTGACCAGCTCGGCCGCGGGCTGAATGACGCCGCGACGGTAATACGTGCGGACACCACCCGAGGAGCGTTGCATGTGTTCCGACGGGATCCGCAGGCCGCAGTCGAAGCACTAACCCAGGCACGTGACGCGTTGTGGGGCAGCGAAGAGCCAGATCTTGACCAATTGCTGGCTGTGCTGCTCTCTCTCGGGGTTGCGGCCGCGGAGATCGGCGATCGGGAACTCGCAGATGCCTGTCGCACAGACATGCTCGCAATCACCGGTCGCGGGCCCGCCTTCCAGCAGGCGTTGTGGATACTCAGCCTCATCGCCTGGACCCTGGGCGACGCCCAGGAAGCCGGCCGGTGCGCCGAAGGCTTCCTCCGGTTCACCCGCGGCCACGGGCTCCGAGAGCCGTATGGCACCGCATGGGCTCTCGAGGTACTGGCCTGGGTCGCTGCGAGCCAACGGCGCCACCGCACGGCGGCGACACTCCTTGGCGCGGCTGAAACGCTACTTGCCGACGCCGGCACATCTGTCGCCGCTCACCCGCACATAATCGACTACCACCATGCCTGCGAGCAGCAGATTCGGGACGCCCTTGGCCCCTCGGCCTTCGACGATCACGTCCGGCATGGAAATACAGGGTCCGCCGACGCCATCGCCGACGCCCTAGGGGAACGGCGGGAAGCCGTGGCTACGGCGGCCAAGGACTCCCAGACGGTGCTGACCCGCCGTGAACAGGAGGTGGCCGAACTCGTCGCTGAGGGACGAAGCAATAAGGAGATTGCCGAGGCTCTGGTCATTTCCCCGCGCACCGCCGAAAACCACGTCGATCACATCCTCACCAAGCTGGGCTTCACGTCTCGCGTCCAGGTAGCCGCCTGGGTCACAGCTCAGCGCGCGGACTAAGGCGTCAGATTAGGCGGACGCACGAGCGGGCGTCGCGGAATGGACCGGCTCGAGAGCCAACTGGCCCCCGTGCACGTCCTCGGGAAGTTCCAGGTCGTGCGCCACCTTCCGCGCGGCCCTGATCACCAGCGGCGCCACACGCTCAAGTGGCGCCCGCGAGTCGCCTACTAGGGAAACGGCGCCGACCGGCCCGTCAGGTCCGCGGACACCCACGGCTACACACCCAATGTGCGGCGAGGTTTCGCCCCGCCCGAACGTCAGCCCATTCCGCGCACGGATCCGTTCCAGGTCCCGGTGGAGCACCGACAAGTCGGGAATCCTGTCGCTGGTGGATGTGCCTAAGCCGAGGAGCCGATCATCGACCTCCTCAGCAGGCAACCAGGCCAGCATTGCCCTACCCGGAGTGGTGGAATGCGCGGCCGAACGGCCGCCGACTCGCGACGGCACGTCCGCCATCTGCCGGCCACCTACCTTGTCAAGGTAGACGACCGCATCGCCGTCCAGTATGGCAAGGTGGGCCACCATCCCCGTGACCATCGCAAGATGGTACAGCACCGGCGCGGCGGCCGATCGTAATGCACTGTCCCCGCCGGCCAAGCGGCCGAGACCCCGGGCGCGCGGCCCCAAGCGATAGCCCGCTGGCGACCGGCTCACCCATTGCACGTTCGACAACTGCTCCAGGATGCGATGCGCCGAGGACCGGGGCAGGTTCGTCCGGTTGGACACCTCCTCCAGCGTGAGTTGCTCGGCAGGGCCCCGGAATAGGTCCAGGATCAGTGTGACCCGCTCGATCATGGACGACGGGGGCACCGTGGCACGGGACCCGGGAGAGCCACTGAAACCGCTGTTCGGGGGTGACGTCTGGCCCTCACCAGCGCCAGACTCATGATTGAAACCGCGCACGGCTTCGAGCCACGGGATTCTGAGTGGTGTGGTGGTCGCTGTGCTCGTCCGTGAACCAGGAGCCGTCGTCTCGACGTGAGCTTTTGCATCTAGTGTCTGAGTTTCAGTCGTCACGGTCTTGCCCTTCGCCTGGTGGAGCCACTCTCCTCAGAATCCGGTCTCGGAGTGGGCAGCAGATGAGTAGAAATAGCCATGTGGGTACTCAAATCCGCAACCCGAGTTCGAGATTGTCGCCTGCCATGAGCATGGGACCGGTCTGAGCGGTTTTCTGCCAGCTTCAGGGGACCCACCTGGGTTGCCAGTCGTGGGACCACCCGGCGCGCCTTGTCGGTGGGTCCTGGTTGGCCTTGTTGACTCCCCGCGTCATGACCGTGGACGCGGAGGGTCGTCGGGGATGGGATTCAGGGAGGTCAGCGTGGTTGAGGTACGCGAGGTGCTGCGGGCGTGGCTGGAGGGCCACGGGCTGCGGAAGGTGGCCGAGCGGGCGGGGGTGGACCGAAAAACCGCGCGCCGGTATGTCGAGGCGGCACAGGCAGCTGGCCTGTCCCGGGACGCAGGAGTCGCGGCGGCGACCGACGAGCTGGTCGGCGTCGTGGTCGAGGCAGTGCGTCCCGCTCGGCCGAACGGGCACGGCGCGTCCTGGACGCTGCTGCTGGCCCACGAGGAGCAGATCTGTGCCTGGGTCACCGGGAGCGGTGAAGGGCAGGAGCCGCTGACCATCGTGAAGATCGAGGAGCTGCTGGCCCGGCGGGGAGTCCGGGTGCCGTACCGGACGCTGCACCGGTTCGCGACCGAGCGGTGCGGGTTCCGGACCAAGTCCACGACGGTGCGGGGTGGCCGACGGCGAGCCGGGGGCGGAGTGCCAGGTCGACTTCGGCCAGCTCGGGCTGCTGACCGACCCCGAGTCGGGAAAGCGCAGGCGGGTGCATGGGCTGATCTTCACCGCCGTGGTGTCGCGGGCACATGTTCGTGTGGTTGACCTACTCCCAGACCCTGACTGCGGTGAACGCGGGCTGCGAGGCCGCCTGGGGCTTCTTCGGCGGCGCGTTCAAGGTGCTGATCCCGGACAACCTGAAGCCGATGGTCACCGACGCTGACGCGGTCAACCCGACGCTGTCACAGGGGTGGCTGGACTACGCCCAGCATGTCGGGTTCGGCACCGACCCCGCGCGGTCCGCAAACCTCAGGACAAGCCGCGGGTGGAGCGGGTGGTGCAGTACGTGCGCGGCAACTTCTGGGCGGGCGAGACCTTCACCAGCCTCGAGGAGGCGCAGGCGCGGGCCGAGGCATGGTGCGCCGAGCGGGCCGGGATGCGGACCCACGGCATCACCCAGCGGCGGCCGGCCGAGGCCTTCGCCGAGCTCGAAGCCGGCTGCCTGCTGCCGGTGCCCGAGCCCTATGACCAGCCGGTCTTCACGTGGGTCAAGGTGCACCGCGAATACCACCTCGAGGTCGCCAAGCGCTGTAATCGGTCCCGAGCCCTATCTGGGCCGGCACCTGGACGCCCGCGCCGACAGCGAGCTGGTCAAGCTGTACACGAGCGGACCCGGCGGCGGGCGCCTGGTGAAGACCCACCCGCGGCAGCCGGCCGGTGGCCGGTCCACCGACCGTGAGGACCTGCCCGGGCACAAGGCCGGGTACGCGCTGCGCGACCTGACCCGGCTGATCGCCACCTGCGCCGGGCACGGCGAGAACGTCGGGATCTACGCCGAGCGGCTGCTCGACGACCCGCTGCCGTGGACCCGGATGCGCAGCGTCTACCGGCTGCTCGGCCCGGTCCGCCGCTACGGCCCCGACCCGGTCGACGCGGCCTGCGAACGCTCACTCGATCTCGACGTGGTGTCGGTGTCAAAGATCGCCGCGATGCTGGCCAAGGCCACCGAACGCGAATGCCCGGTGCTGCCCGCCGCGGCCGGCTCGCCCGGCGGCCGGTTCGCCCGCGACCCCAGCGAGTACACCCGCCCCGGCAGCGTCCAGCTCACCCTCATCCCCGGCGGCGCAGCCGACACCACCGTGCACGCCACCGACGCGACAGGAGAACACCGATAACCTCCACCGCCACCACGACCGCTGCCGGGCCGCGGGATCCGGTCGGCGCCGACCTGACCAAGACGCTCAAAGCGCTCAAACTCGGACAGATGACCCAGACCCTGACCTACGACCGCGCACTGTTGGCGGACCTGACCGGCCTGCGGTTCACCGAAGCCGGCAACGGCGTGCTCATCCTCGGCCCGGTCGGGATCGGGAAGACCCATCTCGCCACGGCGCTCGGCCACATCGCGATCCGCCGCCGCCTGACCGTGCATGCTGCCCGCGCCGCCAAGCTGCTCACCCGGTTTCCGCGCCGCCCGCCTGGACAACACCCTCGAGGCCGAGATCCGCAAGCTCGCCCGCGCGTGGACGTGTTGATCGTCGACGACTTTTCACTCCGCCCGGTTGACGCGACCGAGACCAACGACTTCTACGAGCTCGTCGTAGAGCGGCACCGACGAGCCAGCACGATCGTGACCTCGAACCGGGAGCCAGCGGAATGGCTGACCATGATGAGCGACGCGATGCTCGCCCAGTCCGCCGTCGACCGGCTCACCTCAGCCGCCCACACCCTCATCATCGAGGGCCCCTCCTACCGCCAACGACACACCCACCGGCGTGCCGCCGTTGACTCCGAAGGCGAGGTCCGGTGATGCTCGCTCACACCTCCAGGTGGTCCCATGCTCGTGGCAATGGGGTGGTCCCATCACGCTGGCAAGCGACACGAGATCGACGAACTGTGCTGCAGCACGCCACGGAAGTCCAAGCGCTCTGGTCGCGGGTCGTACCGCGATGGCGCGCGCCGCGAGGTCGGGGTGAGTCGCACCACTGGCAACCGCTGGAAGAACGGCTAACCTCGATCGCCGTAGCGAGCTGGTCGGCCGGGTTGCGGCGTTGGATCCGGTGGCCAAGCGGACGATCTCCGTACCGTTCTTGTCCGCTCAGGAGCGCCTCATAGCCGCCCACTGAGGGCGTCGGCGGCGGGCGAATCACTCCGCCAACCGCACGCTGCCGCCCAGCACAAGCGCGGAGCCGAACTCGAAGTCACGCTCTACGTGTGCCAGACGCGCACTACCCCGATACCGGCTGCCCCAATTCCACTTCCGCGCCAAGACGCGAAGGGCCCGTTCATGCCGAAACCGCCGCCAGGCCGTAAGGTCAGGAGTCGACGGAAAGTTCCTCGAACGCCGTCCAGAGATCTTGCTTAAGAGCATCGGGATTCTCCGCGCAACCAAAGTGCCCGAGTCGCCGCAAGCGCTGATACCGAGCGCCCGGTATCAGCGACGCGATCCGGTCAGTGCCGCGTTCAGTGGCCATGAAGTCGTCTTCCCCGGTAAACAGGTAGACCCGTACCTTTGACGTATCGATCGAACTCAACTGGTCAGGAGTAAGGTCGTAACCCTCGGCGTAATAGTGAAGAGCTCCCTCAGTAGCATCCTGACCCGCCTGGCTATAAATCCATCCCAATTCTCTGCGATATACTTCGGGAGTCGTCGAAGCCATATTCGCGACCATCAGAGTGGACGTCCACTGGCTCCCGATGCGAGGGTCGGAGTACATCCTGAGCATCTCGCGCTGCTCCTTTTCGAACTCGGGCTTAGGGCCAGAATTTAGGGCGATGACCGCCCTGAAATCGTCCGGCAGTTCGTAGGCCAAGTGCAGGGCGAGGAGACCCCCAATCGCGCTCCCCATGAAAACCGGGCGATCCAGTTCGAGTTTTGCGGACAGACTGAGCAAGAAGTCGAAGAGAAATTCCTTGGTCAACCTGAACTCCTCTTCCCACCACCGATGCGAGGCAGGGGGAAGGGAGTTGCCATGGAATGGCAAGTCATAGCTGATCATCCTGAATCGCTTCTGCAGATCAGAATCCTCCAAGAAATGGCGTGCCTGGCGGCCGTCCGCACCCGCAGTGTGCTGGAACAGCATCGGGACCGACCCGCTCCCAGCTTCCTCGTAGTAGACGCGGTACTGCACGCCTTGAACTCGGAGGTAAACGTACCGCCCGACGATCACCTCAAAGTCCCGTTCGACCTCTGGCAGGAGGTCCGATCTTTGCACGCCGCTGCAGGCGTTTCTTAGGACGCGCTCCATTTCAAGAATGGCACGCGAAAAAACTCCAAGTGCCACAGGGTCAGCGGCGTAGGAAACCCCGCTCCGTCCATCGTTGTATAGAATCCCTTGGCATCCCGGTGGCCGATTGGCACTAAGCACATCTTGCCAAGATCGGGCGTCTCCCGAGAAGACAACTTCAGCCCCATCAACATCTTCCGTGGCCGCAAAGTCAAGAAACTCGCCATCTCTGACGGTGAGCATGTACTTCGCATCGTCAATTTTCAAGCCCACTGATCCGGTGAGGAACTTTAGGCTGATTCTAAATGCTTCGTCGTTGGACAACATCGTCCGAACCGTGGCCGCATTGAGCAAGTTCATCACATTCGCACTTTCGACGTAGTCGTAGTAGAATTTTCTCGTTAGCGAAACAACTTGGCGGTTCGTGATCGCTTTAGCCTCCCGCACCTCCGCCGAATCGCGTTCGAGCCAATGTGTGGCTGTGGCGCCGCGCCAACAAGAAGGATGGTCTACCCGTCATACGTCACGCGCACCTCTTCGGTGACCGGCCGCGCTTGGCAGCCAAGAATCATGCCCGCGGCTAGATCCTCGACGTCGAGGATCTCGTTCGAGACCATCGACACCTCTCCTTCCACTAAGAGGCACACGCACGCACTACAGGATCCTTCGCGGCATGAGTACGGCGCATCGACGCCGGCGGCGAGGAGCGCATCGAGGAGTGGGCGGCTGGCGGGCCAGCTGACCTCGTGCGTCGTGCCGTCGATTGTTGCGTGAACCCTTGCGCTGGGCCCGCTCGGATTGGACGTGTCGAACGGATCGCCCGCGATAGATACGAAGCGCTCGGTTCGGATCAGCTCGGTGGGAGTCCCGCACTGGACCAGAACGCGTTCGGTCAGTTCCATGAAGGGCGCCGGCCCACAGACGAACGCCTCGCGGCGCGCGTAGCGAGCGAGGTGCCCGGACAGAGCATCGCTGGGGATCCCTTGGAGCGACTCCAGCCAGTGAACAACTGTCAGCCGAGGGTGGTACTCAACCTCCAAGCGCCTCAACTCCTCGGCGAAGATGACCGAGTTCTCATCTCGACTGGCATAGATGAGCGCCACGTTTTGCGCTTCCTTCGGCGAGCGATGCCTTCAGTATCGACATCACCGGCGTAATGCCGCTGCCTGCCGCGACGAGGAGCAGAGAGGCGTTCAGATCGGACGGAGTGAACGTCCCGCCGGGTGCCAGCGACTGCAGTCGCGCGCCTGGGACGAGGTTGTCGCAGAGCCAGTTCGACGCATACCCACCAGCGATGCGTTTGACGGTGATCCGCGGCGCGGAATCGACTCCTGGCGCGCTGCTAAAGGAGTAACTGCGGGCAACGGTGCCACCATGCTCGGAGGGCACGCGGACAGTGAGGAACTGCCTGGCGTGAGCATGTCGGGAAGAGCGGAGACGCATGCACCTTGCACAGAACCGCTCGTCTCTCGAATGTCCGGTCGACATCGCGTTGCGGCGTGCCGATGTCCTGAGCCCCCCAGACGTTTCTGCCCTCGCCCCCGGGGGCGGTCGACCCGACCCGACCTCACCGTCATTGACGGCGCGGGCGATCGCGTCGTCGAGCACGTGGGTCATCGGGGAGTTCTGCGCATTGGCGTATGCCGTTCGGTTGAACCTGATGACCGCGACCGATTCCACTCGCTCGTACGTCACCACGGCGAACTCACTCATCGAACGCACTCCTCCTCGGGACGGCGTAGCAGGCCGGCGCTACGGCGCTCCACGACAGGCGACGACCTCGGCTGCTGCCCCCATGAGCAGCTGCCGGACCGGCCTCAGCGCCGCAGATCTTCCGACAATCTAGGCTCGGTCGTGCCGGTGGTCCGGGTTCATCCTGCTCACCGGAAGCGAATTGATCGCGCCGGCAGGACTCGCAGAGCCGCCCACGACGGCGCTGCACGTTCCGGGAATGGACCACCAACGTCTGTTCGCTTTCGATCACCTGAGGCAGACTGGCGCGGCGCGAGCCTGACGAAGCAGCGTTTGGGAGTTCCCTGTGGATCGCGTCCGCCCACGACTGCAAGGAGTCCCGGGCAAACTCATCACCGGCGCTGGTCCGCCATAGTGCCCTCGCTGCTCTTGCCCGCCGTCAACGCTCGGGAGTGTGTCGATGCCGCGGTTGCGTAGCCGGTAGCTGGCGCCCTGAATCGTGAGGACTTCGGCGTGGTTGCGGGGCGATCGACTATCGCGGCGGCAACGGCCTGGCCGCCGAAGACCACTGAGGCGGGCGACATGACCTTGCACGTCTCCTGGCCTTTCCACACTGCCCTGCCACCTATGGAGTAGGAAACGTGCCGTACACCGCGTCCACACCACCGAAGGATCGGCCCTCGACGAGATTCAGGCCGACCTGTTGGCGCGGAGAAACGAAGCAAGGAGGATGCCAGTGAACATGCGACTTGCAGACCACCTGACCGAAACTGAAGGCCCGACCGAACTCAAGTCGGTCGGTCGCCATGCGCGGCGGCACTCAGCCGGCGGTCACTCCATGGTCAAGATTGAGCACCGCCCCATGGAAGCCCTTACCTTCGTCGGAGACCAGAAAGGCGAAGAGCGCTGCAACATCCTCGGGCTCGCCGACGCCGCGCACCCCGGCGTAGCGACCCATCAGATCCATGTCAACTCCGTCTGGAACCGTGAAGTTCTGGATCAACGGGGTGTTGATGCCGCCGGGAGCTATCGCGTTAATTCGGACTCCGGTCTTCAGGAACTCCATGGCTAGCGCCTTCGTCATCTGAATCACCGCTGCCTTTGACATGCAGTAGGTCGAAGTGAACGCCTGACCGATCACCCCTGCTGTCGAAGCGAGGGAGATAACGCTTCCGTTGGACCGCACCAAGTGCGGCATGGCCGCTTGGGTGAGAAAGAACGGCGCGTCGGCGTTGACAGCCATCATCCGTCGGTACTGATCGATAGTGACGTCTGCCAGCAGTTCGGCACAGGCCATGCCAGCGATATTTCCCAGGATATCGAGCCGACCGTGGGCCTCGACCGCATCAGCGACCACCGACGCGCATGCCACGGGGTCGGTCAGATCAACGATCGACTGTGTCATCCTGCCGCCGATCATGCCCGCGGTTTCCGCCAGCGCGACTGCGTCGCGATCGACGCCGACGATCGTCGCGCGCGCTTCGGCTAGGCGAAGCACCACTGCACGACCGATCCCCGCGCCTGCGCCGGTGATCAGGGCAACCTTGCCCTCGAAATCGTTGGTCACGATGCCCGGTCCCTTCCTTAGCTCAGCAGTTAGAGCGAAATCGTCGACTGGTAGAAGTGATTCACTTCAACGACCGCGGCAACGGGAGAGCCCTAGCCCGCCCGCTGCTGCGATCAAAGACGCCCTGGCGTTTGGACGCCACTCACTCGATCGGTTCGCGGTCCTCGGTCGACGTGGCGCTGTAGGCGACCATCTGCTTGCCCAGGGGCAGCACGCTGCATGTTTCGGTTTCCTGGAAACCGACGTGTTCCTCCGAGGAGAAGTTCATGACATTTTCGGGCGTCAGATACTCCCGGTCGGAGAATCCCTCGATCTCCTCTGCCACTTGGTCGGGATCGACGCTGTTTGCCTCCTCGACCGCGTACTTGTAGGTGAGGATCGAGTTGAGGGCAGTCAGTACCCCGGTCAACTGGCCTGGATAGTTGGAGCCGATCTTCTCCACAGCGTAGTCGAGGATATCCTGGAGCTTGGGGCTAAGCGTCTCGCCGGGTGTGACGCCGTAGAGGCAGTCTGTGTAGGTAATTTCCCCGAACTCACCGATGGAGTCGAATCCGTCGCTCCACGGCGTGGAGTGCGTCGTCGTGATCAACTCCGGCGTCCAATTGATACCGCGCAGCGTGTCATACACCTGCGCCATGCCGACGCTAACCAGTGCGAACAGAGCCTCGGCGCCGTCGGCCTCGATCTCCTGCAGCGCCGTGGTGAACTCCATCGAGGCGTAAGGCACCTCTTGCACCGACACCACCTCGACACCGTTCTCTTCGAAATCGGCGGTCAACCGGTCCACCAGTCCCTCGGTGGTCGGCAGGGCATCGACGAGGATGCCAATCTTCGTTACACCGCTGTTGCCAACGAACTCCGGTGTACTCGTGTAGAGGTGGTCGAAGTCCGGGAAGTGTGAAAAGAACCGGTCGTATTTCTCGATGTCAGCGAACTCGCCGTTCGGCGGGCTCGCGGTGGTGACGATCATGTTCGCCCGCTGGTAGACCGGCATGACCTGGTCCTGCATCGGCGAGTAGCTGGGAAACACAATGGCGTTGACCTCGTCCTCGACGAAGCCTTGGGCAATCGCCACACCGGCAGCGGGGTCGGACTGATCGTTCTCGATCCGGAGTTCGATCTCGTGACCGGCGATGCCGTCCATGTTCTCGTTCACATAGGCAACCGCGGCCTCGTAGGCGGCCGCCTGCGGCTTTCCGTAGGCACCCATCGCCCCACTGAGGGGTGCGGTGCCGGCGAGAACGATGGGTCCGTCCGGAATCCCATGGGAGGACGCACTGTCGGCCTCGCCGTTCATTGCAGCACAGCCCGAGAGCGACATGCTCGCCGCGACCGTGAGGATTCCTGCACTCTTCATCATCGAGATGTTCTTTGACTTCAACGTGGTGCTCCTTGGCTATGAACGCTGCACAGCAGCGCGCGTCAAACAGAGACTGTTTGCTCGGCCGACCCGAGCAAAATGCGACTGATCCGGTCGCGGCTATCGGCCCCCCGGCAATCGCCGGCGGCAACCTCCTTCCCGTCCTCGATGACGACGTACCGGTCGGCATTGTGCAGGCTGCGGTCCACCGACTGGTCGACGACGATGATCGCCATCGACCGCTCCTTGAGTAGGTGCAGGACGGCGTAGATCTCGTCGCAGAGCTTCGGTGCGAGACCTGCCATTGGCTCGTCAAGCAACAACACCGACGGCTCCGCCATCAGCGCCTGGCCGACGGCCACCATCTGCTGCTGCCCGCCGCTCAACCGCGACGCGGGCTCGTTTCGCTTCTCGCGCAACGCAGGAAACAGGTCGTAGACCGATTCGAGCCGTCGTTGGGTCTCAGCCTGGGACTGGCGGCCGTGCACGAACGCTCCGAGCCGCAGATTGTCTTCGACCGTCAAGGTCAACGCAATGCGTCGGCCCTCCGGCACGAGCGCGAGTCCCGCAGCTGCAATCCGGTCCGGACGCTGCTGACCAACCTCCTGTCCTGCAAGGCGCACCGAGCCCCCGTTCATGCCGTGCCGCATGCCGCCGATCGCGTGTAGCGTCGTGGTCTTGCCGACACCGTTGCGACCCAGTACCGCGAGAATCTCTCCCGGTCGGACGTCCAGGTCGATCCCCGTGACAACCGGAAGCTTCCCGTAGCCAGCGGTGAGGTCTCGTACCTGAAGAACGGGGTCGCCCGGCTCTGCACCACCTCGACCAGTCGGTCCTAGCTCGGCCTCCCCCGCAGCGGCTGATACACCGGCTCCCAGGTAGGCGTCGGAGACTGCGGCTGCGGAACGAACGTGCGCTGACGTGCCGGACGCGATGACCTCGCCTTGATGCAGAACGGTCACCTGGTGCGCTACATCGAACACGACGTTGAGGTTGTGTTCGATGATCACGACACCGGCTCCGGCGTCCGCGATCCCGACGATGATGTCTTTCAGCACCGCCATTTCAGACGCGCTCAGGCCCGCAGCAGGCTCGTCGAGGAGCACCATCTGCGGCGAAACTGCAAGTGCGCGTGCGACTTCGATGAGCCGTTGCACTCCATGCGGCACCTCGCCGGCAAGATGGTGTCGATAGCCGCCGATTCCGCAGGCCTCGAGAGCCGCGTCGGCCCGCTCGAAGGCTCGCCGATAGTTACGACGTCCTCCGGGCAGACGGAGCAGTGAGGAGATGTCGCGGCACTTGTCGACCTGCTCGATCGCAACGACCAGGTTGTCGCGCACAGTTCGGCCCAGACTGAGCTTGGGAGTTTGGAATGTACGGGCGATGCCATGGCGGACGGGACGGACGGCTCCGTGTCCCGAAACCACGGCGCCCCCGAGAGTTGCCGTACCTGCGGTTGGGGCGTACATCCCTGAGATCAAGTTGAGAAGGGTGGTCTTGCCCGAGCCGTTCGCGCCGATCAACGCGTGGATCTGCCCTGGGAGCGCAGTCAAGGAGACGTCACGCACCGCCTTCACGGCACCGAAGGACTTGCTCATCCCAGCGACGGTCAGCGTGGCGTCGCCCTTCGGCCTCCCCATGATGCGCGCGATGGCTCCAGACTCGATGGCAGCCACGGCCCCGTGCGCCGCCACTACCGACGTCCCGCGGCGACGCTGGAATGCCGCGCGCGCCCGGACAGCCAGTTCCGGTAGCCCGTTGGGTATCAGCAAGGACACACTGACCAACACAATGCCCAGCACGATTCCCTGGTACTGGTTGAGCCCGCCGGAGTATTGCATGAAGCCAAACACGATGACGCCCCCGGTGACTGGGCCTGCCACGGTCCCGAACCCGCCGATGACGCACGCGGCGAGGATGTAGATGGACAGGATGGGCGCGAAGCTTCCGGGACTAATGAACTGCTGGGAGTACACGTAGTACGCCGCCGCGACGCCGGTGGGGACGGCCGCCAGCAAGTAGGCGTAGAGCTTGGTGGTGTAACCCCGGACGCCGAGCGCCGAGGCAAGGATCTCACTGTCCCTCAACGCGATGAGACGGCGCCCGACCCGAGAGTGCAGTACTAAGAATGAGAAGAGCAGCATCAGTAGCAGGAGGCCGACGCCACACAGGTAGAGGTTGTACCCGTTGATCGGCCGGACCCAGTCGAGGTTGGCTAGCAGCGAAATCCCGGAATCCTGGCCGGCGATCTCGAGGTGCGTGGCGAGCGCGGGCACCACTAGCGCAAGGTAGAGCGTGGTCATGCCGAGGTAGAAGCCGCCGACACGGAGCGCCGGCACGGCGACGATGACCGAGGAGATCAGTGCGGCCACGACACCGATAAGGCACATCTCTCCCAGGCCGAGCGACGGCACCTGGTTCGTCACGATCGCGCAGGCGTATCCGCTGATTGCGAAGATGGCCCCGGGGCCGAGGAAGAGCTGTCCCGCGAAGCCCATGACGATGTTCAGCCCAACCGCGACGAGCAGGATGGACACCACATAGCTCAATGTGGAGATCGACTGGACCGATGTGCCGAACAACAGCGGCGCAAGGGCGAGAGCGATCAGGCCAGCACCGACCATGACGCCGCTGTTGAGGCGTTCGCGTAGCTGCATCTCACACCATCCGCAAAGACTTGGTGCCGAACACGCCCTCGGGACGCACTGACAAGACAATGAGGAGCACTAGAAGACCGCCAAGAAGCTCGTAAGCCGGGTCACCGTAAAGGTTGATCGCCTGCTCGGCGACACCCACGGCCAATCCGCCGACAATCGCCCCGCGGAAGCTTCCGAAGCCGCCGATCGCCAAGGCGATGAAACCCTTCAGCGTGTAGGCGAGACCGACCGTCGGGTCGGAGTACGTCAGCGGACCGATCAAGAGGCCGGTGATAGCCGCCACCAACCCTCCCAGGATAAAGGCGAGCTGACTGATGCGATTTGGGTTGATCCCACGCAATGCCGCTGCCTCCCGGTCGTCGGCGGACGCTCGCATCGCGTTGCCCCAACGGGCCCGCCGATAGAACTGTTCGAGTGCGATGACGACAACCACCAGCGCGACGAGGATTGCGATGCGTCGGGGCACGATGGTGACCGGGCCGAGATCGATACCGTTGGCAGAGAAGGGGCTGGGGATGGCAGTGAGTGGGTGGTCGCCGTATAGCGCCAGAACAATGGCCTCGACGACGAGGCTGAACGCGAGGGTCGAGATGAACCAGCCGAAGCTTCCGGGCCTTCTGAGAAAGGGCCTTACGACGGTACGTTCCTCGACCAAGGAGAGCGCCACAACTCCCGCGATGACCGCCGGCCACGCAACCCACAGAGACATGCCTTGGATCTGAGTGAGATAGAAGGTGCCCATGATCGCGACCATCACGAGGTGGCCCTGAGCAAGATTGAAGACACCGGTCGCGCTGAACACGACCGTGTATCCGACGGCAACAAGACCGTAGATGGCGCCGACGAGGACGCCTGCCAAGAGCATGCTGAGAAAGAGGCTCACGGCGCGTCCCCGGCGACTGGGCCCGGTGGCCTGTACGACCGGACGACTGTGGTTGAGCTCACCCTGTCAACTCCTTCGCGGGTGCGACCGGCAGCCATCTGCGCCGGCGGGATGCGATGAATGGTGACGAAGAGCGCGGATGTGAGTCCCGACACATCCCACTGATCGAGAGCCGACCCGCTCGAGAAAAAATCGCGTGATCGTCGGTTCGGTGGCGAACGGACGGGTTCTCATCCACTGGATGGGATGAACGTTGACCGGCGACATCGCGAGGAGGTGAATGCAGACCAAGGTCACACCAGACACATACTGACGTCCGCAGCGCGGGCAACGCCGAAAGGACGAGCTGGCACATGCTCAACATTGATTTTCGCCGCTTGGTCGCCAGCGCCAACCAGGACTCCGAGTTCCCGCGCGCGGCACGCTACTGGAACGGGCTACTCGCGTTCACGATCGGCGCGGACACCACCGTCCTTCGTGCCGTCGACGGTCGCATTGAGCTCGCCTCCGCCGGGAGCGTTCTGGGCGCGCACGACATCCAAATCGCGGCAGCTGCCAGGGATTGGGAGATGTTCCTACGGCCAGTGCCTCCCGCTGGCTGGCACGACTTCTTCAATTCCAAGTCGTTCACGGTGTCCGCGGACATGCTGGACTTCGGCCCCTATTACGCGGCCATCCGACGCCTCACCGCACTGATGACCGAACAACTGCACGGACCCCGCCCGTCCGCGACCGTGACGCAACCGCCGCCGGGTACGCACGACGACGCCGTGGGCCGGTATGTCTATCTCGACGTCCAGGGGTCGACATACCGCGTGTACTACGAAAGCACGGGCCAGGGGATTCCGTTGGTTCTCCTGCACACCGCCGGCGCGGACAGTCGCCAGTATCGCCACCTGCTGGAGAACCAAGACCTGCAGGACCGCTACCGGCTGATCGCCGTCGATCTGCCCTACCACGGCAGGTCGCTCCCCCCTACGACCAAGGAGTGGTGGAAGGAGCAATACCTCCTCACGCGGGACTTCCTGCTGGAGTTCTTCGACACCTTCAACGCGACTCTGTCGCTGGAGCGTCCGGTCTTCATGGGCTGCTCGGTCGGCGGGATGCTGGCACCAGATCTTGCCTACTACCGGCCCGGGGTCTACCGCGCAGTGATCGCCCTCAACGGGGCCCTCGCGATGCCCGAGGCCAACCTGGCCAAGCCAGACAAGGAACAGAGCTGGTATCACCCGCGAGTCACAAGCGAGTGGAAGGCCTCCAGCATGCTCGGCTTCATGGCCCCTCACAGCCCTGAGGTCTACCGCCGAGAGACCGCATGGGTTTATAGCCAGAGCTCACCGCCCGTCTTCGCCGGTGACATTCACTACTACATGAGGGACCACGTTCTTACCGCCGAACAGGCGGCGACCATTGACACAGCGCTGACGGGCGTGTACCTCCTGACCGGCGAGTACGACCCACTTGCCATGAGCGGCCTCTCGCAGAGACTCGCCGACGCTGTGCCGGGTTCCCACTTCGAGATCAACGAGGCGATCGGCCACTTCGGCCCCGCCGAGAATCCGGAGGCCTTCTGGGCGGCGGTCGAACCGGTATTGGAGGAGATCGCGCTCAAATTCCCCAACTGAGCCGCACCGGATCGGAGCCAACAACGTGAAGAGCACCCGCGATAGCGTCTTCCTCGACGGGAGGCCAACGGCGTCAGCCGGCACCGCGCAGTTCACGGTCGTCAATCCCACGACCGAGGAACCCTACGGCAACTACGCCATCGGCACGGCCGAGGACGTGGACCGCGCCGTCACCAGCGCGCGGCGTGCGATGGCGGCCGCGAGTTGGCAGAGGACGGAAGTGGAGGAACGCTGCGACCTCGTGCTGCGCTTGCGGGATCTGCTCGCCCAGGAAGCCGCGGAACTCGCCGAACTGCACGCACGCACGCTCGGGACGCCGGTCACCACCGGCCGTCACCTCGGCGGTGCCGCCGGGCTAATCGACATGTTCGTCGACAGCGCCCGCCGCTCACCCTGGGAGTTCCTGCGGGCCGATCCAGGCGGGCGGACCACGCTGGTGACCCGACAGCCTGTCGGTGTCGTGGCCGGCATCCTGCCGTGGAACACCCCGATCCGCAGCGAGGTCAAAAAGGTGGTCCCCGCCGTCCTGGCCGGGTGTGCCGTGGTACTCAAACCGTCCCCAGAAGGCGCATTCACTTCGTTCGCATTCGCCGAGCTGTGCACGAAGGCGGGATTCCCGCCCGGCATCGTCAACGTCGTGCCGGGCGATGGCGCCACAGGGGAAGCCCTGGTCCGCCACCCGGGCGTCACCAAGGTCGCCTTCACCGGCAGTACGGCAACAGGTTCTCGGATCGCCGCAGCCGCGAGTCCCGCGTTCAAGCGCCTGCAGCTCGAGCTCGGCGGCAAGTCGGCCGCTATCGTCCTCGACGACGCCGACATAGGGCGCGCGGCCCCGATTCTGTCTCGCGCGAACTGGGGCAACTCGGGCCAGATGTGCGTTTCGCTCTCACGGGTCCTCGTGTCCCGATCCCGCCGGTCTGAGCTCGTCGATGCGCTCGTCGAGCACGCCCAGCGCCAGGTCGTCGGAGACCCCCGTGACGCCGCGACGACGATGGGCCCGCTGGTCAACCGAACCCAACGCGACAGGGTGCTGGACTATCTGCAGACCGGGATCGACGAGGGTGCCTGCCTGGCCACGGGGGGCGCCCCCGCCCCCACCAGCGAGCGCGGGTGGTTCGTTCCCCCCGCGGTCTTCGCTGATGTACAGCCCACGGCGCGGATCGCGCAGGAAGAGATCTTCGGACCAATCGTTACCGTGATCGGCTACGACTCGCTTGACGAGGCAGTTGCGATTGCGAACGACTCCCCCTACGGCCTGCACGGCGCGGTCTACAGTACGGATGAGCAGCGGGCATTGGATGTGGCCCGGCGGATCCACAGCGGATCCGTGGCCATCAACGAGTTCTATCTTGCCCCCTCCGCCCCGTTCGGAGGAGTCAAGCAGTCCGGGATCGGCCGCGAACACGGACCGGAGGGGTACGACTCGTTCCTCGAGTACGTCTCGTATGACATTCCGGCGGCCCTGGCCACGTCGCTGCGCGCTCACGGACTCCGAGATGGCTGAGACGTGATTCACCGACGGTGGCGCGTCGCCCACTTCGGTGTTTTGGTCGGTGGGTATGCGAGGTCCCCCGTCCTGCGACGACTCTTCCCCTTCGGTCCTTGGTCACCCAGTCTGCGGCTGGGGGTCGGTTATGGTGATCGGGTCGGTCGTACGGTCGCAGTGGCACAGCGGTCACCATGCGGTCCGGTGGCACATATGTGTGTACGTCTCGATGGTGCTGGGTGCCGTGGGGGCGTAGTCCGCGGGCGTCTATCCGCCCGATTTCCTCGCGGGCCTGTGCGTGTGGTTGCCAGAACTAGCCACAGGAGGTGCAGGCCGAAGCGTCGGGTGGTGGCTCGGTTCCGGTGGCGATGTTGCGGTCTTAAGCCCAAGCTGTCAACCGGCGCTGACCCAGGCCCACCGTCGCGGCCATGACGTCGGCCACGACGACGGTGCGGGCGAGATTGAACGCGGCACTGCCGACGCGACCCAGGCCGCTTCGGGCGGAGGCCCTTCGGCGCAGGGACCTTGACGAGCACCTGGCGAACCGACTGGGGCTCGCGGTCCGCCTGTTGGCTCCGCGATGACGTGCACGACGGGCGCGAGGTCGCGGTGGCGTTGTCGGGCTCGACCGGGTTGAGGGGTGGAGTTGGTTGCGCGACGCACGATGCCCCCGTCGCGGCACAGGCTCACTTGCAGCGGGAGAGGTGAGCGCGACGAACCACACTTCGGCGAACCCGACTTCGGTGACCCAGCGACCCAGCGTGTTGCTTGGTCACCTACAGATCGCGTCGGTCAGTTGATCGGCGTCCAGGCGTCCGCAATGATGCGGGGTTTCCCACGCACACGTCGCCATTCGGCCCGGCACTTCAACCTGCCTGTCACGCCCGCGGTGCAAGCTGTGCCGATGGTCGGAGTCACCGGCCGGCGCCGGCGTCGGGCGACGTTGCAGCGCCGCAATGGGCCGAGCAAACCTAAGCGCTGCCAGAGGCGACAACACAGTCGCGAGCTGGATACTCAAGCACCGCAACCCGAAGTAGCCGTTCGCCGCGTCCCCGTACAGCTCCCAGAGCATGTCATCGACATCGCCGACCGCGATCCCTTCGCTGGCGTCAGCACCGGTCACGAGCCCGACACCACCTCCAAAGTCGGACCAGGAAGGCCAACGATCGCAGCGGACTGCTGCGCGGTGTCAGCGCCGGTTGAAAACTGATCCCGGAGCGCCGAACCCGCCCGGCGAAAAGGGGTCAATTTTCGACCGGCGTTGACACACGGGTTCGTGGGCGGAACGAACGCAGGAAGGTTCCCAAGGCGAGGTGTCCGACGCTGTAGAACGGGTCGGCCCTTCCGCTAGGGCGAAGCATCACCCACGACGTTCCCTCGAGTCGGCAATTGATGCGCCGCGATGGAGCCATCGTTTCGTTCCCGCTAAGGCTAAGGCGGAATGCTCGTTGTACTCCTTGCAACCGAACTCGGCTGATCAGGGCTGAGCGGGGGGCCCCGAGGAGTAGGTGTCGTCGGAGTCGGTGTCGCCGTCGTCAAGACGCCGGAATGTGCAGATGGACGTCGTTGAAGCTCTCCGCGCCAAAGCCCTGCGCGGTTTTGTCCCGCGAGCCATTGCCGGAGCCTATCCCCAATGGTTGTGTTGATCTTTTCGCGCGGCACGCCGGTTGGGTCGACGGTGACCTCGTTGATGCGTTCGTCTGTAACGACGGGCAGGGCGTGGTCGGTGGCCAGTGCAGCCCCGGTTTGGAACGCACGAAGCAGCATGCTCGTGTAGACGGCGTTGACCGATTGGTCGTGGAGGAGCTCAGCCAGGGCAGCAATCCAGCTCGAGGCCGTGTTGTGACAGAGGACCGTTGGGCGGACTGGCTTCGGCGTGGCGGACGAAGAGTACGCCATACGCAGCCGGAGTCGGCCTAGGGGCCGCGCTGGTCTTATCGAGTCCACCCCAACTGAATAGGCGTGGCGAGGAGGAGGAGGAGGAGGAGGAGGAGGAGGAGGAGCGAAGTACCGACAGCAGCGCCGCAACGCCGGAGACGACGAGTCATGCGGAGGTCTCCCGAGATGTCATGGTTGTGGGCGCGCGCGCCAGGCGTGGCCCCAATAACTGTCGGCAGTGATCTCCTCGGCCGAATAGGAGTCTTGGTCCACCAGATAGCCCTGACAGCCGACCTCGAGGTCCCAGCCGCCCGGTGTCCGGACGTAGAACGACACCATCTTGTCGTTGGTGTGCCGGCCTAGGGTGACCGTGATGTGCGAGCCGTTGGCGATTACCCGGTCCAGTGCTCGACCAACGTCGTCGAGGGTCTCCACCTCGACCATGATGTGCAGGATTCCGGGGCCCTCGCTTTCGGGCGACGGGAAGATCGCGAGGCTGTGGTGACGGGGGTTGACTCCCATGAACCTCATCCGCACCGGGTCGCCCGGCATCTCCGGCAGCCGGAAGGAGCCCCGGTTGAAGAACCCGAGTGTGGTGTTGAAGAAGTGGAAGGTGTTTTCGATGTCGGTGGTCGGCAGCACCACGTGGCCGAGGCCGAGGCGACCCGCGACGAACCGGTTGCCGTACGGCGCCGCCACAGGCGAGTGGTCCAGCGCGGCTCCGTGGAATACCTCGATCGGCGCGCCCCCCGGCGCCTCGAATGCGATCGCGTTCTCAACCCGGCGGATGTCCAATTCGTCTTGGTCCAGCGGCTTGGTGCCGATGCCGGCGCCCTCGACGGCCTCACGGACGGTCGCTAGGCCGGCGGCGTCGGCGACTTCAAAGCCGACAGCCTCGACGTGGTCCTCCTCGCCGGGCAGCAGGATGATCCGAGCGGGGCGCTCGTCGATGCGCAGGTAGAGCGCCCCCTCCTCGGGGCCCTGGCCAAAGGCGAATCCGATCTCCTCGCCGGCGAAGACGCGCCAGCGGTCCATGTCAGTGACGCGGACGCGCACGTAACCCAGCGCGCAGATGTCAGGCATTTCGGTCTCCGTTCAGTGTGGTGGACACGCGGTCGAGGAAGTCAAGGACCACGCGCTCGAAGGCGTTCTTGCGTTCCTGCATCGCCCAGTGTCCGCAGTGCGGGAAGACGTGCAATTCGGCGTTGCGGATGTTGCGCAATGGATGCAACGCACCCTCCAACGGGGTGACCCGGTCGTCCCTGCCGTAGGTGAGCAGGGTGGGAGCGGCGATCTCGTGCAGTCGTGCCCAGATCGGCGTGCCCGGCGCCGGTTCGTCCGGAGCCATCGCCATCCGCATGAAGTCGCGGATGAAGTCGACGCCGCCCGGAGCCGACGCCGCTGCCCACCGTTGCTCCACAAGCTCGTCGGTCAGGAAGGACTGGTTGCCCACCATAGAGCGCATCCACGTGGTCAGCCGCTCGCGCGTCGGGTCCTCGCAGAAGGCGATGAGCAGCTTGATCCCCTCGGTGGGGAGCGGCTGGAGCAGGGCCGGTGAGACCCCGCCCGGTCCCATCAGAACGAGGCTGGACACCCGGTCCGGGTGATCCAGGGTCAGCTGGGTGGCGACTCCCCCGCCCAGCGAGTTGCCGAGAACGGCAACCTTGTCCAGGCCGGCCGCGTCGAGCACTCGGACCACGGCCTCGACGGCGACCGCGAAGTACGGCGTCGGGAGATCGGGGCGGTAGCTCGCTCCGAATCCCGGGAGGTCAGGGATCAGGACGTCATAGCGTGCGGCGAACGTCGCGAGATTTCCGCCGAAGTTGGCCCATCCGGACACGCCGGGACCGGAGCCGTGCAGGAGGAGGAGCCCGTCGCCTGCTCCGGCTCGGTGGTAATGCATCGGGCGTGGGTCGTTGAGCACACGGCTGGTGGACTCGCGGGTGGGTTCCTCGGCGAGGGTCGTCATCGCAGTCCTCAAATCAGGATGCGTAGCGGCGGGGCTGGGTCGACGCCCATCTCGGTCAGCGCCGCTGCGTGATACGCACCGCCGGTGACGTGAATGGCGTGGTTGAGCCCCGCGTGCGCGTCGCGCCAGGACCGCTGCATCGGGTTGTCGGTGCGCAGGGCGTTGCCGCCGGAGCGGGCAAAGATCTGATCGGCCGCCATCACGGCCCGCCAGGCGGCCCGCACCTGGTTGCGGCGGATCAGGGCGCGCTGCTCGAAGGTCACCACCTCGCCCGAGGCGGCGGTCTCGTAGGCGCGGTTAATGCCGTCGAGGAGGTGTGCCCGCGAGGCGGCGATCTCGGCGGCGGCCTCGGAGATGGCGTGCAGGGTATACGGGTCGTCCTTGACCTTCACGCCATTGGCCATGGTGCGCTCAGACTGGTACTTGTAGTGCTCCGCGAGCAGACCCTCGCAGATGCCGATCACGGCGGAGGTGATGCCCAGCGGGAACATCGCCCAGAACGGCAGGCGGTAGAGCGTCTCTGACCGGCCGGCGCGCTCGGCGGCGACCTCTCCCTCGGCGACCTCGTTGGCGTCGATCGTCCGGTACGACGGGATGAACGCGTCCTTGACCACGATGTCCTTGGAACCGGTTCCCTGGAGTCCGACGACATTCCAAGAGTCCTCCACGATCGTGTAGTCCTTGCGCGGCAGAATCACGTGCATGACCCTGGGCGGCATCAACGGCTGACCGTTCTCGTCGCCGACCATCGCCCCGAGGAAGATCCACTGGCAGTGATCGGTGCCCGAGGAGAACTGCCAGTTCCCGGACATGATGTAGCCGCCCTCGGTGGGCACCGCGACACCGCCAGCCATGTAGGGCGAGGCGATCCAAGTCGTCGGGTCCTCGCCCCAGACCTCCTTCTGCACCCGGCTGTCGCACAGGGCCATCTCCCAGGGGTGGACCCCGCCAACACCGCACACCCAGCCCGACGCACCGCAGTTCTTTGCGACCTCCAGAACGGCCTGGGCGAAGTCGGCAGGGTGGGCGGCGTAGCCGCCGAAGTCCTCCGGCTGGAGCATCCTCATCACGCCGGCCTCACGGATCAGCGCCACTGACTGGTCCGACAGTCGTCCGAGTCGCTCGGTCTCGGCTGCCGCAGCCGCGAACTTGGGTCCGAGCTCCCGGACCTTCTGCACAACCTCGTGGACCATTTGTTCTCCTCAGGAAGTTCAACGCCGCTGCGGCGTGCTCTAGAGCACGACCATAGGAACCGCGTGCGCCTCGATCTGCTGCGTTTTCACTGATCGGGAGAGGGTTCCTCAGCCGTGTCGGACGGGTTGGGCGTCGAAGCGCACGGGCTGGGTGTCCTGCGCGACCCGGTCGTCCGGAGGTCCGACAGGCAGTTCCCCCGAGCGCACCGCATCGTCGATGGAGGCGCGCAGTTCACGGCACGACCGGTTCATGGCCCGCTCCATCACGCCGCCGGCCATCGCGAATTCGACGCAACGGCTGGAGTCACCCCACTGGATAGCGGTATGGGCAAGGGTGTTCTTCTGGGCGAGGACGCGGCTCTCGCACGTCCGGCAGGTCACAGGTTCCACGGTTTTCTCCGCAACTTGTCCTTTTCGTGGAGCCGCGCTGCCGCGGCTCCACGACTAGATGGTCACTTGTTCCCGGGAGCGGTGACCACCGTCCGGCCGGCGGCGAGGTTCTCCTCGACTTCCTTCTCCCAGATCTCGTTGGCACGCTCGACGTCGATCTCGTACTCGAAGCGCTGCACCATCTCCGGCGTCACGTCCTCGACATCCACGTAGAACTGCTCGTACCACCGGCGCAGCTGGTAGACGGGTCCGTCCTCGTCGCAGAGCAACGGGTTGTCGATCTTCGCCTTGTTGCGCCAGATCTCGATGTCCTGGAGGAACCCGGTCTCGACGCCGCCCGCGAAGCCCGCGGCCATCTCGTTTGCCTGGTCCTCGGTGAACCCCTCGGGGTGCTTAACGCTGATACCCCACTGCAGCTGGAAGGAGGTCGGTGACACCGGGTAATGGCAGTTGATCAGCACGGCCTGGACATCGCCGAAAACCATCGGGGTAGTCTCGTAGTCGATCATGTAAGACGGACCGAAGTAGGTCGCTTCGGCGCTTCCCGGACCGGTTGGTCCGCCTGCCTCACCGGAGGTGTAGATGTCGGCGTCCGCGCGGGCCTTGGTTTGCGAGTACTGGGTGGCGATGTGGCCCTCGAAGACGTTGCGGAAGTAGACGGGAAACGCGTAGTGCACGTAAAAGAAGTGCGCCATGTCGACCACGTTGTCCACGATCTCGCGGCAGTGAGAGTTCTCGATCAGGACGGAGTTCCACGACCAGTCTGTCCAGGTCCCTTCGTTGAATCCGCGGATCTCGGGGATCGTCACGTCCTCCGGAGGAGGGTTGCCCTGCGGGTCATGCCACACGAATAGCTGGTCGTTGCGCTCCAAGGTCTGCCAGGTGCGGGTGCGCGCACGCATCGGGACTCGCTTGGCGTAGGGGATTCTCTTGCACTTGCCGTCGCCGCCCCAGCGCCAGTCGTGGAAGGGGCAGGCGACCTCGTCGCCCTTGGTCGTGCCCTGGGAGAGATCACCTCCCATGTGCCGGCAGTAACTGTCGAGGACCTTCAACTCGCCCTCGGAGTCGGTGAACACGACGAGCTTGGTGCCGAACGCCTCGATGCCGTGCGGTTTGCCGTCGCGGAAGGACTCGGCGAGTCCGATGCAGTGCCATCCGCGAGCGAAGCGGACCGGCGGGGCCGCCGACTCGATGGTGCGAACCTCGGGTTCCTGCGTTGCCGTCATGATGGCCTCCGTCGTTATTCAGCGCAGTCGGTACGAGGTGACGTGGCTCACGCTCGCGCCGTTCAAGGTAGGAGCCTCGAGCTTCCGGTTCTGCTCCACTTCCGATCAGTGAGAAGAGGTTGTCCTGGGTCTCCCAGGCGACGAACGAGGCAACGCCGTCCGGGAGCAGGGACGGCGTGGCCTTGTACGCGCAGAGCTGGTCAGCGAGTGGCCACCTCGGGAGTCCGCGCGCCGCCCCGAGCACGTGCCATCGCCTTGGCGGCACGGTAGGCGAAGACCATGCCGGAGCCGAGCGGTGTGCCGGGGCCGGGGTACACGTGTCCGGCGACCGACGCGGCCGACCCGCCGGCGGCGTAAAGCCCGGGAATGGGCTGGCCGTCGGGACGCAGCACCTCACCGTCGGTGCCGATCCGGGCGCCACCCTTGGTGCCGAGGTCGCTGAGGACTAGGCGCATCGCGCGGAACGGGCCGATCTCCAGCGGGATCAGGGCCGGGTTCGAACCGTTCCCGGTGCCGAAAAAGCGGCCGAAGTCGTCGATGCCCCGCCCGAAGTCGTCGTCGCGGCCATCGGCCGCGCCTTTGTTGAAGCGTTCGACGGTTGCGGCCAGGGTGTCGGCGTCGATGCCGAGCTTGCCGGCGAGTTCCTTGACGGTTTCAGCGGTGTGGAACCACTCCGAGTCTGCGGTGAACTCCTCCAGGACCAGCGGCGGCTCACAGATCCCAGGCGCTCCTGCGTCCCGGGAGTCGAAGACCCACCAGAAAGTGGCGTCGGCGCCGAGGCGGTGGACCTGCTCCAACAACTCGTGCCCCAACCGGTCGTACGGCAGCGACTCGTCAGCGAAACGACGGCCGTCGGTGCCTACGAAGATGCCGCCCTGCACGATCGGCAAGAAGGTGGCCCGGCCGGTCGGCATCACGATCCCGGGCGCCCACCAGGCTTCCTCGAGCAGGTCGATGTCCGCACCGACGGCCGTAAATGCGTCAAGGGCGTCGCCGGTGTTGATGCCGACTGGTGTTGAGGCGGCGCCACCACCGGCGATGCCCTGTAGGCTTCGGCGTCGCGCGTCGTCGGCGTCGTAGCCGCCGGCGGCGACAATCACACCGAGACGGGCGACGATCTCCGCGCGCCCGGCCCGCACGCCGCACACGCGCCCGTTTTCATACACGAGGGAATCCATCGGGCACTCGATGCGGATATCGACGTCGGCACACCCATCAAGCGCCAACAGCAGCTGCGCAATCAGCGACTGGCCGCCGTGCAGTTCGGCTCGCGCAACGTCGCGGCCGAACTTGTCGGCGGCGGCGGTGGGCCGCAGCACGTCGAGGGCGGCGCCGAGGCGCGCCGACGGGATCGGGGTCGGCCCAATCGCGCGACCGGTTGGCTTCGCTCGTCCGGGGGCCTCGAAGTAGTCGGGGAACGACATCTTGTCGGCAAGGAAACCGGCCTCGTCGGCGAGGAAGGCGACCATCTCCGGTCCGGTCCGGACGTAGGCCTCCTGAAGATCGCGCGGCGTGCGGTCGCCGACGGTGGCGCGGAAGTAGGTCAGGCCAGTCTCGACGTCGTCCTCGACGCCGTCACGCTCGAGGATGTGGTTCCCGGGAAGCCACATCGCGCCACCGGAGTAGGCGCACGTCCCACCGAGGTAGGAGGACTTCTCCAGAACCAGGACGCAGAGTCCCGAGTTCGCGGCGGCGAACGCTCCGGTCAGTGCCGCCGCCCCCGAGCCGACGACGATGACGTCCACCTCGGCGGGCAAGGCTCGTGGGACATCGATTGCGCGTGACGCGGACATCGCGTGCTCCTCCTGTGCAGGTGCTTTCGGGCCGGACCGCGATTGGTCAACGGCGTCGTCGCTCCACCGGCGACGGCGCCCGAGACTAGGTCGACTCTCGGGGCGCTCTCGGCCAGGATTCCACTGAGCAGGAAGAGGTTTGTCGCCGCGCTCGCTTCTGAATAGCGTCGTTCGACCAACGCCGAAGGAGCACCTCCGCAAAGCCCCGCCAGCCCGTCCGTGGCTCGGCCCGGCCGCTACCCTGGCCGAGCCCGCGTCGTTAACCAACCGCATGGATGCCCGACGTCCTGATGGTCGGGTATCGCGTCGCTGGCGCGGCCGCCGCCGTCGCGGCCGACAGTTGGGGCGGACGTCCTGGTATTGGAGCGCGCCTCGGTAGGGGCCCCTGCCGCGGCCATGGTGGGCGGCTTCATATACCTCAGTGGCGGCACCGCGCTGCAACGCGCCTGCGGGTTCGACGACACCCCCGAAAACGACGTTCACCTTCCTGACGGCGGCGGTGGGCGCCGGCCGCCAATCGCGACAGGATCGCCTCCTACTCCGAGAGGAGTGTCGACCACTGCGGTTAGCTGGCGAAGTGCGGCGTCCCCTTCCGCGCCGCCTTCCACGACCAGCCCGCCTGGGAGCCACCCGGCGGCGAGGGGCTGACGTACTCCGGCAGCGAGAACGCCCATCCGTTCGCCGAGCTGATGCCGCCCGCGCCGCGAGAGCACGTCCCCCAGATGCTCGACAAGCGCACTGAGAGATGCGGCGGCGCTTTCATACTGATGTACACGCCGAGCAGGCCGGATAACGGAGGTGATGGTGCCCGCCTCAGGGTGGTCCTGGCCCCGGGCGAGTTCGCCCAGAACGCGACGATGGTTGAGCAGCGCTTTCCGGAGCTCAGCGGGCGTCCGAGGTCGCCGAGCGAGGAACACGACGGGCAGGAGATCCCGGCCGCGCAGTGGCTCGGCGCGGACGTCGCCCAAGTGGATCGTGCGAGGCGGTCGTGCCTTCCGATCCAGGGTCTGATGGCCCGCGGCGTGTTGGTCGGACCTCAATGCCGTCATCAACGAGGACATCTACCCCAGTCGGATTGGCGACGCACTGATGCAGCACCACGGCAGCCAGGCGTTCCTGGTGACGGACGAACACGCCGCCGAGAAGGCGGCGGACGGTCCACCCCGCGGCCGTGCTGGGCTCCCGCGACCTGCCCGAGTTGGAGGCGGAGGCCGGAATCCCTTCGGGCGAACTCGCGCACACCGTCGAGACCTACAATATGCACCCGCTGCCCGGGGTGCGGATCCATTGCGGCACAAGGCACCGCGCGCGCTCTACTGGCCGTAGACGGTCGCCGCGACGCTGACCACCGCGCCGCTGGATTCGTCGACGAGGCGCTCCAGGCGGCGTCGCAACGACCCGCCGAGCGACTCCGCGGTCTGCACCAGCGGCCAGGCCTCGGGCTTCCCGTTGGGCGGCGGGCCACGGATGTCGACGGCGACCCGGTCCCCGGGCTCTACGCGGCCGGGCGCACGACGCCCGGGCTCGCCAGCCGCGGCTACGCGAGCGGCTGTTGGTTGGGCAATGGCAGCTTCTTCGGCCGACGCCCCGGCGCCACCGCGACCGCTGGTGACGGCGGCTAGCCCGGCGCGGCAACGCCGTCCCGGTCCCGGCCATCGGGATCCATGCGGATGGTGGGCTGCCGCCTGCCTACCGTCAGGACGTGACTGTGGCCCCTGAGAATCCCATGCCGAGTACCGAGCAGTCGGCAAACAACGCACTCGACTACCGCAAGACGCTCGCGGAGTTCGCCAGCGGAGTCACCGTCATAACAGGCGGCACGCAGGACGCGCCTCTTGGCTTCGCCTGCCAATCGTTCTCGTCGGTCTCGCTAGAACCGGCGCTTGTGATGTTCTGTGTCGACCGTGGGAGCAGGACCTGGCCGAACCTACGACCGTTCGGCCGGTTCTGCGTCAACGTCCTCGGAGAGCATCAGCAGGACGTCTGTTGGGCCTTCGGGTCGAAGGCGGGAAGTAAGTTCGACGCACTCGACTGGGAATGGTCGGCCTGGGAAACTCCCGCACTGCAGGGCGTCCTGGCTCGCATCCACGCCGACGTCAGCGCCGTTCACGAAGAGGGTGACCACGACATCGTGATCGGGCGGGTCGTCGCGCTCGAGCGAATGACCGACGGGCGCCGCCCTCTGGTCTTCTTCCGCGGCACTTTCAATATCGACGCCGACGCGACCGACGCGCGTCACACGTGGACGCTGATGGGCGGCTGGATCTGAACCGGACGGCCCCGCCACACGACGGTTGTCAGTGACCGAGCAGCGGCTTCAGGTCACCGAGCCCAACTGATCGTCCTGTCCGCACCGGCAAGGACCGAGGATCAGGCGCACCGCCATCTTGATCTGCGCCTCACCCCGCTCGACGCTGGTCGCGTTGTTCGCGATGGCGATCAGGACCGACCACCACGCGTAGACAACCAGCTGTGCACGATCGTGGTGACTATCGACGTCGTCGTGATGTCCCGAGACCTCCAGGATCCTGGTGATCAGGGGATGCTGCTGCTGCGCAATCTCGGCCTCGGAATAGGAAAAGTAGGCGGTGTTCGCGCATTGGATCATCGCCACCGCAAGACGCGGTCTAGCCAGGATACGGCGGGTCAACATCACCATGTGCTCA
The DNA here is from genome assembly GCF_003515065.1 of Nocardioides immobilis. Lineage (GTDB taxonomy): Bacteria > Actinomycetota > Actinomycetes > Propionibacteriales > Nocardioidaceae > Nocardioides > Nocardioides immobilis. The sequence continues at coordinate 52,068 of NZ_QXGH01000042.1, forward strand.
CCGATGTCCGCGATGGGATCGGCGTGATCCCTCACCTCCCAGGAAGCCGCGAAATGCCACAAGTGTTCGTACAGCAAGATCTCAAAGAGCTTCGCCTTCGACGGGAAGTAGCGGTAGAGGGTGCCAACCGCGACGCCCGAGGCCTTGGCGATCTCGGTCATCTGCACATGCTCGAAGCCGTCCCGATCACCAAGCTGTGCAGCGACCTCTAAGACGCGCTGCCGCCGCTCGGCCTGCTCTAGGTTCTGAGCCTGTGCAGGCTCACGTCCCAGTGGAAGTCTGGCCACCGTGCACTCTCCGATCGGACGTTCGTGTTGAGGGCCGGCACCGTCCCCGGCGTGGACCGCCGGGCTCTGCAACCGCCAGCGATAGCGTGTCAGCCTGCCTTCAACGGGCAGGCACGGACATGGTGCACCTTGGCGGGACGAGGCAGTCGGACGAGTTCGCGGGATATCCGTCGCGCAGCGTCCGCAACCAGCGGCACGATCCGCTCGAGGGCGTCGCCGGCGTGCGTCACCAGGGAGATGGCGGCAACCGGACCGTCGGCGCTGTGCAGAGCGGCGGCCACCGAAGCAAACCCCGGCACGCCGGCGCCGCGTTCGATAGCGACACCCTTCCGCTGCCGCACCCGACCGAGTTCGGCGTGGAGATGGGCGTAGCCGTCGGCCACCGGAGTCGCTGCACGAACTCCGCCGGTGAGCTGCGCGTCGACCTGCTCCGGGTTCAGGCAGGCGAGCATGGCCAGCCCCAACGCCGTCTCCACGGCCGGGGCGCGGCCGCCTACACGGTTCGGCACGGCAAGGGCCTGTCGGCCCCCAAGCTTGTCCAGGAAGACGACGTTCGCCCCCTCGAGCACGCCCAGTTGCGCTACGAGGCCGGTCGAGACCGTCAACTCCTGCAGCACCGGTGTCGCCGCGGTACGCAGGCGGCTCGAGTCTCCGGTAAGCCTGCCGAGGCCGCGGGCACGACTGCCGAGGCCGTAGCCCGCATCCGCCCGGCACGCCCAACCGAGCAAGATCATGTGCTCAAGGATCCGGTGTGCCGATGAACGAGGCAGGCCCGTTCGGCGAGAGATCTCCTCGAGCGGTAGCCGACGCCCAGCGTGATCGAACAGGTCCAGTATCGCGGTGACCCGCTCCAACATTGAGGACGGAGCCATCGCTGGCTGCGCCGCTTCAACTCCATCATGAGTCAATGCCACTGACATCCCGCGCCTCCCGTGCCTGGCACTAGAAATGATTCTTGTGACGACGGTAACACCAGATTCGCAGTTTGTGACCCCCGCCGCTGAAATTGATTCCAGCCGATAGGAGCGCGAAGAGCGGCACTCTCAGACTATTAGTTTGTCCTTGCCGCCGATCACCGGATCCGCGTGAACGCCGAATGCCGCCGTTAGGTTGACCGCCTGCCAACTCGTAGCAGCACCCCTGAAGCTGGCAGGGCGATGCCCGCTGCATGCTCATGGGTGACGCACGTGCGGCGTCCATGCGTCCTCGTCCCGACCGGCCACCTGGGTGATCGCTTCCGCGATCGCCTCCGGCGAAAAGACGCCCTCGTCCTGGACCACGCCATCAACGGTGACCGAGGCCGCGCGGATGCCGTCACCGGCCAGACAAAGGTCGATACTCTGCACCAGGTTGCGCAATCCCGCCTTCTGCACACCCAGGCTGGCGGCCACCACATTCGGGGCATCCGCCGCCACGCTGCCTGTCGCGGTGATCCGTGATCCTGCGCGCATCGTAGGTAGGGCCGCCTGGAGTGCGACGAGGAGGCCACCCACGCCGAACGAGACATCCGCGGCGAGCTCCTGTGGCGTCAGGGACAACGGACTCTTCGACCGCCACCAACTCGGATTGAAGTGGAGCAACTCGACCGAGCCCAGGGAGGCTGCCAGGTCCTGAACCGCCGCGGCTAGGGCATCGGAGTCGGCAACGTCGGCAACCGCGGCGAATGCCGACCGGCCGACCTCGCCGATCCGGGCGACCAGTTCGTCCATCACACCGGTGTCAAGGCCGACGAGCCCGACGTCGTAGCCCTCCTCGGCCAGCCGTAGCGCGAGCGCGGCCCCGATCCGGGGACCGGCACCGACGACGATAGCTCCGCGGCTCTGCATAGTTGTTCCCTCTCCGATGGGTTGCACGTGGAATGATGTTGGACGGCCGCTCACGGATGTGCCGCGACAGGGCGCGATCCGCCGACGTGGAGTTCCAGAAACTTCGTCCCGCCCCAGACGTCCAGCGCCACCGAGGCCGTCGACTGACCGGCGGAGGCGGTGACGACGTACCGACCGTTCGGCGGGAGGGGGAGCTCGAAAGTCCCGTCACTCGCCGTGCGGATGGAATAGACGGCGTCGCCGGTCAGCAGCGTCACGACCACTAGCGCGTCCTCCGCAGGTCCCCGGTCCGGGCGGATGACTGCGCCCGAGACCATGAGGCGTTCGGGCAGCACGACAGAGCCGACATGCGTCTCATCGACCAGAACTATCCACAGCGAACGCGGTGTCCAGCCTTCGGCAGCGACGACCAGGAGATACCGGCCAGGTCCTGCCACGGAGGCGGCGACCTCACCGGTGGAATCCACCTGCGCCCAGTCGACCTGAGTCCCCTCTGCATCCAGCACGGTGGCGACCGCGTTCTGCACCGGTCGCCCGCCGGAGGAGATCACCTGCCCCCGGACGAGGGCGCCGTTGGCAACGCGAACCAGATCGGACTGCTCCTCGCTGTCTCGCACGAGGCGGTAGAGCGGGATCGACAACAGGCAGGCCGCGCCGGCCAAGAGCGCCGAAAGGCCGAACAGTGCGATCAATGACCCGAACGTCGGGTAGTTGCCAACTGCGTGCGTTACGCCGAGGGAGGCCGCGGCGGCAGCTGTGGCGCTGGACGCTGAGGTCCCGATCGAGCGCATCAGTGTGTTGAGGCCGTTCGCCGCCGCCGACTCGGTGGCCGGCACGAGGCGCATGATCAACGCCGGCATCGCGGCGTACGCGATCGAGGTGGAGCCGGCCACCAAGATCGACCCGAGCACGACCAGCCAGATTTCTTCACTCGCCACCATCCGGACGGCATACACAACAGACATCAGCCCGGTCCCCACGGTAAGGGTGATGCGCGGGTTCCACCGACGCATCATCCAGGCCGAGACCGGCGCGAGAAGGCCGAATGCCAGGGCATTGGGCGCCATCATCAAGCCCGCTTCCTGAACACTGAGCCCGAAACCGAAGCCCGAGTCCTCAGGCAGCTGCAACAGTTGAGTCGAGACCAGCATGTTGATGTACATCGCGAACCCGCTGAAGAACGCGATCGCATTGACCAGGAGAACCGGACGGCAGGCTGCGGTGCGGACGTCCACCACGGGATTGCGCACCCGCAGTTCGAGTGGCACCCAAACAGCAAACATGATGCAGGCGAACACCACCAATCCCAGGGTGCGTCCAGACAACCACCCCCAGTGGCTACCCTTGGACAGCGCGATCAGCGCGGCAGACAAAGCCGCCGAAAGCAACGCCGCACCCTTGATGTCGAAGACACCGCCGGTCCGGATCGGGGACTCCTCGAGCACCCGTGCCACGACCGCGAAGGTGAGCAAACTGGCGGCACCGGTCAGCCAGAAGATCGAGTGCCAGTCGAGGTGCTCGACGATCAGGCCGCAGACCGGCAGTCCGACCCCTGCGCCGATCGCCATGGTGGCGCTCATCAATGCAATGCCGAGGGGGACCTTCTCCTTGGGGAGCTCGTCGCGCATCATCGCGATCCCGACCGGGATCGCAGCCATGCCGACGCCCTCCAACGCACGAGCCAAGATCAGGAGGCCGAGGTCCTCGCCCACGGCGCCCACAGCGGAGCCAATCACCATGGCGCCAAGCGCCACGAGGATCATCCGCTTCTTGCCGAACATGTCGGCGAGGCGGGACAAGATTGGGGTAGCCACCGCGCCGCTCAACAACGTTGCCGTGACCAGCCAGGATGCGCTGGACGAATCGGTTTTCAGCAACTGGGGCAACTCTGGTAGCAGCGGGATGACGATACTGGACTGCAGTGAGACGACGATCCCGGTCGAGGCGAGTACCCCGATGACCAAGTTCGAGGACCGCCTCGAACGCGTCTCGGGTCCCCGCGGCGGGCTCGCCCGCTCGTCGCGGCCGACCAGCGACATCCCTCAGACCACGCCCTCGTCCTGCAGTCGCTTGATCTGCGAAGTCGAGTAGCCGAGCAGCTCGCCAAGCACCCACTCGTTGTCCTCGCCGTAGCAGGGCGCGCCGCGGTCAATGGCCCCGCCGATATGCGTCGGTGTCTTGGTCATCGTCCCGGGGACCTCGGCAATCGGCCAGGTGCCGATCTTGGTGCCCGTCACCTCGGTCAGCCAGTTCAGGTCCGCCAGCTGCGGGTCTACGTCACACCGGTCCTCAGCGGTCTGACACACGCCGGCAGCCACCCCCGCCGCCTGCAGCCGACGCATTAGCTCGTAGCGATCGTGCTCACGCGTCCAGGAGGTGAGCGCGGCGTCCAACGCTTCCTGGTGGGTGATCCGGTCCTCTAAGGTCGCGAAACGCGGGTCGGCCAGCCACCCGGGTCGCTCGGCGACTGCCGTGAGGTTCTTCCAGTCCTCCTCGGCGAAGCAGCTCACCGCAAGCCACCGGTCAGTACCTGCGCAGGGGTAGATCCCATGCGGCGCTGCAGGCTTGCACGGCGATCGGTTGCCGGTCCGCTCCCAGCTAGTGCCGATCGCGGAGTGAGCGAGGATGGGAACACCGGCCAGGAAGATCCCGGTCTCGGTCTGAGAGGCGTCGATCCACTGGCCCCGACCGGTCCGGTCGCGATGAAGGATCGCCGACATCATCGCCACCGAGAAGCTGTAGGCGCCGATCCAATCAAGGTAGGAGTATCCCCATCCGGCCGGCATCGCTGGCTCGGGGAGGCCGGACATCTCCGACATCCCGGAAAGCGCAGCGGCAACCGGTCCGACCGCCCGGAACCGCCCGTAGGTACCCGTTGTGCCCATCCCGGACTGCTGGGCGTAGATGATGTCCGGCTTGATGGCCCGGAGTTCGTTATAGCCCAGACCCCACCGATCCATGACCCCCGGTGAGAAACCCTCGGCCACGATGTCGGAGATCGCGACCAACTTGCGGGCGATCTCGAGGCCGTCGGGATGGCGAACGTTCAGAGACATTCCCCGCTTGCCAGCATTCTTGTTGTTGAACTGTCCGCCCATGTCGCTGTCGGTTACTCCCTCGAGCGGCCCGGTGGCCTTGCGCCGAGCCTGGCGCCCACCGACGGGGGCCATCGCACCGAGCCGGGTATCGGGAGCAGCGGCCCACTCGACCTTGATGCACTCCGCGCCCAGCGCCGAGAGGAATCGCGTGCCACCGGCCGAGGCAAGGAACCATGTGAAGTCCAGGATCCGGATCCCATCAAGCGCCATCGGCTTTCCGTGAACCGAGGACCGCCCGCGGTGCCAGGACGTCACCGGCGGAACCACATCACGGATCTCGAGGAACGGCTCGATAGCTCCGGCGTCCTCGTTGAGCAGCGGCGCGCGCCGACCAACCTCCCAGGAGGTCTCGGTGGAGAGCCACTTGCTCGCGACATAGGTGAACGAGCAGTCGAGCTCGGGGTGCTCCACCTCCGCAAAGGTCTGCCGCTCGACCCAGTGCGGATCACGCAGGTTCTCCTCCGGCTTTCGCAGCGGAACGCAGACGACGCCAGCGGCCTGGGCCTCCTGCCATGGAGCGGTCTCGTAGGTGAAGCGGCGGAACAGCCTCTGCGTCACCTCGATCAGGTGATTCACGTCCTCTGTGGAGGCCTCGCTGCCCGGGATCGCGCGGCCTTGTCCTTTCCCGGTCTCAGCGCTGCGGACCAAGTCAGCGGCCATGCCGTACTTCTCTAGGAAGCCGATCAGGTTGGACCGGTCGTCGCGCGCGATGAGGATGATGATGAACCAGCGGCCATCCTTGGTGTGCAGCAGGTTGGTGCCCGTGGTGAGCCGCTCACCGGCGTGGAAGTTGGTCTGCCGATTCAACGTCGCGTGCCGCATCACCCAGTTCATCAGGTCCAGCTCGGTGTTCTTCGCGACCGCCTCGTGGACCGAACACGAAACCACCTGCCCGACACCGGACTGCTGGCGGTAGACCAGAGCGCCCATGATGGAAATGAGCAACTGCTCGCTCGCGATGTGGTAGGCGTGCCAGAGTTGGGGCGCGACCGGCGGCAGATCATAGGTGCCGTCCGGTTGAGGTGAGTATCCGCAGTTCATCACCGGCCCCCCGAGGGCCAAGTGCACCAGGTCAGAGCCCTTGTAGTCGCACCACGGTCCGGCCTCGCCGAATGGTGTCATCCGCGCGATAATCAGGCGCGGGAAGTCGCGGGCCAACGTCTCGGTGTCGATACCGAAGCGTCGGCGTTCACTCTGTTCCGCGGGCAGACTGGAGTCGAGGAAAACGTCAGCGTTGGCCAACATCTCACGCAGCGCAGCCGCGCCGGAGTCACTACCCAGTTCCAGCGCCACCGAGCGCTTGCCGCGGTTGTAGTTCCAGAAGTGCAGAGACCTTTCCGGATCGGGCTCGTCCAGGAAGGGGCCGATCCGACGGCTCGGGCTACCGTCGGGCGGCTCAACCTTGACCACCTCGGCACCCAGCCCGGCGAGAACGAGCCCGCAGTACTCGGCCTGCTCGTCGGCGTACTCCACCACCCGAACATCCGCGAGATTCGCTGCCTTCATGGCTGCGACACTAGGTCTGGTACTACTAGTCTCGACACTCGGATACCACTCACCGGATACCCGGCATCGACAGGATGTGTCGTGAACGAGCCCTCATCACGCTGCCGCGGATAATCGCGCTCGTCCGTCGGTGCTCCGACGTGACCCCCGCCGAGTTCAAGGCGTACTAAGAGACCCATCACGCGCCCTTGATCCCGCGTCATTTCGGCGACCTGTTCGCCAATTACACCCGCAATGACGCCCAGGTCGATAAGCCCGCCACCGCCAAACGGCGCCCCCGGGGGGACGAGTCACGACGGTGATTGAGTTCAGAAGCGCTGCGGCACTGGCCGAGATGCTGATGCGCGCGGCGCAGACGCCATCACTGACAGGAGATCACAGAAGACGCGGAGCGGTTCATGGACCGCGTCGCGACCCACATCATCGTCACCCGGGAAGCCAGCAGCAGCGTTGTCAGCTGAGCGTCTCGGCGCCCGCCTGGCCGCCCTGGGGGACGACACCCTAGGGCCGGACGAGTTGGCGGCGCGCGATCAGCCACTCACCGTCCACGAGGACGAACCGGTCCCGGTAGATGCCTTGGGCCCTCAGCGCCGGATCGCCTCCTGCTCCGGTGTAGAAGTGCCAATAAGTGGTCGCGGTCGACTCGTTCCGACCAGGCATCACCGAGATGTTAGTGATCACATGGAAGGTGCCCGTCCCTGGCCCCTGGATCGCGGCATCCCGACGCTCCCGAGCACCGATCACCGCGCCCTCGCGCCCGCGCCGGACCTGCGCCGGCAGGCCGACCACCGGCATGTCCGGCATCTCCCAGACGAAATCCTCGGTCAGCAGCGCGGCGTACTCCTCCAGCGTGCCGAGGTCGGCGGCATGCGTCAGCCGGGCGAGTACGTCGGAGACCGCGACGATAATCGCGGCTCGCTCCTGAAAGTCCAACACCCCATCCTTTCGCCACGATCGTCCAGCGCAGCGGACAGCGACCGACGGATCGAGCTCTGACTATCCAAGACCATCCGGCGGTGAGGTTCGCCCAGGTTCCCGCTCATCGAGAGAAGATCTAGTTCCGGTCATCGGACGCAGCGGATCCCGATGCCGCGCGCGGGTGATGGGCATAGCGGCCACGTGCCGCCCCGTAGCGGCGCTGTCAGACCGAGGAAGCTCACCCACGTACACGCAAGAGCGAGCAAGCCGCACGGCGTTCTCACGCCCACAGCCGCCCGCGGTCCGTCCACGCCGTCGATCTCCACCGGTCCCTTCCGCCGGTGAAGTTCGCACCCCTCGTGCCCTTCTGTTCCGTCGCTCTTCGCCGTCCCCACCCGGACCGGCGAGACTAATAGTCTCAGAGCAAATCGTCGTGGCGCCGGGTTCGCCGCTCTCAACGCTGATCACGCGCCCGAGTAGTCTGCACCCATGGCCGCTGATAAGCAGGCTGGGCGTCCAGTCGGCGCCCGTCGCGCCCGACAGACGGCAGTCGCATCGGCCAACGGGAAGGTCGACCGCCTTCCTCTCACGGGCTACGCGACCCTAGGCCTGCTCTCCACGACCGAGGGGTCCGCTGCCGTGGAGCTGCAGGAACGCGCACATCAGCAGATTCGGCACTTCTACTGGGCGCCCGCATTGAGCCACATCCGACGCGAACTCAATCGACTCGACGACCTCGGATACGTCGACGCGGAGGTCGTGCACCGGGGACGAGTGCAGCGGACGCTCCGCTACACACTCACGGCGAAGGGCGCCGACGCGCTGGCCGAATGGGCGGAACGCCCAGAAGCCGAACCGCTGGTGGTCAAGAACGCGGTGATCCTGCGAATGTGGCTCGGCCGCCGGGCAAACGACTCACCGGCCGTCCTGCAATCGCTCGAGGACCACATCGAATCCATCGCCGCCGAACTAGATGACCTCAGGGAGCAGATGGAAGGGTTGGACCGGCGGTTCAAAGACAGGTTGCTCGCCTTGGAGGCCTACGACCCCGACGAGGCCGGCGATCTCCGGATTCTGACCGGCCGGACGGCCTGGCACCGGGCAGTGATGCGCTATTGCCGCCGGAACTACGAAAACGAGCTCGCCAATTCGCGCGAGCTGTTCAAGGAGCTCAAGCGACTGTCCACCGCCGATGCGCAATCGATCACCGGCCACGGATCTGCACCCGATCGCACAGAGTTGGCCGAGGCAGACGCCGTCCCACCGTCAACCTCGACCTCTACTTGACCCGTGACGAAGGTCGCGCGTTCGTGCGGGAAAGCTGACTGTCCTCGCGATGTCTACCGCCCCCGACCGAACCCTCCGCGGCGAAAACGCGCATCGCCCGACCTTGAGCGCTCGCTGTCCACGCCTGGAGGAGATCAGCCGGACCAGTGGTGCCGTTGCTCGACATCCCGGCCCGATATCGTTGAAGCACGCCCAGTCGCAACCCTCCCCCGGCGGCGAAGGCCCGGAGCAGCTTCCCGATCAGGCTTGGTGCCTGCCGACTTCCCACAAGCACTGGGATCGGGTTGTTGCAACGGCTCACATCGACCCGTCGTTGCCTGGAACACTCGCAAGCGGGCAGAGCGACGGTGACCAGATTGACCTGGTCGATGGGCGATCGGACGAGCGATTCGGGCGCCCCTGGGGGTACGCGATAAGGTCGCGGCAACCACCGGCGATAGCCCCCAGCCCGCCCGAGGTCTCGGAGACTCGAGGTCATATTCGCGCGGAGGCGGCCAGGTCTCCGGCTCGACCGAGCGTGAGATCGCGCCTGTTGCGTCCCAGTAATCTTCAGGCGTCGCCAGCAGGGCAGTTCAGGCTAGATGGGGTGCCACTGGAGCAGTTGCACCGGGGCCTGGCCCTCCCGCTCGATCGGGGTGGTCCATCCTGCCACCACCCGCTGCCCGATCTCCGCTCTGTTCTCGATGCCGCCTACCAGGTTGCCGATCACGCGCACCCCGGGTGGCTGATCCAGCTCCACGATCACGACGTTGTAGGGAACTGCATCGGCCAGGGCAGAGTGGGTCGGGTGGTGGACGATGGTATAGCTGCACACCGTTCCTGAGCTCTGCCCCGCAATGTAGTCGAACGCGAATCCCCCGCAGGTGCAGCACAGTTCGAGGGGCGGATGCTGTACGGAGCCGCAGGCCTGACATGTCTGGATCCGTATCTCGCCGCTGGTGAAGAACGCGCGATTGACGTCGTTGACCTCGGGCACCGGGAGGGCGTCGGGCAAGTAGCGCTGCGACTTCATGGGCGTGACCTAGAGAAGAGAACGGTGGAGCCCGGTGGCGTGCCGGGGCCAGCGACGGACAGGCTGAGCTCGACGTGGGGCACCTGGTTGACCGATTCGTTGCGGACTTGGCGCACGGCTTCGTTCACCAACTGCAACCCGTGGATGTAGGCCTCTGCCAGATTGCCTCCGCTGGTGTTGATCGGCAGTCCGCCGTCGGGGGCTCGCAGGCGACCGTCGGCGAGGAAGTCGTTGAGTTCGCCCGGTTCGCAGAACCCAAGGTCAGCGATCGCCATCATCGTCGTGCCGGTGAAGTTCTCGTAGAACTGGGCGACGTCGATGTCTGTGGGCCGAACTCCCGCCCGCTGCCACAGCTCTTCCCCGACCGGCCGGTAGCGGCCACTGGGGAACGCGCCATCGTTGAACCCCCAGAGCCCGCCGTCGGGAACCATGCCGTTGGCGCTGGCCTGAATGAAGGCAGGATGCTGGGGTGCGTCTGCGGCGCGCTCACTCGACGTGACCACCATTGCGCACGCCCCGTCGCTCTCCTGGCAGCAGTCGTAGAGGTGGAAGGGCTCGGCGATCCACCGCGATGCGTGGTATTGCTCGCGGGTCAATGGTTTGCCGTACATGATTGCGCGCGGGTTGTTCTGGGCGTGTGCATACGAGGCCAGCGCGATCTCTGCCAGCGCATCCTGGCGCACGCCGTGATCATGCATGTACTTGGTCGACAGTACGGCGTTGAATGCTGCAGGTGCGCCCAGGCCGAATGGCGTGCGGTAGGCGTTCTCGTCGCTGACCACTTCCTCGTCGAGGGACCGCCCGTAGCGCTTTTCTCCCTGGTTCAGGGACCGGTAGACGACCACGTTATTGGCGTATCCCGCCGTCACGGCCGCATCGGCAAGACCGACCGCGGCGGCGCTCAGGTTGCCGCCGCCGCTCGTCGGGTTGGCCGCGAACCGGAGGTTCCCAAATCCCAGCCAGGAGGCAAGGTTGGCCGACCGGAGCGACGTGTCCAGCGGGGTGTGCCAAGTGACCAGGCCGTCGATATCCGCCATCACCAACCCCGCGTCGGCAACTGCAGCGCGTATCGCCGTCGCGGCGAGCTGCAGTGCAGAGTGCGGCGACCGGCCGGGCCGGTAGTAAGTGGACTCCCCCAGGCCCACCACGGCTGCGCGACCGTGCATTTCTTGCGCGATCCCTCGCTCAGAAGGGCAGGTTGTAGAGCTTGATGGAGTTCTCGCTCATCACCTTGCGCGTGACGTCGGGGCCCCAGGACTCAAGAACCTTGATGCCGTGCTCGACCGCGGACGGGTACAGGCAGGTCGGATGCGGGTAGTCGGTCTCGAAAAGCACATTGTCGAACCCGATCCGGTCCAGTAGCCGGCTCGGGGCAGTCTCTTCGAACCAGAAGCAGGAGTACATGTGGTCACGGAACTTTTGGGTGGGACTCTTACCCAGGTGCTCCTCGTTACCGGCCTCGAGCATCTGGTACTCCAGCCGCTCCAAGACGTAGGGAATCCAGCCGATGCCGCTCTCGACCGAGACCCACCGGATGTCGGGATAGCGGTCGAACAGGTCCGCGGTCAGTAGGTTGGCCAGGATCTTGGCATTGTGCAGCTCGATCATCGTTGCGCCCACCAGGGACCGACGCCACTGGCTTTGGCCGTCCCATGCGCTCTTGAAGTAGGCCTCCATGCCGAACTCGGAGGCACCGACGTGGAAGTTGACGACCAGGCCCGTGTCGGTGAGGGTCTCCCACAGTGGGTTCCAGTGCGGGTCAAGCAGTGACGGCAGACCGCCGGCGTGCGGCTCGCTGCACATCGTGATTCCGCGGATGCCCAGCGCCGCACAGCGCTCGACCTCGGCGATCGCGGCGTCGAGGTCCCAGAACGGCAGCAGGGCCATCCCGAACAGTCGCAGGCCGGACTCCTCCTGCATCTCGCTCATTGCGGTGTTGTACGTCTCCGCGATTAGGCGGGCGAGGCTCGGGTCGGGGATCTTCGCCAGCTTGTTGGCGCCGAACCCGGCGACGTTGGGGTAGACGATCTGGGCGTGGATCGACATCTCGTCCATGCGCTGAAGACGGGTCGGAATGTCGTAAGCTCCCTCGTCGACCTCGTCCCATTGCATGCCGGCCTCGATGTTCCAGTCCCAGAACGACTGCTTCTTCCCGTCCTTGCGGATCACCGCCGCCGCCCCGGCGGGGCTGGCGAAGATGGCGTCGCCGGCGTAGTACCAGATGTCTTTGCCGTCTTCGCCTCGGACCTTTCGCGGAACGCGGTCCTGGTCCTTCTTCGCAACGCGGGAAGTCCACATGTCTGGGGGCTCGGTGATGTGAGTGTCCGCATCCACTACCTTCATGCCGGCCAATGGGCCACTGAGGAGCTCGGAGACAGTCATGTGGTGGGTCCTCTCGATCACGGCGTTACGACACTGGGCTTCTGTTCCCATAGTCCGTGCCGCCGTGGCTGGGACACATCGGTTCTTCCGGTCACTGAGAACCGATCGATCATCGTTGGGGCCCGGCAATCCCCTGAAACCGTAGAGACCTGATTTTGTGTGATCTCGTGGCCGGCATCCCGCTCGTCGCTCGGGGGCCGCGCCCGGAGCCGGGGTCAAGGCTGGCCGTCGGCCACCCGGAGGGCTTGGCCTTGACGTCGACGAGGACGTGGTCACGCTCGGTGCGCGGGATCCGGTCGTTCACGCTGCCTCCTCCTTGACCTGTTCCAGTTCGCCGGCTTGCAGGGCGAGCTCGTAGGCGATCGGGGAACGCATCCCGAGGGAGGAGTGGCGCCGCTCGTGGTTGTACTCCTCGATCCAGGCCGCGACCCGTCGACGGGCCTGGGCCTTGGTGGTGAAGTGCTCGAGCTGACGCAGCTCGAACTCCACGGTGGAGTGCCAGCTCTCGATGACTGCGTTGTCCAGCGCCGAGCCGACCCTGCCCATGGACTGGGTGACTCCGACCCGGCCACAGGCGGCCTGGAAGTTCTTCGCGGTGTATTCGCTGCCCTGGTCGGTGTGCATGATCACCGCACCGATGTTGTCCTTGCCGCCGCGGACCGCGACCGCCATCCGCAGTGCCGCGGTGGTCAGGTCGGCGTCATGGTGCTCACCGATCCCGAACCCGACGATGCGCCGCGAGCCCATGTCCAACACCGAGTCGAGGTAGAGCTTGCCCTCATCGGTGGGGATCTCGGTGCCGTCCCCGTACCACTTG
>NZ_QXGH01000043.1 GCF_003515065.1 Nocardioides immobilis
TCCCACGACCAAGACCCGGAGAACCGGCGGCACCAGCGCCGGCGATCGCGCACGCCCGAAACGGATCCCGATCAGCGCCACGGCACCGAACCGCTCAGCGAGCCGCCCCGTGAAACGTCGAGGCTAGTGGTCATCTGCGGCGGCCACCCTCCTCGTGCAAGTGGCAACCTGAGCGGCCCGTGCGCGTTGTGGAGGACCACGGCTGGCCGCCACTGTCGATTGCCGTTCAGTCGGCTCCATCTCGTGTGGTCACGCACAAGGTGTCAAAGTGGGAGGAAAGAGTCTTTGGTTCGTCCAACGAGGAGCAACGTTGATCACAAAAGAGGCAGAGCAAGGCGCTTGGCTCCGTCAATGGCTCAAGGAGTCATGGCAATCGCTGCGGTCAATACCGGCTCACGTCCCGGGGTGGCTGCCGCTCCTCATAATTTGCTACGCGGCAGTGCACGGTCTCGCACCCAGCAGTTTGGGGCCGATATCCATCGAAGACAATCAGGATGCAATGGTTGCTGTGCTGACCCTTTGCCTATATGTCATCGGCGACGTTATAGACAAGCCGCTCTGGAAATTGTACGACTTCCGCTTCGGGTCGAAGAGGTTTGAAACTGCCAGAGAGCGAGCCCGCGACAGCTTGAAAATTGGGAAGGGTAGCTATCGGGTCGCCAAGGCGCTCTGCGTATCAGCTGGCAAGTACGCAGGGTCAAGGATCGAATGGCAGAACGAAGGGGCCAAGTTTTTTCGCAGTCTGGTCCTACCCGCCTCAGCAGTGGGCTTTGCGCTGCTAGTTCGGGGGCACCAAGGGTTCGGTGTTCTCGCTCTGTCTGTTGGCGTTCTGCTGATCCCGTCCTACGTCTCGTTGAAGGCGCGCCACATAGCGAACCTGTATGAGCGGGCTGCCTGCCTTGCGACCGAAGAGTCTTGCGAGGCGCACGACCTCGGGAGATCGCGACTCGTGTTCTGGGAGGGTGAACTGGTTGGCTCCGGTTTGCCGTCGAAGCCAGTGCCTGATTTCCAGTCGCAATAGCAAGTGTTGGGCTCCGGTGCCCAGCGGAGGACGTGCGTCTTATCGCCGCGTGTCCGCGCGCATCGATCCTGACCGCGATCCCGTCCGACGGCGAAGCTGGCAAGGCCTCATCGCTTCTTGCGCGGGTGCGCCTTCTTCGGCTGCGGCGGCAACGCCTTATACCTATCGGGCTCGATGCCGTTACGGACGAGGAGCTCGACTACGTCCTGGCTGGGTGTTACAAGGGTCAACCCGACCGACTGGGCGCCAACGCCGCCCGCCAGAGGACTAAGCTTCCCGGCCACTAGCACGCCCACCAGGGCGCCGTCGGAGACCCGGTAGACCGGGCCGCCGCTGTTTCCGCCCGTGGCCGTGAGATCGCAGAGGTGCCGCATTCCTGCATCGGGATCGGCGGGATCGAGTGGGGCAAACTTGCTGGCCAGGGTGCCGGCCGTGGTCACGAGCGCGGGGGCCGCGAGCGGGAATCCGCTCGTCGCCACCTCAGTGCCGTCCGCCAGCCGGCCTTTGGCGATCTTGAATGGCCCCGTACGGCCCTCGTCCAGTTCCTCCGTGGAGCCTCCGTTCACGGGGGCGACAGTGACGGTGAGGGCGACCGATGTAGCGTCCGGAGGCATCCGGAGTTCGAGCAGTGCGAGGTCGCTTCTGGCGTCCTCATCGAGCAGGTCACAAGGGATGTAGATGAAACTGGCATGGACTTGAACATCGGCACGGTCGACATCCGGACCGGCAAGGCCGGCGTGAAGTTCCCAGCCGCTTGGCACCGCATCAATGACGTGCTTCGCTGTGACGGCGTGCCTGCCCTGCCCCGTGAGAAACGCCGACCCAATTACCCGCATCGAGCCGTCAGCGGGATTAACGACCACCATTTGTGACACTGACCGCCGGACTGCTCTGATCGTGTCTTGAAGTCGCATACCTTGAGATTGCCATGGGAGGCTGATTGCCGCGCCGGATTCGCGACCATCGCAGGGCTAGCTTCGAATCACGGTTGAATCAAAGCGCTGTCGCTCCGCTTCCGCCGCGCGCCCTTGGTGGCAGTCATTAAGTGGAGGCCTTCTGCCGGTCGGGCGTGGGCGAGCGTCGCTCCGCGAGCCGGCCACCTCGGCCCACTCTGGAGATGGTTGACTGCAGCCGCCGACTTGTGGTGCGTCACTTCGCCGCGAAGCGGCATCGTCCCATTCCGCCACCGACCCGGCATCGTCGAAGCGCCTAGTAATCCCAATTTGCGCTCGCGTTAGATCGTCAGGTGGAACCGGCGTCCCCAGGCGAACGGTCAAACAACCTCTGCTCCTCAGCATCGGGCAGTTGGAACAGACCTTCGTATGACTGCAGCACTTCCAGCGTGAGTGGAACTGAGGTGGGACCGGGTGCTGCGTTCCTAGCAGCCAGTCGTAGCCACCGTTCGTCAATCGGAACGTCAAGAACGACCAGCTCGATCCCGACGCCGTGGCCCCTGGCCCAGTCGCGTTTGGCGTCGCGATCCGACTTCAACCAATGGCCCGACTCGATGATCGCTATGCCGCCGGCAAGAGTGATGTCCCTAGCCAACCGCCACTGGAGCTCTTCCACGCGCTCGCGCACAGCGTCGTCGAAGAAGTCACCGCCCAAGAACGCGATCCACTCGTCTGGACACAAGCGAACTGCCCGCCGATCCTGCGCCAGGCCCTTGGCCGTCGTCGTCTTGCCCGAGCCTGGAAGGCCGCAAAGCAACACGATCGTGCCTCGCCTCGAGTCCGCCATACCCACGACGGGCAGCCTCGCACGAGAGGAAGGGCCGGGACGACCGACTTTTCGGCCGACACCTGCCGCGGGGCGGATGCGTCATAGCGCCGCCAATGGGAGACGGCCGGCGTTGCCAAGGCATGTGGTCGGGTGGAATCGTGTCGCTCCCGAAGAACTCCCCACGACCATCGTCCAGGTCGAGTCTCGCCGAGATGCAGCGAGGCCGGGGGAGTACCGTTGTGACCACGATGCTCGCGACCCAGGGCATCGTCCCAGTTCAGATGGTGGTTGGCTGAGACGGAACGAGAAACCCCGAGCGCCTTGCGCTCCGCGCACCAGTGCAGAGGGTCAGGGGTTCGAGTCCCCTCAGCTCCACTGTGATGAGTCGCGACATGGGTGACACCTGAGTCGCGACATGTGTGTCAGTCAGAGAGCTCCCGGCCATCGGCCGGGGGCTCTCTGAACCGTCACGGATTTTATTGCCGCTCGGTTGTGATGCTGCCGACGGGTTGTCGGGCAGCGTAGTGCGTGTCCAGATCGCGCGACGACCGCAGCGAGCCCCCGGGGCGCGGCCCAGGACGCGTCACCGCAAGGGGATCCCGCCGCTACGGGACCGGGGGGCAGGCGACTCCTCTCCACTCAAACCACTTCGTGGTCGGACGGTCCGCCGAGCCAGACTCCGCCGTAGTAGCGGACGCTGGGTCACCCGAGCAGTCAGCGGCAGATGGTAGGGCTTTGCTGCGGGGCAACCCTTTTGGGTGTAGACCGCGTAGTAGAGCGAAGGCAGTTCTGTTCAGGTCCGCTCGGGCCGGTCCCCGAAGAGGGTGATGGCATGGCCAGCGACGTGGAGTTCGACGAGTTCGTCGTCGCCCGCTCGCCCGCGCTGCTGCGCACCGCCTACCTGCTCACTCGCGACCTGCAGCTCGCCGAGGACCTGCTGCAGACCGCGCTGACCAAGGCCTGGTTCGCGTGGAAGCGGATCGACGGCGATCCCGAGCCGTATGTGCGCCGCATCCTGGTGAATTCCTCGGTCTCCTGGTGGCGCAAGCGCTGGACCCACGAGACGCCCATCGGTGTCGTGCCCGAGCCGCTTCCCGGAAGCGAGGTGCCGGTCGACGTTCACGACCTGACGCAGGCGCTGGGCCGACTGCCCCGCCGCCAGCGTGCCGTGGTGGTGCTGCGGTATGTCGAGGACCGCACCGAGTCCGAGACAGCGGCGCTGATGGGCTGCTCGGTCGGCACGGTCAAGAGCCAGTGCTCCAAGGCGCTGGCGAAGTTGCGGGCGGACGTCGCACTCGGCGTGCCCGCCGATGAGAGGAGCGCGCTGTGAACCCCGACCTCAGCCCGCTCGCCCAGCATGCTTCTCTGCTCGACGGGCAGCGTCCCGAGCGCCTCGCGGAGGTGCACGAGCGCATTGGCGTGGCCAGCAAGCGACGCCGACGCTCCGCACTTAGCGCAGCCGCAGTCGCCGCCGCAGCGGTCGTCGCGGTGGTCGCAGTGGCGACGGGTGTTGTCGACCAGCGCGGGGCCGAACCGCCCCCGGTCGCTCCGTCACCGTCGATCACGCAGGACCAAGTGACACGACGGTTCCCGGCCCTGAGTCCGGAAGAGATCCGTCGGCATCGCGATGCCAAGGTCTCCTCCGACGCCGACTTCCCTGCGACGGCATCCGCAGTGGCCGCGCGCATCTGGTCGGTGTGTCTGGATGAATGCACTCGAGCCACCACCGAGCATGTTCGCGGGGAACTGCAGACGGCGCTCGAGGTGAGCCACGACGACTTCGCGACCGGCGCGCTCTACGCCCTCGATGGGTCGGAGAACATCTCCCACGCCGTGGACGACGCGTACCTCGTTGACGGCCTCGACGGGCCGACTCTCGTCGACTCGCGAGGACATCGCCGCCCTCTCCAGCCCGGCGCGTCCGTGCCCATCACCGAGGTTGCTGGACCCTTGGTCTACAGCGGGTCGGGACTGGCATACATCGACATGAACGCGAGGCAACTGCACGTCATCGAGGGCCGATACTGGGACTGGCAGGGAGCAGCCGACACCTGGTTCTGGGGGACGGCCTGGCTCGTGCCAAAGGGAACGGTGACGCGCCAGGCGGCGGTATGGCGCCGTGCCGACGGCACGTTCGCTGTCGAGGTGCTCCCGATCGGGGACAGCGAGTGCAGTTCGGGAATGCTCGCGGCGGGGACACCCGGCACCTTGGCGGTGGTCGAGCACTGTGCGTCCCCGCGCTTGGCGCACATCAGCACGGACTACGGCGCGACCTGGCAGATCCGTGAAGTTCCGTCGGAGGTGGACTCCGGGGGCAGCCTCCCCGCCGATTGGGCCACCTGGCCCACTCCTTGACACGACGCCTGACTGCGACAGGGGACCATCATGATTCGACCCCGCTCAACGCCTGGCCAGCGCGCCGCGCTGGCGGCCATCGCCGTGCTGCTCACCGCATGCAGCGGCAACGAAACGCAGCCGTCCCCGTCGACGGGGCGCCAGGAACCGGTGAAGGAGCCTGATGTCGGTCCGACGCGACCGCTGGCCTATGCGATCGGGGGAACGATCCACTACGGCGACCGCACCATCGACGTCGGCGAGGAGGTGCAGTTCCTGACGGTGACCGATGACGGTGTGGCGTTCGTCCGCGAGCCCCTTCGCGGGCAGCCGGGCGCCAAGCCGCTGTGGTTCACCGACGGATCCACCGTGGAGCGGATCGGCACGACCTACGGGTCGCCCGCCCGGGGCTACACGGTCGAGGCCGCCGACACCGGGTCGCTCCTGATGGTGCGGCCGTCCTTCGTCGTCATCGACACCAGCACCGGGCTTCCCATACACCGCGACTCTGCCTCGTACGGCGGCACCGACGTCGTCGTGCTCAGCGTGCACGACGACGCGATCTACTGGGTCGACCCGGCCGACACTCCGTGCGAGCTCGCCGACTTCTACCGGGAGTGCCTTCGTTACCGGTGGGTGGTGAGGTACGACGTCGCCGCCGACTCGATTGCGCGGTGGACCTGGGCGCGCTACGACGAGGACCTGCGCAGCAGACCCCGCACGATCGTGGGTGAAGACCGCGGGACCCCGCCGGTTCCCGGCACGTTCCCCATGGACCCAGTCTTCGACCGGCAGGGCACGGACCTGATCGCCCGGTACTACGACGGCGCGGGGGAGTTCACGCTCAGGGAGGCGCGCACGGGCGAACCCATCCGCCTCCGGGTGCCGTCCGGAGCCACAGAGGCGACGCGCTTCGAGTTCTCGCAGTGGCTGGACGACGACCACCTCGTCCTGTTCGCCTACACGTCTTTCGGCTCGGAGCTCGCCGACGAGGGCGACATCTTCGTCTGTGCCCTGTCAACCGGCAACTGCCGGCTCGAGCTGCAAGGGCAGCCCGGGACGGCGTACCAGCTCCCTTCTCTGGACTAACCGCACAAGGAGACCATCATGGTTCGACCCAGCCCAATACCTGGCCTGATCGCGCTCGCGGCCTCGCCATCTCCGAGAACGACGGCATCGAAACGGGATGACGTGAGTTGGTCGTGGCGCCTCGCCTCTGCCGCGACATTGCTGCTCCTGGTTACTAGCTGCGGCACGACCGCGTCTGACGAGGACGCCGGTGACGGTCCCAGCGCACCATCGTCGACCGCCGCGTCGACGCCCCTCGGGACGGCAGAGCCGCAGGACCCGGTCTTGTCTCCCGGGCCGGGCGAAGTGCTTGAGCTGGACCAGCACGGGTCGGAGTACGTCTTCACCAAGGCTGGGCGCTACGCCGTACGACTGACTCCTGACCTGGTCTACGAGGTCGATTCACCGGACATGTGGGAGGTGCTCGACGGGAGGTTCTTCAGCACCAGCGACTTCTCCGGTGGACGCGGCATCTTCCTCGTCGCCGAGGCTCCGGCCGGCAAGACCTGGCTGCCGGCTCATCCCTGCCGTGACCGCACCCGAGTGCCGGTGGGACCCACGGTTCGTGACCTGGCCGAGGCGCTGGCCACCCAGCCTGTCTTCGAGGCGACCGGACCGGCGTCGGCCGCTATTGCGGGCAGGACCGGTGTGTTCCTCAGACTCACACTCCCCGACCGATTCAAGTGGACCACCTGCGATGGCGGATTCGCCGTGGGATTCACCTCCAAAGACAGGTTTCCCGACTGGTACGTGTACGGGGAGGCCGGGCTCGACGTGAGCTTGTGGATCCTCAATGTCGACGGCCAGCGGTTCGTCATGATTTCCAGGTGTGAGACCGCCTGCTCCGACAAGGACTTCGAGATACTCCGCCAGATGGCAGAGTCCGTAACCTTCATTGGGGCAGGCTGAATCCTGGCAGCGGCTGCTGCCTCGAGCCCCGAACCGGCGCAGTCGGGGCATCCGCACACGCCCGATCCGCACTCACCAGTCGGGGTGCCGACAGCGTCATACCGCCGCGAAGCGGCGATGTCCCATTCCGCTACGGATGCGCTCGGCAGCGTCCTGATCTGCGGCGGGCCACCGCGGACGAGCACAGATCCGTGTGCAGGGTCACGCGGGTCTTCGACGCCTACCGTGGAGGGATGAGCAAGGCGCAGGCGGGGCTCCGATCCGTGCTGCCCGACGTGTGGACAGCCGCTGCGCCACGGCGGACACATTTCGCGCGAGAACGCTGCGTTCCTCACCGCTTCCGGCAACGCCGGGATCTCGTTCGAGACGCAAGGCAGATGCGAGAACGAGGCGTGTGCTGACTTCGGTCGGGAGTTCGCGCCAGACGAGTGGTTTCGCCCGGATGACGGACCGGAGTGAAGGAGACCCCGCTGCTGCCGCGCGGACATCAGTCCGGTGTGCCCCGAAAGAAGCCGGTCCGTCCCGTCGCAGCGAGATCAGACGAACCGAGGGCCGGCCAGACCCTCCCGTCGCGACTGAACGGGAACCAGGTCCGCGAGTTGCCAGAAGGCATCTCGCGAAGATTGATCGCTCCCCAGGTCGTGCACACCCCAAGTAGATAAGGGCCTGTCACGGCCTCACTGCGGATGTTGACCGCAGTGAAGAAAGCTACTGCAGTCTCACCTGCGGGGGCAGCCGCCCATGGTCTTCAGCCCGCCCGCGCGAGCCGCACCGCCAGACGTCCCGACGCAGCGGGCGACGGGCGGTGCCAGCTTGTCGCGTGCCTGGGGCCTCAGCCAGGGAGCCCGACGCGGACGGTAGTGCAGTCGTCCGCGTCTATCCGGCCGTTGGATGTCGTGCGCTGTTCTCCCCCCGGCGTCGGGTTGGCGATACCCGCGGTCTGCGCGGTCCTCCCGCGGCCGTCATCGTCACCGACGCGAGCCCGACCGCTGACCCTCCACGGACTCACGGGCTCCCAGAGGGGCCCCGGACCTTGCGGCGTCGGTCATTGCTCGGGCGAGTTGCCTGTTGGGTAGTTGGAGAGCCGCTGATCGGTCGCCCGTTTGCCGATGCCCATTGGTCTTGCCGGGAACACGATGGAGGCGTCAACCACCCGAACCCGATGTATCTGGCGGGCGTCTAGAGGATCCTCAGAAGGAAGAGCCGTTCCTCTCGAGGAGTCCGCGATGTCCCACCCCGACACCATCGTCCTGACCGGAGACCACGGCCTGGGCACCGTCCGCACCATGCCGCAGTTCCGTACTCATATCGCGCAGGGTCCGCTTACCGACGCCCAGCGCCGGCTCGTCCTCGACCAGGCCGAGATCCTGATCGAGGAGCTCTACGTCCACCTGCCCCTCAAACGCGCCATGCACGCCGTCGACCCGCTGCAGGCGCTGCGCCTCCTGCGGCACCGATTGGCCGAGCTGACCGAGACGGAGTTCCACGTGCAGTTGCAGCGGATCTTCCTCGGCCTGCGCGACCTGCACACCAATTACATCCTGCCGTCGCGCTTCGCCGGCTTCGCGTTCCTCGGCATCTTCCTGGAGCGCTGCGTCGACAACGGGCGGACGGCGTACGTCGTGACGAAGACCTTCGACCACATCTCCGGCGACCCGCAGCTCAAGGCGGGGGTCGAGGTGACGCACTGGAACGGCACCCCGATCCAGATCGCCGTGGAGGCCAACGCCGCGCGGGAGGCCGGCAGCAACAAGGCGGCGCAGCTCTCCCAGGGCCTGCAGAACATGACTCTCCGCGCGATCAACATGTCGCTGCCGCCGGAAGAGGACTGGGTCGACATCACCTACAAGGTCAACGGAGCGACCCACGAGACCCGGGTGCCGTGGCGCGTCTTCGAGTCCTCCGCCGAGGTGACCTCACCCGGAACCCTGCCATCGCTGCCCACCGGCGTCGAGGTCGGTCCGCACCACTTGGTCGGCATGGACCTGCGCACCGAGCTGACCCGCCGGGTGAAGCGCCGACTCTTCGCGCCGGCCTCCCTGAAATCGGGGCCGCCCACCAAGGCCGCGAAGCCCGGCGCCCGCAAGCCCCGCATCGCGGCGCCGCTCGCGGCCGGGCCCGTCCCGACCAACCGTCCCGACGAGCTCAAGGCCCGCGTCGTCGACACCCCGAGCGGCACCTTCGGACACCTGCGGATCTTTACCTTCCACATGCAGGACCAGGACATCAACGGCTTCGTCAGCGAGGTCGCCAGGCTGCTCTCCGTGCTGCCGCAGGAGGGCCTGGTGCTCGACGTCCGCGGCAACGGCGGCGGCTACGTGATCGCGGCGGAGTTCCTGCTGCAGTTCCTCAGCCCGCGCCGGATCACACCTGAGCCGTTCCAGTTCGTGAGCACGCCCGGCACCACCGCACTGGCCAGGACGGTCGCCGATTACAACGACTGGAAGGCCTCGCTGGAGGAAGCGGTGACCACCGGAGCGGCGTACTCCACCGCCTTCCCGCTCTACCCGGCCGACGTCGTCAACAGCGCTGGCCAGCTCTACCAGGGCCCGGTCGTCCTCGTGACCGACGCGCAGTGCTACAGCGCCTGCGACATCTTCGCAGCTGGCTTCCAGGACCACCAGATCGGCCCGGTGCTCGGTGTCGAGGCCAACACCGGCGCCGGCGGCGCGAACGTCGTCACCCACGAAGAACTGCGCGCCGAGTGGACCGATGGAGCGCTCAAGCAGCTGCCCAAGGGGGCGCAGATGCGCGTCTCGCTGCGCCGCTGCCTGCGAGTCGGCTCCCGGTTTGGCCAGCCGGTGGAGGACCTCGGCGTTGTGCCCGACGCACTCCACGCGCTGACCAGGAACGACCTCCTGGAGGAGAACGCCGACCTGATTGCCGCCGCCGGCGCCCTGCTTGCCCAACGAACACCGCGGCTACTGCGCTTCACCTCCGCTGCGGCCGGCACCGGGAAGCGCAAGCTCGCCGTCACCACCGGCTCGCTCGCCAGCATCGACGTGTACGTCAACGGTCGACCGGTCGCGACGACGGCAACCGCCGACGGCAGCACTCAGATCACCGTCCCCGCCGCCGCAGGCAACGTGATCCGGATCGAGGGGTACGACGCGGCCGGGATGCTGGTCGCGGCCAGCCAGCAAGACGTCTGACCGGCAACCCGGGACGTCCGGGAGGCGACGGCGCCATATCAGACGACCTGGCAGGTTGCGATCGGGCTCGACGTTGACTTGGCATCCGCCAGAGTAGGACAGGGAGACGGCGAGAACCGACAGCCGTGAACACGGCTAGGGGTTGGCCGTGGCCGGTCTCCCGGCACTTTGGTCCTCTTCCAATGACGGTTCTCGTCGCCTCGTACCTTCATTCAACTGCCCTGGGCGGACAGACACAATGGCTATGGAGGTGCGGCTCGTGGACGCACTTCCGCCGGTCCGCGATTCCAGGCATAGGAGCGAGCCTGCTCGGCAAGGTGGGCGGCGCGCTTGTCGATCGCCACCCCGTGCCGCGGCACCAGGGGTGCCATCAGGGTCTGCTGCACGAACTGGTGACAGCTGCGAGCTCGACTCATCGCCAACTGCAGCATGAACTGCGGGCTTGACCGCAGTGAAGAAAACCACTGCACTCTGACCTGGGCAAACGTGTTCGCACGTTCTGCGGCGCGTCGCCCCGACGCTCCATGTCGCCAGATGTGGCAGGCATCGTCGAATCTCCAGCCGACGCGTACGGGGAACGGCCGCGGAGATGCGGACGGCGTTGAAGCGGAACTATCAGGCGCGGTTCTGGCAATCTGACTATTCCTGGTTCTCGCCGGAAGTGGCCGTCGAGGCCGACGATCGTGCTGGAGGAATGCCGTCGCTCCGACGAGGCCGAGGTGATGCCGTCGGCGCGTGCCCGAATGTCAGGCGCTACAACCTGTCCCAAAACTTCCTGCTGTCGCGCCTTCCTTGTCCGCTCAGGGGCCTGCCACGGTAGGTTTTACGGCAAGCACGGGGCAGGTGGCGTCGAGCAGGATCCGCTGGGCCGTGCTGCCGAAGACCAGCTTCCCGACCGGGGTTCGTGAGCGGAGCCCCAAGACCACCAGGCGGGCGTCGCGTCGTTGTGCGATCTGGACGACGGTGTCGCTGGGGTCGCCCAGGTCCCCGCGCTCGACTTCGACGCGGCCGGCGATGTCCGGCCAGCGCGTCTCAACCTCCCCCACGTCGGGCGCGGCGTCCCCTCGTACGGCGGGCACGATGATCACGGTCTCCCGCTCGCGAGAGGACTCGGCGACGGCGGCAGCGACGGCGGCGTGTCCGGGCGGGGTGTCGGCGTAGGCGACAACGATGGTCATCGGCGTTCCTTTCGATCGGTCTGTGGGATGGGGAGGGCCGCCGGGGTCACTGCAGCAGGCCGGTCGGCAGGTCGACGGGCAGCAGCGAGGGCAAGGACAGCAGCACGAGGCCCAGGACGAGGGTGTAGACGATCGCCGTCCGGGGGCGGGCGCGGGCGGCGTACAGCAGGAACGCGGGGGTGAAGACCAGCGTCGCTGCGAGGTAGCCGCCCACCATGACGAGGACCAGGAACGCTGCCATGGCTGCGAACGTGCGGGCCGCGATCACCAAGTCGTGGTGCCGGGTCAGGGCAGGGGTGTCGGCGCTGGGCCGGACGCGGGTGGCGAGCCCCGTGGCGCCGGACCCGCCCACAGGCTCGTGGACGTCCTCCACAGGATGACCCCCGGCTCCCCGCAACCTCGCGCGTGCTTCCTGACAGATCAGGACGAGGGCCGCCACCAGACCGAACCCGGCGACGAGGCGAGGCATCAGTCGCGCCTCCTCGGAGAACGACCCGCTCATCCAGAGCGCGCCGCCGAACACGATCACCGCGACGACAGCGACGGCGGCGGACCACGGCGTGCCGGCCAGCGAACCCTCCAGCTCGTCGCCGGCCACGCCCTCGCTCTCGTGCTCGTCCCGGTGACCGTCGTCGGCCGCGCCCGAGGTCGCCCGAAGCTTCTTTACCAGGGACCACAGCACGGGCACCACCAGCAGCGCAGCGAAGGCGAGGACGCCGGGGCGCGTCATCCACTCGGTTCCTTCGTACAGGCTCGCGGTCAGGTAGTAGTAGCGCTCCATCGGGATGGCGAGGACGAAGCCGATCAGGAACGGCGCACGCGGCATTCCGGTGGCCTTGAGGAAGAACCCGGCCACGCCGAGTGCGACCATCACCCACAGGTCGCCGAGCTGGCCGCCCTCCTGGTAGGCGCCGAGCAGCATCACCACGAGAAGGCCGGGCCCGAGCACGGCGAAGGGCACCTTGGTGAGCTTGGCGAGGGAGCCCGTCGCGAGGAAGCACAGGAACGCTCCGGCGACGGAGGCGATCGCGAACGCCCACACGATCAGGTACATCAGGTCGAGGTGGTCGGTGACGATGGCGGGTCCCGGCTGGATGCCGTACGTCAGCAGCATCCCGAGCAGCATCGCGGACGGTACGCCGCCCGGGATGCCGAAGAGGAAGGTCGGGATGAGGTCGCCGGCCTCGACCGAGTTGTTGGCGCTCTCGGGACCGACGATGCCGCGGGGGTCGCCCTTGCCGAACTTGCGCTTGTCCTTGGCGGTGGCGACGGCCTGCCCGTAGGCGAGCCAGGTGCCGGCGGTGGCGCCGACGCCGGGGAGGATGCCGGCCCAGATGCCGATCAGCGAGCCTCGGATGACGTGCGTCCAGTGCGTCAGCCACTCCCGGATCCCGGATCCCCAGCCGCCGGTGAGCGCGACGGGCTTTTCCGTCACGCGCCGCTGACCGACGCGGCTCGCGATCTCGGCGAGTCCGAACACGCCCAGGGCAACCGCGACCAATGAGAGGCCGTCGCTGAGGAAGAGGGAGCCGAAGGAGAAGCGCTCCTCGGCGGTGGTGGGCGAGGTACCGACGAGGCCGAGCAGAAGGCCGAGGAAACCCGCTGTCAGACCCTTGACCACGTTGCCGCGCGAGAGCACGGCGGCGAGGGAGACGCCGAGGACGGTCAGCATGAAGAGCTCCGGGCTGCCGAAGGAGAGCACCAGGGGCCGCGCCAGCGGGATGGCGAGCGTCAGGCCGACCGCACCGATCAGGCCGCCTGCCATCGAGGAGAGGAAGGCCAGCGACAGTGCACGTTTGGCTTGTCCCTGCCGTGCCATCGAGTAGCCGTCGAGCATGGTCACGCTTGCCGATGCGGATCCTGGCGCGCCGAGCAGGACCGCGGCCACAGTGTCCGAGGTGTGCACGACGGCCAGGGCCCCGATGAGCATCGCGAGAGCAGGCTCGGGGTCCATGCCGAAGGTGACCGGGAGGAGGATCGCCACCGCGCCGGTGCCGCCGAGGCCCGGGATCAGGCCGATGACCAGACCGGCCAGCACGCCGATGGCGAGCATGAGGAGTAGTGAGGGATCGGCCAGTGAGCCCAGGGCCGAGAACGCTGCGTCAGTCATGGTGTTGCCCCTAGTCGATCGTGATGTCGTAGTCGGTCTCGAGCAGCTCGAGCACGTCCTCGCGGACGCTGTCGTCCACCTGGTAGGCCTCGTCGATGCGCTCGGCGAGGTCGGGCGAGGCGTCGATCGGGTAGCCCCCGAGTACCTCCGCCGCGGACTTCTGGAACTCGGGATCGGCACCCAGGTCCTCGGCCGTCGACCGCAGCAGCTCGAGTGCCTCGTCGGGCGTCCCCTCCGGGACCCAGAGCGCCTTCTGGTAGGTGTAGGTCAGCGCCAGGATCGCCCGGTACGTCTCGAGCGACTCTGGGTCCGGCTGCCCGCCGTAGAGCTGCTCGTACACCTCCACGACGGTGGGGAGATCGGGGAAGTTGGGATCGCGCACGATCTCGCCCTCATCGTCCACCTGGCCCAGGGAGAAGAGCGGCACGGCGGTGCCGTCCTCCACCAGGGGGTCGACCGCCGGCCCGTACGACGTCGTTGTCTGGTAGTCGATGTCCACCTCGCCACGTTGCAGCGCGAGGTTGACCGGGCCGCGCCCCTCGAACCCGAACGTCGAGTCGACGTCGGCGGAGAGGAGGTCGAAGGCCAGCAAGGTGGTGAGGTCGAGGCTGGTTGCCGCGATGCCGCCGAAGACCAGTGGCTCGTCTCGGTCGACGAGGTCCTCGACGCTGCGCACGCCGGCGCCGGTCCGGGCGTAGACCACTGCCCCGGTGCCGTTGGCCAGGATGGGCCGCAGTTCGGTGAAGTCGTAGCGCACGGCTGGCATCTCGAGGAGGTAGGGCACCACCGTGGAGGCCGTGCTGACCAGGACCTCGGTCCCGTCGGGCTTCGCGGCGGTCATGAAGTGGTTGGTGCCGAGGATGCCCTCACCGCCGTCGTCGTTGACCGGGGCCAGGCCCGGGGATCCCGGCACCGCCTCGGTCAGCTCGGCTCCCACGAAGCGCGCCCAGATGTCCGTGCCGCCACCCTCGGCCAGGGGGATCATCATCTCCACGGTCTCACCGGAGTAGTCACCGTCGGTGGTGGAGGCAGCCGGGTTGAGGAGATCCCCACCGAGCACCGAGACGCCCACCGCCAGCGCCGTGAAGCCGGCCACGATCGCGCCGGCGAGTCGTGGGTTCGGCGCCGGGCGATCGGGGGCTTCCTGCGCGGGACTGACGTCCTGGTCGCCGCTCGCGGCGACGTCCTCTTTGCTGACGTGCTGGGTCATGCGTTCCTCCAGGTCAAGCGAGCCTCGCACGGACGTGCCGTGTCAAGGGAGTGGACGGTCATGCCGAGGCCGACGGCAACAGCGGTGGGTCCGGCAGCACCACGGACCCGTGAGCCAGCCGTCGGTAGGTGCGCACGACTCCGACGACCGGGACACCGTCGCGCTCCTCCACGAAGGTGCCCACGCACCCTGCCGGAGTGCCGAGTCGGAGGCCCGTGGTGGGCCGGACCGCGGGAACGAGGTCGTGCACGACCGTGCCGGAAGCGTCGGCCGCCAGCGTCAGCGCTACAGAGCCGGTGACCGGAACGGCTGGGTGGAAGCGCCCCATCGACAGCATGCGGACGGTCAGGTCGTCGCCTTCGACGCCTTGGGAACTGGGAGTCGAGACGAGCGCGAGCTTCGGGACGGCGCCCGCGACAGCATCCGAGCTCTCCGCCAGTCCCATCAGGACACCCGCTTCACGACGTACGGCGTCGAGCCGGGCCAGCAGCCCTGGGACCAGATCGAGCTCGGCGATGTCCTCATTCCCCCGCACCCCGAAGTCGGAGGCGTTGACCGCAACGACCGGAGCGCCCGCGTCGACCAGCGTGACGGTCACCCCGCCCACGGCGTCCGACAAGACGTCCTGCGTACGACCGGTGGGGAAGAGCCGACCGGTGCTCCGCCCGGCCGGGTCGACGAAACCCATGCGCACCGGAGCGCCGGGGAACGGGACGCCCGGGATGGTCTCGGACGCAGTCTCGTCGAGCACGCCTCCGGGAGTGGGCACGCGCTGCACGATGAGCTGGCTGGTGTTGGTGTTGAGAACCCGCACAGCCGTCTCCGGCTCGTCGGTGGGCACCCAGCCCTCCCGGATCGCGAACGACGCGACCACGGCCGAGCAGTTGCCACAGTTGCTCCCCCAGTCCACTTTTGCCTCTTCGATCCCGACCTGGGCGAACGTGTACTCCACGTCCACACCCACAGCCGACGACGGCGCCAGGATCACCGCCTTGCTCGTGGTCGACGTACCCCCACCCACGCCGTCGACCTGCCGGTGGTCCGGGCTGCCATAGATGCGCAGCAGCACCTCGTCGACAGACAGGTCCGGGACCTGCAGGTCGTCGCGACGGAAGACCCAGCACTTGCTGGTACCACCCCGCATCCAAGTCGCGGCGATCTCGCGCATGTTGCCTCCTGAGACGACGTCCGGACGTTCCGGACCTACTCAGATTGAGGTCGGATGAGTTGTAGCACAATCACGACTTCTCACAGCGTCGTGAAGTATCTCTTCATGCTTGACGCCTTGCCGACGTCCACCCGGGGCGGCGTGGTCGCTCAAGCAGCGCTGGAAGCCTCTTCATGGCCTTGTAGCGGAACTTCATGCACACTCGGGGGGTGCTCGACGTCAAGCGGCTCCAGATCCTGTTGGCGATCGTCGAGGAGGGGTCGGTCACCAGCGCCGCTGCCGCCTTGGGATACACGCCTTCCGCGATCTCCCAACAGCTCCTGAGGCTCGAGCGCGAGGCTGGACAACCGCTCCTCGACCGTCACGCGCGCGGCATGACGGCGACAGACGCAGGCTTGGTGCTCGCCACGCACGCCCGCAAAGTCCTCCGCCAACTAGCGGCCGCGGAGTCGGACCTCGCGGAGATCGCCGGCGTCCGGCGCGGCAGTGTCACCCTGGGAACCTTTCCCACGGTCGGCAGCTCGTTCCTGCCGCTGGCGG
The DNA here is from genome assembly GCF_003515065.1 of Nocardioides immobilis. GTDB lineage: Bacteria > Actinomycetota > Actinomycetes > Propionibacteriales > Nocardioidaceae > Nocardioides > Nocardioides immobilis. The sequence goes on from NZ_QXGH01000043.1 coordinate 16,413, forward strand.
TCCGCCGCTACCGCGAGCTCTACCCCAACATCACGCTGACGATCAGCAGTGGTCGCGAGGACCATCTGGTGCGCATGCTGGAAGAGGGCAAGGTCGCCATGTCTTTCCTGTGGGACTACGAGTGGCAACGGATCAACAACGACGAGCTCGTACTCACCGAGCTCTTCACCGACCCCACCGTGCTGCTCGTCGGCTCCACCCACCGCCTGGCCCGACGCCGCACCGTCCGCATGGCCGACCTCGCAGCCGAACCCTGGATCATCCGCGCCGGAGGACACCCAGTCGTTGAGGTGCTGCAGCGCAGCGCCGTGGCCGCCGGCTTCACCCCGACCATCGCCTTCCAGGCCAACGACTACCAGGAGGCCCAGGCCATGGTCAGCGTCGGCCTCGGCATCGCCCTGGCGCCCAGGACCGCCACCGTCAACCAGCACCCCGACGTGCGGGTCGTCTCCCTGGGCGACACCGCACCCCCCAGGCGGGTCCTGGTCGCACATCGACCCGGCCGCGTCCGGAGCGCCGCCGAGCTCGCCCTCCACGACGTCCTGGTCGAGACCGCGTCCACCTACACCTGAGTCAGCGGTTGCGGCCGCGCGTCTCATCGCGAGATGTCGTGCTGCGGGTCTGCTGCACGAACTGGTGACAGCTGCCGTATGAACTGCGGCTTTGACCGCGGTGAACCCGCGTAACGCTGACTGGCCTTGTAATGCACTCAGCGAGGAGATGTTCTCACCGGCGAGAAGCGGAAGTGTGGAGGCCTCGGTCGCCTCCCGAGCGCTGTTGGCGTAGATGGTGAAGAGCACCGGGAGCAGGTTATCGAGCGCATCCTCTGCGCGGACATCGCCGATCATGATCCGGCTGTGCACTTCCCTGCACTCGACTGCCCTCGATACCTAGGTCCCGGTCGGTGTTTTCAGCGCCGGCCGGGGCCGCCCGTGGTCAGCAGCGGCGAGTGTGACATGCGGATCTCCCGCCAGGCCAGAGGTCGAATCGTGCCTCTGGAAGCCCGCGCGAAGGTGGCCGGTCTGACCGAACCGCCGATCTGAACGATGCACAGCCGATGAATAGGGCAAGCGAAACGGCCCCTGACCTGGGCATACATCACTCACCCGTCGTGACTGGCTTTCAGTGGCCGTCACTCAATCCGTGACCAATGCGTGACCTAATCGCCAGACTTTGCGAGTCACCATCTGGTGCTCGCCTGAACCCTGAGACGTACCCCGCCGCGCGGGAGGCGGGGTCGACACCGGCTATCTCCGGGCCGGCGAAGCGCCGGAACCCGGCCGGACCGGTCGACCGCGCGGGCCGTCAGCCCGCGACCGACTTCTCCAATGCCAAAAGCGCCTCGTCGAGGTGGACCAGCATCCGCTGCAGGCTCGGCAGTGCCTTGCGGTCGCCCACGATGCCGAAGGTCATCTGGTCGGCGTACCGCGTCAGCGTGATGTTCATGGCTTGACCCTCCGAGATCATCGACACCGGATAGATGTCGGTCATCTCGGCGCCGTTGGAGTAGAGCGTCTCGCTGGTTGCCGGCACGTTGGAGATCACCAGGTTGTGGTCCGAGTAGGCGTGACAACCGCATGCATCCGGCCGTCCTCGACTACCCGCTCGTACCCGACACGGCCTCGTCGAGTGCGGCACCGGTCAGGGAGCGCACCTGTTCGGAGTCGACGCCTGGCGCGACCTCCCGCAGGATGAGGCCTTCGTCGGTCACGTCGATCACGGCGAGATCGGTGATGATCCGATCGACCACGCCGGCTCCGGTGAGCGGGAGTGTGCACCGCTCGACGATCTTGGGCGTGCCGTCCTTGGCGACGTGGTCCGTGACGACCACGACCCGCCGGGTGCCGGCAACGAGGTCCATCGCCCCGCCCATGCCCTTGACCAGCTTGCCGGGAACCATCCAGTTCGCCAGGTCACCGTTGGCAGCGACCTGGAGTGCCCCGAGGATCGCGATGTCGACATGACCGCCCCGGATCATCGCGAAGCTGGTCGCCGAGTCGAAGAACGATGCGCCCGGCACCGTGGTGACCGTCTGCTTCCCGGCATTGACGAGATCGGCGTCCTCCTCACCGGCGTACGGCGCAGGGCCCATGCCCAGCAGGCCGTTCTCGCTCTGCAGCATCACGCTGACACCGGGCGGCAGGTGATCGGCCACCAGCGTCGGGATGCCGATGCCGAGGTTGACGTAGTCGCCGTCGTTCAGCTCCCGGGCAGCGATCGCCGCCATCTCCTCACGGCTCCAGGCCATGTCAGGCTCCCACTCCGGCGGCAACCGGCCGAGGCCGGACGACGCGCTGCTCGATGTCCTTGGGCCGGTCGCTCGCGACCACCGTTGCGTCGACGAAGATGCCCGGCGTCATCACCTCGTCCGGGTCGAGGAAGCCGTCGAGGACCTGCTCCGCCTCGGCGACGCAGGCCCGGCCGCTCATCGCGACCAGCGGGTTGAAGTTGCGGGCGGTCGCCCGGTAGCGCAGGTTGCCCTCCGCGTCCGCGACCGCGGCGTGGACCAGCGCGAGGTCCGCGACGATGCCTCGCTCGAGGACGTAGGTCACGCCGTCGAACACCTGGTGCGGCTTGCCCTCCGCGACCTCGGTGCCGACCCCGGTGCGGGTGAAGAACCCCGCGATGCCCGAACCACCGGCACGCAACCGCTCGGCGAGCGTGCCCTGCGGACAGAACTCCACCTCGAGCACCCCGTCGAGGTACTGCTGGGCGAACAGCCTGTTCTCACCGACGTACGACGCCACGACCTTGGATACCTGGTTGTTCTCCAGCAGCAGCCCGAGGCCCTTGCCGTCGATACCCATGTTGTTGGAGACAATCGTCAGGTCGCGCACGCCACTGCCGCGCACAGCCTCGATCAGGTCGCGCGGGATTCCGCAGAGTCCGAAGCCGCCAACGGCGATCGTCATCCCGTCCCACACCCGTGCCGCGACCGCGGCCCCCGGGTCGGCCACCTGCTTCGTCACGGCATCCTCCTGTGTCTGGTCGTCTGCTCAGCGGATACACCAGTTGTCCCGCCTTTCCCATGCATCAGTCAAGAAACTGGCCGCTCGGCGGATGCCTGTACTCGACCGCGTCCATTGAGTGGACGTAGCATCGTTCCGTGGAGCGCGCACCCGGCGTCGTCGAGAAGGTGGCTGCACTGCTGCGCGCGCTCTCCCAGCGCGAGGGCGGTACGACGACAACGGATCTTTCGCACGCCACGTCGGTCCCGCGCGCCACCACACACCGGCTGCTGGAGTCCCTCGCCGCCGAGGGCCTGGCCGACCGCGACCCCGCGACCGGCCGCTGGCACCTCGGCCCGGAGACCTACGTCCTCGGCATGGCCGCCGCCACCCGCTACGACCTGACCAACGAAGCCCGGGCGAGCGTCCACCGGCTGGCCAAGGAGACCGGCGAGAGCGCCTTCTTCTCCGTGCGGCGCGGCGACGAGACGGTCGTCCTTCTCCGCGAGGACGGCGACTTCCCCATCCGCTCCTACGTGCTCTACGAGAGCGCCCGATTCCCGCTCGGCGTGGTCTCGGCCGGCATCGCCATCCTGGCCCACTTGCCGGACCGCGACATCGACGCCTTCTTCGCACGCGCCGACCTCATCGGCGCGTGGGGATCCCAGCACTCCGAGACCGAGATCCGCAAGCGCCTGGCCGCCACCCGTCGTACCGGCTGGTCGCTCAACCCCGGTCACGTCGTCGAGGGCTCGTGGGGCATGGCAGCCGCTGTCTTCGACAAGGCCGGACGGCCGGAATGGGCACTGACGCTCACCGGCGTGGAGCAGCGATTCCGGAAGGAGCGACAGCCAGGACTGGGCAGGCTGCTGCTCGAGGAAGCGCACCGGCTGTCGCGCCTGGCGTAACACCAGCGACGACGACAGGTAGACGGCGGGCGGCTCTTCAAGCAGGCGGATCTACGAAAGACCGAGCAGAACGATGTTGTGGTGAACCCCCACCGGAACTCGCCGCGCGCGAGCGTGGCCGAGATGGGATCGGACCGGGGCGAGAGACCCACGCCGATCAGACGGAGGATGCCTGGTGCTCGGCGACGCTGGTGAGCGCGATGTCGTAGATCATGTCCTCCTGGCCGCCGACGAGCCGGCGACGACCGCACTCCATGAGCAGATCGCGCACCTCGACGCCGTACCGCTCGGCCGCGATCTCGGCGTGGCGGAGGAAGGAGGAGTACACGCCCGCGTACCCAAGGGTGAGGGTCTCGCGGTCGACGCGGACGGGGCGGTCCTGGAGCGGGCGGACGATGTCGTCGGCGGCATCCTGCAGCTTGAAGAGGTCGCAGCCGTGCTCGAAGCCCGCCAGGTCGGCGACGGCGATGAATGCCTCGATGGGGCAGTTCCCGGCACCCGCACCCTGACCGGCGAGGGAGGCGTCAACGCGGTAGACGCCGTTCTCGACCGCGACCACGGAGTTGGCCACACTGAGCGAGAGATTCTCGTGGGCGTGGATGCCGATCTCGGTGGCCGGGTCGAGCACGTCACGGTAGGCCAGCACCCGGGCAGCGACGTCGTTCATGGTCAGTCGGCCACCGGAGTCGGTGACGTACACGCAGTGGGCGCCGTACGACTCCATCAGCTTGGCCTGCTTCGCCAGCTCCTCGGCCGGGGCCATGTGGGAGAGCATCAGGAATCCAGAGACGTCCATGCCGAGCTCGCGGGCCGCGGCGATGTGCTGGGCGGAGATGTCGGCCTCGGTGCAGTGTGTGGCCACGCGGACCGAGCGGACGCCCAACTCGTAGGCGTGCTGGAGGTCGTGGATGGTCCCGACGCCGGGGATGAGCAGGGTGGTGAGTCGGGCGTTCTTCAGCACCGAGGCAGCGGCCTCGATCCACTCCGAGTCGGTGTTGCTGCCGGGACCGTAGTTGACCGATGAGCCGGAGAGGCCGTCGCCGTGGGCGACCTCGATGGCATCGACTCCGGCATCGTCGAGGGCGATGACGATGCGCTGGACGTCCTCGGGGGTGATCCGATGGCGGACGGCGTGCATGCCGTCGCGCAGGGTGACGTCCTGGACGAAGATGGGGGTGCTCACTGGGTGGCCTCCTTGGCTGCGGCGATGCGCTCGGCGACCTGCAGTGCGGCCGAGGTCATGATGTCGAGGTTGCCGGCGTAGGCCGGAAGGTAGTGCGCGGCACCCTCGATCTCGAGGAACACCGACACCTGGTGGGTCGGTTGCTGGGAGCTCTCGGCAAGGAGGGTCCCGACGGGCTGATCGGCAGAGATCTCGGTGATCTGGATCTTCTGCTTGAGGCGGTAGCCGGGGACGTACGCGGCCACGTCTGCGACCATCTTGTCGACGCTCTGCCGGATCTCCTCTTGGATGGCCGGGTCGGGCGCGGTGACGAGAGCGAAGACGGTGTCGCGCATGATCAGCGGCGGTTCAGCGGGGTTGAGGATGATGATCGCCTTGCCCCGCTCCGCGCCGCCGACCTCCACGATCGCTGCGGAGGTCGTCTCGGTGAACTCGTCGATGTTGGCGCGAGTGCCAGGGCCGGCGGACTTGGAGGCGATGGAGGCGACGATCTCGGCGTAGTTGACCGGGACGACCCGGCTGATCGCGGCCACGATCGGAATGGTGGCCTGGCCACCGCAGGTCACCATGTTGGCGTTGGGGGCGTCGAGGTGCTCCTCCAGGTTGACCGCGGGGACGACGTAAGGTCCGATGGCGGCGGGAGTCAGGTCGATCAGGCGCTTGCCGAGGGGCTGCAGCTTCGAGGCGTTGTACTCGTGCGCCTTGGCCGAGGTGGCGTCGAAGACGATCTCGATCTCGTCGAAGTCGGGCAGGGCCATCAGTCCTTCGACACCCTCGTGGGTGGACTGGAAACCGAACCGCTCGGCGCGCGCCAGGCCGTCCGACTCGGGGTCGATGCCGACCATGGCCGCCATCTCGAGATGCTGGCTGGTGCGCATCACCTTGATCATCAGGTCGGTGCCGATGTTGCCTGGGCCGATGATGGCCACCTTCGTCCTGGTCATGAAGCTGCTCCTTCGTTGAATGTCACGGTGACGGCACCGAGGCCGGTCAGGTTGGCCTTGACGACGTTCCCGGCGACGACCGGTCGCATGGGCCCGAGCGCGCCGGACAGGACCACGTCCCCTGCACGCAGCGGCTGGCCGAGCTCCACCGCGGTCCGGGCGAGCCACACCACCGCCTCGACCGGGTCGCCGAGGCAGGCAGTGCCGTTCCCGGTCGAGACCTCCTGGCCGTCGATGGTCATCGACATCTCCACCTCCACGGGGTTCACCTCGGTCAGGGTGAGCCGTCGGGGGCCGAGGACAAACACTCCGGCGGAGGCGTTGTCGGCCACGGTGTCGCCGAAGCTGATGTCCCAGTTCTCGATGCGGCTGCCGCAGACCTCGAGCGCCGCGACGACGTACCCGGTCGCCTGGCGCACCTGTGCCGCGTCCAGCGGGCCGCCGGCGAGATCCTCGCCCAGCACGAAGGCGATCTCCGCCTCGACCCGCGGTTGCATGACGAGATCTACCGGGATCGTGTCGCCGCCGCGGAAGGCCATGTCGTCGAAGAGCACGCCGAAGTCGGGTCGGTCCACCCCGAGCTGCCGCTGAACCGCAGGTGAGGTCAACCCGATCTTGCGGCCCACGACCCGCGCCCCGGACTCGGTTCTTCGCGCGGTGAGGACCTGCTGCACGGCGTAGGCCGTGGCGACGTCGTCGCGCCCGATGAGGTCGCGGACCGGCGGGCACGGTACGCCGGACTCCGCGGCCCGGGCGAGCCGGGCCGCCGCCGCGGCGACACCGGTGTCGGTGGAGGTGGGGGTCTGCGTCATGGCGTCAACTGTGCGGCCGGGCTCGCCACGATGACCAGCGAGTCGTCTCGCTGAGCGATACGATGCTCGGGTGGAGGAGAATGCAGGTCTCGACACCGTGCTGGGCAAGGCAGTGGCGATCCTCCGTGCCTTCCGGGTCGACGACCAGTCCGTGCCCTTGGCCGAACTGGTCCGGCGGACCGGGCTCCACAAGGCCACCGTGCACCGCCTCGCCGGCGAGCTGGTCACCAACCGGCTGCTCGACCGGGTCGTGGGCGGCTACCGGCTCTCCGGGGGGCTCTTCGAGCTGGGGATGCGGGCCTCACTCGAGCGCAACCTGCTCGAGGTCGCGATGCCCTTCCTGCAGGACCTCTACGAGCGAACCCACGAGACCGTGCACCTCGGCGTGCGGGAGGGCCACGAGGTCGTCTACATCGCCAAGATCGGCGGCCACCGGCAGGCCCGCGCACCATCCCGCGCGGGTGGCCGGATGCCGCTCCACTGCACGGCCATCGGCAAGGCCCTGCTCGCGCACAGCGACCCCGCGCTGCGCCGAGAGGTTCTCTCCGCGCCGCTGGAGCGCCGCACCCCCCACACGATCGTTGCCCCGGGTCTGCTGCGTCGCCAGCTGACCAAGGTCGCCCAGACCGGTGTCGCGTTCGAGCACGAGGAGTCCGCCCCCGGCATCAACTGCGTCGCCACGCCGGTCTTCGGAGCCGGCGAGGAGCTCCTGGCCGCCATCAGCATCACCGGACCGACCAGCCGGTTCCGCCCGGAAGCCCACGTCGCACCGCTCCGCGCGGCTGCCGCTGCCCTCACCGCCACCCTCACACGTGCCCACCGGCAACGCGTTGGTCGCTGACCTGACCGCATGCCTGGCACTCAGACTGGTTTCAGCCCTGCGATCTTCCAGTCATCACCCACGCGCGCCATGGTGACCTCGACCCGGCTGCCGGACACCGACGACCGGTCTCCCTTGGCGGTGGTGGTCTGCGTCAGGAAGAGGAGTACGACGACCTCGTCGCGGTCGCCCGAGACGACGCCGGCGGCGCTGATCGCTGCCTTGGTGCTGATGCCGCGCCGCTGTGCGGTGGGCTCGACCACCTCGGTGAGGATCTTCTCGTAGTCGTCGGTGAAGGAGCCGGTGGTCTGGTCGAGCGCCCGGTCGAGGTCCCCGGACAGGGTGGCCTTGTCATAGCTCAGCAGGACGGGGACGCGCGTCTTGGCGGCGTCGAGCGCGTCGGCACGGGCATCGGACGCCGCAGCGGCGCGGTGTGCCTGCACGCCGGCGAACAGTGCCAACGCCAGCGCGACCAGCACCACGCCGAGCGCGACAAGTCGGGATTTGCTCATGCCACGAACTCCAGTCCTGAGACCAGCCAGCGGTCGTCGTCCTGCTGGAGATCGACGCGCAGCCGGTAGTTGCGGGGTTCCGCCTCGGCGGTCTGGTCGTTCTCGACGGTGCCGACCGCGGCGACGATGACCGTCGCGCGCCCGTCCTCGAGGTTCACCACACCGGCGGAGACCACGTCACCGGTCGCCGTCACCTTGTTCTTCGACAACGCCTTGCGCAGGCGGTCGGCCTGCGCCTCGAGCTCGGTGCGGAACTCGGCGGTGGCGCCGTCGAGGAGCTTGTCCAGGTCCTGCTCCGAGGTGGCGCCGCTGACCTCGATCAGGCCCTCCACCTCGGCCGTGGCCGCGGCGGCCGCGTCCTTCTCGTCGGTCGCGCGCTGCCGTTCGTCCTGCCAGGCGAGCGCGCGGTGGCCGGCCACGGCCAGCAGGGCGACAACGACCAGGGCGAGGAGTCCGGTTTGCCAGGAGACCCGCACGCGCAGCTCAGAGAACGGCTTCCTCAGCGCCCGCTTGCTCATCGGACTGCCAGCGGTGCCAGTACCAAGATCTTCCACAGGTCTTCTCCCTTGCCTTCGCTTACGTCGAGCTCCTCGGTCTTCCCGCGATCTGCGCCGTCCCCGACGGCGAGGTCGTAGGCGACGGTGCCGCTCGTCTCGGGCCACCGCCCGCCGCGGAACGTCAAGCCGCAGTCCTCGGGGAGCGGCCCGCGTCCGGTCGAGTTCGGGCACGGTAGGTTCCTGGCCCCGCGGACCGCCCTGGGGTCATCGGCCGCCACGTCGCAGTGGGCGAGCGTGTCCACCGGGCGGGCAGTGGTGACGCTGGGGCTCCGACGGCGGTCCGGCGGCAGGTAACCCGTCGAGCAGCTCGGTGGATCGTTGAAACCGGTCCGGAGGCCGAGCGTGACGTAACCGCCCTCGATGTTCGGGTTCGTCATTCCCTGCATCCGCGCGATCGTGGCCGGGTAGACCACGAGCAGCTGGCGAAGGTCCGGGAGGTAGGTGTTGAGCACCTGGGCGTTGGTCGTCAGGTTGTGGAGCAGCATCGGCAGCGTCGGTTGGAGGTCGGTGACGGTCCTGGTCAGCGCGTCCAGCCCCCCGGGGCCGGACCGCAGGAGCGTGCGCAGGTCGGCGCTGTCCTCGGCGGCGAGTGCGGCGGTGAGGTCGTTGAGCGCGGCAGCGTAGCTGCGGGTGGTGGGTCCGAGGTCCTGCTGCGTCGCCAGCACCGGCTCGAGAGCCGCGACCAGCGAGGTGGTCGCCTCGATGTTGGCCTGGGCCTCGGTGAGCAGCCGTCCCGAGGCGTCGATGAGTCCGCCGATGTCGGGGCCGGTGCCGGCGAAGCCGTCGCCGACCTGACTCAGCACGCGCCGGGTCTGGCCCCGTGGCACCGCCGCCAGCAACCGGTTGAGCCGGTCGAGCACGGGGGTGATCTGGGGCATCTCGACCGCCCGGTCCCGGGGGATCTCGGCGCCGTCGTCGAGGAACGGTCCGTCGCCGTCCTCGGCAACCAGGTCGACGTACTGCTCGCCGATGGCGGAGGTGCTGTGCAGCTCGGCCGTCGCGTCAGCGGCTATGTCGATGTCGTTGTCGATGCGCAGGGTCGCGATCGCGCCGTTGTCGCTGACCTCGAGGTCGGCGACTCTGCCGACCTTCACGCCGTGGTAGGTGACCTGCGCCTTGGGGTAGAGGCCGCTGGCGTCGGCGAAGTCGACGTGCACGTCGTAGACGCCGATACCGACCATGGTCGGAACCTTGGCGTAGGAGAAGAACGTGAGCCCGAGGGCGCCCACCGCGATGACGACGAAGATCCGCAGTTGTCGCTTGATCAGGGGGGTGAGCATCATGGGCAGAGTCCTAGCGCTGAGAGCAGGCAGCCGCTCGGGTCGTCGGAGGAGTTCTTGTCGGGCTTGTCCTGCTTGTCACCCAGGTTGAGGTTGTCGAGCAGGCCGTCGACGGTGCCGCCCAGACCCCCCGCCGGGTCCTCGTCCTGGCCGGGATCCGGCGTGGTCAGCGGGTCCTGGACCGGGTCGCCGCCCTGAAGGGCCGGCGGGAGCCCGCCGAGCCAGGCATCGGCGAGCGTCGACCCCCGCAGGTCGAAGGTCGTGAACAGGTTCAGGTAGTCGCCCTTGAACGCGTTGCTGCCCGTCATCGCGGGGAACGGGAGACTGATCCCGAACTTCAGGGCCTCGGGCAGCGACCCGCTCACGCGGCCGAGGTTGGTGAGGATCGGGCCGAGCGCGTCGAGGTTGGCCAGCAGGGCCGACTCGCTCGCGCGGACGACGCGGACCGCACGGTTGCTGGTACGGGCGGTGTTCGTCACCGCGCTCACGAGCCGTTCGCGCTCCTCCTCCAGGATCCGGAGCCCGGGGGTGATGCGGTCGATGGCGGAGACGAGCCGGTCCTGGTCGCTACGGAGGCCTGCGCTCAGCGCGTCCAGCGACTCGAGCGCCGCGACGATCTCCTCGCGGTTGCTGTCCAGGACCGCGAGGAGGTCGTTGGTGTGCCGGATCAGGCCTCTGGCGTCCGGCACCCGGCCCTGGAGCGCGGTGGACAGTTGGCCGGTGATGGTGCTGATCTGCGAGAGCCCGCCGTTGTTGAGGAGGAGCGCCACGGCGCCCAGCACCTGCTCGGTGGCGGGGTAGGTGCCCGTCTGATCGACCGGTACGACGTCGCCGTCGGCGAGACTGCTCCCGCTCTGCTGGCGCCGCGCGACGACCTCGACGTACTGCGCGCCGAGCAGGGTCTTCTGCCCGATCGAGAACACCGCGTTCTCCGGCACCGGTGTGTCGTCCAGCAACCGGAGCTCGACGACTGCCTGCCAGTCCGCGGTGTCGATCGACGCCACGGTGCCGATCACGACGTTGTCCATCTGCACCGTGGAGTTCGGCACCAGGTTCTCGATCTGGTCGAAGTGGACCTCGACCGTGTAGCCGTCGTCCCCGACCGCCGTCTGCCCGGGCAGCGTGTTGTCGTTGGGCTGGATCGCGCACCCGGCACCGAGGAGCACGAGGGCGATGCCGCCAGGCAGCAGCCGGCGGAGAGCGGTCCGCCGGGCCCTCACCGGACACCTCCCGGCCCAAGGCCGACCAGGTCGAGCAGCGGCTCGAGCGCGTCGCGGCACTGCTGGCTGGTCGCACCCGTCCCGAGCAGCGCACCGCAGAGCAACTGCGCGCCGTTGTCGAAGCCGGCCCCGTTCACCTGCCCGGTGAGCGCCTGGTCCTGGAGGGTGTTGTGGAGGTCGATGAGCGCGTGCGGGGCCACGTGCAGGACACCGGCGAACTCGTTGGACCGGTCGGCCAGAGCAGCGGCGAGCAGGTTGAGGTCCTTCAGCGCGCCGGTGAGCCGGCCGTGGTGCCGGTCGAGGTAGTGCTCGGTCATCCCGAGCACCTCCCCCAGGTCGCGCATCGCCCCGCGCAGCGTGGAACGGTTGACCGCGAGCGTCGTACCGACGGCGTCGAGCTCGTCGGTAAAGCCCCGGAGCGCGGCGTCGTTGAGCGCGAGGTTGCGGGTGAAGGCGTCGAGGTTGTCGATCGTGCTGAACAGGTCGGAGCGGCCGTCGGAGAGCGCGGTCGCGGCGTCGTGAAGGTCGGCGATGGCGGTCCGCAACCGGCCGGAGTTGCCGTTCTTCAGGCTCTGTTCGAGGGCGATGATGGTGGTCGCCAGCGCGCCCCCGCGCTTGCCCTTGGCGGGGCCGAGGGTCGTGGCGAGGTCGGTCAGCTGCTGCTTGACGTCGTCGAAGGTGACCGGCACCGCGGTGCGTTCGACGTCGATGGTGGCGCCGTCCTCGAGCCGCTCGCCGCCGGTGAAGACCGGCGCGAGCTGGACGAACCGGCCGCTGACCAGGCTGGGCGAGACGATCGCGGCGCGGGCATCGGCAGGGATCGGCTGGTCAGCGTCGACCTCCATGGTGACCAGCACGTCGTCGCCGTCGTTCTCGATCGCGGTGATCTTGCCGACGGAGACGCCGAGCACCTTCACGTCGTCGTTGACGTTCAGACCCTCGGTGCTGGTGAAGCGCGCCTGGATCGTCGTGTTGCTGTTGTCGCCGAGCCACACGAAGGCACTGGCAGCGACCACAGCGGCAATCAACAGAATCACCACAGCGCGACGGGGCTTCATCGATCTCATCAGCCTGTTCATTGCGTGACCCCCGACAGGATCGGAGCGAGCGTCGCCGGCGAGGTGAGGTTCTGGAGGTAGACGTCGAACCACGGGCCGCTCGACACGGCTTCGCCGTACGCCGTGACGTAGCCGCGGAGCCCGGTGATGGTGCCCTGCAGGTTCGCCTTGTTCTTGTTAAGGACATCGACCACGTCATCGAGCTCCTCCAGCGCCGGACCGAGCACGTCGTCGGTGTCGCGGATCATCAGCCGCAGCTGGGCGGAGAGCTCCCGGGCGCTGTGCAGCAGACTGATGACGACGTCCTGGCGGGCGTGCACCTCCGAGAGCAGCGATCGGCCTGCGCCGAGCAGGGAGGCGATCTGCTCGTCACGGCCGGCGAGGACGGCCGTCACCCGGTCGGCCCGGTCGACGAGCGAGCGGAGCTCGTCGTCGTTGGCGGAGACCGCGGACGACAGCGCGGTGATGCCGTTAAGAGCCGGCCCGAGATCGGGGCTGCTCGCACTCAGGGTCGCCGACGCTTCCTCGAGCGCCTCGGCGAGCTGCTCCTTGTCGATCTCGGCGGTGGTCTCGGTGAGCTGGTTGAGCGTGCTGGTCAGGTTGTACGGCGACGAGGTCCGGTCGACCGGGATCGTCTCGCCAGCTTCGAGCTCACCGGAGCCACGGGGATCGAGCTCGACGGCAGCGCGGCCGAGCAGGGTGATGGTGATGATCCGGGCCTCGGTGCGATCGCCGAGCTCGATGTCGCCGTCGGTGAGGACGATGTCCGCGACGACGTACTCGTCCTCGATCCGCACCTCGCGGACCTTGCCGACCCGCGCCCCCGAGATCATCACCGCGTCGCCGCTGCCCAAGCCGGCCGCCTCGGCGAACTGCACGTGGATGACGTCGCTGTTGCCGATCAGCGGCAGCCGGTTGATGTTGAAGGCAGCGACCACGACCAGCACCAGCGTCACCGTGCCGATGACACCTCGGACCGCGATCCGGTCAGGACTCCGCCGGCTCATGATTGGCACCTCTCGGCCCCGGAGAACTGCCACGGACTGGTCGCCAGGTCGGTCCGGACCCGGACACCGCACAGGAAGAAGTTCAGGAAGTCGCCGTAGGACGCCACGTTCTGCATGGCGCGGTAGTGAGGAGGCAGCGCCGCCAGCACCTCCTCGAGCGTCGCGGACTCCTTGTTGAGACCGCGGGCGGCCACGATCAGTGCGGCGAGGTCGTCACGTGCGTCGCCGCGCGCGCCGGCCAGCAACGCCGAGGTCTCCCGTGCGAACCGGTCGATGTCGACCGCAGCATCGAGGAGCTGCGTGTCCTGCTTGTCGAGGCCCACGACCAGCGCGTCCAGCCCGTCGATCAGCGCGCCGAGGGACCCCGAGCTCTCATCGACCGCGCCCAGCACGCTGTTCAGGTTGCGGATCACCTGACCGAGCAGCTCCTCCCGACTCCCGATCGTGCCGGTGAAGGACGCGACGCGGCCGACGAGCGTGGCGACCGCCGACTGCTGGCCCTGGAGGACCTGCACCAGCTGCCCCGACAGACCGTTGATCTCCGAAGGGCTCAGGCCCGCGAACAGCGGCCGGAACCCGTTGAGCAGGGTGTCCAGGTCGAGCGCCGACGCGGTCTGGTCAACAGGGATCGTTCCGCCGACATCGAGCACCTCCGCGGACTCACGGCCCTGGGTGAGCTGCACGACGCGGTCACCGGTCAGGTTGCGGTACTGGATGGTCGCCCGGGTCGCCGTGGTCAGCTCCTGGTCGCTGCGGACGTCGAACGCCACGAGCACCGTGTTGTCGTCCTGGACGTCGATCTCCTTGACCTTCCCGACGTCGACACCGGCGATGCGCACGTCGTCGCCGACCGTCAGCCCGGAGACGTCGTCGAAGACGGCCTGATAGCCCTCACGGTCCGCTGGCCGGTACTCACCGGTGATGGCCGCGACCCACACCGTGACGACCGCGGCCAGCACCAGGAACCCGGTCAGCTTGGCCAGGTCGGCGCGTTGTCTCTTGCGTTCGACGCTCAGCTTCATGGCAGGCTCGCCCCTCCCGCGAGCAGCCCGAGCAGGGTGTCGAGCGCGGCCTGGTCGGGCGTGGGCTGGGGACCGACGTAGGGGTTCGCCCCGGTGTGGAGGTACGGCGGGGGTCGCTCGGCCTCGGCGGGCGTCACGTACGGGAGGCCGTAGCAGGCCGGACCCCGGTCCTCGCCGAGCAGCGGCAGGTTCTCCTCGTAGGCGTACGGGTCGCGCGCCGGGATCAGCCGTGTCAATGCGTAGAGGCCAGGATGGATGCCACCGACCGCACGTTCCGCGAACTGGTTAAGGGACGCGAGACCGAGGACGAGACAAGGGAGCTCGGGCGAGTAGCGCTCCAGCGTGCGGCTGACCGGCTCGAGCAGGTTCAGCGAGGTCACGATGCCCTCCTCCGAGCTCCGCAGCAGCACGTCGGCCTCGTCGCCGAACGTGGTCAGGCTGACCTCGAGCGCCCGCAGCGACGCCCGCTGGCGGACCAGGGTGTCGGAGATGTCCCCGGTCTGGTCGAGGGTGCTGACCAGGTCCGGGCGAGCCGCTTCGTAGACGTCGAGGACGTCGTCGGCGACCCGCAGGTCCTCGCTCAGCGTGGGCAGCGCGGGGTTGAAGGACACGAGGTAGGCATCGGTCTGGCTGATCAGCTCCCCGATCAGCGCGCCCCGCTGGTCCACGGCACCGGCCGCTGCGGTGAGCGCCGCGTTGACCTCCGCAGGCCGGGCCACGTCGAGCACCTGGGTGAGGTTCTCGAACGCCTCGTCGACCTCGACCGTGACCCGGGTGCCCGGGATCACCGCACCGGCCTCGATCGGCTCCGCAGTGCTCCCGTCCGGCTCTGTCAGCTGGACGTACTTCGCGCCGAACGCGGTCGGCGGCACGATCTGTGCCGTGACGTCGGCGGGCACCTGGTCGATCTTGTCCTCGTCAATCTCGAGGCCGATCATGACGGTCCCCCCGTCGTCCTCGACCTCGCCCACCCGGCCGATCTCGACGCCGCGCAGCTTGATCGCCGCGCCCTTGGCCAGGGTCAGGCCCGCGCGGTCGGCCTCGACGGTCACCACGACGTTGTCCTCGAAGGCGCCGCGGTAGTGGGCGATGGTGCCCAGGATGAGCAGCCCGACCAGGCCGAGGAAGAGGAACCCGTAGACGACCTGACGGTCGATCCGGTGCGGGTTGAGATGAGTCATCGCCAACGCCTCCCGCTCACCCGGCGATGTGGACCGTCGGTCCACCCCAGACGGCGACGGCGAAGAACAGGTCGACGAACATCGTGCAGACCAGTGACGAACGGACAGCCTTGCCAACAGCCGCGCCCACCCCCGCAGGCCCGCCCGAGGCACGGAAGCCGTGGTAGCAGCAGATCGACATGATGACCAGCGCCATGAGCATCACCTTCACCATCGCCAGGAAGATGTCCCCCGGGACGAGGAAGGTTCCGAAGTAGTGCGCGTAGGTACCAGGCGCCTGGTCATAGCCGACGACCACCACCAGGTACGTCGCCAGCCAGCACAGCTGCAACGCGATTGCGAACAGCGGCACCACGGCGATCAGACCGGCGATGATCCGAGTGGTGACCAGGTAGGGCACCGGGTGCACCGCCATCACCTCCAGCGCGTCGATCTCCTCACTGACCCGCATCGCCCCGATCTGGGCGGTGAAGCCCGCTCCGACCGTCGCTGTCAGTGCGATCCCCGAGATCAGTGGGGCGATCTCCCGGGTGTCGAAGTACGCGGCAAAGAACCCCGACATCACCGAGACATCGATGTTGTCGAAGGAGGTGTAGGCCTGCACCCCGACCTCGAAGCCGGAAGCGGCAGTCAGGAACCCGATCACCATCACCGTGCCGCCGATCAGGGCCAGGGCTCCGGAGCCCAACGACACCTCGGCCAAGAGCCGCACGATCTCCTTGGGGTACTGCTTGAGGGCCCTCGGCAAGTGCGAGTAGGCGTTGCCGTGGAAGGCCAGCTGGTCGCCGAGATCACGCAGCGACTCGGTCGGGCGTGCGAGGTGGCGCATCAGATCCGCGCGCGAGGCTGCCACGTCAGGCTCCCTTGAACTGGAAGAACAGCGCCGTGATCACGCTGTTGGCGGCGAAAAGCAGCATGAAGGCGAAGACCACGGTCTGGTTCACGGCCTCCCCGACACCCTTGGGACCGCCCTTGGCGTTGAGGCCCAGATAGCAGGCCGTCAGACCGGCCAGCAGACCGAAGACCCCGGCCTTCAGCTCCGAGGCCAAGAAGTCCGGGAGGCCGACGAGAAGCGTCAGCTCGGAGAGGTAGAGACCGGGCGTGGCGCCTTGGAGCACCACAGAGCAGAAGTAGCCACCCACCAGCCCGACAATCGTCACCATCCCGTTCAGCGCCATGCCGACGAGGGTCGACGCCACCACCCGCGGCACCACCAGCCGCTCGATGGGGTCGATGCCCAGGGTCACAAGGGCATCGATCTCCTCGCGAATCTTGCGCGAGCCGAGGTCGGCGCAGATCGCGGTCGCGCCCGCACCTGCGACCACTAGGACACTCACGATCGGGCCGATCTCACGGACCACCGCCACCGCCGCGCCGGCACCCGCCAGATCGACGGCTCCGATCTGGATGAGTACCTGGTTGATCTGGAAGACGCACACCACACAGAACGGGACCGCCACCAACAACGCCGGCCAGAAGGACACCGTCGCGATGAACCAGGCCTGCGAGACGAACTCCCGGAAGTGGAACTTGCGGGTGAACATCTGGGCGAAGACCTTGCCCACGAAGGCGTAGAAGTCGCCGAACGTCGAGAACGTCTTGAACGGCATCGACGACCGCACCGCGTCCCGCGCCAGCTGCCGCGCCGCGGGGCTCATGCCGTCGGGGCCACGCCGCGGCACGACCGGACCAGCCGGGACGGCACGCGCCCCCGCCACCGCGGTCCGGTCCGGCGAGCTCATGAGAGCTCTGCCACCCTCTCGGCGATCTCGCTGGTCCGCGGTGCCTCCACCGTGACACCCGCACGAGAGAGGTCGGCAATCTCCGAGTCGCTGAATCCGAGCTCGGCGAGAATCTCGGCATTGTCCTCGCCCTGGCGAGGCACGAACTGGTCCTCAACCGGCCCGACCGTGTCCGCAAAGTGCCAGGGGCGCCCCGGGATCCGGTACTTCTGGCCAGAGCCTGCACTCACCGTGCGGACAGCGCTCCATGCGCTGGACCAATCGCTGTCCGCGAACTCGCGCACGGTGCGGACCTGGCCGGTCGCGATCTTTGCTTCGTCCAGCTGAGCGTCGAGCGACTCCATGTCGGCGAAGGTCAAGATCCAGTCCTGGACTATGCGGCGGAGGTCGTCGATGTGCTGCAGTCGAAGTTCCGGGGTCAGGAAGCGAGGGTCGTCGGCCAGGTCGGCGCGCCGCATCGCTGCCAGGTACAGCGGGAACGACATGCTGCCCACGAAGCTCATGGGGCTGGCGAAACGCTCGCCCCCGGGACCGAGGAGGAACGGCCCGTCGGTTGCGCCGAGGATGGGACGTTCCTCTCCCAGATCGTCGTCGGCAAGCTCCACGTGGACCCGCTCGTTGATCGACAGCATCACCGCTGCCATGGCGACATCGATGTACTCGCCACGCCCGGTGCGCTCTCGCTGGGCCAGGCATGCCAGGACGGCGATCGCGGCGTGCAGGCCCGAATAGACATCGGCATGCGACAACGAATCACTGCGGAGGTCGTCATGACCGAAGTGCGCCGCGGTCGTCGCCGTCAGTCCGGTCTCGGCCTGCACGGTGGGTGCGTACGCCATCCGGGACCGCGATGGTCCGTGCTGGCCGTAGCCGCTGATCGAGACGTAGACGACACCTGGGTTCCGTGCGGACACGGACGCGTAGTCGAGCCCGAACGCCGCAAGTGCGCCGGGGCGGAAGTTCTCGACGATGACATCGGCCTCGTCGCAGAGTCGAAGAGCGACCTCTCGTGCAGACGGGACGGTCAGGTCGATACTGATGTTGCGCTTGCCGGCGTTCTGCTGGGCGTAGTAGCCCGAGACACCGCCGTCGTTGGGGTAGGCGCGTCGGGACAGGTCACCACCAGGTGGTTCCAGCTTGACAACGTCGGCGCCAAGGTCGAGAAGGGTCTTCGCGCAGTGGGGTCCCGCCAGCACTCGCGAGAAGTCGACAACCTTGACACCCGTGAGGGGCAGGCTCGAGGACATCGCTCAGGCTCCTTCGAACTGCGCCATACCGACGCCGTTCTCACGGTAGGAACGGACACCGGTGCGGAAGTCGGCGGACCCGAGAACAGCTCCTTGGACCTCGAGCATGGCCTCGTCGGCAGCCTTGACGCCCTGATCGACGGCGATCGCCACGAGGCGCTTGCTTGCCGCGTTGGCCACCGTCGGTCCGTGGGCCAGCTCCTGGGCGATCACCATCGTCGCGTCGTCAAGACTCTCGTCTTGGACGGTCCAGTTGATCACGTTCCAGCGCTCGAGCGTGCTGGCTGGGTAGCGCCTGCCCAGCATGACCATCTCCCGCGCGCGCGCTGCGCCGGCCCGTTGCGTCAGACGTTGGACCGCCCCCATCAGCGGCTGCAGTCCGACGGTGACCTCCACCGAGCCGATCTTGGCCGACTCGGAGGCGATGATGAGATCGCAGGCCAGGGCCAGCTCGAAGCCGCCACCGACGCAGACGCCGTTCACGCTGGCGATGATGGGCGCAGGGAACTCGGAGAACGCCTGCAGGGTTTCGACGAATCCCCAATCGAGAACCTCGGACTCGTCGGCTTCGAGGAGCATGTCGTCGAGATTCGCGCCGGCTGAGAAGTGACGCAGCGAGCTTCGCAGCACGACCGCACGCGCGCTCTGCTCGCGCGCCCACTCCAGGGCCGCGATGAGCTCGTCGTTCATCTCCTTGTCCATCAGGTTGTAGGGGGCCAGCCCCAGCGACAGGACGGCGACTGCCCCGTCCATGGAGCCGACGATGGCCCGGCTCTCGAAGGGCGCAAGCGCCTGCTCAGTGGCGTGTGTCGTTGACATTGGTCGGTGGTCCTCTCGACGTGATTTCGGTGCTGAATGTCGGTGCGCGGCGGGGACCACGCTTACGAGCTTCTTGGCAGGTTTCGCGTCATCGCGCAGGGACACCGATGCCGAGCGCCTTGGCGGTCTCGTCGTGGGTGGCAATGGGCCGGTCCAGTGCCCTCGCCACATCGACGGCGCGTTGGACCAGGGGCAGGTTCCCTTGGCTGAGCTCTCCCTTGCGCAGGAAGAGGGTGTCTTCGAGTCCGGCCCGGGCGTTGCCACCCAGCGCGATGCCCATCGCTGTCAGCTCGAGGTTGGCCCGGCCGATGGCGATGACCTGCCAGACGCAGTCCTCGGGGAGCCGCTCCACCATGGTGATCAGATTGGCGGGAGTGGCTGCCATGCCGCCCCGCACGCCGAGCACGATGGAGAACTGCATCGGCTCGCTCGTCAGCACGCCGGCATCACGCAGCCGCAGGGCCGCCTCCAGGTGACCGGTGTCGTAGATCTCGAGCTCGGGCTTGACGCCCAGGTCGTTCATGCGGCGCGCCATCCGCTCGACGTCAGCCGGCGGATTGCGGAACTCCCCTGCTCCGAAGCTCATGCTGCACGGGTTCAAGGTCGCCATCTGCGGCCGCAGCTCGACGAGTCGCTCGCGCTCCTCGAACGAGACGTCGAGGCCGACACCGGTGGACAGCTGGATGAGGATCGGGCAGCGCTCAGCGATCCTTTCCATCGTCTCCCGTGCGATGTTCAGGTCAGCGGTCGGCCGATCCTGGGCATCCCTGAGGTGCACATGGGCGACCGACGCGCCGGCCAGGAATGCTGCGTGGACTTCCTCGGCGATCTCATCGGGTTGGGTGGGCAACGACGGGTTGTCCTTCTTCGACGCGATCGGCCCCGTCGTGGCCACCGTGATGCTGACACTCACCTTGAGTACTCCTTATGGGCGCCGTGTGTTCGGCAGGTCTGTGTGTTGTTGGGCGCCGTGCGGTCGATGACGTCAGCTCGACAGGAACTGGTCGACGACAGCCACGAACTCGCCGGAGCGCTCGATCTGGGTCCAGTGACCGCATCGGCTGAAGACGTGGAGGTCAGCGTTCGGGAGCGTGGTCAGCATGCTGATCCCGGACTCGAGTGGGATCACCCGATCCTCACGGCCGTGGACGATCAGGGTCGGCGTGGCGAGCTGCGCCAGCTCGTCGAGGTTGAACGCGAGATCGGCGCCCGAGTGCTCGGGATCGGAGAACATCGCCCGATAGGTCTCATGGACTCCGGGTGCGACGCTGGCCTCGTGCCGGATCTGCACGAGCTCCGGCGTGATGATGGTGGGATCGACGGCGAAGTAGGTGACGAGCAGCTCTCGCATCGCCTCGTAGGAGGGCTCGTACCCCCGCAGGGCGATCAGGCCCTCGCTCGGCGTCATGCCCGGCCCGGGCGACCCCATCAGCACCATCTTCGACACTCGCTCGGGCTGCTGGATGGCCATGGCCACGGCGATCCGTCCGCCCAGGGAGTTGCCCACGATCGAAGCACGTTCAATCCCCAGTGCATCGAGGAAGCCCCACACGTGATCGACCCACGTCTGCAGCGAATAGCGAATGTCTGCCGGGCGATCCGTGTGCCCGAAGCCGACGATGTCCAGGGCCAGCACGCGGTGACTCTCGGCGAGTGGCGGGATTACGCGCTGCCAGTTCGCCCAGGCCGAGACGCCCGGCCCAGACCCGTGCAGGAGCAGGACAGGATCGCCGGAACCGACATCGTGGTAGTGGGTGGCGATGCCATTGGCTTCAATGGTGCGTCCTGCGTTCTCCGTTGTCACAGTCATCCGCTGCGCCTTCCCTCGAAATGTCGGTGCATAGTGCAAGCAACTCGGAGTTAACGCGATCGCACCCTGCCGCAGCATCCGGGAAAACTACGGATTGACGCCCCTCGGTGCTCACCCGCACGATCTACTCGTCACCAGGTGGGGACGCCGATCAGACGAGAGATCGAGACCCTTCTCCACTCAGGTTCGCCTCGCACCGCCCACGGTTTCGCATGCAGAACCGCTATTCGAGGAGGAATGCATTGCGAGCGACGAGCGCGAGCTCGGCTCGGGTGCGGATCAGGAGCTTGCGCTGGATGCTGGCCCGATGACTTTCGACGGTGCGCGGAGAGACGGTCAGTCGATCGGCGATCTCGGCATTGGTCAGCCCAGAGGCGATGAGCACCATCACTTCGAGCTCTCGCGACGACAGCAGATCGATGTCGACGTCGAGGCGCTTCTCGGGCTCCGCGGACCGGAAGGAGATGAATCCTTCCTCGGTCATGACGGCGTGCAGGACTGACACGAGCTCCTCGTCCAGACACTCCTTGGTGATGTAGCCCCGCGCGCCTTCCGCCTTCGCCTTCTCGATGTAGCCCTTGGCGCTGTACATGCTGAGCATGACGACGCGAACGCCAGGCGCGATGGCGAGAACCTGCTTGAGGAGGTCCAGCCCGCTGCAGTCAGACAGTCGTATGTCGAGCACCACTAGATCCGGCGTGAAGTCGCGCACCGCCTCTAGCAAGAGCTCGCCAGTAGGTGCTGCTGACACCAGCTCGAAATCGTCCGTCTTCTCCAGGATACGAGCTATCCCGGAGCGGATGATGCCATGGTCGTCGCACACCACAACGCTGATCATCGCGAGATCGGCACCTCCACCATGATCGTGGTGCCGTGTCCCGGACGGGACTCGACCGTCAAACGCCCACCCACGAGCCGGGCACGATCGCGCATCCCGATCAGACCGAGCGATCTGCGTTGACCGGCGACTTCGGCGTCGAATCCCTTGCCGTCGTCCTCGATGACGGCCCTCAAGGCGCTGCCTGACGCGATGACCATCACGCTCGCTTCACTGGCGCCGCTGTGACGACCGACGTTGGTCAGCGCCTCCTGCACGATTCGGAAGATGGCGGTGGCGACGGATGATGGGACAGTCGGTGGCTGACGAGTGGTGGTGAGCTCGATGCGGATCGGATAGATCTGGCGACAGTCCTCCACGTACTGCTCGACGCATCCGAAGAGACCCAGATCATCGAGCCCCGACGGACGCAAGGACCAGGCAACGGATCGAGCCACCTGAATTCCCTCGCGGACAAGACCCTTGATGTCAGCCGCGACCTGATGCGCGGTCGGGTTGTCACACTCCTGCAGAGCGCTGAGCCTTTCCGTCACGCTGGCAAAGATGTGGCCGAACTCGTCATGCAGATCGCGTGCGATTCTCCCCCGTTCGGCCTCTTGCACCGCCACCATTCGCTCCATGGATTCCCTGCGCAGGATCTCGCGTTCGATGACAGCGCCCGCCAGTGCGGCCAGGACCTCCACGGTCGACCTGTGAGTCTCGCCTTCGCCAAGCGGGAAGGCGGCCACGACAGAGGTCTCGTGGGGCCCGTCCTCGACAACTCGCATTGCGAGGCGCTCGGTCACCTTCATGTCCCAGCCTTCGTCGGACGGCTCGCCACCCCTCGCCGATCCCGCCGAAACGGACTTCGGGAGCCTGCCCTCATCGTCGGGCGTTGGCGCCTGTTCGAGGATCTGGACTCGACGCGCGGTCGTCGTGGCGAAGGTTGCGTCCCGGAGCTTGTCGAGCACCTCGTCTGCGTCATCCGAAGCCACGATGGAATTCACCGCATTGAGCAGGGCGTCGTGACGCGAAGAACCTGCACTGGCGAACGCGTCGCGTACTTGGACTGACTTCACGACTGCACCATCGACGTGTATGCCCAGCACCCGGCACTGTTGAGACACTGGTGGCAGCCCGCTGAGCGGTCCCCGGCGCGGATGAATCCCGGCGAGAGTTGCGGCCAGTGAGCACGCGGCGAGCTCGCCGTGCGCACGGTAGCGAGATGCGAAGCGGGCGGCCACCTCCAAGACGATGCGTCCCCGCCTCTTGTGCCCTCGAGAGAAGAGCCGCAAAGCCCACTCTCTCAGGACCGCTGGCCGCTCACCACCGAACACCAGCGCCGATCGACGGGCACGGGCCAGGAGCCGTCGGGCGATCTTGGACTGCTGGCGGCTCTCCTCGGTCCAGACTTCGGGACCGGCGGCGCACGTCAGACGAAGAGCCTGCAGATGTGCGGTCAGCACGGGCGCGAGAAAGTGATTGCGGAGGCCGGACGCACGGATCAGCTCATCTGCTTGGCGAAAGGCATCCAAGGCAGGCGCGTGTTGGTTGGTATGAATCAAGCGCCATGCCCGCGCTGCGTGCAACATCGCCAAGGTGTGGCGATCGCTGGGGTCCGTCAGCTGCACTTCGCGAGCAATGGTCTCGATGTTCACGTCGCCGGGCAGGCACTGGACCCAGATCGCCAGGGCAGTGCCCGCGCCGATCCGGTCGCCCCTGCGTTTGCCTTCCCAATACGCGTCGCGTGCGAGCACTCCTGCGTCGTGAAGTCGTCCCAGTCGTGCCAGGCAGAGCGCCTTCTGCCACATGGCCGCGACCTGTTCCCATCGATCGCCGAAGATGTCGAACGCAGCGACAGCGGCGTCGAAGGCTTCGATCGCCTCTTCGTACCGGTTGGCGGCATACAGAACGAAACCCCTGAAATGGTGAGACTGGGCAATGCCCCAACCGTCGCCGGACGACTGGCGCAGCTGCAGCGACCGTTCGACCAGACGCAGCGCCAGCGGCGCCAGTACGGGCGCCGTCCCGGAGATGACGGCGACGCTGGAGTACGCCTGCGCCCGTTCACGCATGCCGCCCGAAAGGTTCGCGAACCGCGCGCTGCGCAGCACTCCCAGGAGGACCCAGATGGGTGACCTGACGAACCACCATTCATAGACACGACGGGTGTGGATGTGGGCAGCGAGGCGGTCACGCTCCGTGCCACGCCTCGACTTCCCGCGCCCGAGCCGGCGAGCACACCAGCCAAGGACGAGTCGGCCCAGCTCGGCAGCCGTCAGTAGCGCCGCGTGGGAAGTGCTGCGAGGGATTCGTAGGTGCAGGTCCTGCAAGCTGCCCTGCATCCATTGCTCCGCGTCGTCGAATCGCCCTGTCTTGAAGGCAAGCTCACCGAGCAGGGCCCCGATCCGCGCAGAATCAAGTCTGGAGCGCATGCCCGCGAGAGCGTGCGCGCTGGCAAGTTCCTTGGCAGCGAGGTCGTAGTTTCCGCGGAGCAGGTGGATGGTGCCGAAGCCTTCGTACACCCGAAACGCTGAGATGTCCTCTGTCGACTCGCACAGCGCCATTCCTGCTGCTGCGATCTTGAAGTTTCGTTCCGCGACATCGAGCGCGTTGCGCCTCAGACCCGCCTCGCCCGCGCGCAGGGCGAAGGGCAGCGCCGACTCGGCCCTACCTGCACGATCGAAGTGGTAGGCGATGTCGTAGTCGGCCTGAACCTCGTCGGCCTCGAGTGCTCGCGCGGCGCACAGGTGAAGCTCGCGGCGGGCGTCCTCGGTCAAGTTGCGCAACACGGCTTCTCGTAGCCGGTCGTGGGAGAACTCATACTCGCGACCAGCATCTCCGTCGATGCCGCGCACGATTCCGCACCCGACTGCTTCGCGCAGGTACTGCTCGACCTCCGCCAGTCCCGTTCCCAAGGACGTGCTCAACAGGCGGGACGAGAACCGGCGCCCGAGTACGGCGCCCTGCCCGACGGCGTGCTCTGCTGCCGGCGTCAATCGCCTCAGGCGGGGCGAAAGGAAGGAATCGGTTTTCGCGTGCTCGATCCCCGGGCCGGGGCTCCCGTCTCGGGCCAGCTGCTGAGGCGGGAGCGTCGCCATCCGGACGTCATCGAGTATCCAGCGGTCCCGTTTGCGTGTCATGGCCGAGGAGTCGATGAGCGTCTGGAACACCAGGAGTGTCTCGAGGGGATTGCCGTGGGAATGTTCGACGACGTAGGCGATGACGCGGGATGGAAGGTGGTCGCTGAGTGATCGGATGAGTTGTTCTGTGAAGGGGTCCGACAAGGGTTCGAGCTCGACGAAGGCGATCTCGTTCAAGCCCCACGCCAACGCTTGCGCAACGGCCTCAGGCCGGCACGAGTAGATCAGCGAGACATTCGCACCGGTTCCGGGTCGTGCGGCTTCCCTCGATATCGCCGCCGCCAGGTGAGCGAGCACTTGCCAGCTGAGATCGTCTGCCCACTGACAATCGTCGAGCACGATCAACCCGGGGTTCTCTTCGGTGAAGACGGAAGTGAGGAGCCGCGCGATCGCAGCGGGGCCGGCGGCCACGGAGCTGTCGGCGAAGATCGCATCGGAGCCCGGTTGATCTCCCAGCGCTTCGGCAAGCTCAGGGGCCTGCTCGACGGCCGCTGGAGCGAGCGAACCCATCTCGCCGCGCACTCGCTCCGCCGCGAGCGGATGCGCTGTCAAGTAGTCGATGATGACGCGGAAGGGTGCAGCGAACAGCCTGAGCGGGCGAGCCGGCTCATGGTCGAACGCACCAGCACGCAGCACGATCGTGCCCGACGCCTCCGCATGCGCCACCACGGCGTCGAGCAGGCGGCTCTTGCCCATTCCGGAATCGCCGCTCAAGCACACGACTGATCCGGTCGAGCGCGTCGCGCCGTCAGCGCAGGCCATCAGCTTGGCCAGCTCGCCTTCTCGACCCACCAGCGGCGGCTCCACGTGGACGAGGGATGTGTACGGATCGACAGCCGCGCTCTGCGCGCTGCCGGTCGCGACGACCGCCTCCAGGGCAGCGAGGACATCCTCGGCGGACTGGTAGCGCAGCTCAGACTCGCGGTCCAGCAGCTTCAGGAAGATGGGGCGCAGCGCTGCTGGGACCCCGACGACGTCGATCAGGTGCGACAGGTCCGTCCCACTGTCGTCGGTTGGGTTCACCCTCCGCAGGGCACTGGCCGTGCGGTTGATCTCGGCCAGCGACTCGAGGAGCACCCATCCAGCCGCGTAGATGTCCGCGGTGAAGCCCGCCGCGGGGTGGGCTAGTCCATGTCGTTCGGCTGGAAGGTGCGGGGCCGCTGACCCCTCCAGCGGATGGGTCAGTGCAGAGAGCTGGGTCCTCGTGACGCTGGCGTCGAGCAGGATCAGCTCGTCCGTGCCCTCGGCGAGCAGGATGTTTGCGGGTTTGACTCCGCCGTGCGCTATCCCCATTCGATGCAGGCGCGCCAAGGCGAAGAACAGGTCGCACATCAGCGGCAGATACGCGTCGCTCGATTGACGCGACTGCTGGGCGGACCACTCGCGTAGGTCGAGCCCTGCGATGTAGGGCCGGACGAGGTCGATGTAGTCGTGACCCCGCTGGGCGATGTTCGTCGGGACGACATGTGGCAGCCGTGCCCTTCGAGTGGCCTCGAGCTCGCTCTCGAGCCACTGCTGGCTCCACGGCCACGTCATCGACAGGTCCAGCCGTCTGAGGACGAACTGCTCACGAGAATTACCCAGACGCGCGAGGGTGGTCGTGATGCCCGGGCTCTGCCGAAGCGGCCTCACGGTGTTCCAGTCCATGCCGAATCCCACCTAGGTCAGCGACTCTGCCGCCTATTCCGAGTGTCCCACCCGAGGCCAGGCAGGTCGATGGCCCGCCGCTCTGAGCGTTAGCGACGGGCACCGGCCTGGGGTCCGGGCTCAGTCCCCCGGCTTCTTGGTGGGCTTGTGACCCCAGTAGCTGATCTTGTCGTAGCGCACCACCGACCAGCCTGGTTCGACGCTACGGGCGCCCCAGCCGTACTCGACGGCGAAACCGGACGGCGTCCCGCCGTAGAAGGAGAACATGTGGTCGTTGGTGTGGCGACCCAGGCTGAGGACGACGGTCTCGTCCTCGACGAACCGGTCGTAGGCGAAGCCCACGTCATCCATGCTCGTCGTCTCGAGCATGAAGTGATGGACCTTTTTCGGACTCGGAATACTGGCGAGCGCCAAGGTGTGATGCCTGCCGTTGCAGTGCAGGAAGTGGAGGGTGGTCCCCATGGTCTCGGAGATCTGCCAGTCGATGATGTCGGAGAGATGGAAGCCCAGCGCGTCGACATAGAAGCTGAGCGCCGCGTCGATGTCAGGCACTGCGAGCACGTAGTGTCCGAGACCTTGGTCGTCCGTGAGGAACCCGTGGACACCGGTCGGCGAGTTGAACGGCTCCTCGAAGAGCTCGGTGGCGCCGTAGTAGATCTCGACCCGAGAGCCAACGGGGTCTGAGCAAGAGAGCAGACCGAGGACGCCACGTTTGGCTGCGGCGTCTGCGGTCTCCGTGGTCACCTCTACGCCATGGGCTTCCAGACGCTTGCGAATGGCCGCGAGCGACTGTGCGCTGTCGACCTCGAAGCCTGCGAAGGAGATGTCGTCCGAGGTTCCCTTGTCAACCTGCAGGCGCCAGGCGCGCGAGTCGATCCGGAACCGCGCCGACGCTTCGTCGCCGGACGCCTCCATGACTCCCAGCTTCTGAGTCATGAACGACCGCCATGCCTGCACATCTGATACTTCGAAGCCCAAGTAACCGAGCCGTTGAACGCTCATTGTCTAACCTTTCAGGAGCCGGCTTCCGCCGTGGAGAGGGACACCGGTCGCCAGGCGGCGCCGATGGAGAACACGCCGTTCGGTGCGCAACGCGACCGACGGCTCACTTCTGCCCGAAGTGCTGGTCCAGCAGCGCGCCGCGGTTCGTCCCGTCCAGGCCGCGCACGCCCATGCCGCCGTCGAAGTTCAGAACGCTCCCGGTCAGGGGCACGGTGTCCGCGCGCGTGGCGAAGAAGACGTAGGCTCCTGCGCTCTCCGTAGCGGTGGCCATCCGGCCCGTCGGCAGGACGCCGGCGAGCATGTCAGCGAGCGGAATCGTCGAGATGCTGGTGTCCTGGAGATCAAGCGACTTCAGCCCTCGGAGGTCAGTTCCGCCGAGACCGCCGGGCGCGATGCCGTTGACTCGGATGTGAGGACCGAGCTCAAAGGCGAGCTGCTTGACGAGTCCCACCACTGCGTGCTTCGCAGCGGTGTAGAGAGCACCACCACCGCCGGGATAGAAGCCTGCGTTGGAGACGGTGAAGGTGATGCTGCCCTTGCTGTCGTACAGCGCAGGAAGAGACGCCTTCGCCGCGAGCAGGTATCCCTTGACGTTGATCGAGAACATCTCGTCGAATGCCTCTTCGATGACTTTGTCCGGCGTGTCCACCAACGCGGTCGAATAGTCCCAAACACCTGCGTTGGGGATCAGGCAGTCGAGCTTTCCGAACTGCTCGACGCACTTCGCGGCGGCTTCTCGGTGGCTGTCGAGGAACCGTACGTCGCCCTCGATCACGGCAACCGCGTCACCGTGGGCCTCCTTCAGCGCCGACAGCCCGTCGGCGGATCGGTCCAGAACAGCAACGCGCGCACCTTCCGAGACAAAACGATCGACGATTGCCCGCCCCAGACCGGCGCCACCGCCAGTCACCAGCGCGACTTCATCCTTGAGCTTCATTGCAGTTCTCCTTCTAGTTGACGGTGGCTTTGCTACGAGCCGCTTGATACAGCTGGCGCAGCTCGACACCGGTGTCTGCGAGTGTTTCCTGACTCACCGAGACGTCGGCGTCGACGAGGCGGCTCGCCATGGCGAAGTCACGCGGCGCACCTACCGAAACCGCTGCTGCCACGTGGCCGTCGTCCACCCTGAACAGCAGCGCTGGACCGTCGTCGAGATCGCCTCGCGCGACGTAGTCCCCCGAGCCTTCGATGTCCCCGACCATCTGGATGTGGTGGCCAGCAATCTCGGTCCACGACAGCGGGATCTGTGGTGAAGGAACGGGCTTGCCGAGCATCGCGGACGCGACGCTGGCCGCCTCCTTCTGGCTGTTGATGTAGGT
Source organism: Nocardioides immobilis (assembly GCF_003515065.1). Classification (GTDB taxonomy): domain Bacteria; phylum Actinomycetota; class Actinomycetes; order Propionibacteriales; family Nocardioidaceae; genus Nocardioides; species Nocardioides immobilis. The sequence goes on from NZ_QXGH01000043.1 coordinate 45,411, forward strand.
CTCGAGCGATCGTCGACCGCCCGTGCGCAAGGGCCAGGACGCCACGTCTCCAGCGGCGTAGACCCCCTCGGCGCTCGTGCTCCCGACGTCGTCGACGACGATGCCGCGGCTGCAGCGAAGGCCGGCCTGCTCGGCGAGCGTGGTCTCAGGCTCCGCACCCACGCACACGATGACGCTGTCCGCGGACACGAACTGACCTGCGGTGTCGATCACCCCGGTGACCCGACTCGTGCCCGTGAACTCCGTGACCCCCGTGTTCAACCGGATCGCGACACCGAGCTCTTCCAGCCGATGCCGGCACCATCGGCCGATTCGTCGGCCGAGCACACGTTGGAGCAGCTCGTCCGATGCCTCCACGACGGTGACGTCGAGTCCGAGCTTGCGAGCAGTGGTCGCGACCTCGCACCCGATCAGCCCTCCCCCCACGACGACCAGGTGCTGGCCTGGCCGCCACTGCTCGCGGAGTTCATAGGCGTCGTTCGAGGTCCGCAGAGTAGCGACGCCGGGCAGATCCGCGCCGGGGATGACCGCGGCGCGCGCACGAGCGCCGGTCGCCAACAAGACCCGATCGGCCCGGAGCGCCACGCCGTCATCGAGCACCAGCTCGCGCCGGTCGAGGTCCAACCGTTCCACCGTCCTGTCGAGCACGAGCTCGACACGAAGATCGCTGTAGCAGTCCACCGGCAGCAGCGGAGGAGGGTTGCTCTTCTCTCCGACCAGAACGCTCTTCGACAGGGCAGTGCGGTCGTAGGGATGCTCCTTCTCTGCGCCGATCAGGTAGAGACGCCCGTCATAGCCTTCGGACCGCAGTGCCTGCACCGCGGCGATACCCGCGACGCCACCGCCTACCACCACGATGTTCGAGATCATCAGGCTGTCGCATCACTGTCGAGCTCGACGAGCACATCGTCTCCCTCGACCTTGGTCACGAACGTGCGAAGGGCCACGCAGGCGGGCAGCGCCTTGACCTGGCCTGTTCGTACGGAGAACTTGGCCCAGTGCAGCGTGCACTCGACAATGTCGTCCTCCAGGTCGCCGTCGGCGAGCGACCACTCGTCATGCGAGCAGGTGTCCTGGACAGCGAAGAACTCGCCGCCGACGTTGCAGACCAGGATCGGCTCCGGGCCATCTTCGAAGCGAAGCATGTCTCCGGGCGACAGGTCGCTCGGGCTACAGATCCGTGTGAGAGACATCGGGAGACCTAGAAGAAGAAGCTGAGGTTGTTGGACAGGACGGTGCTCTGGTCCAGCAGGATGGTTCGCCGCGCGATCTCGAACCCGCTGTCGCCGTCCGTCCTCCGCAGCAGGTCCTGCCGTTCGCCGGCGAAGATGTCGACCTGACGCTCCAGACGGTTTCGGTAGACGACGAAGACGTTCGAGACCTGGTACTCGCCGGGATGCTCCCCGTCGACGACCATGACGTTCGAGATGATGTGCCGGGTGCGCGAAGCCGGATTCTCCGACCAGCTCACGTCGGAGGTGATCTTGCGGAGACGCTGGCGCATGTAGACCGCATCTTCATCGAAGTGCGCATAGTCGTTGGGTCCCGTGTATTCGTGGTGGGACTCACGCAAGACGCGGGTGGTCCGGATCGGCATGCAGTAGCGGATGTCGTCCGCCAGAAGCGCGAACCATTCCGGGAATCGCCGATCATTGAGAAGCTTCGCTTCCCAGTAGTAGAACTGCTCGATCTCCTGCTGCAGCGCCACGTCTATGGGCGCCGGCTTGGCGAGGAAAGGGGTGGTGGGTGATGTCGTCTCGATCATGGCGGACCTATTTCTTGGCCGAAGAGTGGGTCGGGTAGCAGACGGTCGAAGCCGCGGCTCGGTTACGCGGACGCTGCGTCGACCTGCGGAGTACGAGTGGCGTTGAGGGCCGCCCAGTCAGGAGAGGTCATCATCCGCACCCAGTGCGTGTAGAGCCCCCGAGCCGCTTCCTCGCTGTACACATTGCTGATCGTTCCGGGATAGGACGGGTGGTCCTCTCGCGTCTCCCCCAGGCCCATCTCCGCATTGAACGGCCGGCTGCGAGCCATGTGCCCGCGCAGCACCTGCTGGATCTCGACCCAGTTCTCGCCGTCGTCCTGCTCGAAGACGCCCGCCGCAGAGAAGCTGCGCATCGACTGGCGACGGAACTCGTCCTTGATGTCGTCGGGTGCGTCGGCATCGACGATGGTGAATGCCCAGACCTCGATCTCGTTCGGGCCGCGGGGGTGCCATGCGCGGACCGTGTTCAGGCCTGGCAGGAACGAGCAGTTCGGGAAGATGGTCATGTGCTCCGCGGTCACCTGCGCGCCACGCTCGATGCTTCCCAGACGCTCAGAAGCCTTCTCGGCGGCCGGTCCCTGAGTGTTGTACTCAGCGATCTTCGGCCCGGTGATGGCGAGCAGCAGTGCCGGGTCGTTGATGTAGAACCCGGTGCCGTGCCCACCCCAGGGCGCGCGGAACTGGATGCCGGTCGTCGGGGGCGCCACGTCGGTGATGTCGATCTCCTCGGGCAGCCCCGCCAGGATGCCGGACAGGTGAGCGGTGGTCGCCGCGTGGTACATGTCGCTAGCGAACTGTTCGGCGGCCAGCTTCCAGTTGCAGGGGATGACCCACTTCTGGACACCTGGGATGGCCTCGGTGCCTGCTTCGGTCCGATCCAACATGTGGTCCATGTAGAACTTCGCCTCGCCGAGGTAGGTCTCGAGGTCGGGGGCGTCGGCGTCCCAGTTGGCGAAGATGAGTCCCTTGTACGTCTCCACCCGCGCCTTGAGGGGGCCCCACTCCTCCTTCTTGAGGTTGGGGAAGGCCTCCTGCTGCATCGGAACGCTCACCAGGTTGCCGGCGGTGTCATAGGCCCAGCCGTGGTAGCTGCAGGTGAACGACTTGGCGTTGCCTCCGTCGGCCCGACAGATCCGCATGCCCCGGTGCCGACACTGGTTCAGGAAGACACGGATGTCCCCGTTCTTCTGCCGCGAGACGATGACGGGGTCCTCGCCCATGTAGTTCGTCATGAAGTCGCCGGGCTTGGGGATCTGGGTCTCGTGACCCAACATCAACCAGGAGCGAGCGAAGACGCGCTCCAGCTCCTGCTCATAGATGGCCTGGTCGGTGAAGATCCGGGGATCGAGACGCCCATTCGTCTCGTCCACCAGCGCCGCGATGTCGGCGTCGGCCCACCTCGAGCTCTCTCCTGCTCGCGTTGATCCAGACTGCAAGTTGGTCACCGGTCTACCTCTTCGTCGGCAATGGAATTCGTTCGGCCGTGAGTCGAGCGTGATGTCAGAGGATCCGATTCATGGACGGAGGACGGCGGCTCTCCGTGTCCCTCATCACGCTTGAGAACCATCGTGTGGCGTGCCTCACCGTTGGGGCATCCGGGAAAACTACGGATCCGACAGATCTGTCCGGAACGGGCGGCCGTGACTCGGCGACTCGGTGTGTGGCGGTCCGGGTGGCCGTCAGGTCAGTCAGTACGAGTCGCGTACCAGGTGGCGATCTGGGTTCGTGAGCGGAAGTCCATCTTGCGCAGCACGTGCTCGACGTGCGCTTCTGCCGTACGCGTCGAGATCACCAGCTTGTCGGCGATCTCCTGGTTGGTCAGCCCCTCGGCCACCAGGGCTGCGACCTCCTGCTCGCGCCTGGTCAGCAACGACTTGGTACGCCGGGGCGCGCGTTGTGCGGGCTCGTTGTCCACCAGCTCACCGAGGGTGTCGTCGAGCGAGGCCGAGGCACCCTGTCCGACCGCCTCGACGTAGGCCGGGTCCCCGAGCGCCTTGCGGGCGGCGGCCTCGCATTGTGCACGCTGCGCGGTGAAGAACTCGGAGCCGAAGAGGTCGGTGCCGAAGGTGGACCACAGCCACGATGCGGCTCCCACGAGTCGGGCGGCCCGCAGCGCCTGACCCTTCGCGGCGAGCACCCACGCCAGCGCGTCGAGGGCCAGGGCAAGCCCGAGCAGATCGTGGAATGGCCGCTTCATCTCGATGCTCCGCAGCAGCGAGGTCTCGGCCTCCTCGAGCTCTCCCGCATGGAAGCTGACCAGCCCGCGACCCCAGACGGCGTATGAGCGCGCCCACTGGTCACCGTGCTCTTCGCTGCGCGAATGGGTCTCCTCGAACAAGCCGGCAGCGACTGGCAGGTCGCCCTGCAGAGCGTGCATGGCGCCGTAGTGGACCAGGAGCAGGAGCCTCCAAGCCTCGGAGACCATGATATCGGCGTAGAGCGTTCGGGCGCGGAGGAAGAGATCTTCCGCCTCCGCAGCCCTGCTGGCGAAGAAGGCGGAGAGCGCCCGCATGTGCACGCCGTAGGCGACGAGGTCCGGTCGCGCGAGGTCGCTGGCGAGCTGTTCGCACTCAGCGGCCGCCTGGTCCGCCCGGCCGGTGTCTCCTTGGAGCGCGGCGACCCCTGCTGCGGTTCGAAGAGCGAGAGCACGCTCGACGGTCGGTCGGGTGTCGGCAGCGAGGAGCCTCTCAAGCCAGAGGCGGCCCTCGGAAAGATATTCGCCGGCAATCCAGTGGAACCAGCATTCTCCGGCCATTCGCTGGCCGACGCGGGCGTAGTCGGAGTGGGTTGCGCAGAACTCCAGCGCGGCTCGGATGTCGGACTGCGCGAGGCGCAGCCTTGCGGTCCACTCGACCTGGCCCGGCCCGAACCATTCAGCGGCCGCATCGGCCAGCATGCCCGAGGTCCATGCACAGTGGGCGGCGCTCAGGCTCTCGAGCTCCCCAGCCTCCGCGAGGCACTCCGAGCCGAACTCGCGGAGCGTCGCAAGCATCCGGAACCGCACCCGGCCGTCGCCCTGTTCGTTGACAACGACGGACTTGTCGACCAGGCCGAGCAGCGCGTCCAAGACCTGATCGCGGGGCAGATCCCCGCCCGAGCACACCTCCTCCGCCGCGTTCAGGTCAAAGCCACCCGGAAACACCGAGGCCCTACGCCACAACAGCTTCTCAACGGGGGTGCACAAGTCGTGGCTCCAGGCAACCGCGGCGAGGAGCGTCTGGTGGCGAGGCGCACCGACGGTACTGCTCCCCTTGAGCATGGTGAACCGGTCGTCGAGTCGCCGGAGGAGCTCGTCGATCGTCATCACCTTGAGTCGGGACGCCGCCAGCTCGAGCGCGAGCGGCAGTGCCTCGAGCGTTGTGCAGAGGCGTACGACGTCGCGGATGTTCGACGCATCCACCTCGAATGAACCAAGCGCCGCCCGCGCCCGGGCTGCGAACAGCTCGATCGACGCGAAGCCAGAGATCTGGGGCACGTCGGCGAACTCGTCTGCCGGAACCGGCAGCGGCGCGAGGCGGTAGGTCGCCTCGCCTGGCACTCCGAGCGGCTGGCGGCTGGTCGCGAGCACCTGGACCCCGGGCACCTCCCGGAGCATCGCATCGACGAGGCGAGCGACCCCGACAACGAGATGCTCACAGTTGTCCACTACGAGCAGCGTGTCGCGGCCGCGGAGGTACTCGATCAGCACCGTCTCCGGATTCCTCGCCGAAGAGTCGGGCACCTTGAGGGCCTCGAGCAGGACCTGGCCGACCAGCGACGGGTCCCGCAACGAGCCGAGCTCGACGAACCACGCGCCGTCAGCGAAGTTACGACGGGCCGAACGGGCGACGTGCAGTGCCGTGCGCGTCTTTCCGATGCCCCCGGGTCCGGTCACCGTGACAAGCCGGTGGGAAGCCATGAGCTGCCGGATCTCGGCCGTTTCCTGTCGGCGGCCGACCATCTCGTTGATCTCCAGCGGCAAGTGCCCGACGACCTTCTCGTGACGCGACGACCCCATTGCCCTCAGCTCTGCCGGCTCGGATCCACTGGTCGGACATTCGTGCTCGAATGTACTCCCGGCACCGCGCCGGCCGGCAGCGTTCATCGAAGTTGAGGAAGTCATCGGGTCGACCTCCACGAAGGGTGAGCCTCCGGTCCGCTGAGGTGGGCCACCGGGCTTCGGTCCGGGACTGTCCGATTCGCCCCAACGGAATGCACGTGAACGACGCGCCGCATTGCCGATGCAAACGGAGGAGTGCAAAACGGCCCGCGATCTGCGTTTCCGCAGGTCACGGGCCGTTTTGCCTTGCTCCCCCGGTTGGACTCGAACCAACAACCCTCCGTTTAACACGAGCACTTTCACTAACGTTCGCAAGCGACCAGAAATGACTCCTGACCTGGGCATACACCGCTCACACGTCGTGACTGGCTTTCAGTGACTGTCACTCAATCCGTGACCATAGTGTGACCAAGTCGGCAGACTTTGCCAGTCACGTCGAAGCCCTCCGGGCTGGGTGGCGGTCGTCACCTGCTGAAGTCTGTCCAGGTCGAGGTGGCGTGCGAGGGCACGTCCGGGCCTCGCGTCGTGCTCGACGTCAACCTGCGTCAGGGTGCGTGTACCGCCAACTGTGCGACCTCGGGGCCGCTAATCCCCAAACCAGCGTTACTCCCGCGTCTACCGCGGGAGAGCCGAACTGATCGACCACCTGCTCGTATCCAGTGCGCTCGCCGGCCGGGCAACCGAGCTCACCCCCGGCACCGGGCAGACGCCCTCGACCACCGACTACCCCAACGAACGCAAGAACTCGACCGGCTCCGACCACCGACCCGTCATTGCGACCCTCGACCTCTGATCAAAGGGCAGCCCGTCCATCGGATTCGCGAACGAGGGCCTTTGGCCCGGCGCGACCCAACCCGCAGGCCACCGAGGCGCACGGCCTGGCCATCAGGCGACTCCGAGAGACCAGCGGAGAGCCAGAACGCAGGCGCGATCGGTGTCGAAGTCGAGGAAGGCGGCAGCCAAGGGTGCCGGTAAGCACGCGGCGACGTCGCCCGCACTAGCCAGCATATTTTCTCCGGACTCAAGGAACCTGATCGCAGCCGCGATCTCACGGGCCACCACGATCAAGTAGTCACTGCCGTCGATCTTTTCTTTCGCGACGCCCTCTTGGAGATCGCCCAGGTAGTTGTCGCCCAGGTGCCAGCTGAGCGCGGTCACCAAGCCCGCGACCTCTCGAGTCTCGATCCCATCCCGCGACGCCTCCACGCACAGCTATACCAGGAAGGTGAGCCTGCTCACCGCTTCCACCACGGTGCCGACCGGGACGCCGACCGGAACCTCTGAATCCGCGCGCAGTGGATGGAAAGGATGTCCGCGCCAGTGGACATGGGTTGCAGCGACAGACTCGTTGAAGTCGGGATGCTGCCAGCCCAACGGGTTGACGAGCGAGTGCACCTCACCGTCGTCACCGGCGGCGGCGGCCGTCGGTCCACAACCCGCCTCGATCAGGAGGCGCTCGTGCGCCTCGCTCCACGAGATCGACAGCCCGTGACGCTCAACATGAGCGATCACCTCTCCAGCCGCGTCAACCGCCCACTCCTCTACATCCTTGCTGTGCTCCACGGCTCCGCTCCTCTCACGTGCAATCCGATCCCGGAAGTGCCCGGACCTGCCAAGGACAAGCAACCGCGAACCCGGCAGATCGGACACCGCGGCACCGCGCCACCGAGACAAGTGGCAACCCACGTGCAGGAATCCACTCCCTACCGATGTTGGCCCCCGCAAAAGTTCAATAGGGAGAGAGCACCAGGGTCGAGCGAGGGCGGTGCCGTGGGTCTCAGCAGGAATCGACCGCAGCGCGCGATGGGCCGGTACCGGCGAGCAGGCACTCCCCCGCCGCCAGCAGCGGCCATCCGGGTAGCCCTTTGCGCCCACTATGGGCGCCCTCTTCGCCCAGTTGGTCCGTCGAGGGATGGCGTCTTTGATCACTTGAGCCTCGCTCTCAAGGAGCGACCTCTCGCGTTCCACCTCGTCGGGAATGATGGTCCAGCCGGCCCCGCGAAGCGAAGGATGATGTGAAGGCGGAAGTGAAAGACCGTTCGGAAGGCGACTTCGGCGTCACAGAGGAAGAGGTTGATCCCCTCGCAGCGCATGCCGGAGCGTCGCAAGTCTCCGCGCCATGTCGTGACCCGACCGGCCAAACATGAGCGTTCGTGACTCCGTCGAGGTCTTCGAGACCCACCGCGTGCTCGCGTGGCACGAAGAGAATGGCCGGGTACGGCGGGGTGCAGGTGCAGGGCCTATTAGGACCACAACGGTCTCGTCCTCGTAGACGAGGCTTGCTTCCGCTTGGCCGGCGACGATGGCGCAGAAGATGCGGGCCTGCATAGGTGCCGCTCCGGTTCAGTCGTGGGGGCCGGATGGTGCCAGGCAGGCTGTCTGTGCCATCAGGTTTCCTGTTGGCGCCGTCGAAGAGAACTCCGCCGTTGCGCGGCCCAGTGCCTGGCGGTGCTCCATAGGGACACACCCAGTAAGCCGACCCGCGTGGTCAGGCCCCTTGCCCGGCGGCAGCGGCCCCGATCCAGGGGTCAGCAGAGTTCTAGCGCTGCGTCGATGAGTGGCAAGACAATCTGGCCGCGCTTGGTGATCGGCCGAATGTTGGGGTAGTCGTGCGAAGCCTGGCCGTTGAGTGCGTACTCTTCCCCGTCCAGCGTTGTGAACGTCACGGAGCCCGCGTCCTCACCGAAGCTCTCGGGACACGCCAGGAATCCTGCGTCAACGGTCAGTGGCCACGCGAGCCCGTATTCGTTACTGGGGAAGTCGTCCCGTGTAACGAAACCGTCCTCACCGCGATAGTCCTCGTACGGATCCTCAGGCTCCTGCGTCTCCTCAGGTGTGGGACTCGATGTCGGGCTCGCGGTGATGGTCGCGGTGACGGTCTCCGTGGCAGTAGCGGGTGACGGTCTCAACAGGCGAGGTCGACTTCTCCGATTCGCCACCGCACGCTGTAGCAGCAAGAACCAGCGCTATCACTGCGAGCCCCCGATTCATGCGGACACCCTACTGTCGGCGTACTCGGAGACGCTCCGCCGTCGAACGCGAAACGTTGGGTTCGGGTACGAACAGGCGGGGCCAGAGCGGATGCCAGCGCACCGCGAGGCAATTCCAATGAAACCCGCGTTGCCGCTGCACGGCCCCGCCTGCGACGCCCACGGGAACGGAGAAGGGTCTCGTGGACAACGGGGCGAGCGCCTACGGCGCTCCGTGCTCTTGGTAGTACGCGCGGACGCTCATCTTCGTGATCCGGCCGTGCTCGTCGTTGACGAGCATCCCCTCACTGATGAGGCCCTTGACGAACGACGCGGGCTTCTCTCACACGCGGGCGAGCTGGCCCGCGCTGTAGACCGACTCTCCGACCTGACTCTGGCTCATTGCTGGTCCCTTCTGGTGGCTACTGGCTGAACCAGTGTGCAGAGGATCGGGCCCGGTCTGGCAGGGCGGAAACGTCGGACCCACGCAGTACGGTCGCGGCATGGATCCGACGACGTGGGAAGCCGCTGAGTGGGGCGCGTTTGGACAGGTTGGAGCACTCGTCGTCGCGACCATCGCTGGTGTGCTCGTGTGGCTCCAGGTTCGACATGGCAGGCAGGTTCGTGAGGACCAAACTCGTCCGTACGTGATCGTTGACTTCGAGTTCCGCGGGATCGCCGTGATGATCACGGTCAGCAATATCGGCACGACTCCCGCGACCGACGTCCGGATCACCTTCGACCGCCCCTTGGAGAGTCCAACCCAAGGCTTGAATGCCAACCGCTTCGCGTTGTTCTCTGAACCGATCCCGATGCTCGCCCCTGGGAGAAAGATCAACGTCCTCTTTGGCAAGGGCCCCGACTTCTTCCCGGCAGATGAGAGCGTCCCGCTTCGCTATGTCGCCACAGTGACCTACAAAACCCTGGACGAGGGTCAAAGACCTTGGTGGCACCGCGAGCGGAGGCCTTACGACGATCCCCCGCTTGTGCTCGACTTGCAGCCCTTCAAGTACACAGCCATCGATCGCGACGACCTCCACAACATTGCCGAGAAGATCAAGGGCATCGAGCAGATCATGAGTAGGTGGACCTCGCGAGGGCGTCTGAATGTCAACACGATCACTCAGGCCGAGGTCAGCGCTGAGGACGTGGAGTTCTTGGAGGCGCACCGGGCCGAGAGAGCATCGAACCAGGGGGAGGAGTCCGCGCCACAACCTCGGAGCGGGTTGCGCGGGTGGATCTCAAAGGTTCGCGGACGCGAGAAGGGCTAGCTCAGGCCGCGCCGTCGTCCCAGTCTTTGAAGAAGGTGTAGTCGCGCCCGTACAGGACGCGATTGAACTCGTCTTCGTTCATCTGCTCGAGTTCCTCGCACCGGTTGTAGATGCCCTTGTTCACGTGTCGAAGGTGTCGTCGGGTCACGCACGGGAAGTCGGGCGCTCCACACGCGCACCCGTCGCCTTCCTCATCGGGGCCATGAGCAACGACGATCTCGACGAGCGCGGCCATCCACTTGTTGCGCTTGGCAAATGCATCGTCGCGCTCCCGGCTGAGTTTGTTGGCGGACTCGCGGTATTCGTCCACCTTGCGACGTGACTGCTCGACGTGATCCTCGTGCCGCTGAAGGGTTCGCACGTAGGACTCGCCGGATTCTTCAAAGTGCAGACGACATTCGGCGCAGAGTTGATGAGACTCCTGCAGCGGCTTGTAGCGGAACACGTAGTCGCAGCACGTGCAGGTGGCGAACTTGTACTCGTCCTCGCGCGGTGGCACGGCGGGTCGCTCAATGATGGGTTGCACTCGTCGCCGCTGGACGTGCCCGTTCGCGTGCCATTCGCGAATCCGGTACTCCTGGCCGTTCGTCAGTAGTGCCGTCGCCCGGATCACGTTGATGCCTAGGGCGTGCGCGGCTTGGACCACGTCGAGACTGCTGATGCGCAGCTCGTGGGCCAGGTCGCACACGCGTATCCGCTGTTTCATACGTCCATTGTGAAGTTGTGCTCCGACACATTTGGTCCGGCGCGCCCAAACGTGTGTGCGAAACACCCTGTTCGCTGACGATCAGAACGGGGCACTGCGCTTTCGCAGACGAGTGACGTTCGATGCTGCTGCCCATTCCAGATCGAGGGCGTCGCCCAGGCCTCGCGATTCCTTCTTGAACAGGTGGATGTAGACGTCGAGTGTGAACGAAGCCTTCTCGTGACCGAGCCGCGCTGCCACTTCAATTGAGCGGCTGAGCTTCCCGCATCGCCGGCCGATCAAGGTTCTTCGCGCTGTAGCCTCGTCAACCAACCAACGAACGTTCCAGCCTTTGTGCGCTAACTCGGATGTGATCCGTGCTCGTTGAGCTTCCAGACCGAGGCCGCTGCTCGCCTGTTCCTCGGTGCTGACCCTGAGATACCCGATGACTTCCACGTCGATTGTTCCTTGCTTCTCGCGAACCCCGTTTCGGGGCTAATGGCGATGCAAGGTGCAGAGGTTCGCCGAGGAAGCCAACAGGTCCCGGCGTTCCACTTCGGGCCGTGTAATGCGTTCGGTCGTGTCGGACCCCGTTGGCAGACTGATGACGTGAGTGCAGTCAAGGTTGAACCCGGAGGGGGGTGTCAGATGGTCTGTGTAAGCGATCGGTCTCAGCAAAGGAACGATGATGACTGCTGTGACCGAAAGGACCGGGCGACCGGACTACAAGAAGGCCGCTGACGCGAAGCGTGGTGACAGGG
>NZ_QXGH01000044.1 GCF_003515065.1 Nocardioides immobilis
CCCACGACCAAGACCCGGAGAACCGGCGGCACCAGCGCCGGCGATCGCGCACGCCCGAAACGGATCCCGATCAGCGCCACGGCACCGAACCGCTCAGCGAGCCGCCCCGTGAAACGTCGAGGCTAGGGCGTGGCTCTCTAGACTGGCTGATCGTGGCCTTCGAGATTCCTGAGAACTTGCACCCCGACTGCGGTCCGATCGCGTGGCTGCTCGGCACCTGGCGGGGCAACGGCCACGGCGACTACCCGACGATCGAGCCGTTCCAGTACGGCCAGGAGCTGATCTTCCAGCAGGACGGCCGGCCCTTCTTCCACTACCTGGCACGCTCGTGGATCGTCGACGAGGAGGGCAACAAGGTGCGAGACGCCGCGCAGGAGACGGGGTTCATCCGGGCGCGGCCCGAGGGCAAGGTCGAGGTGCTGTTGACGCACATGACCGGGTTCGTGGAGATCTGGTACGGCGACGCCGCCTCCGGCAAGCTCGAGATCGTCACCGACGCGGTCGCCCGCACCGACTCGGCCAAGGAGTACGTCGGGGGCAAGCGGCTCTACGGCAACGTCGAGGGCGACCTTCTCTACGCCTTCGACATGGCCGCGATGGGCCAGCCGCTGCAACCGCACCTGTGGGCGAGGTTGCGACGTGCCTGATCCCGTTGATCGAGGAGGTCCCGAAGCGACCGTCTCGAGATCCGACTGGCGGCTGGCCCTGCGGGAGAAGGGCTACCGGCTGACGCCTCAGCGCGAGCTGATCCTGGCTGCCGTCGACGAGCTGGGTCACGCCACGCCCGACGAGGTGCTCGCCCAGGTCCGGCAGCACGCGTCCACGGTCAACGCGTCGACCGTCTACCGCACGCTCGAGGTGCTCGAGGAGCTGGGACTGGTTCGGCACGCCCACCTCAGCGACCGCGCGCCGACGTACCACTCGACCCGGGGCCACGAGCACTTCCACCTGGTCTGCCGTGATTGCCACCAGGTGATCTCGGTCCCGGCCGAAGATGCCGCGCCATTCGTGGAATCACTGGCCACCCGCCATGCGTTCTCCCCAGACCTGGGGCACTTGACCGTGTTCGGACGATGCCACGACTGCGAGGAGAAGCAATGACCGCGAGCCCGCTGCTGAAGCTGAGCGGTGCCGTTGCCGGCGACGGCATCGACGCGCCGGTCGCCGCGCACTACGGCTCCCTGTACGGCGAGCAGCGGGCGCTGGCCGCCGGCGAGGGCTTCGTCGACCTGTCCCACCGCGACGTCGTACGGATCAGCGGCCCGGACCGGCTGACCTGGCTCCACTCGCTGACCACCCAGGTCTTCGAGGGGCTCGAGCCCGGGGTGTGGACGCAGGCCCTGGTGCTCAGCCCGCAGGGGCACGTGGAGCACGCGTTCGCCGGTGTCGACGACGGGGAGGCGTTCACCGCGCACACCGAGCCTGGCGCTGCCGCGGCCCTCGTCGAGTTCCTCGACCGGATGCGGTTCCTCATGCAGGTCGAGGTCGCCGACGTCACCGCCGACGTCGCGGTCGCCTGGCGGCCTTCTGGCAAGTACGACCTGGTGCCGCGCGACCAGCTCGGCGCGTACGCCGAGGCTGCCGACCCCGCGGCCGGCCTGTGGGCGTTCGAGGCGCTCCGGATCGAGCGGGGCGAGCCGCGCTTCGGCATCGACACCGACCACCGGACGATCCCCAACGAGGTCGGCTGGATCGGCCCGGCCGTCCACCTCGACAAGGGCTGCTACCGCGGCCAGGAGACGGTCGCCCGCGTGCACAACCTCGGGCGGCCGCCGCGGCGGCTCACCCTGCTGCACCTCGACGGCTCCGAGAACCGGCTCCCGGCCGTCGGCGCGGACGTCACCGACGAGTCCGGCAAGGTCATCGGCAGGCTCGGCTCGTCGGCCCGCCACCACGAGCTCGGCCCGATCGCCCTCGCCCTCCTCAAGCGCAACCTCCCCACCGACGCCCCCCTCGTCGTCGAAGGGATGCCCGTCGCCCAGGAGGTTGTCGTCGACCCCGAGGTCGGCCTGCACTTCCGACGCTGACGGCGTCGGTTGATGGCTCGCGTCAGTTGACGTCTTCCGGCTTCGGCAGCCGGTCGATCGTGTTGTCCTCGAGGTACTCGTCGAACTTGTCCCTCGAGATCGCCGCCATCAGCTCGCGGGACTTCTCGATGTTGAGGTAGACGACGCTCGCCGCGCCCTCGTAGCCGGTGCCGTCGTTGAAGGCGGTCATCCAGTCGACATCGCCGGCGCCCTGGGTGACGACGTCGAGGCCCAGGTAGCGGATCTTGTTGTTCGTGAAGTCGTCATCGAGGATCAGCAGCTTGCCGAGGTCGCCGATCAGGTTGGTGACGGTGACCGGGTTCATCCGGGTCCCGCTCCGGGTCGCGTCGAACAGGACCCGGCGCAGGAAGTTCTGCTGGCGGTCGATCCGGTCGAAGTCGCCGCCGGGGAGGGAGTACCGCTCCCGGACGTACTCCAGCGCCTCCTTCCCGTCGAAGTGCTCCTTGCCGCCCTCGGCCGTCTCGAGGTCGACGCCGCCGAGGGTGTCGGTGATGCCGCGGAAGCCTTCGAAGTCGACCACCGCCACGTGGTCGATGTAGATGTCGAGCGTGTCCTCGAGCGTGTGCACCAGTAGCTCGGGACCGCCCAGCGAGAACGCTGCGTTGAGCTTGTCCTCCCCCTGCCCGGGAATGTCGACCCAGGAGTCTCGTGGGAACGAGACCACCTGGCTGGACTGGTGGTCCTCGGACAGGTGCCAGATCATCATCGTGTCGCTGCGGATGCCCGTCGCCGGGTCGCTGTCCGTCAGCAGCTCTCGGATGTTGTCGTCCCGGGCGTCGACCCCGACGAGCAGCACGTTGAGGGCCTCCTCCGGCTGGCTCCGCGAGGGCCGGTCGTCGCGGTCGAAGTCGGCGTCGAAGCGGGGGATGTCGTCGATCTTGCTGTTCAGCACGTACACCCACGAGCCGACTCCGATGGTGAGCACGAGGGCGAGCAGGCACAGGACGGTCAGCGCCTTGTGTCGCCGTACCCAGCCGGGAACTGCTGCACGGTGACGCTTCGTCTGGTCCGCGTTCTCGGTCGGTTCCTGGGCGGGAGCGTCCGGGGGCAGTTCCACGTGGCGTCTCTCTCCTGGTCTATCTGGGAGGAAGGGCGATGCCCCCCAGCGTCGTTCTTATAGTGCCATGGCCGGTATCGCCGCTGGGCGGTCGAGTCCGCCGCCGACGGCTACCCCGACAAGAAGGTGGCGCCGACCCACGTGCTCGCCGCGGTCGTCAAGGTCAGCGGCAACTGACGGTCGCCGAGCTTGTCGAGGCGCCTCGACAAGCTCGGCGGACGTGTCGTACTAGCTGTTGATCATGCCGGCGCCGACGGTCACGCCGGTCGCCTCGTCGATCAGGATGAACGAGCCCGTCGCGCGGTTCTTCGCGTAGGGGTCGCTCAGCAGCGGCACCGTGGTGCGCAGCTGGACCCGGCCGATCTCGTTGACGCCGAGCTCCTTGGTCTCCTGGTCGCGGTGCAGGGTGTTGACGTCCAGGCGGTACTGGATGTCCTTGACCAGGGCGCGACCGGTGCGGGTGGTGTGCTTGATGGCGAGCTTCTGCCGCGGCTTGAGCGGCGTCGTCGTCATCCAGCAGACCATCGCGTCGATGTCCTGACGCGGCTCCGGAGCGTTCTTGACCCGGGCGATCATGTCGCCCCGCGACACGTCGACGTCGTCCTCGAGGTGGACGGTCACCGACATCGGCGGGAAGGCCTCGGTGATCTCCTGGTCGAACAGGTCGATCTTCGAGATCCGCGACGTCATGCCGGAGGGCAGGACGACGACCTCGTCGCCCGGCTTCAGCACGCCGCCCGCGACCTGGCCCGCGTAGCCGCGGTAGTCGTGGAACTCGTCCGACTTCGGCCGTACGACGTACTGCACGGGGAACCGGGCGTCGATCAGGTCCCGGTCGGACGCGACGTGGACGTGCTCGAGGTGGTGCATGAGAGTGGGACCGGAGTACCACGGCATGTTCTCGGACCGGTTGACGACGTTGTCGCCATTGAGCGCCGAGATCGGGATGACCGAGAGGTCCGGGATGTTCAGCTTGGTCGCGAACGTCGTGAACTCGGCGTGTATCTTCTCGTAGATCTCCTGCGAGTAGTCGACGAGGTCCATCTTGTTCACCGCGAGCACGAGGTGCGGGACACGGAGCAGCGAGAGGATGACCGCGTGCCGGCGGGACTGCTCGGTGAGGCCCTGGCGGGCGTCGACGAGCACCAGGCCGAGGTCGGCGGTCGACGCACCGGTCACCATGTTGCGGGTGTACTGCACGTGCCCCGGGGTGTCGGCGATGATGAACTTGCGGTTGGGCGTCGCGAAGTAGCGGTAGGCGACATCGATGGTGATGCCCTGCTCCCGCTCCGAGCGCAGGCCGTCGGTCAGCAGCGCGAGGTCGGTGTAGTCGTAGCCCTTGGAGACGCTGGTGGCCTCGACGGCCTCCAGCTGGTCGGCGAAGATCGACTTCGAGTCGAGCAGCAGCCGGCCGATCAGGGTGGACTTGCCGTCGTCGACGGAGCCGGCCGTGGCGAACCGGAGAAGGTCCATGTTCGTGGTGCTCATCAGAAGTAGCCTTCCTTCTTGCGGTCTTCCATGGCGGCTTCGGAGAACCGGTCGTCCCCACGGGTCGCGCCGCGCTCGGTGACGGTCGCGACCGCGACCTCGGCGATGATCTCGTCGATCGTGGACGCCGTGCTCTCGACGCAGCCGGTGAGGGTCAGGTCGCCCACGGTGCGGAACCGCACGGTGCGCTCCTCGGCGACCTCGCCCTCGCGGCACGGGTTGTGCTCGCTCTCGGTCAGCAGCATGCCGTCGCGCTCGAACACGCTGCGCTGGTGCGAGTAGTAGATGGACGGGATCTCGATGCCCTCGCGGCCGATGTAGTCCCAGATGTCCAGCTCGGTCCAGTTGGAGATCGGGAAGATCCGCATGTGCTCGCCCTCGTGGATGCGGCCGTTGTAGAGGTTCCAGAGCTCCGGGCGCTGCATCTTGGGGTCCCACTGACCGAACTCGTCGCGGTGGGAGTAGACCCGCTCCTTGGCGCGCGCCTTCTCCTCGTCGCGGCGGCCGCCGCCGAACGCGGCGGTGAAGCCGTTCTCCTCGATCGCGTTGAGGAGGGTGCCGATCTGGTGCCGGTTGCGGCTGGTCTTGCCGTCGTCGACGACGATGCCGTCGGCGAGCGCCTGCTCGACGCTGGCGACGATCAGCCGCACGCCGAGGCGGTTGACCCAGTTGTCCCGGGTCGCGAGCACCTCGGGGAAGTCGAAGCCGGTGTCGACCTGGAGCACGGGGAACGGGATCTTCGCCGGGTAGAAGGCCTTCTCGGCGAGGCGCATCATCACGATGGAGTCCTTGCCGCCCGAGAACATCAGGACCGGCTTCTCGAACTCGGCCGCTACCTCGCGGAAGATGTGGATCGACTCTGCTTCGAGCTGATCCAGCTGGCTCAAGCGGTAGTCGCTATGGGTCTGGGTCATGGCGCCACATCGTGCCATGCACAGCCTTGCAGCGTGACATTCTCGCGACGCGCGTAGACAAATCTACGAGTTTGGCCGATAGGGTGCGTCCGTGCGGGAGGTCTCGACAGTCGCGACGGTCTCGACAGGCTCGACCAACGAGAGGGACTTCGTGGTCCGGCTCGGGTCGCGTGCGTCCGTCCCGGACGAGGTGCGCTCGCCGTGGGGCGTGCCCGAGTACGTCGCCCTCATGGCCCGCGAGCACGGCATCGACGAGGAGCTCCACCGGCTGGCGTACGGCGCCGCCCGTTCGGTGCGGCGCTTGGACCCCGCCCGGCTGCTGGCGCTCATCACGGCCATGGCCCGGCCACCGTCGGCCGAGCTCAACAAGGCCCGGCTCGCGGCAGCGTCGGGGATCCCGGCGACCACGATCTCGCCGTACATCGACGTCGTCGAGCGGCTTGGCCTGGTGCGGATGCTGCCGGGCACCCGCGCATCGGTGGCGAAGCGGGCGATCGGGCGGCCCCTCCTCCTCTTCGACGACCCGGCCGTCGCCCGCCACCTGGCCGGGGTGACGGCGCCCCGGCTGACCGAGCTGGAGGGCCGCAGCCGGCTGGCGCCGTTGCTGAAGGGCGTTGCCCTGGTCGAGCTGCTCCGGCAGCGCGACGCCAGCGACGTCGAGTACCGGCTGGGGCACCTGCGCGAGCGCAACGGCCTGGAGGTCGACGTGCTGGTCGAGCTCCCGGACGACACCGTCTACGGGATCGAGATCCGCACCGCGGCCAGCTTCCGTCCGCACCAGTTCCGCGCGCTCGAGGCGCTGGCCGTCCGTGCGGGGTCGCGGTTCCGCGGCGGGATCGTGCTCAACACCGCGCCCGTGGGGTTCAAGTACCGCCCCGGCATGTGGGGCCTGCCGATCTCTGCGCTGTGGGAGTGGCCGACCTGAGGATCGTCCCTCGCGCTACTCGCCGTTCATCGGGAGGTTGTCTCAAACTGCCCGGCGATTCCCCGGGTGTCGTACCGTGACCGCGTGAAGATTGCCGTTGTCGGTACCGGTTACGTCGGGTTGGCGAACGCCGTGATCCTGGCGCAGCACCATGAGGTGGTCGCCCTCGACATCGACCCGGTCAGGGTCGACCAGGTCAACGACCGGGTGTCCCCGATCGAGGACCCCGAGCTCGAGGACTACCTGCGCAACCGGCCGCTCGACCTCAAGGCGACCGTCGAACCAGCACTGGCCTACGCCGACGCCGCCTTCGTCGTCGTCGCCACCCCGACCGACTACGACGAGCGCACGCACTTCTTCGACACCTCGACGGTCGAGACGGTCATCAGCGAGATCCTCGAGATCGACCGGGACACCCCCGTGGTCATCAAGTCGACGGTTCCGGTGGGCTTCACCGAGCGGATGCGCCGGGAGCATCCCGGCGCCACGTTCATCTTCTCGCCCGAATTCCTCCGCGAGGGGCGCGCGCTCCGGGACAACCTGCACCCGTCCCGCATCGTGATCGGCGCCTCCGCCCGCTCCGGCGCCGCGGTCGCTCTCGGAAGGCGGTTCGCCGAACTGCTCGTCGAGGGAGCACTGGACGACGACGTACCGATCGTCGTCACCGAGCCGTCGGAGGCCGAGGCGATCAAGCTGTTCGCCAACACCTACCTGGCACTCCGCGTCGCTTACTTCAACGAGCTCGACACGTACGCCGCGACCCACGGCCTCGACACCCGGCAGATCATCGAGGGCGTCGGCCTCGACCCGCGGATCGGCGCGCACTACAACAACCCGTCCTTCGGGTACGGCGGCTACTGCCTCCCGAAGGACACGCTGCAGCTGCAGGCCAACTATCGCGACGTGCCGCAGAACCTGATCAGCGCGATCGTCGACGCCAACACCACGCGCAAGGACTTCGTCGCCGCCGACATCCTGCGCCGCAAGCCGGCGGTCGTCGGCGTCTACCGTCTGATCATGAAGTCGGGATCGGACAACTTCCGGATGTCGTCGGTGCAGGGCGTGATGAAGCGGATCAAGGCCAAGGGCGTCGAGGTGCTCATCTACGAGCCCGAGCTCGACGAGGACTCGTTCTTCAACTCCGAAGTGGTGCGGGACCTCGACGAGTTCAAGGCGCGGGCCGACGTGATCATCGCCAACCGGCGCACGGACGCGCTGGCGGACGTCAGCGAGCGGGTCTACACCCGCGACATCTACGGCCGGGACTGAGGCGCGGGCTTCTTCGCCGCGGCAGCCTTCTTGGCCTTGCGGTCGCCGGGGAGCTTCTCCAGCTCGGCGACCGTCGGCGCGCCGAACATCGGCAGGCCGGTCTGCTTGCGCAGGATGCCCCACACGACCGGGACCAGCACCAGCATCACGATGCCGACCAAGGCGACCACGACCGCCTCGAGGGTCTCGTGACCCTCGCCGAAGGGGTGCAGCCCGGCCTTGAAGAGGAGCGCGATGCCGGACATCGTCAGCACGACCACGATGCCGCGACGGATGTAGGACTGCGGCACCCGCGGCGCGATCCGGCTGCCGATGATCGTGCCGGGGACGGAGCCGATCACCAGCGGGATGAGCAGCGCCCAGTCGAGGCCGTGGATCATGATGTTGGCGATCGCGGCGCTGAGGACCAGTGGCACCGCCTGCACCAGGTCGGTGCCGACCAGCTTCACCGCGGACAGCCCGGGATAGAGCATCAGCAGCGCGATCATGATGACCGAGCCGGAGCCCACGCTGGTGATGCCGACCAGCAAGCCGCCGAGCATGCCGACGAGCAGGGTCGGGACCGGCCGGATCCGGGGGTTCTCGTCCGGGGTGGCGGCGCCGCTGCGCACCCGGCGCAGGTTGATGTAGAGCCGCAGGGCATAGGTGGACGCCGCGAACAGGAGCGCGATGCCGATGCAGAGCTTGAGAGTGCTCTCGAGCTGCTCGGGGTCGTCGGTGAGCCCGTCGACCAGGTAGGGGCCCACGAACGCCATCGGCACCGAGCCGGCGATCAGCCACGCTGCCAGGCGCAGGTTCGGCGATCCCTCCCTGGCGTGGGTCAGGGCACCACCGGTCTTGTAGATCGCGGCGGCCGTGAGGTCCGCCGTGACGATCGACGCGGTGTGCCCGACCCCGAGGAAGATCAGCGCCGGGGTCATCAGCGCGCCCCCGCCCATGCCGGTGAGTCCGACGACGACTCCGACGAAGAACCCGGCCGTCATGATGGACAGCGCGGTGAGGGTGAGCAGCTCGCTCATGGGTTGGTCCTTCCTGTACCCGCGAGGCGGGGCACGACGACGCGCAACAGCCCGTCGACCTGGTCGGCGGCCTGCTCGGCAGCGGCCCGCCCACGGTTGAAGGGGTCGCCGACCTCGTGCGCGGCGGTGCCCGTGGCGCGGCGGTGCCCGGCGTGCGCGATCAGCTCGCGCCCGACCAGCGTCTCGTCGATGCGCGCGACCGACTCGGCGAACTGACCGAGCGTGAAGACCTTCCGGAACGCGCTCGGAGCCTCCTCGAGCACGAAGTGCCGGTGGCTGGTCTCGGCGGTCAGCACCAGGTCGGCCGCCTCCACCAGCTCGCGGGTGAGCGGCCGGCTGCGGAACGACGCGAGGCGCTCGTCGCTGACGCCCCGGCTGAGGAGGACCCGGGCCATGGTGGAGTCGACGCCGCGGTCGACGAATCCGTGGGTGCCCGCGCTGGCGAACTGGACCGCGGTCGGGTCGTCGGTCAGGAAGGCGTCGGCACGCAGCTCCATGTACGGCGAGCGGCAGATGTTCGCCGTACAGACGAACAGGATGCTGAGGCTGCCGGCGGCCGCACGCGCGCCGTCGGCGACGTCGGCGGCCGGCGTCGGGATGCCGGGCAGGTCGACCGCCTGCTCCGGTGCGCGCCCGGCGCCCGGCGCCTCGTCGTCGACGAGGTCGAGGTAGCCCGCGCCGCGGAGTGCCACGAGGACGTCGTCGAGCGCGTCGTCGATGGTGCGGCCGGTGGTGTCGACCCGTACGTCGGCGTCCTGCGGCTCCTCGTAGGGCGAGGAGATGCCGGTGAACCCGGGGATCTCGCCGCGACGGGCCTTGGCGTAGAGGCCCTTGCGGTCGCGGCGCTCGCACTCCTCCAACGGCGTCGCGACGTGGACGAGGAAGAACGCCCCGCCGGCGTCGGCGACGTACTGCCGCACCTGCTGGCGGGTCTCGTCGAACGGCGCGATCGGGCTGCAGACCGCGACGCCGCCGTGCCGCGAGATCTCGGCCGCCACCCAGCCGATCCGACGGATGTTGGTCTCGCGGTCCGCCTTGGAGAAGGTGAGGCCGGCGGACAGGTTCCGCCGTACGACGTCGCCGTCGAGGCTGGTCAGGGAGCGACCGCCGTGCTCGAGGAGGCGGTCCATCAGTGCCTGGGCGAGGGTCGACTTGCCGCTGCCGGACAGGCCGGTGAAGAAGATGACCAGGCCCTGCTCGTCCCGCGGCGGCCGGTCGGCGCGGACGATCTCGGCCACCTCGGCCGTGGGAGCGCCGCCGGGGGCGAGGTCGATGACGGGGTTGGTGCCGGCGTAGTTGGCGACCACCTGGGCCCGCAGGGCCTCGCCGTGGGCGGCCAGGGGTACGGCGACGACGTCGATCGCGCCTCCCTCGGCCGCGACCAGGTCCGCGACCCGCAGCGTCGCGCGCAGCAGCCCGACCGCGGACAGGGCCGGCGTGCCGTGGCCGACGAGCGCCAGCACGGCGACGTCACCGAGCTCGCGCAGCTGCGCGACCTGCTCGTCGGTCATCGCGTCGGTCACGGTGACGAACGAGCGTCCGGCGTACCGTTCCCGGACGTCGGACGGCCGCAGGTAGAGACGGCGGAACGGGCCGTACTGGGCGTGCGTCAGCGGGGTGACCGACCAGCCGGCGCCGCCGCCACCACTGACGGTGGCCAGGGGCAGGCCCTCGGGGTCGACCAGCTCGACCGCGCCGCCGGCCGCGACCTCGTCGGCGAGGGCGTCGGGCAGGGCGAGGATGACCGGGCTCCCCGGCTCGTTGAAGCCGAGGACGGGCGCCATCGCGCCGGCCGACAGCAGCTCGAGGTCGTCCAGCTCGCGCGGCGACGGGCAGTGCTGAGGCAGGGGCGGGTTGGACACCCTGCGTATCTTGCCAAACCAAAGCAAGACAGTAGGCATTACCTCACGCGCTTGCCCAGCTGTGAACCAGTTCACGCTGTCTCAGCTTGCAAGTGCTAACTATTGCTAGCACTATGGGACCCATGGTGAAGGCAAGGGTGACCGAGACGGTCGGCGCACTGGGTGACTACCTCAAGGAGCAGCGCACGCAATCGCGCCTCTCCCTGCGGCAGCTCGCCGAGCAGGCCGGTGTCTCCAACCCGTACCTGAGCCAGATCGAGCGTGGGCTCCGCAAGCCATCGGCAGAGGTGCTGCAGCAGATTGCCAAGGCGCTGCGCATCTCGGCGGAGCAGCTCTACATCCGGGCAGGCATTCTCAACCCGGATGACGGCGTGGGTGGGTCGGTCGAGCTCGCCGTACTCGGCGATACCGGCCTCACCGAGCGGCAGAAGCAGTCGCTCCTCGATGTCTATTCGTCGTTCCTGGCGCTCAACGAGGCCGACGTTGTGCCTGAACCCACAGCACCCGTCGACAGCGATGTGCACAGTGAGGCCGACGAGACGACCGCCACCTCCTGAAATCAAGCACCACTCCCCCAACACAGAAGAAGGGTGTTATTCACCATGCCGAAGTTTGAGCTTCCGAAGTTCGAGGTCCCCAAGGTGGACCTGAAGTCGATCGACCTCCCCGAGGTCCCCGAGGTTGCCGCCAAGCCGCTGTACGCCGGTGTCGGCGCGACCGACCTGGCCGTCGAGAAGGTCAAGGGCTACGTCACCGAGGTCCAGACCAAGGTCAACGCCCGCGTTGCTGACGTGCAGAAGTCCGTCAAGGAGTTCGAGGTCCCGCAGCCGAAGAGCCTGCAGGACAAGGCTGTCGCGCAGTTCAACGACATCCGCGCGAAGTTCGAGGCCAAGCTCTCCGAGCTCCAGGCCGACGCCAAGGCGCTGCCGACCAAGGTCCAGACGACCGTCAAGAGCCGGTACGACGAGAACGTGTCGACCGTGACCGGCACCTACGCCGACCTCGCCAAGCGCGGCGAGTCCGTCGTCATCAAGCTCCGCAAGGGTGACGCGGTGAAGGCCCCGGCCTCGGTGCCCGGCTCCGTGGCGAAGAACGCCCCGGCCAAGAAGGCCCCCGCCAAGAAGGCGCCGGCCAAGAAGGCTCCGGCCAAGAAGACCGCTGCCAAGTGATCTAGCAGCTCAGCTGCCGGTGAGGCCCCGAGGGTGATCCCTCGGGGCCTCGCTCCATTTCTGGCCGTTAGGATCGGGGCATCATGGATGTGTTTGTGTTCGAGGGCTACGTGTCGCTGGCCGTGTTCTTCGTGCTGCTCGTGATCAAGATATTCGCGTTCGTCAACGCGTTGCTCTACTCGGCGGAGTCCTACCTGGCCGCCGACAAGCTCAACAAGCCGACGTGGTGCATCCTGCTCGGCGTCGCGGTGGTCCTCCAGCTGCTGCCGCTGCCGCTCACGATCGTGAACCTGGCGATGACGATCGCCGCGCTCGTCTACCTCGCCGATGTGCGGCCCGCCCTTGCGGGTCTGCGCCGTCGCTGACGAGCTCACCGATTTCGTAAACATATGTTCTCTCGTTCCGTACCCTCGGTATCCCCGCCGTCGTTACGGTAGGGATTGCCGGCGCCTGTGGGGGCGCCGTGGGCAGACATGACGACGGCGTGGGAGTGGGACCTGTGATCGGTGACAGCGCAATTCGGCCCTGGGGCTCGTGGCAGGTGCTGGACGAGGGCGACGGCTTCAAGGTGAAGCGGATCGTCGTCGAACCCGGCTCCCGGCTCTCGTACCAGACCCACGAGCACCGCGCCGAGCACTGGACCGTGGTCTCCGGCACCGCCACCTGCGTGATCGACGGAGCCGTCCGGGTGCTGAACGTCGCCGACTCCGTCAACGTCGCGATCGGCGAGCCGCACCGGATCACCAACGAGCACGACGAGAAGCTGGTCATCATCGAGGTCCAGCACGGCTCCTACACCGGCGAGGACGACATCTGCCGGCTCGAGGACGACTACGGGCGGGTCGAGGTCAACTGACCTCCCTGCTCCGCTGACTCACTGCCCGCGGGCCGCCTCGCTCGCTGCCTGGGCCTCCTCCTCGGCCCGGTTGGCGGGAGGCCCTAGAGTCAGGCGCCATGAAGGTTCTCGTCACCGGCGGCGCCGGTTACCTCGGCTCGATCACCTCGAAGGCACTGGAGCAGGCCGGCCACACGCCCGTCCTCCTCGATTCGCTGCTGGTCGGGCCGCGGCAGTTCACCGAGGGCCGGACCTTCTACGAGGGCGACATCGCCGACCGCGCGCTGGTCCGCCGGGTCGTCGACGAGAACCCCGAGATCGAGGCCACGATCCACATGGCCGCGCGGATCGTCGTACCCGAGTCCGTCGAGCTGCCCTACGAGTACTACCGCGACAACGTCGCCAAGTCGCTGGAGCTCTTCGACGAGCTCGAGAAGCTCGGCAAGCCGCGGATCCTGTTCTCCTCGACGGCGTCGCTCTACGCGCTGCAGCCGGCCTTCGAGGTCCGGGAGACCGACGAGGTCGCGCCGACCTCGCCGTACGCCCGGACGAAGCGGATGATGGAGCAGGTCCTCGAGGACATCGCCAAGGCCACCACGCTGCGGGCGATCATCCTGCGCTACTTCAACCCGATCGGCACCGACCCGGACCTCGAGACCGGCTACCACGTCAAGGACGCGACGCACGTGGTGCCGCTGCTCGCGCAGACCGCGCTGGGCTACCGCGAGTCGTTCACGATCACAGGCACCGACCTGCCGACGCGCGACGGCACCGGCATCCGCGACTACATCCACGCGTGGGACCTGGCGAAGGCGCACGTGCGCGGGGTGGAGAGGTTCGACGAGGTCATCGAGGCCGAGGGCGCGCCGTACTCCTACATCAACATCGGCGGTGGCGACGGGGTCACCGTCAAGGAGCTGATCGCCGCTGTCGAGCGGGTCGTCGGCAAGCCGGTGCCGACCAC
The DNA here is from genome assembly GCF_003515065.1 of Nocardioides immobilis. Classification (GTDB taxonomy): domain Bacteria; phylum Actinomycetota; class Actinomycetes; order Propionibacteriales; family Nocardioidaceae; genus Nocardioides; species Nocardioides immobilis. The sequence goes on from NZ_QXGH01000044.1 coordinate 13,551, forward strand.
CGAGGCGCCGCCGCGGCCGGGCGACGGGGTGGGTGCGTTCGCCAACGCGGACAAGGCGGCCGCGCTGCTGGACTGGCGCACCGAGGCGACGCTGGACGAGGCGATCGCCTCTGCGCTGGCCTGGGGCGAGAAGCGGAAATCGGTCCTCGGCTACGAGTGACCCGCGAAGTGTCGATCTTGGTCCCGCGACACTTCGGAGGGCCAACCGTGACACTTCGGCGGTCAGTACGCGCCGCGGCCCATGATGACGACGCCGAGGGTGCGCCACAGGATGTTGAGGTCCTGCAGCATCGACCAGTGGTCGACGTAGTAGAGGTCGAGCCGGATGGCGTGCTCCCAGGAGAGGTCCGAGCGGCCGGAGACCTGCCAGAGGCCGGTCATGCCGGGGCGCACGTGGAGCCGGCGCCGGGCGGCGACGTCGTAGCGCGCCACCTCGTGGGGGAGCGGCGGGCGCGGGCCGACCAGGCTCATGTCGCCGCGGACGACGTTCCACAGCTGCGGGAGCTCGTCGAGGGAGAAGCGACGCAGCCACCGGCCGGGCTTGGTGATCCGGGGGTCGTGCGCCATCTTGAACAGGCCGCCGTCGTAGCCCGTCGCCACGTGGAGGGCCGCGAGCAGGTCCTCGGCGTCGACGACCATCGTGCGGAACTTCGCGCAGCGGAACGGCACGCCCTGGCGTCCCACCCGTGACTGCTGGAAGAGGACCGTGCCGCCGTCGTGCAGCTTGATCCGCAGCGCGATGAAGAGGAACAGCGGGCTGAAGGCGACCAGCAGGCCGAGGGCACCGACGACGTCGAAGGTGCGCTTGCCGATGCGGGTGGCCTGCGCCCACGCCGGCGCACCGAGGTGCATCAGCGGGAGCCCGCCGACCGGACGGAAGGAGGCACGGTCGCTGATCGTGATGCCGGTGGCGCTCTGGGCGACGACGACGTCGATGCCGCGCTCCTCGAGCTGCCAGACCTTCTCCTGGAGGTCCTGCGCGGAGGTCGACCCGCCGCCGGCGAACAGGATCACCTGGGCCTCGGACTGCAGGGCGGCGCGCGCGACGTCGTCGGTCGTGCCGACCACGGGTACGCCGCCGACGGTGTGGCTGGCGTCGCCGGGCGGGGTCACCGCACCGATCACGCGGTAGCCCAGCCATGCCGTGCGGTCGAGCACGCCGTGGATGTCGTCGACGTGCTCTGGTGACCCGGCGATGAGGACCGGTACGCCGAGGTGGCCGGCGCTGCGGGCTCGTTGGAGCAGCTTGCGCGCTCCCCAGCGGGAGAGCAGGAGGCCGGGCACGCCGAGGGTGAAGAGCAGCAGGAAGAACCCGCGGGAGACGTCGGCCTGGGTGATGAACAGGATGAGGGCCAGCAGCCCGGTGTGGGCGAGGCTCGCGTTGAGGACCCGCTTGTACTCGTCGCTGCCGCCGCCGAGCACCTGCCGCCGGTAGCCGCCGCCCAAGGCGATGACCATGGCCCAGCCGAGCACGAGCAGCGGTCCGGTCGTGGAGCCGGCGAGGTCGTCGTGGGCCTGCGGGTCGAAGAGCGGCATGCCGTCCTCGAGGAACGAGGAGAGGCCGGCGGCCGTCGCGATCACGGCGCTGTCGAGCAGGATCAGGGCGCCAGGGAGGAACCGGAGGGAGCGACTCGCAGGGCGGGCCAGCGCCTCGCGGCGCAAGGCAGCAGTGTGTCCGATCACTGCCGTCACGTGATCACCTCAGCTGTCGTTTCGTCGCGGGGACTACTGATGGTGCTTTCCCCTGGCCGACATGCAGGTCCAACGACCTGCCTATTGATGGGTTACACCTTGCAGGGTTTTGTCTAGACCGGCGGCGTTTTGGCCAGAATCGCCACCTCAGATACCGCCGATCTCGAGACGCCGTAGGGTCGTTCTCCCATGATTCGCGCTCCGCACCCGATCCTGCGATTCGTGCGCGTGGTGATCTTGATCGCGTTGCTCGTCCCCGTCGGTCTGGTGGCAACAGCGTGCTCGGACCCGACGGGGAACACCGGCCCGGGGGCGTCGAGCGAAGCGCCTGAGCCAGGCACCTCGACCGGTCATCCGTCCGGTCCCCGCTCCACCGTGACCGCCCCCACGGTCGATCCCGCGCTGCCGCTGGCGGGCCGGGTCGTCGTACTCGATCCTGGGCACCAGCTCGGGAACGCCGCGTTCCCCGCCGAGGTGAACAGCCCGTCGACGCGGGCGGGTTCACCAAGCCTTGCAACACGACAGGGACCGCGACCGACGGGGGCTATCCGGAGGCGACGCTCACCTGGGAAGTGGCGAGGGCAGCGCGGCAGGCGCTGCAGGGACTCGGGGCCCGGGTCCTGCTGACCCGGTCGACGAACGACGCGAGCGGGTGGGGCCCGTGCATCGACGAGCGGGGTCGCGCGGGCAACCCCGGCCGACCGGGCCCGCCAGCCGACCTGAAGGTCAGCATCCACGCGGACGGCACCTACGCAGGCGGTGCCCACGGGTTCCACGTCATCGCGCCGGAGTCGCGAGCGCCGTGGACGACCGACATCGCCGCGCCGTCGCTGCGGCTGGCCGAGGTGGTCAGGGACGCGCTGGTCGCGGAGGGGCTGGCGCCGTCGACGTACGCCGGCAGCGACGGGATCGACGTCCGTGGGGACCTCGGCACGCTGAACCTGGCCGACATCCCGACCGTCATGGTCGAGCTGGGCAACATGCGCGACCCGGGCGACGCGGTGCTGATGACCAGCGCCGCAGGTCGGAGGGCCTACGCGTCCGCGTTGGCGTCGGCGATCGAGCGCTTCCTGGCCTTGTGAGCCGACGAGCGTTGCTCCTTGGTGGGCTTGCGGGAGTGCGTCTGCGCACTGGTGATCGAGTTGCGACGCTTGCCGCCGTAGTGGCCGCCGTGCGGGCAGGCGCGACCGTACTTCGCCCGACATCGGGCCTTCCTCATCCATCTGCGGAGAGCTCGCATCCGGACCCCGGAACCTTTCCCCCAGAGAAACTCGCATGCAGGTCGTCCCGAGGGGGCCAAGTCTGCCTCGTGAACCAGCGGATCGCCATCTGGTCTGGACATTTGCGGTTGCCGGAAGCGGACTGTCGCCAGGTCGGTAGTGTCGCCGTCATGCCCGTCGAATCCTCGGGGTGCGCGTGAGCGGCATCCACACCGCGCACTGGGACGACTGGACGCTCGACGATCTCCTCGAGGCGAAGGGCGACACCCGGGTCAGCCTGGTCGTTCCGGCGCGCAACGAGGCCGGCACCGTCGGCGGCGTCGTCGGCAGGGTGCGCGAGCGCCTGGTCGAGACCGTCTCGCTCGTGGACGAGATCGTCGTGATCGACAGCGACTCGACCGATGCGACGTACGACGTCGCGGCCTCCGCCGGTGCCGACGTGCACCGCGCATCGGAGATCCGGCCGGACCTCGGCACCCACCCGGGCAAGGGCGAGGCGATGTGGAAGTCGCTCTTCGTGACCGACGGAGACCTCATCGTGTTCATGGACGCCGACCTGACCGACTGGGACACCCACTTCGTGCCCGGCCTGCTCGGGCCGCTGCTCGCGTGGCCCGAGGTCCAGCTGGTCAAGGGCTACTACGAGCGGCCGGGTGAGCAGGGGCCGCTCGACGGCGGCCGGGTCACCGAGCTCGTCGCCAGACCGCTGATCTCGTTGCTGTTCCCCGCGCTGCAGGACCTGGTGCAGCCGCTCGCCGGCGAGTGGGCCGTGCGCCGCTCCCACTTCGCGTCGCTGTCGGTGCCGACCGGGTACGCCGTCGAGCTAGCGGCGCTGGTCGACACCGCCGCCGCACACGGGGCCTCCGCGATCGCGCAGGTCGACCTGGGCACCCGGTCCCACGGCCACCAGCCCCTCCTGGATCTCGGCACCATGGCCGTGCAGATCCTGGCTGGCGCGCTGGCCCGTGCCGAGTCGGCGCGTCTCGTCTCCGGAGGAGCGCCGGGTCGGCGCATCCTGGAAGGCGCCGACTCGGCGATCCTGCGACAGTTCCTGCCGGGACCGGTGCCGTTGGACCGGGTCGTGGAGGTCGTCGAGCGGCCGCCGGCGAAGGGTCTGCTGTGACCCTGAAGCTCGGCCGGCACTCGTTCGCCGACGACGCCACGCTGATGATGGCGATCGTCAACCGCACCCCCGACTCCTTCTACGACCAGGGCGCCACCTGGGCCGAGGACGCCGCGTTCGCGCGGGTCGCAGCGGTCGTCGAGCAGGGCGCGGAGATCGTCGACATCGGCGGCATCAAGGCGGCGCCGGGCCAGGAGATCTCGGCAGCGGAGGAGAAGGAACGGGTCGTCGACCTCGTGGCGAGGGTGCGGTCGTCGTACCCGTCGCTCGTGATCTCGGTCGACACCTGGCGCGCCGAGGTGGGCGCGGCCGTCTGCGCGGCCGGCGCCGACCTGCTCAACGACGCCTGGGGCGGCGCCGACCCGGAGCTGGTCGACGTGGCTGCGGAGCACGGCGCCGCCATCATCTGCACCCACACCGGCGGCGTCACGCCGCGCACCCGCCCGTTCCGGATCGAGTACGACGACGTGGTCGCCGCGGCCATCGACGACACCGTCCGCTACGCCGAGCGGGCGCTCGCCGCGGGCGTGGCGCGGGAGTCGATCGTCATCGACCCGGCCCACGACTTCGGCAAGAACACCTTCCACTCCCTCGAGGTCACCCGCCGGCTCGGGGAGATGGTCGACACCGGCTGGCCGGTGCTGGTGTCGCTCTCGAACAAGGACTTCGTCGGCGAGACCCTCGACCTGCCGGTCGGGGAGCGGCTGGTCGGCACTCTCGCGGCGACGGCGGTGTGCGCGCTCGCGGGCGCCCGGATCTACCGGGTGCACGAGGTCGTGGAGACCCGCCAGGTCGTCGACATGGTGTGGACGATCGCCGGTCGCCGGCCGCCACAGCGGGCGATCCGGGGGCTGGCATGAAGATCGCTCTGGTGCCGGGTGTGCCGGCGCTGCTGCCGTCGTACTCCTCCATCGAGGACCCGGTAGCCGACCTGCGGAAGGCCTGCCTCGCGGCGGTGACGGACCTCGGGCCGCGGGTGCGCGTGGTGACCGGCCAGGACCCGGGCCTGCGGGTCGCCCGCCATCTGGTGGCGGAGGCGGGCGCGGAGGAGTCCGCGGACGAGCCGACCGGCATCCTCGTCGTCGGCAACGGCTCGGCCAAGCGCACGTCCAAGGCGCCCGGCGACTTCGACGAGCGCGCCGAGGTCTTCGACGACGACCTGCGCCGCGCGCTGCTCGAGCCCCTCCCCACCGCGCTCAGTGCCATCGACGCGCGGCTGGCCGAGGAGATGTGGGCCGATGTCGAGGGCATCCGAACCCTGGGGGAGCTGCTGACGCCCGCCGACACTGCGGAGGTCGCCTACGACGCGGCGCCGTACGGCGTGCAGTACTGGGTCATCAGCTGGAGGTAGGCCGCTGCACTGCGCTCATCCAGCTTTTCCAGCACAGGTTGCGCGGCACCGCCACACTGGGTCCGTGGAGATCAGGAGCCGTGAGATCCCGTCCTGGCAGCAGGCGGCGCTCGCCACGGGCGCGTTCACCGCGCTGCTCTGGGCGATCGAGATCGTCGACACCGCGAGCGACGACAGCCTGCAACGGCACGGTGTGCAACCGAGGTCGGACGAGGGACTGCTGGGCATCGTGTTCGCGCCGTTCCTCCACGGCGGTTGGGACCACATCTCCGCCAACACCGGGCCGGTGCTGGTGCTCGGCTTCCTCACCCTCGCCACCGGCCTGATCCGCGGCCTGGCCGCCACGGCCGTGATCTGGGTCGTCGGCGGGCTGGGCGTGTGGCTGGTGGCGGGCAGCAACTCCAACCACATCGGTGCGTCGGGCCTGATCTTCGGGTGGATCGTGTACCTGGCGATCCGGGGGATCGTGAACAAGCAGCTGTGGGAGATCGCGCTCGGCATCGTCGTGCTGGTCCTGTACGGCGGTGCGTTGTGGGGGGTGCTCCCCGGACAGCCCGGAGTCTCCTGGCAGGGCCACCTCTTCGGCGCGATCGGGGGCGCGCTGGCGGCGATGCTCCTGACCAACGAGCGGCTGGCTGAGGTCGGAACCCGGCTCAACCGTTAGACCGCCTCTCGCAACGAGCCGGCGCCGCCGTACCGTAGCGGTCCGTGAGCGACCTGCTGATCGAGCGCCGTGACGGCGTCCTGGACATCACCTTCAACCGCCCGCACCGCCGCAACGCGTTCACGCGGGCGATGTACGGCGAGCTCCGGCAGCTCTGGATCGACACGGCCGCCGATCGCGAGGTACGGGTGGTGGTGCTGCGGGGCGCCGGCGGTCAGGCGTTCGCCGCCGGCAACGAGATCTCCGACTTCGTCGAGACCGACGACGTCGTCGAGTACGAGACCTGGATCCGGGAGATGCTCGACGGCCTCTTCGCGCTGCCGCAGGTGACCATCGCCGCGATCGACGGCGTGTGCGTCGGCGGCGGCCTCGCCGTGGCCACCAGCTGTGACCTCCGGGTGGCGACGGCAGCCAGCCGGTTCGGCTACCCGATCGCCCGCACCCTCGGCAACGCGCTGTCGGCACCGGTGCTCTACCGCTGCGCCGCGGTGTTCGGGGAGTCGCTGACCCGCGAGATGCTGCTGGCGTCGCGGCTGGTCGGCGCCGACCGGGCCTACACCGCGGGTGCCCTGCTGGGCTGCGTCGACGACCGCGACGCGCTCGACCGGGAGGTGGCCAGCCTGGTGGACGGGATCGTCCAGGCCTCGCCGGTCACGCTGCGGGTCACCAAGGAGCAGCTGCTCGCCCGCGCGCGGGTCGTCGAGTCGGCGCCCGCCGACGAGGAGCGGGTCCTGCGCGAGGTCTACGGCGGGCCCGACTTCGCCGAGGGCGTGCGGGCGTTCCTGGCCAAGGAGAAGCCGGTCTTCGGGAAGGACTGAGGGCGGCTACCCGCTCGCTCGCACCACCAGGGCAGGCGGGAAGATCACCCGGATCGGCTGCGGTTCCCGCACACCCTCGATCTGCTCGAGGAGCAGCCGGGTGGCGTGCTCGGCCATCTCGCCGACCGGGTGGCGGACCGTGGTCAGCGGGGGGTTCGCACGCTCGGCGATCTCGAGGTCGTCGTAGCCGGTGACGGCGATGTCGTCGGGCACCCGGCGTCCTGCTTCGGCGAGCACGCGCATCGCGCCGATGGCCATCAGGTCGGACGCCACGACGAGGCCGTCGATCTCGGGGTGCTTCGCGAGCAGCTCGACGGCCGCCTCCTGGCCGCCGACCTCGGTGAAGTTGCCGTAGGCCACGGCGTCGTCGGGCAGCCCCGCGTCGCGGAGCGTGGACCGCCACCCCTCGAGCCGGTCGATGCCGGCCGCCATGTCCACCGGCCCCGCGATCGTCGCGATCCGGCGGCAGCCCCGGTCGATCAGCCGCTGGGTGACCAGCCGGGAGCCGGCGGTGTTGTCGGTGTCGACGTACGCCACCTTGTCGGCGCCGGTCCAGGGCCGGCCGACGAACGCACACGGGAGCGCCAGCGACGCCAGGTGCTCGGCGAGCCGGTCGCCGGAGTGGTGGGAGACGACGATCGCGCCGTCGATGTGGCGACGGCGCAGGTAGCGAAGCATCCGGCGCTCCTCCTCGCCGGGCCGGGCGAGCAGCAGCACGAGCTGGAGGTCGCGGGGCATGAGCACCCGGTTGACGGACCTCAGGGTGTGGACGAAGAACGGGTCGGTGAAGACCCGCTCGTCCGGCTCCGGGACGACCAGGGCGACCGAGTCGGTACGGCGGGTCACCAGGCTGCGGGCGGCCGGGTTCGGCGTGTAGCCCAGGGTCTGGACCGCTGACTCGACCGCGGCGCGTGCGCCGGGGGACACCCGGATGCCGCCGTTGATCGCCCGGGAGGCTGTCGCCCGCGACACCCCCGCGAGACGCGCGACCTCGTCGAGCGTAGGCGCGTCGCCCGGCGCGCTTCCGGGGTCGCTCGGCGGCTGGCTCACGCTGGGCACGTTATCGGTCGCTCCCGGCGGGGGCCGCGCTGCCGGCCCCGCCTTCCGGGGGAGGCAGGGCGGACGTCGCCGCGACCTGTCCGTAGCGAACCGCGCTCGTCTTCGGCGTCCGGAGTTGGGTCTCGTAGTCCACGCGCACGATCCCGAACCGCTGTCCGTAGCCGTACGCCCACTCGAAGTTGTCGAGGAGCGACCAGGCGAAGTAGCCACGGACGTCCACGCCCGCGGCCAGCGCCGCGTGCACGGCCCGCAGGTGGGCCTGGATGTAGTCCCACCGGTCGGGGTCGTGGACCGAGCCGTCGGGGCCGACCACGTCGTCGTACGCCGCGCCGTTCTCGGTGATGAACATGGGCGGTACGTCGTACTCCTCGTGCAGCCGGACGAGCAGCCGGGTCAGGCCCTCCGGCTGGACCTCCCAGTCCAGGCCCGTCACCGGAAAGCCGCGACGGGGGAACGTCAGGTCCTCGCCCCCCGGGAACGGCGACCTGATCGGCCGGGTCGGGTGCTCGATCCGGGAGCCCAGCAGCTTCGCCGCGTCGTGCGGACGGCCCGACGCGCCGTCGCCGTGGTAGTAGTTCACGCCCAGGACGTCGAGCGGCGTGCCGATGAGCGCGAGGTCCCCGTCCAGCACGTGGTCCTCCCAGCTCTTGCCCTGCCAGGTCATCCCGGCGGTGATCGTGTGCAGCTCGTCGGCGTACTGCCCGCGGAGAAGGGGGTCCAGGAACATCCGGTTCCACAGGTGCTCGACGCGGTGAGCCGCGTCGACATCCGCCGGCTCCGACGGGTCGAACGGCTCGGCGACGGTGAGGTTGAGGGTGATGCCGAGGTCGGCCCCGGTGTCACGCCGGCGGAGCTCGTCGACGACGAGTCCGTGGCCGAGCATCAGGTGGTGCGCGGCGACGATGCCGGCGACGCCCTCCTGGCGGCCGGGTGCGTGCTGGCCGCCGGTGTAGCCGAGGAACGCCGAGCACCACGGCTCGTTCATCGTGGTCCAGTACGGCACCCGGTCGCCGAGCGCGTCGTAGAGCGTGAGCGCGTAGTCGGCGAACCTGTAGGCGGTGTCGCGGTTGGTCCAGCCGCCGGCGTCCTCGAGGGCCTGGGGCAGGTCCCAGTGGTAGAGCGTGGCCCAGGGGGTGATGCCGGCCTCGAGCAGCCGATCGACCAGCCGCGCGTAGAAGTCGATCCCTGGCTGGTTCGGCGCGCCGCCGTCCGGGCGCACTCTCGGCCACGCCGTGGAGAACCGGTAGGCGCCGAGGTTCAGCGACGCCATCAGGTCGACGTCTCCGGGCATCCGGCGGTAGTGGTCGCACGCCACGTCGGCGACGTCACCGCCGACGACGGCGCCGGGCACCCGCGCGAACGTGTCCCAGATCGAAGGGGTGCGGCCGTCGTCGGCGACGGCGCCCTCGATCTGGTACGACGCCGTGGCGGCTCCCCAGAGGAAGCCGGGCGGGAACCGCAGCTCGTCGCGTTGGACGGCGGCGGTCGTCGTACTGGCGTCTGTCGTCGTCATCCCTTGACCGCTCCTTGCATGATGCCGGCAACCAGTTGGCGACCGGACAGGGCGAACAGGATCAGGAGGGGGATGGTGGCCATCCCCGCGCCGGCCAGGACCAGGGCGTAGTCGGTGGTCTGCCCCTGCCCCGTCAGTGCCAGCCGGTCGAGGGCGATCTGCAGGGTCTCGGTCTTCTGGAGGGCGACCAGCGGCCACATGTAGTCGGTCCAGACGGTCATGAACGTGAAGAGGAACAGGATCGCCATCGCCGGCCGGGCGGCGGGTACGGCGACCGTCCAGAACGTCCGGATCATCGTGCAGCCATCCATCCGCGCAGCCTCGATCAGCTCGTCGGGAACCGCGTCCACGAGGTACTGCCGCATGAAGAAGACACCGAACGCGGTGACCAGCGTCGGCAGGGCGACCGCGACCAGGGTGTCGAGCAGGCCGTAGTCACGCATCAGGATGAACAGCGGGACGATCGCGAGCTGGGTCGGGACGGCCATCGTCATCACGACGAAGCCCATCAGCGCGTTGCTGCCGCGGAACCGGAGCTTGGCGAAGGCGTAGCCGGCCAGTGTGGAGACGAACATGACCGACGCGGCGCAGGCGCTGGAGACGATGAGGCTGTTGAGCATCGCCGACCAGAAGTCGGTGGTGTCGAGCACCCGGCGGGCGTTGTCGAGGAAGTTGCCGCCCGGCACCAGCGGCGGCGGGATCTGGTTGGCGTCCTCCTTCGTGTGCGAGCCGATGACGAACGACCAGTAGAGCGGGACGGCAGAGCCGATCACGAACGCTGCGAGCAGGCCGTAGACGACGAACCCGGGTCGGCGCGTCATTTCGGGGTCCCCGCGGTGTTGTTCGGAGGAGCGCAGCGGGGGAGAAGAACACCGTGGGGTGATTTCATGCCTGCCTCCGGGTGACGAGGCGGGTGATCCCGAAGTTGAGCAGGGCGATGCCGACGATGATCAGGAACAGCACCCACGCGGCGGCCGAGGCCCGGCCGTAGAACTGGTCCTCGATCCCCTTCACGTAGATGTAGAGCGTGGAGGTCATGTACTGGTGGTCCGGTCCGCCCTCGCGCTGCGGGGTGTCGTCGAAGAGCCGGGGCTCGGTGAAGATCTGGAGGCCGCCGATCGTGCTCGTGACGATCACGAAGATCATCGTCGGCCGGATCATCGGCAGGGTGACGGAGAAGACCTGGCGGATCCGGCCGGCCCCGTCGAGGGCCGCGGACTCGTAGAGGTCCCGTGGCACGGCCTGCATCGCCGCGAGGAAGATGAGCGCGTTGTAGCCGGTCCAGCGCCAGTTGACCATGCCGGCGATCGCGAAGTGGCTCCACCAGCGGTCGACGTGCCAGCGGATCGGCTCGAGGCCGATGCCGTCGAGGATCGCGTTGACGACGCCGTACTTGTCGGCGAAGAGGCTGCCGAAGATCAGCACCGCTGCCGTGGGCGCGACGACGAACGGCAGCAGGACGCTCATCCGCCAGAAGGTCCGGCCGCGGAGGTGGGTGTCGAGCAGCGCCGCCACCGCGACCGCGACGATCACCTGCGGCACCGAGGACATCAGGAAGATGCTGAACGTGTTGACAAGCGACTTGAGGAAGACCGGGTCGGTCAGGACGAACCGGTAGTTCTCCAGGCCGATGTACTCGCCGCGCTGGTAGTAGAGGCGGTCCCAGTCGTGGAGGGAGAGGTAGCCGGTGTAGATCAGCGGGAACAGGCCGACCAGGCCGAACAGGATGAAGAAGGGCGAGATGTAGAGGTACGGCGACAGTTGCAGGTCCCAGCGGGAGAGCCGCCGCCGCCGTACGAGCCGGGCGTGATTGCCCGCCGGGGTCGCGTCGGCCGCGGCCTCGGCGGGCGAATCGAGGCGGGTGCTCACTGCAGGCTTTCGACCTCGGTCACGAACGTCTCCCACGACTCCTCCGGATCCCCACCCTGGTCGACCCGGGTGATCGCCTCCTGGAACTTGCCCAGGATGTCGGAGTAGAGCGGGCCGTGGTACGGCTGGACCGTGATGGCGCTCGCGCGGTTCGAGAAGATCTCGCCCACCGGAGCGGCGTTGAAGTACGGGTCGGTGGAGCTGAGCAGGGCGGGGTCCTCGAGCGCCGCGACCTGCGACGGGAAGTTGCCGTACTGCTCGAAGATCTGGATCTGCTGCTCAGGCGCGGTGATCCAGGCCGCGAACTCCTTGGCCTGCTCCTGGTGTGCGGAGGACTTCGGGACGGACAGGTAGGAACCGCCCCAGTTGCCGGCACCGCCGGGGAAGACGTCGGCGACGTCCCAGACGACGCCGTTCGGGGCGGGGTCGCCGGTGTTGTCGCGGATGTTGCTGCGCATCCAGCCCGGGCACGGGATGGTCGCGAAGCCGTCGTTCTGGAAGCCGGCGGTCCAGTCGTCGCTCCACTGCGAGACGCCGGTCGACAGCGAGCCGGAGTAGCCGGTGACGGTGTCGTAGACCGCACGGAGGTCGTCGTTCTCGACGTCGACGCTGTTGTCGGCCTGCTCGAACGGGTACTCGACCTGGTTGAGCATCGCCTGTGCGACCGACCCCGAGGCGTCGTACCACTTGGCGTCGCTCTCGGCGACGAACTCCTCGCCGAGGGCGTAGTAGTCGTCCCAGGTGGTCATCAGGGCGGCGACCTCGGCCCGGTCGGTCGGGAGGCCCGCGTCCTCGAACAGGTCGGCGCGGTAGCAGATGGCCTCCGGGCCCGCGTCGGTCGCGTAGCCGAGCAGCGCGCCGTCGGACGTCGTCGCCGCTGCGGACTTGAACTCGAGCCAGCGGCCGTCGACCTCGTCGCTGGAGAGGTCGACCCACCGCTCAGGAGCAGCGACGAGAGCCGGCATGAAGTCGCCCTCGATCGCCACCACGTCGGGAAGTCCCTCGTTGGCCTGGAGCAGCGTGTTGAGCTCGTTCTTCCAGTCGTCCCACAGGGAGACCTTGGTCTGCTCGACCTGGAGCTCGGGATGCTCCTCGTTCCACTGGGCGATGAGCTCGTCGTAGCCGAACTCGCCGAAGGTGGTGATGGTGAGCGACTCGCCCTCGCCCAGCTCCTCCTGGTCGGCGGACTTGGTGGGGTCGCTGTCGTCGCCGCAGGCGGCGGTCAGCCCGAGGACGAGGGCGGCAACGGCACCAAGTGCGAGGCGCCCCCGGTGACTGGGTGGCCGGCGACCCGGCCCGGTGGTGGTGATGCGCACGATGACTCCTGCCGTAGTGCTTCAGGGAACGTCGAGATGGGGGCAAGGCGGGTGGAAGGGTGTGAGAGCGCTTCCATATGTCTTGGTCGGTTACCATGACATGGGTCACACCGTCTGTCAACGGCGCGGCTCAAGCGGGGCGTTCTGGGCGGTCCGTGATCGCGGTCAAAGTGTGAGAGCGCTTCCACTAGACGGGTCGATGGTGCTCGTCGTACTGTGCTTGCTCAGCAGTCCGCGGGGTGGCCGTGAGCCGCCCGGAGAGGAACCCCCATGGCGCAGGTGCGGTTCGAGCACGCCGAGCACGTCTATCCCGGGATGCAGCGGCCTGCCGTCTCCGACCTCGAGCTGACGATCGAGGACGGCGAGTTCATGGTGCTGGTCGGCCCCTCCGGCTGCGGGAAGTCCACCTCGCTGCGGATGCTCGCGGGACTCGAGCAGGTGACCTCCGGCTCGGTGTGGATCGGCGACCACGACGTGACGCAGGTGGCGCCCAAGGACCGCGACATCGCGATGGTCTTCCAGAACTACGCGCTCTATCCCCACCTCACCGTGGCCGAGAACATGGCGTTCGCCCTCAAGATCGCGCGGTTCAGCAAGGCCGAGCGGAGAGCACGGGTCGCCGATGCGGCGCGGCTGCTCGACCTCGAGGAGGTCCTCGACCGCAAGCCGAAGGCGCTCTCGGGAGGTCAGCGACAGCGGGTCGCGATGGGCCGCGCGATCGTGCGCCAGCCCCAGGTCTTCTGCATGGACGAGCCGCTCTCCAACCTCGACGCCAAGCTCCGGGTCTCGACCCGCACCCAGATCGCGGCGCTCCAGCGCCGGCTGGGCGTGACGACCGTCTACGTCACCCACGACCAGGTCGAGGCGATGACGATGGGCGACCGGGTCGCGGTCATGAAGGACGGCGTGCTCCAGCAGGTCGACACCCCGCTCGCGCTCTACGACCGACCGGCCAACCTGTTCGTTGCCGGCTTCATCGGCTCGCCCGCGATGAACCTCCTCGCGGCCAAGACCGCCGGCGACGGCCGGGCGGTCGTCGACGGCATCGAGATCCCGATCGACCGCACCGCCTCCGCAGCGTCCTCCGGAGCGGTGACGCTCGGTATCCGGCCGGAGTCCTGGCGGGTGGCCGGCGCCGGAGAGACCGGGTACCCGGTCACCGTGGCGGTTGTCGAGGAGCTCGGCGCCGATGCCTTCGTCTACGCCACGCCGGCCGGGATCGACCCCGTCACCGAGCAGGCCGGCGACGTGCTGCCCCAGGTCGTCGCGCGTGTCGAAGGTCGTCAGCAGCTACGGCCCGGTCAGGAGATCCGCCTGGTCGCCGACCCACGCGCGATCCACGTGTTCGACACCGAGACGGGTGCGCGGCTGTCCCGGGCTGAGTGAGGGGCGTCGCCCTACCGCGTGCCCTTCCGAGCCCGGCTCGCCATCTTCGCCCGCTCGTTCTGGTCGAGCACGACCTTGCGGATCCGCACCGTCTCGGGAGTGATCTCGACGCACTCGTCCTCGCGGCAGAACTCCAGGCACTGCTCGAGCGAGAGCCGCCGGGGCGGGATGAGCTTCTCGAAGTTGTCGGAGGTCGCGGACCGGATGTTGGTCTGCTGCTTCTCCTTGGTGATGTTGACGTCCATGTCGTCGGCGCGGGAGTTCTCGCCGACGATCATGCCCTCGTAGACCTCGGTGGCAGGTTCGACAAAGAGGATGCCGCGCTCCTGCAGCGAGGTCATGGCGTACGCCGTCGCCGCGCCCGTGCGGTCGGCGACCAGTGAGCCGGACGCGCGCGACCGGATCTCGCCGGCCCACGGGTGGTAGCCCTCGGAGATGTGGTGGGCGATGCCGGTGCCACGGGTCTCGGTGAGGAAGTCGGTGCGGAAGCCGATCAGGCCGCGGGCCGGGACGATGAAGTCCATCCGCACCCAGCCGGTGCCGTGGTTGGTCATGCCCTCCATCCGGCCCTTCCGGTTGGCGAGCAGCTCGGTGATGGTGCCGAGGAACTCCTCCGGCGCGTCGATGGTCAGCCGCTCGTAAGGCTCGTGGAGCTTGCCGTCGATCTCGCGGGTGACCACCTGCGGCTTGCCGACGGTGAGCTCGTAGCCTTCGCGACGCATCTGCTCGACGAGGATCGCGAGGGCCAGCTCGCCGCGCCCCTGCACCTCCCAGGCGTCGGGTCGCTCGGTCGGGAGCACGCGCAGCGACACGTTGCCGACCAGTTCGGCGTCGAGACGGTCCTTGACCAGGCGCGCGGTGACCTTGTGGCCCTTGCCGCCCTTGCCGACCAGCGGGCCGGTGTTGGTGCCGATCGTCATCGAGATCGCGGGCTCGTCGACGTGGATCAGCGGCAGCGCGACCGGGGTGTCGGGGTCGGCCAGGGTCTCGCCGATGGTGATGTCGGGGATGCCGGCGACGGCGACGATGTCACCAGGCCCGGCGCTCTCGCCGGGCTTGCGCTCGAGGCCCTCGGTGACGAGCAGCTCGGTGATCTTGACGTTCTTGACCTCGCCGTCGCGGCGCATCCACGCGACCTGCTGGCCCTTCTTCAGGTTGCCGTGCTTGATCCGCAGCAGCGCGAGGCGGCCGAGGAACGGGGAGGCGTCGAGGTTCGTCACGTGCGCCTGCAGGGGAGCGGCGTCGTCGTACTCGGGAGCGGGGATGTTCTCGAGGATCGTGCGAAAGAGCGGCTCGAGGTCGCTGCCGGCGGGAAGGGTCCCGTTCTCAGGCTTCTCCAGCGACGCGATGCCGGCCTTGCCGGAGGCGAACACCACGGGGAAGTCCAGGGCGTCCTGGCTGTGGTTCTCGTCGAGCAGGTCCATGAACAGCTCGTAGGTCTCGTCGACGACCTCGTCGATCCGCGCGTCGCTGCGGTCGGTCTTGTTGACGACGAGGATCACCGGCATGTCGGCGTTGAGCGCCTTGCGCAGCACGAACCGGGTCTGCGGGAGCGGGCCCTCGGAGGCGTCGACGAGGAGCACGATGCCGTCGACCATCGACAGGCCGCGCTCGACCTCGCCGCCGAAGTCGGCGTGGCCGGGGGTGTCGATGATGTTGATCGTCATGTCGCCGTTGGCGAGCTCCTGCGCGGAGGGACCGCGGTAGTGCACCGCGGTGTTCTTCGCGAGGATCGTGATCCCCTTCTCCCGCTCGAGGTCGCCGGAGTCCATGACCCGCTCGGCGACGCCCTCGGCCTGGTGCGCGGTGAACGCTCCCGCCTGGTGGAGCATCGCGTCGACCAGAGTGGTCTTGCCGTGGTCGACGTGGGCCACGATGGCGACGTTACGGAGATCGGTTCGCTTGAGCAGGGGCACGAGGGGTCAGCCTATCGGCGGGCGGTCTTTCCGGCCGCATCCGCGACCCCGCCGGCGGCCGTGGGCGTTAGGCTGCGCGGATGGAGACGATCGGACTCGTCGGTGGCATGAGCTGGGAGAGCAGCGCGGCTTACTACGACCTGCTGAATCGTGGTGTCGAGGCGAGGCTGGGCGGCTTCCACTCGGCGAAGACGCTCATGGCATCGGTCGACTTCGCCGAGGTGACGGAGCTGCAGGAGGCCGAGGACTGGGACGGCGTCGCGGCGGTCCTGCGCGATGCGGCGCTCGCTGTCGAGCGAGCGGGTGCCGACTTCCTGCTGCTCTGCACGACCACGTTCCACCGGGTCGCCGAGCAGGTGCAGGACGCGGTGTCGATCCCGCTGGTCCACCTGGGCGACGTGGTCGCCGAGGCGTGCCGCGTGGAGGGCGTCGAGGCGGTGGCCCTGCTGGGCACCAGGTTCGCGATGTCCCGGACCTTCTTCACCGACCGCATCGCCAGCCACGGGCTGGAGGTGCTGGTCCCGGACCCGAGCCACCACGACGAGCTCAACCGGATCATCTACGACGAGCTGGTGCACGGGAAGATCGTCGACGACTCCCGGAAGTACGTCGTCTCCCTCATCGACGAGCTGTGGGACGCCGGCGCCGGAGGAGTGATCCTCGGGTGCTCCGAGCTCGAGCTGCTGGTGAAGCAGGCCGACTCCGACCTGCCGGTCTTCCCGTGTACGACGCTGCACGTCGCGGCCGCTCTCGACCGCGCCGTCGCGTGACACTTTGTCGCGGAAACCCCGTGGTCTCGGGGATGTGAATACGCGCCCCCGTTGTCGGATGCGGTAGCACGGCGCGCGATCGCGTCGTGTCCGGCCCGCTGGCGTGGTCAACTCTTGGTAGGCGGCGCCGAAAGGGGACCCGGCGCCGCGGCCAGGGGAGGTAGCGATGCAGCTCGGGCGACGGCATCGACTCGTTCTCGGATTCGGACTGATCCTGGGCGCCATGGTGGTGGCAGCGATCGCGCCGCACGGCGACCCCGACGTGCAGCGGACCCTCGGGCTGGCGGACGCCGTCATCGATCCGGTCGACGAGACCGGGGCGCGCGGCGAGCCCGGTGGATCCCTGGCCGCGACCGTCTCCTGGCCCAGCGATGCGGCGGACCTCGACCGGTCCGACATCTGCGTCGTGCTCATCGACGACTCCGGCGGCGTGTACGGCGAGGGCGGGGCCAGTCTGGAGCCGATCCCGGGGCAACCGGTCGCTGCTCGCTGGACCGTGGACGGCCTCGCCGATGGTCGCTACACCATCTACGTTGCGCAGTGCCTCACCCCGGCGCCGGACCGGCAGGTCTGGGTCGAGCCGCAGTTCCTCGGCGGGACCGGCGAGGTCGAGGCGGCCTCCTGGGTCGAGGTCGAGGACGGCACCGCCGTCGATGTCGGCACCATCGCGCTGCACCGCGTTGGACTGGAGACCCGGCCGGAAGGGTCGTAGCCGCCTGCTCGGGAATGCCCGGGCTCGTCCGTCGGTTGTCTGCTTCAGGCCAGACCTCGACCTGCCCAGGAGACGTGCATGACGGACATCCGCCGGATGGCGATGATCAGCCTGCACACCTCGCCCCTCGACCAGCCCGGCACGGGCGACGCCGGCGGCATGAACGTCTACGTCGTCGAGGTCGCGCGCCGGCTCGCCGCCCGCGGGATCGAGGTCGACATCTTCACCCGGGCGACCAGCAGCCTTCTCGACCCGGTCGTGCCGCTCGCCGACGGCGTGCAGGTCACCAACGTGCACGCCGGTCCGTTCGAGGGACTGACCAAGGACGAGCTGCCGGGGCAGCTGTGCGTGTTCGCGCGCGAGGTGCTGCGGGCCGAGGCGGCCCAGCCGCTCGGCCACTACGACGTCGTCCACTCCCACTACTGGCTGTCCGGCCAGGTCGGCGCGCTCGCCCGCGACCGCTGGGGCGTCCCGCTCGTGCACTCGATGCACACCATGGCGAAGGTCAAGAACGAAGCACTCGCGGAGGGCGACAAGCCCGAGCCGGCCGCCCGCGTGATCGGGGAGGAGCAGGTCGTCGAGGCAGCCGACGTGCTCCTGGCCAACACCGACCTCGAGGCGAAGCAGCTGATCAACCTGTACGACGCCGAGCCCGCGCGGGTCGAGGTCGTCCATCCCGGTGTCGACACGACGGTCTTCCGGCCGCAGGACCAGGCGGCCGCCCGCGCGGCCCGCGGCATCTCGGCCGATGCCCTGGTGCTCCTGTTCGCCGGCCGCATCCAGCCGCTCAAGGCACCCGACGTGCTGCTCCAGGCGACGGCCGAGCTGCTGCGGCTGCGACCCGAGCTCCGTCGCCGGTTGGTCGTTCCGATCGTGGGCGGCCCGTCGGGCAGCGGGCTCGAGCGTCCGACGGCACTGGCCAACCTCGCCGAGGAGCTCGGCATCGCCGACGTGGTGCGGTTCGTCCCGCCGGTGCCCCAGCACGATCTCGCGGGCTGGTACTCCGCGGCCACGCTCGTCGCCGTACCGTCCTACAACGAGTCGTTCGGCCTGGTCGCCGTCGAGGCGCAGGCGTCCGGCGCCCCGGTCGTCGCCGCGGCGGTCGGGGGCCTGACCACCGTGGTGCGCCATGGCCGCAGCGGCCTCCTGGTCGACACCCACGACCCTGTCGACTGGGCCCGCGCGCTCGAGCCCGTCGTCCTCGACCCGGCCTACCGCAACCGGCTCGCCGCCGGTGCTGTCGAGCAGGCACGGTTGTTCTCCTGGGACGCCACCGCGGCCCAGACCCTCGCGGTCTACGAGCGGGCGGATTCGTTCATGCGGGAGGCCGTGGCAGGCTGAGCGCTGTGGACCAGCAGCCCGCCGACGTCGTACGGCAGCATCTCGCCGAGTCCGAGATCGAGTACGACGAGCCCGAGCCGGGGATCTTCACCTTCTCCCTCCCCGGTGAGCGCAAGCAGCAGACGCCGGTCCGCCTCGACATCGGGCCGCACGCCCTCGGGGTGCACGCGTTCGTGTGTCGCCGCCCGGACGAGGAGTTCGAGCGGGTCTACCGCTGGCTGCTCGAGCGGAACATGCGGATGTACGCCGTCGCGTTCGGGCTCGACCACCACGGCGACATCTACCTCGATGCCCGGCTGCCGCTGTCGATGGTCAACCCCGACGAGCTGGACCGGCTGCTCGGGTCGGTGCTGACCTACTCCGACGAGTCCTTCAACAGCATCCTCGAGCTGGGCTTCGAGACGTCGATCCGCAAGGAGTGGGAGTGGCGCATCTCGCGGGGCGAGTCGACGCGCAACCTCGAGGCGTTCCGCGGCTGGCTCGAGGGCCCCGACAGGTCCGGCGAGTCCGCCACGGCCGAGGCAGAAGCGGGGCCGTGACCAGAGGTCACGACCCCGCCCCTGCTTCAGGGAGCGATCAGCAGTTGCCGGCCGCCAACGCGCAGGCGCTGTTGTAGACGGTGGTCCACCTCGAGTCGAGCTGGGACGCACCCTGGACCAGTAGTGTGGATCCACCGCCGATGTAGCCGTAGGACGTCACGGCGACGACCCCGGTTGCGGAGGTTCCACGAGCCTTGGGGCGCAGCACCGGTGCCGAAGTTCTCGAGCCAGGGGCCGCCGCTCGAGCCACCGGTCATGTCGGAGCCGTACTCGTAGGCGTTGGCGGACGCGTCGAAGCCCGGGGGCAGCCGATGGTCGCTGGAGTCAACGCGCTGCATGATGTCGCAGGTGTCGAAGTTGCACGGGTAGCCGAGGATCGTCACGTGGTTGTCGAACACAGGTGGTTAAGGCTGAAGCCGTACTGTCCGGCCACAGTGGCGAGCTTCGTCGGGGTGCCGCTGATGGTCCGGTCGCGGAAGACCATGGCTGCGAAGTCCGTGGCGTTGGGCAGTGCGCCGTCGGTCGTGTCCCAGCTGGTCGGGACGTGGATCGAGCGCCAGGTCCAGGTGCCGAACGGCCGCTGCTTGGCAAGCGTCGTCTGGGCGCCGTCGTAGCCCGGGATGAAGGTGAAGTTGGTGTGGGGCGCGTCGCCGCTGTGGACGCAGTGGGCCGCGGTGATGACCACGCGCCAGTCGACGACACTGGTGGAGCACTGGAAGTCGCCCACGCCGGGCTCGGTGCCGAAGAGCTTGCCCGTCGTCCGGTACGGCACCGCAGTGTTGGCGCTCCGGGGCGTGATCCGGGAGCGCGTGAAGTCGAGATCCCTTTTTCTGCCGCCGGCGGACCTTCGTCACGCGGGGGCGGGCTCCGTCGCTGCTGCAGCCGCCGTGCGCTGCGCAGGGCTGCGGCGGGCGATGGCCACGCCGACGAGCGCGAGCACGCCTCCGACGTACGCCACGGGCGGCGGCGTCTCGCCGAGGAAGACCAGGGCCATGACGATCGTCAGCGGCGGCACCAGGTAGGTCGTGATGCCGAGCGAGGAAGCGGTCATGTGCCGCAGCGCGTAGGCGTACGTCGTGAAGGCGACCGCCGTGGGGAAGACGCCGAGGTAGACCAGCCAGAGCACGGACGAAACGGGTGCGTCGGCCGCCTCGGCCACCAGCGACGGGGCGAACGGCAGGCAGGTCAGCGAGCCGACGATGCACGCCAGCCAGGTGACGTGGACGGCTGAGAGGTCGGTGAGCAACGGCTTCTGCAGCACGAGGCTCACCGAGTAGGTCACCGCGGACACCACGCAGAGCAGGGCACCGAGCAGCATCTTGCCGGAGTCGACGTCGCTGTCACCGTTGCCGGACAACCCGATCAGGGCGACGCCGGCGAAGGCGACGAGCAGGCCGATGACCAACGGCGCGGTGAACCGCTCGCCGAGGAACGACACCGCGAGCACGGCCACGAGGACCGGGGAGACCTGCAGCAGCATCGCTGCCGTGCCGGCGTCCACCCACACCTCGCCCTGGTTGAGCGCGAGGTGGTAGATCGAGAACCACAGGATCCCGATGACCACGATCGACACCCACTGGCGCCGGCTCGGTCGCGGCAGTCCGTGGCGCAGCGCCAGGAACGTCAGCGCGACCGCCGCCACGCCGATCCGGGCCAGCGTCAGTGGCCCGGCGGAGAAGTCGTCGGCGAGGTGGCGGATCGCGACGAACGCCGAGGCCCAGAAGACCAGGGTGGTGGCGACGGCGAGGACAGGGAGCACCGGGCGGGACTGCACGCGACGACGCTACGGCCCACCACTGACATCCGTCGCGCGGTTTTCGGTCACCTCACCGCGACTTGCCGCCAGGCGGATAGTCCCTGACGTTCCTGTCGTCGTACAGCAGGAACAACGACAGAATCGTCAGGGAGTACCCCCAATTCGGCCCTTCAGCGCGACTCAGACGTCGAGCTTGTAGCCCAGGCCGCGCACGGTGACGAGGTACTTGGGCTCGCTCGGCTCGGGCTCGAGCTTGGCGCGCAGCCGCTTCACGTGGACGTCGAGGGTCTTGGTGTCGCCGACGTAGTCGGAGCCCCAGACCCGGTCGATGAGCTGACCACGGGTGAGCACCCTGCCCGGGTTGCGCAGGAACATCTCGAGGAGCTCGAACTCCTTGAGCGGGAGGCGCTGCTCCTCGCCGTCGACCGTCACCACGTGCCGCTCGACGTCCATCCGGACCGGTCCGGCCTCGAGGGTGTCGGGGAGCAGGTCGGGCTCGTGGCCACGGCGCTGGACGGCGCGGATCCGGGCGACCAGCTCGCGGGGGGAGTACGGCTTGGTGACGTAGTCGTCGGCGCCGAGCTCGAGCGCGACCACCTTGTCGACCTCGTCGTCCTTGGCGCTGACGACGATGATCGGCACGTTCGACGTCTGCCGGATGGTGCGGCACACCTCGGTGCCGGGGATGCCCGGGAGCATCAGGTCCAGCAGCACGATGTCCGCGCCGTTGCGGTCGAACTCGATGAGCGCCGCGTTGCCGTCGGCAGCGATCGCCACCTCGAAGCCTTCCTTGCGGAGCATGTAGGCGAGGGCGTCGCTGTAGCTCTCTTCGTCTTCGACGACGAGTACCCGTGTCACGGGCGTTCCTCCTGATCATCTGGGCGGTCCGCATCGCCGGCGGTGTGCGCCAGCACGGGGACCGTCTCGGCGACGGGGAGCATGGACAGCTCCTCGTCGTACGCCGCATGGTGGGGGAGGGTGAGGGTGAACGTCGACCCCTGCCCCTCCACCGACCACACGCGTACGTCGCCACCATGGGTGGCGGCGACGTGCTTCACGATCGACAGGCCGAGCCCGGTGCCGCCCGTCGAGCGGTGGCGGGCCGGGTCGACGCGGTAGAACCGCTCGAAGATCCGGTCGATCTCGTCCTTGGGGATGCCGATGCCCTGGTCGACCACCGAGATCTCGACGTACCCGTCGACGATCCTGGTCGTGACCAGGACCTTCGAGCCGGGCTCGGAGTAGTGGACGGCGTTCGCGACCAGGTTGGCGACGGCGGCGGTGACCTGCTCCTCGTTGCCGAGGACGGTGATGCCGGGCTGACCCTCGACCAGCACCTTGATGTCCTTCGCGCCGGCATCCATCGCGCTGGTGTCGACGGCCACCGTGGTGACCTCGTCGAGCTCGACCGGCTCCGGCGACTCGAGCGGCTCGTCGCCCTGGAGGCGGGAGAGCTCGATGACCTGCTGGACCAGGTGGGCCAGCCGGTCGCTCTCGGTCAGCATCCGGTTGGCGAACCGGTGCACGGCCTCCGGGTCCTCGGACGCGTCCTGCACCGCCTCGGCCAGCAGCTTGATGGCGCCCACGGGCGTCTTCAGCTCGTGCGACACGTTGGCCACGAAATCCCGCCGGACGGCCTCGACCCGCCGCTCACGGGTGCGGTCCTCCACGAGGGCGAGGACCAGCCGGGAACCCAGCGGCGCGACCCGGGCGCTCACGTTGCGCGGCGGTCCCGACTGCCGGTTGACGATCAGCTCGGTCTCCCGGATCTGCCCGTCGCGTCGTACCTCGCGGACCAAGGTGCTGAGCTCCTCGGAAACCAGGCTGGAGCCCCGGACGAACCCCATGGCGAACGCCGGGGCGGACGCCTTGACGACGACGTCATGGTCGTCGACGACGACCGCGCTGCTGCGCAGCACGGAGAGCACGGTGGCGACCCCGGGCGGCACCAGGGGCTCCTCCGCGGGCGGCCGCCGGTGCTGCTGACGGTCCGAGATCTGCCAGGCGAGCACCGCTCCGCCCGCCACGAGGGAACCGAGCACCCCGGCCAGGAGGGCCTGCGTCGTCGGATCCACAGTTTCGATGGTACGGCGACGCGCCGTGCCGACTGCGAATCGCGGACCCCGGACAACTGAGAAGTTCACTGCCCGTTCACCGTGATCCCCCGATCGGACAACTGGCCGATCTACCCTGAAGACATGCGCGAGGCCTACCACGACCAGCTCGACTCGATCTTCGACGACCTCGGCGGAATCTGCCGGCGCGTCCAGGTCGCGGTCGGGCTCGCAACCCAAGCCCTGATGACCGGTGACTCCGCCCTTGCCGAGCGGGTGATCAGCGAGGACATCGAGATCGACCGGGCCCGCGAGCGGGTCGAGGAGTCCGGGTTCAGCCTGCTCTCACTGCAGCAGCCGGTCGCCGGCGACCTGCGCACGATCGTCGCCGCGCTGCGGATGGTGAGCGAGCTCGAGCGGATGGGTGACCTCTCGGTCCACGTCGCGAAGGTCGCCCGGCTGCGGGTGCCCGACATCGCGGTGCCGGACGACGTCCGGCCGACGATCGAGCAGATGGCCACCGTCGCCGAGGACATGGTGTCCCGCGTGTGCGACGTGATCATCAGCCGCGACGTCGAGGCCGCCATCGCGCTCGGCAAGGACGACGAGGAGATGGACGGCCTGCGCCGCCGCAGCTTCTCCGAGCTGCTCTCCGACGACTGGAGCCACGGGGTCGAGGCCGCCGTCGACATCGCCCTGCTCGGCCGCTACTACGAGCGGATCGCCGACCACGCGGTGTCGATCGCCAACCGGGTGATCTTCGTGGTCACCGGCCACAACCCGGCCGCGCTCGCCGAGCAGTAAGGCGCGTCAGCGGCCCTGGTTGGCAACCGCTGCGGCAGCGGCCGCGGCGGCCTCCGGGTCGAGGTACGTGCCGCCCTTGGTGACCGGCTCGAGGGTGTCCTCGTCGAGCTCGTAGACCAGGGGCATGCCGGTCGGGATGTTCAGGCCGGCGATGTCGGCGTCGCTGATCTGGTCGAGGTGCTTCACGATCCCGCGCAGGCTGTTGCCGTGCGCGGCGACCAGCACCGTGTGCCCGGCGCGCAGGTCGGGGACGATGCCGCCGTCCCAGTAGGGGAGCAGCCGGGCGATGACGTCCTTGAGGCACTCGGTGCGCGGCATCTCGTCGCCGAGGTCGGCGTAGCGCGGGTCACCCACCTGCGAGAACTCGTCGTCGTCGGCGAGGGCCGGCGGGGGTACGTCGAACGAGCGGCGCCAGAGCATGAACTGCTCCTCGCCGTACTCGTCGAGGGTCTGCTTCTTGTCCTTGCCCTGCAATGCGCCGTAGTGGCGCTCGTTGAGGCGCCACGACCGCCGGACGGGGATCCAGTGCCGGTCGGCGGCGTCGAGCGCCAGGGTCGCGGTGTTGATCGCGCGGCGCTGGAGGCTGGTGTGCAGCACGGTCGGCAGCAGGCCGGCAGCGGCGAGCTGCTCGCCACCTCGGACCGCCTCGGCGCGGCCCTTCTCGGTGAGGGCCACGTCGACCCAGCCGGTGAACAGGTTCTTCGCGTTCCACTCGCTCTCGCCGTGGCGGAGCAGGATCAGCGTGTGGGTCATGGATCGGTGGTGCGGGCTCAGTGCCCGCCCTCCTCCTCGGGGGCCTCGGTGGCGTGGTCGCAGAGATAGGTGGCGTCGGTCCCCTCGTCGTGCGCCTCTGCGTCGGTCTCCTCGGCAGCGTGCGACTCCTCGCCCTCCTCGGCGGCCGCCTCGCCGCCGGGGACCTCGATGTCGGCGTACTGGCCGCACGCCTTCACCACGGGCACCTCGAGGGTGACGACCTCGGTGGTGGAGAAGGCGTAGGTGAGCGAGACGAAGTCTCCGGCGGTGAAGTCGCCCGTGAGGAGGATCGGCTCGACGCTGTCGCTCGCGAGGTTGATGCCCTTGTTGGGCGCGACCTCGATCCTGGGGAGCTTGCCGTCCACCTGCACGGTGTCGCCCTCGCCCTCGATCCCGGTGAGCGTGGCCGGCGCGTCGGCGTCGTTGTCGTTGTCGTTGTAGACCAGCGTGCCGATGAGCCGGCCGTGTCCGTCGGCCGAGGCGAGCACCCGCGCACCGAGCACGTCGACGTCCGCCTCGCGGTTGTTGACGCCGGCGGCGATGGTGTTGACCCGATCGGTCGGGTAGTCGAAGCCGCAGGACGTCAGCGCGGCACCCAGGGGCAGCAGCACCGCGACGAGAGTCGCGGTCGGGCGTCGTTGGAGCATTCGGCGGGCCTCCGCAGGTGATCGGTGGTCACGGAAAAGGGGCGCTCGCGAGGAGCGGGGTCACTCTAGTGCCTCCGGCGCCGGGCGGGCCGGGCGGTCCGTCCACCGTGCCCTCAGGACTCCGACAGGCCGACCTTGGCGCCGAAGAACGCGAGCAGCACGACGATGACGATCGTGTAGAGGCTCGAGAGCATCAGCAGGCGGGTCGCGCCCAGCTTGAGACCGAGCTTGAGCGGCAGGTAGGTCCAGCCGTCCTCGTGGTCGGCCACCAGACCCCAGACGGCACGCGTGAAGTGCACGCCGATGCCGAGCAGCGCGGCGAGGACGGTGATCGCCGTCTCCGGGGGATCGCCGACGGCCTGGCCACCCCAGCCGCCGTAGGAGAGGTACGCCGGGAGCATGCCGAACGAGATCGCCCAGGTGACCCACGAGAGGAAGCCGGTGCGCAGGATGACGTTGCCGAGCAGGCCGACGCAGAGGGACACCAGGTAGATCGCGCCGGCGGTGATGCCGGTGGTGATCGACAGGGGCACCAGGATCAGGGCGGCGACGACGATCGCGTACCAGGCGGCGCCGGGATCCAGGCGGCCGTCGCCGATCGGCTTGCCGGGCGTGCGGTGGGCCGCGTCGCGCTCGCGGTCGACGATGTCGTTGTGCCAGCCGAGGATGGTCTGGCCGACCAGCACGGTCAGGAGCACGACCGCCGACTCCTTGGCAGGACGGCCGGCCAGGGCCGCGACCCCGCCCATCGCGAGCGCGGTGACGATCGCCTGCTTGGCGTGGGCGGCCTGGAGCAGGAGCAGCGGGGTCCACTGCAGCGAGGCGAAGAAGCCGCGGGACGGGCGCTGCTCGTCGCCGTCCTCGACGGACCCGTCCGCGACAGGCTCGCCGTCCTCGTCGTACTCCTCGTAGTCCGCGGCGGCGGCGTCTAAGTCCTCGACGTCGTCCTCGTCGGCCGTGCCGTCGAGCGGCTCGTCAGCGACGTCGACGTCGGCCGTCTTGTCGGCCGTCTCCTCGGCCTCGACGTCCTCGTCGACGTGCTCGGGCGCGCCCTCGTCGCGGTCCACTCCCATGGCGAGCAGTATTGACCACGGGCCCGCGCCGTGCAGGCGGTCGGGCCGAGTGTCGTTCCCCGATTCGCCCGGCGACCCGGCTGCTGTGAGGTTGCCCACCACACGAGTGGGCGTCTGTCAAGACCTCGATTACGCCCCTGACCTGCGCAAACGCTTTCTGAGGAGAACCTGAGTCGTGGTAAGATAGCCGCCTAGGAAGGGGTTCATCACATATGACTTTCACCGTCGGCGAAACGGTCGTTTATCCCAATCACGGGGCCGCTGTCATCGAGGACATCGAGATGCGGACGATCAAGGGAGAGGAACGGCAGTACCTCGTACTTCGGATCGTAGCCCAGCAGGATCTGGTTGTTCGGGTCCCTGCCTGCAACCTGGATCTGGTCGGAGTTCGCGACGTCGTCGACAAGGAGGGACTGGACCGCGTGTTCGGTGTTCTTCGTGCCGAGCACGTCGAGGAGCCCACCAACTGGTCGCGCCGTTACAAGGCCAACCTGGAGAAGCTGCACAGCGGCGACGTCATGAAGGTTGCCGAGGTCGTCCGCGACCTGTGGCGCCGCGAGCGTGACCGTGGCCTGTCCGCCGGCGAGAAGCGGATGCTCGCCAAGGCGCGGCAGATCCTGGTCTCCGAGCTGGCCCTGGCCGAGCACACCAACGAGGACAAGGCAGAGACCATCCTCGACGAGGTCCTCGCCAGCTGATTCGATCACTCACGATGCCTCCGTCCGCCAGGGCGGGGGCATCGTCTGTTTTCGTCGGTTCTACGGTCTGTGCGTATTTTTGGCTAGTGACACCCGAGCCGTACGACGACGAGACCGGCGAGGCGCTGCGCCCGATGGGCCTCGTCCTCGACGACGACCGTGGGTCGCTGCCGTACCACCTCGTGCACGGCGAGGCGCTGGTCGCGGCCGCCGCCTGGGCGATGGGGGAGGCCGGCGTCGACCTGGTCGACGTGACCGTGCCGTGGTCCGTGGTCACCGACCTCGGCCGTCCGCTGGTGCTGCACGACCCGTTGTGCCCGATGACACCGGCGGAGTTCATCGCCGAGTGCGTGCAGGTCGCCGTCGCCCGGGACGTGGTGACGGTCGGCGTCCGGCCGGTCACCGACACCGTCAAGCGGGTGACGGAGGGCCGTCTCGGTCAGACCGTCGACCGTGACGGGCTGGCCGCTGTGTGCTCGCCGGTCGTGCTGCCGGCACGCGTGGTCGCGGAGCTGTCGGCCCAGCCCGCGGGTGACTTCGTCGCGCTCGTGACCGCCCTGCGTTCGTCGTACGACGTGGTGCTGCTGGAGGCGCCGCCCGCCGCGCGCCGGGTGTCCTCCGACGACGACCTCCGGGTCCTCGAGGCGCTCACCGAACCCCGCTGAGCCCGCGAAGTGTCAACGTTGGTCGCGCGAAGTGTCGATGTTGGTTGTTCGAGGTGTCACACCTCGAACAACCAGCCCTGACACTTCGGCGTGCCAAGGTCGACACTTCGCGCGACCAACCCTGACACTTCGGCGAGTTAGCGGGGGGAGTCGAGGCGGGAGGCGGTGTCGAGGTCCTCGGCGTAGGTGACCTTGAGGTTCGCCGGTCCGGCGGGCACGGGCACGATCGCCAGGTCCGGCCGGTAGCGCTCCAGGCACGCGGCGGTGTCGGTGCCGTCGAAGCCGTCGCGCCGCGCGCCGCGGTAGGCCTCGAGCAGGGGTGCGGCCCGGAACGCCTGGGGTGTCTGTACGCCGACCAGCTCGCCGGCCGGGAGCTCGTCGCCCGGATCGCGGGGGAGGAGGCCCGCCAGCTTCACGGTCGGTACGGCGCCGCCGTCCGCTCGGGCGACCGCGATCACCTGCTCGAACAGCCCGGCCGGAGCGAGCGCGCGGGCTCCGTCGTGGACGACGACGACGTCGATCTCGCCCCCCTCGATCCGGGCTGCGAGCACGTCGAGGGCCGCCTGCTCCGAGCCGTGCCGGGTCTCTCCTCCGGGCACGAGCAGCAGGTCGCGGGAGCCGAGGTGCGGGGCGACGGCCGCGCCGACCGCGTCCTCCTCGCCGGGCCGGCAGACCACGACGAGGGGGTCGACCCCGGTCACGGCAAGCACGGTGCGCACCGAGTGCGCGAGCACCGGCGTTCCATCGAGGTCGAGGAGCACCTTGTTGACGTCGGCGCCGACGCGGGAGCCGCTCCCGGCGGCGAGGATCACCACGGCGGCGGAGGGTTCGGTCACGCGCTCACCCTAACGACGCCGGACTGGCGGGTGAGCAAGCGTTTTCACGGCTGTTACATGGCGAAACGCCGGCGTGAACAGGCCGCACCTACCTTCAGCGCATGGCTCCGCGGACCGTGCCCGTCGACGAGTGGCAGCCGGTGTGCCGGATCATCGAGCTCGAGGTCGATCGCGGCGTCACCGCGCTGGTCCACGGGCAGGCCATCGCGATCTTCCGGACCGGGGACGACACGGTCTACGCGCTCGGCAACCACGACCCGTTCGCACGGGCGGCCGTCGGGGGGATCGCCAAGGGGATCGTGGGCCGCCGGGGCGACGTACCTTTCGTGGCGTCGCCGGCCCACAAGCACGGCTTCGACCTACGGACCGGGCGGTGCCTGGACGACTCCCACGTCTCGGTGCCCGCCTACGCGGTCAAGGTCGTCGAGGGCGTCGTCATGATCGGCCACCGATGTGCTTGATGGCCCGAGCGCGCTAACCGGCCGCGCGGGCGGCCTGCGAGGTCGACCGCAGGGCGAGGTCGATGAGGGTGGTGAGCTCGTCGGTCACGAGCCCGGGCCGCTCGAAGGGCAGGTAGTGGCCCGCGTCGGGTGCGACCAGCAGCCGCGCGCCACGGATGCCCTGGACGAGCTTGGCGGCGTGGTCCGGCGGCGTCAGCTTGTCGCGGGTGCCGACGACCACGGTGGTCGCGATGTCGTCGAAGGCGCTCAGGTTGCCGACCCGGTCGTGCAGCATCATGTCCTTGAAGAACCCGGACATGGTCTCCGGTGAGCAGTTGATGAGCTGGTCGACGACGTGGCCGATGTCGCGGGGACGCTGGGGCCGGCCGAAGAGCATCCGGCGGGCGATCTGACGCTCGATGACCGGGAACCGCTGACGCTTCGTCCGGCTCAGCAGCCGCGCGCGGGTGGCCAGGACGAACGGCAGCCGGTCGCGCACGTAGGGCCCCATCTCGGGCAGGCCCAGCGTCACCGTGCGCAGGTCGCCGCCCGACGTCGCCACGAGCAGCACGCCGACGATCCGGGACACCAGGTCGGGGCGCTCCTCCGGGATCGCGGTGATGGCCATGCCGCCGACCGAGTGGCCGGCGATCACGATCGGACCCTCCGGGGCCACCGCGTCGACGACGGTGCCGAGGTCGCGCGTCAGGTGCGGGATCGTGCAGTCGGCCTCCACGGCCTGGTCGGACCGACCATGACCGCGGTGGTCCCAGGTGACGATCCGGATCCGGTGCCCGTAGCGGGACAGCAGGTCCTGCACCTGGTAGTGCCAGTCGGACTCGTCGGCGGTCCAGCAGTGCGACAGCAGCACCGTCACCGGAGCGTCGTCGGGCCCGTGCACCGTCACGTGCAGACGCAGTCCGTCCTCGGTGGTCACGGTGCGGTCGGTCATCGGGTCTCCTCGTCGAGACGTACGGCGTGCACGAGCGCCGTCGCGATCGCGGCCACGCCCTCGCCCCGGCCGGTGAGCCCGAGCCCGTCGGTCGTGGTCGCCGACACCGACACCGGGGCCCCGACCGCCTCGGACAGTGCGGCTTCCGCCTCCGCCCGACGGCTGCCGAGCCGCGGACGGTTGCCGATCACCTGGACAGCGACGTTGCCGACGGCGAAGCCCGCAGCCCGGACCCGGCGCACGGTCTCCCCGAGCAGCGCGGCGCCGGCAGCACCGGCCCAGGCCGGGTCCGCCGTACCGAAGTTGCTGCCGAGGTCGCCGAGCCCGGCGGCCGCGAGCAGGGCGTCGCAGGCGGCGTGCGCGGCGACATCCGCGTCGGAGTGACCGTCCAGGCGATGCGATTCGTCGGGCCAGCTGAGGCCCGCGAGCTGAAGGGGCGGGTCGCCGGTCCCCCGTGGCACCAGACGGTGGACGTCGGTGCCGATGCCGGTGCGGATCGATCCGGCTGGGGACGGTTGGTTCACGCGCCGATCATGCCTGAGTCACAATCAACCTGTGAGGACGTCCCGAAGTTGGTGGTGGTTGTCCGGCGTGTTCGTCGGAGCCCTCGGCCTGGCCACCAGCTATCTGGTCGCCGGACTCCTCAGGATCCGTGAGTCGCCAGCCGTCGCGGTGGCCGAGGGCGTCATCACGCTGACGCCCGGCCCGGTCGCGAAGTGGGCCATCGACACGTTCCAGACACGCGACAAGCAGGTGCTGCTGATCGGGATGTTCGTCATCCTCACCATCGTCTTCGCGGTGCTCGGGAGGGTCGGGCGCACCCGCTGGTGGATCACCGTGGCCGGCTTCGCCGTGCTCGCGGTCGTCGCCGGCATCGCGGTGGTCGCCAAGTTCGGGTTCACCGGGGTCGACCTGGTGCCGGTGTTCGCCGGGTTCCTGACCTGGATGGTCGGCCTCGCGGTGATGACCGGGTGGCTGCGCCGCTGGGAGCTGGTCGAGGCTTCCGACGACGAGGCGACCGACCCGACCCACAGCCGGCGCGGGTTCTTCGTCGCCGCCGCGGCTGTCGGCGGCATCGCCGTCCTGTCCGGGCTCCTCGGCAAGCTCGCCGGCAACACCCGGGAGCAGGTCGAGCGGGACCGGCGGCTGCTGCGGGTGGAGGGCGCGACCAGGCCGACGCTGCCGCGCGGCGTGAAGGTCGACGTCGACGGTGTGGCGCCGTGGCAGACGTCGGCCGACGACTTCTACCTGATCGACACGGCGATCCTGAAGCCCAACATCCGGCCGAAGGACTGGGAGCTCAGGATCCACGGCCGGGTGGAGCACGACCTCACGCTGAGCTTCGACGACCTGGTCGACCGCGAGATCACCGAGGACTGGATCACCCTCAACTGCGTGTCCAACGAGGTCGGTGGAGACCTGATCGGCAACGCGTGGTGGAGCGGGGTCCGGCTGGCGGCGATCCTCGAGGAGGCCGGCCTGGATCCTGACGCCGACGCCGTGCTCCAGACGTCCGACGACGGCTGGACCTGCGGCACCCCGCTGTCGGCGATCATGGACGGGCGCAACGCGATGCTGGCGCTGTACATGAACGGCGAGCCGCTCACGGTCGAGCACGGCTTCCCCGTCCGGACGATCGTGCCGGGCCTCTACGGCTACGTCTCGGCGTGCAAGTGGGTGGTCGACATGGAGGTGACGACCTTCGACGCGATCGACGCCTACTGGACCGGCAAGGGCTGGTCGGAGATGGGCCCGGTCAAGCTCTCGTCGCGGATCGACGTCCCCAACGACGGAGCCGACGTCTCCACCGGCACCCTTGTCTGCGCCGGCGCGGCCTGGCTGCAGCACACCGGCATCGAGGCCGTCGAGGTGTCGCTCGACGGTGGCGCCTGGACGGCGGCGACGCTCGCCCGGGTGCCCAGCGACGACACCTGGGTGCAGTGGCGGGCCGAGGTCGAGGTCGGTGAGGGCGACCACGACCTGCGGGTGCGCGCGACCAGCAAGGAGGGCGAGGTGCAGACGGGAGTCGAGACCGGCGTCCTGCCCGACGGTGCCACCGGGTGGCACTCCATCGAGTTCTCAGCCTCATGAGCACGACGAACCGCGACCCCGTGGACTTCGCCGGGATCGCCGGCGGAGCGCTCGTCGTGGGTGGCTCGGGCGGCATCGGTCGCTGCGTGGCAGAGATGCTGGTGGAGCGCGGCGCCCGGGTGGCGGTGACGCACCGGACCCGGCCGTCGCAGGTGGGCGAGGCGTCGTACGCCGTCGACCTCAACGACCGGCGCGAGGTCGGCCGGGTGATCGACCAGGCCGTCGCCGACCTCCGCGGCCTGCACACGGTCGTCTACGCCGCGGGTCCGCACGTGCCGATGGTCCATCTCTCGCGGGTCGAGCCGGATGCGATGGCCGACCAGCTTGCCGTCGACGCCGCCGGGTTCTTCGCCGTCGCACACGCGGCGCTGCCGGCCCTGCGTGCGTCCGCGGGCTCCCTGGTCGCGGTGACGACGGCCGCCACCACCAGGTTCCCCACCCGCGACGGCCTCTCGTCGGCGCCGAAGGCCGCGGTCGAGGCGATGGTGCGGGCGCTGGCGGTGGAGGAGGGGCGGTTCGGCGTACGGGTCAACGCCGTCGGCCCCGGCATGCTCACCGACGGCATGGCCGAGCGCCTGATCGCCTCGGGTGAGCTCTCCGACGACGCTCTCGAGATCACCCGTCGCAACATCCCGCTCCGCCGCTTCGGCTTCGCGCGCGACGTCGCCGAGGCCGTCTGCTTCCTCGCCTCGCCCCGCGCCGGATTCATCAGCGGCCAGAAGATCGACGTCGACGGCGGCTACGGCGCCTGACGGCGGCTACCAGTTGGTGGCCTGACCGGGGTTCGGCAGGGGATGCGCCGGGTCGGTGATCACGTAGGTCAGCCCGCCCGAGGCCTCGAGCCAGAGGCGCTCGAGCTGGCCGCGGGCATAGGTACGACGAACCCGGCGCCTGCTGTCCGAAGCCGGGTCGTTCACGACCACGTTGCCGTTGTCGCGCACGCCGACGATCACCAGCAGGTGGCCGTCGGACGAGCTGATCGGGGCACCGTCGAGCTCACCCGGCCCGAACGCGATCGACACGACCACCGGGATCCCGGCCGCGATGAAGTGCTCGGCCTCGCGGATCGAGCGGAGCCGGGTCACGAAGGCCTTGCCGGCGAGCGGAGCGGCGTACGCGGTGTTGAAGGGCCAGTTGCCGGTGCCGTCGTACGCATGGTCGTAGGTCATCCGTGCCGCGTGGTCGACCCAGGGCTGGGGGTGGCCGTCGGGCACCCAGGCATAGCGGCGGGCGGCCGGCAGCCGGTCGTAGTAGGCGAGCACCATCGAGGTCGACGTGGGTGAGCACCAGGCCTCCCCGCCGCCGCCCCACTGCGGGTAGTGCCCGTTGTGCGTCATCTGCGAGAAGCGCGGCGCGGGCAGCACGACGCCGCGCGCCGGTCCCGCGGTCGAGGTGGCCCCGGCCGACGACGGCACCCGGGAGGTCATCGCGGTGGCCAGGTCCAGGCTCGGCCGGTACGGCGCCCCGGCCCGCCGCGCGAGCAACACCCGGATCTGGAAGGCGGGAAGGCCGGACGTGCGCCAGGTGTCGACCGCGACCCGGGTGCCGTCGTCGTCCTGGCCGGAGACGGTCGCGCGCCGGAGGAACCGGTCGGTCGACGCCCAGCGTCCGAGGAGGTCCCAGGAGGTGCGGTCGCCGTCCGCCGCCCGGCCGCGGACCTGGACGGCGATCCAGCTGTCCTTCGGCGTCCGGGCCGACCACGACGCGATCAGCTCGGTGAAGGCGTAGCCCGGTGTGACCCACCGCGACTTCCAGCGGGCGACGTCGTACGACCGACCGCCGGCCGTCGTGGTCGTCACGCCCTGGTCGAACGCCAGCCGGCCCTCGCGCACCGCCGTACCGGCAAGCGCGCCGCGCCGCCACTGCCGGCCGCTGTCCCAGCGGGTCAGGGTGATCGACCGCTCGGCGCCGACCGCCGCCACCGCGACCGCCGAGTCGTCCTGGGGGTCGCCTGCGCACGCGCTCAGGCCGGTGAGGGCGAGGAGTGCGGTCAGACCGACGGCGAGCTGTCGACGCATGAGTACGACGGTAAGTCACATCAGTCACTTCTGTCACACGGCGGATTCGGGCCGCGAGCGTGCGCGTCCCTAGACTGAGCCGGTGACGTTCAGGCTCTATGACACTGCGACCCGCGAAGTCCGTGACTTCGTGCCCCTCGAGGCGGGCAAAGCTGGTCTCTACGTGTGTGGCCTGACCGTGCAGAGCGAGCCGCACGTCGGCCACGTGCGCTCGGGCGTGAACTTCGACGTGCTGCAGCGCTGGCTGCGTCACCTCGGCTACGAGGTCACGTTCATCCGCAACATCACCGACATCGACGACAAGATCCTCATCAAGTCCTCCGAGCAGGGACGCCCCTGGTACAACCTCGCCTACGCGATGCACCGCGAGCTCGACCGCGCCTACGACGCGCTCAACGTGGCGCCGCCGACCTACGAGCCGGCCGCCACGGGGCACGTGCCGGAGATGATCGAGCTGATCACCGAGCTGATCATCCGTGGCCACGCCTACCCGGCGGAGGACGGTTCCGGCGACGTCTACTTCGACGTCCGGTCCTGGCCGTCGTACGGCGAGCTGACCCACCAGGGCGTCGACGACATGGAGCCCGCGGCCGATGCCGACCCGCGCGGCAAGCGCGACCCGCGCGACTTCGCCCTGTGGAAGGGACAGAAGTTGGGGTCGGAGCCCGACACCGCGGCCTGGCCGAGCCCGTGGGGGCGCGGAAGGCCCGGCTGGCACATCGAGTGCTCGGCGATGGCGGGCAAGTACCTCGGCGCGGCCTTCGACATCCACGGCGGTGGCGTCGACCTGCGCTTCCCGCACCACGAGAACGAGCAGGCGCAGTCCCGCGCGGCCGGCCGGCCGTTCGCGACGTACTGGATGCACAACGCATGGATCACCACCGCCGGCGAGAAGATGAGCAAGTCGCTCGGCAACTCGCTGACCATCCCCGCGGTCCTCGACCAGTACCGCGGCATCGAGCTGCGCTACTACCTGGTTGCGGCGCACTACCGGTCCCACGTGGAGTTCTCCTTCGAGGCGCTCGACGAGGCCGCGGTGGGGTTCCGGCGGATGGAGGCGTTCCTCGAGCGCGCCGCCGAGCTGCTCGGCGAGATCCCGGGCGGCGGCACGCTGTGCGCGGAGTTCGTCGAGGCGATGGACAACGACCTCGGCACTCCTGGTGCCGTGGCGGCCATCCACGACGTGGTCCGCGAGGGCAACAAGCTGATCGCCGGCGGCGACTCGGCTGCGCTGCGCGGCAACGCCGCGTCGGTCCGGGCGATGCTCGACGTGCTCGGCCTCGACCCGCAGGACTCCGCGTGGGCCTCGACAGGCTCGGCCGGCGAGGACGACAAGCTCAAGTCCGCCGTCGACGCACTGGTGGCCGGTCTGCTCGAGGAGCGGGCGCAGGCCCGCGAGGCGAAGGACTGGGCGCGCGCGGACGCAATCCGCGACCAGATCAAGCAGGCCGGCATCGAGGTCACCGACACCCCGACCGGCCCGACATGGACGGTGAACTAGCGACATGCCCGGCAACAGCGAGCGCCGCGGCGCGATCCGCAAGCAGAGCAAGAAGCCCACGGCCGGTTCCGGCGGGCGGGTCAAGCGCGGCCTCGAGGGCAAGGGCCCGACGCCCCGCGCGGTCGACCGGCCGTACCACAAGGCGCACAAGGCCAAGCAGGCCAAGCAGGCGAAGGAGACCGCGGCGAAGCGCGGCGGGCCGCGTCGCCGTACGTCGGACGCCGAGTGGATCGCCGGCCGCAACTCCGTCGTCGAGGCGCTGCGCGAGCGGGTCCCCGTGACCTCCGTCTACGTCGCCGAGGGCGTCGAGCGCGACGGCCGGATGCGCGAGGTCTTCCGGCTGGCCGCCGAGTACGGCGTCGGCCTGCTCGAGGTGAGCCGCAACGAGCTCGACCGGCTGACGAACGGCGCCGTGCACCAGGGCCTCGCGGCGAAGATCCCCGCCTACGAGTACGCCCACCCGGACGACCTGCTCGACGCTGCCGCCGAGATGGGCGAGAAGCCCCTCATCGTGGCGCTGGACGCGGTCACCGACCCCCGCAACCTCGGCGCGATCGTCCGCAGCGCGGCGGGCTTCGGCGCGCACGGCGTGGTCATCCCGGAGCGGCGGGCGGCGTCGATGACGGCGTCGGCCTGGAAGACGTCCGCCGGCGCGGCGGCGCGGATCCCGGTCGCTCAGACGGTCAACCTGACCCGCCAGCTCAAGGCCTACCAGGACGCCGGGTGCTTCGTGGTCGGCCTGGCTGCCGACGGCGACCTGAGCCTGCCCGAGCTGATCGCCGACGCCGACCTCGCGGGCGGCCCGCTGGTCCTCGTGGTGGGTTCCGAGGGTGACGGCCTGCACCGGCTGGTCGCCGAGACCTGCGACCGGCTGGTGTCGATCCCGATGGCAGGGGTCCTCGAGTCGCTCAACGCCGGGGTGGCAGCTTCGGTCGCTCTCTACGCGATCGCCGAGTCTCGGACGAGGCTCTAGGGTCGGATGTCCCGGCTGCCCGGCTGGCTCACCGCAACGGCGCTCGTCGTTGTGTGGTTGGCGCTGTCGACCTTGGCGGCGACCGGGTTCTTCCTCACCAGCGAGCGCACCGTCGACGTGGCCAGCCACGAGGCGCGCGTCACCCCCGACTTCACCGGCGAGGTGGTGGTGCGCACCGGCCCGGTGCTGCCGGACGTGCGCACCGACTCCGGCTCGCTGGTCGGCGTGGAGATCGAGCTCGGCAAGACCGACGCCCGGTCGCTCCAGGAGCTGACCGCCCGCTACGCGGCGATCGGCAGCAACTCGGACGCACAGATCGCCAAGGTCTCCGACGCGGTGCGGGAGATGGCGGTCGACGCGGTCGTCCGCGGTCTCGCCCTGGGCCTGCTGCCGATCCTCGGCTGGGTGCTGCTCGGCGCGCGTCGACGCGGCGAGATCGTCGAGCACCTGCCGACCCGACGCGGAGTGGCCGGCCTGCTCGTGATCGCGCTCGTCGTGATCGGGCTGACCACCCCGTGGCGCGGCCTGGGCGGTGCGTCCCAGGACCAGCCCGAGCGTTGGGTCTCGCTCGCCACCTTCGTCGGTCCCTCCGTCGAGCTGCCGGACGAGCTGGCCGATGTCGAGGTGCGCGGCGACACGGCCGGGGAGACCAGGCGGCTGGTCGCGAGCGCGATCGACTCCTACCGCGAGGGCCGGGAGTTCTACGCCGACGCCGCTGAGGCCGCGGCCGACCTCGAGCTCCGGGAGCCCGAGGAGGGGGAGACCGTCGTACTCCTGCTCTCCGACCGGCACGACAACGTCGGCATGGACCAGGTGGCGCGGGCCGTCGCCGAGCGGGGCGGCGCCGAGGCGGTCTTCGACGCGGGCGACGACACCTCGACCGGCAAGGAGTGGGAGGCGTTCTCGCTCGACTCGTTGGCGGACACCTTCGACGACTACTCCCGGTGGGCGGTGGCGGGCAACCACGACCACGGCACGTTCGTGCGGTCCTACCTGACCGACCTCGGCTGGACCTACTTCGACGACGAGGTGATCGACGGCCCGGGGGAAACCCGGATCCTCGGCGTGGACGACCCACGCTCCAGCGGCCTCGGCAACTGGCGGGACGAGAGCGACCTGACCTTCGCCGAGGTCCGGGCCCGGCTCGCCGACGCCGCGTGCGAGGCCGACGAGGACGGTGACCGCGTCGACACCCTGCTCGTCCACGACGCCAACCTCGGCGACGAGGCGCTCAGCCGCGGCTGCGTCGACCTGGTCGTCGGCGGGCACACCCACGTGCAGGCCGGCCCGGACCCGGTGCGGACGGACGACGGCGAGGTCGGCTACACCTACACGGTCGGTACGGCGGGCGGTGCCGCCTATGCCATCGCCATCGGCACCAAGCTGCGGCGCGCGGCGGGCCTGGCGCTGATCACCTACCGCGACGGGGAGCCGGCCGGCATCCAGTCGGTCACGGTGGAGACCACCGGCAGCTTCGCGGTCGACCCGTACGTCGAGCTCGAGTGAGCCGGCGCCAGGTCAGTGCCGGCTGCCGACCCAGGCCTCTCTAGAGTGGCCGGGTGGGAACGAACGTGGAGCGACTGCTGCCCAGCGACGAGGCCCGTGAGCTGCTCGCGCTGACCCGGGAGATCGCGGAGAAGGAGCTCGAGCCGGACGTCCACGAGGCCGAGCAGACCGGCGAGTTCCCGGCGGCGGCGTACCGGCTCCTCGGCAATGCCGGCCTGCTCAGCCTCCCGTTCCCGGAGGAGTACGGCGGCGGCGCTCAGCCGTACGAGGTCTACCTCCAGGTCGTCGAGGAGATCGGCAGGGCGTGGCCGAGCGTGGGCGTCGGCATCAGCGTGCACAGTCTGACCGCCACGGTGGTCGCGGCGAACGGGTCGGACGCGCTCAAGCAGGAGTGGCTGCCGCGGATGCTCAGCGGTGACTGGCTCGGCGCCTACTGCCTCTCGGAGCCGCAGGCGGGCTCCGACGTGAGCGGCATCCGCACGGCCGCCGTACGCGATGGCGAGGAGTACGTCGTCAACGGCACCAAGCAGTGGATCTCCAACGGCTCGTGCGCCGACTACTACATCCTCTTCGCGCGCACGGCGCCCGACCCGAAGCGGGGACTGTCCGCGTTCGTGGTGCCGGACGGCACTGCCGGGATGAGCTTCGGCGTGCCCGAGAAGAAGATGGGCCTCGCCTGCGACGTCACCACCCAGGTCCTGTTCGACGACGCGCGGATCCCCGCCGCCCAGCTGATCGGCGAGGAGGGCCGCGGCATGCAGGTCGCGCTGTCCGCGCTCGACGCCGGCCGGCTCGGCATCGCGGCGGTGGCGACCGGCATCGCGCAGGCCGCGCTCGAGTGCGCCGTCGCGTACTCCAAGGAGCGGATCCAGTTCGGGAGCCCGATCAGCGACAACCAGGGCCTCCAGTTCATGCTGGCCGACATGGCCGCCGCGGTGGAGCGGTCGCGGGCGTCGCACCTCCATGCCGCACGGCTCAAGGACGCCGGCCGCCCGTTCTCGCGGCAGGCCTCCGTCGCCAAGGTGACCGCCACCGACGCCGCGATGAGCGTGGCCACCGACGCGGTCCAGGTGCTCGGCGGCAACGGCTACACGCGGGAGTACCCGGTCGAGCGGCTCTTCCGGGACGCCAAGGTCACCCAGATCTTCGAGGGCACCAACCAGATCCAGCGGATGGTCATCGCGCGCGATCTCCTGCGCTGACCCTCTGCGACGACCTACTGTCGCCGTGTGTACGACGTCATCGTGGTCGGTGCCCGCTGCGCCGGGTCGCCCACGGCGATGCTCCTTGCGAGGGCCGGTCTGCGGGTGCTGCTGGTCGACCGCGTCACCTTCCCCCGCGACACCTTCCGGAACCACGCGATCCTCTCGCCGGGCACGCTCAGCCTGACGTCGTGGGGCCTGCTCGACACCGTCATCGCGTCGAACTGCCCGCCCGTCCGGACCGTCACCTTCGACTTCGGTGACGGACCGCTCGTCGAGCGCCTCGACTCCCGAGAGGACGGGGTCGATGCCATCTACATGCCTCGGCGCTACGTCCTCGACGAGATCCTGGTCAATGCGGCGATCACCGCCGGAGCCGAGTTCCGACCGGCCTTCACGGTGACCGGGCTGGTGTGGGAGCACGGTCGGGTCGCCGGCATCGAGGGTCGCTCCGGTGGGCGGACGTTCACGGAGCGAGCATCGGTGGTCGTCGGGGCCGACGGGCATCGCTCGGTGGTGGGCCGCGCGGTCGAGGCCCCGGTGGTGCGTGAGCACCCGGTGGTGACCTTCGGGTACTACAGCTACTTCAGCGGCGTGCCCGTCGGCGGGGTGGAGGGGTGGATGACGCCGGAGACGTCGCTGCACCTGATGTTCCCGACCAACGACGACCTCACCTGTGTCGCGATCCAGGGACCCTCGTCGGGCTATGCGGCGTTCAAGGCGGACATCGCGGCCGGCTTCGACGCCTACTTGGACCAGGTCTCCGTGGTCGCCGACCGGGTGCGAGCCGGCCGGCGTGAGGAGCGCTGGCTCGGGACCGGCGACCTGCCCAACGTCGTACGACAGGCCTCCGGGCCCGGCTGGGCGCTGGTCGGCGACGCCGGGTGCGTGAAGGACCCCGCGCCCGCCCACGGCATCAGCGACGCCTTCCGTGATGCGCAGTCGCTGAGCGACGCCCTCTGCGCCGGGCTCGCGCCGGGTGCCGACCTCGACGCCGCGCTCGCCGACTACGCACGCGTCCGCGACGAGGAGGCGCTCCCGTCGTTCGAGGCCGCGGTCGCCGCGGCCTCGCTGGCGCTGCCGCCCGAGGTCTACGAGATGCGCGCCGCCATGCGCGCGCAGCTGGCGTGAGGATGGGCCGGACGTCCTGCGGAGCGGGCCGTCGGCGGCCCCAGCGGTAGGACGTTGTGAGCGCGGAGGGGGAGCCATCTAGGCTTTCCACCACATTCCCCGGTTGGTCTGCCGGCAGGGCCCGCCTGACTTTGAATCAGGACTAGCGACGTAGGTTCGACTCCTACCCGGGGAGCCAGGCCAGAGAGTTAGCGCTGGTCAGACGGCGCGAGGCCCGCCCCTACTTCCGATAGGGACGGGCCTCCTCGACGAGATCGCGGCCAACGCCTCCGCCGCCACGGGTCGCCAGGCAGGCCGACGTCGGACATGTCCATCTGGTCAGGTCTGGCAGGAGCGGTGATTGCTCAGGCTGCGAACCGCAGGTCGATGCCGTAGCCCAGTCGCTCGAAGTCCTCGCGGTAGATCTCGCGCACCAGCGAGACCGTCTCAGGGTTGTAGTAGTCGCGCAGCCGTTGGTCGGCGCCGGTCACGTGGGCGGTCCGCCGCTCGAGCAGGTCCGCGGGGACCTGGAGGTCGAGGGTCTCGACGAGGCGGAGAAGATCTCGCTGGAAGGTCTCGAACCGTCCCAGGAAGCCGTACTCGATCCGGGCCAGGGACAGCAGGAAGCTCTGCGGCGCCCAGTGGGTGTCCATGCGCCTCGGGTCCTGCTCACGCACCCGGTGCAGGAACTCCGCGAACGACACCTCGGCGTCCGCTGCGAACCCCAGCGCTGGCAGACGTATCTCCCGGAGCCACTGCTCACCCGCGATCTTCTCCAGGTAGCAGGACAGTGCGCGTGTGTAGGGATTGCGTACGAAGCTGAATCGGAAGTACGGCGAGTCCGGCCCGAACACGACGTCCATGTCGAAGCCGTCGGTCAGTGGCGCCGCCAACGGGGACTTCGAACGATCGTGGACCGAGGCAGCCGGGTCGAGACCGATGCCATCGACCTCGCTGTGCTGGAGCACGCGCTTGACCACGCTGCAGCCCGCCTTCGGGACCTCCAAATAGACATAGTCGTGCCTGCGCGAGATGTGCGTCAGGTAGTCGACCCGACGGCGAGGATAGGGAAAGTATCGACGGTGACGAGGCACCGCTCGACCCTAGGGACCGCGGCGGTGCTGCGCCACCCGCCCCCCTTCGTCAGGGGCAGCTGCTCTGGTACCGACGAGAGTCGACGACGACTTCTCTCTTGAATCAGGACTAGCGACGTAGGTTCAACTCCTACCCGGGGAGCTCATGTGATGTCTCAGGACATCGGCATAGCCCGAACCCACGGATGTGGGTTCGGGCTCATTGCTTTTCGGTGGTGGACCGGGTGGTCGTCCGGTGCCGTGATAGTCGCGGGCGGGATCGATGACCAGTTCGCGGAGGATCTCGCCGGTGGCGGCGTTGATGATGCGGACCTGGAGGTCTTGGACCAGGAGCAGGATGTCGGTTCCGGCGTGGGTTCGACCGATGCCGATGTGGCGCAGCCGGCCGGCGATGCGAAGGGTGACGGTGCCGTTCTTGCTGACCTTGTCGGTGCGGACCCGGTCGTGGGTGTCGCTGGATCGGTCGGTCGAGGGGACCGCTTTGGGACGAGTGGCGTAGACGGTGGCCGGGGTCGCATGGTGGGGCAGGGAGCGGTGTGGGCGGGTGGTGTTGTACTCGATCGCGAATCGGTCCAGCAGCGCCTGCAGTTCAGTGATGGTGGTCGGCTGGGCGGGCTGAGCGCGTAGCCACTTCTTCAGGGTCTGCTGGAACCTCTCGACCTTGCCGCAGGTGGTCGGGTGGTTGGGTCGGGAGTTCTTCTGCACGATGTTGAGCTCGCGCAGCTCGAACTCCAAGTGGTTACGGCCGCCGCGGCCACCGGAGAACCTGGTCGTGTAGATCATGCCGTTGTCGGTGAGCACCGATGCTGGGTGGCCGTGCTGGCCTGCGGTTTCGCGGAACGCGGCGAGCACGATCGGGCCGGTGACCCGAACGTGGGCGCTGATATGGA
The DNA here is from genome assembly GCF_003515065.1 of Nocardioides immobilis. Taxonomy (GTDB): domain Bacteria; phylum Actinomycetota; class Actinomycetes; order Propionibacteriales; family Nocardioidaceae; genus Nocardioides; species Nocardioides immobilis. The sequence continues at coordinate 55,903 of NZ_QXGH01000044.1, forward strand.
GTGCGGCGCGGGAGTGGTCGTCGAGCCAGGTCAACACCTCGACGTCGGCCCCCGGAGTGCCGTCGTGGTTGGTGAGCCGGTAGTGGGTGAAGTCCGACTGCCAGGTCTCGTTGGGCTGCTCGGCCTCGAACCGGATGTATGAGGACTTCGGTCGCTTCGAGGGGTCCGGCACCACCGCGGAGTTCCGCACCAGGATCCGGTGGATCGTCGCCCGCGGCACCTCGGTCTGGTGGTGATGGAGCAGGTGCCAGCCGATCGTCTCAGCGCCGGCGTCGTGGCCCTGGGGGTGTCAGATGGTCTGTGTAAGCGATCGGTCTCAGCAAAGGAACGATGATGACTGCTGTGACCGAAAGGACCGGGCGACCGGACTACAAGAAGGCCGCTGACGCGAAGCGTGGTGACAGGGCAG
>NZ_QXGH01000045.1 GCF_003515065.1 Nocardioides immobilis
TCACTTACGGAGTGCCTTTCCGCTGGGGCTTCTTGGACTGTCGCAAGAACAAGAATCCCAAGCAGGACGGGCACTTCCGTGCTTTCAGCCCAGGTGTCGCCGGGTCACCGACGAAATGCCGAGGCTAGGATGCTCGTTGAGGGGTCGTGCGTGACGTGCGAGGAAGTCGCGGCGTTCTTCGTTTGGCGTTAGCAGTCGGTCGTCGAAGATGAGGTGCCGTGGATTTCAAGCAGTTCTTGCAGGTCCTGCGTCGACATTGGTTGGGTGTCGTGCTGATGTTCCTGCTTTCCGTCGGCGCAGCGTCCGGGATCTCGCTCGCACAGACGCCGACCTACGAATCCACGGCAAAGGTCTTCCTCTCGGTCAACACTCGAAACGCCACCGACGCCTCCGCGGTGAGTTACTTCCTCACCACGCGTGCGCAGTCCTACGCAAGTCTCGCGAAGAGCGCTGAACTGGCAGAGCGGGTCATCGAGGTGCTCGACCTGGATATGACGCCGGCCCAGCTGTCGAGCCGAATCTCGACCGAGGTTGTCGAGGAGACGTCCCTGATCACCATCACGGTCTCGGACGAGGATCCCTACGACGCGCAGAAGATTGCCGATGTCGTCACGAATGAGTTACAGGTCTATACCGAAGAGCTGGAGACCGTCGGCGGCGGCGGCGAGCCGCAGGTCGCCGTTCACATCACGGACCCGCCGGAGTACAACGGGACACCGGTCAGCCCGAACTGGGCCATCAACCTGCTTGCCGGCGGGCTGATCGGACTGTTGATAGGGCTAGCGCTGGCAGTCTCACGGGAACTGCTCGACCGCACTGTGCGCACGGCCGACCACATCGCCGAGGTCACCGACGCGCCCGTCCTCGTCAGCATCGGCTTCGACAGCGACATCCGGCAGGCCCCGCTGCTGACCGACCTCAGCGGTTTCGCCGCGCGGACCGAGGCGTTCCGCCTGCTTCGAACCAATCTCCAGTTCATCGACATCGACCACCACGCGCGGGTGCTGGTGGTCACCAGCGCGGTGCCGGGCGAGGGCAAGACGATGACATCCACGAACCTGGCGGTCGCGCTCGCCCAGACCGGTCGTACCGTGCTCATCATCGACGCCGACCTGCGCCGTCCCCGGGTTGCAGCCATGCTAGGCGTCGACCCGGCTATCGGCCTGACCACGGCTCTTGTCGGAAAGACGGATATCGAGGACGCGATCCAGGTACACGATCCCAGTGGGCTCCACGTGCTCGCGAGCGGAGCGAAGCCACCCAACCCGACTGAGATCTTGCAATCACGGGTGACGCGCGACTTGATCCTGCGGCTGAGGCAGTCCTACGACATGATCATCATCGACGCGCCGCCCCTGTTGCCCGTGGCAGACGCCTCCGTGTTGACGACCATCGCGGACGGTGCCGTCCTCGTGGTCCGACATGGGCAGACGACGCGAGACCAAGTTGCCGAAGCCCTGAACCGGTTGTCCCAGATTGGCGGCAAGGTCTACGGAATCGTCGTCAACATGGTGGCAAAGCGCTCGATCGGCTCCTACTACTACTATTACTACGAGGAGACGGCGCCGGCCGACAGCGCGAGTCGTCGCAAGGAGAAGGCCTCGCCTCAGGCGAAGGGCAGCCGTCGACTGTAACTCGCCAACGCGCCACATGTGCAACCGACCGTCACCCGCCTGACGTCGTCACTGCATCGCGGTCCGGCCGCTCGAGGACAACGCCAGGTAGGTCTGGTCCTCTTCGACGCCCGACTGCAATCGTCGTCGGTCCACCTCGACCATGTGTGCAATGGTCCGCTCGAGGGTGGTAATCGCCTGCCAACCAAGAGCCTCACGGATCGGGCGGGGGTCGCCGACTAGTTCGCGTGCGTCCATCGGGCGTGCGCGGGCGGCGTTGATATCGATGCGGTCCCAGGGGTTGCCCACGCCGGCAGCCTCGAACGCCATGTCGACCACGTCACGCAGGCTGTGCACTGCGCCGGTGGCGACGACGTGGTCTGCCGCCTGGTCGGCACGGAGCATGAGCGGCATGGCCCGCACATGATCTGCGGCGGCACCCCAGTCCCGACGAATATCGACCCGACCGAGGGCTAGCCGATCCCGTAGTCCCAGGGCGATTTCGACAGCCGCGCGGGTGATCTTGCGCACCACGAATGTAGGGCGGCGCAACGGACTCTCATGCATGTGCAGCACTGCATCGACACAGTAGCGGCCCTGATCTCGCGCGAGCACGACCGCCTCGCGCGCCTGCGCCTTGCCCAGTGCGTACGGACTCGTAGCTGCTGGGCCGGTCTCCTCTGCCGAACCCGCTTGGAGAAAGCGAGTAGCCGGAAGGAGTTCGAGTGCCTTCAGCATCGCGGCTGGTGCTCTTGCATTGAGCTCCATAGCCGTCTCCGGATCATCCCAGCTCGCGCCCACCGATGAGAACGCAGCGAGGTTGTAGACCTCATCGGGACGTAGGTCTCTGACCAGATCAGTGAAGCCACGGTGATCGCGCAGATCCAATGGCACCAACGTCACGCCGCCCAAGTACGGCGACATCGCGTGCGCCGCAGGTGAACCGGGCCGGTGAGTGCCGACCACCCTGACACCCTCCGCTCGGAGCAACTGGACCAGGTAGACGCCGTCCTGCCCCGTGGCTCCGGTGATGAGTGCGGTCGAGTTGCGACGACTCATCCGGAGGCATCCTCGCGGCGGTGCCGCACCAGCCGGCCGAGCTGCTCGACGTCGGCATCGACCATGAGCGCAGCGAGCTCTTTGACTGTGACCTGGGGCTCCCATCCGAGGACTCTCCGAGCCTTCGACGCGTCCCCGATGAGGGCATCCACCTCGGTCGGCCGCTCGTAGCTCATGTCGTACCTCACGTGATCGCGCCAGTCGAGGCCGATCCGCGCGAACGCGTACTCGCAGAATTGCCGCACGGTCGTGCCTACTCCAGTTGCGAGCACATAGTCTTGCGGTTCGTCATGTTGGAGCATGCGCCACATGCCCTCGACGTACTCCTTGGCGTATCCCCAGTCACGCACCGCGTCAAGGTTGCCGAGGGTGAGGTGGTCGGTGACCCCCAACTTGATGGAGGCCACCCCCAAGGAGATCTTGCGGGTCACGAAGCTCTCTCCGCGCCGCGGCGACTCGTGATTGAAGAGGATCCCTGAGACGGCGAAGATGTCATAGGCCTCGCGGTAGTTGACCGTCACCCAGTGTGAGTAGAGCTTCGCGGCGCCGTAGGGAGACCGCGGGTAAAAGGCACTCGACTCGTCCTGCGGCGGCGGTGTCGCTCCAAACATCTCCGACGTTGACGCCTGGTAGAAGCGGCAGTCCAGGCCGGCCGCTCGGATCGCCTCGAGGAGGCGCAGGGTCCCGACTGCGTCGGTCGATGCCGTGTACTCAGGCATTTCGAAGGAGACCTTGACGTGGCTCTGGGCTCCGAGGTTGTAGACCTCATGCGGCTCGATCAACCGGACCAGGTTGACCAGGCTGACTCCGTCCGTCATGTCGCCGTAGTGGAGATGGAGAGCCGGATCGGTAATCTGGTCGATCCGACTGCGGTTCAGGGTCGAGTGTCGCCGCACCAGACCGTGCACCTCATAGCCCTTGCCGAGGAGCAGCTCAGCAAGATAGGAGCCGTCTTGGCCAGTGATGCCCGTGATGAAGGCGCGCTTTGTCATGGACGGCACACTGCGGTCGCGGTCGGACGGTCAGTCATCCAAGGTTCTTTCGGGCGAACACCATGAGGGTCGGCGCCATGGGGGGTGGGGTCAGGCGATCGACCCCCGCGGCAATACGCCACATGAGTGCCGACGCGCCGGCGTACTGCTGGATACCGGGGTGTCCATAGGTCACCAACGTCCATTCCGGCGCGGGGAACAGTCGACGAAGATCACGTTTGGTGTTCATGGCATATCGGGTTGGAAAAACGTCTTCAGCGGGCCGACCTGGTTGGAGGTGGCGAAGTGTGGAGACGTGCAGACGGTTAGGGACGATTCTCGCGGCGATGGCGATGAGCCCCAGCTTGTTAGGGGTCCGCGCGCAGAGCCACCCGCCCGGCTTGAGCAGGCGTCCCAGCTCGGCTGCGACGGAGGGAGCATCACCACGATCCACGTGCTCGAACACGTAATCAGCGAGCACTAGGTCGAACGTCTCGTCGTCGAACGGTATCCGTCCGGCCGGGTCGATCTGGTGGGCCTCGTCGAGCGACGTGTTGTCCAAGACGACCGGATCCACATCTACACCGACCACCCTGGCAGCTTTGCTCCGCAGGTCGCGCACCTCACGAAACACCGAGGGCGTATCAGGGTCGTTCCACCCGCCTCGCCCAGCTCCGAAGTCGAGAACCACACTGTCGGGGGTCAGCAGCGATTGAACGCGGATGTAGAAGTCGATGAAGCCGTCCTGCCGGATGTAGCCGCCTGCGACGACCTCGGGATACAGCCGCGCGATGACGTCGTCACGGGTGGGCTTCTTCGTTGCGGTCACCATGCTCCTTTCGGACGTATCGCGCAGCGCCGCCGCGACGGCAGCCGGTTCGAACTCGCGGGCGACAAGCTCGCGAGCGCGCTCGCCGAGTGCTGCCGCCTGCTCCGGAGAGTTGAGGAGCTCATCGATCGCCTTCGCGGCGAGATGCGCGTCGCGCGGGACAGCGACTGCTGCACCAGCGCGGACCAGGTCCTCAGCAAGGAATACCCCGTCGCTGATCACCGTCGGACACCCGGCCGACAGCGCCTCGATGGCCGACAGTCCGAAGTTTTCGTATTCGGACAACAAGGCGAAGACCGCCGCGGCGGCGAAGGCCTCCACGCGATCCTCGCCTTCCAACCAACCCGTCCAGTGAACGCGGTCGGTCACGCCGCACCGTCGCGCCGTCTCGACCGCGAGAGCTCGCTCCGAATCGGGTCCGTCACCGACGACGGCTAGGTGAGCGTCGCGGCATTCGAGCAGCGAGAGCGTCTCGATGAGCAGAGGCAGCCGCTTCTTGGGGTCGATCCGACCGAGGAAGAGCACGACCGGGGCCTCCGGCGGAATGCCGTGCCGCTTTCGCCAGAAAGCCGGACTCGCTCCTTCCACCCGCAGCGGCGCAACGGGAAGCGCAATCACTTCGTGTGGCGTGGCCGAACCGTACGTGACGGCGATTCTGGACTCACGAGTCGCCGTAAAGAGCAGCGCGGCGCACCGATCGAGGATTCTTCGCGTGACAAGGGGGCCGATCAGGCGCTTTAAGAGTTCGTGCTTCCGAAGATCGGACGGGTCGAGGGAGCCGTGCGGCCACAGGAGCACCGGCACTCGCCACAGCGGGCAGAGGACCACTGCGTACACCGCGGAGAGCGAGAACAGACTGTGCACCTGCACCTCGTCGAAGTCCCGCACCTTGCGCGACAACCACACCAGTTGGCGGAGCGACCCGCCGAAACGTGCCACGGGAGGCGACGCCAGGAACATCCGCCTCGACACACGCTGGTCCATGAGATCGATGGTTCGGTGCTCGCCCCCGCGCACGACGGGCGCGCTGAACGTCACGTCGACACCGCCGCCGGCCATTGCTTCGGCGATGTTGACTGCCGCGCGAAGGCTCCCGCCTGAAGTGTCGGCCACGCTGTTGAGCAGGAGCAGTGCGGAACGAGCGGTGGAGGCAGGCTCCCCCTCGCGGCTTGGCGATGACATCGCGGCACATCTTACGCACGTGATGCGGGCGCGGCGCTGACCGCGCTGTGCTACTTTCCTCCGGCCATCGGCTACCTTCGGAGTGTCAGTGAACCCACCTATCCGCCTCAAGCGCGGGCTCCAGCGGGCACTCCGCCACCGCGGCTACGCCCTCTATCGACTCACCGCCGAGGAACGGGCGGCCATCGAGCGGCGCGACGATCGCGAGAGCCTCGACTCCGTCTTCGGTCCGAGTCTCGACCGGCTCCAGGAGCTGCGTCGGCGGTACAGCGAGGTCGATCTCCCGGTCGCGATCCATTCGGTCTGGGGGGCGCGGAAGACCAGGAGGGGCACGACCGACATCGGCTGGGGCGGAGTCGACCTTCGCAACTTCCGCGGTCACAGCGCCTACGTCTGGGACTACGGCAGCGCCAGCTTCGAGGCGACGAACCTCAAGTTCTACCTCTTCACCGAGGCAGTCAGGCGGAAGGACCGCCTGGGCCTGCTCGGCACGCTGACGGAGGACGGTGCGTTCGGCTGCTCGACCTATGAGTACGAGGGGACAGGCCCCGTCAGCCGCGACCTGCTTGACTCGGTGGTGGAGATCAACTTCCTGGACAAGCACGTGGGCGTGGTGCAGCGCGACGATCTCCGCGTGCTCGACATCGGCGCCGGCTACGGTCGCTTGGCTCACCGGATGCTGGAGGCGCAACCGCGGATCCAGTCCTTCACGTGCGTCGACGCCGTACCCGAGTCCACCTTCCTGTGCGAGTTCTACCTGGCAGAGCGGGGGCTGGAGGAGCGAGTCTCCGTGGTTCCGCTCGACGAGCTGACAACCACGTTCGAGAGCAATCCCGACTACAACCTCGCGATCAACGTCCACAGCTTCTCCGAGTGCACTTACGCCGCCGTCGAGTGGTGGTTGCAGCGGCTCGTGGACCTCGAAGTCCGTCATCTCATGATCGTGCCGAACAACCCGGCTGCGTTCCTCTCCCTCGAGGTCGACCACCGTCGTCGCGACTACGCTCCCCTGCTGGACCAGCTCGGTTTCAAGCTGGTCGCACAGGAGCCGGTCTTCGACGACCCGCAGGTTCAGGCACTCATCGGCGTGCGCGACAACATGTTTCTCTTCGAACGCTGCTGAGGCCCCACGGACGGCCGCCTTCGGCCTGTCTGCCTCAGGACCGACCCGACCCGGGTCCGTGACGCGCCGTGGGCAGCAGGACCCGGCGCAGTGCCCGACGGGCTCGCTTGGAAGGGAGCACCTTGCGCAGGACGGTGACCGCCGTGCCTATCGCGCGGAGCACCTCGCGGTCCAGGAGGCTCTCCAACCGCGGGTTGTGCGCGACGAGTGGCGGATGCGCGAGGGGAAGTGCGATGGCCCGCGCAGGTATCTCCGCCATGGACCCGGGCGCGGTGGTCTGGGTGGCGTCGGCGCGGAAACCCAGGTTGGACACCAGGTTGGTGGCCGGGTAGACCGACAGCCCGTGCTGGCTCATGACGGTGTACTGCCACTGGTGGTCCCACGTGCCGTTGCCGGCGTGGATGTGGTCCCACTCGCGGCGCAGCTGGGACTGCCGTCGACGGCTGTTGTGCAGCCCGGCGAGCATGCCGCTGTCGCGGAACGCCGGCCACGAGCGCATGCCGAAGTCGTAGTGCGCCCAAGCCCGTCGCCACGTCGCCCAGCCCCAGACCAGCGGGAAGGAGGCGAACGAGTAGCTGTCGTCACCGAACGTCGCCGCTGGGGCAGCGAGGTTGGACCCGGCGATCTGGAGGATGCGGGAGTCGTCCTTGTAGCGTTCGAGCAGTTCGTCGCAGAAAGGGAAGAACGTGGGGTCGGGGACACAGTCGTCTTCCAGGATGATCGCGCGGTCGACGTGGTCGAAGACCCAGCTGATGCCCTGCGACATCGCAGGGCCACAGCCGAGATTCACCTCTCGGAGGTTCCAATGCACGTCGCACGGCCAGTCGACGTCATGCACGATCTCGCGGGTCTCGCGGCACAGCCGTTCGTCCTCGGGACGGTCTGGCCGCGGGCCGTCGGCCGACACGAGCAGCACCGGCGGCTTGGCAGCGCGGATGACCTCGAAGACCTGCTCCGTGAGGTCGGGTCGGTTGAAGACGAACAGTGCGACTGGAGCGGCGGGAGGAGCCAACGTGCTAACCCTCCGACCTGGTTGGCAAGTGCACCGGGAGTGCACGCGTATCTGCTGCTCGGATCACTTGACTGCCTCCATGTAGAGAGAGCCGGGCCGGTACTCCCTCCCCTCAGCGTCCAGGTCGAGCCCGTAGTCGTTCCAGTCGGAGATGAGGCTGCTGTCGTGGCTGTGCTGGTGGACCTCGCCGTAGCCGGCCGCCAGCAGCAGGGCGCTCAGGTTCACCCGGTCGTACATCCACTGGTGCGTCTGTCCCCGACGACGGGCATCGCCCAGCAACCGGTGCTCTACCCGCCGTCTCAGGGGCCGTTGCTGGCTGGTGCCGTGCGCCTCCCTGCGAACGGACTGCTCCAGCATGGCGGCCACGTAGCCGTCGTGTGCGTGCAGTTGGAGCGGGTCGGCGTCACAGGTGTCGAGGTGTGCGACGTAGTTGCGGCACAACAGCTCGAGGTCGGGGACGACGATGCGGTGGATGCCTCCCGGCTTGAGCACGCGCAGCACCTCTCTCACGAAGTCCTCGGCGACGTCCCGGTCGAGGTGCTCGAGGGTGTGGGAGTGGTACACGGCGTCGACCGACCCGGACTCGAACGGAATCCCGTCGGCCAGGTTGTGCACCAGGATGTTGTCGGGCAGGGAGCGGTAACGTGCGAGCCGGTCGCCGTGGAGGAACACCGGAACCAACACCCGGCGCATCGGATGGGTGCGCAACCGCAGCATTGCCGACCAGTCGACGTTGACCACGCCGGGACGGTCACTCGTCTTCTCCCCGCAACCCAGGTTCAGCAGCTTCACGGTCTTCAGTGTCCTTTCCGACGTGCGCGCTGCTTCAGCCGGGCGATCTTGAGCTGGACTCGCGGCGGCAGCGGTCGGAGTACCCGCGCCGCGAGGTCGGCGTCCTCGAGCTGCTCGAGCGGCCAGGGCGTGCGCCTGCGGTACGCCCGATACAGATGGCGCAGCGGGTGCACGCAGCGGTAGTTCCAGGGCTTGGCGTAACCCGATCCTTCGAAGTGCACGATGGCGGGTGACGCGACTGCTTCTCCGAGCTCGAGAGCGTCGCCCTGGGCGAGATCCTCGAGCCCGTTGGAGAGGAACAGGGAGGCCAGGCAGTTCCACCTGGGATGCAGCTTCAGCCAGCGTCCGGCGCAGACGAGATTGAAGGCGTCCTGGTCGGGAAGCCGGAAATGCGCGGAGTCCTTCCACTCCTCCGCCTGCGCCTGTCCGGTGTCGATCATCTGGCGCGAGAAGTGCTCCTCGCGCATTCTTCGCAGGTCCATCAGCAGCACCCCGGAGTTGAGGTAATCGGCATCTGGCGGCAGCCCGAGCCGAGCCAGGGCGGGCTGGCTGTGCGAAGGCTCGGCAGGCTGGGCCACGGCAGCGAGCAGGACCTGGTCGAGATCGAGCGACCAGAGGGGCCGCAGGTCCTGCAGGACCAGGGTGTCGGCGTCGAGGTACAGCACGCGGTCGACCTCGACGAGCAGGTCCGGCAGGAAGATGCGGTACCAGATCAGCGGGGGGTAGTGGCTGCCGGACGGGGGGAGGGTCTGGAGGAGCGCCGCATCCGGCTGTCGCAAGGTCAGGCCGATGCCGAGGCGCGTGGCGTCCTCGTGCAGCTGCCCTTGCATCTGCGGCGTCACCGTGTCGTCGTGCAGCAGGTGCAGCGTGATCGCACGGGGGAGGTTCGACGCCGCGAGCGACTGCATCAGCGTCGCCACGTGCGGTAGGTAACGGTCGTTGCTGGTGCAGGCGACGTGCATCGGCGATGGGCTCACTCGGCGGTCCGTCCGGGTCTTGGCAGCAGCCGCCGGATCACCTTCTGGATCAAGGCCTGCTGACCGAAGGCAACGTAGCAAAGACCGATGTAGACGAGCAGGGTGAACCCCAATCCCAGCGGTAGCGCCACCAACGAGGGAAGGTCGGCCAAGGTGTGGCGCGCAAGCCACCCCGCCGGCAACGCGCACGCGGCGGCGCCATAGATCCCGCCGACCGCGCGACCGAGCCCGCGGACGGTGAGCCCGGTGCCGCGGAGGCAGTAGACGAGGCACGGCAGCAGCAACAACACGGTGGTCGTCGACCAGCCGCAGGCGACGCCGGTGATCCCCCAACGCAGACCGACCAACGTGCCGGCCAGGATCACGCAGGCACCGAAGACGCCCCAGCGAAACATCCGGTGCGGCTCGCCGCGTGCCAGCAGTACCGGTCCCGTGCTGTGCAGAAGCGGCGTCACCGCGAGACCGACGGCGAAGATCCGCAGGACCTCTGCGACGTCGCCCCACTGCGCGCCGTACACGATCAGTGCGATCTGGTCACCGAACAGGGCGAACGCCAGCGCAACGGGGAGCGCCACGAGGCACAACAGCTGCACGCTGCCGTAGTAGAAGTCCGCCAAGCCTTCCTCGTCGCGATGAGCTCTAGCGAGCTTGGGCAGGGCGACGTAGGCCGCCGCGCCCTGCAAGAGGTTCTGCGGCACGCTGGCCAGCGCGTAGGCGCGGGTGTAGATGCCGACCGCCGTGGTCCCGGCGCCGCGCCCGAGCAGGACCACATGGAGGTTGTTGGCGGCCGTGACGACGAGGCTGAACCCCAGCAGCGAACCGCCGAAGGCCACCATCTCCCGCACTTCGCCGGTGAGCACGGGACGTGTGAGCGACCACCGCACCGAAGGCAGCAGCATCAGGAGGGCCAGCGCGTCGCTGACCAGGACCTGAGCGACCAGGGCCCAGTAGCCGTAGCCCGCGACGGCCACGGCGATGGCGCAGAGGCCGCCGCACAGGGCCGAACCGATGTCGATGCGCGCCGTGGTCCCGAAGCGCATCGACCGCTGCAGGAGGGCACGGTGCTGGACCGTCAGGCCGTTCAGCACGAATGTCACGGAGGTCGCCTGGCACAGCACCTCCAGCTCGGGGTGCTTGAGGAAGGACGCGATCGGATCGGCCAGGACGGCGAACAGGACGGTCAGCGTCAGCCCGAACGCGGCGTTGATCCAGAACATCGTGCTGATGGCCTGGGTGCTGACCCGCTCCCGCTGCACCGTCGCGCTGGACAGGCCTGCCTGCTGCAGGACCAGGCCCAGCGCCACGAGAGCGGTGATGACGGCAACCGCGCCGAACTCCGCGGGTGTCAGCAGTCGTGCCAGCAGGATGGTGATGCACAGAGTGATGACCTGCCGACCGATCCTCGACAACGCGACGACGGCGCCGCCCCTGATCGCCTCCGAGGGAGAGTGGTCGGCCGCCGGTTTCCAGTCGCTCAGGGTCGTGCCCGGCGGAGGAGGCCTGGCGACCCGGTCGACACAGGAGCGCGTCGCGGAGCGTGAGCGTGAGCCAGTCGCATCAGCTGATTCCTCCTGGGTCCGTCACGCTCAATCCGTCGACTCGGTGCGGCTGCACTCTACTTCGTGCGAAGAGCTCGTCGGCGTGATCGGTCCTGGACGCGCGTCGAGCCCGGCGAGACGCCGCACCTCGGCGTGCGCACGGCCGGCGCGCTCGAGGCGGCGGTGGTCGGCGACCAGCTTCTCGGCAACCTGGTCCTTGAGGTGGTCCTTCTCAGGATGCGGGAGTGCCCAGTCGCTGGGGCGACGCCCGAGAATGTCCATCGACTCGCGCACCTTTTCGCTGAACTCCAGCTTGGCCGCGGCTAGGCGCTCCGGGTCGAGGCTACGGCCCATCAGGCGGGCGGCGACTCGGGCGTACTCCTCGGTGTGTTTCATGAGCGTCTCGAAGTCGACGACCGCTATCGACGCGCCCCCCGCGAGCTCCCGCACGACCGCACCGTGGAAGTCGATGTAGTCGTCAGCGGCCATCTCGACCGACTGGCCGAACCGCACCACGTTCGACGCGATGGCCGCGACCGGTTCGCGCACCAGCACGATCGTCGGGACGCCGCGTCGGACGGCGCTCTTGACGGCAGCGGGGCTGTGTCTGTGCGACGCGATCTGAGCCGGACCGACGTCCGGCCAGCACCGCAGGATGACGAACGTCGCGAGCGTGTTGCCCGTCGACGGATAGCCCTCGACACAGATCTTCGTACCGCGGTCCGCCAGCCTCGCGTCGAGGCCGCGGGCCCGTCGGGCGCGGACGACGAGCGCATAGGCCCACGGCGAACGCCGCGTCACGCGACGACAGCGCGCGCGGAGGGTGCCGACGACGTTCACGCCACGCACCGGTGCTCCCGCAGGGACCAGCGGGCGACCGCCTGCCACGGTGACATGGCGCCACCGTAGCGCGCACGACGCTGCGAGGGTCCGCCCTGCCTGATCGCTGTCCCCTCAGCGGGACCTGTGGTCCCTCGCGGTCTGCCGAAGCCGCCTGAGACCGGCGAGCACGCTGCGCGGTATGCGCTTCTTGACGATGTTGATGGCATTGCGCCCCTCGAGTGACATCAGTGGCCACGGCGTCCGCCCGCGGTGTGCCAGGTAGGACGCACGGTAGGGGTGCTCGGAGCGGTAGTGCCACGGTTTGCTCTCAGGCAGACCTTCGAAGTGCACGATCTGCGGATCCGCCAGCGCCTCAGCCAGGTCGGCGTCCTCGAACAGCCCCTCGCCACGTCCGTAGGTCACGAAGTTGTTCATTACGTTCCACTTCGGGTGCAGCGGGTAGCGGCGCGCGTGGAGCACGACGTTCATGGAGCACTGATCGCCCCAGTGCACCTGCTCGGGGTGCTCGACGGCGTGCCGGATGATGCGTTCGGAGCATTGGTCCTCGCGGAGGAGCGCGAGGTTCATCAGCAGGACTCCGCTGTTGAAGTACGCCGCCGAGTCCGGCAGACCGATCCTCTCCGGCCAGTCCGCCATCTCCTCGTGCATCGGGTTGCTCACGGCTGCGACGTAGCAGTCATCGATGTCCAGGCTCCACAGGGGCTCGACCGAGCCGAGCGCGATCACGTCGCTGTCCAGGTACAGGATCTTGTCGAGGTCGGGCAGGAGCTGGGGCAGGAGAACGCGCTGCCAGACGACCGAGGGAAGAGCATCGGTGCTCGGCAGGGTGGCGAGGACTTCGTCCTCCACACACAGCGTGTTCAGCCGCGCTCCCGCGCCCCTGACGAACTCCGACAGCACCGACAGCTCCTCGGGAGGAAAGGTCGGGAAATGAGTGAAGTGGACGGTAATATCCACGCCCTTGGTGGTGGCGAAGACCGAGCTCAGCATGGCGGCGCAGTGCGGTAGGTACTTCAGGTCGGCCGCGCATGCGAGATCGAGGGCGGTCATGTCGTGATCCTTTGCGGACGGGACGTCACCGGCACGATGGGTGCCAGCCGGTCAATCGGCGCGCTCGGCGGAGCGCGGAGCTGGACGATCGGGAGTGGTCACGAACAGCTTGTGAAGGGCTCGGTCGGAGGAGCCGAGGCGGGTCGCGTCCAAGGCGGCGGTGTCGAGCCCGTGCTCGAAGGTCAGGTATCCCGCGCTCGTCAGCAGGTCGCGTGCGGCCTGTCGGTCCCCGGGCGAGAGATGGTGGTGCTCGTAGATGACCAGTCGCGGGCGCCAGGTGTCGAGGTCGATGCTGCGCAGGATCTGGTAGTCGTAGCCCTCGGTGTCCATCTGCAGGAGGTCGAGGTGCGTGAGGCCGCCCCGCCTGCAGAGCGAGTCGAAGTCGGTGCAGCGGACCTGGGTCTCGACCAGACGGTCTTCGATGTCGGGGATGAAGGACTTGTGACTGAGCACGACCTCGCGTCTGAAGGACCCGAGGGCGTGGTACCAGTTCCAGACAGCCTCGCCCTCCGTCGCCTCGCGCAGGTGGTAGAACGTCATCACGCCCGGCTGTTCGGCGATGGCCGACATCTCCAGCTGCACGCGCGGATGATCGCCGTAACGCGCCTCGAGCTTCTTGAAGACGTAGGGCACGGGCTCGACCATGATTCCCTGCCATTCCCTCCGCTCCACCTGGATGCGCAGCGGATCACGGGCGACACCGTCGTTGGCACCGACCTGGACGAAGGTCGCTTCCGGGTAGGCAGCGCCGAACTTGTAGACCGCCGCTTCGATCCGGTCCAGTGGCAGGCCGAGCTCCCGCCTTATGCGCCAGACAACACGCGACAACAGAATCCCCTTTGCGCTAGCCCGCGGTCGCCGACCAGAGGGAGTGCTCGACGGTGACGCCGTCGCCGAACTCTTCATGCACTGCCTCTTTCAGTCCTGGAAAGGACTCGTTGTATTCGTCGCCGCAGACAATGGCAGCGCGCAGTCGTTTGGCATGCCTGATTTCCCGGACCACGGCGTCGTACGAATGCGCGCCATCGAGGAAGACCAGTGCCGGAGCCACCCCGCGGTAGTTCTCGAAGAATTCGTTGCTGTCGGCGTCGACAATCGTCAGAGCGGTGTGTTTCTTGCAGTAATGCAGTGCGCTGTGCGTGAACGTGCGGTGGTGATCTGGTGGCAGGGAGAACGGGTGCCAGGAGTAGTTGTCGACGGTGATCAGCTCTTGGTCCGATCTCTTGGTTTCCGCGAGGAGTTGGGTGGTGAAACCGAACTGTGTGCCGATCTCAATGAACGGTCCCGGGAACTGCCGCGCCACAGTGGCTAAGCGTGTCAACTCCGTGCGACTCCGGGCGGGCAGACTTCCCCACACCGAAGCATCCATCGTTTGCGAGAACGTCAGGTGGTTCTCGGCTAGGGCTCTGATCGCAGTTCGATGTTTGTAGAGGTCCAGAGCATTGTCCAGATACCTCATTTCGCCACCCCGTGGTGAAGAGAATCATGACCCGGCCGAACAGACTCAGGTTTCACCGCGATCCGGCATGAGTAGTCAACGCGGTTGAGCAGGACAGGCGGAGCCGTTCCACTGGCAAAATACTCGTCGATGGCCTTCCGGCAACCCTTCCAATGCCCGTAGTCGTCGATCATCAACACGCCACCGGTACTGAGGAGCGGGTATAGATGCGTCATCTCATGGCGCGTGGATTCGTACCAGTCCGTGTCCAGACGAAGCACAGCGATATCGGTCGGGAGGGTATGCGGGATCGTTTCCTCCACGGCGCCCTGCACGAAGTGCAGGCGTGCCTCCGGATAACCGGTATCGAGCAGCAATCTCCGCACGATCTCGATGTTGAAGGTTTCCTCACGGAACCAGTGGGGCCAGGCTCGCTGCCCAACGCGCCTCGATTCGCGCCACTCCACCGAGGCAGGAGCGTCGAAATCAGAGACATCGACCTCGCTGGGCTCGGTCATACCTTCGAACGTGTCGTAGAGGTAGATATCGCGGTCCGACACCCCCAACCGCTGCAGGGTGAGCACCATCGCCAACACTGAGCCACCGCGCCAGACGCCACACTCGGCAAAGGCCCCAGGCACGCCGCGTCGCACGGCATAGCGGACGGCCTCAGTTAATGCGACGACCCTCTCGGGGCTGGTCATGGTGAACGGTCGAACCCGTGCCACGACTTCTCGCTCCCAGTCGCCGACTTCGGCCAAGAAGTCCTGAGGGGTGCTGCGCGACGCTGAGGCATGATTGAGGCGGCGGGCGATTCGTTTGAGCATCGAGAATGTGCCTACATATCGTGGGAACCGAAGGTCTCGGGCGACCTGAGTCGTGACACTGTAGCGGGGGCGGTCGGGTCGTGGTGGGCGACGTGGCAGATCAGTCGATGCCGTCCCGGATGCTGCGTACCACACGATCTGCAACAGCTTCCCAGGTTCTTCCGGCGCGCACCGCGTCGCTCTCTTCTGCAGCCGAGACGAAGAGGCCGCAGTCCTCGCTGATCGCCAGGAGCTGCTCGGCCACCGCGTCCACGCCGCCTTCTGGGGCGATCAGCTTTCCTGCGGAGTCGGGCACAAGCTCCGGCATGCAGTAGGCCGCGCGGCCCAGCGCCGGGACGCCGGCCGCCCGCGCCTCCAGGAAGACCAAGCCGTAAGGCTCGTACCAGGTGGGCATGGCGAAGATGTCATGGTCCGCCCACATCTGCCTGACCTCGCCGGCAGGCACCTCCCCGCGGAAGTCGACCCATTCGGGCACCGGACCCGGAAGAGGCCACTTCGGCGGACCCACGACGGTCAACGTGAAGTCTCCGGAGCCGCTCGCCCGCAGCTGCTCGACTGCCGCCACCACCAGGTCGCCGCCCTTGCGGACGAATTCGCGCCCGACGAACAAGACGCTCTTGCCCCCGGGCCCGCGTGTCTCCAGAGCGCGCTGCGCCGGCGGTCCATGGAGACCGCCGCCGACCACGTGCACGCGATCCCGAGGTACCCCGTCGTGCTCGACGAGCCAGTCGGCGAACCATTGACTGAAGCTCAGGACGCCGGCGGCCGCCGCGTAGGCCGCGCGCTGCTCCGCCACGAGCTGGTCGAGCCGCCCCGATGGGAACCTGACGAGTGCCGGGGCGTGCTCCTCGAGCACGTCTCGGTGGGCCCGGAGGACCGACAGGTTCGCGTCCTGGTAGAAGAAGGTAGGAGGCCCGGCAAGGGTCTCGACATCGCCGACGCCGACAACTGCGTCGACGTCGAGGCTGTCGACCCGGCGGCGCACTCTGGCATCGGTCAGTTGTCGGCTGGGACTCGAGGACTTCCAATTTCCGTAGCCCCGCAGGCGGCCGAGCACCGCCATGCCCGTCGACGCCCCGATGCCGTGCTGGGCGTCCACCCGCCTGAGATCGACGTCCGGGCGCGCGTCGAGGGCCCTCATCATTCCGGCTGACGAGCCAGACCACGTGGTGGCGACGGGACGCCACCACGCGCACGCGTAGGCGACCTTCAGCGTCGCCATGACCCGGGTGCTGTACGGTCACCGGCTACCGGGACGAGCGGGAGATGGCATCGAAATCCGGCCGGTGCGTAGCGATGATAGGGGGTCAAGCTCCACGCGTGGGCGCACACGGAACGTCACGCTACCGAACTGCAGGACGGCCCGTTGCGCGAAGGCCGGGATGAGACACTCGATACATGGGGAATGACCACCA
The DNA here is from genome assembly GCF_003515065.1 of Nocardioides immobilis. Taxonomy (GTDB): domain Bacteria; phylum Actinomycetota; class Actinomycetes; order Propionibacteriales; family Nocardioidaceae; genus Nocardioides; species Nocardioides immobilis. Next base: position 16,670 of record NZ_QXGH01000045.1, read on the forward strand.
ACTGCTCAGGTCGATCGCGGTCTGGTCCATTCCGATCGTGCTCGCCGTGCTCCTTCCGTACACCCTGATCGTGACGGCTGACGGGTCGATCGCCGCGCTTGTCGTCGTCGCCGGCGCTCTTGTCGTGGGGATGTTGACTGCGGCGTTCGGGGTCGCCCGCACCGGAAGCGGCGTACTGATCCTGGCATTCGCGACTGTTCCGTGGAACGACGTTGTCCCCATCAGCCAGTTCGGCTTCCTGGAGCTCTCGGACGCGCTGTTCGTCACGGGGTTCCTCCTGATCCTCACGCGATTCGCGTCGCTGGACCTCCGGCTGCCGGCTCTCTTCACCGTTGGGGCCTTCGTGTTCATGGCCGCCGGGACCCTTTCGGCAATCGTGCAGCCTGCGCCCCGCGTCGAGCTCGGATACCTCTTGGATGCTGTTCAAGGTGTCATCCTGCTGATGGTGTTGGTGACGTGGTGGCGGGCCTCGTCGCGGACTGTCGTCGCGGCCGCCGGGGCCTACATCATCGGTAACGCCATCAGCGTTGCGGCCGGCATACGCGAAGGCGCCGACACGGCCGGTCGATACGACGGCCTCACCACACACCCGAACGCGCTGGGTACGTGCTCTGCGTTGAGCATCGCCCTACTGCCGTTTCTCTGGCAGACAGTGTCCCGCCAGCACCGATGGCTTCTGATCATCGGGGCGGTGGTCAGCGGGTACGGAATCTGGCTCAGTGGGAGCCGTGCCGCACTCGTTTGTGTAGCGATTCTCACGGTGCTGTACCCACTGTTCGACCGGTCGACGAGGGCGGCGCTCGCGGTGGCAGCGCTCGGTGTTCCGACGATGATCCTAGTGGCGCGCGCCGCGGAGGATCCCGACGAATCATCCGCGCTGGGGCGTCTCCTCGGCGGCGGTCGATCCGAGGACGCCACCCAGGAGCGGATCGAGGGCTCTCGCGAGCTCATCGTTCGGATCCTCGACAACCCGATTTTCGGGGCCGGTTGGGCCGACGTCTGGCAGGCACACAACATCTACCTGCAGACAGCCGCAGCCATCGGACTCGTTGGAGCCGTCGGCCTGCTGATCATCCTGACCGCTATCCTGCGACCTCTCCTCACGGTGCCGGCCCCATACCGGTGGCTCGCCTATCCAGCACTTGCGGCGGCGCTTATCGGAACCGTCGATCCTGCCTTTGGCGGCCGCTACATCTGGGCGCCGATAGCCCTCGCGCTATGCGCTGAGAGGTTGGCCGCAGCCACGGGCCCTCGCGGCGAACCCGGCCGACACCCTGGCGACGAGGAGCTGGGATCGGCGATGGGTGCTGACAGGATCACGCCATGACGAACAGCTCGACGACCCGCAACGCCCCTCCGGTACGAACCCGGATCCTCGTCACCGGCGGCGCCGGCTTCATCGGATCCCACTTGTGCGACAGACTCCTCGCCGACGGACACGACGTGCTCGTTGCCGACAACTTCTACTCAGGCACGCGCGACAACATCCGGAATCTCCTGGACCACCCGAACTTCGAGCTGCTCCGCCACGACGTCACGTTCCCGCTCTATGTCGAGGTGGACCAGATCTACCACCTTGCATGCCCCGCGTCGCCGATCTTCTACCAGCGAGACCCGGTCCAGACGACGAAGACGTCGGTGCACGGGTCGATCAACATGCTGGGCCTGGCGAAACGCACGGGTGCCCGCATCCTGCTGGCGTCGACCTCCGAGGTGTACGGCGACCCCGAGGTGCACCCGCAGCCCGAGTCGTACTGGGGGCGGGTGAATCCAGTGGGCATCCGATCGTGCTACGACGAGGGCAAGAGATGTGCCGAGACCCTGTTCTTCGACTACTACCGGCAGCACGACCTCGAGATCAAGGTCGCCCGCATCTTCAACACCTACGGGCCGCTCATGCGTCCCGACGATGGTCGGGTGGTTTCGAACTTCATCGTGCAGGCTCTGGGGGGTGAGCCGCTGACGGTCTACGGCGACGGCCTCCAGACCCGCTCGTTCTGCTACGTCGACGATCTCGTAGAGGGCCTCGTTCGGCTCATGGACTCCCCGAGGGAGGTGACGGGGCCCGTCAATCTCGGCAACCCGGCCGAGTTCACGATGCTGGAGCTCGCGGAGAAGGTGCTGGCTGAGGTCGACCCCGCCGGCACCATCGAGAAGCATCCGTTGCCCCAGGACGATCCGACGCAACGTAGTCCCGACATCAGCACGGCCAAGACGGTCCTCGATTGGGAGCCCAACGTGCAGCTCGCAGAGGGCCTGAAGCAGACGATCGACTACTTCCGCGGTGTCCTCGGGTGAGCTCCTCAGGAATGCCGAGGCTTCCGGTCAGGCAATCAGCCGCCAGCGAAAGGCGGTAGGAACTCCACCGTCGCCCCCGGAGGTACGACGACCGTCTCCGGCTCGCGGCTGCCGACCGGCTGGTCGCCCACGAGCACCGAGCAGACGCCGATCACGTCCGCGAGCCGCGAGCTGCCGTGGCGTCGTACGACCTCGTCCGTCAGCTCGGCCAGCGTGACCGGGCCCGCAACGTCTACGGTCTCCTCGGCGATGCCGGCCGCAGATCGTGCGGCCGCCCAGTAGCGCACCCGGATGACCTGCGTCTCACTCACTGTCGCTTCCCTTCCGTGTGGCGGCCAGGTTTCGGTATCGTCCCTCACAGGAAAACCGGCCGAGGCCCAGTGTTGCGTTTCGGTCTCTTGATGGCACGTCCGTGCCAGTGAGGAGACCCGGATGAGCACCCTGCTGCTCCTGACCAGCGCCCTTCAACCCTCCGCCGACGTCCTGCCCGGCCTCGCGCTCCTCGGTCACAACGTCAAGATCCTGCCCGCCGAGGGCAGCGCGCTGCTCGAGGCGCCCGAGTCCGACCTGGTGCTCGTCGACGGCCGGCAGGACCTGGCCGGCTCGCGCGACCTGTGCCGCCTGATCCGCACCACGGGCACCGACGTGCCGGTGATCCTGGTGGCGACCGAGGGCGGTCTCGCCGTCGTGTCCCACGACTGGGGCATGGACGACGTCGTCCTCCACACCTGCGGCCCGGCCGAGCTCGAGGCCCGGATCAAGCTCGCGATCGGCCGCCTGGCCGCGGCCCGTGAGGCCGCGGACCCCGAGGCCCACGTCATCCGCTCCGGCGAGGTCGTCGTCGACGACGCGACCTACACCGCCAAGGTGGGCGGCCGGGTGCTCGACCTGACGTTCAAGGAGTTCGAGCTGCTGAAGTTCCTGGCCCAGCACCCCGGCCGCGTCTTCTCGCGCCAGCAGCTGCTCCAGGAGGTCTGGGGCTACGACTACTTCGGCGGCACCCGCACCGTCGACGTCCACGTCCGGCGGCTGCGCGCGAAGCTCGGGCCGGAGAACGAGACCCTCATCGGCACCGTCCGCAACGTCGGCTACCGCTTCGTGCTGCCGACCAAGGACGGCCCGAAGGACCAGGCCGCTGCCGACGCGACCGAGGCCTCTGCGGTCGACGCCTGACGCCTTTACTAGTGTCCCGGGGATGACGTCCGCGGACCCGCTCGGTGTGATCGCAGAGGTACGGCGCGCCTGCCTCGCCGCGGACGGCCACGACCCGGTCGACGAGTCGGTCCATCTGCGCCTCAAGCACCACGGGCTGACGGACTCCTCGGCCTGGGTCGAGGACCGGGGCTTCGCGTTGCGCTACCGCAACGCGCTCGACCTCGCCGTCGCGCCGGACGCCCGCGGACGGGGTCTCGGCGGGCGGCTGGCTGCCGAGGCTGCGGCCGAGCCCGGCGAGCTCACGGCGTGGTCGCACGGCGACCATCCCGCGGCACGCGCGATCGGTGAGCGTCTGGGCTTCCGCCGGGCACGCGAGCTCTGGGTGATGCGCCGGCCTTCCGCCGTACCCCTGCCGCAGGCGGAGACGCCTCCGGGCGTGACGATCCGGGAGTTCGGCGGCCCGGCCGACGCCGAGGCGCTGCTCGCGGTCAACGCCGCCGCGTTCGCCGCCCACCCCGAGCAGGGCGCGATGTCCGCCGACGACCTCGCCGAGCGGATGGCCGAGCCGTGGTTCGACCCGGCCGGGCTGCTGCTCGCCGTGGATCCCGAGGGCGAGGTGATGGGGTTCCACTGGACGAAGCGGCACGACCAGGACCACGGCGAGGTCTACGTCCTCGGCGTCTCCCCCGCGGCGCACGGGCGCGGTCTCGGGAGGGCGCTCACGCTCGCCGGTCTACGGCATCTCGCCGAACGGCGTACCGCTGAGGTCCATCTGTTCGTTGAGTCCGACAACGGGCCCGCACTCCGGCTGTACTCCGGCCTCGGATTCACCCATGCGCCGCGAGACACCCACGTGCAGTACCACCGCCCATCCCATGGGTCGCCTGCGTCACATGGAACCCCTACACACGGATAGCATCAACACCTATGAGCTCGGCCACCGACAACGAGCCTGCGCCCGAGGAGGAGCGCGGGCTCGACAGCGCGCGCCGCGGGCGTGGCCGTCGGCTGCCCTGGAAGCGCAAGGAGGACGACGCGCCGGAGCTCGGCGAGCTCGACGCGGATGACGTCGACGCCTTCATTCGACGGAGCGCCGCCTCCGAGGACGACGCTGTCGAGGCCGACGTGGTCGCTGCGGAGCCGCCGAGCGAGGACGAGGACGAGGAGTCGGTCGACGTCCCCGAGGACCTCGCCGTCCGGGTAGCGAGCCGAGCACGGCCGGAGCCCCAGGAGTACGACGAGTTCGCCCCCGACGGTGACGAGGACGTCGACTGGTCGTCGTTCGTGACTCCCCCGGCGAGTACCGAGGGCGGCGCCGAGGACGCGCCGGCCACGCCACCCGACATCGACGCCGCACGGAAGGTGATCGCCGACGCGCTCGACATCGGGTTCGCCGAGCCACTGCCCGACGCTCCCCCGCAGCGCAAGCTGTGGCCGCGTCGCCGAGGCGACGTCGTCGTACCGCGGGAAGCGCACGGCGCCGACCCGGCCTTCGGCGGAGGCGGCGTACAGCCGGCCAAGGTCGACGCCGCCCACACCGAGGCGGTCGCGACCTTGGCGGCGCAGCTGCGCCGCGACGCCGAGATGGCGGCGGCCGAGCAGGCCGCCGAGCGGATCGCGGCCGAGGAGGCCGCCCAGCGTTCGGCGAAGGCGCGCGAGGAGGCCGACCGGCTCGCCACCGAGCAGGCCGAGCTGGCGGCACAGGCCAGCCGCGCGCGTGCCGAGGCCGAGGAGGTCGCCCACCGGGCCGCCACCGCCCGCGAGGCGGCCGAGGCGGCCGCGCGCGAGCGCGCCGAGCTCGCCGGCGCCGAGGCCGAGCGACGTGAGGCCGCCGAGCGCCACGCCGAGGAGCAGGCGGCCCGCGCCGCCGACGCCCACGCCGAGCGGATCGAGGCCGAGGCCTACGCCCGCGAGCAGGCCTCTCTTGCGGCCCAGGCCGCCGTGGCCCGGCAGGAGGCCGAGGCAGCCGCCGAGGAGTTCGCCGGGTTCGCCCGCCGCGCCCACGAGGAGCGAGCAGCCGCGGAGGACCGCGCCCGCGCCATCGCCGAGGCGGCAGCGGCGACCGCGGCCGAGCACGCGGAGTTCGCCCGCCGGATGCTCGAGGAGCGCGAGGCCACCGAGCGCAGCTCGGCCGAGATCGCCACCGCGCGCGCCGCGGCCGAGGAGTCCGCCCGACAGCAGGCCGCCCTCGCCCAGCAGGCGTTCCAGGCCGCTGAGGCTGCCGAGGAGCGGGCCCGGCTGCTCGCGGAGGACGCCGCGTCGAGCGCAGCGCAGCACGGTGCCCTCGCCCAGGAGGCGGTCGAGCATCGGGCGGCCGCCGAGGCAGCAGCGGCCGAGCACGCCCAGCTCGCGCGCGACGCCCACGAAGCACGCCACGCCGCCGAGGTCGCCGCGCAGGAACAGGCCGAGCTCGCGCGGATCGCCCTCGAGACTGCCGAGGCCGCCGAGATCCGCGCCCAGGAGGCGTCCGCCCGGGCCGAGGCACAGACGTCCGCCCGGCTCGCCGCCGACGAGTCCGCCGCCCAGCAGGCACGCGCGGCTGCGGAGGCCCACGAAGCGCGGCGACTCGCCGAGGAGGCCGCCCGCGAGCAGGTCGAGCTCGCCCGCGAGGCCCAAGCAGCCGCTGCCGCCGCGCACCAGTCGGCCGCCGCGTTGGCCGACGAGCGGATGGCCCAGACCCGGGCACTGGCCGAGGCCGAGCGGATCGCCGAGGACGCGAGCCGCGCCCGCATCGACGCCGAGAACCGGGCCCGCGAGGCGCTCGCCCAGCTCGAGCAATCGGCCATCGCCCAGCAGACCGCGATCGCGAGCGTCCAGGCCGACCTGCTCAAGGCCGAGCAGCTGGCGCTCGAGCACGCCCAGGCCCGGGTCGCCGCCGAGCAGGTCGCGGCGGAGCAGGCGCGGGCCAGGGCCGACGCGGAGACCCGCGCGGCCGCGCTCGCGCTCGAGATCGAGGAGGCCCATGCCCGCGCCGTCGCGCTGGAGAAGGCCACCGCTGACGCCCAGGCCCGCGCCGAGGAGCAGATGCGCCTCGCCGCCGATGCCCGGCAAGCCGTCGCGGAGCGGGCTGCCGCTGAGGCAGCCGCTGCAGCAGCAGCTGAGGCCGCCGAGCTCGCGGCGGCCGCTGAAGCCGCTGAGGCCGCCGCGGCTGCCGAGGCCGCCGAGCTCGCGGCGGCTGCTGAAGCCGCCGAGGTCGCTGCGGCTGCTGAGGCCGCCGCCGCCGAAGAGGCTGCCGCGGCTGCTGCGGCCGCCGCTGCTGCTGAAGCCGCCGTCGAAGAGGCTGCCGCTGTCGCCGAGGCCGCTGTGGCCGCTGAAGCCGCCGCCGCCGAGGCCGAGGTCGAGGTCGAGCCGGACGTTCCGGCGGCACTCGAGACCGACGAGTCGACCGACGCCGCTGCTGCGGCAGGGCCGACGGCTGCCGAGAGCCTGCTCGACCGCTGGGCCGCGATCAAGAAGTCGTCGGGCTGGGAGCTGCCCGCGGAAGAGCCGGCCGAGGCCGTCACCCAGGAGCCGGCACCTGCCGAGGTCGAGGAGCCGGCAGCCGCGGGCCCGACGCCGGCCGAGAGCCTGCTGGACCGCTGGACCGCGCTCACCGCGCCGGTCACCCCGCCCTCCGGCGCTCACCGCTTGGGCGGGACGGCCGGCGACGCAGGTGTCGCCGACGACGCAGCCGCCGACGTGGCCGCGGAGGACGTCTCTCCGGACGAGACCACCGACGAGCCCGCCGCCATCGAGCCCACCCTCGAGGACGACGAGACCGGCCCGCCCAAGACCCTGTTCGACCGCTGGGTCGCCAGCAAGGCTTCGGCAGACACCCCGGCACCTGCTGCGGACGAGACCGCGACCGAACCCCCCGCCGAAGCCGAGTCGCTGCTCGACCGTTGGGCCGGGTCGTGGCCGGGCGCACGGCCGTACCCCTCGAAGACCGACGCCGCCGAGGACGCACCGCCGTTCGAAGCCCCCGAAACCGCCGACGCCGCGCTTGACGAGCCGGTCGAACCGGCGCAGGACACCGTCGAGGTCGCCGCGCCCGTCGAGGAGGACTTCGACCCGCTGACGCACCCGGTCTTCGCCCAGCCGTCCATCTCGCTGCCGCTCGCGGACGAGGTGCCCGCTGAGAAGCCGGTCGAGGACGAGCCGGTCGACGAAGCACCGGTCGAGGACGAGCCCGTCGACGAAGCACCGGTCGAGGACGAGCTCGTCGACGAAGCACCGGTCGAGGACGAGCTCGTCGACGAAGCACTAGTCGAGGACGAGCCGGTCGACGAAGCACCGGTCGAGGACGAGCCCGTCGACGAAGCACTAGTCGACGAAGAGCCGGTCGACGAGACGTACGACGAGGACCTCGCCGAGGACGAGGACTTCGACGAGGACTTCGACGAGGACCTCGCGGCCGACGAGGACGAGATCGAGGGCCTGGCGGCCCACGAGGACGACGAGGAGCCCGCCGCGCTCGCGGACCACTCCCCCGCTGCCGAGCCCGCTCTGGTCACGACCGGCAAGCACACGCCGTACCACTCGAAGCGCGGCAGCGGCGTGATGCCGCTCATCGCCATCCTGTTCGCGCTCGGGTGCGCGGCCGCCGTCGGGCGCTTCGCCCTGCTCGGCACCCTGCGCGACGACATCCCGCTCAACGCGACGCTGAGCGCCGCGTCGTTCCTGCTGCTGATGTACGCCCTCCGGGCGATCGGCAACACCCGCACGGTCCACCTCGACGACCACGGTGTCCTCAAGGTGGTGCTCGGCGACTACGCGAGCACCTTCGACCTCACCAGCCCCAGCACGCAGCTCGAGCAGGTCGGCACCCCCGGCCAGCGCGGCTGGAAGCTGAGGATCCTGCGCCGGAGCATGTCGCCGGTCGAGATCGACGACAAGGCCGTCGACCCCCGTACCTTCGTCGAGGCGTTGCGCCAATGGCGTCCGGACCTCTAGACGAGCCCCCGATGGAGCCGAGACAGGCAGAGCGCGACGCTCTCGAGGCCCGCTGCGCCGACGCCGAGCAGCGGGTCGCCGACCTGACCGCCGAGCTCGCCGCGGCGAACGCGCGGATCGCCGACCTCGAGGCCGCTGCCGAGTCGCCGATGTCGATCTTCGACGGTCCCGACGACGGATCGGCCGGCGCCGGTCTGGCGCGCGACGGCAGCGATCCCCGGGTGCTGTCGATGATCCTCGCCGCGACCGCGGTCGTCGCGGGAATGGTCGCGCTGCTGGCGCTGATCAACGGCAACCTGTTCACGACATTCGGGTTCGCGATGATCCTGACGACGGTCGGGCTGGCCTACGCCGCGAGCCGCACCCGGGTCATGGGCGTGGACGTCAGCATCACCCGCGGGGTCGTCTACATCAAGAAGGGCGAGTCGTCGTACCGGTTCGACGTCCGCCAGGATGGCACCCGCGTCGACATGGTCGGCCAGCCGGGCGACGCCTTCTGGCAGCTGCGGTTCCACCGCAAGGGCCTGGACGACTTCGTCGTCGACGCCGACATGGTCGAGCCCCACGAGTTCGTCCGCCAGCTGCGGGAGTACCGCCCCGGCCTCTGAGCCAGGCTGAGCTCCGGGTCAGCCGAGCGCCGTGCGCAACCGGTCGGCGACGTCGTCGACGGCAGCCCGCGAGGAGCTGCCGACCCCGACGATGTTGACGAAGCCGTGGATCAGGCCGGTGCACCGCTGGAGCTCGACGGTCACCCCGGCGTCGGCCAGCATCCGGGCGTAGGTCTCGCCCTCGTCGCGAAGGGGGTCGAACCCGGCCGTGACGACGTACGCCGGAGCCAGGTCGCTCGGGATCTCGGCGCGGACGATCGACACCCGCGGGTCCCTGCGGTCCTCCGGCCGAGGGACGTAGTAGTCGTTGGCGCGGTCCATGAACGCGGTCGTGAGGTAGAAGCCCTCGCCGAACAGTCGCAGGCTCTGGGTGTCCCGCTCGAGGTCGGTGCAGGGGTAGAGCAGCACCTGCCACGCCAGCGGTACGCCGTCGCGTGCCGCTGCCAGCGCGACCCCGGCCGCCAGGTTGCCACCGGCCGAGTCACCGCCGACCCCGATCCGCTGCGGGTCGGCACCCAGCTCGGCGGCATGGTCGACGACCCAGCGGAAGCCGGCCTCGGCGTCGTCGTGGGCCGCGGGGAACGGGTGCTCGGGCGCCAACCGGTAGGTCAGCGCCAGGACCGGCACCCCGGAGCGCTCCGCGAGCCGGCGGCACGGCGCGTCGTGGGTGTCGAGGTCGCCCTCGATCCACCCGCCGCCGTGGAAGTAGACCAGTAGCGGGCCGGGGTCCGAGGACACCGGCTCGCTCGGCAGGTAGTGGCGGGCCGGGCGACCCCCGACGACGAGTTCCCGCACCTCACCGATCGACTGCTGACCACCGACGATGGCCGCCTCCCGGACCATGTTCGACCGCATCATGGCGATCGGGACCTCCTCGTCCCTGGGGCGCGCGATCGCCTGCAGGCGCAGCATCATCTGGAGATCAGGGGCCAGGGTCTGCCCGTCGATCATCACGGGGCGACCGGCGATCAGCCGGCGTGCCCAGGACGGCGCGGACATCGCGGCTCGGAGGGCGCGCGACTCGACGGCGGTGCGGGGGCTCACGACCAGCGACAGTAGCGGCATGCCACCGTCCGTTCACCCGGTGGTGCCACACTCGGACCATGTCCCAGGAAGTCCTCCCCGACCAGGTCGACGTCGCGTCCCAGAACGGCGCGGGCGCGACCGAGGCCCCCGCCGACGCCGAGGCGCCGTCGTACGTCGCGGACCAGGCCGACCTCGACGCGATCACCGACGACAACGACCGGTTCCTCGACCGGGAGCTCTCCTGGCTCCGCTTCAACCACCGCGTCCTCGAGCTCGCGGAGGATGCCGAGCTGCCGCTGCTCGAGCGGGCACGCTTCCTGGCGATCTTCGCCAGCAACCTCGACGAGTTCTTCATGGTCCGGGTCGCCGGGCTCAAGCGCAGGATCGCGACCGGCCTCGCCGTCCGCGCGGTGTCCGGGATGATGCCGCGCGAGGTCCTCGAGACGATCTGGGAGCAGGCGAGCGCCCTCTCCCAGCGGCACGCCTCGGTCTTCCGCGACCAGGTCGCACCGGCCCTGACGGCCGAGGGCATCGAGCTGCTGCGGTGGGCCGACCTCGACCGCGACGAGCAGCGCGCGTGCAAGCGGCTGTTCAAGGACCGTGTGTTCCCGGTGCTGACGCCGCTCGCGGTCGACCCCGCGCACCCCTTCCCCTACATCTCCGGCCTGTCCCTGAACCTCGCCGTCATCGTCCAGAACCCGCGGACGAACAAGCAGCACTTCGCGCGGGTGAAGGTGCCGTCGAACTTCGACCGGTTCGTTCCCCTCGGCAACGACCGGTTCGTTCCCCTCGAGGACGTGATCGGTGCCCACCTGACGCGACTCTTCCCGGGCATGGAGGTCCTCGAGGCGCACACGTTCCGCGTCACCCGCAACGAGGACGTCGAGGTGGAGGAGGACGACGCCGAGAACCTCCTCGCCGCGTTGGAGAAGGAGCTGCTGCGTCGGAAGTTCGGCCCGCCGGTCCGGCTCGAGGTCGAGGAGTCGATCGCGCCGTCCGTCCTCGAGCTGCTCGTGTCCGAGCTCGACATCGGCATGGCGGAGGTGGTCCGCCTCCCCGGACCGCTCGACCTGCGCGGACTGCACGGCATCGCCGACCTCGGTCGCGAGGACCTGAAGTACCCCGCGTTCGTGCCGAGCACGCACCCGGTCCTCGCCGAGGTCGAGTCGGCAGCGCCCGTCGACGTGTTCAAGGCGCTGCGCCGGCACGACGTACTCCTCCATCACCCGTACGACTCGTTCGCGACGTCGGTCCAGCGGTTCATCGAGCAGGCGGCCGCCGATCCGCACGTGCTCGCCATCAAGATGACCGTCTACCGGACCTCGGGCGACTCCCCCATCATCGACGCGCTCATCGACGCCGCGGACGCGGGCAAGCAGGTCCTGGCGCTGGTCGAGATCAAGGCTCGTTTCGACGAGCAGGCGAACATCCGCTGGGCCCGCAAGCTGGAGCAGGCCGGCTGCCACGTGGTCTACGGCCTGGTCGGCCTCAAGACCCACTGCAAGCTGGCGATGGTCGTCCGCGACGAGCCCGATGGCATCCGTCGCTACACGCACATCGGCACGGGCAACTACAACGGCAAGACCGCCCGGATGTACGAGGACATCGGCCTGCTCACGACGAACGAGGTGATCGGCGACGACGTCGCCCATCTCTTCAACAACCTGAGCGGGTGGTCCCGGAAGGCCAAGTACGACGAGCTCCTGGTCGCTCCCGACTCCGTCCGATCCGGCCTCATCGAGCAGATTCACGCGGAGATCGAGCACCACCGCGCCGGCCGCCCGGCAAGGATCCGGTTCAAGGTGAACTCGCTCGTCGACGAGCAGCTCATCGACAGCCTCTACCTCGCCTCGCGGGAGGGGGTCCCGGTGGAGCTGCTGATCCGCGGGATCTGTGCGCTGCGCCCCGGCGTGCCCGGTCTCTCGGAGAACATCACCGTGCGGTCGATCCTCGGTCGCTTCCTCGAGCACAGCCGGATCTTCTGCTTCGGCAACGGCGGCGACCCGGTGACGTGGATCGGCTCAGCCGACATGATGCACCGCAACCTCGACCGCCGGGTCGAGGTGCTCGTCCGGCTCCCCACGGCCGACAGCGTGGCCGAGGTCAGTGGCCTGCTCGACGAGGCGTTCGCGCCCGGGACCGACGCCTGGGAGCTCCACGAGGACGGCGAGTGGGTCCGGCATCGCGGCGAGTCCCACCTGCAGGAGGCGCTGATCGAGGCCCAGCGGAGGCGCCGGCACGCGTGATCCGCGCCGTCGTACGGCCCGCGTCGGCGACGCCGTTCGCTGCCACCGTGCTGCAGGCCACACACCGGTTGACGGACCGCGGTTTGCGTATGGGTGAACTTCACCCCCTAGCATGAGGCCGTTCGCCTCCGTCTCAACGGGAGTACATGTGCGTCTTCGTCTGCGTCCGGTCGATACCTCCTTCTACGACCTCTTCACGAAATCGGCACAGCACCTGGTCCTCGGGGCAGAACTGCTGGCCGAGATGCTGTCCGACTCGTCGGACAAGCCCGACGTCGCCAAGCGCATGCGCGAGGCCGAGCACCTGGCCGACGAGACCACGCACGAGATCGTGCGCAAGGTCAACAGCACGTTCGTGACGCCGTTCGACCGCGAGGACATCTACTCGCTCGGTTCCGGCCTCGACGACGTCATGGACATGATGGACGAGGCTGTCGACCTGATCCTGCTCTACGAGGTGGAGACCCTCCCCGCTGAGCTGTCCGAGCAGGTCACCGTCATCCAGCGCTGCGCCGAGCTCACGGCGGACGCGATGCCGCGCCTGCAGTCGATGAAGTCGCTCGAGGACTACTGGATCGAGATCAACCGGCTCGAGAACGCCGGCGACAAGAACCACCGACGGATGCTGGCCAACCTCTTCTCCGGCGAGTACAGGACGATCGAGGTGCTCAAGCTCAAGGACGTCGAGGAGTCGCTCGAGGGCGCGATCGACGCCTTCGAGAAGGTCGCCAACATCGTCGAGCAGATCGCCGTCAAGGAAAGCTGACAAGGCCGCCCCCTGTGGACGTAACACTCGCGATCGTGATCGCGGTCGTCGTCGTCGCGCTCGTCTTCGACTACACCAACGGGTTCCACGACGCTGCGAACGCCATCGCCACGTCGGTCTCGACCCGCGCACTGACTCCGCGGGTCGCCCTCGCGCTCGCCGCGATCATGAACTTCGTCGGCGCGTTCCTCGGCCAGAAGGTCGCCCACACGGTGAGCGACACGATCTCCCCACCCCAGAACAATCACGGGCTGTTGATCGTGATGGCAGGGCTGGTGGGAGCCATCGTCTGGAACCTGATCACCTGGTACTACGGCCTCCCGTCGTCGTCGTCCCACGCCCTCATCGGCGGCCTGGTCGGCTCGGCCATCGCGGGCGGCGTGACGGTCTCGTGGAGCACGGTCCTCGAGAAGGTCGTGATCCCGATGTTCCTCTCGCCCTTCTTCGCGTTCGCGGCGGGCTTCGCCGTGATGCTCCTCGTGCTCTGGGTGTTCCGGAACGCCAGCCCGCACAAGGCCAACCGCGGGTTCCGGATCTCGCAGACGATCTCCGCCGCAGCAATGGCGCTCGGCCACGGGCTCCAGGACGCCCAGAAGACGATGGGCGTGATCTTCCTGGCCCTGGTCACGGGCGGGTACGTCGCGACCGAGGCCGACGGCGGCCAGCTGCCCATCTGGGTGATCTTCTCCGCGGCTGCCGCGATCTCGCTCGGCACCTGGGCCGGCGGATGGCGGATCATGCGGACCCTCGGACGCCGGATCATCCACCTCGACCCGCCGCAGGGCTTCGCCGCTGAGACCGTCGCCGCGTCCGTGCTCTACACGACCGCCTACGTCTACGAGGCGCCGATCTCGACCACCCACACCATCACCTCAGCCGTGATGGGCGTCGGCGCCACCAAGCGGCTGTCCGCCGTCCGCTGGGGCGTCGCCCGGACCATCCTCACCGCCTGGGTGCTCACATTCCCCGCCGCTGCCAGCGTCGCCGCCGTGACCTACTGGATCCTGCACCTCATCACCCGCCTCTGACGGGTCCGTCGGCTGGCGCGATAGTCCCTGACGTTTCTGTCGTTGCGCGAGCCGGATGACGACAGAAACGTCAGGGACTATCCCCTTCTTGGCGGGTCAGCGTTTCACCGATCAGGCAATCCGGTAGCGGAGAAGCCGATCTCGCTGGTCTGGGGTGAGCGCCCTCCTCTGCTCCACGGTTCGCGTCGAGATCCACCAGTCAGGGGGTTCGATCGTCCAGGTCCGGCGAGTACGACGACGACCGGCCCGTCGGTACGCCGCATCGAGACGAGCGAGGAAGTGGCCGGTGGTGTCGCCCGCGAGCATCGTGACGCACTCGAGGTGGTGGTCGGCGAAGTCAGCGGCACGTCGTACGTCGGTGACCCGCTGGTCGGCGCGCAGGTGGTCGGGCCCGTCGTACTCCCCCATCACGCCCGCCGCAGGGTCAAACAGATCCGGGGTCCCGATGTGGCGGCCGCTCAGGTCGAAAATCGGAACGTTCTGGAGCGGACGAGGGAAGCCGCCTTCCAGCTCCCACACCTGCTTGAGGAAGACCTCGGCCGGAGACCAGGCATTCTCGCCGGCGAGCTTCAGTCCTAGGCGAGCGTTCGGTACGCCGGTCCACCCCGACTGCTCTCCCAGCATCGCCGCTAGCTCGGCGACCGAAGCCAGATCGTTGTAGGCCGCCATCTCCAGGGCGAGCGCAGCACGACGGGGTGTTTCGGCGTAGCGCATCGCAAACGAGGTCGACCACACCGGGTTCGTCACCCGGACGCCGTCGACGACGATGATGTTCTCGGGGCGCGTCCCTTCACCACACGGCTTGATGCCCGCTTGCGGGCGGATGTCGTGGGTGCTGATCATGATCGGGACCGGCAGCTTGTCGCCGGACGCGGTCGTGCCGTCGAACCATCGGCCGCGCTGCCACCGCAGCGCCGCCCAGCCTGTGATCGCTCCCTGGGGAGGTACGACGACCGACGCCTCCAGGATCCGCTGGTCGACGTTCTCGCCGTCGACGTCCGCCGGGACGTAGAACCCTTGACTGGTCCGACGCCAGTTCGGTCCGCGTGCCTGCCCCGGCGTCGGGCCAGACACCCCGAGGGGGTCGACGCGCACGGGCAAACACCAAGCCCTCGCGCGGTGTCGACCGATCCACCGTGCCAGCGTGCATCGGCCCGATCCATGACGGAACCCGCGATCGGGGTTGTCCACAGGCTCGCAACGCCGCATAGTCCCTGACGTTTCCGTCGCTGGAAGGCCGGATCGACAACCGAAACGTCAGGGACTACCCCGCTTTGGGCCCGTCAGCGCGAACTGGGCTGACTACACCGAGAGCGAGTAGCCGCGGCCGCGGATCCGTCGTACGTCGGCGGCGTCGCCGAGGCGGTGGCGCAGCCGGGTCACGTGCATGGCGATGGTGTTGCCGCTGGGGCGGACACCCTCGGAGCCCCAGAGCGCCTCGCGGAGCTCGTTGTCGGTGACGACCCCGGGCGCTCGCAGCATGAGGGCGCGGAGGAGCTCGAACTCCTTGAGCGGCAGATCGGCGATCCGCTGGCCGTCGATGAGCACCCGGTACGCCGCCGCGTCGAGCTCGATCGGCCCTACCACCAGCCGGGCGTGCTCCTCGAGCGACCGCGGCGAGTGGCTGAGCAGCTCCCACAGGTGGGCCGCGGAGTAGGGCCGTTCGACCACGGCGCTCGCACCGGCCAGCATGAGCACACCGACCTCCGCGGCGTACTTGCGCTCCAGAGCCGCGACGACGTACGGCGAACCGTGCCTGCGGATCGCAGTGACGAACTCGGCCGCGGGCACCCCCGGTGCCTGCGGCGACACGACCACGGCATGGGGATCGAGCCTGCCGAACTCGACCAGCCCGTCGACCGTGGACGACACCCAGGTGACGTGGATCCCGCGGCCGGCCATGCCGTCGGCGAGGCCGGCCTCGTCCCGGCCCGGATCGACGACCAGCAGTTGTGCACCCGCCGTCTCAGCCCACCGGTGCAAGTAGGTGCGGACAGTCGCCTCCCGCGACGAGACCGGCGGGACCCCGTCGAGTGCGGTGCGAGAGGATTGGCGACGCCCGGAACGTGCGCCCATCCCCGGTCAGCCGAAGCGACCCGAGATGTAGTCCTCGGTGCGCTTGTCCTCAGGGTTGGAGAACAGCCGCTTGGTCAGGTCGAACTCCACGAGCAGGCCGGTGCGGTTGCCCGTGGTCTCGTCCGGCTTCGCGGTGAAGAACGCCGTCCGGTCCGACACCCGCGCCGCCTGCTGCATGTTGTGGGTCACGACGATGATCGTGTAGTCCTTGCGCAGCTGCATCATCAGGTCCTCGACCTTCGACGTCGCGATCGGGTCGAGCGCCGAGCAGGGCTCGTCCATCAGGATCACGTCGGGCTTGGTCGCGATGGTGCGGGCGATGCAGAGACGCTGCTGCTGTCCGCCGGAGAGGCCGAACGCGGACTGCTTCAGCTTGTCCTTGACCTCGTCCCACAGGGCCGCATCGCGCAGGGCACCTTCCACCAGGTCGTCCATGCTGTCGACCTTCATCCCGATGACCCGCGGGCCGTAGGCGATGTTGTCGTAGATCGACTTGGGGAACGGGTTGGGCTTCTGGAACACCATGCCGATGTGCTGGCGGACCGCGATCGGGTCGATGCCCTTCGCGTAGATGTTCTGCCCGTGGTAGTTGATCGCACCCTCGACCCGGGCGCCGGGGATCAGGTCGTTCATGCGGTTGAGGCAGCGGAGCACGGTCGACTTGCCACAGCCCGACGGGCCGATCATTGCCGTGATCTCGTTCTTGCCGAACTGGAGGTTCACGTCGTGAACGGCATGGAAGTCCCCGTAGAACACGTTGAGGTGGTACGTGTCCATGACCGCCTCGGCTGGAACCTCGCCGATGACGCTGTGCTTGGCCTCTTCGTCGATCGAGAGCGAGATGCCGAGCGGCTCGTCGGGGCTCGTCGTGGCCGTCGCGGGTTGAGTGGACATTGTCAGGGTGCTCCCTTACCAGGATCGCGTGAACTTGTTGCGGATCAGGATGGCGATGGCGTTCATGCCGAGGATCATCACGAGCAGCAGGATGATCGCCGCCGAGGCGGCGGTTGCAAGCTCCGGGCGAGACTGGTTCGCCAGGTTGTAGATCTGGTTCGGCAGCGAGGTCGCGCTGTCCGACAGGCCGGCGATACCGGGCTCGGGCACGGACAGCACACTGACGCCGAGGCCGACGATGATCAGCGGCGCCGCCTCACCGATCGCCCTGGACAGGCCGAGAATCGTGCCGGTCGCGATGCCGGGCACTGCCGACGGCAGCACCTGGCGCCACGTCGTCTGCCAGGTCGTGGCCCCGAGGCCGTACGACGCCTGGCGGATGTCCTGGGGTACGGCGCGGATCGCCTCGCGGGTCGTGATGATGATGACCGGAAGGATCAGGAGCGCCAGCGCAACGGCACCACCGATCAGCACGCCCTTCTCGTCGAACCCGACGATCGCCACGACGGCGACCGCGAGCAGCCCGTAGACGATCGAAGGCACTGCGGCCAGGTTCTGCAGGTTGATCTCGATCACCCGGTTCCACCACCGGTTGGTGTCGGCGAACTCCTCGAGGTACGTCGCCGCCATGACGCCGAGCGGGATCGCCAGGATCGCCGTGCACACCATCAGCCAGATCGAGCCGAAGATCCCGGCCTTGAAGCCGGTCGTCTCCGGGAAGATGATCGAGGCGTAGTTCGTGACCAGCTCCTTGTCGAACCGACCGGATCCCTTGATCGCGGTGTCGACGATGAGCGCGACCAGCACGATCACCCCGAAGAACAGCGAGAGCCAGAGAGCCCCGAGGAAGAGGATCGACCGAAGGTCGCGGTCCTTGCTCCTGCCGCTCGCCAGCGTGCTGGTGACGACCTGGGCCGCGACTGCGGATGCTGCGCTCATCAGTAGGCCTGCCTGAATCGACGGACGACGATCATGCTGAGGATGTTGAGGATCAGGGTCATGACGAAGAGGGTCCCGGCGACCGCGAACGCCATGTTGTACGGCGTGGAACCGACCGGGTTCTCACCGCCGAAGGTCTGTGCGATGTAGCCCGTCATCGCCTGGTGCCCGGTGAGGACGTCGGCGTCGAACTTCTTCTGAGCCCCCGCGGCGAGCGCGACGATCATCGTCTCGCCGACGGCCCGGGACATCCCGAGCACGACCGCGGCGGCGATGCCGGACAGCGCGGCCGGAAAGACCACCCGCAGCGTCGTCTGCATCCGGTTGGCGCCCATCGCGAGCGAACCCTGACGCATCGACATCGGCACGGCGCTGAGCGCATCCTCCGCCAACGACGCGATGGTCGGCAGCACCATCACCCCCAGCACGAGACCCGCCGCGAGCGAGTTCGTGAAGTTCACCTCGAGCCCGATGATGTCCTGGAGCAGCGTCGGGGTGACGAACTGGAGGGCGAAGAAGCCGTAGACGACCGACGGGACGCCGGCGAGCAGCTCGACCGTCGGCTTGAGCCACCTTCGTGCCCGCGCCGAGGCGTACTCGGACAGGTACATGGCGGCGCCCAGCCCGAGCGGCACCGCGAGCAGGAGCGCGATGACCGTCACGAGAAGGGTGCCCATGACCAGCGGCAGGACGGCGTAGGTGCCCTCGGTGGCGAAGAAGTCGCCGACAGGGACCTCGCCGAAGAAGTCGATGATCGGCTGGATCAGCGTGACGATGATGCCGACCGTGATCGCGACAGAGACGATCGCCGACGTGAGCAGCACTGCCTTGATGGCCGCCTCGCCTGGGCGCACCTTGTGGCTCAGGTCGATGGCAGCCCGCAGGCCCGTCCCATGGGACGGGCCTGCGGGTGTGGTTGCCTCACTCATGAGATGAACTCGTCAGACCTCAGAGGTTCGGGTTGACGACGACAGTGAGCGCGTCGGTCGCGACCTGGAGCTCGACGAACTCGACGCCCTTGTCCTCGCACGCCGCGATCTCGTCCTCCTCGATCGGACGCGAGGCGTCGGAGATGTCGGTGTCGCCGGCGCAGAACAGCTCGAACCCGCCACCGGTGCCGGCCTCGCCGACCGTGACCTTGACGTCCGAGTTCTCCTGGTTGAGGAGCTCCTGAGCGGCGACGCTCATCGGGTAGACCGTCGACGAGCCGTCGACCTTGACGTCACCGGACGCACCGGTAGCACCCGAGCCGCCGAGGCCCTCGAGCGCCGACTGGGTCTCGCCGTAGAGCTCTTCGCTCAGCGGGATGTACTGAGCGGCCTCGGCGATCGCCGCCAGGTTCTCGATGTAGAAGTCGACGTACTCCTGGACGGCCTTGTTGTCGGTGTACGACGCCTTGTTCACGTAGATGAACAGCGGGCGCGACAGCGGGGCGTAGGAACCGTCCTGCGCGGTCTCGGCCGACGGGGCGACGCAGCCGTCGCCGTTGTCGATCTCGAGGGCCGCGAGGCGGCTCTTGTTCTGCTCGTAGTAGGTGTAGCCGAAGTAGCCGGTGGCACCTTCGGTGTTCGCGACGCCCTCGACCAGGACGTTGTCGTCCTCGGAGGCCTCGTAGTCGTCCCGGGTCGCGGGCTCCTCGGCCTCGGGGTCGGCGACGGTCTCGGCCATGTAGTCATAGGTGCCCGAGTCGGTGCCGGGGCCGAACAGCTTGATCTCCTGGTCCGGGAACGAGTCGTCGAGCTGGTTCCAGTTGGTGATCTCGGAACCCGGAGCCCACAGGTCGTGGAGCTGCTCGACGGTCAGACAGGTGATCGACGCCTCGGCGGCCTCGCCGTCGGCGTCCGCGTCGGAGCCGCACGCTGCGAGGCTGCCGGCGAGCGCCAGGGCGGTGAGCGTTGCCATCGCGCCGCGTCGGAAGTTGTTGGGGTTCAAGAGTGTTGCCTCTCGGGACATGAGGGGGCACCCAAGTTCCTGCACCCCCGTGTGTTGTCGGACGTCAGCGACGCTAGGGACGCCGGGTAACGCAAGCTTCGGACGCGTCTGAACGCACGGTGAACAGGGGAGAAAGCATCGTGGGGCGCCCGCGACCCACGTCACACGCTCAGACCCCGTGGCGCTCCACCGCGACGACGGCGCCCTTGCGCACGTGCACCACCAGCATCTCGGCGGTCTCGAGCTCCTCGCCCCGCTGCCCCTTGCGCAGGCCGAGGGCGTCGTACACCACCGGCAGCACGGGTCGGTGTGTGCAGATCACGCCACCCTGGCCGCCCTCGAGCAGGTCGTCGACGATCTTCTGGATGCCCTTGGCGGTGGCCAGCTCCTCGCTGAGCCGGCGCCGGGTCTCGACCTCCCAGCCGGTCGTCTCGGAGTACGGCACAACCGTCTGCAGGCACCGGACGCTGGGCGAGGAGATCACCCGCGTCACGTCGTACGCCGCAAGCAGGGGTACGAGACGGTCCGCCTCCACGGCGCCCGTCTTGAGGAGGGGCCGCAGCCGGTCGTCCTCCCGCCAGGTCTTCCGCGACCGCGCTCGTCCGTGCCGGAGTACGACGATCGCGTGGGTGCGGCGGCGTACCTTCAGTGCCTCGGCGAGGGTCTGCCGGTCGTAGGCGTAGGTGAGCATCCCCTCGGCCTTGTCGATGCGGACCCAGGCGACCTGGTCGATCTCGTGGTTGGGCCGGTAGAGGCTCACGTCGTCGTCGCCGACCACTCGCCCGGTCCAGTAGTCGACCGCCTTCATCCGGCGACCCGTCGGATAGCGCTGCGGCGTCAGCGGTGGCCCGAGCCGCACGTGCAGGCCGGTCTCCTCGGCGACCTCACGGACCGCTGCCGCGGTCGGGTGCTCCCAGCGCTCGAGCTTGCCCTTCGGGAACGACCAGTCGTCGTACTTGGGGCGGTGCACGAGCAGCACCTCCCGGCCCGGCCGGAACGTCACCACCCCGGCCGCGCGGATGTCCGGGGGCGACGCGAGCAAGCTCCTGGTCACGGCGTTAGTGTCACACCTGACCGGCCCCGAGAGGAGACACCGCTTCCATGTTGAAACCGCGCCGCCGCCTGATCGCTGTCGGCGTGGTGCTCCTGCTGGTCGCGGCCGGTGCCCTTGCCTGGGTGCTCACCTCGCGCGGCGACGACGAGGAGCCCGGGCGGTTGGCGACGGCGTTGGGGCTGGCACCCGAGGCGAGCGCCCGGATCGGGTGGACGGACTGGTCAGGTGTCCGCGACGAGCTCGACGCCGATCTCTCGGCAAGCTCGCAGGCCGCGGACGTCCAGGCGTTCCTCGACGAGGGATTCTCGGCGGACCTCACCTCGACCTCCGCCCTGGTCGCGTCGGCGCAGGTCCTCCAGGAGCAGTACGGCTTCTCCCCCGCCACCGTCGACTGGGAGCTCTTCGCGCAGAGCACGGAGGGCGCCGTTCTCATCCTCGGCCTGCCGGAGTCGCTGGACCTCGACCAGCTCGAGGACACGATCGAGGAGGTCGGCTACCAGCGGCCCAGCGACGACGACGGCGTCTGGCTCGGCGGCCACGACCTGCTGGGGCAGCTCGGCACGGTGACCCAGGAGCTCGCCTTCATCACACTCGACCGGGATCGCCGGGTGCTGGTGGCCAGCGACCAGAGCAAGTCCGTCGAGTCCTGGCGCGACGACCAACGGGGCGTCGACCTCGACGACAGCGTCGCCGGCGTCACGAACGAGATGGAGGGTGCCCTGTCGACGGCGGTCTACGACGGCGACTACGTGTGCACCGCGCTGGCCATGACCGAGGCCGCCGACTCCGACCGGGTCCGCGCTGCCGAGCTGATCGACGCCGCCGGCGCGATCAGCCCGCTCCACGCGTACGCCATCGCGACCGTGCCGGGTGGCGACGTCCGCGTCGCCATGGCGTTCGAGTCCGAGGATCAGGCGCGGACCAACGCCGACACCCGTGCGGTTCTCGCGTCCGGTCCGGCCCCCGGCCAGGGCGGCTCGTTCCCCGACCGGTTCGACCTCGGCGAGGTGACCGCGGAGGGGAAGGTCGTGACGATGGAGCTCGAGCCGGTCCCCGGTAACTACGTCATGTCCGACATGGCGACCGGGCCGGTCCTCTTCGCGACCTGCTGATCGGCCGCTCAGGCCACGTCGTCGTCGGGGACGACGCCGAGGATCCGGTCGATCTCCTCGGCCGGAAGCGGGCCGTCCGAGGCGGTGGCGGCGATGATCAGGTTGGTGGTCAGCTCGACCTCCCTGAGCAGGTCGGAGTCCTCGAGCGCCACGTCGAACGGGTCCGCCACGACTACTTCCGCCTCCCGAGTGTGGACGACTGGTCGTCCCCCACTCCTTCGTGTCCGGGGCACACCGGTGCCATCCGGTTCATACTGCCCAACTCAACACGCTCGAAACCTGAAGTTCCAGAAAAATTTGACGAGGCCCTGCCGATTGCCGGCAGGGCCTCGCCCGAAGACTGATGTCTCCCGAGATGCCCGGGGCCCACAGGCCCCGGGACAGTTGTTGCGAATCAGAGAGCGCGAACGTTCTCCGCCTGGGGACCCTTCGGGCCCTGGGTGACGTCGAACTCGACCTTCTGGTTGTCCTCGAGGGACTTGTAGCCGGAGGTCTGGATCGCCGAGTAGTGAACGAAGACGTCGTCGCCGCCGCCCTCCTGCTCGATGAAACCGAAGCCCTTCTCTGCGCTGAACCACTTCACGGTGCCCTGAGCCATTGTGCTCGTTACTCCTATTGTCGGGGCGAGAGCCGCCACTTCGGCGACCCGCAGCAGATGCGATGACACGTCGCTCCGACCCGTGATTGGTGCACCACAAACCAGATATGCCGTCGGCCACAGACTCCGCAGGCGTCAAACCTTTGAGGAACTTGCATCCGCTGCACGAGTGACACTATCAAGCCTGTCCCGCGCTGGAACCCCTGAGGATGCAGGCATCTCGAGGAACAGCGTGAAGGTTGCGCTACACCGGCATGACGCGGCGGGAAACCGCGCGCCGGCCCACGCCTAGACTCCGTTGGATGTCCGCACGCACCACCCTTGCCCCAGTCGCGACCGCCGTACTCCTCCTGGTCGCGCTCACCGGCTGCTCCGACGACAGCGAGCCGGATCCGAAGCCGGCCGTCCACACGGCCGCCAACGGCGACGTCTACAACGACGCCGACGCGTCGTTCGCCTCGGATCTGGTCCAGCACCACGCCCTGTCGCTGACCCTGGTCGACCTGACCCGGGGAAGGAACGTGTCGCCCGGGCTCACCGCGATCGCCGACGAGATCCTGGCGGCCCAGGGGCCGGAGATCCAGTCCCTGACCACGTGGCTGACCGACTGGGACCAGCCGGCTCCCGAGACCATCCGGGACCACGCGAACGCGCACGCCGATGAACGGGGCGAGGTCGTGGAGGTCCCCGGCGACGACCTCCCCGGGATGCCGGACCACGCCGAGCTCGAGGCGCTCGAGGAGCTGGACGGGCCGGAGTTCGAGCAGCGCTGGCTCGAGCTCATGGTCGCCCACCACGAGGGCGCGATCGAGATCGCCGAGGAGGAGAGCGACGCGGGCCGCTTCTCCCCCGCCCTCGACCTCGCCCGGGCGGTCGTGACCACCCAGCAGGACCAGGTCGAGCAGATGAAGTCGCTGCTCGGTGACTGACCCGGCCTGCGATACTTCACTCCGGTCACGGGGTGCGCCCGCGCGACCACGGGCCGCTAGCTCAATTGGCAGAGCTGAGGACTTTTAATCCTTAGGTTGTGGGTTCGAGTCCCACGCGGCCTACCGACCGACCTACGCTTCCGAGATGCGTAGGTTCCTGGCGATCGCCGCGGCCCTCCTGACTGCGATGACGGTCACCGGCCCGGCCGTCGCCGTGCCAGGTCCGCTGTTCGACCCGAGCTCCGACGTCGACTACCAGCTCGGCGGCACGCGGGACCGCCTGCCGGACCGGGTCGGGATCGTCGTACGCGACCGGAAGGCCGAGCCGCTCGGCGGCCGGTACAACGTCTGCTACGTCAACGGCTTCCAGACGCAGCCCGACGACCGGAGGTTCTGGCGGCGCCACCACTGGCGGCTCGTGCTCAAGGACGACGGCCGAGCCGTGGTGGACGAGGTGTGGGGCGAGTGGCTCCTCGACACCCGCACCCGCGCCAAGCGCCGGGCGCTCGCCCGCATCGTCGGGCGGTGGACGGAGCGGTGCGCGGCGGACGGGTTCGACGCCGTCGAGTTCGACAACCTCGACTCGTTCACCCGCAGCCACCGGCTGATCAAGCGCCGTCAGGCGCTCGCCTACGCCCGGCTGCTCGTCCGCCGCGGTCACGCCGCGGGGCTGCCCGTCGGGCAGAAGAACCTCGCGGAGTGGGACGGGACGACGATCGGGTTCGACTTCGCCGTCGCGGAGGAGTGCGGCCAGTGGCGCGAGTGCCGGCGCTACGCGGCGTCGTACGGCGACCAGGTGCTGGCCATCGAGTACCGCCGGCGCGCGTTCCGCCGCACCTGCGCGGCGTACGGCGACCGGTGGCCGGTCGTGCGTCGCGATCTCGCCCTCACGCCGGGCGGCGTGCACCGCTACTGCTGACGGCAGTCCGCGCAGATGCCGAACAGCTCGAGGCTGTGGCTGACCTCGGCGAAGTCGTGGTCGCGGGCGACCGCCTCGGCCCAGGACTCGACCGCCGGGCCGGTCACCTCGACCGTCCGGCCACACGACCGGCAGACCAGGTGATGATGGTGGTGGGTGCTGCAACGGCGGTAGGCCGACTCCCCGCCGCTCCCCTGGAGCACGTCGACCTCGCCTGCGTCGGCCATCGCCTGCAGCGTGCGGTAGACGGTGGCCAGGCCGACCTTCTCGCCCGCCTGCCGCAGTGAGTCGTGGATGTCCTGGGCGCTCTGGAAGTCGGACGCGCCCGCCAGCGCCTCGGTGATCGCGCGCCGCTGACGCGTCGGTCGCAGCGTCGAGGACTCGGACATCTCCCACCTCCGATTGAGAGTCAGTCTCAATCTACCGCCGGACCGGCGCGAACCGGTCACGCGGCCGCCCGAACAGGCGTACATTCACGCCGGGAGGAAGGGAGGCCTCGTCATGGGGGAGCTTGACGAGATGGATTTCGGCGCGGACACCGACGCCATCCGGAAGTGGCTGGAGAAGCGCGCGACGTACGCCGACGAGGTCGGCGACCCCGTCCGGGGTGGCAAGCACCGGGTCGACCCGCCAGGGACGGTCGATCCACGGCGCCTGAGCGTGCCCAACACGCGCGATGCCGGGCAGGACGTGCTCGACGCGCTCGTGGCGCCCGAGCCGCCGGTCGCCGCGAAGTGGCCGACCCCCTACCAGCCCGCCGTCAAGGAGCCGGTCGACCCGGCTGCGGACGGGGCGACCGCGCCGGCCGACAAGGGGTTCCCCACGCCCCCGCCGCGGACCGGGACGACGCCGGGCACGCGCTCGCCGTACGCCTCGACGCCGGAGCGCGAGGGCGAGCTGACCGCGTCCGGCTCGACGAACGCCGTCTTCAAGCCGCGGTCCGGCTACCTGTACGCGATCACGGCAGTGCTGATCGTCGTCGCCCTGCTGACGGTCGCGGCCGGCTACCGGCTCTCCCAGGAGCGCACGACGGTCAATTACGGCCTGGTCGCGCTCCTGGCGCTGCTGACCCTCGTGGTGTTCGGCGTCCGCGCCAGCACCAGCGTGACGGAACTCGCCGTGATCCGCGGCCAGCTGGAGATGATCCGCAACGGCAGGTTCGAGGTCATCGACCTGGCCAGCCCCTACACGCCGGTGCTGGTCGAGGGCCGGCCGGGACAACGCAGCTGGCGGGTGCTGATCGAACGGCACGACCAGCCGCTCCTCGTGCTCGATCGCAGCATCGTCGACCCCGAGGAGTTCACCGCCGTGCTGCACCGGCTCCGCCCGGACCTGCGGCCGCAACCGGCACCGTGATCCAGTAGCGCCGCTTGTCCTTGCGGACGTCCTCGAAGACGCCGCCGCCCGCCTCGATCGTGCGCGCCGACGCCGCGTTGTCGGTGTCGCACGTGACAAGCACGCGTTCGATGCCGAGCTCGCCCGCTCGTCGTACGCCGAGAGCCAGCGCGCGCGTCGCGTGGCCCTGCCGGCGGCGCGCGGGCCGCACGGAGTAGCCGATGTGGCCACCCTCCTCGAGCAGCCAGTCGTTGAGGTCGTGCCGGAGGTTGAGGAAGCCGATGACCTCGTCGCCCGGACCACCGTCACCCGCCGTGATCCAGAAGTACGTCGACGCGACCCGGCCGATCTCCGGGTCGCCCGCGACCCGCTCGGCCAGCACGTCGACGAGCTCCCGGCACGAGGCCTCGGTCGGCTCGATCGGGTGGTCGAGGTTCCAGGAGCCGGACCCGTGCATAACGCCGTCGCCGAAGTCCGTCACGGTCGCGGCCCAGCTGGGGAACCACCGGAGGTCGGGCAGCACGAGCGCGGCCATGGTCCTATTCGACCAACGAGTGACGCTCGTCGCATCACGTTTTCTACGCGAGAACTTGTTCTACTGTGATCGCATGAGCCGGTTCCAGGCAGAGACCGCCACCGACGACGAGATCGCGCGGGAGGCGGCCCTCTACGCGCCGTTCACCAACGCGGTCCGCGAGCTGGTCGACGTCACCATCCGCACCGAGGTCGACGAGGACGAGATCCGCGCTGCCCAGGCCGCGGTCGAGG
This sequence comes from Nocardioides immobilis, assembly GCF_003515065.1. Lineage (GTDB taxonomy): Bacteria > Actinomycetota > Actinomycetes > Propionibacteriales > Nocardioidaceae > Nocardioides > Nocardioides immobilis. The sequence continues at coordinate 43,285 of NZ_QXGH01000045.1, forward strand.
CGATCGTCGAGCGACTTCGGAAGAAGCAGATCGACGGGGCGTACGGCGTGCGGTTCCGCGCCGACGGCAGCCGCGCCCGCAACTGGGGCAATGCCGTGATGGGCCTGCGCAACCCGATCGCTCCCCCGCTGGAGGTCAAGAGCGACGGCGACGGCCGGGCGTGGAGCGACTTCAGGCTCGGCGCGGCGTACGAGGGCCCTCCGGGCCTCACCCACGGCGGGGTGATCGCACTGATCCTCGACCAGGTGCTCGGCCACGCGGTCAGCACCAGTGGCCGGCCCGGCATGACCGGCACGCTGACCATCGTCTACCGCCAGGGCACGCCGCTGGGCGACCTGCGCTGCGAGGCCTGGGTAGACCGGCGCGACGGCATCAAGACGTGGGGCAAGGGGCGGATGCTGACGGCCGACGGCGAGGTGACGGCGGAGGCCGAGGGCGTCTTCATCCTGCCGAAGTGGGCCCGCAACCTCGACCGGTTCCGCGCGGCCGCCGAGGCGACCGAGTCCGGGTTCGAGCTCGAGTAGTCCTCGAGCCGGTCAGACCCGGTCAGACCCGGTCAGACCCGGACGCCGCGAGCCTGCTCGTCGGTGAGCCGGACCTCCTCGAGCGCCTGGCGCTCGAGCTCCTCGCGGCGACGGCGCTCGGCCTCGGCGTCGTACTCCCCCGGCTGCGAGACCAGGTCGGCCGCGCCGCGGCCGAGGCGCTGCAGCGCGACGCGCGCGAAGATCTGCTGCTCGGTCGACGTCCGCTCGGAGCGCCCGCGGCCGAGGAACGAGATCAGCCAGTGCAGGACGGCGGTCAGCCGGTTCTTGAAGCCGGTGATGTAGAAGAGGTGCACCGCCAGCCACATCAGCCAGGCGAGGAAGCCGGTCAACCGCAGCTTGCCCACGAGGGCGACCGCGCGGAAGCGGCTGACGATGGCCATCGAGCCCTTGTCGAAGTACTTGAACGGCCGCTGAGGAGCCTTGCCGTTGAGCCGGCCGTCGATCTCCTTGGCGGCGTACTTGGCGCCCTGGATCGCGACCTGGGCGACGCCGGGGAGGTTGTCGAGCGCGATCATGTCGCCGACGACGAACACCTCGGGATAGCCGGGCAGGGTCAGGTCCGGGTTGACCGCGATCCGGCCCGAGCGGTCGAGCGGTGCACCGGTCTGGTCCGAGAGGGTGCGGCCGAGCGCGCTCGCCTGGACGCCGGCGGCCCACACCTTGGTGACCGCGGCGATGCGCTCCTCGCTGCCGTCCTTGTACTTCACGACGAGACCCCGCTCGTCCACGGCCGAGACGAGCGCTCCAAGCATCACCTCGACCCCGAGGTCCTCGAGCTTCTTCTTGGTCCAGGCGCCGAGCTTGGCCCCGAACGGCGGCAGCACCTGCGGGGCGGCGTCGACCAGGATCACCCGGGCCTGGTGGGTCTTGATCGCGCGGAAGTCGCGGGTCAGGGTCCGGTGCGCGAGCTCGGCGATCTGGCCGGCCATCTCGACACCGGTCGGGCCCGCGCCGACGACCACGAAGGTCAGCAGGTGGTCGACGTTCTCGCCGCGGGCGGCGCCGAGCTCGGCCATCTCGAACGCGCCGAAGATCCGGCCGCGCAGCTCCAGCGCGTCGTCGATGCTCTTCATGCCGGGAGCGAACTCCGCGAAGTGGTCGTTGCCGAAGTAGGACTGGCCGGCACCGGCAGCGACGATGAGCGAGTCGTACGGCGTCGTCAGCTCGCGTCCGAGCACCTGCGAGGTGACGGTCCTGCTCGCGAGATCGATCGCCGTGACCTCGCCGAGCAGCACCTGGGCGTTCTTCTGCCGGGCCAGCACCTCGCGGGTCGGGGGCGCGATCTCGCCCTCGGAGAGGATGCCCGTCGCGACCTGGTACAGCAGTGGCTGGAACAGGTGGTGGGTCGTCCTCGCGATCATGGTCACGTCGACGTCGGCGTTCTTGAGGGCCTTGGTGCCGAACAGGCCCCCGAAGCCGGACCCGATCACGACCACCTGGTGCCGGTCCGAGCGCGGGACCAGCGCCCGCTCCGGCGTCGACGTGTCGGTCGCTGTCCCCTCTGTCATGGGTCCCATTCTCCCGTGACGGACCGGTCGCTCCCAAAAGCCCGACCCCACCCCGCGCCTGTCTGCTCGATCACAGGCCGGCGTGCCAGAATCTGGGTCGAAATTGAATGTTTGACCTCGCAAGACCGGGGTACTTGACCCTGGATTCCTGGCTCGGCAGGCCCACCGACCCACCCCATCGCAAGGCACATGGAAGGGGTTCCCTTTGCCGCACCGGCAGGTCCTGACCCTGACCTCCGGTCCACGGAGCGTGCAAGAGGCGCGCCGGTGGGCCGTACGGACCTGTGAGGCCATCGCACGTGACGACCTCGCCGAGTGCGCGGAGCTCGGCGTCTCCGAGCTGGTGACCAACGCCCTCCTCCACGCCGACCCTCCGGTCCGGCTCCAGCTGCGGGGCACCCCCGAGCACCCCCGGATCGAGGTGTCCGACGCGTCCGTCGTGCCGCCGCAGCCCGGCTCGCGTGCCGGCGGCATCGACCTCGACGCGTTCGACCTCGACGCGTTCGACTCCGGGGCGGCCGACGACTTCGACGTCACCGAGCTCAGCGGCTTCGGGCGCGGCCTCGACATCGTCGCCCGAGCGTCCGCGGCCTGGGGCGCGGTCATCGAGGACGACGGCAAGACGGTGTGGTTCGAGCCCGCTGCCGGTTTCACCGACGACGCGGGCCCGGACTTCCAGCTGATGGCGCCGCCGGACACCGGTGAGGCGCGCACCCGGATGGGCGAGGTCGCGATCCAGATCAAGGGGGTGCCGGTGCACGCGTTCTCGCGCTTCCAGCGGCACTACCGCGACCTCCGGCGCGAGATCCGGCTCCTCGCGCTCGCGCACGAGGACGACTACCCGCTGGCGAAGGTCCTGTCCGAGCACTTCAACGCGCTCGAGATGCCGCTGCGGTCCGGGATGGGCCGGGAGCAGGTGGACGACGCGCTCGAGGCCGGCGAGGAGACGATCGACCTGCGGCTGCGGATGCCCCCGCTGGTGGCCCGCCAGATCGGTGAGCTGATCGACCTGCTCGACGCCGCCGACGACTTCAGCCGCGCCGAGCGGCTGCTCACCGCGCCGCGCACCCCCGAGCAGCGGTCCTTCCAGATCTGGTTCCTCAGCGAGTTCCGCCGCCAGGCCGCGGGCGCCGCACCGCAGCCGTGGTCCGGCAGCACGGACCCGCGTCCTACGATCCGTTCGTGATCCCTGCGCCGCGACTCCTGTTCGCGGTGGCGGCCGGCGGGGTGGTGGGCGCCGTACTCCGGCACGGGGCGGGCGAGCTCGCGCCCGACGGCCCTGGCTTCCCGTGGACCACCTTCGCGATCAACGTCGTCGGCTGCGCGCTCCTCGCCGGTCTCGAGCTGCTCCCGATCGCCCGGCGGTCCGCCACCTGGGCGGCCGCGCTCGGCCCGGGCGTCCTCGGCGGCTTCACCACGTTCTCGGCGACGAGCGAGCAGGGCAGGTCGCTGCTCGCCGCCGGGGACACCGCGCTCGCAGGCTGCTACCTGCTGGGGACGCTGGCTGTCTGCCTGCTCGTCGTCACGGTCGTCGGGCGCTACGCGCCGCCGCTGCCCGAGGAGGACGAGCTGTGACGGTCCTCTGGGTGGCGCTCGGCGCGGCGTTCGGCGTACCCCTGCGGTTCACGCTCGGCAAGCTCTTCGACGGGCGGTTCCACACCGGCACCCTGGCGGCCAACACCGGCGCCTCCCTGCTGCTCGGGCTGTGCGTCGGCTGGTCCGTCGACGGGGCGGCGTTCGCCCTGGTCGCCACCGGCTTCTGCGGCGGGCTGTCGACGTACTCCTCCTTCGCCGTCCAGACACGGGACCTCGGCGCCCGCGCCGGTACGGCGTACGCCGCCCTCACGCTCGTCCTGGGCCTGGCCGCCGCCGCGCTCGGCTTCTGGCTGGCGGCCTAGGCGTAGCCGAGATCGTGCAGGCGGTCGTCGTCGATCCCGAAGTGGTGGGCGATCTCGTGCACCACGGTGATCCGGATCTCCTCGACGAGCTCGGCCTCGTCCTCGCACATGTCGAGCAGCGGGCCCCGGAAGAGGAAGATCCGGTCGGGCAGCTCGGGGAGGAACGACTGGTCGCGCTCGGTGAGCGCCACCCCGTCGTAGAGGCCGAGCAGGTCGTCGGGCTCGTCCTCGGGCGGTTCCTCCTCGACCAGGACGACCACGTTGCGCACCAGCACGGCGATCTCGTCGGGAATCGCGTCCAGCGCGTTCTCGACCAGCGCCTCGAAGTCCTCCGGGCTCATCTCCACGGGCATTCAGCACGCCTCCTCGCCCCCGATCCTGGCAGGTGACGCGCCAGACTCCGAGCCACGCCCCGCGGGCGGTGAGAATTCGGCAGACTGCCATCGAGGCACCGGCGGAAGGACTCACATGGCCAGGCACCACGTCGTCGTCATCGGATCGGGATTCGGCGGTCTATTCACCGCGAAGGCGCTCAGACGCGCCGATGTCGACGTCACCCTCATCTCGAAGACGACGCACCACCTCTTCCAGCCGCTGCTCTACCAGGTGGCCACGGGGATCCTGTCGCAGGGCGAGATCGCGCCACCCACGCGGGAGGTCCTCGCGCGCCAGAAGAACGTCCGGGTCATCCTGGGCACCGTCGACGCGATCGACGTCAACGCGCAGACCGTCACCTCCCACATCAGCGGCCGGATGACCATCACCAAGTACGACTCCCTGGTGGTCGCGGCCGGGGCCGGCCAGTCCTACTTCGGCAACGACCAGTTCGCCGAGTTCGCCCCCGGGATGAAGAGCATCGACGACGCGCTGGAGCTGCGCGGCCGGATCTTCGGGACGTTCGAGCTCGCCGAGGTCGCCGAGACCGAGGACGAGATCACCCGGCAGCTGACGTTCGTCGTGGTGGGCGCGGGTCCCACCGGTGTCGAGATGGCCGGCCAGATCGCCGAGCTCGCCCAGCGGGTGCTGCGGCACGACTTCCGCGCCATCAACACCCGCGAGGCCCGGGTGCTGCTCGTCGACGCCGCACCGCAGGTGCTGCCGCCCTTCGGGTCCAAGCTCGGCGAGGTGGCCAAGAAGTCGCTGGAGAAGCACGGCGTCGAGGTCGTGCTGGGGGCGATGGTCACCGAGCTGGATGAGCGCGGCGTGACTCTCGCGTTCAAGGACGGTACGACGCAGCGGGTCGAGAGCGCCTGCAAGGTCTGGGCAGCCGGCGTCCAGGCGAATGCGCTCACCCAGACCCTCTCCGACCAGACCGGCGCACCGCTGGACCGGGCCGGGCGGATCAGCGTCAACCCGGACCTGACGCTGCCGGGCTACCCGGAGATCTTCGTGATCGGCGACATGATGGCGCTCGACAACCTGCCCGGTGTCGCCCAGGTCGCGATCCAGGGCGCCAAGTACTCCGCGAAGACGATCACCCGCCGGATCGACGGCAAGGACCCGCTCAAGCCCTTCAAGTACTTCGACAAGGGCTCGATGGCCACCATCTCCCGGTTCAGCGCCGTGGTGCTCGTCAAGAAGCTCCGGGTGTCGGGATTCCTGGCCTGGCTGATGTGGCTCGCCCTGCACCTCGTCTACCTGACCGGCTTCAAGAACCGGCTCACGGCGCTCGGGCACTGGGCTGTCAGCTTCCTCGGCCGCGGGCGGGCGGAGCGGGCCGTCACCGAGCAGCAGGTCTACGCCCGGCGCGCGATCGAACGGATCCAGGGCGGCACCAAGTCGCTCGCGTCCTCGCCGGAGGAGTGGAACCGGGTGCGCCTCGCGCTCGAGCACCAGGCCGTCGAGGAGGCACGGCTGACGGACGAGCAGCAGCGCGGCGTACCGACCAACGCCTGACCGACGTCCGCAAAACGAGGACAAGCCCGGATCGATGATCCGGGCTTGTCCTGTCTCCTGCGACCCCGACGGGACTCGAACCCGCGGCCTCCGCCGTGACAGGGCGTTCCGTGGCCTGACGGCGGTCGTCGACTGGCGTTGAGATCCGACGAAACCGCAGGTCAGATGGGGTGTAGCGCCGTTGCAAGCGCTGGGCGTCGTTGGTCGTCAACGGAACTGAGACGGGACACAGACGGGACGCGGCCCCCGAATCGAGGTCGCGCGACGCAGGGGGCGCTGTACCCCTGTAGATCCTGGTGTCAGTCATCCAGTTTGCCGTTCGGACCTTCCCAGGCAGTACCAGGGGAACGTTGCCGCGGAGGACGGGCAGTTGATGGCCATCGATGGTCACCGCCGGAAGAAGCGGCCTGACCTGCGCAAACACACTCGCCGGCTGGCCGGTGGTTGTTGGCGAGAGCCGGTCGCGGCTGGACCTCTTGCGGACCATTTGCGGACTGCGGACGTGTCGGTTCACAGCACGCTCGAAGTCTGCGAGCAACACGGTCCGCACCTGCCCCTGGGCACCGACACCGCGATCGCCACCGCCGTCGCGGTCGGGGCAGCGGAGGTCCTCGGGTGTCGTGGAATGGAGGCGATCGTCGCTCCCGCGCTCTGCGGCGCCGCGGCCGACGACCTGCTCCTGAGGGAGCTGGCGAGCTACCTGGAGACCTGAGGCTGCCTCATGTGATCGTCATGCCCCCGGCCGGCGGGGAGATGGTGGATGATCTCGTCGACCTTGGCCTTGGCGTCGCCGAAGAGCATCCGGGTGTTGTCGCGGAAGAACAGGGGGTTCTGGACGCCGGCGTAGCCGGTGGCCATGGACCGCTTGAATACCACGACCTCGTGGGCGCGCCAGACCTCAAGCACCGGCATGCCGGCGATCGGGCTGGTGGGGTCCTCAGCAGCGGCGGGGTTGACGGTGTCATTGGCGCCGATGACGAGGACGATGTCGATCTCGGGGAAGTCCTCGTTGATCTCGTCCATCTCGAGCACGATGTCGTAGGGCACCTTGGCCTCGGCCAGCAGCACGTTCATGTGGCCGGGCAGCCGGCCGGCGACCGGGTGGATCCCGAACCGCACGTCGACACCCCTGGCGCGCAGCTGGGCAGTGAGCTCGGCGACCGGGTACTGAGCCTGCGCCACCGCCATGCCGTAGCCCGGCGTGATGATCACCGATCGCGCGTCGGCGAGGAGCTCGGCGCACTCGTCGGCGGTGATCTCGCGGTGCTCGCCGTAGTCGGTGTCGTCAACCGCGGTCGCGCCCTGGCCGAAGCCGCCGGCGATGACCGAGATGAAGGAGCGGTTCATCGCCTTGCACATGATGTAGCTCAGGATCGCACCCGAGGAGCCGACCAGGGCGCCGATGACGATCAGCAGGTCATTGCCGAGCATGAAGCCGGCCGCGGCCGCGGCCCATCCGGAGTAGCTGTTGAGCATCGACACCACGACCGGCATGTCGCCGCCGCCGATCGCGGCCACCAGGTGGAAGCCGAGCAGCAAGGCGAGGGCGGTCATGACCAGCAGCGGGACGATGCCGGCGCCGATCTCGCCGTCGCCGAACGTCGCCTCATCGCCGACGAACCAGACACCGAGGGCCACCGAGACCACGATGATCGCGAGGTTGAGCAGGTGCCGGCCCGGCAGCATCAGCGGCGAGGACTTCATCCGCGCGCTGAGCTTCAGGTTCGCCACGATCGAGCCGGTGAAGGTCACCGCGCCGATGAAGACGCCCACGTAGACCTCGACGTCGTGGATGGTGCCAAGGGCGTCGTGACCAGGGCCGTGGTCGAGGAAGGAGTTGAAGCCCACGAGAATGGCGGCGAGACCTACGAAGCTGTGCAGCATCGCGATCAGCTCCGGCATGCCGGTCATCTCGACGGTGCGCGCCCTCCACGCGCCGACGACCGCGCCGACGGCCATCGCCACCAAGATGATCACCAGCGTCACGCCGAGCCCGCGGCCGTAGCCGAGGTCGGCGTTCCGCGCGGCGAGCACGAAGGTGGCGAGCAGGGCGATGCCCATCCCCACCATCCCGGCGATGTTGCCGCGCTTGGCCGTCTCGTGCTTCGAGAGCCCGGCGAGGGCGGCGATGAAGCAGACCGCCGCGATGATGTACGCCGCCTGGATCAGGCCGGGCAGCCGGTCGGAGGTCAGGAAGTCGCTCATTGGTCGTCAGTCCTTCCGGAACATCTCGAGCATGCGCAGTGTCACCAGGAAGCCGCCGAAGATGTTGATGCTCGCGATCAGTACGGCGACCGCGGCCAGCGCGGTTGTGACCGCGTTGGCGCTGCCGACCTGGAGGATCCCGCCGACGAGGATGATCCCGGAGATCGCGTTGGTCTCCGACATCAGCGGCGTGTGCAGCGCGTGCGCCACGTTGGAGATCACGTAGTAACCCACGAACACCGCGAGCACGAACACGGTGAAGTGGTTGAGGAACTCCGACGGCGAGTAGGCGGCGGCCAGCGCGAACAGGCCCGCGGCTAGCCCGGCGGCGGCGTACTTCCGCCTCGGGTCGGGCGGCGGTTTCGGTGCCTCCGGCTCCGGCGCCGCCTTCTGTGCGACCTGCGGTTGCGCGGACACCTGCACCGGCGGCGGCGGCCACATGCTCTCGCCGTCCTTGACCGCGGTCAGGCCGCGCTGCACCACGTCGTCCATGTCGAGGGTGAGCTGCCCGTCCTTCTCCGGGGTCAGCAGCCTGAGCAGGTTGACGACGTTGGTGCCGTAGAGCTGCGAGGTCTGCGCCGGCAGCCGACCGGGGAGGTCCGTGTAGCCGAGGATCGTCACCCCGTTGTCGGTGACCGTCCGCTCGCCAGTGACGGTTCCTTCGCAGTTGCCACCGTTGGCCGCGGCCATGTCGACAATCACGCTGCCCGGACGCATGTTGGCGATCGTCTCGGCGCGGATCAGCTTCGGCGCCGGCTTGCCCGGGATCAACGCGGTGGTGATCACGATGTCGGCCTGACGGGCCTCCTCGTCGTACATCGCTGCCGTCGCGGCCTCCTGCTCGGCCGTCATCTCCTTGGCGTAGCCGTCGGCGCTGACCTCGGCCTCGAACTCGACCTGCGCGAACGCCGCCCCCATCGACTCGACCTGCTCGGCCACCTCGGGACGGACGTCGAAGGCGCGGACGATGGCCCCCATCGCAGACGCCGCGCCGATCGCCGCGAGGCCTGCCACGCCCGCACCCACCACGAACACCCTTGCCGGCGGGATCTTGCCCGCAGCGGTCACCTGGCCGGTGAACATCCGGCCGAACTCATGGGCGGACTCCACCACCGCGCGGTAGCCGGCGACGTTCGCCATCGAGGACAGCACGTCCAGCGACTGCGCGCGTGAGATCCGCGGCACCGCGTCCATCGCGAGCGCGGTGACGCCCTGCGCCTGCAGCTTCTCGACGAGCTCCGGGCTGCGCGCGGGCGCCATCATCGCGATCACGGTCGCACCCTTGTGCAGCCGCTCGATCTCGTCGTCGGTGGGAGCGTTGACTTTCACCACGACGTCGGCTTCCCACGCGTCCTCACAGGTGCCGATCCGGGCACCGGCCCCCTTGAAGGCGTCGTCGGCCTGGTCCGCCGCCTCGCCAGCGCCGGTCTCCACGACCACCTCGTAGCCGAGGCCAACCAGCTGCGACACGGTCTTCGCGGTCGCGGCGACCAGGGTTTCCCCGGGCTTGGACTCGCGGGGGATGCCGATCTGCATCGCCGTTCCTCTCACGCTGACTGCTCGAATACGGTCGCGGGTGGTGCTGCCCAGCCGGGATCGGTGGCCACAGGTCAGCCCTGGTCCACGCCGGTGATCGCGACACCCGATCGGGTCCTGTACCGCTTGTTCATGCTGATCAGCACTGCGGTCAGCGGCTCCAGCTGCCGCGCGAGGCGCAGCGCGCCCGCATCGATGCCGCGTTTGCCTGTGACGGACACCGCCAGGTCCTGCACGACGGACTTGGCTTCCGAGTCGTCCCCGCACACCAGCACGTCCTCGTGATGCAGCGGGTCGGGGGTCTTCCACAAGGACAGCGCAGCCACGTGGTGGAAGGCACCCACCACCCGGGCCGTCGGCACCAGGCGCTGCGTCTCCTGCGCCGCCGACTCCTCCAGGACCAGCCCGTACGGCCCGCCCGCGTCGAATCCCAACGGGTTCACACAGCTGATGACGATCTTGCCTTCCAGCCCACCGGCCAGGCCGGTGACCAGGTTGGCATGACCCTCCCACGGCACGGCGAGCAGGACCACGGACGCCTTGTCGACCGCCGCAGCATTGTCGGCACCGACGACACCCGGCGAGCCGATCTTGTCGTTGATCTCGTCGGCCTTCTCCGAAGCTCGCCCTGCATCGCGCGACCCCAGCACGACATCGTGGCCCGCGAGGGCGAACCGGTACGCGAGACCGCGACCCTGAGGTCCGGTCCCCCCCACCACGGCAATGCTGAGAGAGGCATTCATGAGAGGTCTCCTTCGGATCAGGTGGACGGCGACGCGTGAGGCGGCGGGACTTCGAGAGCCCCTACGTCGGACGGCTCGCGGTCGCTCGACTCACGACACCGAAGTGCCCGCCGACACCACGAGCACCACAACAGAACGACCACTACGTGGGCGCCCATCGGACCAGATCGTTGTCGTTCTGATCTGCCACGACCCTACGGGAGTTCGCGGGTTCTGAACAGATAATCGTCCAAATATTCGGACAAATCTTCGGCAATCTCTGCGGATGGCCTACAGTGAGCACCTGAGGGTCACGAGGTCATGAGGTCTGGCCTCGCTTGAGAGTGCCAGCTCGCCGAGTGCTTGTCGGGACTACGAGGCTGCCCATGGCGACAGGCCGACGCGTTCGAATGGTCGCACTGGCGCTGGGTCGATTTCACCGAGTCTCGGCCAACGGAGGTGATGGGGTGGTCGCTCCGACCGCCGTACCGCTGAGCGCCTCGCAGCCGCAACCCGAGGCTCCCACGATCAACTCGGCTCTGGTTGTCACGACCCTCTCGCTGTGCGGCATCGTGGTCGCGCTGCAGCAAACCCTGCTCCTGCCGCTGCTGCCTCTCTTGCCCCGCCTCCTCGACACCACGGCGGACACCGCCTCCTGGTTGGTGACGGCCACCCTGTTGACCGGGGCGATCGCAACCCCGACGATCTCGCGGCTGGCCGACATGTACGGCAAGCGGCGGATGATGGTGATCGCGTTGGCGGTGTCGGTGCTCGGCTCTTTGGTGGGAGCCTTGAGCACGGCGCTGCCGCTGCTCCTGGGCGCTCGTGCGCTGCAGGGCGTCGGCATGGCGCTGATCCCCGTGGGCATCGCGATCATGCGCGACGAGCTGCCGCGCGAGCGCCTCCCCCTCGGCGTCGCCCTCATGAGCGCCACCCTCGCTATCGGCGCTGGCGCCGGCCCACCCTTGTCCGGCCTGATCGCCGAGCACTTGGACTGGCACGCCATCTTCTGGCTCACCGGCGTCGTCGGCATCCTGCTGCTACTCGTCACCCTCGCTGTCCTTCCCGAGTCGCCGGTCCGGACCCGGGGCACCTTCGACGTGCGCGGCGCCGTACTCCTCTCAGTCGCGCTCACCGCCGTCTTGCTGGTGCTCTCCAAGGGAGGCCAATGGGGGTGGGGATCGCCGAGAACCCTCGGCTTGGGGGCTGCCGGGCTCGTGCTCCTCGCGGTCTGGGGGCCAGTGGAGCTCCGCACGCCGAACCCTCTGGTCGATCTACGGGTGGCCGGGCGCCGCGCTGTCCTGCTCGTCAACGCCGCGTCCGCTCTTTCCGGGTTCGCGATGTTCGCCAACATGCTCCTCACGATGCTGTTCCTCCAGCTACCGACCAAGTCTGGCTACGGCCTCGGGCTCGACATCCTTGCCACCGGTCTCTGGATGACCCCGAACGCAGCGGCCTTCGGCCTGATGGCACCGGTGTCAGCCTTGCTCACACGTCGGTTCGGCCCCCAGGTCACGATGCTCAGCGGTGCCGCAGTCATGTCCGCCGCCTACGTCGGCCGGGTCTTCTTCAGCGATGACCTGGCCCAGGTTGTCATCGGCGCTGTCGTCGTGAGCATCGGCACAGCGATGGTGTTCGGCGCGCTGCCGATGCTGATCATGCGCGCTGTCCCCGTCACCGAGACCGCTGCGGCGAACGGGCTCAACGTCCTGCTTCGTACCCTCGGCACCTCTACCGCCAGCGCGAGTGTCGCCGCCGTCGCGGGCGCCTCGATCGTCGCCGTCGGCGGGCAGGTCCTGCCCAGCAGTCAAGGGATCACCCTGCTGCTGTGGCTCTCCGCTGGCACCGCTCTCGGCGCAGCGCTACTCGGCATTCCCATGCTGCGCATGCGCGACTTCGAGGCCGATGCCGACCGCGGGGGCACGGCGACCACGGGTCGACCTTCGAAGGTCGTCCGCGGCCAAGTGCTCTCGCCGTCCTCCCACCCGATCTCCCGCGCCGTCGTCACGATCCTCGCCCCCGACGGCAAGCAGGTCGACTGGGGACAAGCCGACTCCGAGGGCCGGTTCAGAGCCGCCATCCCGGCCAGCGCGGACTACCTGGTGGTGACCGCCGCGGACGGCTGGCAACCTCGCTCACAACTGCTCCACCTCGACAGCGAAGCTCCCCTACCGCCGATCGTGCTCCGCGACCGACTCACTCTCACAGGGACGATCACCGACGCCGAGGGTCAAGCGGTCAGCAACGCGCTCGTCGTCCTCACCCGCAACACCGGCGAGACCGTCCTGGCTTCCCGCAGCGACCACGACGGTCGCTACGAGATGCCGCGGCCCGCGAACGGGCGCTACGTGCTGACGGTCGTCGCTGCCGACGGGGCGATCGGTGCACGGCCGGCCCCCGTGTGGGAGGCGGCGCGAAGCGTAGATCTCACCCTCGGCACACCCCTGTCGAGACCCGCCCGCTAAGCATCAGACGCGAATGCCGCGGCCGGCGGGCAGCAGACGGTTACCACCCTTCTGGCCTGGTACGACTAGGGCGTGTCTCCTAAGTCGCGAGCCAGATGGTGATGGCGCGTAGGACAACGGCTCCTCGGTAGACGGCGGCGAGCTTGTCGTAGCGGGTTGCGATCCCTCGCCACTGCTTGTGGTCGTTGAACG
>NZ_QXGH01000046.1 GCF_003515065.1 Nocardioides immobilis
CGGCTTGTTGGTCTCTTCGACGATCCGGACAGCTCCCTCACGGAACTCCCGGTCGTACTTCTTCCGCTTCTCTGGCATCTCGATCCTCATTGTCGATGCCTCTACGGTCCGGGGGGAACCTCAGATGGACTTCGCACCAGGGTGCGGGGACGGTGCAGCCTTCGCCGCGGCAGGTCTTGTCGCGTAGGGCCATGGCTTTGCGTTGGGCCGGTGAGAAGAGGCGGCGGGTGCGGCCCAGATCGAGGATCTCGCCCTTCCCGCCGAGGACGACCGGGATGATGCCGGCGTTGCAGGCCAGCCGCCGGATGGCTTCCGCGCTGAGGTTGTCGCCGGCGGAGAGGTCGGCGTCGATCAGGCCGCCGGTGGCCAGCCGCTTGATCAGGGACTCCTCGGTGATGGTGACCATCACCGTGGTCGCATCGCCGCCGTGGGCGGGGAGCTTGCGGGGGTTGAGGTGCTCGATCAGCGCGCAGAACGCCCGGCCGAGCCGACGGGGGTAGGGGATGCGGTCTTCCTCCCCGGTGGGTGCGTCCTTGGCCTTGCGCGGGCTGGTGAAGGCTTCGAGGTAGGTGCGGAGCCGGGCGGCGGCCTCGTCGGGGATCATCCCGGACAGTCGGGTTGTCCCGTCCCCGACCGGGCGTAGCGAGAGCCGGGTCTTCTCCCGGGCTCGCTGCTCCTCGGCCTCGAGCCGTTTCGCTGCCTCGGCGTCGGCGATCTCCGGTGCCACGACGTCGAGAATGTGGCGGGCCAGGCGGCGCAGCTCACTGGGCCGGTAGTCGCGCGCGTAGTCGACGAGCTGTTCCTCGGCCTTCGCGATCACCTCGACCCCGACCCGGTCCGGGACGTTGTCGAGGCCGGCGACGATCACCCGCGCCTGCTCCGCCGACACGGTGCCGGCGGCCATCCCGGCCGCCACCCGCGACCACTTCTAGTCCAGCGCGGTGGCGAGGTGGGCCTCGGCCCGCGCCGTTGACGAGTCCGCCTGGGTCTGGTGTGCCAGCCACGCGCCGACGTCACGCGCGCCAGCGTCCTCGGCGACGTCGCCGGCAGCGGCCAGGACCCGCAGCTTCAGCTCCGCGAGCTGACGCTCGGCCCGGGTCAACGCGACCACCGCGGCCCGCTTGTCATCGGGGCTCATGTAGACCGGTTGCAGCTCGGCGACCTCCGCCACCACGGTGGACACCGTCTCGGCGCACGCCACGATCGGGTGCGGCTGGGGCATCAGCTGTGCGACCACGATGAAGTCCTCCCGAGTGGCCTCCATCGTACATCAGTTCGATTCAAAATGGAACACTGCCTGCGGCTTCGCCGTAAAGTCGCCTAGCCCACCGCGACCACCAGCCGTACCTCCGCGGCCGCAAGCACAGCGAGCAGCCCAGGCCTCCTGAAAACGCAGGCAGGGCCCGGGGAACCGCGCCGCGACCGACGACAACCCGAAGGCCGCCGACCCCAGGACGGCGAGCCCTCCCGTCGGGCGTGAGGGCGGCCGGAGAGAATGACCCCATGGCACGGCGTACGACGACACCACCCCCGCCCGAGGACTTCGAGGAGCACATCCTCGACACCGACATCCGCGACGAGATGGAGTCCTCGTTCCTGGAGTACGCCTACTCCGTCATCTACTCCCGGGCCCTCCCCGACGCCCGCGACGGCCTCAAGCCGGTGCAGCGGCGGATCCTCTACACGATGAACGACATGGGCCTCCGTCCCGACCGCGGCCACGTCAAGAGCGCCCGCGTCGTCGGGGAGGTGATGGGTCGGCTGCACCCGCACGGCGACTCCGCCATCTACGACGCACTCGTCCGGATGGCCCAGCCCTGGTCGATGCGGCTGCCGTTCATCGACGGCCACGGCAACTTCGGCAGCTCCGACGACTCCCCGGCGGCCATGCGTTACACCGAGTGCCGGATGGCGCCGGCCGCAGTGGCGATGACCGAGTCGATCGACGAGGACACCGTCGACTTCCGGCCCAACTACGACAGCCGCGAGCTCGAGCCCTCGGTCCTGCCCTCGGCGATCCCCAACCTGGTCGTCAACGGCACCACCGGCATCGCGGTCGGCATGGCGACCAACATGGCGCCGCACAACCTGGTCGAGGTGGTGCAGGCGCTGCGCCACCTGATCAAGCACCCCGGCACCGACGTCGACGGCCTGATGCGGTTCATCCCGGGCCCGGACCTGCCGACCGGCGGCAAGATCGTCGGCCTCGACGGGATCCGCGACGCCTACGAGACCGGTCGCGGCACCTTCCGGATGCGGGCGACGACCCGGATCGAGACGATCGGCCGCCGCAAGGGCATCGTCGTCACCGAGCTCCCCTACGGCGTCGGCACCGAGAAGGTCGTCGAGCGGATCAAGACCCTGGTGCAGGGCAAGAAGCTGCAGGGCATCGCCGACCTGAAGGACCTCACCGACCGCTCCCACGGCCTCCGCCTGGTGATCGAGGTCAAGAACGGCTTCGTGCCGGAGGCGCTGCTCGAGCAGCTCTACAAGCACACGCCGATGGAGGACACCTTCGGCATCAACAACGTGGCACTCGTCGACGGCCAGCCCCGCACCCTGGGCCTCAAGGAGATGCTGACGGTCTTCCTCGACCACCGGTACGACGTGGTCCGGCGGCGGTCCCAGTTCCGCCGCAACAAGAAGGCCGAGCGGCTGCACCTGGTCGACGGCCTGCTCATCGCGCTGATCGACATCGACGAGGTCATCCAGGTGATCCGCACGAGCGACGACTCGGCGGCAGCCAAGGAACGGTTGATGTCGGTCTTCGACCTGTCCCAGGCACAGGCCGACTACATCCTCGAGATGCAGCTGCGCCGGCTCACCCGGTTCTCCAAGATCGAGCTGGAGAAGGAGCAGGAGACGCTGCGCCGCGAGATCGAGGAGCTCGACGCGATCCTTGCCGACGAGGGCCTCCTCAAGCGCGTGGTGAGCGACGAGCTCGGTGAGGTCGCGAAGACGTTCGGCACGCCTCGCCGTACGGTCCTGCTCGAGTCGGCCGGCACCGCCGCGGTGACGGCGGCAGCAGTCCCGCTCGAGGTCCCCGACGACCCGTGCTTCGCGCTCCTCTCCTCGACCGGCCTGCTGGCGCGCACCAGCAGCGCCGAGCCGGTCGGCACCGGCGGCGCCCGGGCCAACCACGACGTGGTCGTGTCGGCAGTACCGGCGACGGCGCGCGGCGAGATCGGCGTCCTCACCAGCGCGGGCCGGCTCCTGCGGCTCGGCGTGCTGGACCTGCCGACGATCCCGCCCTCGGCCAACGAGTCACACCTCCAGGGCGGCGTGCCGCTCACCGAGCTGCTCTCGCTCGACGCCGGCGAGCGGGCACTCGGGCTGTGCACGCTCGCGACCGACGGGCCGGGCCTCGCCCTCGGCACCCGGCAGGGCGTGGTCAAGCGGGTCAACCCGGAGGTGCTCGGCAAGGACGAGTGGGACGTCATCAGCCTCAAGGACGGCGACGAGGTTGTCGGTGCGGTCGAGCTGCGCACCGGCGAGGAGGAGCTCTGCTTCGTGACCTCCGACGCCCAGCTGCTGCACTACGGAGCGGCCGGGGTCCGGCCGCAGGGCCGCTCGGGCGGCGGCATGGCCGGCGTCCGGCTGGCCGCGGGCGAGCGGGTGGTCTGGTTCGGCGCGCTCGACCTCCCGTCGTACGGCGACGGCGCGGTGCTCGTCACCTCGTCCGGGTCGTCCACCGCGCTCCCCGGCACCGAGCCCGGCGCGCTGAAGGTGACCGACTTCGCCGAGTACCCGGCCAAGGGCCGCGCCACCGGCGGCGTCCGCTGCCACCGGTTCCTCAAGGGCGAGGACACGCTCGTGTTCGCGTGGGCAGGTCCGGCCCCGGCGCGCGCCGCGGCCGCGAGCGGTGCGCCCGTCGACCTCCCGGAGGCCACCGGGCGCCGCGACGGCTCGGGCGTGCCCGGCAGCCAGGCGCTCGCTGCGTGTGCCGGACCACTCGCGACGGTGCTCACCGTGGCTGTGTCAGGGTGACGCCATGACGCTTGCCCACACGCTCCGCAGAGTCGCCGCGGCCGCCCTGGTCGGCAGCCTGACCGTGGTCTCCGCCACCGCCTGCAGCGGCGGCGAGGACCCGGTGACCGAGAACGAGGACCTCGACGACGACGGTGACGGCGAGGTCACCCCCGAAGAGGTGATGGCGGGCGCGAAGGCCAAGCTCGACGAGACCAGTGGCGTCGAGGTCGGTCTCAGCACCGACGACAAGCCCGACAGCGGCGACTACCTCGCGTCGGCCGAGGGCGTGCTGATCGCCGACCCTGCCGCCTTCGAGGGCGAGGTCGCCGGCCGGGTGATGGGCATCGATGCGAGCGAGATCCCCGTGGTCTCCGTCGACGGCGACCTCTACGTCGAGGCCCCGGTCGTCGGCTGGCAGAAGGTCGACCCCAGCGAGTTCTGCGCGCCCGACCCGGCCCAGCTGCTGAATCCCGAGACCGGCGTCTCCCCCATCCTGACCGCGACCGAGGACCTCGAGGAGGGCGAGAGCGAGCTCGGCGGCGACGACAACAGCGAGACGATCACGCCGTTCACCGGCACCGTCCCGTCCGAAACGGTGCGCAACATCCTCCCGTGCGCCGAAGGCGACTCGTTCGACGCGACCTACCGGATCGACGGCGACGGCTTCCTCAAGGAGGCCGAGATCACCGGCGAGTTCTTCCCCGGCATGGACGCGATCACCTATGTCATCGAGGTCCACGACTACGACGTCGAGCAGGAGATCACGGCCCCGGAATGAACTGCCCGACATGACCGCACCGGCTGACGGGGAGACCGGCGCGGGCCCCGATGCCCGGTCCCGGCTGCTCCTGGGATTCTGCGCGGCGGCCGTCGCCTTCGCCGCGATCGACACCTACGTCGTCGTGCTGGCGCTGCCCGACATGATGGCGGCGGTCGGCATCCCCGTCGACGAGCTCCAGCGGGCGGCGCCGATCGTCTCCGGCTTCCTGCTCGGGTACGTCGCGATGCTGCCCCTCATCGGGCGGATCGCCGACCTGCGCGGCCAGGTGCCGGTGCTCGCAGCGTCGCTCGCCGTGTTCGCGTTCGGCTCGCTGCTGACGGCGGTCTCCTACGACCTGGTCACGCTGGTGATCGGCCGGTTCCTCCAGGGCGCCGGTGGCGGCGGCCTGGTGCCCGCCACGATGGCGCTGGTCGCCGCGCTCTACCCGATCGAGCAGCGCGGGCTGCCGCTCGGGCTGGTGTCCGGCGTGCAGGAGATCGGCAGCGTGCTCGGGCCGCTGTTCGGCGCGCTGGTGCTCGCGTTCGGGTCCTGGCGCACCATCTTCGTGATCAACCTCGCCGTCGGCGTGCTCCTCGCGGTCGCTGTCCGGGTGCTGTGGCAGCCGGAGGTCTCGAGGCTCGGTGCTGGCGCACCTCGCACCTCAACCAGCGGCAGGCCGGACCTGCTCGGCGGGCTGGCGGCCGTCGGACTCCTCGCGGCCGGCTTCCTCGTCTTCCTCCAGCCGTCGGAGCTCAAGCGCGACCTGACCTGGGGCCAGCTCTTCATCCCGTACGTCGACGGCGGCAACCGCTGGGTGACACCGATCGGCCTCATCGCCATCGGCGCGTTCGTGCTGCTCGTCCTCCGGTGCGTCCTGGCCCGGCGGCCCCTCATCGACGTCCGCGGCTGGGCCCGGGCAGCGGTCGAGGCCGACCTGGTGGGCGCGACGCTGCTGGCGGTGGCCCTCGGCGGCATCGTGCTCGCATTCGCGAGCGCCGATCCCGAGGTCGCCGTGTTCAACCCGAAGGGCGGCTGGTTCCTCCTCGGCGCCGGTCTCGCGGCGGCGGCACTCGTCGTCCACCTGCTCCGTGCCGACGCTCCGATCATCCCGCGCGCAGCCCTCGCGGCGGTGCCGGCCTGGGGCTCGCTCGTCGTGAGCTTCCTGGTCGGGTGGGCGTTGATCGCCGCACTGGTCGACATCCCGCTCTTCGCGCGCACGACGACCTATCGCGACTCCCAGCTCGGCGCGGCACTGATCCTGCTGCGCTTCCTGGTCGCGCTGCCGGTCGGCGCGATCGTCGGGGGCTACCTCCTGCGACGGCTGCCGGCGGGCGTGATCACCGCGGTCGGCATGCTGATGGCCGCTGGCGGGTTCTTCTGGATGGCGCAGTGGGACGTCGCCAGCCTCGACGGGTTCGCGTCGAACGTGCCGCTCGTGCTGGGCGGCCTCGGCTTCGGGCTCGCGCTGGCGCCGGTGAACGCGGCGATCCTGTCGACCACCGCCCACGACACGCACGGGCTCGCGAGCGCGCTGGTCGTGGTCGCGCGGATGGTGGGCATGCTGGTCGGCATCTCGGTGCTGACCACCTGGGGGCTGCGCCAGCTCCACGCCGAGCACGCGAAGCACCCCGACCTCGACCTGGTCGAGCTCGCGATCGTGCAGGAGCAGTCGGTCTTCACCGGCGCGGCCGTCGCGGCGGTGGCGGCTGCCGTTCTCGCGCTCGTGCTCTTCCGCGCGGCGCCGACCCGAGGCTTGGACACGGCCGACGTACTCCGCACCGGCGGATAAATTGGGCGCCATGAGCAACTTCGACGACCTGCTCGCGGCGAACCGTGACTTCGCGATCGACTTCAAGCTCGGTGGCTTCGATGGCGTCGCCCACGCGGGCCTGGCGATCGTGACCTGCATGGACTCGCGGATCGACCCGCTCGGCATGGTCGGCCTCGCGCCCGGCGACGCGAAGATCTTCCGCAACCCCGGCGCCCGGGTCGACTCCGCGGCCCTCGAGGCGCTGGTCCTCGCGGTCCACCTGCTGAAGGTGGACCGGATCATCATCGTCCCGCACACCCGCTGTGCAGTGGCGTCGGCCTCCGAGGGCGAGCTCCGCGCCCGGGTGTCGGAGTCTGCGGGCCAGGACGCGTCCTGGCAGACGTTCCACGTCATCGAGGACCAGGCCCAGGCGCTGGCGGAGGACGTGCAGAAGGTGCGCTCGCACCCGCTCATCCCGGACAACGTCGAGGTCGGCGGATTCCTGTACGACGTCGACACCGGACTGCTCACGCAGAAGGTGTGACCCCTGGGGCGGGCGGGGCGTCACAGTGTTGCCAGATCTGAGAGCCTCCCCGTTCCGGGGCACTGCTCGCGCAACTGTCGCCGCCGTACCCTGCAAGTACTGAGCCCTCCTGTGCCGCACGGGCGGGCTTCGGTCGTGCTCCCGCCGGCCGTGGGGCGCGGCGCGGAGGACCATGCCTGCTCGGGACGACATCGATCGGATCAGTCAGGCACAGTCCCGCCTCGCCGCTCGATCCGACCGCGCCGCCCGCGCCGATGCCGGCACGGTCTGGTCGGCCTTCATGGCGCACACCACGACACCGGGATGGCCGAAGGACAAGACGCGGAGCGCGGTCCTCAGCAACCTGGTGTCCCTGGTCCTGCTCGGTGACGCCGAGGACATCGTGACCCTGGACTCGCTGATCCGCTCGTTCGGCGCGGAGCGGGTCGCCACCATCCAGAGCGAGCTCGACGACATGCTCGGACTCGGGCCCGACCTGCCGGTGACGACCGCCGCGCTCCGGATCCTCGGTGACGTCGCCCTGATCCGGGAGCGGCTCGCCGGGAGCGGGATGTCGCCGACGAAGGTGACGGCCACGGTCAAGCGCACCCACCACCAGACCTTCTGGCTGCTGCTCGCCGGCGCCGAGGACCTGCCGCGGACCCAGACCATCCGAACGTCCGCGCAACTGGTCGACCTGCTCGAGCACGGCACCGCCCGACACTGGCGGGCCGCGCTGCTGCCCTTGATCGAGAGCCCGTGGGGACCCTACGGCGAGCACATCGTGCGGCTCACCAAGGAGGCCAACCTCGACGCCATCGCCACCGTCCTCCAGGAGTGCCGCAAGGTCTACCAGCAGCGCCAGGAGCAGCGGGAGCGCGACGCGATCGCGCGCGAGATCCGGCGGCTGGTCGCGATCAGCGGGCTCACCCAGCGGCAGTTCGCCGCCCAGATCGGGACCTCGCCGTCGCGGCTGTCGACCTACGTCAACGGTCGGGTCATCCCGTCCGCCGCGATGCTCCTGCGGATCCGACGGGTCGCCCAAGCTCAGCGCCCATCGACCTGAGCCACTCTCCGCGCTCGTTGGACTTGCTCGTCTAGTCTCGGGCCGTGCTTCCACCCAGCGGCGAGCAGTTCCGGATCGAGGCGGCGGGCTACGCCGCCGTCGTGACCGAGAGCGGTGCCGCGCTCCGCTCGCTCACCTGCGACGGGCGCACCCTGGTCGACGGTTTCGCCGAGGACGCGATGGCCGGCGGCGGCCGCGGCCAGCTGCTGATGCCGTGGCCCAACCGGATCCGCGACGGCAGGTACGCCGATCCGTCCGGCTCGGGCACCGTCCACCAGCTCGCCCTGACCGAGCCGAAGCGGTCCAACGCGTCCCACGGGCTCGCCCGCTGGGTGGCCTGGACGCCGGCCGCCCACGAGTCGGACCGGGTCGCCCTGCGCTACCGGCTGATGGCGCAGACGGGCTACCCGTGGACGCTCGACCTGGAGGTGACCTACGTCGTCGGCCCCGACGGTCTCACCGTGACCCAGTCGGCCACGAACCGGGCGGGCTCGGCGGCGCCGTACGCCTCGGGTGCGCACCCGTACCTCCTGGCCGGCACCGGCCCGGTCGACGACTGGACGTTCACCTGCCCGGCCGCCACCCGGCTGCTGACCGACGACGCCCGGCTGTTGCCGACCGCGCGGGCGGACCTCACCGGCACCGACCTCGACTTCCGCGAGCCGCGCCGGCTCGGGGCGACCGTCGTCAACGACGCCGTCACGGACCTTGCCCGCGACAGCGACGGTCGTGCCACGACCGCGGTCGTCGCCGCGGACGGCACCGGTACGGCGCTGTGGGTCGACCAGCACCATCGCTGGCTCCAGCTCTACACCGCCGACGACACCGCGACCCCGCGGGTCAGCATCGCCGTCGAGCCGATGACCGCTCCCCCGGACGCCTTCAACTCCGGCGACGACCTGACGCTGATCGAGCCGGCCGCGACGTTCAGCGCCTCCTGGGGCATCTTCGCAATCCCAGGATCTGGCTAGACCGCTCGTGCTGCAGGGTCGAGCGGCGACCTGACGGGCTCCGTCAGGCGTCGAGCGACTCGACGTCGACCTCGTAGGCACCCCGGACGATGAACTCCTTGCGCGGCGCGACCTCGGAGCCCATGAGGAGCTCGAAGACCTGCGCCGCCTCCTCCGCGTCGTCGACGGTCAGCCGACGCAGGGTGCGGTGCCGCGGGTCCATCGTGGTCTCGGCCAGCTGGTCGGCATCCATCTCGCCCAGGCCCTTGTAGCGCTGGACGGGGTCCTTCCACCGGACGTTCTTCTTCTTCAGCTCGGCCAGCTTCCGCTGGAGCTCGTCGTCGGAGTAGGTGTAGACGTACTTGTCCTGACCCTTGCGCGGGTTCGAGATCTCGACCCGGTGCAACGGGGGCACGGCGGTGTAGACGCGTCCCTCGCGCACCAGCTCGGGCATGTACTTGAAGAACAGCGTGGCGAGCAGGCACCGGATGTGGGCGCCGTCGGAGTCGGCATCGGCCATGAAGATGACCCGGCCGTAGCGCGCCGCATCCAGGTCGAACGTCCGGCCGGAACCCGCTCCGACGACCTGGATGATCGAGGAGCACTCGGCGTTTTTCAGCATGTCGCCGACCGACGCCTTCTGGACGTTGAGGATCTTGCCTCGGATCGGCAGCAGCGCCTGGAACTCCGAGTTGCGCGCCAGCTTGGCGGTGCCGAGTGCCGAGTCGCCCTCGACGATGAACAGCTCGGTGCGCTCGGCGTCGGAGGCGCGACAGTCGGCGAGCTTCGCGGGCAGTGTGGACGACTCGAGCGCGTTCTTGCGGCGCTGCGTCTCCTTGTGCTGACGGGCGGCGATCCGGGTCTTCGCGGCGCCGGCGACCTTCTCCATCAGGAGCTTCGCCTGCGCCTTCTCGGCGCGCTTGGTGGAGGTGAGGAAGTCCTTGAGCTGCTGGGCGACGACCTTCCGCACCGAGGCGCGGACGGCGGACGTGCCGAGGATCTCCTTGGTCTGGCCCTCGAACTGCGGCTCGGCCAGCCGGACCGTGACGATCGCGGTGAGGCCCTCGAGGATGTCGTCCTTGGTCACGTCGTCGTCATTGACCTTGAGCGCCTTCGACGCCCGCATCGCGTCGTTGAACGTCCGGGTCAGTGCCGCCTCGAAGCCGGCGACGTGGGTGCCGCCCTTCGGGGTCGCGATCACGTTGACGAACGATCGGACCTCCGTCTCGTAGCCGGTGTCCCACCGGGCCGCGATGTCCACGGTCAGCTCCCGCTCGACGTCCTGGGGCGTCATGTGGCCCTGCTCGTCGAGCATCGGCACGGTCTCGGTGAACGTGTCCGTGCCGGTGATCCGGAGTACGTCGGTGACGGGCTCGCCGTGGCTCAGCGCCTCCGCGAACTCGGAGATGCCCCCGTCGTGACGGATCTTCTCCTCGAAGAGCTCGGGGCCGCGCAGGTCGCGGACGACCAGCTCGAGGCCGGGGACGATGTAGGCCGTCTGCCGGGCCCGGCCGACCAGGCCGTCGAGCTCGAACTTGGCGTCCTTGGTGAAGATCTGACGGTCGGGCCAGAACTGGATGCGGGTGCCGGAACGATCCTTGCCGACCCGCTTGCCCTTGCGGGTCAGACCCGACTTCGCCGTGAAGCCGGCCTTCGGCCCCTCGGCGTCGAACACGCCGGGGATGCCCCGCTGGAAGGAGATGCCCTGCTGGGACGGGGACCGGTCGACGTCGATGTCCATCCGCGACGACAGCGCGTTGACGACCGACAGGCCCACGCCGTGGAGACCGCCCGAGGCGTTGTAGGACCCGCCACCGAACTTGCCGCCGGCGTGCAGCTTGGTCGCCACGACCTCCACACCGGGCAGGCCGGTCTTGGGCTCCTTGTCGGTCGGGATGCCGCGGCCGTCGTCGTACACCTCGACGGAGTCGTCGGGGTGGAGCGTCACCTCGACCCGGCGGGCGTGGCCGCCGAGCGCCTCGTCGACGCCGTTGTCGATGATCTCCCACAGGCAGTGCATCAGGCCCCGGGTGTCGGTGGAGCCGATGTACATGCCCGGCCGCTTCCGCACGGCCTCGAGGCCCTCGAGGACCAGCAGGTGAGCGGCGTTGTACGTCTTGTCGGTGATGGTGTGCTCCTGGTTGAAACAGTGGCGATCTGGGTACGAATCTACCTGCGACACGCCGAGGTTCGATGCAGGCACACGGTCTTGCACGGGGACACGATGAGGTCAGCAGACGCCGTTGATAACAAGGATGTTTCGGGACGTGAAAATACCGATGGGCGCGGCAGGTGCCGTGAAAGGATGGACGTGCCATTGACCACACGGCAGCGGGAATCTTGGGACCACTCGCTACGTTGATCAGGCACCGACCGAAGAAAGAGGCACAACATGAACACTGCTGTTGCCCCCAGCGCACCCTTGACCGCAGAAGACCGTTGCGACCGTTGCGGTGCCCAGGCCTACCTTCGCGTCGAACTCGCTTCCGGCGGTGAGCTCCTGTTCTGCGCCCACCACGCGCGTGAGCACGGCGACAAGCTCAAGCAGGTAGCGATCGCGGTCCACGACGAGACCCACAAGCTGGGCACCACCCCCGCCACCGCTCCGGAGGGCGAGCTCTGAGCGGTCACCCCGACCTCGTCGGAGGCCCCGGACTTCGGTCCGGGGCCTCCGCCTTTGGTGCGCACCACCACCGCGTGACCTGAGATGGGCGTCGTCCTCGCGCTGGGCGCGGCCCTGGCGTACGGCCTGTCCGACTTCATCGGCGGCCTCGCGTCACGTCGTACGACGCCCTGGCCGGTCGCGATGCTGGCCGGCCTCGGTGGCCTGGTCGGCGCCGTCGCGCTCGCCGCGGCCTTCCCGGGCGAGCCCACCACCGCCGACCTGGCCTGGGGCGCCGTCTCGGGCCTGGGCAGCGGCGCGGGCAGCGTCTTCCTCTACCGCGGCCTGGCGACGGGTCGGATGGCCGTAGTGGCCCCGGTGTCGGCCGTCGGCGCCGCCGTCGTGCCTGTCGTGGTCGGCCTCGCCACCGGCGAACGGCCCTCGGCGCTGGTCGCGACCGGGATCGTGATCGCACTGCCCGGGATCTGGCTGGTCGCTCGGACGCCCGACGCGAGCACCGACGAGCGGACCGGCGGCCTCCTCGACGGCCTGCTCGCCGGCCTCGGGTTCGGTCTGCTCTTCGTCGCCCTCGGTCAGGTCCCGGACGGCGCCGGCTTCTGGCCGCTCGGGGTCGGTCAGTCCGTGACCCTCGTCACGGTCTGCCTCCTGGCGACCGCGCTCCGGGAGCCGTGGCTGCCGACCGCGGCGTCGGAGTGGTGGGGCGCCGTCGCGGGACTGGTGGCGACCGCGGCAGTGCTGATGTTCCTGCTGGCCACCCAGACCGGCCTGCTCACGGTCGCCGCCGTCCTGACCTCGCTCTACCCGGCGTTCACCATCCTGCTCGCGGCGCTGGTCCTCCGCGAGCACATCTACCGCATCCAGGGCTCCGGACTCGTCCTCTGCGGGGTCGCAGTGGCGATGGTCGCGGCCGGCTGATCGTCGAGCAGGTCAGTCCTCCCAGGAGTTTCACGCTGTCCTTGCCGGGGCTACCGCTGCGCTCCGCGAAGATAGCGCCGGCCCGGGTGGCTCGTTGGCCAGATGTGCCTGTCCGCTACCGCTACACCTCGCGGCGCGCTTACTGGGCCGTCGCGGCGGTCTCGGTGGTCGCGCTGGTTGCAGCGGTCCTTCTCCTCACGCATCGGGACGATGACGACGCGGGGAGTGATCCGTCGGCGAACACCCCCGACTACCCGGCGCAGCGCGAGACCGGTCGCGAGCACGACCGGCGAAAGCGGGACGGTCGCGAAAGCCGCCCCGACAAGGCCGGCTCGGAACGGGAGGAGGACGCGCCCAGCTTGCTGACGAGGGCGCCGGGCGACATATCGACCCTCTCCGAGGGGCCGCACCGTGCCGTGCTCACCGTCACCTCCGCCTCGGGTGGGATGGTCGGGGTCAAGTACGCCTTTCGGACCGGCTCCACCTACCGCGACGGGCGGGCCACGGCCGACGGATCGTGGCGGGCGGAGGCGACGGTGAGCGGGAGCGCGCCGGTGGCCCTCGTCATCGGCCAGGTGGTGTCCGGCACCGTGACCTGCACCGCGAGTGTCGATGGGCGGGTGGTCTCCACCCGGAGCAACTCCGGTTCGTTCGCCACGGTGGTGTGCGGCGCCTGAGCTCAGTCCAGGTAGTCGCGCAGGACCTGCGAGCGGCTGGGGTGGCGCAGCTTCGACATCGTCTTCGACTCGATCTGGCGGATCCGCTCGCGGGTCACGCCGTAGACCTTGCCGATCTCGTCGAGCGTCTTCGGCTGGCCGTCGGTGAGACCGAACCGCATCGAGACCACACCGGCCTCGCGCTCGGACAGGGTGTCGAGCACGGCGTGGAGCTGCTCCTGGAGCAGCGTGAAGCTGACCGCGTCGGCCGGGACGATCGCCTCGGAGTCCTCGATCAGGTCGCCGAACTCGGAGTCGCCGTCCTCACCCAGCGGGGTGTGCAGCGAGATGGGCTCGCGGCCGTACTTCTGGACCTCGACGACCTTCTCGGGCGTCATGTCGAGCTCCTTGGCGAGCTCCTCCGGGGTGGGCTCGCGCCCGAGGTCCTGCAGCATCTGCCGCTGGACGCGGGCAAGCTTGTTGATGACCTCGACCATGTGGACCGGGATCCGGATGGTGCGGGCCTGGTCGGCCATCGCGCGGGTGATCGCCTGCCGGATCCACCAGGTGGCGTACGTCGAGAACTTGTAGCCCTTGGTGTAGTCGAACTTCTCCACGGCGCGGATCAGACCGAGGTTGCCCTCCTGGATCAGGTCCAGGAACAGCATGCCGCGGCCGGTGTAGCGCTTCGCGAGCGAGACCACGAGTCGGAGGTTGGCCTCGAGCAGGTGGTTCTTGGCGCGCCGGCCGTCCTCGGCGATCCATTCCAGCTCCTCCTGGACCTTGGGAGAGACCTTGCCGCCCTTGGCGAGCTTCTCCTCGGAGAAGAGCCCGGCCTCGATGCGCTTGGCCAGCTCCACCTCCATCTCGGCGTTGAGGAGCGGCACCTTGCCGATCTGCTTGAGGTAGTCCTTGACCGGGTCGGCGGTCGCACCCGCGACCATGACCTGCTGCTCGGGCTCGTCGGTGTCGTCGGCCGCCGAGACGACGAAGGACGCCGATGCGGCTTCCTTCTCGTCCTCGACGATGGTCGGGTCGGCCTTGACGTCCTTCTCGAACTGCCCGTCCGGAAGGTCGGGAAGGATCTTCTTGCCGTCGGGGCCGATGACCGGCGCCGCTTCGGCGCCCGCCTTCCCGGCGGTGGCCTTCTTCGCCGGCGCGGCCTTCTTGGCGGCGGCCTTCTTGGCGGGCTCGGCCTGGTCCGGCTCCTCAGCCTTGGCCGGGGAAGCCTTCTTGGCCGGGGCCTTCTTCGCCGTGCTGGCGGTGGTGGTCTTGCGCGTGCTCGTCGCGGCGACGGCGCGGTCGGTCGCCGGCATGGCGACCGAGATGCCGAGGCCGGCGAGATGACCCAGGAACGACTTCAGGTGCGGCGCGGCGACGTCGGCCGCGGCGCATGCCTGCCGGACGTCCTCCGGACTCACGCTGCCCACCGGAGTGGCCCGTTCGATCAGGGCGACGATGGAAGGGTGCGCGAGCACCGCAGCGGGGACCTTGCGTGCGTTCGACGACACGAACACCTCTCGATACGGCAGAAGTTCTGGCAACAGGGCGCGGCACAGCCCGGAGGCGTCAAGACCGCAGGCCCCATTCTGCCACGGCCTCCGCAACGACATGACGCCCGCCCACCGGCGCCACTACCGCTCTATCTGAAAAGGCCGATTGTCGAATGGTCACACGAGGCCTACCTTCCGTCATATGCGAAACGTCCTCTTTCCTGTTGCCGTGGCGGCCGGAGCTCTCCTGGCCACCACCACCCCCGCCCACGCCGTCGACCCGTCGTTCGCGCCGTACGTCGAGACGGCCCTCGACAACGGCATGGGCCCGGGCCCGGCGCCGCGAGGCTCCGCGACCGCGGACTTCGACTCCGACGGTCGTCCGGACATCGTGACGATCACCGACTTCACCCAGGGCAACATCGTGCTCGCGACCGGTGACGGCGACGGCACGTTCACTCCGGGCGCCGAGATCGCCGGCACCGCCGGCGCCCAGGGCCTCGACGCGGGCGACATCAACGGCGACGGCAAGCCGGACGTCGTCGCGGCGACCACCTCCGAGATGATGGTGCGGTACGGCAACGGTGCCGGTGGCTTCACCGCCGGCCCGTCGTACTCCCAGGCCCTCGGCGGCCAGGTCGAGCCCCGGTTGCTCGACCTCGACAGTGACGGTGACCTCGACGTCGCCGCCCCCACGTTCACGGCGATCCAGACACTGATCAACAACGGCAACGGGACATTCGCCGCCGGTCCGACCACCCAGCTCAGCGGGGCCTGCGCCGTCTCGGCGATCTCGCCGGCCCGGCTCGACAACGACACCAGGAGCGACCTCTTCGCGGTCGACGGCTGCTCGAGCACCATCTACGCGCTCAGGAGCAACGGGGGCGGCGCGTTCACCGCGACCGGGACCCTCTACGTCGGCGGCGGCCTGGTGCCCGAGGACATCGCGGCCATCGACCTCAACGGCGACGGCTTCGACGACATGGCGGCGATCGGCTCGTTCAGCTTCACGCTGACCACCGCCCTGACCAACGGCCAGGGTGCGTTCACCGGATCCGTGGGCAGCTACCAGTTCGGCGGGGCGGGCCCGACCAGCCTGACCGCTGCCGACCTGAACCAGGACGGGAGGAAGGACCTGGCCGTCTCGTGGCTGGCGTCGGCACAGCCGGGCGTCACGGTCCTGGCCGGCAACGGCACTGCGGCGATGCGCAGGGTCGGCGACTTCACCGTCGCGTCCTTCCCGCAGAACCCGATGGTGGCCGACTACAACGGCGACGGGAAGCCCGACATCGTCACTGCCGGTCCCGGCGGTCTCTCCTACCTCCGGAACACCACCCCCTGACAGGAGCGCCCGTGAACGGACGCGTCTACGCCGGCCAGACGGCGGCCGACCGGGAAGCGGCGTGCCGCGCCCGGCTCCGCGAGGCGATCCACGGCATCGCCGGCAGCAACGGGTACGCCGCCCTCACCGTCGAGCGCGCCTGCGCCAGGGCCAACGTGTCGAGCACCGACCTGGCCGGCGTCCTGATCGGCGGCCACCGAATCGAGGACCGATGAAGAAGATCATTGCGCTCGTCGTCGTACTGATGGTGGCGACGACGATGCGAGCCACAGCGACCGAGGCTGCTCGGAGCGTCCCCGTGCCCGAGGACGACCCGTTCTACGACGTGCCGGCCGACATCGCCGACTACCGGAACGGCGCGGTCATCGACTCGAGACCGATCGAGCCCCGGGTGTTCGAGGTGCCGCTGCCTGCCCAGGCGTGGCAGGTCAAGTACCGCACCGAGGACCGCAGGGGCCGCCCGTCCGCAACGGTCACGACCGTCCTGGTGCCGAACGCGCCGTGGAAGGGCGAGGGCCCGCGGCCGCTGCTGTCGTACCAGACCGCAGAGGACGGCGTGGCCGGCAAGTGCGCGCCGTCGTACGCGTTCAACGCGGGCGTGACGCACGCCATGTCCAACTCCTACGCGGAGCTCGCCTTCGTGGCCCTGGCCGTCGGACGTGGCTGGGCGGTGTCGGTGCCGGACTACGAGGGGCCGCGTTCGGAGTTCCTGGTCGCCGGCGTCCAGGCGAAGGGCGTCCTCGACGGGATCCGCGCGGCCCGTCGCTTCGCCCCCGCCGGCATCTCGCGCGAGGCGCCGATCGGGCTGTGGGGATACTCCGGCGGCGGCCTCGCCACGCTCACCGCGGCGCAGTGGCAGCCGTCGTACGCACCTGGGCTGCCGATCGCGGCGGTGGCAGCCGGTGCACCCGCGACGGACATCCGCCAGAGCATCGATGCGTTTGAGCGGCAGCTACGCCGGCGGTGCGGTCGCGATGGGCATCAACGGCTTCCTGCGGGCCTACCCCGGGCTGCGCCTGATGCAGTACCTGTCCGAGTCGGGTCGGGCGAAGGTACGTGCGACCGCCGGTGACTGCATCGACGATGCCGCCATCCGCTACCCGTTGCTGCGCGTCGAACAGCTCGAGGCATCGCCCCGGTCGCTCGAACGACCGCCCGTCGCGCGGATGCTGCGCGCCAACAGCCCCCTTCACATCGACCGCGTGCCCCGTGCGCCGATCTACCACTACCACTCGGCACTTGACGAGCTCGCGCCGATCCGGCCGGCGCGGGCCACGATGAGGAGGTTCTGCGAGCACGGCGTCGTCGTGCAGAGGGTCGAGCCCCTCGGCGGGCACCTCACCGTCGTCGCCACCGGCGCGCCCGGGGCGATGCGGTTCCTCGCCGACCGGTTCGCGGGCGAGCCGCCGGTCGACAACTGCGCGTCGATCCCCCCGTGACTCTGCGAACCAAGGACACCATGACCTCCCCGTCTCGCGCCGCGAGCTCGCCGTGCTGGGCGACCGCCCGGGCGGGTAGCGCTACCCGCCGGCCAGCGCGCGGAAGCGGGCGACCTGGGCGGTCCGCTCGGCGAGGCGCTGCTCGTCGATGGTGCGCGCAGGTGCCTCCTGCAGCAGCCGCTTCGTCGCCGTGACCGCACCGTGCGGGTGCGCGGTGAGGGCGTCGACGGTGGCGGCGAGCACGCCGTCGAGCTCAGCGGCGGGTACGACGACCTGGGCGAGCCCGATCTCCCCCGCCTCCGTGCCGCTGACGATCCGCGCCGACGCGCAGATCTCGAGCGCCCGGGCGTAGCCGACCGCCTCGACCAGGGGCTTGGTGCCGAGGAGGTCGGGCACGAGCCCGAGCGCCGGCTCCTTCATGCAGAACCGGGCGTCCTCGGCCGCGATCCGCAGGTCGCAGGCCAGTGCGAGCTGGAAGCCCGCGCCGATCGCGTGCCCCTCGACGACCGCGATGGTGATGAACCGCGGGTCCCCGAGCAGCACGAACGGACGCTGGTAGACGTCGATCTGGTCGATGATCGCCTGGTCGTCGAGACCCAGGACGGTGATGAAGTTGCCCTCCTCGTCCGGCTTCGCCGGGTCCAGCAGACCCAGGTCGAGGCCGGCCGAGAACGTCCCGCCGGCTCCGCGCAGCACCACGACCCGGATCTCCGGTCCGAGCTCCTCCAGGACACGCGCGATGCCCGCCCACAAGCGTGGGCGCTGGGCGTTGCGCGCCTCGGGCCGGTTCAGCGTGATCGTCGCGACGGCACCGTCGACCGTGAGGTCCAGGTCGGCGTGGGCCAGCTCCTCAGGGGTCATGCCTCAGTCCCTCTCGAGCACGAAGTAGTACGGCGGCGCGCCGCGCAGGTCCATCACACCCAGCAGGGTGACATCGTCGACCCGCCGGAAGACGTCGATGATCGGCAGGTGGTCGTAGACCATCGCTGCGGTCACCACGCCACGGTGCTCGACCGCACGCAGCCGGGCGCGGTGCTTCGACGTACGGATCGCCGGCTTGAGCAGGCGCACCGCCTGGTGCGAGCGGGCGGCCACGGCTGCGGGCACCTTCGGCACGATGCCGAGCGGCACCTTGCGCGGCTCGACGGCGAAGATCTCGTCGCGACGGCCCCGGAACAGGAGCGGGTGCACGTGGTCGACGTCGTCGAACTGCTTGCCGTACCAGCCCGAGCTCTCCAGGCTCCCGTCCATCGGGTGGCCGGTGGCCAGCTCACGTCCCCGGTAGCGCCCGGTGAGCTCCTCGGGGCGCACCGGCGGCAGGCTGTCGAAGAAGGTCTCGGCCTCGGCCGACGTACAGGCCGGCTCGAGGGCCGCGAGTCGTTCGGCGGTGTCGGTGGTCAAGGTTGCTCCTCTGGTCAGGCCGATGCGGGCAGCCGCAGCGCGCCGGGGGCGGTGTCGGGGACGGCGGGCTTGTTCGGGGCGACCGGCAGGATCCGCTGGTACGGCGCCCCGAGGGCGGGCCGGACGTCGGCCTCGCCCTTGTTCGGCCAGAACGCCATCGCCCGCTCCGCCTGCGCGGTGATGGTCAGCGACGGGTTGACGCCGAGGTTGGCGGTGATCGCGCTGCCGTCGGCGACGTGCAGGCCGGGGTGGCCGTAGACCCGCTGGTAGGGGTCGATCACGCCGGTCTCCCGGGAGTCACCGATCGTGCAGCCGCCGATGTAGTGCGCGGTCGCCGGGATGTTGAAGATGTCGGTGGCGATGTTGCCGGTGTCGGCATCCGCCTTGGCGGCGTACTCCCGCGCGATCTCGTGCGCCACCGGGAGCCAGTCCGGGTTCGGTTCGCCGCTCCCCTGCCTCGTCTTCAGCAGGCCGCCCTTGAGGTAGGACGTCAGCGAGTTGTCGAGCGACTGCATCACCAGCAGGATCACCGACCGCTCCGAAGCGCGCCTCAGGTCGAGCGAGCGGAGGAGCAGCAGCGGGTGCAGGACGATCGTCAGCAGGAAGCGCAGGAACCGGAACGCGCCGCCGTCGACCATCGGCACCGTCTGCACGAAGAGCGAGTTCTGGCCCTTGCCGTAGGTGCAGACCTCGACGTGGGTCTGCGGCTCCGGGTGGATCGACGACGTGATCGCGACGCCCTGCGCGAAGTCGTGGCGGTCGCGGCTCTGCACGCCGATGATCGCCTCGGAGTTGCTGCGGGTCAGCTCGCCGAGCCGCGGTGACAGCTCGGGGAGGGTGCCGTCGTCCCGGAGCCGGTGGAGCAGCTTCTGGGTGCCGAGCGCGGCCGCCGCGAAGACGACCTGCTCGGCGGTGAAGGTACGACGGCCCTTCCGCAGCTTGCCGTTGGAGCGCTCGGTCTCGACGACGTAGCCACCCTTCCCGTCCTTCCTCACCGACGTGACGGTCGTGAGCGGATGCACCTCCGCGCCCTGCTTCTCGGCGAGGTAGAGGTAGTTGGTCGTCGTGGTGTTCTTGGCGTTGTGCTTGCAACCGGTGAAGCACTCGGAGCAGTGGATGCACCCACGTCGACGGGGTCCGGCGCCGCCGAAGTAGGGGTCGTCGACCTCCTCGCCCTCCTGGCCCTCGTTGAAGAAGACGCCGACCTGGGTCTTGTGGAACGTGTCCGCCACGCCACGGTCCCGTGCCACCTGGAGCAGCAGGTCGTCCTTCGGGCCGGTGCGGGGGTTCTCCTCGACGCCGAGCATCCGCTTGGCCTGGTCGTAGTAGGGCGCGAGCTCGGCCTGCCAGTCGGTGATGTGCGACCACGCCCGGTCCCGGTAGAACTCGGGGAGCGGCTCGTAGAGCGTGTTGCCGTAGATCAGGGAGCCCCCGCCCACACCCGCGCCGCTGAAGACCAGGCACTTGCCGAGCGCACTGATCCGCTGCGGCCCGGTGAGGCCGAGGCGGGGCGCCCAGATCGACTTGCGGACGTTCCAGTTGGTCTTGGGGAAGTCACCCGCGTTCCACCGGCGACCGGCCTCGAGCACGCCGACCCGGTAGCCCTTCTCGGTCAGTCGCAGCGCAGTCACGCTGCCGCCGAAGCCGGAGCCGACGACAATGACGTCGTAGTCGTACCTCATCGGGAAACCACCTCGTAGTCGGCAGGGTCGAACTTCGCCTGCGCCTTGTACTGGCGCCCGAGCGCGGGCCAGTTGGTCGTGATCCGCCCATTGGCGTTGCGGTACCAGGACGAGCACATGCTCCACACGCTGGTGGAAAGCTGGGCCTGGATGCGTTCGTCGTACTCCTGCTCGACCTCGGGCTTCAGCGCGAGCGGGGTGCCCGTGCCGGCGAGGTGGGCGACGTAGTCGCCGAGGTACCTCGCCTGGGCCTCGAGGAAGTAGATGATCGAGCCGCCACCGGTGTTGGTGTTGGGCCCGTACATGATGAACAGGTTCGGGAAGCTCGGGACGGTCATGCCGTAGTAGGCGTGCGCGCCCTCGCTCCACTCGTCGTGCAGGTCGCGGCCGCCGTCGCCCTTGATCGACATCGGCGCGAGGAACTCCGTCGCCTTGAACCCGGTCCCCCAGATGATGACGTCCGCCTCGTGCTCCTGCCCGTCGGCCGTGACGACTCCGGTCGGTGTGATCTCGCTGATCCCTTCGGTGACCAGGTCGACGTTGGGCTGCGCCAGCGCAGGGATGTAGTCGCTGGAGAAGAGGATCCTCTTGCAGCCGAGCTGGTAGGTCGGCCAGACCTTCTCGAACAGCCCGGGCTTCGCCGCCGCCTGCTTGCGCATGTGCCGCTTGGAGACCGCCTTGATCCCCGACGACAGCGACTTGGAGTAGACCCACGCGACGCTGAGTCCCTCGGTGACGCCGTACCAGGTGCCCCGCTCGGCGAGCAGGGTCGCCGGCACCTTCTCGAAGACCGTGTGGTGCATCCGGGAGAACTCCCGGTCGAGCCGGGGGATCAGGTAGGGAGGGGTCCGCTGGAAGACGGACAGGTGCCCGACCTCGGGCTGGATGGCGGGCACGAACTGGATCGCGCTCGCGCCGGTGCCGATCACGGCGACCCGCTTGCCGGCCAGGTCGACGTCGTGGTCCCACTCCGCGGAGTGGAAGGCCGGACCGGCGAACGTCTCCGCGCCGGCGATGTCGGGGTACGACGGCCGCGAGAGCTGCCCGACCGCCGACACGAGGACGTCGACGACGACGGGCTCACCCTCGCTGAGCTCGACCGTCCACTTGCCGGCGTCGGCGTCGTACGACGCGCCGACCACCTCGGTGCTGAACCGGATGTGGCGCAGCACGTCGTACTTGTCGGCAACGTGACGGATGTAGTCGAGGATCACCGGTTGCCGGGAGAACCGGTGCGGCCACACCGGGAACGGCTCGAAGGAGTAGGAGTAGAACGGCGAGGGGACGTCGCAGGCGGCACCGGGGTAGGTGTTGTCGCGCCAGGTCCCACCGATGTCGTCGGCCTTCTCGAAGACGACGATGTCGTCGAAGCCCCTCTTCTTGAGCTCGATGACGGCCGCCAGGCCGCCGAACCCGGTGCCGATCACGGCGACGGACGGTGTCATCTCTTCTCCTTGGCTGCGGCCACGTCCTCGAGGACGAGGCGGGCGCAGGTCGCAGGGTTGTCGCTGAACGGCAGGTGCCCGCAGCCGGCAAGATCGACGTGGCGGGCGGTCTGGAGCACCTCGCGGGCGCGGGCGCTCTGCGAGCGATGGGTGAGTACGACGTCGCGCGTGCCCCACGCGATCGTGACCGCGATGTCGACCAGCGCACCCGGGTCGTCGTCGGGGCTGAGGAAGTAGCTGCCGAAGTCCTTGCGCGCCGCGGCGAACGCCGGCGCCCCGGCCAGTCCGGCGAGGTCGCCCCGGGCCGCGTCGGGCGACACCTGGGTCGGGTGGCCGAACATCGAGCTGAGCAGCACCGCCCGGCCCGCCGGGTGGTCGACCAGCCGGCCGAGCACCGGACCGCCGGCCCGGGCGGCGCCGCGCAGCCCGGTGACCACGCCCTGGGTCCAGCGCAGACCGGGCCGCGCCCAGAAGCCGACCGGCGAGAAGGCGGTGACCGACGACGCCACGCCCTGGCGGCCGAGCTCGAGCGCGACCCCGCCGCCCATCGAGCTGCCGACCAGGTGCGGACGGTGGATGTCGTTGTCGGCGAGCCAGCCGGCGAGCCAGGTGGCGTAGCCGCGGGGGCCGGGGTCGACGCCGTCGACCAGTGGCGAGGCGCCGAAGCCCGGCAGGTCGATCGCGATCACCTCGTGGGTCGCGGCGAGCCGGTCGAGGATCGGTTCGAAGCACTGCCAGCGGCTGCCGATGCCGTGCACCAGGACGATCGGGTCGCCGCTGCCGCGCCGTTCCAGGCTGATCATGACCGGCCTTCCTTTCGCTCCACCTGCTGAAGATCGATGTCGAGTCGGAGGTTGTCGACGGCGAGCGCCGCGCAGTGCTGCACGAACTCCTCACGACTGGTGTGGCGCACGCCCTCGCTCCAGGCGAGGAAGAGCGCGAAGACCGCTGCCGAGAAACCCACCAGCGTCCACCCGGCGCTCGCGCGCAGCTCGGCGGCCCGCTCGGGCAGCACCTCGGCGATCACCGTGAGCACGAACTCGGGCATCGCCGCCTGCGACCGCGGCCGCAGGGTGTCGTCCGCCGCGGACTCACGGAACAGGACGCGCCCGATCCGGGGGTCGTCCTCGACGACCGCGACCGCCGTGTCGAACGCCGTGAGGATCGCCGCGGCCACCCCTTCGGTCTCGGCGGCCGCCACGACAGCGGCCAGGATCGGCTCCCGGATCCGGTCGACGGTCTCGTCGTAGACGGCCTCGAGCAGCTCCTCACGGGTGGCGAACAGCTCGTAGAAGTAGCGAGGCCCGACCGACGCCTCCCGGCACGCGGCCCGCATGGTCAGCGCTGCGACTCCCTGCGTGCCGACCAGCTCGAGCCCGGCCTCGACGAGGCGCTCCCGCCGGTCCGCCTCGCGGGCATCGGGGGTCTGGCCCTGCCAGAGGCGCCCTGACCGGGCGGACGCGCCGTCGGCGGGCGTGGTGGTTGCGGTGGCCATGGCAGCACCGTACAGGAATCAGGCGCTTCCCGGAAGCAGATGATTCCTAAATTTTGAAGTCGCCCTCGGAGCGGCCGCGCGAGCCCTCTCGGATCGCGATCACCCGACAGCGTCGAGGGCGAGCACGACCTTGCCGCGCACGTGGCCGTCGGCGATCCGGCGGTGCGCGTCGGCAGCGGCGTCCAGGCCCACGATCTCGACCTCGGGCGACGTGATCGCGCCGTCTGCGAGCAGTGCGACCAGGTCGCGCAGCTGGGTACCGGACCGGTCGTAGGTCGTCATCGTCGGGACCACCCGGACCCCGCGGCTCTCGGCGGCAGCAGCGTCGTGCGGCACCTCGTCCGGGACCAGCGTCGCGATCGGCGCGATCCGCCCGCCGGGACGGACCATGTCGACCGCCGACAGCAGCGTGCCCTGGCCGACCGCGTCGACGACCAGGTCGATCCCTTCGGGGGCCCACGACCGCACGGCGTCCGCGACCGACCCGGTGCGGTAGTCGATGACCAGCTCCGCGCCCAGGCCACGAACGTAGTCGGCGTTGTCGGCGCGGCAGGTCGCGGCGACCCGGGCGCCCGCGTTGCGCGCGATCTGGACGGCGTACCCACCGACGCCTCCCGAGGCACCGTGGACGAGGACGGCGCTGCCCTCGGCGACCTGGCCGGAGCCGAACACGCCCTCCCATGCAGCGATGCCGGCGGTCGGGAGGGCAGCGGCCTCGTGGAGCGGGACGTGGTCGGGCAGCACCTCGAGCCCGGAGGAGAGGACGACGGCGTACTGCGCGTAGGAGCCCCACTCCCCCATCCCCTGCTTGGTGTAGCCGGCGACCCGGTCACCGACGGCGACCTCGGTCACGCCCGGCCCGACCTCGGCGACCGTGCCGGCCAGGTCGAAGCCGAGGACGAACGGGAACCGGTAGTCGAAGAACGGGGCGAGCCAGCCCTCGCGGCACTTCCAGTCGGCGGGGTTCATGCCGGCGTACGCGACCTCGACCAGCACCTCGCCCTCACCGGGGGTCGGCGTCGGCACCTCAGCCACCCGCAGCTGTTCCGGACCGCCGAATCCGTCGATGACGAGTGCGCGCATGGTGATCTCTCCCTGGGTGTGGGGCTGGAGGTGCGGACGCTACGAGCGACCCTGGCGGTCGACCCGGTGGACATCCCGGTCAGCGGGACGCCCTCGCGACGGTCCGCCGCCGGGCACGACGGTGGTCACATCCGAGAGAAGGAGAGGAACCGTGACGACCGACATCGATCGACGCGTCCACATCGTCGACCACGTCGTGCTGCCGGCCGCCGAGGTCGGGCCGTGGCTGGACCGGTGGCGGACGACGTACCTGCCCGGCGCCCAGGTGCGCGGCATGCAGCACGTCGGCATCGCCCAGCGGTACGCCGGACCGGCGTCGGTCGAGGTCCGCGTCGACTGGGAGGTCGCGGGGCCCTACGCCTTCTACGGGATGCGCGGCCAGGCTGCCGCTGACCCGACGGTGACCCGGTTCTGGGCCGAGACCGACGCGCTCGCCACGTCCCGCGACCGGTCGGTGTCCGCCGCGAAGGAGGACGACGCATGACCAGGTGGGTGCTGCTGACCGCGACCGTCGACCAGGAGCAGGTGGCTGCGCTCGCGGCTCATCCCGAGGTCGGCCACTCCAGCGCGGGCGCCGACCTGCCGGGCAGCGTCGGCGGACGGGGTGCGGTCTGGGACCTGGTGACGGACGCCGATCCGAGGTCGCTGCCCGGTGTGCCGGCCGACGCGGAGGCGGTGCCACTGGTGACGATCGCCCAGCAGGACGTGCCGTTCGACGGTCCGCGGATCAAGCGGACGCTGCTGCTGACGGTGGCCGACGGCACCCCCGACGAGGTCGTCCGACGCTTCGAGCAGGACACGATCGCGATGCCGGACCACATCTCCACGATCCGCTCGTGGGCGCTGAGTCGCGTGGACACCTCGCTCGCCGACGCGTCGACGCGGAGGACCCATGTCTGGGAGCAGGAGTTCGTCGACGCCGACGGCCTCAACGGTGAGTACCTGCTGCACCCCTACCACTGGACCTACGTCGACAACTGGTTCGACCCCGAGTCGCCCCGGCACATCGTCGAGCCGGCGATCGCGCACCTCTACCGCGCGGCCGCGGGTCCCGTGCTCCTGGCTCAGATGAGCGCGTCCTCGACCGGGAGGCCGAACGCGAGCCGTCCGTAGCCGGCCAGGGCGCGGTCGACGTCGTTCGCGACGTGCACGCTGCCGGCATGGGCGTCGCGCCAGGCCCGCTCGATCGGGTTGCCGCGGTGCAGGGAGTTCCCTCCGGCGGTCTTGAAGAGCAGGTCGACCGCACGGAGGGCGCGCTCGGTGCCGAGCACCTGGTCGCGGCGGGTCCGCACGCGGAGCTCGAGCGGGATCTCCTCCTGCGCCACCGCACAGCGGTGGAGCTCGTCGAGGTTGCGGTCCATCTGGAGGCAGGCGGCATCGACCTCGGAGGCCGCCCGCGCAACCGCGACCTGGGCGAACGGGTCGTCCGCGAACCGGCCGCTCGGGCTGACCCGCACCCGCTCCCGCATGTGCGCGAGCCACGAGTCGAGGCAGCCCGACACGGCACCCAGCACGGGCGCGGTCACGGCCGAGGTGAAGACGGAGGCGAACGGCAGCCGGTAGAGCGGACCGGGGTTGACCGCCTGGCCGGGCCCCCGGAGGGCCCGTTGCTCCTCGTGGGCGAGGACCCGGTGGGCCGGCACGTGCGCGTCGTCCACGTGCACGTCGTTGCTGCCGGTGCCACGGAGCCCGACGACGTCCCAGACGTCGCGGACCCGGAAGTCCGCGCGCGGCACCAGCGCGGTCACGTGCCGGGGCGTGCCGTCGGTCCCGGGCAGCACGCCGCCCAGAAGTGCCCACGCGGCATGGTCCGCACCGGACGAGAAGCTCCAGTGCCCGGACAGCCGGTAGCCGCCGTCGACCGCTTCCAGCCGGCCGACGGGGGCGTACGCCGAGCAGATCACCGTGTCCAGGTCGGACCCGAACACGTCGTCCTGCGCGAGCTCCGGGAACAGCGCCACGTGCCACGGATGCACCCCGAGCACCGAGGCGACCCACCCGGTCGACCCGCACACACCGGCGAGGGCGCGGACGACGTCGAAGAACTCGCGAGGATGGGCCTCGCCGCCGCCGTACCGCTTCGGACGCAGCATCCCGAGGACACCGGCGCCGACCAGCTCCTCGATCGTCTCGGCAGGCAGCATCCGGTTCTCGTCGGCCACGCCCGAGCGGGCGGCGATCGTCGACAGCAGCGGCCGGACCGCGTCGAGGACATCGGTGTTCACACCGGCGATGCTGCCCGCGACCGGGGTTCCCGGGGCGCCCGATCCCGGGCAGTGGGACCTTCCGACACCGGCGCCTTCACCCGCGCGCGACCGCGAGCCCCGCGCGCCGCCCGATGAAGGTGCCGTCGCCGAGCGAGGTCCCGCTGACGTAGCCCTCGCCGTGGATCCCGCTCGTGGCCCGGCCGGCGGCGTAGAGCCCGGGCACCGGGCAGCCGTCGGCATCGATCACCTCGCCGTCGACCCCGGTCCGCAGCCCACCCAGGGTGAACCCGGAGACCCCGGTCCCGTCGGCCTTCCTGCCGTCCGGGTCGAACCCCGCGGTCGCGTCGATGACCGCGTACGGCGGCTCGAGCGGGCGCAGCCAGCGCGGATCCTTGTGGTGGAGCAGGTCCACGCCGCGGGCGGCGTCGCGGTTGTAGCGGGCGACCGTGTCCTCCAGGGCGCCGGCGGGCAGCCCGAGCGCGGCCTCGAGCTCGGCGAGGGTGGCGGCGACCGCCCGCGGCTGCACACCCCACCGCTCGGCCGGGGGCACCTCCTCCCAGCCGCGCTCGTCGACGAGCGTGAACCACGGGCCGGGGCGGTGCAGCACCGCCGCCTGGCTGAACCTGCCCGGGTAGACGTCCTCGTTGACGAACCGTTGGCCGAGGCCGTCGACGAGCATTCCGCGGCACGCGAGCGCGGGTACGACGGACAGCGCGACCTGCGCCGACCCGAGCCGGCGCGTCGTACCGCCGGCGGACAGGCCGAGCCGGATGCCGGTCCCGTCGTCGCGACCGGCGCTGACCGCGCGGTGGCCCACGAGTGCCGGCACGTGGTCGGCGACCATCGCGGCGTCGTCGGCGAAACCACCCGTCGCCAGCACCACGCCGCGGCGGGCGCGGAACCCGACGTCCTCGCCGAACCGGCGCGCGACCACGCCCGCGACCCGCCCGTCGCCGTCGACGAGCAGCGCGTCGGCGCGGGTGTTGGCCGACACCGTGGCGCCGCTGCCCTCCACGGCAGCGGTCAGCCGCTCCATCATCAGCCAGCCGCCGTGACCGGCGGTGGCCGGGCGGTGGCCCCGCGGGGCCGGCTTCGCGATCTCGGTGAAGGGCCACGCGTTCTCGCCCAGCCACATCAGACCGTCGTCGGTGGGAGGCAGCCACGACACCCCGTCGTACAACGACGGCTTGAAGTCGACGCCGAGGGCCTGAAACCAGCGGAAGTGCTCGACGCTCTCGTCGCAGTAGAGCCGCAGCTTGGCCTCGTCGGGGTGCGGCCCGAGGGCGGCGGACAGGTAGGCGAACATCGCGTCCGGGTCGTCGTCGTACCCGCACGCGCGCTGCACCTCCGTCCCGCCGCCGAGGTAGAGCTCACCGCCCGACACCGCAGAGGCGCCTCCCGGGCCGCCCGCGCCGTCGAGGACCGCGACGCTGGCACCCGAGCGGGCTGCCTCGTACGCCGCGGCGGCGCCGGCGCAGCCCATCCCGACGACGACCACGTCGACCTCGGCGGTGGCGCGTGGTGCGTCGCCGAGCGGGAGCGGCCCCCGGCTCACGGCTGGGGCGTGAACGCCGCCAGCGGCTCCGCGCCCGACCAGTCGTGGCCCCAGTAGCTGTCGGCGGTGATCTCCTCGGCGGTGTAGGACTCCTCGTCGACGAGCAGCCCGTCGCAGCCGTACTCGATGTCCCAGCCGCCGGGCGCGCGGACGTAGAACGACAGCATCTTGTCGTTGGTGTGCCGGCCCAAGGTCGACGACAGCGAGAACCCGCGGCGGCGCACCTCGTCGAGGGCGCGCCCGACGGCGTCCAGCTCGTCGACCTCGACCATCAGGTGCACCAGGCCGGGCGGCTCGTCGTGCGGCGCAGGACAGATCGCGAGGCTGTGGTGCCGGCGGTTGATCCCGAAGAAGCGGATCCGCTTCGTGCTGCCGGGCCGCTGCAGCCGCATCGCGCCGCGCGGCAGGAACCCGAGGACGTCGGTGTAGAACGCGACGGTCTCGTCCTGTGCGGTCGTCGGCAGTACGACGTGCCCCAGCCCCTCTGCGCCGGTGCGGAAGGTCTGTGCCCACCGGGTGCGCACGGGGTCGTGGTCGAGCACCGGCCCGAAGAACACCTCGACCCGCGTGCCGGCCGGGTCGTCGAACGCGATCGCCTCCTCGACGCCCAGGTCCGCGCACTCCCCCGGTGTCAGCCACTTCACCCCCCGCCCCGACGCCTCCACGTCGCGGGCGACAGCGGACAGCGCGAACTGGTCGCGCACCTCCCACCCGACGGCGAGCACGCGGTCGGAGTCGCCGGGCAGGACGGCCAGGCGCTGGGTGCGCTCGTCCATCCGCAGGTAGAGGCCGTCCGGGTCGGGGCCGGTGCCCTCGGCGAACCCGAGGGAGTCGATCGTCAGCTCGCGCCAGCGATCGAGGTCGGTGCTCTGGACACGCAGGTAGCCGAGGCTGCGCAGGTGGGTCATGGGGGTCCTCCGTGGTCGGGGTCGGTCAGATCATCGAGCGGAGCGGACCCACGGGCGGCTCCAGGCCGAGGTCGGTGAGGCCTGCCGCGTGGAACGTCGGGCCCGGCACGTGGATGGCATGGGCGAGGCCGGTGTGCGCGTCCCGCCAGAAGCGCTGGATCGGGTTGTCCATCCGCATCGCGTTGCCACCGGAGCGCGCGACCACCTCGTCGAGCGCGCGCACCGCGCGCCACGCCGCCTGGACCTGGGTACGGCGGCCGGCCGCGCGCTCGGCGAACGTCGGCCGGTGACCGGCCGCGACGGCGTCGTACATCCGGGTGACGTTGTCGAGCAAGGCCGCCCGCGACGCCGCGATGTCGGCGGCGGCCTCGCTCAGGGCGAAGAGCGCGTAGGGGTCGTCCTTGCTCGCGGCGCCGGAGACCGTCGTACGGGAAGCCTGCCACTGGGCGTGGTGGGCCAGGGCGCCCTCGCAGATGCCGATCACGGCCGAGGTGATGCCGAGCGGGAACACGCAGGAGAACGGCACGTGGTAGCCGGTCTCGGTGAGCCCTGCCTCGTCGGCGGCGATGCCCTCGGCGACCTTGGTGTACTCCAGGGCGCGGTAGGAGGGGATGAACGCGCCGTCGACCACGATGT
This sequence comes from Nocardioides immobilis, assembly GCF_003515065.1. Taxonomy (GTDB): domain Bacteria; phylum Actinomycetota; class Actinomycetes; order Propionibacteriales; family Nocardioidaceae; genus Nocardioides; species Nocardioides immobilis. The sequence continues at coordinate 29,899 of NZ_QXGH01000046.1, forward strand.
CCTTCGAGCCGGTGCCGCGCAGGCCGACGACGTCCCAGCTGTCGGGGATGATCGTGTAGTCCGCGCGCGGGAGGATGACGTGCATCATCGTCGGCGGCTGCGCCACCTGCCCGTTCGCGTCGCCGAGCATGGCGCCGAGGAAGATCCAGTCGCAGTGGTCGGTGCCCGACGAGAACTGCCAGCGGCCGCGCAGGGTCCAGCCGTCGTCCGTGGGGGTGAGCACGCCCATCGGCGCGTACGGCGACGCGACCCAGGTGTCCTGGTCCTCCCCCCAGACCTCCTCCTGGACCCGGGGATCGGCCATGGCCAGCTCCCACGGGTGGACGCCGACGATGCCGGCCACCCAGCCGGTCGAGCCGTCGAGGGCGGCGAGCCGCAGGACGGTCTCGGCGAAGTCACGGGGGTGGGCCTCGAGCCCGCCGTGCTCCTTCGGCTGGAGCAGCCGCATCACGCCGGAGTCGCGCAGCACCTTGGCGGCCTGGTCGTCGAGGCGGCCGAGGGACTCGTTGGCCGGACCGAGCGCGGCGAGCTCGTCGGCGTGCTCCTCGATCCGGGCGCGGACCTGCTCGGTGGTGTCGGTCGTGGTCATGCCGGTACTCCTGTCTGGGCGTTCTCGCGCAGCTTGAGGGCGATGTCGATGAGCTGGTCCCCCTGGCCGCCGATGAGGTTGCGGTGGCCGGCCTCGAGGAGGATCTGGGCGCCGGAGACGCCGTAGCGCTCGGCGGCGTTGCCGGCGTGCTTGAGGAAGCTGGAGTAGACCCCGGCGTAGCCCACCATCAGCGTCCGGGTCATGAACGGACGTCCTCTCGCGTGAGGAAGGCGACGACGGCCGCCTCCCAGGCCTGGCGCTGCTCGAGCATCGCCCAGTGCCCGCACTGCGGCAGGACGTGCAGCTCGGCGCGCGGGATGGTGCGCATCGGCAGGAGCGCCATGTCGACCGGGCTGACCCGGTCGTCCCGGCCCCAGGTCAGCAGGGTCGGCGCCGTGATCTTGTGCAGCATCGCCCAGTACGGCGCCCGGTCGGACGCCGCGGCATGGCGGTTCCGCGCCGCGGTCGCGGCGGCGCCGTACATCCGGCGGGAGGCGTCCAGCGTGGCCGGCTCGGTCGCCTGCGCCCAGCGCTCCTCGACGAGCTCGTCGGTCACGATCGCGGGGTCGAAGACCATCGACTGCAGCCACTGGACCAGGGCCTCGCGGGTGGGCTTCTCGACGAAGTCGGTGAGCCGCACCAGACCCTCGCCGGGCGAGGGACTGAAGACGTTCTTCCCGACACCGCCGACCGTGACCAGGCAGGAGAACAGACCGGGGTCCTCGATCGCGAGCTGGCAGGCGATCACGCCCCCCATCGAGTTGCCGACCACCGGCACGCCGCGCAGGCCGAGACCCTCGAGGAGGGCGACGACGGCAGCGGGGCCGGCGACGAAGGGCGACTCGTCGGTGTCGTGGCTGACGCCGAAGCCGGGGAGCTCCAGCACCAGGCAGCGGAAGCTGCGGCCCAGCGCCGGCAGGTTCTGGTGGAAGTTGCGCCACCCGGTGACGCCCGGCCCGGACCCGTGCAGCAGGAGGAGCGGCGGCCCGTCGCCGTACTCGTGGTAGCGGAGCATCCCCCGTTCCGTCGGCAGCTCGCGGAGGGTGTCCCCCGGGCTGAGCACTGCGCTGGTCATCGGCTCACCCGGCTCAGGACGAACCCCTCGTACCCGGTGTCGCGCACCTCGTCGCAGATCCGGCGGTAGTTGCCGAAGCCGCCGATGTAGGGCATGAAGGTCCGCGTCTTGCCCTCGATGTTGGCGCCCATGTACCAGGACGGTGCCCGGGTGAAGAGCGTGCCCGCGGCGACCTCACCGAGGTGCTCGGTCCACTTCTCCGCGGCGTCGGCGCGCGGCTCGGCCTGGTCGATGCCGTGCTCACGACAGTGCTGGATCAGGTCGATCGCCCAGTCGACCTGCTGCTCGGTGTGCGTGGCCATGTTGGCGAGCACCGACGGGCTGCCGGGACCGTTGACGGTGATCAGGTTGGGGAAGCCGGCGATGCCCAGACCGAGGTACGTCGTGGGGCCGTCCGCCCACTCGTCGGCGAGCACCGCGCCGCGGGCGCCGCGCAGGTCGATCGAGGTGAGCGCACCGGTGAGCGCGTCGAAACCGGTGGCGAAGACGATCACGTCCAGCTCGTACGACGCGTCGTCGGTCTTGATGCCCCAGGTCGTGACCTGCTCGATCGCGTGCTTGCGCAGGTTGACGAGCTCGACGTTGGCCCGGTTGTACATCGCGTAGTAGCCGGAGTCGGTGACGATCCGCTTGGTGCCGATCGGGTGGTCCTTGGGGATCAGGTCGTCGGCGACCTCCGGGTCCTCGACGATCGAGCGGATCTTCGCCTCGGCGAACTCCCGGGCGTAGTCGTTGGCCACGATGTCGGTGCTCTGGTCGGGGAAGGTCTTGGCGAAGAGGACGCCGCCCTCCTGCCAGCGCGCCTCGAACGCCGCCTGCCGCTCCTCGGCACTCACCTCGGTCGCCTTCTTCGGGTGGGTGGCGCTCAGCGAGCCGGCCGGCGCGTAGCGGGAGGCCTCCCGGCGCTGGGGGTAGGTCTCCTGGACCTCCCGCAGCTCCTCCGCGGTGAGCAGCCGGTTCCTGGCGGGCACCGTGTAGTTGGGGCTGCGCTGGAAGACGGTCAGCGACTCGGCCTGCTCCGCGATGATCGGGGCGACCTGGATGCCCGAGGAGCCGGTGCCGATCAGGCCGACGCGCTTGCCGCTGAGGTCCACCGGCTGGTCGGGCCACTGCGCTGTGAAGAGCATCGTGCCGGCGTAGTCGTCGATGCCCGGCAGGTCGGGTCGGATCGGTGCCGAGAGGCAGCCGGTCGCCATGATCAAGAAGCGGCTGTGGTGCTGGACGCCGTCGTCGGTCGTGAGCGTCCAGGTCGACGCCTGCTCGTCGAACCGGGCCGTGGTGACGCGGCGGCTGAAGACGAAGTGGCGGCGCAGGTCGTAGCGGTCTGCGACGTGGTCGAGGTACGCGCGGATCTCGGGCTGGGTCGCGAACCGCTCGCTCCAGGTCCAGTCCATCTCGAGCTGCCGGTCGAAGGAGTAGGAGTAGTCGACGCTCTCGACGTCACAGCGGGCGCCCGGGTACCGGTTCCAGAACCAGGTGCCGCCCACGCTCTCGCCGGCCTCGATGCCGACCACGTCGAGGCCCGCCTCGAGCGCGCGGTACATCGCGTAGATCCCGGCGATGCCGGCACCGACGACGATGACGTCCCGGGTGGTGGTCATGGTGAACTCCTCTGGGGTGAGCGGGTCAGGCACTGAGGCCGCCGTCGACGGCGTAGTCGCCACCGGTGCAGTAGCCGGCGGCGTCGCTGGCAAGGAACGCGACCAGGGCAGCGACCTCGGCGGGGTCGGCTGCCCGGTTGAGAGGCAGGTGCGACCAGTCGAGCCGGTCGGCGTCGATCATGGGGGTGTCGATCGGGCCGGGGCACACGCAGTTGACCCGGATCCCTCGACCGGCGAGCTCGAGGGCGGCCGAACGGGTCACGCCTCGGACACCGAACTTCGTCGCCGAGTACGGCAGGGCGTCCCGGTGCCCGGCGAGCCCGGCGGTCGAGGAGATGTTGACGACGGAACCGCCGTCACCCATCGCGCGGGCGGCCTCGCGGACGCCGAGGATGGTGCCGAGCAGGTTGACGTCGAGGACCAGCGCGACGTCCTCGTCCGACCACTCGTCGATCGGACCCTTGCGGTAGACGCCGGCGTTGTTGACCAGGACGTCGAACCGTCCCTCGTCGGCGACGATCTCGTCGACGACCGCGCGCCACCGGCCGGAGTCCCGGACGTCGAGGCAGCGGTACGTCGCAGCGCCGCCGAGCGTCGCAGCGGTCTCGGCCGCGGCGTCGGTGTCGCTGTCGGCGACGACCACGCGTGCGCCGCGGGCGGCCAGCTCGGCAGCCACGGCGGCGCCGAGCCCGCGCGCCGCGCCCGTCACCAGGGCGACCCGGTCGTCCAGCCGGTCCCGGGTGCTCATGCGGGACTCCTCGCCTGGAGCAGGGCGGTGACGTCGGACCACAGCAGCTGCCGCGCCGACTCGCCTGCGCGGAGGGTCAGGATGGTCGCGAAGCCGTGGAACAGGCCGGCGTGCACCCGCACCACGGTCGGCACCCCGGCAGCGGCCAGGCGGTCGCCGTACTCCTCGCCCTCGGAGCGGAGCGGGTCGGCGCCGGCGACGACCACAACGGCCGGCGGCAGCCCGGCCAGGCTCACTGCCCGACCCGGAGCGACGAGGTGGACCGGTTCGGGGGACCCGCTGTCGCCGAGGTACTGGCGCCAGTACCACTCCATCGCCTCGCGGGTGTTGAAGTAGCCGGTGGCGTACTCCGTGTAGCTGGGGGTGTCGCAGCCCGGGTCGAGGACCGGGTAGAGCAGCACCTGGCCCGCCAGCGCTGGTCCGCCGCGGTCCCGCGCGAGCAGGCAGGTCACCGCGGCGAGGTTGCCGCCGGCACTGTCCCCGGCGACGAGCACCCGGTTCGCGTCGATGCCGAGGCGGTCCTGCTCCGCGACGGCCCAGCAGAGGACGGCGTACCCGTCCTCGGCGGCCGTCGGCGCCGGGTGCTCCGGCGCGCGGCGATAGTCGACCGACACGACGACGGCGCCGAGCGCGCGGGACATCGCGCGGCAGAAGCCGTCGTGGCTCTCGATGTCGCAGAACACGAACCCGCCGCCGTGGAGGAACACGACGACCGGACGTCGTACGCCGGCCGGACCGTGCGGGTGGTAGACGCGGGCGCCGACCGTGCCATCGGTGACGTCGACAGTGACGTCCTCGGTGGCGCCCACGTCGTCCAGGTTGGTGACCGGCGGGCGGCGCGCCGCGACCGCGGCTCGGGCCTCCGGGCCGGTCATCGTGTGCACCGCCGGGAAGCCACCGTTCAGCAGCTCGAGCGTCGCCGAGATCTCCTGGTCGAGCACGAGATCTTCCTTTCCGGACGGGGGCGGTGTCGTCGGCGAACGTAGGTCCCGCCCAGCGCGTCGCGAGCGGATGATCCCGGCCAACGGGACACGTCGGAAGCGGTCCCGAGCGCCGCGCCTACCGTCCGTGCATGAGCCTGAGAGCGATCGAGAGCACGGCCGATCCCGTACCGGTCATGGAGCTGCTCCAGCCGACCCCGGCCGCGATGCGGAGAGGGATGGGCGGGTTCGCCAGCGGCGTCACGGTCGTGACCGCGATCGATGGCGGCGACCCCGTCGGATTCGCCTGCCAGTCCTTCGCCTCGCTCTCACTCGACCCGCCGTTGGTGCTCTTCTGCGCCGGCCGGCAAGGACGGTCGTGGGCGCGGGTTCGTGCGGCCGGCCGGTTCTGCGTGAACGTCCTCGGCGAGGACCAGGTCGACCTGTGCGGCCGGTTCGGCAGCACGGACGGGCAGCGGTTCGCCGGCCTCGACTGGGAGCGCTCAGCGTGGGGAGCGCCGGCGCTGCCGGGGGCGCTGCTCCGCGTGCACTGCTCGCTCGAGGACGTCCACCACGGTGGCGACCACGACGTCGCGGTCGGTCGGGTGCTCGGCCTGGACCTACGGCCGGACGGCCGGCCGCTCATCTTCCACCGCGGCCGGTTCGGTCTCGACCATCCGCAGCCGGCGACGGCGTACGGCTGGGGTTTCGGCGACCGGTGGGGCTGAGAACGGTCCTATGATCGAGGTCACCCACCGAGGTGGGCGCGCACGGAGAAGCGGAGGACCCGGCGACGTGGCAACGCAGAGCAAGGAGCAGGCGCCGACCACCGACGCGACGGAGCCGCCGGTGTCGATGGTCGCGCGGATCGCGCTGATCATGCGCGTCTTCGACGAGCCGGGCGCACGGTTCCGGCTCGACGAGGTCGCCGTCCGCACCGGCCTGCCCCGCTCGACCGTGCACCGGATCCTCGACCAGCTGCTGGTCACGGGATGGATCCAGCGGCGACCGGACGGCTACGCACTCTCCGCGGGGGCCTCGGCGGCGCGGCACTCGCTCGCGGAGCACCCGGAGCTGCGCTCTGTCGCCGCCCCGGTCCTCAACCGGCTGCACCTGGACACCGGGCTGATCGTCCACCTCGGCGTGCTCGTCGGCGCCGACGTACTGGTCCTCGACCGCATCGCCGGCCGCTCGCCCACCGGCCTGCCCACCCGCGTCGGTGGCCGGGCGCCCGCGCACGCCACCGCGCTGGGCAAGGCGATGCTCGCGCAGATGCAGGCCGAGGAGGTCGACGCGCTCTACAGCACGGGCATCAGCAAGCGCACCCCGCGGACGATCGCCGACCTGCCCACCCTCCACCAGGAGCTGGGCCGGGTCCGCGCCCGCCGCGGCCTCGCCTTCGAGAAGGACGAGTTCGTGCTGGGGGCGTCGTCCCTCGGCGCGGCCGTCCACGACGGCGACGGCCTCTTCGGGGCGATCTCGATCGGCGGCATGCTGCCGCTGGACAAGCTGGAGCCGCTCGGCCCGCTCCTGCTGCGCGCGGCGGCGTACATCACCCAGCGGCTGGCGGGGCCGACCGTGCCGACCGAGACGGTCCGGCCGGCCACCGACGGCATCCTCGGCCGGATGCTGCAGACCCTGCCGGCCGACGGCTGGGTGTAGGCGCACGTCGAAACGGCTCACAGGCAGCCGAGACGATTCCTGTGGAAATGGTGGCCGCTATCTGCCGCTGTGCGCGGGGGTCCGCACACTCTGCAGGTAGTCGTCGATCGCCGAGCTGTGGCCGTCGCGCCCGATGGCCGCGACATAGCCGTCAGGTCGGACCAACACCCGACCTGGCAGGCCGTCGTCCGGGCCAGCGAGCACGTGCTCGCCGTCCCGGAGCGCCTCGTTCATGGTGCGGCCGTCGTGCAGGCGGATGTTGGGCATCCTCGCGCCCGGCGTCGGCAGGCCGCGCACCCGCCCGGGCTGCGAGATCGGGCTGTCCGGGTAGGCGATCGCAAGTTGCGCCATGCGGTTCGCGAGGCGCCGCCTCATTCGCGGCGTCCGCAGCAAGGGCATCATCGCCCTCCTCAGGGTCCGCTTGAGAGGAGAGGTCTCGATGACGAAGCGCACCATGCTGTCGGTGAAGGCCATCATTTGCTGTGCCGCCGGTCGGCGCTCGGCGGCGTAGGTGTCGAGGAGCGTGTCCGGCGCCCGGCCGGCGACCACGTACGCCAGCTTCCAGCCCAAGTTGACGGCGTCGTTGATCCCGAGGTTCATGCCCTGCGCGCCAGTGGGGGCGTGGATGTGGACGGCGTCCCCGGCCAGGAAGACCCGGTCGCGTCGGTACGTGTCGGTGGACCGGATCTGGCAGCGGAAGCAGGTGAGCGTCTCGGGGTCATGGACGACGATCCCGCCCGGCCCGCGCGCGTCAACCAGTCCTTGGATCTCTTCCAGCGTGGGCGCTGCACCGCCGCGGTCGGCCGGCATCGGGGCTGACACTCGCCAGAGGCGACCGTCGATCGGAATCAGCGCGAGCGGCTGCCCACCCGGACCGCAGTGGACCTGCACTTCGTCGTTTCTCCCGCCGCCGTCGAGCTCGGTGTCTGCGAGCAGCCAGTCGAAGGGATAGGGCTGTCCCTCGAAAGGCACGTCCAGCACCCGACGCACCTTGCTGTGTGATCCGTCGCAGCCGACGAGGAACGATGCGGTGACCTGCACCTCGCGACCCTCTGCATCACTCAGCGATGCGGTGACCGCGTCCGCGTCCTGGATGAAGCCGAGGAGCTCGATGCCCGACTCGACCTTCCCACCAAGCTCGGCGAGCCGCGACCGCAGCACCTCCTCGGTCCGGTGCTGGGGGAGGTGCAGGATGAACGCGTACTCGGAGTCGGCACAGGTCATGTCGATGCCGGCCTGCCGCCGGCCGCCCACGTACACGCTCGTCCGCAGGCCGCGATGCCCGATCTCCAGCAGTCGGTCGGCCACGCCCATCATGTCGAGCGTCTCCATGGTGCGCGGCTGGATGCCGATCGCCCGGCTGAGCTTCGGCAGCCCGGGGTCCTGATCGATGAGGCGTGTGCGCACACCGCGTGAGAGGAGCTGGATGGCGAGGGTGAGGCCGGTCGGCCCGGCGCCGACGACCAGTACGTCGCAGTCTGTGGTGCTCATGCGCCCAGGATGCGGCGGGCGCGACGTCCCTGGCGTCAGCGGAACTACGTAACGTCGCCACGTACGTCGGCCATCAGCCCTTCCTGGTGGGCCCAGGCGGTGAGCTGGCCCCTGGTTCTGAGGCCGAGCTTGGCGAGCACGCGGCTGACGTGTGTTTCCACGGTGCGGACCGACAAGACCAGCTTTGCGGCGATCTCACCGTTCGAAAGGCCCAGGGCCACCAGCGCGGCTATCTCCCGCTCGCGAACCGTCAGTGCCGGTGACGTGCCCACATGCCACGGGTCCTCGGGCCGCGGATCGAGGCCGGCTGCGATGGCCTCGTCGAGCGGCATGCCGCGTCCCTCGTCCTGCAGCCGCTCCGCCGCTGGGCCGATCTGGGCGACGACGGGGGCGAGCCAACGGTCCAACACGGACCGCATGAACTGCGGTCTGTGGGTCTGGTTCGCCTGCTCGTAGGCCGCGGCGGCACCGGACAGCCGAAGCGCCGACCGGGGCCGCCCGTGCCGAGCCGCGAGCCCGGCGAGCCCGCTCAGACCGATCGGCACGGCGAAGCGATCGCCTAGATCGAGGATCTCGGGGAGGGCCTCCGTGAGCGCCACCTCGGCGCCGCTGGTGTCGTCATTGTCGAGGCGTACGACGCCAAGCAACTGCAGGGCACGTGCCCGGATCACCGACAGGCCGACCTCTGCGCTCAGAGCCACGCTGCGTTCCAGTCGCTGCATGGCCAGCAACCCGTCGCCTTGATAGTGCGCAGCGGCCCCGGCCAACCAGAGCGCGCCGGCCAAGCCTGCGGGGTCACCGGACGCCTCGCGGAGCGCGAGCGACTGCTCGATGTCATCGCCGAAGCCCGTCGGGTCGCCGGTGATCCCCCGGACGCGGCCGCGGCACAGCAGGGCCTCGGCCTCGCGCGCCTGATCGCCGGCCGCTCTGGCGCGCTCGACGGCGTGCTCGAGCAACGGAAGGGCGGCCGTCCTGTCACCCTGGTCGGTGGCCAGCCAGGCCTCGCACGTGAGCGCGTCGAGCCACTCGCGGTCGTGGTCTGGCACGAGGTCACGCAGTGCAGCCAGTCGCCGGCGTCCCTCGGAGAAGTAGCCCCGGATCGACCAGAAGCCCGAAAGCCGGTTCGCCATCCGCAGTGCGGTGCCGGGGTCCGTCGCGGAAAGGTGGTCGAGGGCCGCCCGGAGGTTGTCGTGCTCGAGCTCGAGCAGGTCGAGCCCAGCACGGTTCGGAGCGGCTGGCGGCCGCGGCAGGTGCTCGACAAGCCGCCAGAACACCTGGGCGTGCGCACCGCGGGTGACCAGTTGCTCTTGACTGTCTGCGAGCATCTCGGCCGCGAACTCCCGGACTGTCTCAAGCATCGCAAACCTCGGCGCCTCCCCACGGTCGGCGCGGCGAAGCAGACTGTGGTCGACGAGCTCCGTCACCGGGTCGAGGAGCGAGTGGGCGGCTCCGGTCGCGGAGCACACCTCCTCGAGGGTGGTGAGATCGATGCCGCCCCGAAAAACCGAACAGACCGAGAACAGCCGCCGTGCGGGCTCACTCAGCAGCTCATGGCTCCACGCGATGGTGGCGCGCAGCGTTCGCTGCCGGTCGGGGACGTCACGGCTGTCGCTCACCAAGAACGCCAGCGAGTCATCGAGCCGTTCGAGGATCGCCTCAGGAGGCAGCACCCTGACGCGCGCGGCTGCAAGCTCGATTGCGAGCGGCAGACCGTCGACCCGCTCGGCGATCTTCCCGACCGTGGCCGCGTGCCCGGCGGTGAGGGAGAACCCGGGAACCGAGGCAGACGCCCGCGTCGCGAAGAGCTGCACGGCCTCCGACAACGGCGGGACGGGCAGCTCCTGCTCCCACGCAAGGTGGAGCGGTGCGCGGCTCGTCACGACGATGCGTACCGCGTCCGTGGCGGCGAGCAGGTCGGCCACGAAGCCGCCTGCTTCGAGGACCTGCTCCATGTTGTCGAGGACGAGCAGCAACTCGCGCCCGGACAGGTTCGCCGACAGGTGATCCAGCAGCGCCGTCCCGCGGGAGTCCTGCAGGCCGAGCGCACCCGCGACCTCGACTGGCACCAGCGCAGGGTCTCGGACGGCAGCGAGCCGCACGAACCTTGCACCGCCCGAGAAATCGGCCGCCGACCGGCGCGCCAACTCAATCGCGAGCCGGGTCTTGCCTGCCCCGCCAGGGCCAGTCAGCGTGAGCAGCCGGGAACCGGCCAGCAGGCTCTGCGCCTCGGCCAGTTCACGCTCCCGGCCGACGAAGCTCGTCGGCGGCTGCGGCAACACGACTCATCGTCGCACCACCGCCGTCGGCGCGACAACGAAACCGGACGGCGTCGACATGATTTCCGCCGTCGGCTGCGGTGCTCCGGGGTTCGCGCGGCGAACCGATCAGTGGACGGTCATGGAGCGTCTGGCGCGGTGTCGTCGGACCGCAGCGCGGTTGGCGCAGCGGACCGAGCAATAGCGCTGCCGTCCGTTGCGGGTGACGTCCACGACCACCGCAGCGCACGGGTCTCCCTTCATCCTCCCCGCAGCGCACCTGCTCAGACGATGGATGCCTCGAGTGGTCAGGTGCAGCGCCGTGCCCACGCTGATCACCGCTCGTAGCACGTCGGGAAGCGAATCGTTGGCGTCGTCGCGGTAGTGGAGGTGCCACCCTTCCCGCCCGTGGTCAGTCAGCCGCGGATACGCGGCCGCGTGCGCCATCAGGTCGTTGAGCAACCGCGCACGTTCCCCCGGCTCCGACGCGTCTACGACGCGAAGCCACTCGTCGATCACCCCGCGCGTGCGCCAGTGGTCATCGGGCGACTCAGCGAAGTCCATCGTCATGCCGAACTTCCGGGTCCGGGCTTCGATGCCCGCACGGTCGTCGGGCCAGTCGTCGGCGAGCGAGGCAGCCATGAGCACGGCGTACTCGCCGTAAGGGTTGAGATGCACAAGGCCATTACACCAGGCTGGCAACCATGACCGACATCGCAGCTGAGCAGCCTCGGCGCGCGGACGCCATCCACGAGCACGGCTGGCTCACCGAGTCAAGCCATCAGACTTCGGAGGGCCGAGTCCTCTACGTGCGCTGCGCCCGCTGCGGCGTGCGTCGCGTGGACCTCCAGCCTCACCCGCTCCTACCACCGCGTTCGCTGACCTGTCACCAGGGGTGACTCGGGCCGGCTGACTGTTCGGCCGTGGCCCGGCCTCAGCGGAGCACGATCCGCCACGGCACAGTGAGCGCGCCGTGCACCGGCAGCCCGGCCCGCGCAGAGATCAGCGTCAGCAGCCGGTCCACCGGGCCGACGCCCTCGCCGAGCAGCTCGACCCCAGGGGTCGCCGCAGCAGCCGCCGGGGCTTCGCTGTTCTCCGGCGGGTGCAGCATCGCCAGCGGGCTCGGCCGCGGCCAAGGCCGGACCTCGACGTCGAAGCGGTCGGTGCCAGCGAGCTCGCAGGCGGCGTCGGCCGCGGCGCTGAGACCGCCGAGACTGTCGATCAGCCCGTGCTCGGCAGCCTGGGCGCCGGTCCACACCCGCCCGCGGGCGAGCTCGCGCAGCCGCTCGAGGGGCAGGTCCCGGTCGTGTGCGGCCTTGCTCGTGAAGTCCTCATAGATCCGGTCCAGCCAGCCCTCGACGCGGGCCCACTCCTCCTCGTCGAACGGGCGGTCGGTGGAGAACATGTCGGCGTAACGGCCGGCACTCACGGTGCCGCGGGTGATCCCGATCCGCTCCAGCGTGTTCGAGACGACCTGCTTGCCGCCCAAAACACCGATCGAACCGGTCAGCGTGCCCGGACTGGCGAACACCCGGGCGCACGGCATCGCGATGAAGTACCCGCCCGAGGCCGCGAGCGAAGCCATCGAGGCAACGACGGGGGTGCCGCCAGCGCGCACCTCGAGCACCGCCCGGCGGATCGCGTCGGAGGCCACCGCCGAGCCTCCCGGGCTGTCGATCCGCAGCACGATCGCACGAACATGGTCGTCCCTCCCAGCCGACCGGAGCGCCGCGGTCACCGTGTCCGCGCCGGCACTGTGGCCGAGGACGGAGTGGGGGCCGCCGCTGCGCCCCAAGTGGATGGGGCCGTGGGCGCCGACGACCGCGACCACACCCCGCCGTCGGCGCACAGCCTGCGGCAGGTGGGCGCCGCCAGTCAGCCGGGCCACCGGACCGCCCGGTTGCTCGTAGCGCTCCACGAACCGCAGCCGGGGCTCCGCGTCGCGCTCGGTCAGCTCCTCGCGCAGCGTCCGGTAAAGCTCGTCGCGATAGCCGAGGTGGTCGACGAACCCGCCCTCGAGCGCCTCCTGCGCGCTCAGCGGCGCCCGGTCCACCGCGTGCCGGACGGCCTCCTCGGTCATCCCGCGTGCGGAGGCGACGTCGCGGACGATGCCATCGGTGATCGACCCGACCAGCGCCTCCAGCATCTCCCTGTGCGGTGCGGTCAGGTCGGTCTCGAGGAAGGTGTTGGCGGCGGCCTTGTACTCGTGTCGCTGTCCGATCTGGGTCTGTACACCGAGCTTGTCGAATGTGCCGCGGACGAACACCGCGCTGGCCGTCACGCCGACCAGGCCGAGGTCACCGGTCGGCTGCAGCCAAATCTCCTCGAACGCGCTGGCGAGGTGGTAGGCCGAGTTGCCCGGTCCCATCTCTCCGAACGTCTCGGCCCAAGCCGCGGTGCGCTTGCCGGAGTCGCGGAACCTGTCCACCGCGGCCCGCAGCTCCGCCGCAGGCGCGAACCCGATCTCCCCGCTCGTGTGCGCGATGAGACCGGCGACCTCGTCGTCGTCGGCCGCCCTCTCCAGCGCCCGAACCACGCCGCGAAGCGACAGGGCACGCAGCGCCCGCAGCGCCGCGACCGGAGTTGCGGGCGGCGCCTCGGCGAGGCCCCGGGTGACCTCCAGCTCGAGCAGGAGCTTGCCGTCGCACCGCCGCACCCGTCTCAACCGGGCCGACGCCGACTCGGTAGCCGCCGTGACCGACGCGCGCATCGCGTCAACGACGGACTGGGCCTGATCCGACACTCGTGCGGCTCCCATATCGCCGAGCCTATGCAGCCGTGCCGGTCCACACCCACGCTCGAGTTCCGGCGTCTGGCCAGCGGCTGAAACAAGGTCCATGTGAAGGGACCTCTCATCACGGCTATGAACGCGAGTCGCGATGACGCACCCGATCCGCCGAGATGATGCTGAGGTGCGGGCACCAGCAACCTGAGGTGGAATGGTGACGACATGAGCGTGGCAACCCGCATCGCAAGCGACTCGGACCTGCAATTTCTGAGCGAGGTCGATGGCCACGTCTCGCGCCACATGCTGGCTGACCTCGTTGCCCTGGGACGGGTGATGGTGGCAGCGGTTGATGGGGCGGCCGTCGGGTGCCTGCGGTGGGGCATGTTCTGGGACGAGGTTCCCTTCATGAACTTCCTCTGGGTCGTCGCTGAGCATCGCGGGCATGGAGTCGGCACGACGCTGGTCGAGGCGTGGGAGAAGTCTCAGGTCGCCGCTGGCCACAACATGGTCCTCACGTCGACGGTCTCCGCAGAGACGGCACAACACTTCTATCGGCGGCTCGGCTACGTCGACAGCGGGGCGCTGTTCCTTCCTGAGGAGCCGACAGAGCTCATCCTGCGTAAAGCCCTCGCGGATTGACCGCTATTGGCCGCCTCGCACGTGCGCGACTGCTCCGGCGGGCGTATGGCTCAGCCGACGCGTGCGGGAACGAAGCGGGTGTAGACGACGAGGTTCGATTGATAGCCGCCGCGGGTGGAGTCGTAGGCCCCGCCGCAGGTGACAAGGTTGAGGCGGCGGCCGTCCTGGGCGGCGTAAACGCGATCGGCGGGGAAGTCGGCGTTCGCGTAGAGCATGGTCTGGCTCACCACGAACCGGGCGGTCGAGCCGTTGGCACGCTCGATCGTGACCGCGTCGCCGGGCTTGAGCTCCTGCAGGCGTGCGAACACGCCGGGACCTTGCAGGGAGTCGACGTGTCCGAGGATCACCGCGGACCCTCGTCGTCCTGGCACGGGTCCGGGGTGGAACCAGCCGGCCCGGTCGGCGTTGCCGGGCACCTCGACGGTTCGGTCGGGCATCAGCCCGAGTCGGACGAGGGGTGTCGTCACGTCGATGGCCGGGATCTCCAGGCGTGCCGGGAGGAGGCCGTTCCGCGGTCTGACGGCCACGTCGCGCCCCAACGTCGCCGGGGCGGGCGTCTCAGGGCTGGGGCTGGCTGCGGACCTAGCCCCTTCGCCTGCCGGATGATCGACCGGGCGCGAGAGCCCGACGGCGAGGAGGACCCCGCCCAGCGTCGTGCAGATCGCGACGACAAGCAGCATTCGCCAGGAGTAGGGAAGGGCTCTGCTCCCCGTCACGTGAGGCGGATCGATCGGGGACGCCAGGCAGCTGCGGCACCGAACGCGACGCCGAGGATGCACATGCCTCCCCCGACCCAAAGGCCGCCGTCCGAGGTTTCGGGGACCGCCGGCGCCTGACCGGTCGGCGGGTGCCCGTGGGGAACCCACGGCGGGTAGGAGGACCCCGGAGGCTGGTCAGGATTGCCTGGTCCGCCCGGGTTTCCTGGTCCGCCCGGGTTTCCTGGTCCGCCCGGGTTCCCTGGCCCGCCTCCGGTGCCGGTTGGCGTGGTGGGCCCGGTCGTGGTGGGGCTGCCGGTCGTGGTGGGGCCGGTCGTGGTGGGGCTGCTGGTCGTGGTGGGCGCTGTCGTGCCCGTGGTCGCGGTGGTCGCCGAGGTAGCCGTGGTGGCCGTGGTGGCCGAGGTCGGCGCCGTGGTCGTACCCGTGGTGGTCGCCGTGGTGGGGGGTGTGCTTGTGGGAGGCGTGGCGCACGTGGGCCTGGTGATCGTGTTGGTGTCCAAGCTGACCTGACCGTTCCGCGCCAGGACGCGGCCCCGGATCGTGGCCTGGGTCTGGACCGTGATGCTGACCAATGCCATCACCGTGCCGACGAACCTCGTGGAGGTTCCGATGGTCGCCGAGCTCCCCACCTGCCAGAAGACGTTGCACGCCTGGGCGCCGCCTTCGAGTGCCACCCTGCTCCCGCTCGCCGTGAGCAGCGAGGAGCCCGCCTGAAAGATGAAGATTGCCGAGGAGTCGCCCTGTGCGTCGAGGGTGACAGTGCCGGTGAGTGCCATGGTCGTGTTGGCGCCGTAGACGCCCGGCACCAGAGTCTCCCCGCCGAGATCGTCACCGGTCTTGTCGACGACCGGTGACCTTCCTGCCGCGTCGTTGTAGGCCGTGGTGAGGTCGTTCTGCGCCTGGAGGGCGACCGCGTCCGCGGCGTGGATCACCCCGTTCTCAACCTGGCCGGGTGGGAAGCCGGTGACGGCCGTGCCGGGGCTGACTCCAAGGTCGCCGGAGACTCTCGAGGGGCCGGTGTTGGTGACGGTGGTCCCCGCGAGTACGGCGAACGAGGTCGCAGTGCCCAGACCCACCGGGGGTTGCGCGGCGTGGGCTGCTGGTGAGCGTCCCACCGTGACGGCGAGGACGATGAGGCCAGTGACCAGCAGGACGACCGCGGTCGACATCAGCGTGCGACGAAGACCACCCTCGCCAACGGCGCGCTTGCGCCCGTCAGATCGAGGGGCCTGAGGAGCGGACTTGCTGCGGGCATGCGCACCGCCACGATCGAGCGTCATGTCGAGCCTTCCCGGCCCAGGGAGTGGGCCGTCCCATTCCCACACCGGGTCCTGGGCTTGAGTCGCTGCGCCGATCGGCGCAGTCGTCTCGCGTGGGCTCTGCAGCCAACGTACGCCGAAATTTCGATATCTGGTAACGCCCACGTCAGTGAGCATCGGGTTAGCCGTGCGCCAGTCGCTCCAGCACCGCTCGGAGGGGTGGCCACCGGTCGCGGCCACGCCGTGTCACGGCGTAGCCGCGCAGCTTCACCTGGGGGTCGCGCAACGGGCGGACCGTGACGCCGCGGCGGGAGGTGCGCCCCCGGGGCAGGAGCCCGACGCCCAGTCCGGCGACGATGAGGTCGTCGACGAGCTCCAGTGCGTCGATGCGGTGCACGACCCGGGGGGTGAAACCTGCCATCGACGCGAGAGTGCGCAGTACCTCCTCGTCGGCGGTATGGCGGGAGTTCACGATCCAGTCGTGGTCGGCGTACGCCGTGAACGGCGACCGCTGTTGCGATGTCGGCACCCCGAGTCCCCACTCGATCTCCCAGAGCGGCACGACGTCGTGGTCGGTGCGCCATGAGGCGGGCGCGAGGTTGTAGTCGTAGGTGATGGCGAGGTCGATGTCATCTCGAGCGAGCAGGTCGAGGGCCTCCCCCGGCTCGTACTCGTGGACGCGAACCTCGACCTGGGGATGCGTGCGGGCGAGGTCGTCGATGGCGGGCAGGAGGGATCGGCGGATGCCGGTGGCGAACCCGGCGACCCGCAGCACACCCGCGGGTTCCGCGGCGGGGTCAAGGTCGAGGCGGGCGGCGTCGACGGCCGCGAGGATGGTGACCGCGTGCTCGGCCAGGCGGTGGCCGGCAGGCGTGAGTCTCACTCGTCGGCCGTCGGGCTCGACAAGGGGGGTTCGGGCGTCGCGGGCGAGCGCGGCGATCCCCTGGGAAACGCTCGACGTGGTCGTGCCGAGCTCGGCGGCGACCTCGTGCATCGAGCCGAGCCGGGACAGCTCGAGCAGCAACCGCAGCCGGCGTACGTCCATGTGGATATTGTTTCGATTTCTTGAACGATATGTCCAGCAAAATCACGTGGACGTGAACGAATGGAATCCGTTCACTGGTGGTCATGTCTCACTCCTCCGCTCGCGCGGGCGCCTCGATGGCCGTCGTGTCCATGCTGTTCGTCCAGCTCGGCCTGGCGGCCTCCGTCGGGCTGATCGACCAGGTCGGCGCCGGGGGCGCAGCGTGGCTGCGGCTGTTCTGGGCTGGCGTGTTGCTGCTGGTCATCGTGCGGCCGCGGCCCTCGGCGTTCAGCCGCGACACGCTCCTGGCGGGCAGCGCCCTCGGAGTCGTCACCGCAGGCGTGACCCTTCTGTTCATGGCGGCCGTGGCCCGGCTCCCGCTGGGCACTGCGAGTGCGCTGGAGTTCCTCGGGCCACTCGGAGTGGCGGTGGTCCGCAGCCAAGGTGTCGCCCGCGCTTGGGCGCTGGTGGCGGCGGGCGGGGTGCTCTGCCTCACCCAGCCGTGGGCCGGGACCGCCGATCCGGTCGGCGTCGCGTTCGCCCTAGCCGCAGCGACCTGCTGGGCGGCGTACATCCTGCTGACCCAGAAGGTCGGTGACACCGTCAGCGGCATCGGCGGACTCGCGATCTCCATGCCGGTCGCGGCCCTCGTGGCGACAGTCATCGCCGGCCCCGGGGTGGTGGGACAGCTGACCCCCGAACTGCTGCTCGTCGGCCTCGGTCTCGCCATCCTGCTTCCGGTCGTGCCGTTCACCCTCGAGCTGCTGGCACTTCGGCGTCTCACGACGGGTGCCTTCGGCACCCTGATGGCGCTCGAACCGGGTTTCGCGCTGCTCATCGGATTCCTAGCGCTGCACCAGGAGCCGAACCTCCTCGGCCTGCTCGGCATCGGCTTCGTGGTCGCGGCAGGCATCGGCGCCGAACGCAGCGGCACCCGCATACACGATGTCTCTGCAGACGAGACCGACCGCGCCACGCCGACCCCGATAGCGGCCTGAGGAACCCGGCTCTCCATCGCCTTCCATCGTCCACCGAAAGTGCACGAGCGGCGGGGACGCTCAGGTC
Source organism: Nocardioides immobilis (assembly GCF_003515065.1). Taxonomy (GTDB): domain Bacteria; phylum Actinomycetota; class Actinomycetes; order Propionibacteriales; family Nocardioidaceae; genus Nocardioides; species Nocardioides immobilis. The sequence goes on from NZ_QXGH01000046.1 coordinate 47,671, forward strand.
GTACGCCGCCCTCGGCCCGTCACCACCAGCGGTCGCCGATGTCGAGCCCGTAGGCCCAGCGACCGTAGATCGAGAGCGTGTCCTCCACCGCGTTCGCCGCGTTGGTACGCGCGACCTGCGCCTCACGCCATGCCCGCTGCAGCGGGTGCCGCCGCCCCCAGGCCTCGGTGCCGGCGGCGTCGAGGAACACGCCGATCGCCTGCAGGGAACGCTCCGCGGCCATCACCTGGTCGCGGCGTGACCTGATCACGAGCTCGGTGTCCGGGGCGGCGTTGGCCCGAGCGTGGTCCATCAGGACCGCGAGGTTGTGGCTGAGCTGCGCCCAGGAGGCCTCGATGCCGACGACCGCGCGGCTGACCGCCGGCAGCCCGTCCGCCTCAGGGCGCTCGGCGACCAGGGCGGCGTAGGCACCCTCGGCGGCACCGACGATCGGCATCGCGACGGCGTGGGTGTGGATGGTGGCGTACGGCATCCGGTGCACCGGCGCGAGGTGGCCGGCCGACTCTGGGTCCTGCTGCCGGGTCCGCTCGCGCCAGCCGAAGGTGCGGTACTCCGGCACGAACGCGTCGCTGACGACGACTGCGTCGGCGGCGACCGCGCGCAGGCCGGTCGGGTCCCAGCTCTCCTCGACCGTGTAGTCGGCCGCCGGCACCAGTGCTCCGACGTAGTCCACCGGCTCCCCGCCCTCGTCGAGCAGGAGGGCGCCGAGGAACGACCAGTCGGCGTGGTGGACGCCGGTCGCGGTACGCCACCGACCGGAGAGCCGGAAGCCGCCACGGGTCGGCGTCAGCAGCCCGTCGGGGGTGTACGACGACGTGATGAGGGCGCGCTTCCCCTCCGCCCACACGTCCTCCTGCGCGCGCTCGTCGAAGAGCGAGAGGTGCCATTCGTGGGCGCCGATCAGCGACGAGACCCAACCGGTCGCGAAGCACCCGCGCGACAGCAGTCGGATCGCCCGGAAGAAGGCCTCGGGGTCGGCCTCGGCGCCGCCGTACCGCGCCGGCCGGAACATCCGGAAGAGGCCGGCCTCGTCGAGCCGGTCGATGACGGAGCTGTCGACGGCGCCGTTCACCTCGACGTCGGCGGCGTCGCGCGCGAGCTCGGGCACCAGCGCGCGAACGGTGGCGAGGAGGTCGGCATGGGGATCGACCTCGTCGGCCCCACTGCTCGGCGCATCTGCCGTCAGGTCCATCGCACTCCTCCGTCGCTCGTGGTGTCTAGCATGGTGCCGTGGACAGCCTCCTGCACGACAGGGTCACCGAGGTGGTGCCGAGGATCCGTGAGGAGGCGGCGCGGACCGAGGCCGAGCGTCGGATCCCGACCGAGGTCCTGGCGGCCCTCATGGACGCCGGGCTGTTCGCCCTCGACCCTGTCGACGACCTGAGGCTGCAGGCGACCGAGCGGCTCGACGTCGTACGGCTGGTGGCCGGCGCCTGCGGATCGACCGGCTGGATGACCGCCAACGCCGCCGCTGCCCCGTGGCTGCTGGCCGCGTTCGCGAGCTCGGTGCGCGAGCGCGTCCGCGGCGAGCCCGGCGTCGACCCGTTGGTGGCCTTCAGTCTCGAGCCCGCCGGGCGGGTCGAGGAGCGCGACGGCGAGCTGTGGCTCTCCGGCACCTGGCCGGGTGTCAGCGGAGCGACGTACGCGAACTGGCTGGTGCTGAGCGCGCGGCGGTCGTCCTCCGACGGCCCGGGCCCGGTGGGCCTGGTGGTCGTGCCGGCCTCCGACTGCACGCTGACCGCGTCCGTCGACAGCATCGGTCTCACGGCGGCAGGCGCACAGGACGTCGCCGTCTCCGGCGTCGCGCTGCCGACGGATGCGTGGACCGCTCCCGAGGACGGATCCCACGGTCCGCTCACGCCGGTCGGCGCCCTGGCCGCGATGGCACTGGTCGGAGCGGCGCAGGGAGCTTTGGACGAGCACCTCCAGCAGGTACGACGACGCGTCGACATCACCCACGGCGGCGAGGACGTGAGCGCGGCCGGTCTGTCGCCGGCCCGCATCGGTCGGGCCGCCTCGCAGCTCGACGCCGCCGTCCACGTGCTCGTCGCGCGGATGCCCGACCCGGACGGGCTGCCCCAGGAGCCGCTCGAGCAGCAGCGGTTCGCCGTGGAGCGCGCGGTCGAGGGCGCAGAGCTGGTGTTCAGCAGCGTGCGCGGGCACGCGCTCGACAACGGCGACCCGGTGGCGCGGCTGTGGCGAGACGTGCAGGTCGGCGCCCACCACACCCGTGCCCTCCTCGGCTGGCTGCGCACCCTCGGGAGCTAGCGCGTCGCTAGACGCCCGGCTCGTCGCGGAGCGCCGTCCGCAGGAGTGCGAGCTCGTCGCCGGTCAGCCCGTGGTCCAGCAGGAACCGGGCGCCGCCACCGGCATCCGCCTGGAGCCACTCGACGAAGCGGGCGAACCCGACGCCGTCGACCGCCATCACGCCCTGGGCGACCGCCGGCAGGTTCCGGTACGCCGGGATCCGCACCAGGCGCTCCCGCACCCGGTGCTGCCGCTCGGCCGTCATCACGTAGTCGTCGATGATCGCCTCCGCCAGCACGCCCACCGCGTCGAGCAGCACCGCAGCGAGCACGCCGGTGCGGTCCTTCCCCGCCGCGCAGTGGAAGACGACACCGTGCCTTGCCGGGTCCCCGATCAGTCGGGCGGCCGTCACGATCGACGGCGCGCTCCCCACCAGCAGCTGCTGGTAGAGCAGTCCGAGGTCGGTGGTCCGGGAGTCGGGCACCACCACGTCGAGGAGCGTCGACTCCCCCTTGCGGACCGGCAGGTTGACGACCTCCACGTCCTGCGTGCCCAGCAGGCCGTGACCCTCGCGAGCCGCCTCCGCGGGCAGCCGGAGGTCGACGATCGTCCGTAGCCGGCGGATGCCGACGAGCTGGGCGACGTCGGCCTCGGTGGCCTCCTGGAGCGTGCTGGCGCGGAACACCACCCCGCGCCGGGTGCAGCCTCCGTCGCTCAACGGCAGGCCGCCGAGGTCGCGGACGTTGTCGACCTCGGCGAGGTCGACCCAGCGCTCGGCGTTCGACGTGCTCACTGGACTACCTTCCTCGCGTCGGCGGTCCTGGACGGGCCGCTGATGCACCCCAGGTGCCGTCGGGTCACTGCCCTGCTCGCTCGACCCCTTGAGGTCCACGATGAGTTCTGCAGGGCCCGG
>NZ_QXGH01000047.1 GCF_003515065.1 Nocardioides immobilis
CCACCAGGGCTACCAGCTACGCCAGCTCGGCCTCGGCACCTACCGGTGGACCACACCCCACGGCCTCGGCCGCCTCGTCACCACCACCGGCACCCGAAGATTCCAACCCCTCCAAGGCCCCGGAGACCTCCTCGGCGAGATCTACTACCCCGACAATTCCGCCGGCCTTCGATAGCAGGCGTGCCATGCTCGGCGCATGGACGAGATGCCTCCCCCGTTGAAGCCGCTCCCCGAGAACTGGGAGCGGGCCCTGGTGATCGTGGCCCATCCCGACGACGTCGAGTACGGCGCAGCCGGCGCGATCGCGCGCTGGACCGGTCAGGGCAAGAAGATCAACTACGTCATGGTGACGAGTGGCGAGGCCGGTATCGACGGCCTGCACCCCGAGGAGTGCCGGGCACTCCGTGAGGCCGAGGAGATCGAGTCCGCGCAGATCGTCGGCGTCGACAAGGTGGAGTTCCTCGGGTTCCCCGACGGAGTCCTGACCTACGGACTCGAGCTGCGCGCCAAGGTGGCGAAGGCCGTGCGGCAGCACCAGCCCGAGATCGTGATCACCATCAACTTCCGCGAGATGTTCGGGCCGGGCGCGCTCAACCAGGCCGACCACATCGTCGTCGGACGGGCCGTGCTCGACGGTGCACGCGACGCCGGCAACCGCTGGATCTTCCCCGAGCAGCTCTCCGACGAACCCGACGGGCTCAAGCCGTGGGGTGGCGTCCGCGCGGTGTGGGCAGCCGGGTCACCGGAGTCCCGTCACGGCGTCGACGTCACCGACACCTTCGACGTCGGCGTCCAGTCCCTCGAGGCGCACGAGGCCTACATCAAGGGCCTCGGCTGGGAGGGCTGGAGCGCGCAGGACTTCCTGGAGGGGATCCTGCGCCAGGGCGGCTCCCGGATGGGTACGACGTACGCCGCGTCGTTCGAGGTCTACTCCCTCGTCTGGGGCGGAACCGACGAGGACTGACTGAGGGCCGCAACCCACGGGTACCGCCCCGGCATGGGTGGTGAGATCCGCGTCGGCATCTCCGGGTGGTCGTACGCCGGCTGGCGGGGCGACTTCTACCCGCGTGGGCTGCCGCAGCGGCAGGAGCTGACCTACGCCGCCGAGCGGATGGGCTCGGTCGAGATCAACGGGTCGTTCTACTCGCTGCAGCGGCCGTCGTCGTACCTCTCCTGGCGCGACGCCACTCCCCCGGCCTTCCTGTTCGCCGTCAAGGGCGGCCGGTTCATCACGCACATGAAGCGGCTCCGCGACATCGAGGCGCCGCTGGCGAACTTCTTCGCCTCCGGCGTCCTCGCCCTCGGCGACAAGCTGGGACCGGTCCTGTGGCAGCTCCCCGAGTCCGTGCAGTACGACGAAGCCGTGCTCGACCGGTTCTACCGACTCCTCCCCGACACCACCGGCGAGGCAGCGGACCTCGCCGAGCGTCACGACGACCGGCTGTCCGGCGACCGGGTGTGGACCGACATCGATGCCGACCGGCGGCTGCGGCACGTGCTGGAGTTCCGGCACCGCAGCTTCTGCACCGACCAGGCGTTCGACCAGATGCGGGAGCACGGCATCGGTTGTGTCATCGCCGACGCCGCCGGCCGCTGGCCGCAGGCAGACGTGGTGACCACCGACGTGGTCTACGTGCGACTGCACGGCCACACCGAGCTCTACCGCAGCGGCTACGCACCGGCCTCGCTCGACAAGTGGGCCGACCGGTGCCGGGACTGGGTCGGCTCCGCCGACGTGTTCGTGTACTTCGACAACGACGCGCGCGGCCACGCGCCGTACGACGCGATGGCGCTAGCGGACCGGCTGGGGTCCCTCGTCACGCTTTCTACCTGTCGAGCCTCTTCTTGACGACCCAGGCACCCAGGCCCAGCGCGGCCGCGCCGGCGGCGACCAGCCCGGCCCGGTTCTGCCAGCGGTGGTACTCCTCGGCGACCTGGGGCCAGGCCTCTCCGATCGCCGCGGCCGCGTCCTCCGGCGTCGCCTCGAGCCCCTCGACCGAGACCGGGGTCCCGAAGACCATCCGGACCTTGCGCGGCAGCGGCCAACGCCGCTTCTCGGTCCCCGTGATGGTGGCGGGCACGAGCGGCGCTCCGGCCTCGATCGCCAGCCGGGCAGCACCCCGCTTCGGCGTACCAAGGCCCTCCTCGCGGACCCGGGTGCCCTCGGGGAAGAGCGCCAGTGCGTCACCACGGGCGAGGATCGCGCGGGCGGTCTCCAGTGCCTCGGCGTCGGACTCGCCGCGCCGGACCGGGAATGCGCCCAGCCGCAGGAAGATCGGTGCCATCGGACCGTCGAAGTGCTCGGCCTTGCCCATGAAGTGAACGGGGCGGCGGAGCACGATGGCGACGAAGAACGGGTCCCAGAAGCTCTTGTGGTTGGGCACGATGACGACCGGGCCCTTCTTCGGGACGTTCTTCGTGCCGGTCGCGGTGAAGCCGCAGACGATCCGGAAGATCAGGGCGGCGGTGTACTTCACGATCAGGTACAGCGGTCCGCTGACCCCCTTCTCGCGCGCGATCCGGTGGGCTTCCTCGTTGGTCGTCACGTCGGCCATCTTGGCGCGCGACCGGCGACGGGGGCTACGAACGCGCCGGGCCGACGTCAGTAGCCGTCGGCGGCGATCGCGTCCTCGACCGTCTCGCCGGTCGGCTGGTAGGAGCAGGCGTCCTCGGGATCGTCAGCCGGGTCCCGCTCACCCGAGCCGTGCTTCTTGGGCGGCGGGTCGAGAGAACGCTCGACGATGTCGTGCATCCACTCGAAGTCGGGGTCGGCCGAGCTGAACTCCTCCGACGAGCGGAACACCACCGACTTCACCTTGGCGTCCTTGACCTTGAGGGCCAGGTCGACGAACGCCGACGCCAGCTCGCGAGGGATGTCGGTGTAGACGATCTCCTCGCCGGCCTTGAGCAGGTCGAGGTACTGCACGAGCAGCGTCGCGGGGTCGGCGGCCTCGACGATCGCGTCGACCATGCAGCGCTGCCGCTCCATCCGCTCGTAGTCGTCGGAGCCCCAGCGCCCGCGGGCGAACCACAGCGCGTGGAAGCCGTCGAGGTGCTGGTCCGGGCCCGGAGCGAGGTAGTCGTCCGGCGGGATCCCCGCGGAGGTGTCGCCACCGATCGCGATCGGCTCGTTGATGTTGACCGTCACGCCGTCCATGGCGTCGACGATCTCCTTGAACCCCTCGAGGTTGACGAGCACGTAGTACTCGACCGGGATCCCGAGGGAGCCCTCCACGGCCTGCTTGATCGCGTCCGCGCCCTCGTTGTGGCTCTTGCCGAGGACACCCGGGTGCAGCGCGGGGATGTTGCGATAGATCGCGTTGAGCATGTACTCGCCGTTGGCGGGGTCGCCGTCGGAGAAGCCGTAGGGGTAGAGCTCCTGCAGCGGGCTGCCCTCGGGGAACTGGGCGTTGGCCATGTTGCGCGGCAGGCTGAACGTGACCGACTTGCCGGTCTCGGTGTCCATGCTGAGCAGGATCATGCTGTCCGTCCGGACGCCGTCGCGGCCCTCGCTGCCGTCGCCGCCGAGGAGCAGCACGTTGACCCGCTCGCGGCCGCCGAACGGGTCCTCCGCCGTCACGTCGTCGGGCGTCGTCGCCACCTCGTTGTCGTCGAAGACGTTGTCGACGAAGTCGGCGGTCGCCAGCGCGTACTGCGCACCTCGCAGCACCGGCGCTGCCACCACCAGGCAGATCACGACGACCGCGACGTTGCCGACGGCGGTGTGCCAGCGCGGGCGGTCGCGGGGTCGCACCAGTCGGTACGACGTCCACACGACAGCGAGCCAGATCAGTAGCAACACCACCACGACCGCAACGATCCGGGGCAGGTTGGCGTCGAAGGCCAGGTCCACCGCGCGGGTGCGGGCTGTGGCCAGGTCCAGGTCACGGCCGAAGTACCAGATCACCCCGCCGAAGATCGCCGCCCAGCCGAGCAGGACGACCCAGCCGGCGAGCCGCCGTCGTGCATAGAGGTAGCCGATGCCCGGGACCACGGCGGTGACGAACGTGATTCCGAGCGTGCCCGGCAGTCCCTTGGTACGACGCTCCGCCGGCCGCAGTGCGCGTCGCCCACCACGCGCGCGCTCACCGGCGGCCCCGCGCTCGACCGGGACGGGCTCCGGGACGCGCTCCGGGACGCGCTCCGGGGCGCGCTCGACGGGGGCGCGAACGACCGGGTTGTTGTCAGGTCGAAGGGCGCGCTTGCCGCCGTACGCGCTGGCGGCGCGCTGCCGGCGACGGTCGCCTCGCGTCTGCCGGACAGACCGGGACGCGCGTCGAGCGCCGCCCGGGCGCCCGGGGCTCGCCGTACCGGCCATCCGTACCTCTCGCAACAGACGCGGGAGAGCCCCCACGCCCTCCGCGACCCGATCCCCACCGAATTCCGACCCAGTATCGCCACGCCGAGCCCGTGACGTCACATCGGTGGCAGGTGTCCCACCGGCGGATCAGCCACGAGGGTACCCAGCCAGTCCGCTGGAGCCGAGCCGTACTCCGACCTCTCGACGGGTGTCATCGTCATGACGCACCGCCGCCACGACTCGATCCGCGCCAGCCGGCCGAGCTGGAGCGCGGCCGGGAGAGCCGCCCGCAGCGCGCGCGCCGGCACCAGGTCGGACCACACCTCGAGCGCCGCGTCGGCGATCCGCCGGAGCCGCAGGTCGTCCGGACCGGCGCCGAACTCGTGCGCGCTCGCGTTGAGCGGGATGAGCAACGCGCCGAGCGGCTCGGCGATGACGGCGTCGCCGAAGTCGAAGAAGCGCAGCGGGATCTCGGGCCCGTTGGTCGCCACCACGTTGGCCGTGTGCAGGTCGTTGTGGTTGAGGGTCAGCGGGAGGTCCAGCTCGGCCACCTGGTCCGACCAGCGCTCGATGGCCGGGAGCAACGCCCGGAGCCGTCCGACGACCTCCTCGGGCACCCGACGCGGGTCGCCCGCCGGCAGCGCCCCGAGGCGCCCGATCGCGTCGCCGACGTACGTCGTCGCGCACTCCGGCAGCATCTGGGTCAGCCCGAGGTCCTCCGAACGCGGCACCACGGCGCGCTGCAGCTGCGCGGCATCGCGGACGATCCGGGACCAGAGGTCGACGTCCTGGTCGACACCGCGCTCGGACAGCGTGTGCCCCAGGTCGGCGGTGAGCAGCAGGTCGCGGCCGGCATCGGCAGCCACCACGGGTACGACGTAGTCCGGTGCGATCTGCGCCAGTGCCGACACGAGCCGGGCCTCGTGCGCCTGGCCCGGGCAGTTCTGCTTCGCGAAGTAGATCCGGCCGTCCGCCTCGGCCCGCCACACGGTGGACCACGGCCGGATCTTCACCGGTTCGAACACCGTGGGCTCGCCGACCGCGGAGACGACGAACTCACGGAGCTCCTCCCGGAACTCCGCGGTCTTCCAGACGGCGCTCGTCCACGCGCGGCCACCGGTCGTCATGGAGCGAAGCCTCCACCCGCCACTCCCCCGAGCGCTACCGGGTTTCGGTGGGGACCACTCGCCCCAGCGACTCCCCCGAGTCCCTGACCCTGCTGCTGGCGCTGCGCTCCAGCCTGGCGCTGTGGCGGGCCGGTCACCTGGAGGAGCGCGCCGACGGGGCGTGACCCAACGCACCTCGGTGGCGGGAACGACACGCCCGACCGGCCCTGTTGCCTCTGCATGACCCGCGCCCGCTCTGACGCCTCCCGCATCCTGTCCCGAGGACGGCTGGCGTACGTCGCCATCGACGTCGGGACCGGGCCACTCGTCACCCCGGTGCTGTACGGCGCCCTCGGGGAGGACCTGTGGTTCGTGACCAACCGTCAGGCGCTCAAGGCGCGGGTGCTCGCTCGGCGGCCGGCGGCCGGCTGGGTGGTCAGCGGCGACGACAGCTCCGTCGTGGCGGCCGGCGAGGCGCAGCTCTTCTCGCTGTCGGACCCGCGCGCGGCACTCGCGCGGGTGGCGGAGCTCGCGCACGCACCGGCGGCGCTGGTGTCCTGGGCGAAGCGGAACCCGCGCCAGGTCGCGGGATTCCTCGGTGACTCAGTGGTGCGCCCGAGCCGGGCGCTGCCGCAGGACGTCGTACTCGTGCGGCTGCGGCCGACGGCGTCGGTGGTCGTCGACCGGCCGGCGCACGTCGAAGACGCGGAGGTCAGCCCGGCGGTGACGTCGGCGCTCCCGGAGGCGCTCGCGCACCTGCCGGCGACCCCGTACGGCGTGCTCGGCCTGGTCACGCCGCAGGGACCGCTCGCCCTTCCGATCGCCTGGGACGGCACGACCGCGACCCTCCCTGACCAGGTCGCCGACCTGGTCCGCGATGCCGGGCCCAGCGTGTGCGTCACCTTCGACGACCCCGTGCGCAACCGACCGACCCAGCAGCGCGGCGTCGTCCTCCGCGGTTCGGGTGGGCCGGTCCTGGCCGGCACGAGCACCGGGTGGGCGGTCGACGCCACCCGCATCACCTACTGGGACGGCTTCGACACCCGCACGGTCACGCTCACGCGCGAGCCGGTGCCGACGCCCTGAAACGGCCCTGATACGACGAACCCCGCCCGATCTCGATGAGGTCGGGCGGGGTTCTGTGGCAGGCTTTGGGACGTTGCGGTCCGGTGTGCGAGCATCAGCCGCTCGGCAGCAGGCGCCGGTCTACCTTGAGCGGCGCGGCGAGCCGGATCTCGAGGTACTCGTTGACGTCCGGTACGTCGGCACCGCGGCCACCGACGGCCGGGAAGTTGTTGTCGTTCATGACCGCGATGGTCTGCGCGTCGACGATCTCGACGTCCTCGATGGTGACGTAGGGGAAGGTGAAGACCTCACCGAAGCCGCCGAGTCGGTCCGGGTTGCGCACATTCATCAGGTCCACCAGCAGAGTCTTCTCGACGTAGCCGTCGCCGTCTTCGTCGGACAGGTCCACCAGGTAGATCCGCTTGAACGCCGCTGTCGAGCCCTGCAGGTTGTCCCGCTCGATCACCAGCGCCTGGTGGCCGTTGATCATGATGAAGTCTCCGAGCGCGTTCGCTGCGGACTCCATGCGGTACCGCAGGAAGCCGTTCTCGAATACTCCGCTCACCACGGTGTAGATCCTCAGGTCTGCGTCTAGTCCGGCGGCCTTGTCCTCCGCGGTTGATCCCTCCAGCATCGGGTGCAGGACCCGACCGTTGGGCGCGATCGCCAGGCCTTCGTAGCCCTTGCTGTTGGCCAGGTTCGGGGTCGCGCCGCCGAGCGTGGGGTTGGACGGCGACATCACACCCGGCGTGGGGACGGGCGGCTGGAGCAGCTCGCCTTGGTCGTTGGTGTGGAGCAGGTAGGGCCCGAACTCCTCGCCGAACCAGAACGTCCCGTCCGCCGCAATCTGCATCGACTCCGGGTCGAAGTCCCAGCCGGTCAGGATCCGGTCGCGCGACGGGCACGCGTAGCCCGCCGGCAGCGAAGCGGCCGACGTACAACCGCCGTCCCGCCAGATTGGCCATGGGATGTGGCGATCGGGGTCGCTGAGGTTGAAGGCGAGGCCCTCGTACGACGTAACGCCGGTCTCCCCGGCTGGCCGGACCCGGTGCACCGCGAGTTCGAAGTCGGCGCTGTTGGCCTTCGCCCCGAAGCCGTTGTCGCTCATCACGAGGTAGCTGCCGTCGGCGAGTGCGTGGGTGCCGGAGAAGCCCTGGACCGGTTGACCCGGGTACGGAGCCGGCACGGCAGCGTTGCCCGTCGTCCAGTGGCCGCTGGACGCGCTGCCGGGGACGTAGGTCTGGGTCGGCAGCATCGACCAGCCGACGAGCGTGGCGTCGGAAGGGTCGGGGCTGGTCGGCGCGGCCGCTCGAGCGGTCGAGACGAGAGCGATCGGCATGAGCGCGGCGGCGATGAGGATCCCGGGCTTGTTCACGTGCGCCACCTCATCGGAGATCGGTGACCTCGGGATGAACGGCGCCTGTCAGGTCGAGGATGTCGTTGTGGCATCCCGCCGGACAGGTGTTGCTCACGGGCGTCATCTTGACGACGCAGAATCACTCAGTCAAACTTGCCTCAATGGACACTGAGGCAATGGGGTCGGTCGAGCATCGTGCAGCGGTACACGCTGCGCTCGCCGACACCACGCGGCTCCGGATTGTCGACTTGATCTCGGTCAGCGACTTGTCGGCCTCCGAGATCGGCGCGCGCGTCGGCGTCGCGTCGAACCTGCTCGCCCACCACCTGCGGGCCCTGGAGGGCGTAGGTCTCATCACTCGGCGCACGTCCGAGGGCGATCGACGGCGCAGCTACCTGCGCCTGGTCCCTGCCGTGCTCGAGTCCCTCGACCCGCGGCCGCTCGCCGTACCCGACCGCGTGGTCTTCGTGTGTACGGCGAACAGCGCCCGTTCACACCTCGCCGCAGCGCTGTGGCGCCGGACCAGCGCGATCCCCGCAGCGAGCGCAGGCACACACCCAGCGGCGGTGATCCACCCGGGTGCGGTCGCGGTGGCCGGCCGGCGTGCGCTTCCGCTCCCTCGTCGTCGACCGCGCGCAGCCGAAGAGGTGCTCGCGGACGGCGACCTCATCGTCACCGTGTGCGATCGCGCGCACGAGGAGCTCAGTGGCGTCGCCGGCCTGCACTGGTCGGTGCCCGACCCGGTCGCTCCGGGCACCGAGGCGGCGTTCGATGCGGCCTTCGACGAACTCGCAGAACGGGTCGCGGCTCTCGAGCCACACCTCCGAACAGCCTGACCAACCTCCACCTCATCCGGAAGGGGCTCACCGATGAGCACCGAGCAGCACGAGATCAGCCTCGACCAACAGGTCGCGCTCAAGGGCGCCGCGCAGCGGCTTGCGGAACACTTCAGCGGGACGTTCAACAAGGAGACGATCGAGCGGTTCCTCGTCTCGTCCTACGACGAGTTCGCCGACCGCGCAACGCTCACCAACTTCCTGCCGCTCCTGGCCGAGCGGTTCGCCAAGCAGCGACTCCAGGCCCTCGCCAGGGTGGAGGGCCATGGTAGTGACGGCAAGCCGATCGTCCTGTTCCTGTGCGTCCACAACGCCGGCCGGTCCCAGATGGCACTCGGCTTCTTCAACCACCACGCTCGGGACCGGGCGGTCGCGTGGTCCGGCGGCTCGGAGCCAGGCACCCAGATCAATCCCTCCGCGATCGAGGCGATGGCCGAGCGCGGCATCGACATCACCGAGGAGTACCCCAAGCCCTGGACCGAAGAGATCGTCAGCGCCGCGGACGTGGTGGTCACGATGGGCTGCGGCGACGCCTGCCCCTACTACCCCGGCAAGCGATACGAGGACTGGGAGCTCGACGACCCCGCCGGCAAGAGCGTCGAAGACGTCCGGCCCGTGCGCGACGAGATCGAACGACGGGTCCTGGAGCTGCTCGATGAACTCGTGGCCGTCTCCGCAAAAGGGTGATTGCGTCCCGGTTCAGACCCGCAGGCTCACCGGCGTCAGCGAGCGCTCGGCGCGGCCACTATCGGCGCGTCAGAGGGCTCCCGTCCGCCACGGTCCGGTGATAGCGAGCGTGATTCCCGGGCTTTGAAGGTTCACGAAGAGCCAGCTGCCGTTGGTCGGTTCGAACACAGCCCCCGCCCACTCGGAGCCGCGGTAGTCCCGCGGCGCGACGTTCTTGCCCGCAGTACCGCCGCGGAGGTCGGCGATGTTGGCGGCGAAGCGGAAGATCTCCCCGTCGGTGGTCAGGCCGTGGACGTACTCCATGCCGCCGCCGTCCTCGCAGAGGACGAGGCCGCCGCGGGGGCTGACGCACATGTTGTCCGGTGCGTTGAGCACCTCTGCGCTGGGTGAGGCGAACAGCACCTGGAGCTCGTCGGTGGCCGGGTCGAGCTCGAAGACCTGGCCCTCGCCGGCCGGGCCGCCGTTGGTGGTGAGCACGTAGATCCGGTCGTTGCCGTACCAGGCGCCCTCGAGGCGGCCGAAGACCGCGGCGCCGTTGGCCTGGGCCTGGTAGCGCACCGTGTCGTCGGCGGGGTCGGGCTCGTCGACCGGCACCCAGCTGACCTTGCCGTACGACATCGCTCCGTGAGGACGGGTGTCGAGCGTGGTCTCGCCGATCCTCATCGCCTCCAGGCGGCCACCCTGGGCCAGGTCACCAGGCACCGTGGGCACGAAGCGGTAGAGGCAGGCGTCGCCGCGGTCCTCGGTCTCGTAAACGATTCCGGTCGCCGGATCGATCGCCGCCGCCTCGTGGTTGAACCGCCCCATGGCCTTGTAAGGAACCGGGTTGCCCTTGCCCTCCGACGCGACCTCGAAGACGTAGCCGTGGCGCAGTCCGGCCGTCAGCCCGAATGTCTCTTCGCAGGTGAGCCAGGTGCCCCACGGGGTCGGTCCGCCCGCGCAGTTGCGCATCGTGCCGCCGAGGCTTCCGTAGGACTCCAGGAACTGCCCGGCCTCCGGGTCGAACACCATCGTGCTGGTGCCGCCGCCAGCCGCCGGGTTGTACGCCGGGTCGGTGAACGCCGGAGCAGCGCTGCGCTCGTGGTTGCGCACGATGTGGACCCGGTCGCCGTACCGGAAAGCGCCCATGCCGTCGTGTGCGTCGGGGGTGGGTACGCCGTCGCTCATCGGGTCGTTGGTCCAGCCGTAGGAGAGGTACTCGAACCCACGCGGCAGCTGCAGCAGCGTCAGGCCGGTTGCCTGATCCTTCACCGGCGCCAGCGGCCCGTACCCGGCGCCGAAGTCGAACTTGACGGTTTCCGCCGCGGCGGTCCTCGCCGTGAGGGCCTGGAACGGGATGCTGCCGGCCGCAGCGCCGAGCGCCGCGACGCCCGTGCCACGCAGGAAGGAGCGGCGGCCAAGGCTGGAACCTGCCGTCGAGCTGGTGGGGGTGGAGGAGGTCGTGTCGGTCATCGAAGGTCCTTAAGGAGGTCGGGAACCGCAGCGCGGGCGCTTGCTCTGCGCCGATCGCGAGAAGGCTCCCGTGCGCCGCACCCCGGCCACAACGGGTGCCGCACTGTTGTCGACGAGCCTTGGCCGATGCGACACCACGAGTTCACCGGGTCCGGCAAGCCTCGCGTCATCCCCAGCCGTCGCCGAGACCAGGAGTACCGCGTGAACCGCCTCTCGATATCCGCAGTCGTCGCCCTGTTCGCCCTTCCCGCGTTCGCGGTCGCACCCGGAGGGGCAACTGCGGCACCCGGCGGGCCGGCCGGCCCCGGCCCGACGACCTTCGCCCTCATCGGTGACACGCCGTACGGCGACGCGCAAAGGGTCCAGCTTCCCGCCCTGGTGAAGCAGGTCAACCTCGACCCGAAGGTACGGATGGTTCTGCACGCGGGCGACGTCAAGAGCGGCTCCTCCACTTGCGACGACGCACGGTTCGCGGACCTGGCCTCGCTCTTCAACACGTTCGCGGACCCGTTCGTCATCACCCCGGGGGACAACGAGTGGACCGATTGCCACCGCACCGCCGCCGGCGGCTACCTGCCGACTGAGCGACTGGCCGCTTTCCGTGAGCTGTTCTATCCCGAGGTCGGCCGGTCCCTGGGAAGCCGCACGATGACCATGACGGCCCAGCCGGTCGCCCAGCCGGAGCACGCGGACTACGTCGAGAACGTGCGATTCGTACGAAGCGGCGTCGTCTTCGCCACCGTGCACGTCGTGGGGAGCGAGAACGACCTGGCGCCGTGGAGCCAGCTTCCCGGCGGCGATCGCCCCGCCGAGCGGATTGCCGAGTTCGAGGCACGACAGGCCGCGAACCTGGCGTGGATCGACGCTGCGTTCGAGCAGGCGCGCGCCGTCGACGCTGCCGGAGTCGTGCTGATGATGCAGGCCGAGCCGGTGGAGAGTCCCGGGTTCACGGTGGAACGGGCGCGCATCGTCGAGCAGTCGCGCGACCTTGGCCGCCCAGTGCTGCTGGTGCACGGTGACGAGCACCTCTACGAGGTGGAGCGGGAGTACGCCGGCGTGCCGAACCTGACGCGTCTGGAGACCTTCGGGGATACTGCGACCCAGTGGCTGGCCGTGACCGTTGACCCGCGCACGCGCGACGTCTTCAGCTGGGAGCCCCGCTCGGTGGACTGACCGTCGGGCGGCGGTAACCGCGGTGGGTCAGAGCGCCGCGGGTGATTCCGCGTTGTCGACGACCAGCTCGGGCGTGCCGGTGCCGTCGGCGAGCGTGGCCCAGACCGACGGCGTCCCCTCGCTGTCCCACAGGGTGTAGGCGACCCGGCTGTCGGTCGGCAAGCGTGGCGTCGTTCGGTTGAAAGTTCTATCATCGTCCGGGATGGCGCCGATGCGCACCGATGAGGGTGCTGAGCTCGCCTTGGCCGACGACATCGTCGGCCAGGCCAGGGCGCTTTCTGCCCGGCTTCTGGTCGGCCTGCCGGATCGTTGGCGGCACACGATCGCGGTGGCCGAACGCGCAAGGGAGCTGACCGGTGCCGTGAATCCAGCGGACTGCGAGATTCTCTGCGCTGCGGCCTGGCTGCACGACGTGGGATATGCGCCGCTGATCGTCGACACCGGGTTCCACCCACTGGACGGTGCCAGGTATCTCGACGGGGAGGGGTGGCCGAGCCGGCTCTGCGGCCTGGTCGCTCACCACTCCGGTGCCCTGTTCGTGGCCCGAACGCTCGACCTGGGCGACCAGATGGCCGCCTATCCCGATGAACGGTCCCCCGTCACCGATGCCCTCGCGTACGCCGACCAGACCGTCGGCTTTCGAGGAGAGCCGTTGCCGATCGAAGAGCGCATGGCCGACATGCTCCGTCGTCACGGATCAGGCTCGGCCAATGCCACCGCGCACCGCTTCCGTGCCCCCTACCTGCTCGCCGCCGCGCACCGGGTACAGCAACGCCTGACACTCGCGACCTGACCCACGTTCCCTGGCGGCGTGGCCGGCCTCGACGACGCTTGTTGTTCATCTGGGTGCCCGAAACTCTGCGCCCGTGACGGTCAGCGCCCAGCCAAACCTGCAGAGATCCCCATGGGCGGCTGCCCCTCGAACACTCCTGGACGTCTTCGCTGAGGCGGCCCAGGCCTGCCCGGAGGCGCTCGCGCTGGACAGCGGCGTGGAGGTGCTGACGTACGCCGAGCTCGCTGAAGCCGCCTGGGAGCTGGCTGGCCGGCTGGCGGAGGCCGGTGTGGTCCGCGGCGACAAGGTGGGGGTGCGGATCAGGTCGGGCACCACCGAGCTGTACGTCGGGATTCTCGGCGCGCTCCACGCCGGAGCCGCCTACGTCCCCGTCGACGCAGACGACCCGGACGAGCGCGCGCGGATGGTGTTCGCCGAGGCGCGCGTGGCGGCGGTGATCGGCAACGGCCTCGCGATCGAGACGACGCCCCACCTCAGCCGAACCCTGAGCGAGGACGGCGCCGACCACAGGCCGCCGACCGACGACGATGCCTGGGTCATCTTCACCTCCGGCTCCACGGGCACTCCGAAAGGTGTCGCCGTCACCCACCGCAACGCTGCTGCCTTTGTCGATGCCGAGGCCCGGCTGTTCCTCCAGCAGGACCCGATCGGCTCATCCGACCGGGTGATGGCCGGTCTCTCCGTGGCGTTCGACGCGAGCTGCGAGGAGATGTGGCTGGCCTGGGCCTACGGCGCCTGTCTGGTGCCCGCGCCGCGCTCACTGGTCCGCTCCGGCGTCGACGTCGGGCCCTGGCTGGTGGCCAACGACATCACCGTTGTGTCCACGGTGCCGACCCTGGTGTCGTTGTGGCCACCGGAGAGCCTGGCCCGGGTCCGGCTCCTCATCCTGGGCGGGGAGGCGTGCCCGCCCGAGCTCGCCGAGCGCCTGCAGGCTCCCGGCCGTGAGGTCTGGAACACCTACGGTCCGACCGAGGCCACCGTGGTGGCCTGCGGTGCACTGCTCGACGGCACCAGCCCGGTCCGGATCGGGCTGCCCCTGGACGGGTGGGACCTTGCGGTCGTCGACGCCGACGGCGTCCCGGTGGCGGAGGGTGAGACGGGTGAGCTGATCATCGGCGGTGTCGGCTTGGCGCGCTACCTGGATCCTGCCAAGGATGCCGAGAAGTACGCCCCGATGCCGACGCTCGGTTGGTCTCGTGCCTACCGGTCGGGCGATCTGGTCCGCAACGACGCCGCTGGCCTGGTCTTCCTCGGGCGCGCGGACGACCAGATCAAGCTTGGCGGCCGGCGGATCGAGCTCGGCGAGATCGACGAGCAGCTGCTGCGCCTGCCCGGGGTGGTCGGTGGGGCCACCGCGGTGCGGGCGAGCAAGTCGGGCAACCGGCTCCTCGTCGGCTACCTCACGGTCGGCGAGGAGTACGACGGCCAGGTCGCGCTCGAGCTGTTGCGCCATCGGCTCCCCGCGGCCCTGGTGCCGCGACTTGCCGTCCTCGAGACGCTGCCGACGCGCACGTCGGGCAAGGTCGACCGTGACGCACTGCCGTGGCCGCTGCCCAAGGACCGGGTCAGCGTGGGCCTGCACGGCGTGCATGCCTGGATAGCAGAGATCTGGCACGACGTGCTCGGCGCTGACGTCACCCGGCCCTCCGACGACTTCTTCGACTTCGGGGGCGGCTCGCTGACCGGGGCCCAGGTGGTCGGCCGGCTGCGGGAGCGGTATCCCGAGATCACCGTGGGTGACCTCTACGAGCACCCGACCGTCGCAACCCTGGCCGCCGTGCTGGAGCAGCGCGGCGGCTCGGGGTCCCGCAGCGTCCGCGAGGTGATGCCGATCCCACGCAAGACGCAGGCCGGTCAACTGTTCGCCCTGGTGCCGCTGCGAGCCTTGGCCGCTGCCCGTTGGGCGACCTGGCTCATGCTGGGCAGCAACCTCGCCGAACCGTGGCTCCCCTATCTGGCGACCTACCCGTGGTGGCTGGTCCTCCCCCTCGCGGCGGCGCTGCTCCTTCCGCCGGGACGGATGACCGTGGCCGCTGTCCTGGCCCGGGCAGTGCTGCGTGGCCTCGAGCCCGGCACCTACCCGCGGGGTGGGAAGGTGCATCTGCGGATCTGGCTGGCGGAGCGGATCCAGGACGAGCTGGCAGCCGCCGGTCTCGGTGGCGCGCCGTGGTTCCGCTACTACGCGCGGCTCCTCGGGGCCGACGTCGCGAAGGGCGTGGACCTGCACACCCTTCCGCCGGTCACCGGCTTCCTGGAGGTCGGCGAGGGCGCGGCCGTGGAGCCCGAGGTCGACCTCCGCGGGTTCTGGATCGACGGCGACCGTGTCCACGTGGGCCGTCTGCGTGTCGGCGCCGGTGCCCGGATCGGTGCCCGCAGCACCTTGGCGCCGGGCGCGTCCGTCGGCCGCGAGGCCGAGGTCGCTCCCGGATCGCTGGTGACCGGAGAGATCCCCGGCGAGGAGTTCTGGTCCGGGGCTCCTGCCGAGCGGGTCCACCGCCACGCACGTGGTCCGTGGTCCGCCGTACCGCCGCCGCGGGCGTCGCTCTGGTTCGGCATGTACGCAGTGATGTCGCTGCTGGTCGCTTCGCTGCCCGGGCTCGGTCTGCTGGCCGGGCTCGGCGTGCTGTTCACGGTCGTGGACGATGCGGGCTCACTGGGGGAAGCCGTGAGGACGGCCCTGCCATGGATCCCGGCAGCCGCGATCGTCGGCTACCTGGTCCTCGGCATGCTGGTGCTGACGCTGGTGCGGCTGCTCGCGCTCGGCATGCAGTCGGGGCCCCACCCGGTGCGGTCGGCGCAGGGCGTGAGGATCTGGGGAACGCTGCGCGTCCTCGATGAGGCACGGACCTGGCTGTTCCCGCTCTACTCCAGCGCGCTGACCCCGTGGTGGCTTCGGCTGCTGGGCGCCGACATCGGCAAGGGCGTCGAAGCCTCGACGGTGCTGCTGATCCCGAAGTTCACCCGCGTCAACGACCATGCGTTCCTCGCTGACGACACTCTCATCGGCTGCTACGAGCTCGGGGGCGGTTGGATCCGCGTGGAGCAGGTGAAGATCGGCAAGCGCGCCTTCATCGGCAACTCGGGGATGGCAGCTCCCGGGCGAAAGGTGCCCAAGGCGTCGCTGGTGGCCGTCCTGTCCGCGGTGCCTGCCCGGGCCAAGGCCAAAGCCGGTGTGTCGTGGGTGGGGAGCCCGCCGACCAGCCTGCGGCGCAACGCGGGAGACGCCGAGGACACCCGCACCTATCACCCGTCCAAGCGGCTGCACGCGCTGCGCGGGCTCGTGGAGACCGGCCGGCTGGTGCCGATGCTGCTCGGAGTCCTGCTCGGCGCGACTGTCGCGGTGTCTCTCTTGGCGCTGCTCGCGATCCATCCGCTGGCCGCTCTCGCGTTGGGCGGTCCGGTGATGCTCGCTGCAGGCGTGGTTGCGGCGCTGGTCACCGTGGCAGCGAAGTGGCTGCTGGTGGGTCGACATCGGCGCGGCGAGCACCCGCTGTGGTCGGGCTTCGTGTGGCGCAACGAGCTGGCCGACACCTTCACCGAGGTGATCGCCGCCCCTTGGTTCGCCTCCATCACCCAGGGAACGGTCGCGCTCAACGTGTGGCTGCGGCTGCTCGGGGCTCGTATCGGCCACGGCGTGTGGTGCGACACCTACTGGCTCCCGGAAACCGACCTGGTCGTCCTCGAGGACGGCGCCACCGTCAACACCGGCTGCGTGGTCCAGACCCACCTCTTCCACGACCGCGTGCTCAGCCTGGACACCGTGGCGCTGAAGGCCGGCGCCACCCTGGGACCGAACAGCGTTATCCTGCCGGCCGCGACGATCGGTCCCCATGCCACAGTGGGCCCGGCGTCCTTGGTGATGCGTGGGGAGGCCGTCCCCAGCAGGACCCGCTGGCTGGGGAACCCGATCGGGCCCTGGGAGGAGAACTGAGTGCGAGGCACCGATCCCTACGTCCCGGGCCATGGCGACGGGTCCTACGGCGTCACCCACTATGACCTCACGCTGAGCTACCGGCCCGCCGGGAACCGGATCGATGGACTGGCCGTGCTCGCCTGCGTCGCCCACGAGGAGGTCACCGCGCTCTCCTTAGACCTGCATCACCTGCGAGTCGCGAAGGTGTCGGTGAGCCGTGGCGGAGCCGTCCGCTCCACCCACCGGTCCGGCGCCGTTCGTGTCACCCTGTCGAGCCCGATCGCCGCCGGTGAGGAGTTCACGGTCACGGTCAAGTACTCCGGCAGCCCAGTCCCCGTCCCGTCCCCATCGCTCGGCGAGGCAGGTTGGGAGGAGCTCGAGGACGGCGCCATCGTGGCCGCCCAGCCCCACGGCGCTCCGAGCTGGTTCCCCTGCAATGACCGCCCCGACGACAAGGCGACGTACTCCATCACCGTCTCGGCGCCGCAGGAGTACCACGTCGCCGTCAGCGGGGAGCTTGTCTCCAGCACGCGCGGTGGTTCGACGGTGACCTGGGCCTACGAGCAGCGTTCGCCGATGGCGACCTACCTCGCAACGGTGCAGATCGGCCGGTACGTCGTCAGGCAACAGCCTGCGGAGGTGCCGATGCGGGTCGTCATACCGCCGGACCTGCGCGGCGCTGGTTTTGATGCGTCCTTCGGTCGGCAACCGGAGATGATGGCCTTCTTCGTCGACCGGTTCGGGCCCTACCCCTTCCCGTCCTACACCGTGGTGATCACCGACGACGACCTGGAGATCCCGCTGGAGTCTCAGTCGTTGTCGACGTTCGGGCGCAATTTCGCGCGGGACGACTGGGACGCGATCCGTCTGGTCGCCCACGAGCTTGCGCATCAGTGGTTCGGCAACGCGGTCACCCTCCGCCAGTGGCGGGACATCTGGCTGCACGAGGGCTTCGCGTGCTACGCAGAGTGGCTGTGGTCCGAGGAGTCCGGCGGACAGACGGCTGCGGAGTGGGCCGAGCACCACCACCAGAAGCTGTCCGATCTCCCCCAGGACCTCCTGCTCGGTGATCCGGGCCCCGATCTGATGTTCGACGACCGGGTCTACAAGCGCGGGGCGCTCACCCTCCATGCGCTGCGCCTGCGGATCGGCGAGGACGCGTTCTTCGACGTGCTCCGGGCCTGGGTGGCCAGGCACAAGGGCGGGAGCGTGGACACCGCGGACTTCGTGAGCCTCTGCGACCGAATCAGTGGAGAATCGCTCATCGACTTGTTCGAGAGCTGGCTGGGCAAGGCGGAGCTGCCTTCCCTGTCGGCCTGAGCGCGCCGCCCGGCGCTACAGCAGGGCCAGCGCCGCGACCAGTCCCCGGGGCGCCTCCAGCTCACGGAGATCACCCTCGAACTCCGCCAGTCGCAGGCCGCTCATCGGTTCGGCGAGTCCCACGCCGTGGGCCTTGAGGATCGCTTCCTTCGCCACCCAGAGTCGGACGAATTCCGCCGCCGACGTGACGACCTCGCCCATTGCCAGCGCGTCTGCCAGCGGCCACGCGGGGACAGCCACCTCGAGCGATTCCACGTCCACCCCCACCGGACGTGAGAATGACATCGCTGTGAGCAGATGTCCGGCGGAACGCGACCACGAAACATGCACGGGCTGATCGCCGACCCGGGCCCATGGCCGACCATGCCCACTACCGCCGCACTGACCACAGAGCCGACCGACCATGACATTCCGTACGCCGTACAGTCGGCGCAACTCCTCCCGCACAAGCGAGGCGGCGTCAAAGACGTCGCTGTGCCAACGGACCACCAGCCCGGGCGAAGCCACCGCTGCGTCCACGAGCCAAGGCTAGTCACGGGGCGGCACGTCAGGGTAGGGCGGTCGAGCGCCGAACCGAGGGGATCGGAGGCAACGCACGCTCGATATCCTCAACACGGATCCGGATCACTCGTCGCCCGCAACGGTAGCCGGGGATGGTGCCGTCGGCGATCCTGCGGCGGAGCGTCTTGACTGACACCGCCATCAGCTCCTGCTCCTGAAGCCCCCGCGGACCAATCCGGGTCGTGGCGTGCTGGGCCACCCAGCCGATGATCTGCTCCGCCGCCCGAGTCTGCGCTTCGTCGTACGCCGCCGAGATCTCCGGATCTAGCGCCGCCGCGAGCGGCCAAGTCTTCGGACCCGTCGCGGCCGTCGGTCGCCGATTGAGGACCGCGGCCAGGATCAACGAGGAAATGCCGAGCTCAGGGTGCTGCGCCCGGCGGCGTCGCGTCGAGGTGACCGGGGGGCGAACAGTTCGCAGATTGATCGACGCGGGTGCTGCGCGGACGACATCAACGCGCAAGCCTGGAGGCATGGTCTTCATCAACAGCAGCGTCGGCCCGTCCTTCGAGGCCGTGCACCCCACTCGCGCCGCGGCACCCGGCATCCGCTTCCCCGTGTACGACGACCTCACCGACCGGCTGGTCAAACCCGAGACCGACCCCGCGACGGGTGAGCCGGACCCGTTGACCGCGCACGTCCTCGCCGTGGCCGCGGGCTACGCGTACTCCGATGGCCAGACGGTCGCGGAGATGATGACCCGGCTCGGCATGGAGAAGTGCACGTGCCTGACGGTCACGTTCCGCAACGACACGATGTTCGTGGCGGCGACCGCCCACGTCATCCAAAGCGAGGACGGCCGGGTGGTCGTGGTCGCCTTCCGCGGCACCGAGCCGGTCAACCTGATCAACTGGCTCACCGACGTCGACACTGCCCAGCAGAAGGTGCGGTTGGACGAGGACGCGCCGATCGACGTACACCCCGGCTTCTATCGCAACATCCGCGCGATCCGTTACAAGCTCCGCAAGGCATTGCTCCTGGCGCTCGCGGGCAAGCCGGTCGACGGCAACCTCGACACGCCCACGGACCGGGCGCCGATGGAGGCGCTGTACCTGACCGGGCACAGCCTCGGCGGAGCAATGGCGGCGCTGCTGGCGCTCCTGGTGCGGCGTGACGAGGAAGACGAGGCGTCGTTCGGCGGGGTGCTCTCGGCGGTCTACACCTACGGCCAACCGATGGTCGGCTCTCCCGCCCTGGCCGCCGCATGCGATGCCGACCCGCGGCTCGGCGGACGGTTGTTCCGCTACGTCTACGAGGGTGACCCGATCCCGGGAATGCCATCGCGCGACACCGGCCGCTGGGGCCACTTCGGGCGGGAGCGCCAGCACGTCACCGGCCTCGGCGACGCGGGGTGGCAGCAGAGCACCTCCAACGTCGGCCAGATCCGGTTCGCCGGGCAGATGGCAGTCGCGTTCGGCTCGCTCGCGCTCTCCCAACTGCTGGTGCTGCAGCGGATCCCGGTCCTGTACCGGATCGACGACCACCGGCCGCAGCACTACATCGAGAAACTGGCCCCCGAGGGGGCGGTCAGCGAGTTCGGCGACCGCGTGTACGCCCTTGCTCCGACGCCGGCTCTCCGGCTGCGCCGCACCATTGAGCACTGGGGCCGTCGGCTGACCTCGGTCCGCCCGCCCAGCCGGCTCACCAACGCCCAGCCCCCTGCGGACCAGACCTCGTCCAACCACCGGCTTGACCAGCCCGAAGAACGCGGGATCGAGGCAGCCCAGTAACACGGCGTCGCCGGCGGGCGACGTCCACACCGGCGCCACAGATGTCAACCTTGCCGGCCTGGATGACGCATGAGCGCGTCCAGGTCAGGGCGCTTGAGCACACGTGCGCCACTGATCAGCGCAAGGGCGCTCGAGGTTCAGGCCAGCCACCGGAGCACCTTCTTGCGCCTGGCCTTCCGCCAAACTTTCTCGAATCGTGCCTCGCTCTCGTCGGCTGCTTCCTGTTCGCGGGAGTGGATGACACCGAGTGTGAAGGCGTTGTGCCCACGTGTCGTCTCGTTTGCAGCGAGCTGCTGGAGTTCGTCCATGCTGACGATCGCGTCGTTCAGGTTGCCCAGCGTCGTCTGGACCTTCTTGACGGCTTTGACGAAGCGCTTCGCGTCGGTCCCGTAGATCGGTATCAGTGGCTCCGCGGCGTACCGGGCGCGCTTGGCCGCCTTCCGCGCGTCGTGCAGGCCGCGCTGCCGGGCCTCGGCGTCGGGAGCACCTTCGGCGCTGGCGACCGCGGCTCCCAGGCGCTTCCAGTCGTGCCGCACCCGTTTGCGGAGCGCATCCACTTTGCGGTCGTCGTCGCCCGGAGCCCAAGCAGGCTCGGCGGCGAGAAGGTCCATCTCGTCCACCAGCGCGGCGTACCTCGTGGACCTCAACTCCAGCACCAGACGGTCGTGGTTATCGCGGTAGCGAGTCGCCAGCTGGTCCTGGGTCGAGGCGATAGTGGCTTGATCGAGAAGGCGCGGGTCTTCGCCTTCGGCCAGGTCCCCGATCCGATCGTGCAGGACCTCAGCATCCCGGGCGTCGCCCAGGAGGGATCCCAGCCACTTCAGCTCGGCTCTCAACGGCTCGGTCCGGTCGCGGTCGAACATCGGCCGGAACGTCGCCAGCGCGCTCCGCAGCCGCCGTCCGGCGACCCGCATCTGGTGGACCGAGTCGTCGACGTCTCGTCGCACCAGGACGTCCCACCGCAACAACTGGGTGACCTGATCTTGGAGGCGAGCCCGTACGACGTCGCGGGCGGGGTGAGGTGTCCCGCCCTCGTCGGCGGGTTCGCCCACGCCGGCGAGTCCGCGCTCCCCAAGCGCCCGGGCCAGCTTCGAAGCGTTGGCCGCGGCCAGGGCTCCCGCGGTCTCGAACCTCCGGGAGACCCGCTGCAGCAGAGCCGGCTCACCACCGACCAGCTCGACCTCCCACTCGCGCCATGCCGTCGCACGGTCACCGGGTGTCCGCCGCTCGGCGAGCACCCGGTCGTCGGCGATTTCGGCGAGCACCGAACCCCCAGCATCGCGCAACCGATGCACCACACGACTGGTCCGGATCGTGACTAGCGGCGCCAGTTGTTGTCCTCGCACGACACCTGCGAGCGCATCCATGAGGGCTCCGGGTGGTGCTTGGTCGGGCGTGGACGGCTCGTGCGCCTCGTGCCGCGCCCCGACCACGGGCACTTTCAGGTGCCACCCGGCGTCATCGCCACCGGCGCGCCGCCGCAAGGTGATGCCCAGCCGAGCCAGCCGCAGGTCGTCGGTGTCGAAGTAGTCCGCCACGAGGTCCTGACTCACCGGCGGATCGACAGTATCGACCCCCGCGAGGTCCTCGAACGACGGCAGCGCCGACTCCGCCGAGACGGAGTACTTGGCCTCGATCTCCACGTGGTCGCGCCCCACGTCTCACTTTGTACTCCTTCATGGTGAACGTCGACTTGCTCCGGGACGCGGGCGGAAGGCGGGTGGGGAGCCCGGGCGGGTGAAACGAGGGTGGTTGCCCGCCTTACCGTCGTCGAAGCGCTCGGTGAGGCAGCGCACCCCGGTTGATCCGACCAAGAGCGCGGCATCAATGGCCGACCTGCAGCAGCGACGCCGTTGCGGGCGATCGTGCCGTGCCTGCACCCCCGGCCGGACCCGGAGGAGACGCCGATGGCGCCGCCGCGGCTCTATTGTCTGGTCGCTGAGCACTCCGGCGCCCGGTTCGTGGCTCGGATCCCCGGCCTCGATGACCAGCTGGGCATCTATCCCGACGAACTTTCCCGGTCACCCTCGCCGACGCCGACGGTCCGGCCGGATCGCCCGCGGCCGCTTTAGGTGTCCACCCGTTCCATGCGCAACGCGGCTTCGTCGAGTATCGCGACGGCCCGATGCCGGGCCGACCACGATTCTGCGTCCACCTCGACGGGGGAGTGCTGTATGGCGACTCCGATGATCCGCAACCCCGTCGAGTTGTCCAGGCCATGCCTCTTGAGGAACGGCCAAATACTCCGGATTAGGTCTTCCGGCGTGGCGCCGGAGTCCGCTTGCGCGACAGCCAGGACCGCGACCGCGGTCGCTACTTGCTCGATGGGCGCCGGGCCTCCCGTCATGTCGGCCACCCTGACCAATGCCAGCCAACCAAGTGCTCAACCGAACTGACGCGATGGACATATCACGATGAACACTTAGGTCGCCGCCAGTCGAGGAACATCCGAGCTTCGGCGTCAGCATCATGCACGTTCGCCCGGTGTTCGCGCGACGTTCGGCGTGGCGAAACCGATGTCCTCCGTGCAGGTGTTAGCCAAGAAGCATGGCCCAAGGAATACAGGCAGCCGGTGGGGTTGTCTGGCGCCCGGCAAACACGTCGGCCGGTGTGGAGATCGCATTGATCCACCGCACGCGGCAGCGTGACTGGAGCCTGCCCAAGGGCAAGGCACACGCCGGCGAGCTGCCCGTCGAGACCGCGCTGCGCGAGGTCCTGGAGGAGACCGGTCACCACGCCGAGGTCGGTCCATTCCTGGGTGCCGTCACCTATCACAAGCGAGGGATGCTGAAGGTGGTCCGGTACTGGTCCATGGAGGCCACCGGCGGGTCTTTCGTCGCCAACCGTGAGACCGATGACCTCCTGTGGCTCCCTCCCAAGGCTGCATGTCGACTGATGTCGGCGCGCAACACCGAGGTCGTCGGCTGGTTCCGTCGGCTCCGGCTCGCCGAGCGGAAGGTTCAGGTCACCACGTAAGCGCGGAACCTCGACCTTCAGTACAGGGCGAGCTCGACCAGCGTGGTCGGCACTCCGGTCTGATCCACGTCCTCACCGTCGACGTACGCCCTGGGCACGAAGCCGAAGTCGCGGCAACGTAGGAGGTGACCTACGCGCCGTCAGGGTCGACTGGGCAAGCGCCCGATTAAATCGCCGGAGACGAACCGGGGCACCGCTTTCAACCGAGACCGCAGACCACGCAAGAGCGACAGACAGCCCTGGGGCGACTAGTAGTTGAGAGTTCAATTTTTGCTCGCTATCCTCACGCCGTGTACGAGGACGAGGTCTTGGCCCGCATCTTCCGCCGACTCCTCTCCGACACCGAGGTCGTCTGCGAGGTTCGCGGGGATCTGTTGAGCATCCGAGGCGAGCTCAAGCTCGACCCCGACGAGCGCCGGGCGCTCCCCAGCACCGTCGGCAACCTCGCCGTGGCTCGACAAGCCGATCAGTTGCGCGCCAAGATCACCAGTCTCCAGCGGACTGCCGACCACCTCCGTGCCGGCCGCTCGAGCCGATGGCGAGCCGACGCGGACAAGCTCGAGGAGAAGGCACAGCAGCACCAGGCTGAACTCGACCGGTTGCTCGACGACCTGAAGTAGGTCTCCCGCAGCCTTCTGTCCGCTTGGCTGACAGGCTCGAGCGGCAGCACGTGGGCCACGAGTGCTGGCCGGAGGTTATGGGTCGAAGTTGGATTCGCCGACGTGGGATCACTTGAAGTTGCCGTTTCAAGCATCGTTGTGCGCGGGGCGAGCCTTCGCTAGACATAGATCTGACGAGGCGCCCGGAGGTACTCGCTTACGCAGCCGAGTGCTCCCGCGCGCCTCGTCATTCCGCGGAGGCGACGGCCCGCGCCACGCACGGGCCGAGGTGCGTCCGTCGCGACCGGGCCCGTGTTGAAGGCGACGCCGTTGGTGCTCGGTCAGACGCTTTGCGTGTTGCGTGGCGGCTTTGGCGGAGGACGCGCGGGCGGGACCGAATCCCTCGAAGGCGCGTCCTGTCTCCGCGAGCCAAGTTGCTTGGGTTGAGGAGGCCATGCCGCTGGCCGGGCAAGATGAACTCATGGAGGTCCTCAGCAGCCGAATTCTCCTACGCCCGTCAGACCTCGCACGCAGTCACCGGTTCTACCGAGACACGCTGGGTCTGGCCATCTATCGGGAGTTTGGCAGCCCGGACGCCCCCGGCCTGGTGTTCTTCGTCGGCAACAGCCTCCTCGAGGTCAGCGGTCAGACAATGGACCCGCGCGGACAAGGGATCGCGTTGTGGATGCAGATCCGTAATGTGCACGCGCAGCATCGGCGTCTGTTGGATGCCGGTGTGTCCATTCTCCGCGAACCTCGACGAGAGCCGTGGGGACTCCTGGAGCTGTGGATCGAGGACCCGGACCAGATTCCTATCGTCATGGTCGAGATCCCCGAGGACCATCCGCTCCGGCGAGACCAACGCAGCATTCCCGCCCACGAGGAATGAGTGCTCCTCGGGGTGCAGCCTCCTGTCCGACGTTCGGATCGATTCGCAATTCTGGTCCCTTGGGACTGCTGCACGGATCGGTGCCATCTGACCTACATCGACAAACGGGCACCCAACAGGGGCAGTGTGCAGGTTCACGCTCAAACCGCATCTGCGGACCTCGCCCGCAATGTGGCACAGGGAGGGTGCAAGCAGGCAAACACTCGGCGGCGCTACGCACCTGGGTCTCAGATCAGAAGAGGTGCCCGCCGCCGGGGCCAGCGGACAGCACGGCAAGTCCCGTACCCCCGGGTCCCCCGGTCACGCATCGGTGGCATCGGAATGGCGGGTCGCGAACCAGGCGCCCGCACCGACAGCGAGGCCCGCGATCAGGGCCAATGTCGCGATCCACCAGGGGAAGCCACTGTCGCCGGTCTCATCGGCAGCGCTCGTGGGGGAATCGTCGCCAGCCAGTTCCCCGCGGTACCCGGGCCGAGGCTGCTCCGTGCCGGGCACATCGACGCCGAGCACGAAGGGTACGTCCACCCGCGGCACGTCGTAGCCGGCATCAACACTGACCACGACGAAGTAGTCGCCGGCGACGTTGGCCGCTGCGACCGCCGCGTCGGTCGAACTCCGGTTGCCGTAGGCGACGGGCGCGGTGTCTGCGTCGATGAGAGCCTCACTTCGTGCTCCGAAGTCTGCACCCTGCGGTGCGACCACCGTGGCCCGGTTGGGGCTGATGACGCTGATCCGTGCTGTCATCCGGCCATCGACCGATTTCGGGAAACGCGCTGCGGCGCTCAGGCGCTGACCCCAGCCGACGGGAACGCGGAAGATCTGCGTCTCACCGGGGACGATCGCGACCTTGTGGGTGCCGACGGCCAGTTGCGGGGCGAGGCTGAACGCGGGCGCCCCGATCTGGAGATCGCCGGTGGGCGACGACAGGTCAGGCGGAGGCAGGTCGTCCTTTGACGCGATCGGCGTCAGGTGCTCGTCGGGGGCCGGGGCCTCCTCGGCGGCGTAGATCTCCACTTGTGCAGCCGGCAGGTCCTGGTCGCCGATGCGCCGGACCACGAAGGTGACCGTATCTGCGTCGAGGCACTCCAGATCGGGCTTGGTGAGAGCGGGAACGGGCGCGTACGCAGACAGGACTGCATCGGTGCCGGTCTCGCCGTGGTCCTCGCCAGCCCCGCAGGACTTGTCGCCGACGAACGCCTCGATCTGCAGCCCATCGCTGCGTGTGGGAGCGTCGGCGCCGCCGCGGACTCGAAGCGACGCGTGCAGATGGAGCGTCGACGAGGCCAGGACGCGCTCGAAGGTGTACCAGTGCTCGTCACTGTCGGAGCCGGGCCCGCCGAGGGTGTCGAACCACGTGCCGGAACGGACCTCCGTCGCCTGGTCGCGCTCGTCGCCGCCGGCGACCGCACTGCCGCCGCCCAGGTAGATCTGAGTGGCGCGGCTGACCGTCGTGCCGAGTGCTGTCTCGAGCTGGTCGGCGCCGTGGGCGTCGCGGTAGGTGCCACCGCCCGCGTCGGCGATGCGCATGAGGGTACGACGGTGCGTGCCGGCAACGTCGAGGCCGACGACGTGCACCCGGAGATCGGGATCGCCCTGGGTGATCCGCGCCGCTACGGCGTAGGGGTCGACATCGCAGGTCGGCGCCGCGTGCGTCACCAGGATGATCGCGCGCGGCCCCGTGGGCCCGAGCTCGTCGCGCGCCTGCTCGAGTGCAGGTCCGATCGGGCTGGCGCCACGCGAGGGCGGCAGGTCAAGCGCCGTACTTAGCTGCTCGTGGTTGCCGACCTTCGGCTCGACGAGCACACGAGAGTCGTCGCAGCGTCGCGCCGCGTCCCGGGAACCACTGGAGCCGTAGACCTGGACGCCGACCTCCTCGCGCGGGCCGAGGGTCGCCGCTGCGGCGCGGACGGCACGATGCGCTGCCTCCATGCGCGTGACTCCCCCGTCGGTCGTCTCGAACATCGACGCCGAGGCGTCGACCACGAGCATCACCTTGGTGGAGTGGTCGCCGTCCGCCTGGGCCGCCGGAACGTCGGCGACGACCGCGAGGGCGAGGAGGGCAAGGGCAATCAGTCGACGCATGGGAACTCCCAGGGTTGGCTGGCTAGCGCGGACACTATGGCAGGCACCAAGCGGGCTCCACCGGCCGGGTCGACAGGCGCATCCGACGGTCGCGCGCCGTTGGCCGACTGGTCATTCGGCGGCCAGGTGGCGGCCTTAGCGTGCGCCGCGATGCGCACTCTCGTGAGGGTCTTCGCCCTGGCCGTCCTTGTCCTCGCGCTCGCCCCGTCCGCGGCGAGTGCGCACGCGATGGACCTCAGCAAGGTCCGACTCGTGCTCGAGGGCGGCACCGTCCACGGCACCACGGAGATCGCCGTCCCGGCGTTGCAGCAGGTGCTGGGCAGTGACTTCACCGCCGCCGACCACGACGAACTGGCGTCGTACCTGCGCGAGCACATCGCTGCGGGCACCGACGCCGGCGCGTGGCCGCTGACCATCGGTGCGATGACCACCCGCGAGGCCGACGGCATGACCTGGGTCACGACGGCGTTCGCCTTCGATACGGGCTCCGCCGGCACCGGCGACTTCCTGTTCGAGTACGACGCGGTGATCGAGGCCGTCGCCAAGCACGAGGCCGAGGTCGTGGTGACTGATGGCTCCGGCGACACCGTCGTGGCCGGCGTGATCACCGACATGATCCCCGCCGTCACCATCCACCACGAGGCCTCGACCGGCATCGGCGCGATGATCGGCCAGGGGTTTCGGCACGTGCTCGAGGGTGCCGACCACCTGCTCTTCCTGATGACGCTGTTGATAACCGCGCCGTTGATCGCGGTGGGTCGTCGCTGGGCGGGCCGACGCGCGCTGCGCGGATCACTGTGGGCGGTGCTCCGCGTGGCCACGGCGTTCACGATCGGGCACTCGCTCACGCTGATCGCCGCAGCCATGCAGTGGGTCCAGCTTCCCTCGCGCCCCATCGAGGTGCTGATCGCGGTCTCGGTCGGCATTGCCGCAGTCCATGCGATCCGACCGCTGGCCCGCGGCGGCGAGGACCTCATCGCAGCAGGGTTTGGCCTGGTACACGGGCTCGCGTTTGCCGGGATCCTCGCGGACCTCGGCCTCGACGGGTCGGCGTCGTGGCCGGCGCTGCTGGGGTTCAACCTCGGCATCGAGCTGGCTCAGCTGACGGTGATCGCTCTGGTCTTCCCGTCGCTGTACGCGATCTCGACGACCCGGTGGTACCCGACGGTCCGGAGCGTCGGCGCCGCGTGCATCCTGGTCGCTGCGCTCGGGTGGGCGCTCGACCGGCTGGGGGTGCTGGTTAACCCGCTGGCGCCGCTGGAGACCGCCGCAGTGACGCACCCGTGGGCCCTCGTGGCCGCCCTCGCGACACTGGCCGTCGCCGCGGTCGGCCGGGAGCGTCTGGCACCCGAGGCGATCCCCGCCGCCTGACAAATGCCGAGGGCCCCGGCTGGATGCCGGGACCCTCTGGGTCGTGCGGGTGTCAGTGGCAGGCCGTCGTACCGCTGTCGCGGAAGGTCTTGCCTGCCTCCGGGATGAACTCCCAGTCGTAGCTGGAGGCCTTCAGGGTGAACTTCAGGACGCCGTACGTGTCGCTGTTGCGGGCCTCGCTGTTGGCCGCGATCGACGTGAAGTTGTAGTGGCTGCGGCCACCGGCACCGTTCACGAAGTGGCGGATGCCGCGGGCCGTGTCGACCTGACCGCTCGGGTTCATCGGGGCGAACCGCTCGTAGTTGTGGTTGTGGCCCGTGATCACGACGTCGGCGTTGTAGTCGTACAGCGCCTGGAACAGCGGGCGCATCGCGGTGTCGGGCGAGTGGCTGCCCGACGTGAACAGCGGGCTGTGCCACATCGCGATCGTGCACAGCTTCGTGTTCGCGGCCAGGTCCTGGCGCAGCCAGGTCTCCTGCGGCGACCCCGCCGAGGTGCTGACCTCGGAGTTCAGCGAGATGACGTGCCAGTCGCCGATGTCCTTGGAGAACCAGCCGTTGCGGTTCGGGCCGGCCAGTGCCCCGAAGTAGTCGAAGTAGCCCGAGGCACCGCTGGTGCCGTACTCGTGGTTGCCCGGCGCCGGGATGGTGCGGTTCTTGAACTGGCCCCAGGTCGGGTGGTACCAGGTGTTGTACTCGGTCAGCGTGCCGCTGTCGTAGGCATTGTCACCGGCCGCCCACACCGTGGCGGTGCTGGGGAGCGCGCTGATCAGCGCCGCGGTGGCGCTGTCGCCCGAGCCCGAGCCCGCGATGTCACCGGCACCGACGAAGATCTCGCCACTCGGGTCCGGGGGCGGGGTCGTCGAGGTGGTGATCACCAGCTGCGGGGGGTTGGCCGACTCGCGCGAGTCGAAGATGGCGTCGTCGGCGTTGTTCGAGATGCCGGCGATCGAGTAGGTCCCGTTGCCGGTGATGCCGGCCGTCACGTCGAGCTCGACCCAGGTGTTGGCCGTGACCTTGCCGACGCTGGCGATGACGGCGCCATCGATGGCCGGCTGGTTGCTCCAGGTCAGGCCGGTCTCGCTCCAGGCCGTGTTCGAGGTGAGCTGGAGGGAACCTGCGTTCTTCGAGCCGCCGTTGCTGGCGACGTGCAGGCGCAGGGTGGCGCTGGCGACGGGCTCGGTCAGGCCCGAGACGGTGAACTTGGTGAAGGAACGAGCCGCCGGTGTGCGGTCCACGGTGACCGTCGTGGCCGTGCCGTAGTTGGTCCTCGGGTTGGTCTCCGTGACGTAGGTGTCGGACGCCGGAGCGACGGTGACAACGGCAGCGGTGGCGCCGGGGGCCGTGTACGTGACGAGCGCAGCGGTGACGAGCGCGCCGGTGACGATTGCGGCGCCGCCGGACACGGCAAGACGTTTGTGACGAGACTGCATGCTTTCCTGCCTATCGGGTGAGTTCCGGACCTGGACGAAGAAGCAGTGGCGAACTGAGCCGCCGGTGACGCTAGGGGATCCGGGGCGCGCGGCGGCCCACCCCCGAATGAACGCGCAGTGACCATCGCCCCTGTCGTCGTGAACCCCCGTCGCAGCACGCAACTGGCCCCGGCCGCATCAGCGACCGGGGCCAGTTGGCAGGTGGATCAGCGATGGATCAGTGGCATGCGGTGGTGCCGCTGTCGGTGTACGTCTTGCCCGCCTCGGGGACGAACTGCCAGTCGTAGCTGTTCGAGTGCAGCGTGAACTTCAGGACGCCGTAGGTGTCGCTGTTACGTGCCTGGCTGTTGGCAGCCGTGGTGGTGAAGTTGTAGTGGCTCGAACCACCGGCACCGTTGACGAAGTGACGGATACCGCGGACGTTGTCGACCGCACCGCTCGGCGTCATCGGGGCGAACCGCTCGTAGTTGTGGTTGTGACCCGTTACGACCACGTCAGCGTTGTAGTCGTACAGCGCCTGGAACAGCGGCCTGACCGAGCTGTCCGGACCGTGGCTGCCGGAGGTGAACAGCGGGCTGTGCCACATCGCCAGGGTGCACGGCTTGGTGTTCGCGGCGAGGTCCTGGCGAAGCCAGGTCTCCTGCGGCGAACCGGCGGCCATGTTGACCTCGGAGTTCAGTGAGATGATGTGCCAGTTGCCGAGGTCCTTGGAGAACCAGCCGTTCCGGTTCGGGCCGGCCAGCGCACCGAAGTAGTCGAAGTAACCCGAGGCGCCGGTGGTGTGGTACTCGTGATTGCCCGGTGCCGGGATCGTGCGGCTCTTGAACGCGCCCCACGACGGGTGGTAGTTCGTGTTGTAGTTCGCCAGGGTGCCGTCCGGGTACGCGTTGTCGCCAGCGGCGAACACCGTCGCGCTGGAGGGCATGGCGCTGATCAGCGCCGCGGTGGCGTTGTCGCCCGAACCGGTGCTCGCGATGTCGCCGGCGCCGACGAGGATCGGGTCCGTGCCCGGGGGCGGCGGCGGGGGCGGCTCGGTGCCCGTGGTGATCACCAGCTGCGGGTCGAGCGAGGTCTCGCGTGAGTCGAAGTCGGCGCCATTGCTGCTGGCCGAGAGGCCGCCGATCGAGATGACCCCACTCGCCGGGATCAGCCCCGTGACGTCGATCTCGTACCACGTGTTGATGGCGACCGAGCCGAGCGTGCCCAGAGTCGCGCCGTCGATGGCCGGCTTGTTGTTGTAGGTCACGCCGGTCTCGGACCAGCTCGTGTTCGACATCAGCTTCCAGGTGCCGCCGCTGGTCGACTCGGCGCCGGCCGCGTTCTTGACGTGGAGACGGAGCTTGGCGCTGGTGATGGTGCCGCTGACGCCGGTGATGTTGAACTTCATGAAGGTCTGCTGGACCTCCGAGGCATCCACGCCGAGGGTCGAGCTGGTGCCGTAGTTGGTGCTCGCGGCGTTGCTCTGGACGCGCGCGTCGGCGGTGGGCGTGAGGGTGACGGTGGCGGCGGACGCGCTGGGCGCCGTGAGGGCCATGAGGCCGCCGGCGGCAAGCGCCGCGGTGACGAGTGAGGCGCCGGCGGTAAGGGCCAGACGCTGGATACGAGACTCCATGGGTTTCCTGTCGTGAGTGCCGAGGAGTGGAACCGATGAGGAGGCTAGGGCGGGGCGGGGTGGCGATGGTCGTCTGCGCCGTGAACGCGGGGTGATGTTCTTGCGCCGATGCGTGAACCGTCGGACCGCGGCGTGAGCGCGACCTCGGCCGGGTCGACCTGGTCGACGTACGTGGGTCCTGCTGTTCACTCGCCGGACGTTGCTCCGCCAGGGTCAGGCCGCGCGCAGGTCGCCGGTCAGCGACACGGTCAAGCCCCGTGTACCTGACCACGGTGACCAAGCCGACCAACGTCGACCCGGTTCGTGGCCGGGTCGCGGGGAACGTGGTGGCGCTCGGCGCCGTCAGCCTGATCACGGACATCTCCTCGGAGATGGTCGCGGCGATCCTGCCCGTCTTCCTCTTCCTCAACCTGCACCTGTCGCCGGCGGCCTTCGGCGCGATCGACGGGATCTACACCGGCGCGACGGCCCTGTTGCGGCTGGTGGGCGGATACATCGCCGACCGCACCCAGCAGCGCAAGCTGGTCGCCGGCATCGGTTACGGCCTCTCGGCACTGATGAAGCCCGCCCTGCTGCTGGCCGGGCGTTCCGCGGCCGCGATCGGTGCGGTGATCGCGATCGACCGCGCGGGCAAGGGACTGCGCACCGCTCCCCGGGATGCGTTGATCACGCTGTCGTCCCCGCCCGAGTCGCTGGGTCGCGCGTTCGGCGTACACCGCGCGATGGACAGCACCGGCGCCTTCCTCGGGCCCTTGGTCGCGATGGCGGTGCTGGCGCTGACCGCCGAGTCCTTCGACGCCGTATTCGTCAGCAGCTTCTGCATCGCGATGTTCGGCGTCCTGGTGCTCGTGCTGTTCGTCCGCGACCACCGCGATCGCCTGGACGACGCACCGCGGGTGGACTTCAGCCAGGTGGGAGGAATGGTCGCCTCGCCGGCGATCCTGCGCCTGCTGATCGCCTCGTGCATCCTCGGTCTGGTCACGATCGGTGACGGCTTCGTCTACCTCGTGCTGCAGGGCCGGGAAGACCTGAGCATCGCCTGGTTCCCGATGCTCTCGGTCGGCACGATGGTCGTGTACATGCTGCTGGCCGTCCCGCTCGGCTCGCTGGGCGACCGGATCGGGCTCCGCACTGTGATGATGGGTGGCTACGTCGCGCTCGGACTGGTCTACCTGCTGCTGGTCGGGCCGATCCACGGCGTACTCTCCCTCGTCCTGGCGGTCGTCCTGTACGGCACCTTCTACGCCGCGACGAACGGCGTGCTGATCGCGCTCGCCGGCCCGGTCATCCCCGAGCACCTGCGCACCACGGGCATCGCCTTGATCCAGACCGGTCAGGCGCTGGCCTACCTGGTCTCCTCCATCGCGTTCGGTGTGGCCTGGGGCGTGTGGGGTCCGGTGGCCGCCTGCAAAGTGTCCGCGGCAGCCGTGGTACTCGCGATCGCAGCCAGCCTGTTCCTGCTCCGCCGTACTCCGGAAAGGGTCTCTGCATGATCGACCGACTCAGCCTTCGGGCACGCATGCTGATCGCGGCCGCCGGCGCCGTGCTGCTCGTCATCGCTGCCGTCGCGTACATCGTGGCGGTACGCGACGCGGACGAGCTGGCGCCCACGTCCGGCCAGCCAATGATCGACGGGCCGCGGATGCTGGTCGTCTCGGAGCGGAAGCTGGCGACGATCTCGGCCACGGACATGACGTCCTCCCGCCACATCCACGACGTCGACTGCGTCCGGTCGTACGCCGCCGCGGACACCAGCGTCTGCATGCGCCCCAAGGACGCCTGGACGCACACGCTGGTCACGATGACCGGACAGCTCGAGGACACCCACGAGTACAAGCTGCCCGGCGTGCCGAGCCGAGCGAGGGTCTCCGACTCAGGCCGCATGGTCTCGTGGACGACGTTCGTCGGCGGAGACTCGTACACGAGCAGCGGGATGTCGACCCGCACCGGCGTCATCGACACCCAGACGGGCGACTACCTGCCGAGCATCGAGCACTTCAGCGTCACGCTCGACGGCAAGCCCTACCAGGCGGCCGACGTCAACTACTGGGGTGTCTCGTTCGCCGACGACGACAACACTTTCTACGCGACCCTGGCCACCGGCGGTGAGCGCTACCTGGTTCGCGGCGACTTCAACGCCGAGACCGTCGAGACCCTCGCGACCAACGTCGAATGCCCCTCGATCTCCCCCGACGGCACACGACTCGCGTTCAAGCAGGCCATCGACAACGACCCGCAGAAGGGCTGGCGCATCTCAGTGCTCGAGCTGAGCACGATGGAGATCACGAACCTCAGCGAGACACGCAGCATCGACGACCAGCCCGCGTGGCTCGACAACGAGACAGTGGCCTACACGTTCCGCGCTGCTGACGGCGTGCCGTCCGTATGGTCCGTCCCGGCCAACGGCACCGGCACCCCCAGGAAGCTCGCCGACAACGCCGAGTCGCCAGCGCCGCTGCCGTGATCAGCGCGGACCAGGTTGAGATACGAGCCTCGCCGCGCGCGCGCGCACACAGGATCTGCGTTGCCCCTCCGCATCTGCGTGGCCGCCATGCCCACCACATCTCCATAGTCGAAACACATTCGCCTCCTGGCCGAGACCCGCGATGGTCCAAGCCGATAGATATGAGTACCAACGACAACGACAACGACCACGTCCACCTGCGCCGTGTTCATCGAGGGCGAGGCTGCGATTGGCTCACGTCCGTGTTCGGTAGAGGTGCGTCGTGAGTGGCGCGAACAAGGCCGTGAGCAGCGCGGCCGTTCCCAGCACCACGGCTATGTCGGCCGACTCGACATTGCCCTCCATCAACC
The DNA here is from genome assembly GCF_003515065.1 of Nocardioides immobilis. Classification (GTDB taxonomy): domain Bacteria; phylum Actinomycetota; class Actinomycetes; order Propionibacteriales; family Nocardioidaceae; genus Nocardioides; species Nocardioides immobilis. Next base: position 34,066 of record NZ_QXGH01000047.1, read on the forward strand.
CGCGTGAGGCGGAGGCGAGGATGGAGATCGGGTTCGCGTCGACGAACGCCTTCAGCGGACCGGGCAGCGTCTCCGGGTCGACGAACACGTTGCTGAGGAACGTCAGCGGAAAGATGCCCGTGAAGCCCGCGTTCATGACCGCGTTGGGCGACCGAAGCAGCAGACCGAGCGTCGTGAACACCCACGAGAGTGCGAACGCGAACACGATCACCAGGGCCAGGGCCAGGACCACGCCGCCGACGCCAGCGCCGGGGCGGTAGCCGAGGGCCACGCCCAGCACGACGATGACCGTGCCGGCGACCAGGTAGCGCAGGCTGTCGCCGAGCAGCGCACCCACCAGCGGCGCGGGCCGCCAGATCGGGAGCGAACGGAACCGGTCGACCACTCCCTTGGTCAGGTCCGTGTTCAGCGACACTCCCGAGTACACGGTGGTGAACAGCACCGACATGACGAGGATGCCGGGCAGGATGTAGTCGAGGTACTCGGCGGTCGACCCGGCGATGGCCCCGCCGAACAGGTACGTGAACATCAGCACGAACAGCACGGGCGTCAGCGTGACGTCCATCAGTTGCTCCGGTACGTGCTTGACCTTGAGCATCCCCCGCCAGCCGAAGGTAAGCGATGCAGACAGCGCACTGGGGCGCCGGGGACGCGGCGCCGTGGCAAGAACGTTGTGCAGCCTGGCCTCGGTCATGCCAGTTCCTCCTCCGCGATCTCGGCTTCCTCCGTCTGGTCATCGGCCGGGTGACCCGTGAGCGCGAGGAACACCTCGTCGAGGCTCGGCTGGCCCAGCGAGAACGACGCGACGCGGACCCCGGCGCGCGACAGTTCCGCGACCGCCTCGGCCGCGCGGTTACCGTCAGCGCACGGCGCGGACAGCGCGGCAGGGTCGGGCTCCAGGTGGACCGTCGACAACTCGCGCGCGAGCAATCGCTCGGCCACCGGCCGCTGGTCCGGGTCGAGCAGTCGTACGTGAAGCGCGCCCGAGCCGATCGAGGCCTTGAGCTGGCTCGGCGTGCCCTCGGCGATCACCCGTCCGTGGTCGATGACCGCGATCCCGTCGGCAAGCTGGTCGGCCTCGTCCAGGTACTGCGTGCACAACAGGATCGTGGTTCCCTCCGCGGCGAGTGCCCGTACGATGTCCCACACCTGGTTGCGGGAGCGCGGGTCCAGCCCGGTCGTCGGCTCGTCGAGGAACATCACCTCCCGGGTGACCACGATGCTGGCCGCGATATCGAGCCTGCGGCGCATCCCCCCGGAGTAATGCTTGACCAGCCGGCCGGATGCATCGGCGAGGCCGAAGGCGTCCAGCAGGTCGGCGGCGCGGTCCTTGGCGACACGCCACTTCAGCCCGAGGAGTCGGCCGAGCAGGACCAGGTTCTCCCGACCAGTCAGCTCCTCGTCGACGGACGCCATCTGCCCGGTGAGGCTCACCAGCCCACGCACTTCGTCGGCCTCGGCCACGACGTCGTGGCCGAGCACCCGCGCCGACCCAGCATCCGGGCGGAGCAACGTCGCCAGCATGCGAATCGTGGTCGTCTTCCCGGCGCCGTTCGGCCCGAGCACGCCGTAGACCGACCCGGCGCGCACGGCCAGGTCCACGCCGTCCACGGCGCGGGTGCCCCCGAAGGACTTGACCAGGCCCGACGTCTCGATCGCCAGGTCGGTTCGACTCATGCTGGTGAGACCGCGTGGCTGCTCGAAACTCATCGCTCCATCTCCTGTTTCGTGCCTACCCACCGAGGACCGCCACCTTCCACTCGTCCGCACGTGACCCGGTCTGCCACCAACCGTAGGAGTTGAAGGCCGCTTGAAGTCAACACCCCAGCAAGCCGCGGCAGGCGGGCGCACCCGTCAGCCGATCATGGGCCGGCCACGAACTCAGCACACGCTGGAGCAAGGTCCGGTCCTCCTGTGACCGGTTGAGTCGGCCCAGCCCAATTGCCGCGAGACCGACAGGGGTCACATCTACACTTCCGCGCCCAAACGCCGCCTATGACCTGTCAAGTCGTTGGCCTCCGCCCCAGGGTCAACTGACGGGTCCTCGGACGACCAACACGGGCAGTGCGCATTTCTAGGCTCAAACCGCGTCTGCGGCTCTCGCCGGACAACTTGCAATAGGGAGAGGGCAAGCCGCAGCCGAGTGAGAACTCGAAGTGGATCGGCTCGGAGCCGACGACTTCTCCAACCTCGTCCTGCTGCGCGCCGCCGGAGTGATGGGCATCGTCTTGGGGGCCGACGGTGGCTACCTGGCCGAGCGGCTGCAGGCCTACGCCGCCACCGGCGGCCTGCCCGTCTGACCGATGCCGGCACCCGTGGCGATCGTGGCCCGCTGGCGCCCGGTCACGATCGCGTGGGGCCGCTACTTCCTGTACTCCTCGTGTCACAGACGCAGTGATGCGATGCTGTGCGGCGTGGCACTGCACGACGAGCTCGCGGCCCTCCGGGCCCAGGTCGGGCCCCAGGTATTCGACGATCCGGTCGCGTTCCGCGCGGCGTTCGACGACTTCGTCCCCGAGGGCTCGGCGTCGACCGGCGAGATCAGCCTGCTCGTCGGCGCGGTCGCGACCGGCGCATTGCAGCGGCTCTCCGAGCAGATCGCCCTCGGCGCGGACCCGGAGACGTCGATCGCGAGCCAGGGCGACCTGTTGGCCCGGGATCGCGGCACCACCGAGTCCGCGGGCGCCCGCTGGGCCCTCTCCGTCCTCGCCCATGCGACGGGCGCGATCCCGGCCGAGATGGTGCCCATCCTGCCGAGACCTGCCCCCGACGCGGCGGCCGACCCCGGGCCGACCCAGGGTCTCGCCGATGTGACACGCGTCGTCAGCACGGAGCCGCCCGACCGACCGTCCCCACCGACCGCGCCGTCCGAGCCGTCCCGGCGCGGCGTCAACCCCCTGCTCGTCGCGGCCGTCGTGGTGCTGGCGCTCGTCGCGGGCACCGCCGTCGCGCTGCTGTTCCTCCGCGACGACGTCCCGGACGACGCCGCCGACGACCGCTCCGACACGTCCAGCGAGGCCGCCGGCCCGGACGGGGAGGTGCTCGACCAGATCGACCTCACCGAAGCCGGGAGGATGGCGCAGGTCCAGCTGGTGCGGAGCGGAACGGAGGTCGACCTGGTGCTGCTCGTGGAAGCCGACGGCGCGTACACCGAGGTCGACCGCAAGGAAGCTGCCTGCCCCTACACCGACGATGCCTACAACCCACGGATCGAGAACGTAGGCGACCAGGAGATCGTCTGGGCATGGCAGATTCGAGGCAGCGACAGTGGCTTCAGCGAGGAGGGCCGGGTACAGGTCGCCGAGGAGCTGCTCATCCCGTTCGGGATCGGCGAGGAGCCTTGCCCCTAGTAACGTCGAGTTGTGAGCGACACCGGCGAATTCCGCGGTGCACCGAGAGCCGCGTCCTTCGCAGCGTCACCACCCAACACTGCAGCGCATCGGATTCGGGCTCGGCAGCCACGCTCGGCCCCCGAGCCTGTCTGGACCTGAAGGCGCGCCGTGCCGTGGACAGAGGTCGGACAGTCCCGGGCAAGCCCGCTGTCCGAAGGTCGTGACATCGCAAGAGACCACGACCACGGAGGCGGTGAGAGCGATGAACTCGATCCCGACGACCATCAACAAGGCTTCGCAGAGGCGCGCGCGCCGGGACGACGCCCCGCCGGTCTGCTGGTGCGGACAGACCCTCGAGTACGCTGTCGGCGGCGCTCGAAAACTGAACAGTTTCGGCGGGCGGGATCTAGTCAACGTCGCAACACCGGCTGGTTTCCGCAGGCTAGCAGCGCGGTGAATAGGTCGATGGGAGCGCGATCGTGGAGGACGCGTCGGGGGCGTCGATTGAGCTCGTCCTCGACGGCGAGAAGGTGCTCGGGCAGGTGCACGCTCAGGTCGGTGCCCTTGGGAAAGTACTGGCGTAGCAGCCCGTTGGTGTTCTCGTTCGATGGCCGTTGCCAGGGCGAGTGGGAGTCGCAGAAGTAGATCTTGGTTCGCAGCGTTGCCGCAATCTCGTTGTGCCGGGCCATCTCCGTTCCTTGGTCCCATGTGATCGATCTGAGCAAGTGCGGTGGCAGGTCGCTCATGCGATCCCTCAGCGCAGCGTGCAGCGAGTCACCGTGACGCGTGGGCAGGTGAAGCAGTCGGACGGTGCGTGTCTGTCGTTCCACCATGGTTCCGATCGCCGACTTCTGGTCCTTGCCGATGATGAGGTCGCCCTCCCAGTGCCCAGCCTCGCTCCGGTCCGAGGGCGAGAAGGGTCGCTGGTGGATGGTGAGCATCGGCTCGACGAACCGCGGCCGGCGCCGTTCGGCACTTTGGTGTGCTCGACGATGGTCTCGCCCAGTGCGCAGCGGGGATCTGTGTTGAGGAGCAACACGGGACGGTCGTCGCAGCGGAGAACCGGGGAGGTAGACAGCTTGGTAGATGCTCTCGTGCGAGAGCCACATCGACCGGTCGTTGGGGAACCGTGCTCGCAGGTGCCGGCTGATCTGTCCTGGGCTCCAGCGCTCGGCCAGTAGCTCTGCGATCAGGTCTTGTAGCTCGTAGTTGGTTTCCCATCGCCGCCGGTGGTTGCGTGACCTACGTGCCGTCGCTTGCCGCTGTGCCTCGAAGGGCCTGTAGCCGCCAGCGCGGCTGGCGTTGCGTCGCAACTCGCGCGAGATTGTCGACGGAGCTCGACCCAGGCGGTCTGCGATCGCGCGGACGCTCAGTCCGGCCTTCTTCAGGTCACCGATCTCGATGCGCTCGTCCTGGGAGAGGAAGCGCGGGCTGATCTCCCGGACGGCAAGCCGCTCCAGTGGCGGGACGAAGCCGACCGCAACACCTTGGCGATAGGTCTTGTACCCCGCGCCCAGTTGCTGCCGGTGGTTCTTGAGACGCCAACCTCTCGAGTGGCAGCCAGCACGCTCCACCCACGTGCCCGCAGGTCCATGAACTGCTGGCGCTTCGCCGACTGCGGACGCCGCCCCGGCCCCTTCTTCACACGACGGATATATGTCAACACGACCTCCAAGGATGGCGGAGGTGTTGCGACGGTCGCTGGAAACCGCCCTCCCCGAAACCGACCACTTTTCAAGCGCCGGTATCGACCAGCTTTCGAGCGCCGTCCACAGCCGCGAAGTCCATCAACGGGAGGTGTGCACCGAAGTCCACGTTTGGGTCCTCTCGGAATCATCGGCGACAGGGCCTTGGGTCAGTCTGGGCTCTGGTCGAAGTACGCCATCTCGATTGTGTCGGAGTCGGTTCGCCCGCCGGAGTCGGTGACGGTCAGGGTTATGTGGCAGCGGGTGAAGCACGGGGACAGGCTGGCGTACGCGTGCGTCACCTCGGTGGGTGGCGTTGCGGTCCAGTCGCCGGTCGCGACGGTGCCGTCGCCGAAGTCGATCGACCAGGTGGTGAGGTCGTTGTCGGGGTCGGCGCTGCTGGAGCCGCGGAAGGTGATCGGCAGACACTGGGCGAGCACCTCAGGCAGGCAGCCCATGTCGATCTTCAGGTCGCCCGGGTCGACGAAAACGGTCCGCTCGTCGTTCGTCTCGCCGCCGACACACCAGTAGAACGGGCCTCCGCCGTTGTCGTAGGGCAGGCAGTAGGGGGACAGCCTGATCTCCAGGACGGCGACGGGCGGGCTGCCGCTCTGGCAGGTGAATGCTTGCGCCGTGGTGCCGGACTTGACGGTCACGGACGTGACCTCGTCGCCGGCCCCGCCGTCGAGCGCGTAGTCCGGGCTGGTCGGGGTCTCGTCCTTGACCGCCCGCCCGTCGAGGTAGGCGACGAGGACGTGGGAGATGTCGTTGCTGGAGTGGGCGGTGAAGTCGCGGCACGAGTCGCTGAAGGTGCCGGTGATAGTGGCGCGCGGCGTGGCGTGAGCGGCGGCAGGGGCCAGCATCGTCGCCAGCAGTGCGGCAGCGGCGATCGGATGTGTGATTCTCATGTCGGTTCGTCCTCAGGTTGCGGTGACGGTGAACGAGGCGTGGGTGTCGACCTCGTGGCCGATCAGCTGCCCGAGATCAGGACCACGGTTGCCGAGACCTCCCGGTAGTTGATCGAGCCGCCGGCAATCTGGTTGCAGTCGATCCCGAAGTCCGTCGGGCCGGCAGGCAACGGCGGCGTTACGCCGATCAGGGTGGCCATCTCAAATTCCAAGAAGTCCCCAAGGACGAAGGAGTAGCCCGTGTTGGGGACGGTGCCGATCGAGCTCGTGCCGAGTCGACACTCGCCGTTCCCCGAGTCGTCGGTGCCCTCGGTGCTTGCGCGCACGCGCGCGAGGAGCAGCGCCCGCGCCCCGGGCGGAACATTGATCACCCCCGTGGCGGCGCAGGTGATGTGTGTCGTGGTCTCCGGGTCGCAGTTCGACTCCGCTCCTGTGCGTCCGAAGCCGCCGAGCAGAGCTGAGGGCACCTCGGCGAGTGTGGACTCTTTGATGTCGACGCCCTCGAGTGCGTTGTCGACGACTTCTTCGCTGCCGATGATGTTGTTGGCGAGGTCTTCGGCGGTGAGGGCGTCGGGGCCGACCTCTGAGGTTCCGATCGAGTTCGGTCCGAGGTCGACCGCCCTGAGCCCGCCGGCGGTGAGAGTGTCGTCGCGGACGTCGGCGCTACGGACCTGGTCGTTGCCGATGTCCACGCTCCTGACCTCCCCGTCGACGATGTCGCTGGAGCGGACGACCAGGTGGGTGGCGTACGCCGTTGCCGGCGCCAGGGTGAACGCCGCGATCAAGGCTAGGTAGCCGATCATATTGCTGCGCACGTGATTGCCGATTCTGAGTGCCATGAGCTTCCTCCTTCAGGAAACCTGCGTGGCTAGTCGGGTGGTTCGGGTATCACCTCGGTGACGCGCTCGAACGCCACGCTCGTGCGTCGGGCGGCCTCGTGGACGGCGTCGACGGAGTCGGCCGGTGGGCACAGCAGGCAGGTCTCGTCCTCAGGCAACGAAGACTTGCCGCAGACGTGCGCGCCGGTTCCTTCCGGGTGCAGTTCCATACCAACTCGCTGTGCCCGCTGAGTGGAGATGGCAGGAGCTTCGATCGCACGGAGAGCGGGTGTGGCGACGAACGTTCGTCTGCGGCGAGCACCGCGTATCGCCCGGCCGCACCGCTCGGCGACTTGTTTTGCCGCCATGGTGTGTCTCCTTCTGCGATCAGGTCTGGACGCGTCGGGTCAGCGCGGTCAGCTCGCGGTTGAAGCGCTCGGGTTCTTCCAGGTGCGGCACGTGACCGACGCCCTCGTACCAGGACGCCTCGGCGACCGGGCAGGTGGCGAGGACGTGCTCGGCCATCGCTGGCAGCACCACCGAGTCCGCCCGGCCTTGCGTGACGAGCAACGGCACCTCGAGAGCACTGAGTACGTCGTCGCAGTCGATCTCGCGGGCCGCCAGATTCGCCCGGATCGCGGCTGGTACGACGACGTTCCAGCACACCGCCGACTCGATGTCGTCGTCGGATACCGGCTTCACTACGCACGCCCGCACGAAGGAGCGCATCGCCTGGATGCTCGTCGGCAGGTCGTCCGCAGTAGCGTCGACGAAATGGTCGAGAAAGCCGGGGCCGATCAGGTTGCCGAAGGCCGCCTCGCCCAGTTTGACCGCGCCCTCAACGAAGTTGATCGCAGCGATTCGATCCTGGCCGTACGTACGCACGTAGTCGCAGATGACGTAGCCGCCGTAGGACCAGCCGACGAGCACCGGCCGGTCGAGACGCAGTTCGTCGATGATCGCTGCTACGTCGTCGGCCCAGAGCTTGCCGTCTGTGTAGTGCTCGGGCTCAAGCGGCGCCTCGGACATGCCGTGACCGCGGAGGTCGTAGGCGACGACTCGGAACTCGTCGGCGAGCGCGCTGTCGCATTGTCTCACCCAGCAGAGGTGGTTCTGCGACCAGCCATGAATGAACAGGATCGGCGGTCCGTCCGCTGGTCCCCACTCACGCACGTGCAGCCGTAGGCCGCCGCCGCCCAGCACCGTATGCACTTGCATCCGCCCGATCGGCTCGTGCTGGTCTTGCGCAACCGCTGTCATCTCTTGCCTCCTCGGCGGGTGTATCAAGAGGAGCGTGGCCCTTTGAGGTGCTCGAGCGAATCAGGCGGAGAGCCTTATCCTTCGTCCACGGCCTGCGTATCTTCAGAAGCTGCGGTGCTTACGAGGGCCTTCCCCGTCGTGAGGTGGGTGCGGAATACTTGCCCGAGTGGAGGCTCGCGCGAGCGGGGTATTCGTCGGCCGTTTACGCGAGCGCGCAGAGTTCGAGCGTGCGATGGACGCAACCCGCGACGGGAGCGGCGCAACCGTCGTCGTCTCCGGCGAAGCGGGCATCGGCAAGACCCGGCTCGCGTCCGAGTTCGCGCGTGGCGCCCGCGACGCGGGGTTCGAGGTCTTGTTGGGGCGCTCGATCGACCTCGTCGGCACAGAACTGCCCTACCAGCCGTTTGTCGAGGCACTGCGTCCACTCGGCGACCCTCGGCAGGTGGACGGGCGGTCGCCCGGCTCGCAGCTCAACGTCTTCGAGAACGCGCTCACGATGCTCGAGGAACGGGCAGCCGCCACACCGGTGCTGCTGGTTCTCGAGGATCTGCACTGGGCCGATACCTCGACACTCGATCTCGTCGTCTTCCTCGCACACAACGTGGCCGAGCGACCGCTACTGATGCTGACGACCTACCGCGCAGACGAGCCCTCGTCAGCCGAGCGGATGCGGAGGCTCGAGGACGGCGTCCGTCGCTCCGGCTCGGCCATCGTTCTCGAGGTCGGTGCACTCGACCGCGACGAGCTCGCAGCGCTCGTCGCGGCTCAAGCTGACACTCTCGTGCCCGCGGCCGTGACGGACACGATCATTGTCCGTTCGGAGGGCAACCCCTTCTTCGCCGAGGAGCTGCTCGCCGCAGTGGGTGACGGGGGCGAGCTCACCCGTCGCCTGCGCGATCTCCTCTTACAGCGCGTCGCGCGCCTCGACTACCCGGCGCAGGGTGTGATGCGCCTGGCCGCGGTAGCCGGACGTGAAATCAGGTATCCCCTGCTCCACGCAACTGTGGAGTTGCCGGAGGGCGACCTGCGCGACTCCCTCCGCCAGGCGGTGGACCACGGAGTCCTGGTGGCCGAGCCGGAGACGGGCAGCTTCCGCTTCCGCCACGCCCTCCTGGCGGCGGCTGTCTACGCGACGATTCTCCCGGGAGAGCGCGAGGAGCTGCACGCGCGAATTGCCGAGGGGCTCGCGCGCAGCACCGCAGCCGCGCCGGCGGAGCTCGCGCCACACTGGGAGGCGGCGGGGCGAAGCGCAGAGGCGCTCGCCGCGTCCGTCGACGCGGCACGCGAGGCGGAGGCCGTCTTCGGCCTCGCCGAAGCCCACGCGCACCTCGAGCGGGCGCTCGGGCTCTGGCACGGGGTGCCGGACGCGGCCGAGCTCAGCGGGCTAGACCTCGCCGAGCTTTGCGCCCGGACCGCCGAGCTTGCCAGCCAGGTCGGCGCCGCCCAGCGCGCGCTCGGGCTCGGGCGGCGAGCGATCGAGCTCGTCAGCGACGACGATCCGCACCGAGCGGCGCTCCTCCACGTGCGTGTGGCTGAATACCTCTACGCGACCGGCAGCAACGACGATGCCCTCGCCGCACTCGAACGCGCGGTCGAGCTTGCGCCGGTGGAGCCGCCCTCGCCGGAGCGCGCATACTCGCTGGGGTCACTCGCCGGGGGGTTGATGATGGGCTGGCGCCACGCGGAGTCGTTGCCGATCGCCGAAGAGGCGCTCGCGCACGCCCGGAGCGTCGGCGCGCGCGAGGCAGAGGTCCGGGCGCTCACGGTCCTCGGCGCCGACCTCGCCTACCTCGGCCGCACCGGGGAGGGTATCGCCCGCTCTCGTGAAGCCCTGCAGCTCGCGGAGAGGATCGGCGATCACATCGGCCTGGAACGGGCGTACGTCAACTTCACCGACGCGCTGACGATGCTGGGACGGCACCGAGAGTCGGTGCGACTGGGGCAGTCGGGGCTCGAGGCGATGCGCCGGTACGGAATCGACAGCACGGTGCTGGTCTCGAACCAGATCGAGGCGCTGCTAGCGATCGGCGACTGGGACGAAGCCGAGAGGCTGAGCGCGGCCGCGCTCCGGGCCACCACCTCGAGCTTCCCCGATGTGCTTTCCATCGTCCGCGCCGACCTCGAGATCGGCCGCGGCCAGTTCGACACCGCGAGGGCGCACCTCGAGGCCGCGTGCGCGAGCCTGCACGAGAACGGCGGGCCTGGCCGACACGCCGGATACCTCGCGGAGCTCGCGCTGTGGGAGCGCCGCTGGACGGACGCCGACGCGGCCATCCACGCTGGCCTGGCTCGGGCACACCAGCGTGAGGCTGCGCAGATCCGCGTCCAACTCTGCGCCAAAGGACTGCGCGCAGAGGGAGAGCTGGCAGCGCTCGCGCGCGCCCGCCGCGATGCGGACGGCGTTCAAACCTGGCTCGCTCGGACGCAGAAGCTCATCGGCGTCGCCCGACGAGCGGCTGCGGAAGCCTCAGCGGTCACGCCCAACGCCCACGGCTGGCTGACGCTGGCCGAGGCCGAGTACCAGCGCGCGGGCGGCGCCGCGCGGCCTGAGTCGTGGTCGGAGGCCGCGGCCGGCTGGCAGCGGCTCGAACGCCCGCCCCTGGCGGCGTACTGCCGCTGGCGTCAGGCCGAGGCGCTCGTCGCGGTCGGTGCGTCCCGCATCGAGACGAGCGTGACGCTCCGGGAGGCGCACGCCGTCGCGACTCGGCTCAGATGTAAGCCCCTCCTTCGGGAGCTCGAACTCCTAGCCCTACGCGCGCGGCTCGATCTCGCGTCACCGGAGGCCGCGCTCTCCAACGGCAAGCAGGGGCTTGAGGACATCCTCGGGCTAACTCCACGCGAGGCGGAGGTACTGGCTCTCGTCGCCCGCGGATACACCAACCGTGAGATCGCTGCGGCGCTCGTGATCAGCGTCAAGACGGCAAGCGTGCACGTCTCGCGGATCCTGCGAAAGCTCGACGCGCCGAACAGGCTCGAGGCCGCCACGATCGCGCACCGCCTCGCTCCACCGCACCGCGGACCAGCCGAGAACGACGCCTGAGGCGTTGCCCGCGCGAGGGGTCCCGCGGGATGCTGGCCGCCTCCCGTGTTGCTGTGGCCGGAGTTCCGCAATTGACCGGGTGGCCAGGGACCTGAATGTGGGCGTTGACCGCAGTGAAGAAACCACTGCACACTGACCTGGGCAAACGCGCGTTCAACTGCATCAGATACGGGATCAGCAGCCACGTCGGCCCCCGAGCTGCCTCATCCTGTCACCGAGTCGGCCCCGCGCGACGACGCCCGGGGCTACCCGCGCTACCGGCAACTCCGCGGCCCCTGCTACGTGTGTCACAGCGCCCACTATGGGCGCCCACTTCGCCCACTGTGACGCACTCGCTTTCGCGCACTATGGGCGCCATCGCGGCGGCCCCAACGCGACTGGTGTCCCTGATTCCTGGTGATGCCCGAGCCAAACGCCACCGCGGTCGAACGCCGGTTCGTGTCGGTGGTGGATCGCAACCTGCTTGCTGCAGCGCGGCAAAGCGTGACGCAGTGCGTGCGATGGCGTCGGAGGCAACGGGCCAGCGCCCTTCGGAAGTGTCCGTGGCCATGAAAAAGTCCCCACTGGTGGCCAAGTCGAGGTCCCCACTGGTGGCCAGATAGAAGTCCCCACCTTTCGCGTCGTGTCGTAACCGACGGAGGGCCCTGCGTGGTGACGGTGGCGGTGCCAACCAGACCATCGAGCACCACGCAGGGGCTTCCATTGAAGAACGCGAAGGAACGAATGGACGTGATTGCCGCC
>NZ_QXGH01000012.1 GCF_003515065.1 Nocardioides immobilis
CCCGGCGCCCGTTCCGGTGGCAGCAGGTCCGGATCGCGCCGGTGGGCAGCTTCATCATCGTCACCGAGCCGCTGGGCAAGGAGGTCTGTGATGAGCTGATGCCGACCCGGCGGATGGCCTCGGACTCGAAGAACCTCCTCTACTACTTCCGGATCACCCCCGACCACCGGCTGCTGTTCGGGGGCCGGGCCCGGTTCGCGATGTCGAGCCCGACCTCGGACGAGAAGAGCGGGCGGATCCTGCGCGAGGCGATGACCAGCGTGTTCCCCCAGCTCGCCGCGACCAAGGTCGACTACTGCTGGGGTGGTCTGGTCGACATGAGCATGGACCGGATGGTCCACGCCGGGGAGAAGGACGGCCTGTTCTACTCCATGGGCTACTCCGGACACGGGGTCCAGATGGCCACCCACATGGGCAAGCAGATGGCCGAGTACCTCAACGGCACCCCCCAGGCCAACCCCTGGCGCGACCTGACCTTCAAGCGCATCCCCGGCCACTTCGGACCCCCCTGGTTCCTCCCCTTCGCCGGGGCCTACTACAAGTTCCAGGACCTCATCAAGTAGCGCGCGCTGCGGGATAGACGATGATGACCACACACGACCGAAGCACCGGGAGCCCGGGATGCTGATCTTCTTGATTCGACGGACGCTCGTCCTGGTGATCACCCTGCTGATCGTCTCGGTGCTCGCGTTCCTCATCCCGTACGCCGGCGAGGGCGACCCGGCGCGGAAGATCCTCCGCGCGCGGGTCAACGACCCCGCGCTCGACCAGTCCCAGGTCGACGCTCTCACCAAGGAGCTCGGCCTCGACCGGCCGATCTACGAGCAGTACTTCGAGTGGCTCGGGAACACGATGACCGGAGACTTCGGGTTCTCCTACACCAGCCGGGTGCCGGTCTCCGAGATGGTCGCGCCGGCCCTGTCGGTCTCGATCAGCCTCGCGCTGGCAGCGCTGCTGCTGGCACTGGTGTTCGCACTGCCGCTCGGGATCGTCGCCGCCACCAGACGGGGCGGGAAGATCGACAACGTCATCACGTTCCTCTCCCAGAGCGCGGTCTCCGCGCCGGAGTACTGGGTAGGCCCGGTGCTGGTGCTCATCTTCGCGAAGCACTTGGGCTGGCTGCCGTCCGGCGGGTGGTCGGGCCTCGCCTACATCGTGATGCCGGCGTTGGCGCTGTCGCTGCGGCCGATGGGCTACTTCACCCAGGTGACCCGCGCCGCGATGACAGAGGTGCTGGCGGCGCCGTACATCACCGCCGCGAGGAGTCGGGGACTCAGCTTCCCCAAGACCCTCGCCCGCCACGGCATGCGCAACAGCATGCTGCCAGTCATGACCTTGTTCTCGTTCTGGTTCGCCGGTCTCCTCGGCGGATCGGTGGTCATCGAGGTGATCTTCAACATCCCGGGGATGGGCCGGCTGCTCTACACCTCGGTCCTCAACAACGACGTGCCGGTCATCCAAGGCGGGATGATGTGGATCCTCACCCTCGCTGTCGTGATCAACACCATCACCGACCTGCTGTACGGCGTCCTCAACCCAGCGATCAGGGTGACCCATGGCTAACTCGACGCTCACCACGCCCCCGACCCGCAAGCGCGAGCCGTGGCACCTGTCCGCGCCGCCCTCGCACCGGCCGAACATCTTCCTGGCCACCGTGCGCAACCTCCTGCACCGGCACTGGACGTTCGAGGTCGGAGCAGCACTGCTCCTCTTCGTCCTCCTGGTCCTCGTCCTGACGCCCTGGATCGCGCCGCACGACCCGGCGAACCAGGATCTCGCCAACCGGCTCGCCGGCCCGTCCGCCGATCACTGGCTCGGGACGGACCATCTCGGTCGCGACGTGCTGTCCCGGCTGATGTGGGGCGGCCGGTTCTCGGTCACCATCGCCGGGATCACGCTGGTCATCTGTGTCGTGTCGGGCACCATCCTCGGCGCGCTCGCCGGGCGTCGCGGCGGCTGGATCGACGAGGTCGTGATGCGGACCGTCGACGTGCTCGTCTGCTTCCCCGACGTCGTCATCGCGCTGTTCCTCATCGCCCTCTTCGGTACCGGCTACGGCACCTTGATCGCCGCGCTCAGCATCGCCGGCTGGACGCCGTTCGCCCGGCTCATGCGCGGTCTGGCGCTGGAGATCAACGCCAAGGAGTACATCGAGGCCGCCGAGATCCTCGGCTCACCGAAGTGGTTCATCCTGTTCCGGCACGTCATCCCCAACGCCCTGCCCCCGGTCGCGGCGATGAGCTTCCTGCGGTTCGGCCACAAGCTGATCACCGTCGGCGCTCTGTCGTACCTGAGTCTCGGTGTCCAACCGCCGGACTCCGACTGGGGAGCGATGCTGCTCGACGCACAGCCCTACATGGAACGTGCGCCCTGGGTTGGCATCCTTCCCGGCGCGGCGATCTTCATCACGGCGCTCAGTGTCACCATGATCGGACAAGGTCTCGACGTACAGAAGAAGCGCCGCACGACCGCACGAACAACAGGGCCGTCAGGAGCGCCGGCCGAGGAGCCGGCGTCCCGCACCGCAATCGAAGAGGGAGAAGCTCTATGAGCTCAGAAACAGTTCCTACGCAACTTCCGCGGGCGACCTACGCCTCGATGGTGACCGAGCGCCTTCGGGACAGCATCGTCAACGGTTCACTCGCGCCGGGTTCGCAGCTGAGCGAGGCTGAGCTGGCGACGCGGTTCGGCGTGAGTCGGGGACCTGTCCGAGAAGCGCTCCAGAGGTTGATCCAGGAGGGCCTGGTGCGGGCCGAGCCGCACCGCGGCGTCTTCGTGCCGGTGCTGACCGAGGACGACGTCCGGGACATCTACCTGGCACGCGCGGCGCTCGAGTCTGCCGCGGTCCAGCACATCATCACCAGCTCCAGGTCCGAAGCGGCTGCGGACGACCTCGACGCCATGGTGAAGCTGATGGCGGAGGCAGAGGCAGCCGATGACTGGGAGGCCGTGGGGCGCCACGACCTCGACTTCCACTCGGCGCTGGTGGCCGCGACCGGCAGCGAGCGCCTGCAGCGGATGTTCAGCACGGTGATCTCCGAGACGCGCCTCTGCCTCGGCGTGCTGACGTCTGCCGACGCGCGGAGCGACCTCGTCGACGAGCACCGTCAGATCGCGGCCATGATCCGGAAGCGCCAGACCGACAAGGCGCTCGCCGTGCTCAAGCAGCACTTCGACGACGCTGTCGTCACGATCAAGAGCCGCGAGCCGGATCCCGAGGAGGACGCGGGATGAGCGCGGCGCCGATGCCGATCGATCGCGGAATGCCCGCCTCTTCATTCGGCGAGCCGTTGCTCGAGATCAAAGGCCTGCGCGTCGACTTCCCCGAGGTGGGCGACGGGCCGGCGATCGACGGCATGGACCTGACCGTGCGCCGCGGGGAGATCGTGGCCCTGGTGGGGGAGTCCGGATCCGGCAAGAGCCTGACCGCGCTCACGATGATGGGCCTGCTGCCGCCAGGAGCG
The DNA here is from genome assembly GCF_003515065.1 of Nocardioides immobilis. Taxonomy (GTDB): domain Bacteria; phylum Actinomycetota; class Actinomycetes; order Propionibacteriales; family Nocardioidaceae; genus Nocardioides; species Nocardioides immobilis. The sequence goes on from NZ_QXGH01000012.1 coordinate 3,465, forward strand.
CAGGTCACGGACGGGACGGCATTGCTGGACGGCGAGGACGTCCTGAGCATGTCCCCGAAGCGGCTCAACAAGGTGCGAGGCAGCAAGGTCGCGATGCTGTTCCAGCAGCCGAAGGTGATGCTGGACCCGACCGCACGCGTGGGCGGCCAGGTGGCGGAGGCGCTGCGGCGTCATCGCGGTGTGGGCCGGCGCGAGGCCAAGGCGCGCGTGGTACAGATGTTGAGGGACGTCGGCATCCCCGAGCCCTCCCGTCGGGCCTCGGCCTTCTCCTACCAGCTCTCCGGCGGGATGGCTCAGCGCGTGATGATCGCAGCTGCGCTGTCCGCGGACCCGGAGCTGGTGATCGCCGACGAGCCCACGACGGCCCTCGACGTGACCGTCCAGGCCCAGATCCTGGACCTGCTGCGTCGCAAGCGCGACGAGCTGGGCCTGTCCATCCTCCTGATCACCCACGACCTCGGCATCGTGTCGACGATGGCCGACCGGGTCGCCGTGATGTACGCCGGCCGGATCGTGGAGGACGGCACCACGGCAGACATCTTCAGCTCGCCCCAGCATCCCTACACGGAGGCGCTGATCAAGGCATCGCTGCTGGAGGCCGACCGAGGCAAGCTGTTCTCCATCCCCGGCAGCATTGCCCATGCGCGGGCCATGGAGCGCGGCTGCCGGTTCCTGCCCCGGTGTCCCAAGGCGGCCGAGCTCGGCATCAGCGACATGTGCAGCGGCGCCGAGCCCACCCTGCACACGTGCGGCGAGCACGAGCACCACAGCCGCTGCCACGCGGCGCCCGAGCACGCGGAGGCGTCATGATCACCCCACTTCCCAGCACCGTCGTCCAGCCCGAACCCGCACCGGCCCCCGTCCCGTCGCAGCCGCTGTTGACCCTGGACGGGGTGGTGAAGCACTACCCGGCCGGCCGGGGGAAACAGGTCCACTCCGTTGACGGGGTGTCGCTGGAGGTTGGAAAGGGCGAGGTGCTGGGCCTCGTCGGTGAGTCCGGCTGCGGGAAGTCGACGCTGGCCAGGACCATCCTGCGTGCGGTCTCGGCCACCGCCGGGCAGATCACCTTCGACGGCGAGGACATCACCCGGGTCAAGGGCGCCCGGCTCAAGGCGCTGCGTCGTTCGATGCAGTTCGTCTTCCAGGACCCCTACGGTGCGTTCGACCCCAAGATGCGACTCGGCACCAGCCTGGACGCCCCGCTGCGCCACCACGGGATGAAGGACAAGGCGGAGCGCCGCGGGCGGATCGCCGAGATGCTCGACCGGGTCGGGCTCGAGGAGGAGATCCTGGACCGGTTCCCCCGTGAGTGCTCCGGCGGCCAGCTGCAGCGGATGGTGATCGCCCGGGCACTCCTGCTCAAGCCGAAGTTCCTGATCTGCGACGAGCCGACCTCTGCGCTCGACGCGTCGATCCGGGCGCAGATCCTCAACCTCCTGGTCGAGCTGAAGGACCAGCTGGACCTGACCCTGGTGCTGATCTCCCACGACCTGCGGGTGGTGCGCTACCTGTGCGACCGGGTCGCGGTCATGTACCTCGGTCAGATCGTGGAGGTGGCGATGCGTGACGATCTGTTCAGCAACCCCCGCCACCCCTACACCCGGGTGCTGCTGGCTGCCTCGCTGGCCGAGGAGGAGAAGACGGGCGAGCACGAGCTGGTGTCCCAGCTCAGGGGTGAACCTCCCAGCCCGATCGACCCTCCGGCGGGATGCCGGTTCCACCCCCGCTGCCCGCTGGCCCAAGAGGTCTGTCACACGGTCGTTCCCGAAGCCGCCCGTCCGGGCGAGGGACACCTCGTCACGTGCCACTTCTGGGACCAGTGACGCGACCATTCACCGACCAGCGCGACACCGAGAGGCGAACCAACGATGGGGCGCGGACACGACCACCACGACCACCAGGACCATGGCGAAGGTGACCACGGCCACGGCCACGGCCATGGCCTGAGCGCGCTGGATGCGGTCAACGCCGGTGCCCGCTACCGGCGCCCGCTGCTGATCGCCTTCCTGCTCACCGTCTCCTTCGTGGGCGTCGAGTTCACCGTCGGCATCCTCTCCGGCTCCTTGGCCCTGCTCTCCGACGCGGGCCACATGCTGTCCGACGCGGGCGGACTCGGCATGTCGCTGGCCGCGATCACCCTGGCCAGCGGCGGCACCGCGGCCGCGCACCGCACCTTCGGCTGGTACCGCCTGGAGATCCTCGCCGCCCTGGCCAACACCGTGCTGCTGTTCGCCGTCGCCGGCTACGTCGTGTACGAAGCCATCCAGCGGTTGGACGGGGACCACGAGGTCGCCTCCACCCCGATGATCGTGGTCGCGATCCTCGGCCTGGTGGTCAACCTGATCGCCTTCCGTCTCCTTGCCGCCGGTGCTCAGGAGAGCCTCAACCTGCGCGGTGCCTACCTGGAGGTGATCGCCGACGCTGTCGGCTCGGTCGGGGTGCTCATCGGCGCGGCGATCATCGCCTTCACCTCGTGGTACTGGATCGACTCCCTGATCGCCATCGGCATCGGGATCTTCATCCTGCCCCGCGCCTACAAGCTCGGACGTGACGCGCTTCGGATCCTCGTCGAGTCCGCCCCTGCCCACATCGACGTCGACCATGTGGCGACCGACCTCCAGGCGATCCCGGAGGTCGAAGAGGCCCACGACCTCCACGTCTGGACCATCACCTCTGGCATGGACGCCGTGAGCGTCCACCTCCAGGTCCGCCCCGACGCCGACATGCACGCGGTGCTCGACCAGGCACGCGAAGTGCTGCGCGACCGCCACCAGATCAGCCACGCCACCGTCCAGGTCGAGCCCACCAACCACACCGGTTGCAACCTCGTCCAGTGGTGACGGGGTTCACCGGATAGCCCGTCGCCGATCGACCGGCGACCGTCTCGACAACGACAGAACAGGAGCTTCGGCATGCCGTCGCGCGCCCGCACCGAGCAGGACTTCCTCGGCGAATGGGAAGTACCCGCTGGGGCCTACTGGGGAGTGCACACCGCACGTGCCCTGGAGAACTTCCCGATCAGTGGCACACCCGTGTCCACCCATCGTGAGCTGGTCGCCGCCCTGGGAGCGGTGAAGCAGGCCGCGGTGCGGGCGAACCAGGAGCTGGGGCTGATCGACCACCGTCGTGCCGAGGCGATCGACCAAGCCTGCCAGGACGTCCGCGACGGCCTGCTGGACGACCAGTTCGTCGTCGACGTCGTCCAGGGCGGAGCCGGGACCTCGACCAACATGAACGCCAACGAGGTCGTGGCGAACCGGGCGCTCGAGCTGCTCGAGCTCCCCGCCGGCGCGTACGACGAGATCCACCCGCTCGACCAGGTCAACCGCAGCCAGAGCACGAACGACGTCTATCCGACGGCGGTGAGGCTGAGCCTCCTGTCGGCGCTCGACGGTCTCTCCACGGCAGTACGCCGGCTCAGCCAGAGCTGTCACCAGAAGGCCGGTGAGTTCTGGACGGTCCCGAAGGTCGGCCGCACCCAGCTGCAGGACGCCGTACCGATGACGGTCGGGCAGGAGTTCGCAGCGTGGGGCGCGACCCTCGCCGAGGAGGAGGCCCGCATCCAGGACTCCCGACTCCTGCTGTGCGAGATCAACCTCGGCGCCACGGCGATCGGCACGGGCATCACCGCGGACCCGGCGTACCGCGAGGCGGTGTGCCGGCACCTCCGGCAGATCACCGGTCTGCCGCTGGTGACGGCGACGAACCTGATCGAGGCGACGTCGGACACCGGCGTCTTCGTCCAGCTGTCCGGCGTCCTCAAGCGGACGGCCGTCAAGGTCTCCAAGATCTGCAACGACCTGCGGCTGTTGTCGTCCGGGCCGCAGGCCGGCTTCGGCGAGCTCCGGCTCCCGGCCCGACAGGCGGGGTCCAGCATCATGCCCGGCAAGGTCAACCCGGTGATCCCGGAGATGGTCAACCAGGTCGCCTTCGCCGTCGTCGGCAACGACGTGACCGTGACCATGGCGGCCGAGGCGGGACAGCTCCAGCTCAACGCGTTCGAGCCGGTCATCGCCCACGTGCTGCTCCAGAACATCGGCTGGATGACCCGGGCCTTCGAGCGGCTGGAGACCCTGTGCCTCGACGGGATCGCCGTCAACGACGACGGCCTGCGCACCATGAGCGCGAGAAGCGTCGGCGTGATCACCGCCCTCACCCCCTACATCGGCTACGCGGCGGCCGCGGAGATCGCGAAGACCGCGCTCGCCGGAACGGGCGAGATCCGGCAGCTGGTGCTCGCGACCGGTGCGGTGACCGAGGAGGCCCTCGACGTCCTGCTGAGCCCCGAGCGGTTGGCCGGCATCACCAGCTCCGGCACCGGCCCGCAGGACGTCGCGGCTCCGTGAGGCCCTGGCGCTAGCTCGCCGCCGTGTCGGCCTTCCGCCACGCCGCTCGCGCCAGCAGGCGGAGCCCGTTGAGCCCGACCACGATGGTCGAGCCCTCGTGGCCCGCGACCCCGAGCGGCAGCGGAAGGATCCAGATCACGTCCCAGACCACCAGCACCGTGATGACGGTCGCGGCGAAGGCGAGGTTCGCCTTCACGACCCGGTGCGCGCGCCGCGAGAGTCCGACGACCTTCGGGAGGGTGGAGAGGTCGTCGCGCACGATCACCGCGTCCGCGGTCTCCAGCGCCAGGTCCGAGCCGTGGCGACCCATCGCCACGCCGAGCTCGGCTGCGGCCATGGCCGGCGCGTCGTTGACGCCGTCGCCGACCAGGAGGACGCGGTGGCCCTGCTCCTGGAGGGCGCGAACCTCCGCGACCTTCTCGTCGGGCAGGAGGCCTGCTCGTACGTCGACGATGCCCACCTCCTCGGCGAGCCGGCGAGCGGCCCGCTCGTTGTCACCAGTCAGCAGGAGCGGGCTGCGACCGGTCATGGCGGCCAGCCGCGCAACCGCCTCCCGAGCGCCGGGACGCACCCGGTCGGCGAGGGCGAGGACCCCCACCGGCGCGCCGTCCGCGACGACCACGACGGCGGTGCGGCCGGCCTCCTCGAGCAGCGTCACCGACAGCCTCGCCTCCGCGAGCTGGTCGGCAGACGCCCCGGGGAGGTCGGCCAGGAGCGCGGGAGAGCCGACCCGGACCCGGACACCGTCGACGAGAGCGGTGACACCGCGGCCGGGCGTCGAGGAGAAGTCCTCGGTGTGCGGCACCGGGACGTCGTGCTCGTGGGCCGCCGCGACGACCGCGCGCGCCAAGGGATGCTCGCTGGGGCGCTCCGCGGCGGCGGCGAGGGCGAGCAGCCGCTCGGTCGACATGCCGGCGCTGCGGACCGGCTCGATCTCGGCCACCCGGGGAGTGCCCTCGGTGAGGGTGCCGGTCTTGTCGAAGGCGACCACGTCGACGACGCCGAACTTCTCCAGGGCCACCGCGGACTTCACCAGGACGCCGTGACGCCCGGCGTTGGCGATCGTGGACAGCAGCGGAGGCATGGTCGCCAGCACCACGGCGCAGGGGGAGGCGACGATCATGAACGTCATCGCGCGCAGCAGCGTGGGCTCGAACGCCGCACCGAGCGCGAGCGGGATGCCGAAGATCGCCAGGGTGGCCACGACCACGCCGACCGAGTACCGCTGCTCCATCTTCTCGATGAACAGCTGGGTCCGCGCCTTGGTCTGCGAGGCCTCCTCGACCATCGCGACGATGCGTGCAACGACCGACTCCTCGGCAGGACGGTTCACCACGACCTTGAGGGCCCCCGTGCCGTTGAGCGTTCCCGCGAAGACCTCGTCGCCGACCGCCTTGGTCACCGGCAGCGGCTCGCCGGTGATGGAGGCCTGGTCGACCTCGCTGAGCCCCTCCACGACCTCGCCGTCGGCGCCGACGCGCTCGCCCGGCCGGACCAGCACCAGGTCGCCGACGACGAGCTCGGCCGTGTCGACGACCTCCTCGTCGCCGGTGTCGCTCAGCCGGGTGGCGCGCTCCGGTGCCAGGTCGAGGAGGGCGCGGACCGAGTCCTCGGTCCGCCGGGTCACGAAGGCCTCCAGCGCCCCGGAGGTCGAGAAGATGACGATGAGCAGCGCGCCTTCGAAGACCTGTCCGATCGACGCCGCGAGCAGGGCCGCGACGATCATCAGGATGTCGACGTCCAGGGACTTCTCGCGGAGGGCCTGGAGGCCCGAGAGCGCCGGCTCCCAACCGCCCGCCGCGTAGCAGGCCAGGTACAACGTCCACCACACCGGCGCCGGCGCACCCAGCAGCTGGCACACCGCGCCCACGAGGAAGAGGGCGGTGGCCAGCCCGGCCCACCGGACCTCCGCCATCGAGAGGACGGACCACAACCGGGACCGGCGTGCGGTCCCGGGGGCCGGTGCGCCGACCCGGTCACGGGGCGGCGCGGACAACGTGGACGTCATGGGGACTCCCTCTGCGTTCGATGCGGACGAGGGACGAAACTAACAGATGAAGAGATGTTCATACAAGACGATAAATCGGTGTATGCTCCCGGCCATGGGCCATGGAGTTGACGGACGTGTCGCGCGGACGCGCCTCGACCTTGCTGCGGCGAAGTCCGTCGCCACGACGCTGCAGGCACTGGCCACCCCGAGCAGGCTGCTGATCCTCGGCCGCCTTCGCGAGGGGCCTGCGACCGTCGGCGAGCTGGCCGAGGCGGCGCAGATGGAGCAGTCCGCGGTCTCCCACCAGCTGAGGCTGCTGCGCAACCTCGGCCTGGTCGACGGGGTCCGGCAGGGTCGGTCGATCGTCTACTCGCTCTACGACAACCACGTCGCCCAGCTGCTCGACGAGGCGATCTACCACGCCGAGCACCTTCGTCTCGGCGCCCCCGACCGGCCGGCCGCCGGGGAGTGACGGCCGGCCTGGGCGCGCTCAGGCGCCTGCCGGGACCTTCGGTCGACCGGCGGCAGCGGGTGCGGTGCTGTCCGCCTCGTGGTCGGTGAGGGGCCGGAACCGCCGCAGTCGGAGGCTGTTCGTCACCACGAAGACCGAGGAGAACGCCATCGCGGCGCCGGCGAGCATCGGGTTGAGCAGGCCCGCGGCCGCGAGCGGCAGAGCCGCGACGTTGTAGGCGAACGCCCAGAACAGGTTGCCCTTGATCGTCGTGAGGGTACGCCGCGACAGCCGGATCGCGTCCGCGGCGACCCTCAGGTCCCCACGGACCAGGGTCAGGTCGCTGGCCTCGATCGCGACGTCGGTGCCCGTCCCCATCGACAGCCCGAGGTCGGCCTGGGCGAGCGCAGCAGCGTCGTTGACGCCGTCGCCCACCATCGCCACGACCCGGCCCTCGGCCTGCAGCCGCTTGACGACGTCCACCTTGTCGGCAGGGAGGACGTCGGCGATGACCGAGTCGTCGGACACGTCGATGCCGACCTCCCGAGCCACGGTCATCGCGGTCGCGCGGTTGTCGCCGGTGAGGAGCACGGGGCGCAGTCCGAGTGCGCGCAGCTGGGAGATGGCCTCGGCTGAGGTCGGCTTGACGGCGTCGGCGACGACGAGCACGCCGCGCGCCTGACCGTCCCACCCGATCGCGATCGCCGTGGCGCCGTCGTTCTGAGCGGCGGTGAACGCCTCCGCGAGGTCGGCGGGAAGCGGTTGCGACCACTCCTCGAGGAGCCGGGGGCGGCCGACGAGGACGGCGTGGCTGTTGTCGCCCGCCACGACGACTCCCTGGACACCCAGTCCTTCGATGTTGGTGAAGTCCTCGACGGCGGGCAGGGGTCCGAGCCGTTCCCGGCCGGCGTCGGAGATCGCCCGGGCGATGGGGTGCTCCGAGGCGTCCTCGACGGCTGCGGCGAGGCGCAGGACCTCGTCGGCGTCCTCGCCGCCGGCGGCGACGACGTGCTGCAGCGTCATCTGACCCGTCGTGACCGTGCCGGTCTTGTCCAGCACGATGGTGTCGATCCGGCGGGTCGACTCGAGGACCTCGGGGCCCTTGATCAGGATGCCCAGCTGGGCACCGCGGCCGGTGCCGACCATGAGCGCGGTCGGCGTGGCAAGCCCGAGCGCGCAGGGGCACGCGATGATGAGCACGGCGACGGCAGCCGTGAACGCGGCCGCCGTACCTGCGTCAGCGCCGACCCAGAACCCGAGCGTCGCCGCGGCGAGGACGATCACGATCGGCACGAAGACGCCCGAGATCCGGTCGGCCAGTCGCTGCACCTGCGCCTTGCCGTTCTGGGCGTCCTCGACCAACCGGGCCATCTGCGCGAGCTGGGTGTCGGAGCCGACGCGGGTCGCCCGCACGACGAGCCGGCCGCCGGCGTTGACGGTGGCGCCCACCACCGTGTCGCCCGGGCGGACCTCGACCGGCACCGACTCACCGGTGAGCATCGATGCGTCGACCGCGGAGCTGCCGTCCTCGACCACGCCGTCGGTGGCGATCTTCTCGCCCGGGCGGACGACGAAACGGTCGCCGACCGCGAGCTGGTCGGTGGGGATCCGGACCTCGGCGGGGCCCCCGGGGCCGTCGCGCAGCACGGCGACGTCCTTCGCGCCGAGCTCGAGCAGGGCCCGCAGGGCGGCACCTGCTCGCCGCTTGGAGCGGGCCTCGAAGAACCGGCCGGCCAGGATGAACGTCGTCACCCCCGCCGCGGCCTCGAGGTAGATGTTCCCGGATCCGTCGGTCCGGGCGACGGTCAGCTCGAACGGGTGCGTCATGCCCGGCGTGCCGGCGGTGCCCCAGAACAGCGCGTACAGCGACCAGCCCAGCGCGGCGAGGGTGCCGAGCGAGACCAGGGTGTCCATCGTCGACGTCCCGTGGCGCAGGTTGACCCACGCGGACCGGTGGAACGGCCAGGCGCCCCACACCACGACGGGTGCGGCGAGGGTCAGCGACAACCACTGCCAGTTCGTGAACTGCCACGCGGGCACCATCGCCAGCGCGATCACGGGAACCGTGAGGACGGCCGAGACCAGGAGTCGCTGCCTCAACGGCGCGGTCGGGTCGGGCTCTCCGTCCTCGCCCTGCGGCTCGGCCTGCTCCGGGCGGGGGAGCGCTGCGCCGTAGCCGGCCTGCTCGACCGTGCGCACCAGGTCCGCGGGGTCGAGGTCGCCCGGGAAGACCACCTTCGCCTTCTCGGTGGCGTAGTTGACCGTGGCGGTGACGCCGTCGAGCTTGTTCAGCTTCCGCTCGATCCGGTTGGCGCAGGAGGCGCACGTCATGCCCGTGATCTCGAGCTCGACCTGGTTGCTGGAGGTCGACATGGTCTCGGAGCCGGCTAGGGCGCTCATCTGGTTCTCCTTGGTACGACGGTCAGTGTTCGTCGCCGGAATGGGGCTCTTCGGTCTCTTCGGTGTCTTCGGGCTCTTCGCCCGTCGACTCCTCGGACGGCGCCGTCTCGCTGGCGGTGGCCGTGAAGGCGGCCGTCCGCACCACGCCGCCGTGCTGGAAGTCCAGGTACAGGTGGTAGCGGCCGGCGCTGGGCACCTGCGCGTAGAAGACGACCTCCGGCCCGGGCTCGGTCACGCCGTCGTCGGGAGTGCCTTCGGGGTGGACGTGCAGGTAGGCGAGGTCGCCGGCCCGGAGCGCGACCAGGTGTCCGTAGGCCCCGAGGTAGGGCTCCAGGTCGGTGACCGGCTCGCCCTTGCGGGTGACGGAGAGGGTGAGCTTCGCCTCGCTGCCCGCGGCGAGGTCGCCCTCCAGGGTGACCTCGTAGGGGCCGACCCGCGCAGTCCTGGAGTCGGTCGTCGCCAGGTCCGGCCGGTACGTCCCGCGCACGGCGAGGTCGTTGCCCAGGGTCACGGGGTCAGCACCCGTGGCCTTGAAGTCGGCGAAGAGGCGCCACTGACCGGAGGTCAGGTCCACGCGGGTCCGCCAGGTCCCGTCGGAGTCCATCACCGGGTGCACGTGCTGGAAGCCGGTGAAGTCGCGGCGTACGGCGATCAGGTGCAGCTCCTTCTCGTGCTCGAGGTCGTAGTCCGTCACGGGCTCGCCATCGGGACCGACGATCGTGAACGAGACCGGCACGGAGGAGCCGGGGGCGGCGGTGGTCTGGTCGAGATCGAACGTGTAGCCGTTCTGCGAGACCATCAGCCCCTTGGGGATGTCAGAGGCAGCCGACATGTCCATGTCCTCCATGTCCATGCCGGCCATGTCCTCACCGGTGTCCTCGGCCATGTCCATGTCCTCGTGGTCCGCCGACGCCGGTGCGTCGACCGGGCCGAACAGCCTGCCCACGCCGATCGCGCCGGCGAACACCGCGGCCACGATCGCTACGAACGCAATGAGCTTGGTCGTGACGCTCATGCGAGCTGGTACCCCGCATCCTCGACCGCCGCCTTCACGGCGGCGTCGTCGACGGGCTCGGAGCTGGTCACCGTCAGGCTGCCGCTCTCGAGCACGACGTCGACGTCCTCGACACCGGGGATCTCCTGGACCTCCTCCGTGACGGACGCGACGCAGTGCGCGCAGGTCATCCCGGTCACGGTGTAGCTCTTGCTGCTGCTCATCGGGCTGATCTCCTTTCGGTCTCGCGACTCTCAGTCCGAAGATACCCCAGGTGGGTATCTCGATCAAGAGCGCAGTGAGTGCATAGATACGGATACGGGGTATATTGGCGGCATTCAGGACGAGATGGAGAGCGCGATGGCTGAGACGCCGCACCAGCACGGCTACATGCACCGCAAGGACGACTACCTGACCCGGCTGCGACGCATCGAAGGGCAGGCGCGGGGTCTGCAGCGGATGGTGGAGGAGGAGAAGTACTGCATCGACATCCTCACCCAGATCTCGGCCGTGACGAAGGCCCTGGAGTCCGTGGCTCTGGGTCTGCTCAACGAGCACCTGAGCCACTGCGTCATCGACGCCGCCTCCGTAGGTGGCGCCGAGGCCGAGGTCAAGCTGAAGGAAGCAACCGACGCGATCGCCCGTCTCGTTCGTTCGTAGCTCGCCGTCCGCCTGCTCGATCCGACGTCAGCGCGAGCGGATCTCGGCGCGCATGATCACGCCGCCGACGTTGCGCTCGACCGCTGTGCTCCAGGCGCGAGCACCGCATGCGCACGCAGCGCCGGCGGCATTCCTGAGGAGGCCCGCGAGGGAGCTGCCGAGGCTCAGCCGGCTCATGCGGCGCCCTCGTCGTCGTCTGACGGGTCACAGGCCACCCGGTCCTCGGTGAGAAAACCAACACGTGAGTGGGTGGAGTCGCAGAACGGCTGGTCCTTGGATCGACCACACCTGCAGAGCAGCACGATGCGCTGGCCCTCGAGGTCGTACTCGTCCCCGTCGGGATCGAGCAGTCGGAAGGTGCCTTTGAGCTGGAGCGGACCGTTCCGCACCGCCTTGACACTGGTCGGTCGTGGCTGTCGCTGAGCTGAATCGGTCATGGTCACTTTCCTCCGGGTGTCGCTTCAGGGGTTCTCGCGGTCTGTCTCTCGAGCTCTGCTCGGTAGGGCGTCAGGCCGGCGGTGTGGTTGACGGCGACGGCGCCGACCAGCCGGCCGCGAAGCGTCCGCTTCGCGACGAAGCGGTGATCCTCGAGCGTCCCGTCGACGACGGTCGTGGCGTCGCCCACCCCTGGCAGACCGACGGCGCGAATCTCGAAGCCGTGTTGCTCCGTGCCGAATGAGGGGACGGGTGCAGACCCTGCTGCCGCTGAGCCGAGAAGTGTCGCCGCCGCGATCTCGGCGTGACCCGCGGCGGCGGTCCAGTGCTCGACCCTGCGAGCGATTCCGCCGACCAGCGGTTGTGGGGCTCGCGCGACATCCCCCACTGCGACGACGCCGGCCACAGGAACGCCGTACCGGTCGAGGGCCGTCAGAGAACCGTCGGTCCTGACGCCGCCGTCGCTGTCGAGGCCGCTCTCTCGCAGCCATCCTGTCTCAGGAACCGTCCCCAGCGCGGCGACCACAACGTCGGCCCTCGCCGCCCATCGATCACCGCTCGACCGATCCTCCAGCACGGCGGTCGCCTTCTTGCCCCGCCAGGTCTCGGGTGACAGCGACAGCACCACCGTCGACGTACGCAGCTCGACCCCGCGGGCCCGATGGAGCCGTGCGCAGTAGGCAGAGATCTCCGGACCCAGCGCGCCCAGCATCGGGCCCTCGGTCGCCTCGACCAAGGTGACCCGGTGGCCACGCGCGACCGCGACGGACGCGACCTCCGAGCCGAGGAGTCCGGCTCCGATGACCAGCACCTTCTGGTCGGGCGCGGCCAGCGCCTGGTGGAGCTGGACGCAGTCCTCGAAGGTGCGGATGTGATGCACGAGGGGGCCGACGCCGCTCGGCCGGAGGCGCCGAGCACTTGCGCCCGTCGCGATCACCAGTCCGTCGAACCGCAGACGCTCTCCGGTGTCCAGACGCAGGTGACGGTCGGTCAGGTCGAGGTCGGTGGCCCAGTGGCCCGTGATCCAGCGCGCATCGAGATCGACCGTCGAGGGGAGCACGAGGCTCTCGAGCTCCGGTCCCCGGACGAGTGCGGCTTTCGTGAGTGGCGGACGGTCGTACGGCGGGTGCGGCTCACGGCCGACCAGGGTGAGGGTGCCGTCGTAGCCGGCTCGTCGCAGCGCCTCTGCCGTCCGGGTGCCGGCCAGCGAGGCGCCGACGATCACGACTTCCCGCACCGCAACTCTCCTTGTAGATTGTCAACAATGGTGCCTCACCATACCCCATCCAGGTATGAAGTCAAGGGTTGCGTATATACGGTACGGGGGTAATCTATGCTCGCCAGTTCCGATCGCAAGGAGGATCAGCAATGACCAACGCCACCACCACCTACACCGTCGCCGGGATGACCTGCAACGGGTGCGTCAACAAGGTGACGAACGCCGTGACCGACGTCCCAGGCGTGGAGGACGTCGACGTCGACGTCTCGACGGGAACTCTTGAGATCTTCGGCAGCGCCGACGACGGCGCGGTCCGCGCGGCTGTGGCGAAGTTGGGATATCAGATCGTCGAGGCCTGAGTCCCCAGGAGGGGCCTTGGCTGCCCGACCGTCAGCGGGGATAGATGGTCCGCAGGTCTTTGCGGACCACTCTTCCTGTGGCGATCAGCCGGAGAAGTGACGCGGTGGTGATCGCTTGGGCTGCCAGCAGGCCGATCAGCACGAGCACCTGGGCGGCACCGGCCTCCAGGGCGCTTCCGCCGCCGAGCAGTACCCCGACGAAGGCACCAGGGAGAGTCACCAGCCCCACCGTGCGGGTCTGGTCGAGTCCGGGGGTGAGTGCTTCCCGCGCGGTCGGCTGAATCACGAGGTGGGCGGCATCGGGAGAAGGAAGACCTAGCGCCAGGGCCGCCTCGTAGGAACCTTGGTGTGCGGTCAACTCGTCGAACGCCCGGCGGCCGGTCAGCGTGCTGGCGGTCATCGCGCCGCCGATGACGATTCCCGAGATCGGGATCACGCCGGCTCCATTGAGCGGGATCACTCCCGAGCCGAGGCAGAGCCCGATGACCGGGCCAGCCCCGCCGGCGATCGCCAGCGCGACCCAGGGGGACTGTTCGCGCGGCGCGCCGAGCCGGCGGTGTGACGTCGCGGTCGCGACGACGAACATGAAGAGCACGAACGCCAGCGACCACCACAGTGACTCGATGATCGTCGCGATGAAGACGGCCACAACCGCCAGCTGCAAGACCGCGCGTATTGCCGCGGTGACGTGGTCCCGCTCGACCTCCAGGCCCGCGAGACGCGAGGTCAATGCAGCCACGACGACCAGCGTCAGGAGGACGACCGCGAGTCGCCAGTCTGGATCTGGTGCGCTCGTCATCGGGTGCACGGCCAGAGCCTGCCAGATGGGGAGAGTCCGCGCCGGTCAGCAGTAGCCAGAGCCGGGCGGGAAAGCTCCGCTTCAACGTGTGAATCGCCTGCCGGGTCGTCACTGAATGACGGTGGGCCTCGCCTTCACGGCGTCCTTGAACACGGTGTTGCCGAGGGAGGTCACCAGGACCAGCACCGACTTCCTCGCGCCGACGGGCGCGGAGAGTCGCGCCTTGACCCTGACCTTGATCTCGAGCTCGCCGTCGGCGGGAACCGGTCCGGTCCGATAGCCGCGGCCGGTCACCTGGCGGGTGATGTTCTCCCCTGCACGGAAGTACCTCACCACCCAGGCCCGCGAGCTCCCCGGCCCGGTGATCCGGAACCGGTCGCTGACGTCGTCGTCGTTCTGCGCCGTGACCACGTAGACCTCTCGCCAGCCGGGCCGCAAGACCGTTCGCCTCGTCTGTCCCTCGCCGGTGGTGTTGTAGATGTCGTCTCCGACGTTGCCCCCGACGTCGCGACGGATCCAGGCGTCGGGCCGGAAGGCCCGGTCGCGCACGCGCATCGCGATGAGGAAGGCATCGTCGGAGTTGCCGACCGTGTCGTAGGCACCGTCCGTCGTCCGCAGGTCGGTCGAGTCGGTCCAGCCGGCGACGTACAGGGCGCCCGCGTGCGGGGCCAGCTGGTAGAGGGTGTCCCAGCCGTTGCCCCCGAAGAAGGTCGAGTACTTCAGGTCTGCCTTCCCCCGCCCGGCGGGAGTGAGCCGGGCCACGATGCCGTCGACCCCGCCGCCGTACGTCCGGTCGAGCGCGCCGACGGTGGTGGGGAAGGCCGCCGACTCGGAGCCGCCGACGACGTCGACGGTTCTACCGTCGACGACGATGCTGTTGACCCAGTCCTCCTTGCGGCCGCCGAGGAACGTCGAGTACCTCAGGTCCGCTGTACCGGCACTGTCGGGCGAGATCCGCGCCACGAACGCGTCGTTCTCCCCGTTGAAGGTCCGGTCGTAGGCCCCGGCCGTGGTGGGGAACCTGGCCGATGCCGCCGAACCGACGATGTAGGCGTCACCGTCGGCAACGGCGATTCCTTCGGCCTGGTCCCACGACGGGCCGCCCAGGTACGTCGAGTAGACGAGGTCCGCCTCTCCCGCTCCACCCGGAGAGATCCGAGTCAGGTAGGCGTCCTTCGGCCCGCCGAGGGTGCGGTCGAAGGCGCCGACGGTGGTGGGGAAGTTCGAGACGTCCCACGTCGACCCGGTGAGGTAGGCGTCGCCGCCGTCCATGGCGATCGCCCACGCGGAGTCGAGGCCGTCGCCGCCGAGGTACGTGGAGTAGACCAGGTCAGCGGCTCCCGCCCCGTCCGGGGAGATCCTGGTCAGGACGGCGTCCGCCAACCCGCCCAGGACGCGGTCGAAGGCGCCCTCGGTCGTCGGGTAGTCGGAGGACTGGGCCTCGCCGGCGAGGTAGGCGTCGCCGCCTTCCACAGCGATCGCTCGGGCGTCGTCGAAGTCGCTCCCTCCCAGGAGCGTGGCGTACGTCAGGTCCGCGCTCCCCGTCGGCTCGAGGGCGAGCCGTGCGAGGAAGGTGTCCGTCAACCCGTTGTGCGACTCGTCGAAGGCTCCGGAGGTCGCGGGGAAGTCAGACGATCTGGTGATGCCAGTGACGTAGGCGTCGCCGCCGTCGAGGGCCATCCCCAGTCCGCTCTCGCTGGCGCTCCCACCGACGACGGCCGACGAGACCAGGTCGGCCGTCCCGGCGCCGTCGGGCGAGATCCTCGAGACGAAGATGTTCGACCCGGAGTCGCTCGGGTACGGGCCCGTCGTGGTCGGGAAGTTCGTCGAGAGGGTGGAGCCCGCGATGTAGGCATCGCCGTCATCGAGGCCGATCGCGTGACCGACCTCGAGGTCGCCCCCACCCAGGTACGTGGAGTACTCCAGGTCGGTGGCCGGGTCGATGACGAGCGGCCGGCGGTGGTCGTAGGCGCCGAGGTCGAAGCTGACGACTCCGTCCACCAGCCGGTAGCGGGCATCGACTCTCCGGCGCTCCCCGTCGATCCGCTGGAACGCGACCGGGGCGCGGTGCACGAAGTCGCCGATGGCCGTCGTGGCCACGAGGTGCCCATCGTCCAGGGCCAGCCCTTCGGCGCCGCGGAGCCGGTAGCCGATCCGGGCCGGGTCGGTGCCCGGCGCCACCACGAAGTCGTACTCCGCGCCGGAGCGGTCGCCCCGGAACACCATGTCGACCCCGGGGTAGAGCCCCTGGTAGCGGACTCGGCCGAAGGCGGGAACACCTCGCTGCCACTTGCTCGGGTCGTCGCCGAGGAAGTAGCTGGACGTGGCGGATTGCGGGGACCTTCCGACCAGTCGCGGCGCGGGGTTCGCACCCACGGGATCGAGCGCCACGGCCACCGCGGGCGCCGGCTGCTTCGTCGCCTTCGGCGAGGCGTCGGCCGCTCGTAGGTCGAACACCGCCCCGTTCTCCGTCAGGAACAGCGTGAACCCCGAGCCCTGAGCCAGGTACTCGACTGCGGCATCGGTCTGCCCGCGGTTGACCTCGAACGCCAACGGCAGCGAGTCGAAGGCCCGTCGGGCCCGATCCTCCATCGCTGCGGTGGTGCCGGCGTCAGGGAAGGCGACCGCCACGTCGTCGGGGTCGAACTGGGTGAACGTGAGCGCGGTGACCGCGGCGGTCACGGCCAAGGTGGCGGCCGCGACAGCTGCTACGGGCCGGGTGAGCAGGTGCAGCATCGTCAAAAGTCCCTCTTGTCTCGAAGTCGCACCGATGATGCCTCGTGGGGAGACCGCGTGACCGAGGAACTGCCAGATTCCATCGACTCCCGGCCAACTCCCGGGCACCCGCAATAACCGATTGCGCCGAGCGGTTCCGCCCACGAGGGTTCGAGCACACACAGGGCAGGCGGGAAGCGGATGGACTCACGGGCGAGGCTGGGGCTGGTCGTTGCGGCGCTCGCGATCGTCTACGTCGTCTGGGGTTCGACCTACCTGGCGATCCGGGTCGTCGTCGAGGAGATGCCGCCGCTGTCCGGGATGGGCAGCCGGTTCCTCGTTGCGGGGCTGCTGCTCGGCGGCCTGCTGGCACTGCGGGGCGTCGACCTCCGGGTCAGCCGCGCCGAGTTCGCCGGCGCCGCGCTGCTCGGGCTGCTGCTGCCGCTGCTCGGCAACGGGTTCGTCGCCGTCGGCGAGGAGATGGGCGTGCCCAGCGGAGTGGCGGCGCTGCTCGTCGCCGCGGTCTCCCTCTTCGTCACCATCTACCGGATCCTTGCCGGCGATTGGCCGTCGGTGTGGTCGGTGATCGGCGTGGTGCTGGGTTTCGTCGGCCTCGCGTGGCTGGTGCTCGGCGGACGCGAGCAGGACGACGTGCCGCTGGTGGGCGCGGCGATCGTGCTCGCGGCGAGTGCCTTCTGGGGATTCGGCTCCTGGGTCCAGCCGCGGCTCACGCTGCCCAAGAACGCCTTCGTGCTGGCCGTCCACGAGATGTGGACCGGGGGCGTGATGATGATCGCCCTCGGCCTGGTGCGTGGCGAGGACCTCGAGCCTTCGACGTACGGCGGCGAGACCTGGCTCGCCTGGGGCTACCTGGTGGTCTTCGGGTCGATGCTGGCGTTCAGCGCGTACGTCTGGGTGCTGGCGAACGCGCCGATCGGGCTGGTCGCGACCTATGCGTACGTCAACCCCGTGGTCGCGGTGTTCCTCGGCTGGCTGATCCTCGCCGAGCCGATCACGAGCGCAGTGCTCGTCGGCGGCCTCGTCATCATCGTGGCGGTCGCCGTCGTGATCACCGTCGAGCGACTACCGGCACGTGACGAGGAGCCTGCTCTCGAGCCGGTCTGACTGCTCTAGGGTCCGCTGCATGGGCGTGACCATCGATGAGCTGCTCGTCGCGGACCCGCCGGAGGCGTGGCAGGCCGCCGGCTTCGTGGTGGGTCCGGACGCCGTCTGCCGGGTCGGCACCGTCGGCATCCGGCTGGTCGGGCGCGACCGCGGGACCGGGATCGTCGGCTGGACCTTGCGCGACCTGGCGCCGGGAATGATCGCCGGCGAGCTCGACGGCATCCCCACGACAGCGTCGGACCGGTCGTCATCGGCGCCGCCGTCGCATCCCAACGGAGTTGTCAGCGTCGACCACGTCGTCCTGCTGTCGCCGGACCTGCGCCGCACGGTCGGAGCGCTCGAGGCGATCGACCTGCACCCGCGCAGGGAGCGGGACGGAGACCTCGGTGGCGTGCCGATGCGTCAGGTGTTCTTCCGGTTGGGCGAGGTCATCCTCGAGGTCGTCGGCTCCCCGGACCAGGCGACCGAGGGGCCGGCCACCCTCTGGGGAGTGACCCACGTCGTCGCCGACATCGACGCGACCGCGGACCTGCTGGGGGAGCACGTCGGGCGGGTGAAGGACGCCGTACAGCCCGGTCGTCGGATCGCGACGCTGCGGCATCGAGAGCTCGGGATGTCGGTCAACACGGCGGTGATCTCACCGCACGTGTGACGGCTCACCGGCTACTCGTCGTCGCCCTCCTTGGGCGCCGGTAGCTCGGCGAGGACCTCCCGCGCCGCGTCGAAGATCCGGTCCGCTTCGTCGTCGGTGATCTCGTCGGCGACGAGGGCCCGAGCCGTCTCAGCGACCAGCTCGTCGACGGCCCGGCGTGCTTCGCCGAGCTCCCCGTCCTCGATCGCAGCGTCGACCTTGTCGAGACGTTCGGCCAGTGCGGGCGCCGACTCTCCGGGCGGCTGCTCGTCCGAGCACCCGGCCGCGGCGAGCAGCACCAGTCCGCCGGTGACGGCGCCCGCGAGGGCTACGCGCCATCGGGCCTGCGGCGCGGCGCGCCTCATTCGTCCTCTCCGTTCACGGCGATGTGCAGCTCGGTCAGCGGCTCGCGCAGGTCCGCGGGAGTGTTGTCGGGGATGGCAGGGGTGGCGCCGTCTCCGCTCACCGCGGCCATGACCACCAGCAGCACCACGAGCGCCCCCA
Organism: Nocardioides immobilis; assembly: GCF_003515065.1. Classification (GTDB taxonomy): domain Bacteria; phylum Actinomycetota; class Actinomycetes; order Propionibacteriales; family Nocardioidaceae; genus Nocardioides; species Nocardioides immobilis. Next base: position 22,093 of record NZ_QXGH01000012.1, read on the forward strand.
GCGCGGCGAGGACTCCCCAGGTCTCCGGCGGCAGGGTGCGGAGTCGTACGACGAGGCGGCGGCTCTGGCGTGCCAGCGCGTCGCCGGCGCGGTCGATCGCCGACGTCCGCTGCGGCTGTGCCGGCGGGGCCCCGGCCTGGTCGACCAGCGTTCTCGTCAGTCCGGGGCGGGCGGCCGTCTCGGTGCCGAGGATCGGCGAGGTCTCTGCGTCCGGGATGCCGGCCGAGGCGACCGGCGCCGGTTCGCTGAGGTGGGCGCGCAGCCGGGCGGCCGCGTCGGCGGGGCTCGGTCGGTCGTCCGGGTCGAGGGCCGTCATGTCGGTCAGCAGGTCCCGCCAGACGTCCGGGAGCTCGGGGATCTCGGGCGGGCGGTGGAGCCGGGCGTGCGCAGCCTCGGCAGGGGTGCCGGGATACTCCCGCCGTCCCGTGATCGCCTCGAGGAGGACCAGCCCGAGCGAGTACACGTCGGCGGGGCCCTCGACCTGGCCGCCGTTCACCTGCTCGGGTGCGATGTAGGCCGCCGTTCCGATCGCCATGCCGCTGCGGGTGTGGTGGGTCCGCTGCTCGACCAGGCGCGCGATGCCGAAGTCGGCGAGCTTGACCCTGCCGGCCGGGTCGATGAGGACGTTGCCGGGCTTGACGTCGCGGTGGACGACGCCGCGGGCGTGGACGTACGCGAGCGCGTCCGCGATCTGCACCGCGATGGGGCCGAGCTCGTCGAGCGCCATCGGCCCGTTCTTCATCATCTGGGACAGCGTCGGCCCGTCGACCAGGTCCATGACGAGGAACGGCTGGTCGTACTCGGCGCCGGTCGTGGCGCCGGCGGGTCCCCCGAGGGCTCCGTCGAAGCCGGCGTCGAGCACGGTGACGAGCCCGCCGTGCGCGAGCATGGCCAGTGTCCGCGCCTCCGCGACGAACCGCTCCCGGTCGGTCTCGTCGCCGGCGCCGTCGAGGAGGATCTTGACCGCCACCGGCCGGCCCAGCTTGAGGTCGGTGGCTCGGTAGACCTCGGCCATGCCGCCGCGTCCGATGACCTCCGCCAGCTGGTAGCGATCGGCCAGCACGATACCGAGGTCGATGGACATGGACGTCGCTCCTTGGGGCCCGCGCCGCCCGGGTGCTCAGCCGGGCGTTGTCGATGAGGTTCAGTTACCCGATGGCGGGGCGGGCAACCTCGCCGGCGATCTCGGCCTGGCGGACCAGGAATGCCCGCTCGTCCAGCCTCTTGCGCCGCATCCAGGTGGTGACCTCGGCGTTGCACTTGCTGGCGTTGCACGAGCGGCAGGCCGGCACGACGTTGACCAGCGTGTAGCGGCCGCCGCGGGAGATCGGCAGGACGCAGTCCTTCTGCGGAGCGGGGTCGGCCGCACCGCAGTAGGCGCACCCGCCCCAACGGGCCTGGAGCAACGCCCACTGCGCGTCGGTCAGGTCGTGCTCGACCTTCGCCATCCGGCGCTTCCGTCGGCGGGCGTACGTCGCGGCGCGGGTGCGGGATGCCACGAGGGGAGGGTACGGCGAGCGAGCCCCGGTCCGCGGGAGTGTCGCCGTGTCTCCGTCTTTGCGTCCAGTCGGTCGCATAGACCGTCGTTCGCCGGGAGTTAGGCCCGCGACATCGACGGCTGCCAAGATCGGCGCATGTCGAAGTCCCTCGGCCGGCAGGTCGCCGCGGAGCTCGTCGGTACGGCGTTCCTCGTGATGGCGGTGATCGGCTCCGGCATCGCGGCCACGCGACTGTCGCCCGACGACGTGGGCCTGCAGCTGCTGGAGAACAGCCTGATCACGGGCGCCGCGCTGGTCGCCCTGATCCTGGCGCTCCAGCCGGTCTCCGCCGCGTTCAACCCGGTGGTGACGCTGGTCGAGCGGGCCCTCGGAGTGGTCGACACCCGCGACGCGGCCGCGCTGATCGCCGGGCAGCTCGTCGGTGGCTCGGTCGGTGCGGTCCTCGCCAACCTGATGTTCGAGCTCGACGCGGTGTCGATCGCGTCGACCGAACGCACCGGCGCCGGGCTCTGGCTGGGTGAGGTCGTCGCCACGGTCGGCCTGGTCCTCGTGATCTTCGGCAGCATGCGGTCCGGCCGCACCGACACCGTCGCCTACGCGGTCGGCGGCTACATCACCGCGGGGTACTGGTTCACCAGCAGCACCAGCTTCGCCAACCCGGCCGTGACCGTGGCCCGGATGTTCTCCGACACCTTCGCCGGCATCGCGCCGTCCTCCGTGGCGATGTTCGTCGCGATGCAGCTGGTCGGCGGCGCGATCGCCGTCGGCCTGGTGCGCCTGCTGTACCCGACCGCCGATCCTGTCTCCGAGGAGTCCCGATGACGGCGATGTCCGGCCAGCCCAGCGTCCTGTTCGTCTGCGTCCACAACGCCGGACGCTCGCAGATGGCGGCCGGCTACCTCGAGCACCTGGCGCGAGGCCGGATCGACGTACGCTCCGCCGGCTCCGCGCCGGCCGACCAGATCAACCCGGTCGCCGTCGAGGCCATGCTCGAGGAGGGCATCGACATCACGACCGCGACGCCGAAGGTGCTGACGACCGAGGCCGTCCAGGAGTCCGACGTCGTCATCACGATGGGCTGCGGCGACGCCTGCCCGATCTTCCCCGGCAAGCGCTACGAGGACTGGCAGCTGGACGACCCTGCCGGCCAGGGCATCGAGGCCGTCCGGCCGATCCGCGACGAGATCCGCAGACGCGTCGAGGCTCTGGTCGCGGACCTGACGTAACCGCCGTCGCGTCCGGCCAGACGCTGACGCTGCCCGTCGTTCCGTAGCGGCAGGTACGGTCGCGGGGTGCCCGTCGTACCCCCTCCTGCCTACGCCCTCGTCGGCGCCGTCGCCCAGCACGTCCTCGCCCGGAAGGGCGGGGCGGGGGCTGTCCGGAAGGTCGCGGGCGGCGCGGTCGCGGCCGCCAGCGTCGTGCTGATCGCCGGCAGCATCCAGCGGTTCCGCGACACCGGCACCACGGTCGAGCCGTTCCGCCCGGAGCAGGCGAGCGCGCTGGTGACCGACGGCCCCAACGCGCTCACCCGCAACCCGATGTACGTCGGCATGGCGGGGCTGCTCACCGCACACGCGCTGGCGCGGGGCGGGGTGCTGCCGGCGCTGCCGGTCGTTGTCTTCGTCGCCCTGATCGACCGGGTCCAGATCCAGCCCGAGGAGGCGGCGCTGCGCGAGCTGTTCGGGCAGGAGTACGACGCCTACTGCGCCCGGGTGCCGCGGTGGCTGCCCGGCCTGCCGATCTGAGCCAGATGCAACCTCTGGGTTGATCCGCGCGTCATAGTGGGTACCGGCACAGGCCAAGGGAGGTCGCGGTGCGCAAATCACCGGAGTCGCGTCACGTCATCGTGGGGCACGTCCAGCACGTCAAGGTCCTGATCGCCTGGTTGACGCGGCGAATCGCTCGCGTCTGACTGCTTTCCGGGTGCCGCGCGCCAGCGTGCGTCGTACCGTTCACCTTATGGAGCAGCCGCTGGTCACCGTCAACGGTGCGTCCTGGGACCTGGTCGGCGTCGCGCCGCCCGCGACGGCCCTCGACTGGCTCCGCAGCATCGGCCTGACCGGCGCCAAGGAGGGCTGCGCGGAGGGCGAGTGCGGGGCGTGCTCGGTGCTGCTCGCCCGGCCCGGCATCGAGGCCCCGACCGAGTGGACCGCGGTCAACGCGTGCCTGGTGCCGGCCGCCGCACTCGCGGGCCAGGAGGTCGTGACCGCGGAGGGACTCGGCGAGCCCGACGCGCTGCACCCCGTCCAGCGCGAGCTCGCGGTCCGGGGCGGCTCCCAGTGCGGCTACTGCACGCCGGGCTTCGTCTGCAGCATGGCCGCGGAGTACTACCGGCCGGGCCGCTGTGAGAGCGGGGTCTTCGACCACCACGCGCTCTCCGGCAACCTGTGCCGCTGCACCGGCTACCGGCCGATTGTGGAGGCGGCCGAGGCGCTCGGCGCGCCCGCGGCCGGCGACCACCTGTCCTTCCGTACGACGGCACCGCCGCCGGAGGTGACCCCCGTGCGGGTGCCCGGCTTCGCTCGGCCGGCAACGCTCGCGGAGGCGCTCGACCTGCTGGGGGAGCCCGGCGCAGTGCCGCTCGCCGGCGCGACCGACCTCGGGGTCGAGGCCAACCTGCGCGCCTCCCGTCCGGGGCTGCTGGTCGCGATCGACCACCTGACCGAGCTGAGGACGCTGGAGGTGACGGCGGACTCCGTCGAGATCGGCGCCGCCCTGTCGCTGACCGAGATCGAGCGCCGGCTCGCCGGTGCCGTCCCCCTGCTGGACGAGGTCTTCCCGCAGTTCGCGTCGAGGCTGATCCGCAACGGCGCGACGATCGGCGGCAACCTCGGCACCGCCTCCCCGATCGGGGACCTGCCGCCGGCGCTGCTCGCGCTCGACGCATCGGTGGTGCTGGTGTCGGCAGCGGGGGAGCGCGTGGTGCCGCTCGTCGAGTACTTCACCGGCTACCGCGAGACGGTCCTGCGGCCGGGTGAGCTGATCGCGAGCGTCCGGGTGCCCCTGCCGCTCGCACCGCTCACCGCCTTCCACAAGATCGCGAAGCGCCGGTTCGACGACATCTCGTCGGTTGCCGTCGCGTTCGCGATCGAGATCGTCGACGGGGTCGTGGCGCGGGCGGCGATCGGGCTCGGCGGGATCGCCGCGACGCCGATCCGGGCGACCGAGGCGGAGCAGCTGCTCGTCGGGCACCCGTGGACCGGTGCCACGGTGGTCGAGGCGGGAGCCTGGCTCGCTGCCTCCGGTACGCCGATCGACGACCATCGCGCCAGCGCGGACTTCCGCCGGGCGATGATGGAGAACGCGCTCTTCAAGCTCTACACCGAGACGGTGGCCTCATGAGCAGGCTGTCCGAACGACCCGTGACCGCGGTGGTCGGCGAGGCCCGGCCGCATGAGTCGGCGGCGCTCCACGTCACCGGACGGGCGCTGTACACGGACGACATCGCCCTGCGGACGCCGTACCTCTTGCACGCCCACCCGGTCTGCGCGCCGCACGCGCACGCGATGATCACGCGCCTCGACCCGAAGCCGGCGTACGACGTGCCCGGCGTGGTGCGGGTGCTGACGGCCGACGACGTGCCCGGGATCAACGACGCCGGCACCAAGCACGACGAGCCGCTCTTCCCGACCGAGGTGATGTTCCACGGCCAGGCCGTCGCCTGGGTGCTCGGTGAGTCGCTGGAGGCGGCCCGGATCGGGGCGACCGCGGTCGAGGTGGACTACGAGCCGCTGCCGTCGATCCTGACCGTGGTCGAGGCGATCGAGCAGGAGAGCTTCCAGGGCGCCCAGCCGCGGCTCGAGCGCGGTGACGTGGCGGCGGGGCTCGCGGGCTCGACGCACGTGTTCGAGGGCGAGATCGACTTCGCCGGGCAGGAGCACTTCTACCTCGAGACGCACGCTTCGCTGGCGACCGTCGACGACGACGGTCAGGTCTTTATCCAGTCGAGCACGCAGCACCCGACCGAGACCCAGGAGATCGTCGCGCACGTGCTGGGGATAGCCAGTCACCAGGTGACCGTGCAGTGCCTGCGGATGGGCGGGGGATTCGGCGGCAAGGAGATGCAGCCGCACGGGTTCGCGGCGGTCGCCGCGCTCGGCGCCCGGCTGACCGGTCGGCCGGTGCGGGTGCGGCTCACCCGGCAGCAGGACATGACCATGAGCGGCAAGCGGCACGGCTTCCACGCGACGTGGAAGGTCGGCTTCGACGACGACGGGCTGCTGCAGGCGCTCGAGGCGACGCTGACCTCGGACGGCGGCTGGAGCCTCGACCTGTCGGAGCCGGTGCTGTCGCGGGCGCTGTGTCACGTCGACAACGCCTACTGGATCCCGCACGTCCGCGTCGACGGACGGATCGCGCGGACGCACAAGACGTCGCAGACCGCGTTCCGCGGGTTCGGCGGACCGCAGGGGATGCTGGTGATCGAGGACATCCTCGGCCGCGCGGCGCCGGTCTTGGGTGTGCCGGCCCACGAGCTGCGGCGGCGCAACTTCTACGTCGAGGGGCAGGCGACGCCGTACGGCCAACCGGTGCGGCACCCCGACCGGCTCGACCGGGCCTGGCAGCAGGTCCTCGAGTCCAGCGACTTCGAGCGCCGGCGGGAGGAGATCGCGCGCGCCAACGCCGAGAACCCCCATCGCAAGCGGGGTCTGGCGATCACGCCGGTCAAGTTCGGCATCTCCTTCAACTTCACGTCGTTCAACCAGGCCGGGGCGCTCGTCCACGTCTACAAGGACGGCTCGGTGCTCATCAACCACGGCGGCACCGAGATGGGCCAAGGCCTGCACACGAAGATGCTGCAGGTCGCCGCCACCGCGCTCGGGCTGCCGATCGAGCGGGTCCGGCTGGCGCCGACGCGCACCGACAAGGTGCCCAACACCTCGGCCACGGCGGCCAGCTCGGGCGCCGACCTCAACGGCGCCGCGGTCAAGAACGCGTGCGAGCAGATCATCGCCCGGCTGGCGCCCGTGCGCGCCCAGCTCGGAGTGGCGACCACCTGGGAGGAGCTCGTGCGAACGGCCTACCACGAGCGGATCCAGCTGTGGGCGGCCGGCTTCTACAAGACCGAGGGCCTGTCGTGGGACGCGGTCGCGGCGCGGGGCGAGCCGTTCAAGTACTTCGCGTACGGCGTCGCCGCGGCCGAGGTCTCCGTCGACGGCTTCACCGGCGCCTACGAGGTCGACCGGGTCGACATCGTGCACGACGTCGGCGACAGCCTGTCGCCGTTGGTCGACATCGGGCAGATCGAGGGAGGCTTCGTCCAGGGGGTCGGCTGGCTGACCCTCGAGGACCTGCGCTGGGACGTCTCCGACGGCCCCGGGCGCGGGCGGCTGACGACCCCGTCGGCGTCGACCTACAAGCTGCCGAGCCTCTCGGAGATGCCGGCCGACCTCCGGGTCACCCTGCTCGACCGGGCGACCGAGGACGGGGCGGTCTACGGGTCGAAGGCGGTGGGCGAGCCGCCCCTGATGCTGGCGTTCTCGGTGCGCGAGGCGCTGCGTGAGGCGGTGGCCGCGTTCCGGCCGCCCGGCGAGTCGGTCGAGCTGGCCTCACCGGCCACCCCGGAGGCGGTCTTCTGGGCGATCGAAGGTGGGCGCGACTGATGGACTGGCTCCGGGCGGTGCAGGAGTGCCGCGAGCGCCGTACCCCTTGCGTGCTCGTCACGATCACCGACGTGCGCGGCCACGCGCCGCGCGCGGCGGGCGCCAAGCTCGTCGTCGCCGCCGACCGGACCTGGGGGAGCATCGGCGGCGGCAACCTCGAGGAGGCGGCCGTACGACGCGCGCGCGGGCTGCTGCGCGGGTTGGGGCTCACCGGTGTCGCTGCGCCCGTGACCGAGCACCACACCCTCTCGGACAAGGTGCCGGTCGAGCACGGCGTGCAGTGCTGCGGGGGCGAGGTGACCCTGTTGCTCGAGCCGATCGGTGTCCGGCCGTCCGTCGCCGTCTTCGGGATGGGTCACGTCGGGTTCGAGATCGCGCTCCAGCTCAGCCGCCACGAGGTCGAGGTGCACCTGGTCGACTCGCGCAGCGACCAGCTCGCCGCCGACCGGCTCGCGGCCCTGCACGACGGTCCTGCGGACGTGCACGTCCACCAGGTTCCCGTGCTGCCCGAGCTGGTGGTGGCCGAGCTCCCGGTCGGCACCCACGTCCTGGTGCTCACCCATGACCACGCCGAGGACCTCGCCATCCTCGACGCCCTGCTCCGGTCGACGCGGCCGGCCACGATCGGGCTGATCGGCTCGTCGGCGAAGTGGGCCCGGTTCCGGGGCAAGCTCGCCGAGCTCGGCCACGAACCGGAGACCATCGACCGGGTACGGACCCCGATCGGCGATCCTGCGGTCACGGGGGTCGACGGGAAGGCGCCTGCGGCGATTGCGGTGTCCGTCACAGTCGAGGTCCTGGCACTGATTCGAGCGTCGGCGGTCAGTACGCTCGAACGGTGACCACCGAGCTGACCACTGCCGACACCGGCTCCCTGTCGGAGTTCGACCGCGACATCGCCGTCACCCCGGCGGGCGACGACTTCGTCGGTGTGATGTCCGACGGCTGGCGGGTCGGCGGCGGCCTCAACGGGGGCTACCAGCTCTCGCTCCTCGGCAACGCGATGCGGGCCGCACTGCCGAAGCACCCCGACCCTGTCGCGGTCAGCGCCTACTACATCTCGCCGGCGGAGGCCGGGCCGGTGACGGCCGCCGTACGACCGCTGCGCGTGGGCGGCCGCACCGCCACCGTGGCCGCCGACCTCAAGCAGGACGACGAGATCCGCCTCTCGGTGCTGGCGACGTACGGCGACCTCGACTCGTTCCCCGCCGATGACGTGCGCACCACGGCCGAGCCGATCGCGATGCCGCCGCGGGAGGAGTGTGTGCCCAACACCCTCGCGCCGGACGAGGTCAAGCAGATGGCGCCCTTCACGCAGCGGTTCGAGATGCTCTTCCACCCCGACGAGATCGGCTGGGCGGTCGGCAAGCCGAGCGGGCGCGGCCAGATCACGGCCTGGTTCCGGCTCGCCGACGACCGGGAGCCGGACCCGTTGTCCCTGCTGATGGCGGTCGACGCGCTCCCGCCGGTGACCTTCGACCTCGGGCTGATGGGCTGGGCGCCCACCGTCGAGCTGAGCGCCCATGTGCGCGCCAAGCCCGCCCCGGGCTGGCTCCGGCTGCGTCACCGCACCCGCAACATCGCCGGCGGGATGTTCGAGGAGGACTGCGAGGTCTGGGACTCCACCGACCGGCTCGTCGCCCAGTCCCGCCAGCTGGCCCTCCTGCCCCGCTGACCCCGCCACAACGCCGAGTCGGCTCATCTCGGGCTCCTGCGAGCGACTCGGGGTCGTACGGGACCGGAGATGCGCCGACTCGCGAATGTCAGCACATCAGCCGGCGACGGTGTTGATGCCGGGGGTCTCGTCGGCGCGGGTGAACTCGACGAACTCGGTGTCCTCGTCGATGTGGACGTTGTGGCCGGGGCGGATGTAGTAGGCGTCGCCGGCTGCGATCGTCTCGTCCGCGCCGTCGTCGTTGAAGCGGACCGTCACGCTGCCCTTGAGGCAGTAGCCCCAGTGCGGCTCGCTGCAGGCACCGCCCGGCAGGTCGGCGAACATCGGGCCGGTGTCGAGCCCCGCCTTCCACTGCTCGAGCGCGACGAACATGTCGCCGGCTCGGGCCCGGTGCTGCGAGCCGCTGCCGTCGAGCTCGAGCGCGAGCTCGGTGTTGTCCCTGGTGAAGCTGGCCATCTTCTCTCTCCTTGCTCGGGGACCGCTGGTCGGTCCGTGCCGGGACGGTAGGCCTTGAACCGCGGTGCAATGTCAAGCCCGAGATCCGGCTCTTGACCTTGAACCGGAGTTCAAGGTCTACCGTGGACGGATGCGGATCTCCGAGCTCGCCGAGCGGGTCGGAGTGGCCACCTCGACGGTGCGCTACTACGAGCGGATCGGCCTGCTGTCCGGGCCGTCACGCACGTCGTCGGGCTACCGCGACTACGACGAGGAAGACGCCGCCCGGCTGCTGTTCGTCACCCGCGCGCGCAGGATGGGCCTGAGCTGCGACCAGGTCGGCACGCTGCTCGGCATCTGGGCAGGGACGCACTGTGCCAGCGCGGCCGAGCGGGTCGGGCAGCTGATCGACGAGAAGCAGGCCGAGATCGCCGAGCGGATCGACGAGCTGCACCGGTTCTCCGCGCAGCTGACGACCGTGCAGGACGCGTTGCGTGCCGAGCCTCCGGACGCGTGCCGGACCGACCTGACCTGCTGTGTGCCGGAGTCGCCCGGGGTCGTCGTACTCGACCTGGTGCCGCGGCCCCGTCAGTAGCGGACCCGGTCGGCCTTCGCCAGCCAGGCGGCGAACGGCGCGAACCCGTCGGGCAGCGGGTGCGCCGACACGGCCATCGGCCACTCCGAGCGGGGTCGGTCGAAGAGCTCGTAGAACGCGCGGTCGTCGAAACCTCCGCGCGCGGCGTCATCGCGGTCGGCGGCGTAGACGACCCGGTCGAGGCGCGCCCAGAGGGCGGCCGAGAGGCACAGCGGGCACGGCTCGCAGGAGGTGTAGAGCGTGCAGCCCGCGAGGGCGAAGTCGCCGAGCGCCGAGCACGCCGAGCGGATCGCGACCACCTCGGCGTGGGCTGTCGGGTCGAGGTCCCGGGTGACCCGGTTCTGCCCGCTGGAGACGAGCTCGTCGCCGCGCACGACGACCGCGCCGAAGGGACCGCCGTCCTGCTCGACGTTCGCGGTGGCGAGGCCGACGGCGTGCGCCAGCCAGGCGGCGTCGTCGTTCGTCGGCATCACTCCACCTCGCCCATCCGCTCGTAGGTCTCGGTGATCTTGCGGACCCGCTTGCTGCCGGCGCGGCCGCACGCGCCCAGGACCGCGTCCGCGAGCACGCTCACCAGCGCCATCGGCGCCGCATAGCTGTCGAAGGCGAGCGAGTGCTGCACCGGGCACTCCAACCAGATCGACACCTGCGAGGCATGGGCCACCGCCGTCGGGTCGCCGACCAGGATGACCACAGCACCGGTCGTGCCCGCCTCGGCCAGGAACTCCGCGAAGCCCTTGGGGCGCCGGCGGAAGCCGACGACGACGATCACGTCCTCAGGGCCGAGGCCGACCAGCTCCTCGCCCGTGGTCTGGCCGGGCACCGGCCCGATCTCCACGTCGGCGCGCGCCTGGGCCAGCTGCTCGCGGAGGTGCAGTGCGACCGGGTAGCTGTTGCGCCAGCCGATCACGAACACCTTGCGCGCCAGCGCCAGCAGGCCGGCGACCTCGAGGATCCGCGGGTGCTCGATCGCCCGGAGGATCGCACCCTGCTCGATCGCCGCCAGAGCCTCGGCGTTGGGAGCACCGTCGACCCGCCGCGGCTCGCCGGCGCTCCGCAGCGCCCGCAGGTGCTCGCGCACCTCGTCGAAGTCCTCGAAGCCCAGGCTGCGGAACAGACGGCTCATCGTCGCGCGGCTCACGCCGGCCAGCTCGGCGAGCTCCGCGGCGCGATAGGTAGCCAGGTCGTCGAGGTGCTCGAGCAGCGTCGCGGCCGCGCGCCGTTCCTGCGGGGTCAGGGCATCGTGCCGGTCCGCGATCCGCTCGTCGATCCTCATCGGGGGTGCCTACTTCCGTCATGGCGGCGCACGAACACTATGCCGCTGCCAGGCATGACCGCGCAGGGCATCACGGCGGTCACCCGATTCCCGACCAGGCCCGCGGCTCGCCAGCGCCTCCGGCCCGGCTCACGGTCGCCGAGATCAGCCCGTAGGGACGATCGGCGGCGAAGAAGATCTCGCCGGGGTTGTCGAGGTCGAACGGCGTCAGGTCGACCAGGAAGTGATGCTTGTTGGGGCACGCGATGCGGATCTCGGCGATCTCGGGGGAGACGTCGAGGGCGGCCGTCGCCATCGCGTGGATCGTCTGCTGCAGGGCGAGGCTGTGGGTGCGGGCGAAGGCGTCGAGCAGCGCGGTGCGCACGGCGGCGTGCATCGCGTCGTAGTCGACACCCTCCGGCGGCCGAGCCTGTCCAGACCCGTAGCGCCAGGTCGCGGTCACGCTGGTGGCGAGGATCCGGTCGTCGGTCTCGGCGAGGGTCGTGAACCGGTCGCGGGGGAAGCCGTGGAACTCGCTCCCCGTGCTCTTGAGCACGACCAGGTCCTTGAGCCCGGCCAGGACGAACCGGTCGTCGCCGTACGTCTGGACCCAGGCGGTGCGGGTCTCCTGGCCCGAGCGCACGAACGAGTGCCCGTTGGCGGGCAGCCGCTCCCACGCGAACTGCTCGGCGGCGAACCAGGTGCCGGTGACCCACGGCTGGGCGGCCCAGTGGTCGGCGAGGACGAGGAGGAACGCCTCGGGCGACGTCACGCCGTGCTCGCGAGCGAGCGCGAAGACCGAGTTCTTCTGGGTGTCCGTCGCGTGCACGTGGCTGTTGTCGCCCTCGGTGTACGCCGTCGCGAAGTCCCCGCGCAGCTGGGTCGTGACGTTGAGGTCGTGCAGCACGTGGTGCTCGCCCGAACGGTCGACCCGCACCAGCCGGCACTCGGCCTTGCCGTGCTGGAGGTCGGAGAGCTCGTAGTCACCCATCAGCTGCCCCTCAACTGCCGCGGTAGGTCGTGTAGGAGTACGGGCTGAGCAGCAGCGCCACGTGGTAGTGCGGCTGGCCGTCATCGGTCGCGAAGCCCAGCGTGACCGTCGGGAAGAAGGTGTCCCGTCCCCGCGCCGCGAACCAGTCGCCGGTCGCGAACGTGATCCGGTGCTCGCCCGCTCCGAGGTGGGTCTCGAACCGCACCCGGCCGTCGGCGTCGGTCGCCGCCCGCTCGGTGCTGCCGTCGGCGGTGGCGAGGAGTACGACGACGCCCGCCGCCGGCCGACCCAGGGCAGCGTCGAGGATGTGAGTGGAGCAGGTGCTCATGCGGTCACCGTTGCGCTCCCGCCCCCGCCGGTCAACAGGTCGGTCAACCGCAGCAGGGCGATCTCCGCGAGCTGCTCGCGAGTGACGGCGAGCTCCGTGTCGGGGTCGTTGCCCAGCCGCTCCTCCAGGAGAGCCACGAGCTCGTCGCCCGAACGCCCCTTCGCCCGCACCAGGTAGATACGTCCGAAGCGCTCCTCGTAGGCCTGGTTGCCGGCGCGCAGCCGGTCGGCCAGCGCCGTGTTCGCCGGATCCACCCCGCCCTGCTCACGACGCGAGTGGTCGGCGGCTGTCCCGGACCCGGTCGGCCGCTCACCGATCCGCGGGTGGTCGGCCAGCGCCCCCTCGACCTCGGCGGGCGTCCACGAGGTGGCTTGGGCGCCGGCCGTTCGCAGCACCTGGGCCGCGTCGTCGTACGGCCGGCCGACGGCGAGCAGGTGCACCCAGGAATCGATCCCGACGCACGCCCGCAGCGCGGCCGCGACGTCGTCGTCGGGCAGCGCGTTGAACTCCTCGATCCGCAACCGAGCCTCCTGGGTGAAACCGCCGTTTCAGGGGTGTGAGGACTCAGATATACCGGACGGCGAGGTCGAGCAGGTCACGATCCCGCCCAGGAGCCGCCACCAGGCACACCCCGCACGGGAGCCCGGCAGCGGTGGTGCGCGGCAGGCTGACCGCCGGCAGCCCTCCGATCCCGGCCACGCAGGTCAGCGCGAGGGTTGCTGCGCGGACGTGGGGGAGGCGCTCGGCGAGGCCGGCGCCGAGCAGCGGGGCGACGGTGGGCGCGGACGGCAGCACCAGCACCCGGTCGGCGACCACGTCGCGGATCGTACGGCGCGCGCGGTCGACCGTCGCCCGGGCGGCCCCGGCCTCGGCGTCGGTCACGGACCGCGCCCGCTCGAAACGGCTGCGCACGTCGGCGCCGAGCGTGCCGAGCCGGTACTCCAGCCAGCTGCCGTGGGCCTGCCAGGCCTCCCACGCCTGGAGCACCACGAACGCCTCCCGCCACTCGTCGAGCTGCAGTCGTCCGGGTGAGAGTGACCGATGGGTCACGCTGGCAAGGACGACCTCGGCGACATCGGGGTCTGCGCGGTCGAACAGCTCCGGGACGACGACCAGCTCGTCGGTGCCGCCGGGCGAGTGCGGCAGCAGTACGTCGCCGACCCGGGCCAGGGTCGCCGCGTCCCGCGTCAGCCAGCCGACCGTGTCGAAGGTCGGGGCCAGCGGCAGCAGCCCCTCACGCGAGACCAGGCCGTGTGTCGTCCGGATGCCGAAGACGCCCTGGTACGCCGCGGGCACCCGGATCGAGCCCCCGGTGTCGGTGCCGAGCCCGATCGTGGCCTCGCCGAGCGCGACCGCCGCGACCGAGCCGGAGGAGGAGCCTCCTGGCACCCGGCCGGGCGCGGCCGGGTTCGGCGGCGTGCCGTAGTGGTCGTTGACGCCGAACAGGGAGTAGGCGAACTCGTCGGTCCGGGTGATGCCGCGTACCGAGGCGCCGGCGGCCAGCAGCTGCGCGACCACGGGTGCGTGCCGCGCGGCGGGCTGCGCCGCGGCCCGCCGTGCCGGGTTGCCCGCGCCGACCGGGTGGCCGGCGACGTCGTACAGGTCCTTGACTGCGAGCGTCGTCCCGGCCAACGGACCGTCGGGAGCGCCGGCGACCAGTGGGTCGCCGAGCTCCCGCCATACCGTGGTGTCGACCTCGGTCACGACAGTGCTGTGAGCAGTCGGGTGCGGTTCATGCCGAAGACCCAGCGACGGCCGGGGTGCTCGCTGAGCGACCAGAGCAGGTCGGTCTCGGGCCAGTAGACGAGGTCCTCCGGGCCGGGCGGGGTGGCCCAGCGCTGGGTGCGGAACGCGCCGGGCGTGCCGACGTGCATGTGGCCGCAGCTCGAGCCGTGGGAGGAGGTCACGAAGTAGGTGCCCTCGACCACGGCCGTGCCCTGCATCCGCTTGAGGCCGTCGTCGCCGTCGAGGATCGGCCGGGAGACGCCGTCCTCGCCCGTCGCGAGGAGCCCGGTCTCCGCGTCGGTGGGGAACCGTGCGAGTCGCCGGGTCTGCTTGCTGTTGCCGTACTCGCCGACGACCAGCGACGGCGGGTCGGTGCTGCGGTCGAGGGTCATGAACGAGAACCGCAGCCGGGTGACGCCCTCGTCGTTGGCGGCGCGGTAGGCGAACCGCAGCGGGAGGACGTACTCGTGCCCGAACGTCTCGAGACCCGACCCGGCGGGCACCCGCATCAGGTCGTCGATGCGGCAGGTGAGGAAGCCACGGCCGGTGGCAGCGACATGGAGGTAGGGGCCGTGCCACACGAGGCCGCCGGCGTGCGCCTTGAGCGGCTTGAGGCCGGGCGTGCCATCGACCAGCGTGGGTTCGACGAGGAGCACGTGGCGGTAGCGCTTTGCCTCGAGGTCGATGAAGCTGACGCGGGAGCCCTCGCCGCGCCGCTTGGAGTACCACGACGTCACCAGCATGTCGCGCTCCACGTCGGTGCGGACCGACGAGCTGATGCCCTGCGGGTACCACTGGATGTCGCGCCGGTCCTTCCGCTCCCAGGTCAGCGCCCGGTCGACGGCGCGGCCGAGCAGTCGCGGGAACGGGCAACAAGTACGGCGCATCCTGCGGTCCAGGTCGCCGAGCAGCCCGGGCATCCCGACCCGACCGCCGCCGTGCTCCTGCAGGAGGACGTCGAGCGCGTCGATCTCGCCGACGTTCTCCTCGGTGCGGGTGAGATGAACGCCGAAAGGCGGCGGTGCGGTCTGGTCCACGGCGGTCAAACGTAGATGATGGGGCTTGTGAGGGGCATCTTCTTCGACGAGGACGACGCGCGGGCGGCTGCGCTCGTGCTGACCCGCGGCGGCTTCGAGGCGACGGTCGTCCGGGAGCGGCTGGCCGGCGAGGACGACGACGAGGGCCATCCCTGGGCGGTCGTCACCGACGCGCCGATGATCCAGCTGGAGATGCTGGTCGAGACGTACGACGGCTGGCTGGACCTCGACGAGGACGCCCCTGTCGCACCGCTGCCGCTGCCGGACGAGCCGAAGCGGATCAAGCGCGCCGGGGACTGATCAGTAGGCGATCCTCGGCGTCCCGGGCAGGCATGCGCCGGGGCCGGCACCGATGGCTTCGGCCTGCACGGCCTGCTTGGCGCCGTGTTCGTAGTCAGTTTCGATGAACAGGAACTCACCGTCCTGCTCGACCGAGAAATCGCCGAGGTCGGCGAACGGCTCCAGGGTGCGGATGTCGACCCCGTCGTCGATCAGCGCCTCGCGCGCATCGAGGTCGTCCTTCGCGGCGTCCTCGCTGTCGTACTGCAGCGCCAGCAGCGCGTCCCGGTCCTGCTCTGGAGAGATGAAGAGCGCCCTAGCCGAGGGGCGACCGAGGTCGTCGTACTCGCTGGCGAGCTCCTCGGGCAACGGCCGTCCGGTGTCGGGGCAGACGGACGAGTCGTCGGTCGCCAGCAGGACCAGTTCGGGATCGCCGTCAGCGGCGTCGAGGAGGTCGTCCATGCCGCCGTCGTCGGCGAGGGAGTCGGCGTCGTCGGCGATCACGTCGGCGATCTCGTGCAAGGGGTCGGCGGCGACCGAGGTGACGACCAACTGCTCGTCCTCGTCGAGCAAGACGTTGAGCATCCAGCCTGGGTAGGCATCGCCGATGACGTTCTTCCCTTCGGCAAGCTCGACGCTGGCCGCGAAGGTGGGAAGGCCGTCGATCTCGTCGCGCTCGTAACCCGTCTCCGTCAGATCGTCGGCAAGCGCATGGAAATCCAGATCATCGCCGACCTTCCACGCCGTCGCGGTGCCTCCGTCCCACACAGCAGTTGCTTCCCATTCGATGTCGAAGTCGTTCAGTGGGTCATCCCGCATGATGGCGACGAACGGAGTGAGCTTGGTCGCGATGACCTCGTCCTCATCTCCGAAGGAATCGAGGAAGTTGCGGAAGTCACCATCGGAGACGTCGCGGGGGTCGATGTCGTCGATCCCGAGTCGCTCCGCCATCGCCTTGCGATCGGAGAACTGGACGTGGAACGTGTCGGCGGGGAGGTACTCGAACGCCTCCTCGGCGGTCGAGCCCTCGTCGAAGAGGCCGCAGCCGGTGAGGGCCGGCACCGCCAGCACGACGAGCACGAGACCGCGGCGAGCGAGGGTTCGGCCGAGACGCATGGGGACCATCATTACCCTGCTGACTATGAGCGACACCGCGGCACACCGGCTTCTCCTGGTTCACGCGCATCCCGACGACGAGTCGATCGGCCAGGGCGCCACGATGGCGAAGTACGTCGCCGAGGGCCGCGGCGTCACGCTGGTGACCTGCACCGCCGGCGAGATGGGCGAGATCCTGGTGCCCGAGCTCGAGCACCTGGCCGCCGACAAGGAGGACGGGCTCGGCGCGCACCGGAAGGGCGAGCTCGCGGCGGCGATGGCCGAGCTCGGCGTCACCGACCACCGGTTCCTCGGCGGGTTCGGCACCTACCGCGACTCCGGCATGAAGTGGCACGAGGACGGCCACGCGGTCGCCGCCGACGAGGTCCACGAGAACGCCTTCTGGCACGCCGACCTCACCGAGGCCGCCAACCACCTGGTCACGGTGATCCGCGAGGTCCGGCCGCAGGTGCTGGTGACGTACGACGAGTTCGGGGGCTATGGGCACCCCGACCACATCCAGGCGCACCGGGTCGCGATGTACGCCGCACAGCTGGCGGCGGTGCCGTCGTACCGCCGCGACCTGGGGGACGCGTGGGACATCGCCAAGATCTACTGGTCCGCGATGTCCGCGAGCCGGATCCGCGAGGGCCTGAAGCGGCTGCGGGACGCGGGCGACACCACCACGTTCGAGGGGATGGACCCGGACCACCTGCCGCCGTTCTTCCTGCGCGACGAGGACATCACCGCCGAGGTCGACGCCGGTGACTACACCGAGCAGAAGATGGCCGCACTGACGGCGCACGCCACCCAGATCACGACAGACGGACCGTTCTTCGCGCTCTCCAACAACGAGGGCAGCTGGATCTGGGGGCGGGAGCTCTTCCGGCTGGTGAAGGGCACGCCCGGGCCGGTCGGCGACAACGGCTGGGAGTCCGACCTGTTCGCCGGCGTCCCGGCGGGGTGATCCGGTCGCACGCCGGGCGGGCCGCGGTCGCCGTACTCGCCCTGCTGGCGGGCGCTGTCGTCGGCTGCTGTGCGGTCCTGCTGCACGGCTACTGGTGGGGACTGCTGCTCGCCGTGGCCGCCACGGCCTCGCTCCTCGTGGTCATCCCGGGTGGCTGGTGGCGCCGGCTGCCGTTCGCTCTCGGATGGGTCGCGGTCGCGGTGCTGCTGGCCGGCGAGCGGCCCGAGGGGGACCTGCTGGTGACGCAGACGATCCAGGGGTACCTGCTGCTCGCCACCGGCGTCGGCGTGCTGCTCGGCGGCGTGGTCGGGCTGCGCCGACACCCCGAACCGGACGCCTCGATTAACGGACGCGACGCATCGACTTCCTAGGATGCAGGGCGTGACCATGTTGGAGGCGCCCACCGCGGACCAGCCCAAGCGCGAGCGACCGGGCGGCAAGATCGTCGTGCTGGTGATCGTGCTGCTCGTGCTGCTGGTCGCCGGAGGCTACGCCGCGGCTCACCAGGTCGCCGGCGACAAGGTGCCGCTCGGCACCACCGTCTCCGGCGTCGATCTCGGCGGAATGAGCCGCGACGAGGCGATCGCCGAGCTCGAGGAGACCTTCGGCGCCCGCGCCGCGGAGCCGATCCAGGTCGAGGTCCGGGGCGGCCGCTCCGACGAGGTCCGACCCGAGGAGATCGGGCTCGCGATCGACTACGCCACGACCGTCGACGCAGCCGGCGCCGAGGACAGCTGGAGCCCGGCCCGGCAGTGGGACTACTTCACCGGCGGCGACGACATCGACGCGATCGTCGACGTGGACGAGACGCTGCTCTCCGACCGGCTCGTCGAGCTCTCCGAGGGTCTCGGGGTGCCGCCGAAGGACGGCAAGATCAGGTTCGAGGACGGGCAGGTCGACGTCGTCGAGCCGGTGCCGGGCGAGGCCGTCGACACCGATGCGGCGCGCGACGCGATCACCGAGGCGTTCCTCGGCGACGAGGACTCGGTCGAGCTGACGGTCACCGACGCCGAGCCGGACATCGACGACAGCGACATCCAGGAGGCGCTCGACGGCTTCGCCAACCCGGCGATGGCCTCGGGCGTGACCCTGGTGTTCGGCGACTCCGACGTCCGGCTGCAGCCCCGGCAGTACGCGAAGGCGCTGTCGATGGTGCCCGAGGACGGCGAGCTGGTGCCGAAGGTCGACGCGCGCAAGGTCACCCGGCTGGTCAAGGGCGCGACGAGCACCGGCGAGCCGGTCGACGCGACCTTCAAGCTCGTCGACGGCAAGCCGAAGGTGGTCCCGGCCAAGCCGGGGGTGGAGTTCGTGCCCGCCGACGTCGTCGCCGTCTTCACCGACCTGCTGGCGGCCCCCGACGGGGAGCGCACCGGCGAGGTCGAGGCCACCGTCCGCGAGGCCGACTTCACGACACAGGAGGCGCGGGCGCTGGGGATCAAGCGCAAGGTCTCCGAGTTCACGACGTACTTCCCGCACGCCGACTACCGCAACACGAACATCGGGCGCGCCGCGGAGCTGATCGACGGCACCGTCCTGGAGCCCGGTGAGACGTTCTCGCTCAACGACACCGTGGGGGAGCGGACGGCCGAGAACGGGTTCACCATCGGCTACACGATCCAGGGCGGAATCCTCAAGCTCGACTACGGCGGCGGCGTCTCGCAGATGGCGACGACGACCTTCAACGCGATGTTCTTCGCCGGTCTGGAGGACGTCGAGCACAAGCCGCACTCGTTCTACATCGACCGCTATCCCGAGGGCCGCGAGGCCACCGTCGCCTGGCCGAGCCTCGACCTGAAGTTCCGCAACGACACGGAGTACGGCGTCCTCATCCACGCCACGGTCACCCCGAGCACGTACTCGACCCAGGGCGTCGTCACGGTGCAGATGTTCTCCACGAAGGTGTGGGACATCGAGTCGCGGACCAGCGAGCGCTACAACTACCGGGCGCCGGCCACGCGACACCTCACCACGCCCGACTGCGAGCCCAACACCGGCTGGTCCGGGTTCGACGTCGACGTGACCCGGGTCTTCCGGGTGCACGGCGAGGACGAGATCGACCACACCGAGGAGTTCCACACCGAGTACACGGCCGCGGACACGGTCGTGTGCGGGCCGCCCCCGAAGCAGGACCCGCCGGCCGAGGACTGACATGTTGCTGCGTGCTGCGGTCGTGCCTCCCGACGATGCGGTCGAGGAGCTGTGGACGGCGACGCGCGCCCTGCGCACCGTGCCCGGCGTCACTGCCGTGGCACGGGAGCGGCTGGACCTCCCCATCACGTCTTTCGGCAATCTCCTGCCGCCCGACTGCGTGCGGCTCGCTCGCCTGCTCCGCTCGTCCTTCGAGGGCGCCGAGGCGCCGCGGCTGTGGTTCGACGGTTTCCGGATAGAGGACGGAGGCGAGGTCGTGGTCGGTCTGTCGGGGGACGTCGAGCCGATCGCCGACCTGGCCCGCTTCGTCCCCGAGGCCGCCGAGAGGCTGCGGCTCTATGTCGACCGTCGCCGGTTCCGACCGGTGATCAGCTTCGCGACCGTCGCGCCGACCCCCTCACCAGCGTTGCTGGACGCCGCCCTCGCCTCGGTCGCCGATTGGGCCGGGAGTCCGTGGCCGGTGCCGGGGCTCTCGCTCCTCCGCACCCGTTGGCACAACGGCGTGGACTGGCCCGAGCAGTTCGACATGATCGAGCTCGCCTGATCGGGCCGCCGCGAAGCAGGAGGGCCGGCCGAGGACTGAGCGTCGCCGCATCCGCTAGAGTGAGAACACGTTCTAGTTTTCGCGAGGTGTTGCGGTGAGCACGACTTCCACGCCGGCGGTGGCCGGCTGGTTCACGACCGGCGACGAGCCGCGCCTCGTCGCATCGCGGTGCACGGCGTGCGGCACGCTGGTCTTCCCGCCGCCCCCGCCGGAGGCCGCTAGCTTCTGCCGCAACCCCGACTGCGACGGCGAGCAGCACGAGCCTGCCGAGCTGTCCCGGCTCGGCCGGGTGTGGTCCTACACCGACGCGCAGTACCAGCCGCCGGCGCCGTACGTCCCGACCACCGACCCGTTCGAGCCCTTCGCGCTCGCCGCGGTCGAGCTGCCGGAGGGCCTCGTCGTGCTGGGCCAGGTGGCCGCCGGCTACGGCGTCGCCGACCTCGCGGTCGGCGCCGAGGTGGAGCTGGTCGTCGAGACGCTCTACGAGGACGAGAGCGGCGCACGCACCACCTGGCGGTGGAAGCCCGTCGTCGAGCTCGGCGAGGAGGCCGACCAATGAGCAAGCAGGTGGCCGTCGCCGGTGTCGGCATGCACCCCTGGGGCAAGGGGGGTCGCCCCTTCGTCGAGTACGGCGTGCACGCGGCCCGTGCCGCGCTCGCCGACTCCGGCATCGCGTGGCGCGACGTCGACTTCGTGGTCGGTGGCGAGACCGTGCGCAACGGCTACGCCGGATACGTCGCGGGCTCGACCTTCGCCTCGGCACTCGGCTGGAACGGCGCGCGGATCGCGACGTCGTACGCCGCCTGCGCGACCGGCGCCCAGGCCCTCGACACCGCGCGGGCCCGGATCCTCGCGGGCCTGTCCGAGGTCGCGCTGGTCGTCGGCGCCGACACCACGCCGAAGGGCTTCCTCGCGCCGAACGCCGGCGAGCGGTGGACCGACCCGGACTGGCTCCGGTTCCGGCTGCTCGGCATGACGAACCCGGCGTACTTCGCCCTCTACGCCCGCCGCCGGATGGACCTCTACGGCGCCACCAGCGAGGACTTCGCGCAGGTCAAGGTCAAGAACGCCCGGCACGGGCTGGAGAACCCCTACGCGCGCTACCGCAAGGAGGTCGCCGTCGCGGACGTCCTCGGCTCCGCGATCGTCTCCGACCCGCTGCACCTGCTCGACATCTGCGCCACCTCCGACGGCGCGGCCGCGGTGGTGCTGACCTCGCTGGAGTACGCGCAACGGGCGGGGATCGCTGACCCCGTGCGGGTGGAGGCGATCTCGACGGTGACGCCGACCTTCCCCAACACCGTGATCGACATGCCGCTGCTCGCCACCGATCACGCGGCCGGCGGGCCGCCCGAGCGCACCTTCAAGGAAGCGCTGGCGCTGGCGGCCTACGAGGAAGCAGGCATCGCGCCCGACGACGTCGACGTCGCCGAGGTCTACGACCTCTCGACCGCCCTCGAGCTCGACTGGATCGAGGACCTGGGGCTCTGCAAGCGGGGCGAGGCCGAGGTGCTGCTCCGTGCCGGGGACACCACGCTCGGGGGCCGGATCCCGGTCAACCCGTCCGGCGGTCTCGCATGCTTCGGTGAGGCGGTCCCGGCGCAGGCGCTCGCCCAGGTCTGCGAGCTCACCTGGCAGCTGCGGGGGCAGGCGACCGGACGTCAGGTCGAGGGCGCCCGGGTCGGGATCACCGCCAACCAGGGGCTGTTCGGGCACGGGTCGTCGGTGCTGCTGGCCCGCTGAGTTTCGTCGTACCTGAACTTCCGGCCCTGAATCCGCCCGAAAAGGGGCCGAAACTTCAGGTACGACGCGCTCAGGCGGGCGGGACGACGCGCCAGACGACGTACTGGCCGGGGAGGCCCTTGAGCTCGATCGGGTCCGTCGGGTCGACGAGCCCGACCTGGGCGTCCGCGTCGAGCGACTCGCGGACGGCGTCGCTGCACAGCACCTCACCGCCGGACGCGAGGTCGGCCACCCGGGCGGCGAGCGCGACGTTCTCGCCGAAGTAGTCACCGTCCTTGGCGACGACCTGGCCGGTGTGGATGCCGATCCGGACCCGGACCTTGCCGTGCCGGCGCAGCAGGTCGGACGGGCGGCGCAGGTCGCTCTGGATCCCGATCGCCGCGCGGCAGGCCGCCTCGGCGTCGCGGAACGCGACCATGAAGCCGTCGCCGGCGGTCTTCACCACCTGGCCGCGGTACTGCGCGATCCGGCTACGGAGGACCTGGTCGTGCGCCTCGAGCACCCTGACCCAGGTCTTGTCACCCATCCGGGCGTTGAGCTGGGTGGAGTTCTCGATGTCGGAGAAGAAGATGGTCACCGTGCCGTCGGGAGCGGCCATGTGCACGATCTCGGGCTGCTCCTCGCTGGCCCACGCCGTGAGGTCCTCGATGGTGCTCTGGATGACGCCGGTGATGCCCTGCTCGCGCACCTTGGTGGCGGTCCGGATCACCCGGCTGATCGCTCGCTCCGTGGGGTTCTGGGCCGGCGGCGGCCGCAGCGCGGCGGCGAGGTCCGACTCGAGCTGCTCCACGTGCTCCGCCTGGGAGGCGAGATCGCCCTGCTGTCGTCGCACGACGATCGCCAGGGAGACCACGGCGAGCAGCAGGATCACGCATAGGATCCCCAGGGCGACGGTCACGGCGTCACTGTAAGGCTCGCGGGGGCGCCGCACGTGGCGATCGGCGAGTGACGGCCGCCACGCGGACGACCCGCGGTGTTGCAGGCGTGGGTAGCGTGAGTCCGTGGCCAACGAACTCGGTGCACCGACGATCGCGACCCTCGGCGACCTGCGCGCCTCGGGACACGTCCAGAAGACGCTCCGCGAGGAGATCCGCGACAACCTGCTCCGGAGGCTCGCCGCCGGCGAGGACCCGTGGCCGGGACTGCACGGCTTCGAGTCCACGGTGATCCCGCAGCTCGAGCGCGCGCTGCTGGCCGGTCACGACGTGGTGCTGCTGGGGGAGCGGGGTCAGGGCAAGACCCGGCTGCTCCGCACGATGATCGGCCTGCTCGACGAGTGGACGCCCGTCATCTCCGGCTCGGAGCTCGGCGAGCACCCCTACGAGCCGATCACGGTCGGGTCGCAGGCGGCGGTCGCGTCGTACGGCGACGACCTGCGCATCTCCTGGCGCCACCGCACCGAGCGCTACTCCGAGAAGCTCGCGACCCCCGACACCTCCGTCGCCGACCTGATCGGCGACGTCGACCCGATGAAGGTGGCCGAGGGCCGCTCCCTCGGCGACCCCGAGACCATCCACTTCGGGCTGATCCCGCGCAGCCACCGGGGGATCGTCGCGATCAACGAGCTGCCCGACCTGGCCGAGCGGATCCAGGTCGCGATGCTCAACGTGATGGAGGAGCGCGACATCCAGATCCGCGGCTACGTGCTGCGGCTGCCGCTCGACGTGCTCGTCGTCGCCTCGGCGAACCCCGAGGACTACACCAACCGCGGCCGGATCATCACGCCGCTGAAGGACCGATTCGGCGCGGAGATCCGCACCCACTACCCGGCCGCGCTGGAGGCCGAGATGGCCGTCATCCGGCAGGAGGCACACCTGGTCGCGGACGTGCCCGAGCCGCTGCTCGAGGTGCTGGCCCGCTTCACCCGCAACCTCCGGCAGTCGACCGCGGTCGACCAGCGCTCGGGAGTCTCGGCGCGGTTCGCGATAGCGGGCGCGGAGACCATCGCCGCGTCCGCCCTGCGGCGGGCCACCCTGCTCGGCGAGGACGCAGCGGTCGCGCGTGTCGTCGACCTCGAGACCGCGGTCGACGTGCTCGGCGGCAAGATCGAGTTCGAGTCCGGCGAGGAGGGCCGCGAGAACGAGATCCTCACCCACCTGCTGCGCACGGCCACCGCCGAGACGGTGCGCGAGCACTTCCGGGGCCTCGACTTCGCGCTGCTCGTCGACGCGATCGAGGAGGGCGCCACCGTGATCACCGGGTCGGGGGTCTCCGCGCGCGACGTGCTGGCCGGGCTGCCGGTCCTCGGTGAGTCCGAGCTCTACGACAACGTCTGCGAGAGGGTGCTGGGTGCCGGTGGTGGCACGACCGATGGCGACCGCGCCTGCGCGATCGAGCTCGCCCTCGAGGGCCTGTTCCTCGCCCGCAAGATCGGCAAGGACACCGACGGGAGCGAGACGATCTACGGATGAGCACACGACCATGAGCCGCTACCGCCGGTACGACGGCGGCGATCCCCTCGCCCCGCCCATCGACATCGCCGAGGCACTCGATGCCATCGGCGAGGACGTCATGGCCGGCTACAGCCCGGAGCGGGCGATGCAGGAGTTCCTCCGGCGCGGCGGCCAGGACCGGGACGGGCTCGACGACCTCGCCCGACGGGTGGCCGAGCGCCGGCGCGAGATCCTGCAGCGGCACAACCTCGACGGCACGCTCGCGGAGGTGCGTGAGCTGCTGGACCGCGCCGTGCTCGAGGAGCGCAAGCAGCTCGCCCGCGACGCGATGATGGACGACGGCGACCGTGCGTTCCGCGAGATGCGGCTCGACAACCTCCCGACCTCGACGGCGGCCGCGGTCACCGAGCTGTCCGACTACGACTGGCAGTCGCCGGAGGCGCGCCAGGCCTACGAGGAGATCAAGGACCTGCTCGGTCGGGAGCTCCTCGACCAGCGCTTCGCGGGCATGAAGCAGGCGCTCGAGGGCGCCACCGACGAGGACCGCGCCGCGATCCAGGAGATGCTCTCGGACCTCAACGACCTGCTCGAGAAGCATGCCGCCGGGGAGGACACCCAGCAGGACTTCGACGACTTCATGGCCAAGCACGGCGACTTCTTCCCGGAGAACCCCCAGAACGTCGACGAGCTCATCGACGCGATGGCCCAGCGCTCGGCAGCCGCGCAGCGGATGCTCAACTCGATGAGCCCCGAGCAGCGCGAGGAGCTGATGCGGCTCTCGGCGCAGGCGTTCGGCTCCCCGCAGCTGATGCAGCAGCTCGCTCGCCTCGACGGCAACCTCCAGGCGATGCGGCCGGGGGAGGACTGGGGCGGCTCCGAGCGGTTCCAGGGCGACCAGGGAGTCGGCCTCGGCGACGGCACCGGGATGCTGCAGGACCTGGCCGACCTCGATGACCTCGCCGACCAGCTCTCGCAGTCGTACGGCGGCGCCCGGCTCGATGACGTCGACCTCGACAAGCTGGCCCGTCAGCTCGGTGACCAGGCCGCCGTCGACGCCCGCCGGCTCCAAGAGCTCGAACGCGCTCTTCGCAAGACCGGCACGATGGAGCGCGGCTTCGACGGCGAGCTCCGGCTGACCCCGAAGGCGATGCGCCAGCTGGGGAAGGCGCTGCTGCGCGACGTGGCCCAGCGATTGTCCGGGCGCCAGGGGCAGCGGGAGCTGAGTCAGGCCGGTGCCGCGGGCGACCTGTCGGGCGCGACCCGGCCGTGGGCGTTCGGGGACACCGAGCCGTGGGACATCCCGCGGTCGGTGCTCAACGGTGTGCTCCGACGAGCGGGAGACCCGTCGGGCCCGCGGCTGTCGATCGAGGACGTCGAGGTGGCCGAGACGGAGGCGCGCACCCAGGCCGCGGTGGCGCTCTGCGTCGACACGTCGTTCTCGATGGCGATGGACGGACGGTGGGTGCCGATGAAGCGCACCGCCCTCGCCCTGCACACCCTGATCGGCACCCGCTTCCGTGGCGACTCGCTCGAGCTCATCGGCTTCGGGCGGCACGCGGAGCGGATGGACATCGAGCAGCTCACCGCGCTCGACGCCCGCTGGGCGAAGGGCACGAACCTCCACCACGCGCTGCTGCTCGCCAACCGCCACTTCCGCAAGCACCCCAACGCGCAGCCGGTCCTGCTGATCGTCACCGACGGTGAGCCGACCTCCCACCTCGAGCCTGACGGCGAGGTGTACTTCAACTACCCGCCCCACCCGATGACGATCGCGCTCGCCGTACGAGAGCTCGACAACGCGCGCCGGCTCGGCGCGCAGACCACGTTCTTCCGTCTGGGCGACGATCCCGGTCTTGCCCGCTTCGTCGACTCCATGGCCCGCCGCGCCGAGGGCACCGTGATCGCGCCCGAGACCGACGACCTCGGCGCCGCCGTGGTCGGCTCCTACCTCGGCTCCCGCGGCCCCCAGGGCCGGTCCGGCCCGGGCTCGTACGGCGACTGGTTCGGCGGCCGGGGGTTCTGGGTCGGGTGAGCAGCCGTCGTACCCACCATTGGGGTCGTGAGGGGACCGGATCCCCGACCGGAATGCCGGGTGCGACGCGCGACCGACGGCAACCCCGACAATAGGGACGATGTCCGACCCCACCGTGACCGTGCTCGTCCTCCTCGGGCTGGCCGCGCTCGCGGCCGGGTTCGTCGACGCGGTCGTCGGTGGCGGGGGACTCATCCAGCTCCCGGCACTGTTGATCGGGCTGCCCGGTGCGTCGCCGGTCCAGGTGCTCGCCACCAACAAGGTCGCGTCCATCTGCGGTACGTCGGCGGCCGCGGCGACGTACTACCGCCGGGTCCGGCCCGACCCGCGCACCTTCGGACCGCTCATGGCCTGCGCGCTCGTCGGCTCGTTCGCTGGCGCGGTGGTGGCCTCGCAGATCCCGCGCGAGGCGTTCGAGCCGATCGTGCTCGTGGTGCTGGTCGTGCTGGGTGCGTACGTCGTGCTGCAGCCCGACGTCGGCGAGGAGACCCTCCTGCGGTTCAGCGGGCACCAGCACCTGGCGGCCGCGATGGCGGTCGGCGCGGTGATCGGGTTCTACGACGGCGCGCTCGGGCCCGGCACCGGCAGCTTCCTGGTGTTCGCGCTGGTCGGGCTGCTCGGCTACGACTTCCTCGAAGCCTCGGCGAAGGCCAGGCTGGCGAACTGGGCCACCAACCTCGGCGCCCTGCTGCTCTTCATCCCCACCGGAGCCGTCCTCTGGAAGGTCGGCCTGCTGATGGGCGCGTGCAACCTCGCCGGGGGCTACCTGGGCGCGCGGACCGCCGTGGAGAAGGGCTCGAAGTTCGTCCGGGTCTTCTTCATCGTCGTCGTCTCGGCCTTCATCGTCCGGATCGGCGGCGACGTCTTCGGCGTCTGGTGACCTCGGTCAGGGCTTGACCACGAGGTTGCCGATCTTGTGACCCCCGTCGATCCGGCGGTGCGCCTCCACGATCGCATCGAGCCCGCCGACCACCTCGGTGACCGGGTCGAGCCGCCCGGACGCCAGGTGGTCGAGCAGTGCCCCGACGTCCTCGGCTCGCTCGCTGGCCGGTCCGGCGACCACCCGTCCCCGGGCCCGGATCGTGTCGACCAGTCCGGCCACCGCCAGGATCAGCACCCCGTCGTCCGTGAGCAGGCGCAGCCCGCCAGCCCGGCTGAGGTTGCCGACGGCGTCGAACACCACGTCGTACCTCGCGGTCAACGTGTCCAGGGGTGTGCGGGTGTAGTCGATGACGTGGTCCGCGCCCAGCTGGGTGACGAGCTCGTGGTTGCGGCTGACCGCGGTCACCTCGGCCCCGGCGAGCTTCGCCAGCTGCAGTGCGCTGGTGCCGACCGCTCCCGACGCGCCGTTGACGAGTACGGCGGACCCGGGCCCGACCCGATCCCGGAGGAAGTGCAGCGCGGTCGTGCCGCCGAACAACGCTCCGGCCGCGTCCTCGTGCCTGACCGTTGCCGGCTTCCGCACGAGCGAGCCCGCTGGCATCACGACGTACTCGGCGTGGCCTCCCATCCGCATGTCGTTCATGCCCGCCACTTCGTCGCCGGGCGCGAGATCCACCACTCCCGGGCCCACGCGCTCGACCGTGCCGGACAGCGAGCCGCCCAGGATCGGACGGCGCGGTCCGCGGATCCCGAGGGCCACTCGCGCCAGCAGGCCGAACCCGCGCGGAAAGCGAGCACCCCGGATCCGGGCGTCGCCGGCAGTGACGGCGACCGCCTCGACCCGGACCAGCACCTCGCCCTTGCCGGGCTCGGGCACCGGCACCTCCGTGACGACGACCTGCTCCGGCGGGCCGTAACGCTCGATGATCGCTGCTCGCACTAGATCTCCCCTTACGTCCGTAAGTCTGCTGTCCGTCAGCGTAGACTTACATGCGTAAGTTCACAAGGGAGCTCCTCACCATGCCAGCACGCCAGCCCCTCAACCCGGCGCGAATCATCACGGCCGCGGCCGCAGTCGCCGACCGCAGCGGCCTCGCAGCCGTCAGCATGCGCAGCGTGGGGAAGGAGCTCGGCGTCGAGGCGATGTCGCTCTACCACCACATCCCCGGCAAGGAGGCGCTGCTCGACGGCCTCGCCGACTGGGTGTTCGCGCAGGTCGAGCTGCCAGGACCCGACGATCCCTGGCGCGAGGCGATGGCCAGCCGCGCGGGTTCGGCGCGTGCCGTACTCGCCCGTCACTCGTGGGCACTCGGCATGATCGAGTCGCGCTCCGCCGCCGGGCCACAGCTCCTGCGGCACCACGACACGGTCCTCGGAACGCTGCTCGCCGCGGGCTTCCCGATGGCGCTCGCCGTCCACGCGTTCTCGGTGATCGACGCCTACGTGTACGGCTTCGTGCTCACCGAGGTGAACCTGCCGTTCGAGCCGACCGACGGCGCCGCAGAAGCCTTCGCGGCGGAGATGGCTCCGCCGCCGGACGAGTACCCGCACCTTTCCCGGATGCTGACGGAGCTGGTGCTCGGGCGCGAGTACGTGTTCGCCGACGAGTTCGGCTACGGCCTCGAGCTCATCCTCGACGGGCTCGAGCGTCGCCTGCACGGCGGCAGCCCGAGTCCGCCTATCGTGGGCGCGTGAGCATCCCCGTCGAGATCGGTGACATCACCGCCGCCCTGGAGCGCTTCGGCAGCGGCTACCTGCTGACGACGACCGACGGCAGGGTCAAGGTGGTGACGGTCGACCCCGACGCCACCGGCACCGGGCTGCGGGTCAGTGCGCCGGGGCGCGGCACCCTCGGCAACCTCGCCGCCAACCCGGCCGTGACGCTGGTCTTCCCGCCGCTCGAGCAGCACGGCTACTCGCTGCTGGTCGACGGCACCGGCGTCGCCGACGGCGACGATGTCGTCGTGACGCCGACGAGCGCGGTCCTGCACCGTCCGGCCGCGCACGCCGACGGCCCGCTCCCACCGGACGGCTGCGGGCACGACTGCGAGCCGGTCGCGTGAGCCCCTTCTGGATCACCGCCTTCCTCGACTTCGCCGCGGACGGCCACGACGACGGGGTCCGGTACTGGTCGGCCGTCACCGGGTACGACGTCAGCCCCCGCCGCGGCGACGCCGACGAGTTCGCCACCCTGGTCCCGCGCGACGGGGATGCCTTCCTCCGGGTGCAGCGCCTCGACGGGGGTGCCGACCGGATCCACCTGGACCTGCACGTGCCGGACCCCCGCGCGGCCGCCGACCGGGCGGTCGGGCTCGGGGCGACCGAGGTCGCGGACCACGGCTACATCGTCCTCACCTCGCCGGGCGGGTTCACGTTCTGCTTCGTCTCCCACGCGGGCACGACCCGACCGCTCCCGTCCACCTGGCCCGGTGGGCACTCGTCGCTGATCGACCAGGTCTGCCTCGACATCCCCGCGTCGTCGTACGACCGCGAGAGCCTGTTCTGGAGCGAGGTGACCGGCTGGGAGGAGCGCGGGTCGACGGTCTCGACGGACTTCCACCCGTTGCTGCGCCCCGCCGGTCATCCGGTCCGACTGCTGCTGCAGCGGCTCCACGACCCGACCGGCAAGGTGCGCGCGCACATCGACTGGGCGACGAACGACCGGGCCGCGGAGACCGAGCGTCAGGTCGGACTCGGGGCGACCGTGCTCGGGACCTACAGCCACTGGACCGTGCTGGCCGATCCGCAGGATCGCGTCTACTGCCTCACCGACCGTGACCCGGATACCGGGGTGCTCCCGTGAGCGGCGCCGCGTAGCGTCGCCACCCATGGACGCCGAATCCCGGATCGACCCGCCGCTGCAGGGCGACGAGGCCACCACCCTCCGTGCGTTTCTCGACTACCACCGCGACACGCTGCGGTGGAAGGTCGACGGCCTCACCCAGGAGCAGCTCGCGCAGACCTTGGCGCCCAGCGCGTTGACCCTCGGTGGCCTCGTGAAGCACCTCGCGCTGGTGGAGTCGAACTGGTTCGAGGTGGTGCTCGCCGGCGGCACGCTGCTGCCGCCGTTCGACACCGTCGACTGGGATGCCGACCCGAACTGGGAGCTCAACACCGCTGCCGACGACACCCCGGAGCAGCTGCTGGCGTTGTTCGACGATGCCGTCACCCGCGCCGACCTGTCGATCGACGAGGCCGTCGCGAGGGCCGGCCTCGACGCCGAGTCGGTGCGCAAGACCCGGACCGGCGACCGGCACTTCTCGCTGCGCTGGATCCTGCTGCACATGCTCGAGGAGTACGCCCGGCACAACGGCCACGCAGACCTGTTGCGCGAGTCGATCGACGGCGCGACGGGGGAGTAGCGCTCAGTCGTCGGGCTCGGCGAATCCCGGTAGGAACTCGGCCATGATCGCCCGGAACGGGGCCTCGGCCTCGAGCTGGCTCATCACGCCGACGCCGCCGAGCCAGGTGCGGTGGATGAGGAGGTACGACGGCGGCAGGTTCAGCTTGATCGTCACCGTGTACGTCGGGTCCTTGGGGTTGTTGAGCCGCTGGAACTGCTCGCGCATCCAGGCCCGCGAGAACCGGAACCGCTCGGTCTGGCTCGGCTCGACGAACGGTGCCAGGTAGTCCATCAGCAGCTGCGGGTCCATCTTGATCCGGTCCTTGAGGAAGCCCTCCTCACGGAGCCCGGCGATGACGGCCTCGCCGTCACCAGCCGCGCACCGTCGTACCAGCCGGCCGAGCGGCTCCGGCAGACCGCCCTCGGGGAGCCGGGCGACGGCGCCGTAGTCGAGCACCCCGAGCCGGCCGGGCGACCCGTCCGCGTTGGGGATGATCCGGTAGTTGCCCGGGTGCGGGTCGGCGTGCAGCAGGCCGGTGCGGGCGGGGCCGGAGAAGAGGAAGCGCACGTAGAGCTCGCCGTAGTGGTCCCGCTCCGCGGGGGTGCCGCTCGTGATCACCGTCGCCAGCGACGACGGGGTCTCCAGCCACTCGGTGATGAGCACCCGCGGTCCGACGGCCACCACCTCGGGTACGACGATCTCGGGGTCCTCGGCGAACGCCGCCGCGAACGTGCGCTGCGCCTCCGCCTCGAGCGGGTAGTCGAGCTCCTCCAGCGCCCGTGCCTGGAGCTCCTCGATGAGCGGCTTGATGTCGACGCCGGGGATGACCGGCGCGATGGTGCGCGCGGCCCGGGCGAGGGTCTTCAGGTCGGAGTCGATCGCCTGGCGGGCGTCGGGGTACTGCACCTTCACCGCGACCTCACGCGACTGCCCCGTCTCCGGGTCGTGCCAGCGCCCCTTGTGCACCTGCCCGATCGACGCGGCAGCGGCGGGTCCGCCGTCGAGCCAGACCAGCTTGGTCTTCCAGTCGGGGCCGAGATCGGCGGAGAGGATGTCGCGCACGGTCTGGGTCGGCATCGGCGGCGCGGAGTCCTGGAGCCGGGTCAGGTGCTCGCGGTACGGCGCCGCCATCTCCTCCGGCAGTGCCGCCTCCAGGATCGACAGCGCCTGGCCGAACTTCATCGCTCCGCCCTTGAGCTCGCCCAGCGTGCGGAACAGCTGCTCGGCCGTGCGCTGCTGGATGTCGTTCATCACGGTCTCGGCGGTCGCGCCCCCGAGCCGCTTGCCGAACCCGAGCGCCGTGCGGCCGGCGTATCCGAGGGGGAGCGCGGCGAGGCGGGCGGTGCGCGCGGCGGCGGTCCGGGGGAGGTCGGCCATGACCTCATTGTCGCCGGTCGCGCCAACCGCGGCCGGCCCGCTAGGGCGCCGGGGTGTGGCGCAGGACCAGCGACGTCAGCTCGCGCGGGTTGCCGGCGTCACCACCGAGCTGATGGTCGTAGGTCTTCGTGGCGAGCACGTCGGACCCCGACGGACCTACGGTCCAGTCCTTGATCAGGTAGGAGGAGCCTTGGGCGTCGGCGGCCTCGGTCACGTGCCCGACGAAGAAGTACAGGGCCCACCACCAATTGGTGATGGTCGGCGCCGACGGCTGCGGACATCTCGCTGGCGTGGTGGTGTAGCGGGTGATGTCCCGCGGCGACGTCTCGAGTCCGGCCTGGCCGGGGTCGATCCGCATCCGGAGGCGGAACGGTGTGCCATCTGCGGAGTCGTCGCGGTAGTAATTCAGGTCGAGGTCCAGGTCCAGTACCCGGAACGTGCCGTCGAGGGTGCCGTCGGCTGAGGCAGTGTCCACACACTCGATCGGGTCCGCGTCGCCGGGCGGATCCCAGAGCTCACGGTCGCTGTAGCTGCCCGTGTAGGCGACGTACTCCTCCGGTGCCGAGCCGGTCCCCTTGGTCTCGGGGTCGCGGACATCGATCTGTACCGGCACCTCCAGCGCCCGCAGGTGATGGCTCCACGCGGTGCCCCAGCGCTCGTCGTCGGACCACGCGTCGCCGTACGCGAGGAAGTCGAAGTCGACCTCGAAGCGCAGGCACTTGTTCATCGTCGCGGCGGGCATGGGTGACTCGCCCGCCCCCAGCAGCTCCCGCGCGCGCTCGGCAGCGAGCATGAACAGCGCCATCCCGGGGTCGTGCTCGGTCACGCACCGGTGGTGGGCGTCCGGGATCATCTTGGCGAAGATCTGGTCGACCAGGTCCCAGCCCATGGCCATCGTCGGCGCCTGTTCGTCCCCGACGCCGAGCAGCTGCAGCTGACGGGCTGCAGTGACGAAGTCCTGCACCGCGGTCAGGCCGGTCCGCGTGGTGTCGCCCGCGAGCGCGGCGCGCATGCGCGGAACGACGACGTCGCGGAGGTACGCCAGGGCGACGGCCGCGGCCTGCGCCAGCGCGGCGTTCTCCTTCTTCGCCGCCGTCTCGGGATCGGTCCCGTCGGTCCGGGCCTCGTGCGCTTCCCGCACCTGCTGCTTGACCTCCGCGAACCGCTGCTCCCACTGGGCGTCCGAACCTGCCGGCACGCGTGCCTGCTGGGCGGCGCGGTCCGCGTCGGTCGCGCTGCCGACGCCCGCGCCCGTGAAGTGCGTCAGCTTCATCACGATCGCCTCGCCGCGCTCGAGCCCGTAGGCGTGCAGGTCGGTCCCGTCGCCCTGGTAGGCGAAGCCGGCCTGCCGGGCGAGCGCGACCGCGCGATCAGGGACGATCGTCAGGGTGACCGGTCGCAGGAACGAGAGCCCGTCGGGGGCGAGGTCGACGCCCGCGAGCAGCCCGCCGGACATGCCCAGCCCGTCGACCGACGTGATCGGCCGGAGCGCGATCTCGACGGTCGACGCCAGCGCGTGGGGCGGCACGTCGAGGATGAACGTGTCCCCGCCGGCACCCAGGGCGATGCTGCCGCCGGTCGGCCCGATCACCTTCTTCGCGGTGGCCGAGCCGAGCTGCGTCGTGACGGCCCGAGGGTCGGGGGTGCCGGCGACGTACGACTTCGGCTTGGGCCAGATCCAGATCGTCGCCCGGGTCACCCGGCAGTTGTCGCGCTCGGACGTCTCCCTCACCGCCGTCGTGGCGTCCGCGCACGCGACGACGCGATGGGGACCCACCTCCGCCGGGATCGTGAAGGACGCCCGCACCGTGCGCGCGGCACCCGCGCCGATCCGTCCCACGCCGACGGTCCCGAGCGCGACGTCCTTGCGGTCGCGGCGGCCGTCGTTGGAGAGGTAGAGCCGCACCTTGGACGCGCCGGCACCGCCTGTGCCGGTGTTGCGGACGGTCACCCGGAAGGTGGCGTCGCCGCCCACGGTGGCCTGCGCCGGGATCACGACCCGGGAGACGGTGAGATTGGGCGTCCCGGCGCCGGCGGCGCGATCGGGCAGCGCGGCGAGTGCGGTCACGGCCATCGCGGTGGTGAGCACGAGAGAGGTGGTACGGCGCATGACGGCCTCCTGGAGGGATCCGGCTCGAGGCGTCGAGTAGAGCACCGCGGCCGCGCCGTCGGCAGGGTGAACGGCGGAAACTCAACCGGAGTGATGAGGAACCCCATCCCCACGGATGAGAACCCGGCCGCTCGTCCGTCAGCGGTACGGCGCGACGTGGCCCTCGGCCGCCCGCGTCTCCTGCTGGTCCCGCACGCACTTGGCGAGCGCGAACGAGGAGTTCACGAGGAAGAGGGCGCCCAGGCCGAGGAACGCCCGCACCCAGGGGTCCGCCGGGATGAAGTAGATCCCGCCGAGCATGAACAGCATCGCCGCGCCGAACGAGATCGCTGACTGGAGGTAGAACGCGTAGGTCATCTTGGTCATGACACCAGCGTCCGGCGCAGCGGGCCCCGGCTGCATGAGTGCACGTACTCAATCCCACCGCGCACCCGGACGTACCAAAGTCGGTTCACCGCGCCCCCGCGCAGCCCAGGTCAGGCCGGGAACGGGACTCCCGTGTTGGCGTGGCAGCGGTAGCCGTAGGGGTTCTTGTGCAGGTACTGCTGCCAGAGGTTCCTCGCGTTGTGGCCTTTGGGTCGCCGGGTCGGCCGTCCCAGTGATCGTTGTCGATCAAGCGTCGAGCTGGGGCTGCTGGACACCACAGGTCCGATTCGCTGACTACTTGAGGAGCCTCCTTAGGAAGCCCCGAACACCCCTCGACCTCTGCTCTTCCTGCACTTTCATTCGCTTCGTCAGATCTACGATCTCCTCCAACAGGGCATTCAGCTCAGTTTGCTTCCGAAGTTCGTCGGCGGCCTTCGCTGCCTGGGCATCGAGTGCCGCGCTCACGTCCGTCATCTTCACGCCGTGGCGACCGACCCTCAGACCCGTCATAGCCTCACCGTGGCTGATAGTCCGCGCGGCCTCTTGCTGACGCTTCACAAGGGCAGCGAAGGCCAACAAGACGGTCATACCCAAGCTCACTGCAGAACCGTTCGTGACGACGAGGCTCCAAAAGACTCCTGCACCGCCAGTAGTCGCGCCGCTAATCGCGGCCGACTCCGCCAGGAAGCACAAGAGGAACGCGACGCCCATGAACCAAGTGAAGGGATCTCTCCAGGGGTCTCGGACACCAAGCCAGTTCCCGGCTTCGATGATCAGGGCCACGATGAATACGGGGATGACCTGGGCGTAAACGGCGCAATCGGAGGCAGAAAGTTCCACGCCTCCATCCTCGCAAGCTGTCCAGCCATAGTCTGAAGGCGTGGCAGAAGACCAGGCCCGACAGGCCCGTCCTTGACGTCACGCACACCTGTAGATACTTCGCGACGCTGCCGTTACGGGCTGAGGCTCGGAGGCTCCTGGCGGGGCCGGCGTGGAGGCCAGGTGTCGCCGGAGTTGTGCCGCATCGGCACGCCGGCCGCCTCCATGCCTCGGAGAACTCGCACATGCCAGTCGACGTCCAGCCAGGCGCGCAACCTGGCGGCCTTCCGCTGGTTCGCACTGCGTTCGTCCTGACATTCCTCGTCCGACCAGTACTGCAGTCGTGGCGTCAGCGCCTCGAGGAGTTGCTGCTCGCTGGCGCCGAGTAGCAGGTCGAGGGTGGGCAGCGCCTTCACCAGCTTCTTCGCTTCCCAGGAATCCGTTGGAGTCATGGTCGCGACGGTTGCGACGAACGGCCGATTCTGACTCAACGTCCAGTCATCCAGGAACCAGTCCGGCGCTGGCGATCTCATGCTGCTGACGGCCTTGGCCACCGATGACCTGTCCTGCGCGTACAGGTCCCCTTCGTTGCGGAACAGCCCGCGTTCGAGCAGCCGCGACGTCACCGCGTGGACCGCATCACTTCGGGTGAAGTCGGTCTGTTCGTGCCGCATGAATCGTGCTAGTCCTAGATGCTGCTTGATACGCGGCAAGACAAGGCTTGAGCAGAACTCCTCGTTGGAACAGAAGCGGCCGTCGTTGTAGCCCGGTTCGAGGCGGGTGCCGCATGACGAGCAATTCGTGGGCAGCTTAGGCGACCTCTCCGCACCCGTCCGGAGGGACGTCAACACCGCACCCACATGGACTCTGTCTCGATCGTCCCAGCCGATCGCGACGCGATCGCCGAGCCTTATGTTGACGTCCCCAGCGTTTGTGCGCCAATAACTGACAACGCCTCGCGAGCGTTCGATCTCGGGCACCCATGCCCCGACATACAGCTTGCCGTCTGCGGAAACGTCGAGTCGAGTCACCTCGGTAACCGCTTCGCGGTCCAACATGTCGGTGTGCCGCCTCCGAGAGAGACGTCGACCGGTGAGCTCCGGGCTCCGTAAGAGACCCCGGAGGGTCTCGACGAGTTCGCCCGCGGTCGGCCGGAGTAGAGGGTCCTTTCGCAAACACGCGGCAACTACGTCCGCGGCGACACCCACACCGAACAGATCCGGGGCCTGCTCGGCGGCCAACCTCTGCTGCTCCTGTGGTGTGCGAGCGGGTGGGAACGGCAGGTGACCCGAAAGCGCCTTGGTGGCTGTCACGCCCCATTGCCAGATGTCCGAAGCTGGGGTGACTGCGCTGGACGTCCACTGCTCGGGGGCGAGGTAGGCCATTTTCCCGGCCAGCATCTGGGAATATGGCGTGTTCGTTCCGAGGGTCGCCAGCCCAAGGTCGATCAGTACGCCGTCGGTCGGTGTGACCAGAATGTTGTCGGGCGAGATATCGCGGTGGGTGAGACCAGCGCGGTGCATGGCAGCAAGCCCGCGGGCAGCCCCCATCAGCGCCAGCAAGAGTGCCCTCTCCGACGTCTCGTGAGAACGCGCCGCCTCCTTGAGCGTGAGCGTTCCCACTGCTCGGAACGCGATCCAAGGGGGGTCCGCGTCCAAATCGAAGTCGTGGACCTGTGCGACGTGCCGCGTGTCGACACGCTGCGCAGCCTCAAGTTCGCGACGAAACAGCTCGCGAGCCGTCGGGTCCCGATGATCGTTCAAGACCTTGACTGCGACTGTCACTCCGTCGCGGGACTCGGCAAGGTAGACGGTGCCGAAGCCGCCGCCTCCCAGCCGCCGAATGACGGAGTAGTCGCCGAACCGCTCGCCCAAGTTGGCTCTCCTCTCCTGCTGGCGAGTCCGTCCTCGCCAACTGCCGTCGACCTTGGTCCGATCTCGCGAACAGCATCGCAGCCCCCGTAGTCGGGCGTCTGCCGAAGTTTCTGGCAACCTGCCGATGGCGGTTCAGCCGTGCATGATTGGGCCGTGTACGCGCTCGAACTCATCGCCGGCGAGGGGCGACCCGCCAATACGGGACGAGGGCGCGATGGCGCTACGCGGCTGACACGAGGTCGAGTGGACCGAGGCGTGTCACCGTCTCAGGCAGATTCGGGGTCCGGGGTGAGGGTGTGAGCGACATCGCGGGCACCGGCCGCGGGCGACTGGCGTGGCGTCGTTCATTGCGATGGACCCAGCAAGGTCGGCTACGCCAAAGAAGCCTCGGCGATCTCATGGATGAAGTGAGGGCCAGGGCGCCCGCGCGGCCAGACACCAAGGTAAAGCAACCTGGCGGTCGGCCGACGGCGTCTGCCGTGAAGCCCTGCTAGCTGGCCACCTCAGGAAACGGGATCCCCGTGTTCGCGTGGCAGCGGTAGCCATTTAAGTGCTTTGCGAGGTACTGCTGCCATTCCGTTCCCAATCGGGCTGGACGCGTTCTCCGCAGGCTCCCTCCCGCGATTCGTCATGTCCGCACGACGCAGGGCGGCACTTCGCTCCGTACCCTTACGGCAGACCCGGCAGCGTACCGAGCGAGACGTTCGGGGTCGGGTGGTCACGGCCGCCACGCCCGACCGTTCGACAGCGAAGTGTCGGTCCCGCGAATACCCTTGGGGAATGCCGCATCAGGAGCACATCGCGCACGCCAAGGGGCGGCGCGCCGTGTTCGGGACCTCCCGTGCCTAGGAAGAAGGTCGATGTCGAGGTCCCTGACGGCCAGCACCTTGGTTGGTCGAGGGACACGGATGGCGCGCTACGCGCCCACCTGTTCGACGACAGGACCAACAAGCTCGTGGGACATGCCGAGCTATTCGAGCCCGAGGACGACCACGACTACGCCAGGTCATACGACTGGGAGCCGAGCCCTGAGAACTCGCCAGCCGCTGCACAAGAGCCCGATGAGGAGTTCGGGCTCGTCGGCATGCTGGTTGTTCTCGGCGTCGCTTTCGCCGCTGTCAAGGGCGCGGAACACCTCGAGAACAGACGGGCCCCGAGGCCGGCGCGTCAGCCAAGCAAGAAGGATCGCAAGCGGGCAATGAAGGCAGCCAGGGCCGCGCGACAGGTGCCCGTTGTGGCGCCGGTCGCGCACCGGCCGCGGCCCGCGACGCCACCAGGCTGGCTCGTCGATCCCTGGGACCACCGTTGGGTCCGGTGGTGGAACGGGTACGGGTGGACGGGGCACCTGAGGCCGCGGTACGCGCAGGCGTCGCTCCCCGCTGCGGCCCACACTGGGCCTTGGCCGCACCATGCCCCGGCCGGGGCTGTTCCGGCGGCCCAGACGCACCCACCGGTCACGATGAGCCGCCAGGAGTGGCAACAGCGCGCGCGGGCAATGCTGCTTGCCCGCGCCTTTAGCGAGGAGCAGCAGCGGCTCCTCGCTCACGCCTGCATTGATGACGCCGACCCGGCCGTATTGGAACTCCAGCGCGCGTTCGCCAGCCTGTCTCCAGAGCAGTTCGCCGAACGGGTCGGCCAACTGGTGGCGGCGAACCCCGCAGCACTCAGTGCCGCGGAGGCGCAGTTCCTGTCGATCTTCGGCGAGGGATCCGCTGCGCAGCCGCAGCCCTCGCACGCATCCCCACGGCAGCGGCTGGCCAGCCGCCCCGGACTTGCAGGAGCGCAGTCGTGGCCTCCCGGCTGGTACGACGACAAACGCGGACGCTGGCGTTGGTGGGACGGGCGGCAGTGGACCCATCACGTGCGGCCATAGGCGACGCGCGACTGTCGACCCCGGTCGCGGCTTCGGCGACGTTGGCCTATCGCGGCCTTGGAAGCGGATGTCGTCGATGGTCGGGGCGTCCGGTGGTGCCGGGAGCAGAGCTCAGGAGTGAGTCGGGAAGGGGATCCCGGTGTTCGCGTGGCAGCGATATCCATTTACGTGTTTTGCGAGGTACTGCTGGTGGTGCGCCTCGGCGTAGTGGTACAAGCCCGCCGGCCCGATCTCGGTGGTGATCTCGCCGTAGCCACGACGGGCGATCTCGTCGCCGTAGACCTTGGTCAGCTCGCGCGCGGTCTGCTCCTGCTCAGGGGAGTGGAAGTAGATGGCGGAGCGGTACTGGGTGCCGATGTCGTTGCCCTGGCGCATGCCCTGGGTCGGGTCGTGCACCTCGAAGAACTTCTTGACCAGGTCGGCGTAGGAGACGCGGTCGGGGTCGAAGACGATCCGGATGGCCTCGGTGTGGCCGGTGCGGCCGCTGCAGACCTCTTCGTACGTCGGGTTCGGCGTGGTGCCGCCGGCGTAGCCCACCGACGTCGACCAGACGCCGGGGATCTGCCAGAAGATCTCCTCGGCACCCCAGAAGCAGCCGAGGCCGAACTCGGCGACCTCGAGACCGTCGGGCACGTCGTCGGTGACGATGGGGGCGTTGAGGACTGCGTGCTTCTCAGGAAGCGCGAAAGCGGGCTCGGAGCGCCCCGGAAGCGCCTCGGCAGGGTCGACCATCTCGGTCTTGCGGCGGGAGAGGAACATGCCTCCAGTCTCCCCGGAAGCGCAAGCCCCACACCGCTCTCAGTGAACTCTTAACCGTCCTGGCCGTGCGCCGCGCACCAGGCGTCGCGTCGCTCCGAGTCGGGGATCTGGAACAGCTGCCGGATCATCAGTCCCTGGAGGGCGGCGTACGTCTCGATCTCGCGCTGGGCGAGGGTGCGCTGGAGGGGAGTGCGGGCCAGCGCGAGCAGCTCGGCGTGGCGCCAGACCATCTCCCGCCAGCCGCGCATGATCACGCCCGCGATGGTCTCCTCGACGGTGCCGGCGTTGACGTCGTCGAAGGTCGGGTCGAACCGGCGCGCCTCCTCCGCGAACACCGGCGCGTAGAGCGAGTCGAGCCGCTGGTTGTAGCGGTCGTGGTCGGCCTTGTGGCTGGTGCCGTCCGGTGCAGTGAGACCGACCTTGGCGATCACGTACGGGAAGTCGCGGTTGATGTGCGCGTTCATCGCGAGCATGAAGTTGCCGAGGCCGGACACCGCCTTGTCGTCCTCGGCCTGCAGCGCGATCCGCCAGGCGGCGGGGATGCCGGTACGCCGGCCGCTCTCCCAGCGGCTGGTGGTGTCGAAGTAGAGCTCCGCGAACACGGTGTCGACCCGGTTGAGCCACTTCTCGTCATCGAAGTAGCCCGACCGCACGGCGTCCCGGACGTTCTCGGTGACCCGGAGGTAGGCGAGCGAGAAGATCGCGCTGTGCGAGCAGGTCGCCACCAGGCCGTCCAGCCGCTGGTACATCCGGTCGATCACCTCGTCGATGCACTCGTCGCCCCCGGACTTGCAGAGGTCGCCGGCGTAGTCCGCGCCCGGCACCGGCAGCGGCCGCAGCAACCCGATCAGCGAGTCGAGCGGCGGCAGCACCAGCCCTCGGATCGGGTCGGGGTCGGGCTCGTCGGCCTGGGCCGGCACGAGCGGCGTGGCGACGACCACCAGCGCGAGAAGGATCCCGAGGGCGGCGCGGGTCAAGGAGGTCACATCCAGGTCCAACGACCGCCACGGTGCGCCGCTACGCTCGCCGGGTGAGCCAAGAGCATCGCAGCAAGAGTGGCTTCGAGACCCGCGCCATCCATGCGGGCTACGAGCCGGACCCGACGACAGGGGCGGTCATCCCGCCCATCTACGCGACCTCCACCTACAAGCAGGACGGGGTGGGAGGCCTGCGCGGCGGCTACGAGTACAGCCGCAGCGCGAACCCCACCCGGACCGCTCTCGAGGGGGCGCTGGCAGCGGTCGAGGAGGGGGAGCGCGGCTTCGCGTTCGCCTCCGGCCTCGCCGCCGAGGACACGCTGCTGCGTGCCCTCTGCCGGCCCGGCGACCACGCGGTCATCCCTGACGACGCGTACGGCGGGACCTTCCGGCTCTTCGACAAGGTCGCGGTGCCGTGGGGGCTGAACCACAGCCCGGCCCCGGTCGACGACGTCGACGCGGTGCGAGCGGCGATCCGCCCCGGCGAGACGAAGCTGGTCTGGGTCGAGACCCCGACCAACCCGCTCCTGACCATCGGTGACATCGAGGCGCTCGCCGGCGTCGCGCACGAGGCCGGCGCCCTGCTCGTCGTCGACAACACGTTCGCGTCGCCGTACCTCCAGCAGCCGCTCACCCTCGGTGCCGACGTCGTCGTGCACAGCACGACCAAGTACGTCGGCGGCCACTCCGACGTCGTGGGCGGCGCCCTCGTCGTCCGCGACCACGAGGTCGCCGAGAAGGTCGGGTTCCACCAGAACGCCATGGGTGCGGTGCCCGGCCCGTTCGACGCGTTCCTCACCCACCGCGGGCTGAAGACGCTGGCCGTCCGGATGGACCGGCACTGCGACAACGCCGAGCGCGTCGCCGACTTCCTCACCAGCCACCCGGCCGTCGGCGAGGTGATCTACCCCGGGTTCGAGACCCACCCCGGCCACGAGGTCGCGCAGCGGCAGATGAAGCGGTTCGGCGGGATGGTGTCGTTCCGGTGCACCGGCGGCGAGGACGCCGCGCTGCGCGTGTGCGAGCGCACCGAGGTCTTCACGCTCGGTGAGTCGCTCGGCGGTGTCGAGTCGCTCATCGAGCACCCCGGGCGGATGACCCACGCGAGCGTCGCCGGCACCGACCTCGAGGTCCCGGCCGACCTGGTGCGGCTCAGCGTCGGGATCGAGACGGTCGACGACCTGATCGCCGACCTCGACCAGGCCCTTGGCTGACGGGACCGGCGGCGTCGTCCTCTGCGTCGACGTCGGCTCGACGTACACGAAGGCGCTCCTCGTCGACCTCGCCACGGCGACGGTGGTCGGGATGGCGCAGCGGCCGACCTTCGGCACCGGTGACGTGCTCGACGCGGTCGAGGCGTGCCGGGCCGAGCTCGCGGGCGTCGATGGCCGGACGAGTGGTGCGGAGGTCCTGGCGTGCTCGAGCGCGGGCGGCGGGCTCCGGGTCGCGGTCGTGGGTCATGAGGCGCTGGTGACGGCCGAGGCGGGGCGGCGGGTGGCCCTGTCGAGCGGCGGCAAGGTGGTCGGCGTGGTCGCGACCGCGGGTCGTGTGCCTGAGACCGCCGTATCCGAGGTTCTGGGACACACGACTCCAGCAGAGGTGGACCTGGTGCTGCTCACTGGCGGCACCGACGGCGGCAACCGGGCAGCACTCGTCGACGCCGCCCGCGCGGTGGCGACGTCGGGCTTCGACGGGCCGGTGGTCGTGGCCGGCAACGTCGACGCGCGCGACGAGGTCGCGGAGGTCCTCGCCAGCCAGCCCCATGTGCTCGCCGACAACGCGGTACCCCGGATCGGGGTGCTCGCACCCGAGAGCGCCAGAGCCGCCGTACGGGCGCAGTTCCTGCACCACGTGATCGCCGGGAAGGGCCTCTCCGCCAGGGGCGAGGAGCTCGCCCGGCTGGTGCAGGGCCCGACCCCGGACATCGTGCTCGCGGGAGTCGAGCTGCTGGCCCACGGCCTCGACGAGGAGCGCCCTGGCATCGGTGACGTCGCGGTCGTCGACGTCGGCGGGGCCACCACCGACGTCTACTCCGTCGTCACCCTCGACGCGGAGCGGTCCGACGACGGTCTGGCCCACGAGGTGGTCGCCCCGACCGCGGCCACCCGGACCGTCGAGGCCGACCTCGGCATGCGGGAGTCGGCGGGCCTTCCCGGCTCCTACGTGCCGACCACCGACGAGGAGTACGCCGCCGACGAGGAGATCGCGCGCACCGCAGCAGCGACCGCCGTACGACGGCACGCCGGTCGGTCGCGCGTCGTCCTCTCCCCGGAGGGGCGGGTGGTCGAGCGCAGCGGAGTCGACCTGCGTGAGGTCACCCTCGTGATCGGCAGCGGCGGCGTCCTGCGGCACGGGCGACCCGGGGTGGCCCAGCGGGTGCTGGGTGGCCTGGTGACGGCCGACGACCCGGAGGGCTGGCAGCTGCCCGAGCGCGCGCGGATCGTCGTCGACGAGCGCTACGTCCTGATGGCCGTCGGTCTGCTCGCCGGGAGCCGTCCCGACGTGGCCTACCGGTTGGCGATGTCGCTCGGCACGGAGAGTTCTGTGGAGAGTCCTAGGGTGGGCGCGTGACTGACGACGGACCCGACGAGGAGCCGGTGGACGACCCCGACCACGGGGTCGAGCGGACCGAGGACGAGCCGGAAGAGGACGAGCCGGGCGAGCCGGGCGAGGACGAGCACCGGCACCGGCCGCGCTTCCCGCGCCGGCGGCGAGGGTCGGACGACGATGAGCACGCGGACAGCGAGAGCGTCGAGAGCATCCTGCATCGCTTTGCTGCCCAGTGGGCGCTGGTGCGCGAGGAGCGCCGCGGCGGTCCCGCCCCGATCGAGACAGGCCCCTCCCGGTTCGACCGGGCGCAGGTGCCGTGGGGGCTCGACCTCGCCGCCGCCTGGGCGTGGCGGCTGGTGATCATCGCGGGCGCGGCGTACCTGCTGGTCTGGCTCGTGAGCTTCTTCGCGGTCATCACGATCCCCATCGCGGTCGCGCTCCTGATCAGCGCGCTCGCGTGGCCGCTCGTCCACGGACTGACCCGGCTCAAGATCCCGCAGCCGATCGCCGCCCTCCTCGTGGTCCTCGGCGGGCTCGGAGCGGTCGTGGCGCTGCTGACCTTCGCCGGGCAGCAGGTCGCCACCGGCGCCGACGACCTCGCCGACTCCACCGTCAAGGGACTGCAGGAGATCCGCGACTGGCTGCGTGACGGCCCGGTCAACGCCAGTGACTCCCAGATCAACGAATGGATCAAGAGCGCCGAGGACACGATCCAGCAGGGGTCCCAGGACGGTGGGACGATCGGCCGGGTCACCGAGGTCGGCACCGCCGTCGGGCACGTCGTGGCCGGGTTCTTCATCACTCTGTTCGCGACGTACTTCTTCCTCGCCGACGGCGACCGGATCTGGTCGTGGCTGGTCCGGCTCGCGCCCCGCGTCGCGCGCGAGCGGGTGGACAGCTCGGGCCGGGTGGCATGGATCTCGCTGGTCCAGTTCGTGCGGGCCACGGTGATCGTCGCGGCGGTCGACGCGATCGGCGTGATGATCGGCGCCGCCGTGCTCGACCTGCCGTTCGTGCTCGCGATCGGGGTGCTGGTGTTCCTCGGCGCCTTCGTGCCGCTCATCGGCGCGACGATCGCCGGCATCGTGGCGGTGCTGGTCGCGCTGGTCGACCAGGGGCCGGTGGAGGC
Source organism: Nocardioides immobilis (assembly GCF_003515065.1). Taxonomy (GTDB): domain Bacteria; phylum Actinomycetota; class Actinomycetes; order Propionibacteriales; family Nocardioidaceae; genus Nocardioides; species Nocardioides immobilis. The sequence continues at coordinate 66,497 of NZ_QXGH01000012.1, forward strand.
GCTCATCATGCTCGCCGTCATCATCGGCGTGCAGCAGCTCGAGGGCCACGTGCTCCAGCCGTTCCTGCTGGGGCGGTGGGTGTCGCTGCACCCGCTCGGCGTGATCCTCGCGATCGCCGGCGGTGTGCTGGTCGCGGGCGTGGTGGGCGCGCTGGTCGCCGTACCTCTCGCGGCCGCGGCCAACGCCGTCGTCCTGCACCTGGCGGAGCTGTCGCAGATGCCGGTCGAGGAGGCCGCGGAAGAGCTCGACAACGATGTCATCCATCCACCCGACGAGGTCCACCATGCCTGAACCGACGGTTACGCTCGCCGACATCGAGGCCGCCCGGTCGCTCGTCGACGCCGTGGCGGTGCCGACGCCGATGCTGGAGTCGCGCTGGCTCTCCGCGACCGCGGGGACGACGGTCCACCTCAAGTGCGAGAACCTCCAGCGCACCGGCTCGTTCAAGGTCCGCGGTGCGGCCGTGCGGATCGCCCGGCTCTCCGACGAGGAGCGTGCGCGCGGGGTGGTCGCCGCGTCGGCCGGCAACCACGCGCAGGGCGTCGCACTGGCGGCCCAGCAGCACGGCATCCCGGCCACGATCTTCATGCCCGACGGTGCCCCCATCCCGAAGGAGCGGGCGACCCGCGGCTACGGCGCCGACGTCCGGTTCGCGGCTGGTGTCCTCGAGGACTGCTTGGCCGCGGCGACGGCGTTCTCGGAGGAGACCGGGGCGGCGCTCATCCACCCGTTCGACCACCTCGACATCGTCGCGGGCCAGGGCACGCTGGGGCTCGAGATCCTGGAGCAGGTCCCCGATGCGGCCACGGTCGTCGTCCCGACGGGCGGCGGCGGGCTGCTCGGTGGCATCGCGGTCGCGGTGAAGACGCTGCGCCCGGACGTGCGTGTGGTCGGGGTCCAGGCCGCCGGCGCCGCAGCGTTCCCGCCGTCGCTGGCCGAGGGACATCCCGTCCGGCTGCCGCACATGGCCACGATGGCCGACGGCATCGCGGTCGGCCGGCCGGGGGAGCTGACCTTCCGCCTGGTCCGGGAGTACGTCGACGACCTGCTCACCGTGTCCGAGGAAGCCCTGTCACGCGCACTCCTCGCACTCATCGAGCGCGAGAAGCTGGTGGTGGAGCCGGCCGGTGCCGCTGCCGCGGCGGCCCTGTGCGAGGAGCCGGACCGCTTCGCCGGCCCGGTCGTCGTACTCCTCTCCGGGGGCAACATCGACCCGCTGCTGCTCGGCAAGGTGATCCGGCACGGCATGGCGGCGGCGCGCCGCTACCTCAACCTGCAGGTCACGCTGGCCGACATCCCCGGCGGTCTCGCCCGGCTGCTCACCGAGATCGGCGGGGCCGGCGCCAACGTCATCGAGGTCGCGCACGAGCGGATCTCACCGAGCCTGCTGCTCGACGAGGTCGACGTGCACCTCCAGCTGGAGACGCGTGGCGAGCCGCACGCGGAGGCGCTGATCGCGCGCCTCCGGGAGCACGGCTACACGGTGGTCGACCGGGGCTGAGACCCCTCAGACGGTGTAGGGCTTGGCGTCGAGGATGACGACCGTCTGCGGCTTGCCGTTGACCTCGTAGGTCACCGTCTCGCCGCGCTTGCGGCCGTTGATCGCCTCGCCGAGAGGCGACTGGGGCGTGTAGACGGCGAGGCCATCGGGCTCGACGTCGCGGGCGCCGAGGAGCAGGAAGGTCACCGCCTCGTCATCGTCGTCGTCCTCGAACTTGAAGGTCACGACCATGCCGGGCTCGACGATGCCGTCGTCCGGAGGCGTCTCGCCGACCTCCGCCTTGCGGAGCATGTCCTCGAGCTGGCGGATCCGGAGCTCGATCCGGCCCTGCTCGTCCTTGGCCGCGTGGTAGCCGCCGTTCTCCTTCAGGTCACCCTCGTCGCGCGCGGCGCTGATCCGGGCGACGATCTCCTGACGCTGCGGACCCTTGAGGTCCTCGAGCTCCGCCTGGAGCTTGTCGTAAGCGTCCTGGGTCAGCCAGATCGTCTGGTCGGTCTGCGTCATCGGGAACTCCTGAATATGCGGAACTGCTCGTGTGGTGCCTGGCGCGAACTGGTCCGGATCGTCTCGCCCGCTTCGGCGCCCCCGATCAGCTCCGCGGGCGCCGGCTCGAGGCCGGACAGACTGACAAGTCTAACAAGCCGGCCGCCTGAGCGTGATTTCTCAGCGGGGGCGGGGCTGGCCCTCGGCCGTGCAGCCGATGTTCTCGACAGCGGTCGCGCGACGCTCGGTCGCGATCTCCACGGGATAGTCCGGCCCGGCGTCCTGGTCGGGCACGAACGTCGCCTGCCCGACGACCGCCTTGTCGTGGGCGAGGGCCCGCACCGTGCACTGCGCGTCGACCGGGCCGTCGCCCCACTGCACCCGGATCACCGCGGTCGCGGTGTGGTCGTCGACGATCTCGGAGCTGATCAGCTCCGAGGACACCGGCGGGTCGGACTGGGCGATGGTGATCCAGGTCCACACGGCGGCGAGAACGCCGACCACGACCACGACCAGGCCGATGAGCACGAACCGTCGCCAGCGCGGGGGAGCGCCGTACCGCTCGGGCAGGGAATGGCTGTGGACGGTCACCGGTTCATGCTCGCATGGGCGACGCTTCTACGATCGTGCGCATGTCCGGATCTCGACAGGCTCGATCAACGGGCGACGGGTCGCCGCCGCCGCGCGCGGGTCTGCGTCTGATGCACGTCCACGCGCACCCCGACGACGAGTCCAGCAAGGGCGCTGCGTCGACGGCGCGCTACGTCACCGAGGGCGTGGACGTGCACGTGGCCACCTGCACGGGCGGTGAGCGCGGCTCGATCCTCAACCCGAAGATGGACCGGCCGGGGATCCTCGAGAACATCCACGAGATCCGGCGGCAGGAGATGGAGCGGGCCCGCGACATCCTCGGCGTCACCCAGGACTGGCTCGGCTTCGTCGACTCGGGCTGGCCGGAGGGCGACCCGAAGCCGCCGCTGCCCGAGGGCTGCTTCGCGCTGGTGCCGCTGGAGGAGGCGGCCGCGCCGCTCATCCGGCTGGTGCGCAGCTTCCGGCCGCACGTGATGACGACGTACGACGAGAACGGTGGCTACCCCCACCCCGACCACATCAAGTGCCACGAGATCTCGGTGTTCGCGTTCGAGAAGGCGGGCGATCCGTCGTTCGCCCCCGAGCTGGGGGAGGCCTGGCAGGTCAGCAAGCTCTACTACCACCACGGCTGGAGCTACGCCCGGATGGTGGCGCTGCACGAGGCGATGCTCGAGCACGGCCTCGAGTCGCCGTACGCCGATCGCCTCGAGCAGTGGAAGCGCGACCCCGAGTGGGACAAGCGGGTGACGACCCGGGTGCCGTGCGGCGACTACTTCGGCGTCCGCGACCAGGCGCTGCTGGCGCACGCCACCCAGATCGACCCGGACGGGTTCTGGTTCGCGGTGCCGCGGGAGCTCCAGCAGGCCGTGTGGCCGACCGAGGACTACGAGCTGGTCACCAGCCATGTCGTCTCCGAGCTGCCGGAGGACGACCTGTTCGCGGGCGTCCAGGTGACGGTGGGAGAATGAGCCCATGATTGTCGATCTGGTTCTGGCCGCGCCCAAGGACGAGGACGTGGTGGCCGGCCCGATCGGCTTCGTCATCTTCATCGCCCTGTGCCTCGCGGTCGCGGTCCTCGGCTGGAGCCTCAACAAGCACCTGAAGAAGGCGCACCGCGCCGCCGACGAGGGTGTCTTCGGCGACCCGCCGGTCGTCAACAAGACTGACGAGTCCACGAGCGACTGATGGTCGGCTTCGATCAGCTGCTCGGGTTCGGCGTCGCGGCGCTGGTCCTGATCGTCATCCCCGGGCCGAGCGTCGTCTTCGTCGTCGGCCGGGCCGTCTCCTACGGCCACAGGCTGGCCCTGGCCAGCGTGGTCGGCAACACCGCCGGCCTGTTCCTGGTGATGACACTGGTTGCGGTCGGCCTCGGCACGATCGTCGCGGAGTCGATCGTCGTCTTCACCGTCATCAAGCTCCTCGGCGCCGCCTACCTGGTCTGGCTCGGCGTCCAGGCGCTCCGCCACCGCCGCGAGATGCGGGTCGAGGCGGGCGGGGTGCGCAGCCCGCTGACCTGGCGACGCGCGGTGCGGCAGGGCTTCGTCGTCGGGGTGAGCAACCCGAAGGGCTTCCTGATCTTCGCGGCGCTGCTGCCGCCGTTCGTCGACCCGGACCGCAGCGCGGTGCCGACCCAGATGTTCGTGCTCGGCTCCGTCGCGGTGCTCCTCGGGCTCGTGTGCGACACCGTCTGGGCGCTCGCCGCCGGCCGGGCCCGGGAGTGGTTCGCCGGGTCACCGCGCCGCGGCAGTGCGCTCGGCGCGATCGGCGGTACGTCGATGATCGGGCTCGGCATCAGCATGGCGCTCAGCGGTCACGAGAGCAGGTAGCCACCCACCAGCGCGACGATCTCGTCGAGGATCTGGTCGCGGGTGATCGGCGGCTGGTCGAGGACCCACCGGACGGCGAGGTTCTCGATCGCCAGGACCGTCACCCAGGTCGACACCGCCGGTGTCGGCCGGCGGCTGTGCTCCGGCCGGGCGAGGAGGTACGTCGACGCCAGCTCGCCGATCCGTCGCTCGATGGCGGCACGCCGGGGACCACTGCGGGCCAGCGGCAGCTCCTGGGAGACGACGCGCAGCAGCGCCCGGTCGGCCTCGAGGGCAGACAGCAGCGCGTCGACGATGTCGCGCACCACCTCGAGCCCGACGCCGCCGAGCCGGTCCGACAGCGCGGCCGCGACCCGCTCGGACGTCTGCTCGGTGTAGCGGTCGACCACCACGTCGAGGATCGCGGTCTTGTCCGGGAAGTACTGGTAGAGCGACCCGGGGCTGATCCCGGCGGCCGCCGCGACCCGGTTGGTGGAGAAGGCGTCGTAGCCGTCCTCGACGAGCACCTCGCGGCCGGCGGCGACGATCCGCTCGACCATCTGACGGGACCTGGCCTGCCGCGGCTGCTTCCTCATGACGCGAATTGTATGCGAGTGATCGCTCGCGTCACCATGGAGCATGGTCGCACTGCATGACGAGTCGCTCCCGCTGGGCAGCTATCCGCAACGGTTCCGCGAGGCCGAGGCGCGCGGCGTCCGGCTGGGCGTGCCGCTGCGGGTGATGGGGAGGGTCAAGGGGCTCGACGAGGTGCTGATGGACCGGATCGGGCGCGCGTTCGGCGAGCGTGACGAGCTCGGCGCGGCGCTCGCGGATGCGATCCGGATGCGAGCAGGTCAGCCCGGGCGGGTGTCGATGGAGCAGCTCCGTACGGCGCTCGCGGGCGGGAGTGCCGCCGTACCGGATGCGCCGCCGGCGCTCGCCGCGCTGCTCGCCGAGGTCGAGCAGGTGCCGGACTGGGTCGACTGGGACCTCCTTGACGAGGGCGCCCGGGTCTCGCGGCGGCTCGGCCAGAACGCGGCCGACGTCCTCACCCAGCTCTCGCTGATCGGCGGCTACCGCTTCGGCGGTCCTCCGGACCTCCTCGTCGCGACCGGTGGCCTGGTCGGCGACAGCACCCGGCGCCGGCTCGGGGAGACCCAGAAGTGGGTCGTCGAGCTGACCCGCCCCGGCTCGCTGCGGCCGCCCGGTCATGGGGGAGAAGGGCGGCAGGGAGGCGAGGCGTGGCGGCTGACCGTCCACGTCCGGGCGATGCACGCGCTCGTCAACGCGGCGTTCGAGCCGGCCTGGGACGTCGCGCGCTGGGGCCTGCCGATCAACCAGGCCGACCAGGCGTCCACGCTGATGCTGTTCGACGGGATCCTGGTCATCGGCTCCCGTGGGCTGGGGGTGCGGGTCAGCCGGCGCGAGTCGCGGGCGCTCATGCACCTGTGGAAGTACGTCGGCTGGCTGATGGGCGTCGACGACGACTTCCTCGTCGACGACGAGTGGGAGCGGCACCGGCAGGCCTACCACGTGCTGCTCGCCCAGGCCGACGTCTCCGAGGCCGGGCCGCAGCTGGCGCAGGCGATCGTCGAGGCCCAGCGCCGGCGTCGCTACCCGGGCTGGCCGGCCTGGCTCCAGGGCGTGCGTGGCCGCTACGAGCAGGAGCGGCTGCTCAGCATGCTCACGACGTTCCTCGGTCCCAGCAGCATGCGCGACCTCGGGCTGCCCCTGCGGCCGCCGTGGGCGCACCTCTACCTCGTCCCCCTCAACGTGCTCCGCTACCGCATCCTCGGCCGTACGGCGTGGGGCCGGCGCCGGCTGCTGGTGTGGGGCGACCGGGTCAGTCAGCGCCTGCTCGACAGCTACTTCGTCGACGAGCAGCAGGCCGTCGGAGAGCTGCGCCCCTGAGCCCAGGCCCCGAGGTCGAGCAGCTGGTCGGCGACCGCGCCCGCCAGGTCGCGATCGTGCGTGACCCAGAGCAACGCACAGTCCCGGTCGGCGAGCTCGGTCATCAGGCAGTCGGTGGTGGTCTCCTGGGTGACCAGGTCCAGCCGCGAGGTCGCCTCGTCCGCGACGACGAGCGCCGGCGCCGGCAGCATCGCGCGGACGATCGCCAGCCGCTGGAGCTCGCCGCCCGACACCTGGCTCGGGAGGCGCTCGAGGAGACCCTCGGGCAACCCGACCGCCGCGAGCAGCGAGCGCAGCCGCTCGGCCGGGACCTGGTGCCGGGCGAGGACGTCTGCGACGGCGACGCCCAGGCGCACTCGCGGCGGGAACGACGCGGCGGGGTCCTGGTAGAGCTTCTGGATCCGGCCGTGCCGTAGCGCGGGGGCGTGCTCGACGACACCGCCGTCGGGACGGACGAGCCCCAGGAGGACGTTGCCCAGGGTCGTCTTGCCGACGCCGCTCGGGCCGCTCACCGCCCATCGCTCACCTGCCCGGATGGTCAGCGAGAGGTCCTCGAACAGCGCCTGGTCGCCGTACGCCTTGCTCAGGCCGGCCGCCGTCACCAGCGGCCGCCCCTCCGGCTCCGGCGCCGAGACCCGCATCCATGGCAGCTGCCAGCGGCTCGGCTCGGCGCCGACCAGTCGCCGGGTGTAGTCGTGCGCCGGTGCGTTCAGTACGTCGGCGACGGCGCCACGCTCGACGACGCTCGCGTCGCGCATCACGAGTACGTCGCCGCCGAGCCGGCGGGCCAGGCGCAGGTCGTGGGTGATGGTGAGCAGCGCGCCGCCGCCCGCGCAGTGCTCGGCGAGCAGGTCGGCGAGCTGCTCGAGCGCGACCGGGTCGAGGCCCTTCGTCGGCTCGTCGACGATGAGCACCCGTGCTCCACCCACGGTGGTCGCGGCGAACGCCACCCGCTGGGCCATGCCGCCGGACAGCTGGTGCGGGTAGGCACGTCCCGCCCCGGACAGGCCCAGGTGCCCGAGAGCGGCATCGGCGCGCTCGCCGGCACCCCTGCTGCGCCACCCGAATCCCGGCACGCCCTCGGCGACCTGGCTGCGCACGCGCATCGTCGGATCCAGCGCCGTTGCGGGCTCCTGCGGGAGGAGGGCAAGCTCGCGACCCCACATCGGCCGGCGACCCCGCCGGTCGCCGAGGTCGAAGCTGCGCGCGCCGAGCCGGAGCGCGCCGGTGACCTCGAGCTCGGCCGGCGTCGTGCCCATGACCGCGTGGGCCAGGAGGGACTTGCCCGAGCCGCTCTCGCCGATGATCGTCAGCGGGCGCCCCGCCGCGACGGCGATGTCGGCGACGTCGACGAGCAGTGCGCCGTGGTGCCGGACCCGGACGCGGTCGATGGTCAGGGCGGTCGCGTTCATGCGGTCTCCGTCCGGCGCAGGCCGAGGAAGCACACGGTCAGCAGGAACAGCACGGCGACCGGTGCGAGCGACAGCCAGGGCGCCACGTCGTAGTAGGGGAAGGACTCGGTCACCATCAGGCCGAGCTCGGCCCGCGGCGGCTTGAGCCCGACCTTGACGAAGCCGAGGGTCGACATCGCCAGGATCGAGGTGACCATCCCGAGCGACGCCAGCGTCGTCAGCAGTGGCCGGAGGTCGGGCCAGAGATGGCGACGTACGACGTGCCACCAGCCCAGGTCGAGGAGCCGGGCGGCCTCGACGGCCGGGGAACCGAGCACGATCGCGGCGCGCGCTCGCACCATCCGGAAGTACTCCACCCACTGCGCGAGCGCGATGCCGACGTACAGCGCCCAGACCCCGCCGTCGGCCGTGGCGGCGACCAGGAGCACGACGAGCAGGGCGGGCATCGCCACGAACACCTCGGACACCGAGCGGAGGACGGTGTCGATCCAGGAGCCGCGCCAGGCGGCGAGGATCCCGGCCGCGGTGCCGACGACGAGCGCGGTGGCAACGCAGAGCCCGGCGAGCACGAGGGACAGCCGGGTCGCATGTGCGAGTCGCGCCAGGACACTCCGCCCGTACTCGTCGCGGCCGAGCGGCTCCGTGAGGCTCGGCGCTTCGAGGTACCGGTCGAGGGCCTGCGCAGCCGGGTCGGCGAGCAGCAACGGCCCCACGGCGGCGAAGAGCACGAGACCTCCGAGGAGCACGGCACTGGCGCGGCGCGCGGCCGTCGACGCGCGCTGTCGCCGGCCCGGCTGCGTCGTCTCGAGCACTGGCTCGGTGAGCGTGGTCATGGCCTGGACCCCTGTCGCGGTCGAGGATCGAGCCACAGCCCCGCGAGGTCGACCAGGGTGTTGACGGCGACGACGAGCAGCGCGAGCACGAGCGCGGTGGCCTGCAGCACGGGGATGTCGCGCCAGAACACGGCGTGCACGAGGGCATGGCCGAGGCCCTGCCAGGAGAAGAGCGCCTCCACGACGACGACGCCCTCGACGAGCACTACCGCCTGCACTCCGACGTACGGAACGAGCACCGCCGCAGCGTTGCGTGCCACGTGGCGGAGCAGGACCAGTCGTTCGGACAGCCCCTTGGTGCGGGCGAACCGCACGTGCTCCGACTGCCGGGTCGCGACGACGGCGTCCCTCGCGACGCGGGCGAACAGGCCGGACAGGCCGAGTGCCAGCGTCAGCGCCGGCAGGACGATGGCACCGGCCCCGCCGTGCCCCGCGGCGGGCAGCAGCTTCAGGTGCACCGACAGCACGACGACGAGGACGAGTCCGAGGAGGAACGCCGGCAGCGCACGCACCAGGGCCACCCAGAGATCGGTGAGCCGGTCCACGGCGCTGCCCGGCCGCAGGGCAGCGGCAGTGCCGAGCGTGCAGCCGATCACGATGGCGAGGACCAGTGCCGCGCCGGCGAGCTGCAGGGTTCCGGTGAGGTAGTAGCCCACCTCGGAGAGGACCGGCTGGTGGGTCACCAGCGAACGGCCGAGGTCGAGGCTGCCCAGGTCGCCGAGCCAGCTCAGGAGCTGCTGCCAGGCGGGCCGGTCGAGGCCGAGCTCCTCGCGGACGCCGGCCGCCGCTTCCTCGTCGACCAGGTCGTAGCCGTAGCGCCCGGCGGCGATGCGGTAGGCGACGTCGCCGGGCAGCCGCTGGACCACGAGGAAGCACAACCCGGAGACGAGTACGGCGACGCCAACGGCCTGCGACGCGCGGCCCGCCAGGACCCGCGCGATGCGCGCGGGTCCGGCCGACGAGCTCAGGACGCCCACCGGACCTCCGAGAGGTGCCAGGACGTCTCGAGCGGGTCCATCACGAACCCGTCGACGCCGTCGGCGACGGCAGCGTTCATCCGGTACCACGCGACCGGCACCAGCGGCAGCTGCTCCTGGGCGATCGTCGCGACCGTACGGCGCAGCTCGGCGGCCCGGGTCTCCGACGGTCCGGCGAGCAGCCCGTCGATGGCAGCGGTCATGGCTGGGTCGGACCAGTTGTGCACGCCCCAGTCGGATCCCTCGGCTGCGAAGGTGTCGGCGATCGTGACCAGCGGGTCGGACACGAGCGCGAAGTGGCGGGCGATCAGCGCGAGCTCCAGGGTGTCGTCGGCGTGCCGCACGGGGATCTCCGTCGAGTTGGTCACGTCGACCTCGATGTCGATGCCGACCTCCTGGGCAGAGGCCTGGATCGCCGTCGCCAACGTGGGCAGCTCGGGCCGGTCGGGGTAGGTGACGAGGCTCAGCCGCAGCGGCTCGCCGTCCTTCTCCAGGATGCCGTCGGATCCCGGCGTCCAGCCGGCGTCCTCCAGGAGCTCGCGGGCGGCGTCGGCGTCGTGCTCCAGCGGCGCGAGATCGGGCTGGTTCCACGCGGTGAGCGACGGCGGGAGGAGCTGGGTCGCGGCGAGCCCGGGCTCGCGCAGCACGGCCTCGGCCATGGCCTCGCGGTCGAGCGCCATGCTCAGCGCACGCCGGACGGCCAGCTCCCCGAGCACGGGGTGGTCGCTGTTGACCTTGAGCAGGATGGTCCGTGGCTGGAGCGTCGAGACCAGCTCGACGCCGTCCGCCGCCTCGACCTGCTGGCGGCCGGCCGGCTCGAGGTGGAACACCACGTCCGCCTGGTCACCGGCCGCCATCAGCGCGCGCGCCTCCGGTCGGGTCACGGTCTGGAAGCTGATGTGCTCGATCGCCGGTGCGGTGCCGCGCCAGTCGTCGAACCGCGTCACCTCGACGGAGGCGGGCAGCTCGATGTGGTCGATGCGGTAGGGGCCGGTCCCGACCATCTCCGCGACCCGGCCGTCGTCGTCGTACGCGGCGGGCGCCAGGATCATCGTGCTGTAGTGGGTGAGCACCGCCGGCAGCGTGAGGTAGCGCTCGCTGAGGTCGAACCGCAGCCCCGAGTCCGTCGCCGTGATCTCCTCGATCGGCGCCTCCGCGAGCGGGCTGGCCTCGTCGTTGCGCACGGTGTCGAGCGCGTGGGCGGCTGCCTCGGGCGTGAGCGGGGTGCCGTCGTGGAAGGTCACGCCGGGGACGAGCTCGAAGGTCCACGTTCGCCCGCCGCGCGCGGACGACCACTCGGACGCCAGCCCCGGAGCGAGCTCCCCCTCGAGGTCGGCCGTCACCAGGGTCTCGGCGACCTCCAGCCGGGTGAAGAAGCCGCTGGTCGCGGTCGGCTCCAGGCTGTGGATCTCGAACGGGCCGACGACCCGCAGCGTGTCGCTGCTGTGGTCATCCGCCCGGCTGGCGCTGCACCCCGGGGCGAGCCCCAGGACCAACGCGACCGTGACTGCTGCGCTCGTGCGCCGGTACCTCTGCATAATCAGCCTCTCGTGGTGGGAGACTGGACGATAATGAGAATCGTTCTCAAATGACAAGTCAGCGACGACTGTCTGCGGGTTGTGGCAGATTTCGGGTGTGCCCGAACGCCCCGACGTCCCGCTCGCCTGGGTCGAGCGGCTGCGTGCCGTGCTGGAGGTCTTCCCGGAGTGCTACGAGGAGTCGGCGTGGACCGGCGTCCGCTGGCGGGTCGGTCAGGCGACCGTCGCGCACGTCTTCGGTGGTGAGGACCAGCTGTTCCGGATCACGTTCCGCGCCGAGCCCGACGAGGTGCTCGCGTTCCAGCACCTGGGCGCGCCGTACTTCAAGAGCGAGTGGGGCGGCAACGTCGTCGGCCTGCTCCTCGACGAGGACACCGACTGGGACGAGCTGGCCGAGCTGCTGACCGACTCGTTCTGCCTGCAGGCGCCCCAGCGGCTCGCCGAGCTGGTCGAGCGGCCGGGGGCCTGAGCGTCACTCGTAGGTGTAGAAGCCCCGGCCGGCCTTCCGGCCGAGCAGTCCGGCGCTGACCATCCGCAGGAGGAGCGGCGGGGGAGCGTAGAGCGGCTCCTTGAACTCGTCGTACAACGACTCGGCGACCGCCTTCGTCGTGTCGAGGCCGATCAGGTCGGCCAGCGCCAGCGGCCCCTGCGGGTGGGCGGCGCCGAGCACCAGGCCGTGGTCGATGTCCTCGGCCGTGGCGAAGCCGGACTCCATCATCCGGATCGCCGACAGGATGAACGGGATCAGCAGCGCGTTGACGACGAAGCCCGCGCGGTCCTGGCAGAGGATCGCCTGCTTGCCGAGCTGCTGCTCGACGAACGCGCGGGACCGGGTGGTGGTCTCCTCCGACGTCATCAGGCTCGGGACCAGCTCGACCAGCTTGAGCACCGGGACCGGGTTGAAGAAGTGGATGCCGAGCACCTGCTGCGGCCGCTGGGTGACCACGGCGAGCTTCATGATCGGGATGGAAGAGGTGTTGGAGGCGAGGATCGCGTCCGGCTGGGCGATCTTGTCGAGCTTCGTGTAGAGGTCGACCTTGGCGTCCTCGTTCTCGACGATCGCCTCGACGATGAGCTCACGGTCGGCGAGCTCGTCGAGGTCGGTGCCGACCCGGACCTTCGCCAGCACGTCGTCGGGGTGGAGGATCTTGCCGCGCTCGGCCGCGCGCCGTACCGACTTCTCGATGCGCGCCCGGGCCGCGTCCGCAGCGGGCGCGTCCGACTCGACGATGAGTACGTCGCACCCCGCGCGGGCACACACCTCCGCGATGCCCGACCCCATCAGGCCGCCGCCCACGACGCCGATCCGCTCCAACATGTCTGCTCCTCTGTCCGCGATCTGCCCCCGCCCGGCCACGCTATTGGCTACTGGTGGGTCAACAAACTCGCCGGCGTGGTCATCGGTGCAGCCCCTGGAACAGCACGCCCGCCACGCCGGCGGCGAGCGCCTCCGGCGGGATGGAGCCGTCCGGGTGGTACCAGTCCACCAGCGAGTTGACCATGCCGAAGACGAGGCGGCTGATGACCTCCGGGTCGATGTCGCCACGCAGGTCGCCCTCGTCGACGGCCTGCTTGACCACCGTGGCGAGCTGCTCGTCGATGCGGCGCCGGCGCTCGAGCGCCGACTGCTCCAGCGGGCTGTTGCCGCGCACCCGCAGCAACAGGGTCACGGCCGGCAGGTGGGCGACCAGGATGTGCACGGCACCCTCGACGGTGGCCCGCAGCCGGTCGTACGCGCGCTCGTCACGGGTCGCGTCCGCGGCGGCAGCGACGGCGGCGTCCAGTCCGTCGAGGGCCTCGTCGAGAGCGGCCGCGAGGATCGCTTCCTTGCTGTCGAAGTGGTGGTAGATCGCGGACTTCGTGACCCCCAGGTCGACGGCGAGGTCGTTGATGGACGTCGCGTCGTAGCCCTGCCGGTTGAACAGGTCGATCGCCCGCCGCAGGACCGTGTCCTGGTCGTAGCCCGGACGCCCGCGGGGGCGTCGGGTGGCCGTCACGGCGGGTGCGGCATCGACGTCAGGCATGCCCCTGATCGTCCCAGGTCTTCGCGACCAGGGTGAGCACGTCGTACGTCGCCACCGGCGCGTCGTCCTGGTTGGTGACGACCGCGTCCCACCGGACCTCGCCGTAGTCGGCCGACGACCGGGGCGTGATCTGCTTGACGGTGAGCGTCACCCGGATCGTGTCGTCGGCCTTCACCGGCGTCAGGAACCGGAGGTTGTCGACGCCGAAGTTGGCGAGCACCGGCCCCGGGTCGGGGTCGACGAACAGGCCGGCGGCCAGCGAGACGACCAGGTAGCCGTGGGCGACGATCCCGCCGAAGAGCGGGTTGGCCGCGGCTGCCTCCGGATCGGTGTGGGCGTAGAACGTGTCACCGGTGAGCTCGGCGAACCGGTCGATGTCGGCCAGGGTCACCGGGCGCGGCTCGGACACGATGCTGTCGCCGATCCGCAGGTCGCGGAGGCTCTTGCGGAACGGGTGCACGTCGTCGACCGACCGCTGGGAGCCGGTCGTCCAGCGTCCGGTGATCGCGGTGAGCATGTCGGGGGAGGCCTGGACGGCGGTGCGCTGCAGGTGGTGCAGCACGCCGCGGATGCCGCCGAGCTCCTCGCCGCCACCGGCGCGTCCGGGACCGCCGTGGACGAGCACGGGCAGCGGGCTGCCGTGGCCGCCGGCCGTCGCAGCCTCGGCGGCGTCGTGACGGTCGAGGACCAGGATCCGGCCGTGCCACGGAGCGAGCCCGAGGGTGACGGTGCGGGCGACCTCGGGGTCGTGGGTGACCACGGAGGCGACCAGGCTGCCCTTGCCCCGCGCGGCGAGCGCGATCGCCTCGTCGGTGGAGGCATAGGTCAGGACCGTGCTGACCGGTCCGAACGGCTCCACGTCGTGCGGCTCGGACGCGCCCGGGTGCGCGCGCAGCAGCACGGGGGAGATGAAGGCACCCCGCTCGGCGTCAGCGCCGACGACGTCGACCCGCTCCGGGTCGCCGTACACGATGTCGGCGCTGTTGCGGAGGGCCTCGATCGCCTTGCGCACCTCCTCGCGCTGGCCGACGCTCGCGAGGGCGCCCATCCGCACCGACTCGTCGGCCGGGTTGCCGACCACGACCTTGGCCAACCGCGCGCTGATCGCCTCGATCACCGGGTCGGCCATCGCCTCGGGCACGATCGCCCGCCGGATCGCGGTGCACTTCTGGCCGGCCTTGACCGTCATCTCGGCGACGACGCCCTTGACGAAGAGGTCGAACTCCGGCGCGTCCGTCGTGACGTCGGGTCCCAGGATGGAGCAGTTGAGCGAGTCGGCCTCGACGCCGAGGCGGACCCCACGGTGGAGGACCGATGGGTGGTTGCGCAGGATCTCGGCGGTGTGGGCCGAGCCGGTGAAGGCGACCGAGTCCTGCTCGCCGAGCTCGTCGAGCAGGGTGCCCGCGCTCCCGCACAGGAGCTGGAGGCTGCCCTCCGGGAGGATCTCCGACTCGATGATCCGTCGGACCACGGCCTCGGTGAGGTACGCCGTCTGGCTGGCCGGCTTCACGATGCTCGGCAGGCCGGCGAGGAACGCCGGCGCCAACTTCTCGAGCATGCCCCAGACCGGGAAGTTGAAGGCGTTGATCTGTACGGCGACGCCGGGCCGCGACGTGTAGACGTGCTGGCCGACGAACGTCCCGCCGCGGCCGAGGCCCTCGACCGCTCCGTCCAGCACGATCGTGTCGTTGGGCAGCTCGCGGGTGCCCTTGCTGGCGTAGGAGAACACGGTGCCGATGCCGCCGTCGATGTCGATCATCGAGTCGCGCTGGGTGGCGCCGGTGCGCAGGGAGAGGGCGTAGAACTCGTCCTTGAGCTGCCCGAGGTGCTTGGCGAGCGCCTTCAGCAGTCCGGCGCGCTCATGGAACGTCATCCGACGTACGGCGGGACCGCCCGTCGTACGGGCATGCTCGACCATCGCGCGCAGGTCGACGCCGCGACTCGAGATCCGCGCGACCTCCTCCCCGGTGGTCGCGTCGAGGACCGCTTCGCCCTCGTCCTCCGCGCGGAACCAGTGGCCGGCGACGTAGCTCTCGAGCAGTGCGCTCACGGTGCGCTTCCTTCCGATGGGGTTTCGGGGCGGGCCGTTGCGCGACCCGGGAGACCTGTGTCACAGTAATACAGAACGATCGGTCAGTAAATAGATTCCTGTCACCTCCGGAGGTACCGATGTCATCGGCTGTCGCTGAGCCCGAGCTCGCTGCGCAGTTCGACGCGACCGTCCGCCGCAAGGACCGCATCGAGCCGCGCGACTGGATGCCCGACGCCTACCGGAAGACCGTCGTGCGCCAGGTCGCCCAGCACGCGCACTCGGAGATCATCGGCATGCAGCCGGAGGGCCAGTGGATCGGTCGCGCGCCGTCCTTGCGACGCAAGGCGATCCTGCTGGCCAAGGTGCAGGACGAGGCTGGGCACGGGCTCTACCTCTACTCCGCGACCGAGACGCTCGGCGTCTCCCGGGACGAGCTGACCGAGATGCTGATCTCGGGGAGGCAGAAGTACTCCTCGATCTTCAACTACCCGGCGCTGTCGTACGCCGACGTCGGCACCATCGGCTGGCTCGTCGACGGCGCCGCGATCTGCAACCAGGTCCCGCTCTGTCGTACGTCGTTCGGCCCCTACGGCCGGGCGATGATCCGGATCTGCAAGGAGGAGTCCTTCCACCAGCGACAGGGCTTCGAGCTGCTGATGACGATGATGCGCGGCACCGACGAGCAGCGCGCGATGGTGCAGGAGTCGGTGAACCGGTTCTGGTGGCCGGCGCTGATGATGTTCGGTCCGCCGGACGACGCGTCGCCCAACACCGAGCAGTCCATGGCGTGGGGCATCAAGACGCACACCAACGACGAGCTGCGCCAGCGCTTCGTCGACATGTCCGTGCCCCAGGCGAAGGCGCTCGGCGTCACCTTCCCCGACCCGGACCTGAAGTGGAACGAGGAGCGGCAGGCCCACGACTTCGGCCAGCCCGATTGGGACGAGTTCTGGGACGTCGTCAAGGGCAACGGTCCGTGCAACGCCCAACGGATCGCCCACCGCAAGCAGGCGTGCGACGACGGCGCTTGGGTCCGCGAGGCCGCGATGGCGTTCGCCGAGAAGCAGAAGGTGGCGACGGCATGAGCGACGAGGTCCGGGGCGAGTGGCCCCTCTACGAGGTGTTCGTGCGCGGCAAGCGCGGCCTCAACCACGTCCACGTCGGCTCGCTGCACGCGCCCGACGACGCGATGGCGGTGCGTCACGCCCGTGACGTCTACACCCGCCGCAACGAGGGCGTGAGCATCTGGGTGGTGCGCTCCGACGCGATCACCGCCTCCAGCCCGGACGAGAAGGACCCGCTGTTCGCGCCGAGTGGCGACAAGGTCTACCGGCACCCGACGTTCTACGAGATCCCCGACAACGTCCCCCACATGTGAAGACGCAGACATGCCTGAGATCCACACCCATGAAGCCGACGAGCACGACTCGGCGTACGCCGGTCTGCTCGTCAACGACGCGCACTGGGCGTTCGGGACCGACTTCGAGGACCCGTTGGCCGGCGTCGACACGACGGTCCCCGAGGGGATCGACGCCCACGAGCTGGCGACGTACTGCCTCCGGCTCGGTGACGACGCGCTGATCCTGTCCCAGCGGCTCTCCGAGTGGTGCAGCCGCGCACCTGACCTGGAGGAGGACATCGCGCTGGCCAACGTCGCGCTCGACCTGCTCGGCCAGGCCCGCCTGCTCCTGGCCAGGGCGGCAGCCGCCGACCCGTCGTTGGTGCCCGCCCTGCCCGAGGGGTCGCCGGTGCCGCCGGAGGACGCGTTGGCGTTCTTCCGCGATGACCGCGAGTTCCGGAACGCGTGCCTGGTCGAGCTGCCCAACGGGGACTTCGCCGAGACCGTCGGCCGGATCCTGGTGTTCGCGACCTACCGGCTCTCGCTGTTCCAGCGGCTCACGTCGCATCCCGATGCCGTGCTCCGGGCGGTCGCGGCCAAGGGCGTCAAGGAGCTGACCTACCACCGTGACTTCGCCGGCCGCTGGTTCCTCACGCTGGCCCGCGGCTCCGACGAGTCGCGACGGCGTCTGGAGGCCGGGCTGGCCCGGACCTGGGCCTACCGCCACGAGCTCGGGGAGGACGACGAGGCCGAGCTGGTGCTCGAGCAGGTGCTGGCCACGAGCGGCATCGCCGCGCCCGACGTACGCCCGATCTCGACCGGCGGCCGGCACACCGAGCACCTGAGCCGGCTGCTCGCCGAGATGCAGGTCGTGGCCCGCCAGCACCCGATGGGGGTCTGGTGATGGTCCCAGCCGTCCTCGACCAGCGGAGAGTCGAGCGCGCCCGGGCGGTGGCGGCGACCGTCACGGACCCGGAGCTGCCGATGCTCACGCTGCACGACCTCGGCGTGCTGCGTGAGGTCGCCCTGGACGAGGACGGCGGAGTGGTCGTGGCGATCACGCCGACCTACTCCGGCTGCCCGGCGATGGCGACCATGCGGGACGACCTGCTCCACCGGCTGCAGGCCGCCGGGTTCGCCGAAGCCCGGGTCCGGGTCGCGCTGGAGCCCGCCTGGACCACGGACTGGATCACCCCGGAGGGTCGGGCGGCGCTGGCGGAGGCCGGCATCTCCCCTCCGGGGCCCGCTCCGCGGCGCGAGGGCCCGGTCGCGCTCAGCCTGTCCCCGACCCGCCGTGCCGTCCGGTGCCCGCGTTGCGGGGCGGACGACGTCGCGCTGACCTCGGAGTTCGGCTCGACCGCTTGCAAGGCGATGTACCGCTGCCGGGACTGCCTCGAGCCCTTCGACCACTTGAAGGAGATCTGACGTGACCGCGACCCTCGCTCGGGAGCCCGCGTCGCGGACGACGTTCCACGAGCTCACCGTCGCCGACGTCCAGCGGCTGACCGACGACGCTGTCGCTGTCACCTTCGACGTCCCGGTCGAGCTGCAGGGCCTCTTCGCGTTCGAGGCCGGCCAGTCGTTGACCCTGCGCCGGACGATCGACGGCGTCGAGCACCGGCGGACCTACTCGATCTGCTCGCCGGTCGGCAGCCCGCCGCGGATCGGCATCCGCGAGATCCCGGGCGGCCTCTTCTCCTCGTGGCTGGTGCGCCAGGTGCGACCCGGCGACCGGGTGGAGGTTCAGCCACCGACCGGGAGCTTCCGCGCCGACCCGGCCGCGGGTGGCCGCCACCTCTGCATCGCGGCCGGCTCGGGCATCACCCCGATGCTGTCCATCGCCACCTCGGTGCTGGCGAACCCTGCTGCGAACGTGACGCTGCTCTACGGCAACCGCACCACGACGTCGGTCATGTTCTCCGAGGAGCTGGCGGACCTCAAGGACGCCCACCACCAACGGCTCGACCTGGTCCACGTGCTGTCCCGGGAGCCGCGGGACGTCGAGCTGTTCTCCGGCCGCCTCGACGGCGACCGGCTGCGCCAGCTGGTCACCCTGCTGGTCCCGGTGGCGGAGCTCGACCACGTCTGGATCTGCGGCCCGGTGGCGATGCTGTCCGAGGCGCGGGCGGTGCTCGAGGAGCTCGGCGTGCCCGGGGAGAAGGTGCACTTCGAGCTCTTCTACGTCGATGAGCCGCCGCCCCAGCTCCGCCACGCCGACCGGGTCGTCGACGGCGTGACGAGCGACGTCACCGTCGTCGTCGACGGCCGTACGACGACGACGCCGATGCCGCGCGACACCACGATCCTCGACTCCGCCCAGGCGATCCGCAGCGACCTGCCGTTCGCCTGCAAGGGCGGCGTGTGCGGCACCTGTCGCGCCAAGGTCTGCGCCGGCGAGGTGGACATGGTCCGCAACTACGCGCTCGAACCCGACGAGGTCGCTCGCGACTTCGTCCTCACCTGCCAGTCGTTCCCCGTGAGTCCCGCGGTCACCGTCGACTACGACGCTTGACCATCCACCCCCGAAGGAGCCCCCATGACCGACCAGCCCGTGCTCGTGGACCGCGCCGACGCGGTCGCGACCGTCACCCTCAACCGGCCCGACCGACGCAACGCACTGACCGGTGAGCTCAAGGAGGCCCTGGTCGCGGCACTGGAGGAGGTCGCCGACGACACCGAGGTGCGGGCCGTCGTGCTCACCGGGGCGGGCTCCGCCTTCTGCGTCGGCCAGGACCTGGGCGAGCATGCCGCCGCTCTGGAGGCCGACCCGTCGACCGCGTTCGACACCGTGCCCCAGCACTACTCGCCGATCGTCACCGCGCTGGCGACCATGCCCAAGCCGGTGATCGCCGCCGTCAACGGCACCTGCGTCGGCGCCGGGCTGGGCTTCGCGCTGGCCTGCGACCTGCGGGTCTTCGCGGGCGGCGCCACGCTCGGTACGGCGTTCTCGGCGATCGGCCTCACCTGCGACTCCGGCCTGGCCTCGACCCTGCCGCGCGCGGTCGGCGACGCCCGGGCCCGGGAGCTGGTGCTGCTCGGCCGCAACTTCACCCCCGAGGAGGCCGTCGACTGGGGGATCGCCGGCGAGATCGTGCCGGCCGAGGAGGTCCTCGCGGCGGCAACCAAGACCGCCTCCCGCCTCGCTGCCGGCCCCACCCTCGCCTACGCCGAGTCCAAGCGGCTGCTGGCCGTCGGGCTCGACCGCTCGCTGACCGACACCCTCGGCGAGGAGGCGGTCGCCCAGGCCCGGTGCGGCATGACCCAGGACCACAGCGGCGCAGTCACGGCCTTCCTCAATCGCGAGCGGCCGACGTTCGCGGGGGAGTAGCCGCCCGCAGCGCCGGGCCGAGCCAACGACGTACGAGCGCCCGGAGCTCCTCCTCGGACCGAGGCGGATCCGCCGGGTACTGCAGGAACGACACGAACAACCGCATCAGGACCTCGGCGAGGCCCTCGAGCTCGTCGTCCTCGACCCCGATCTCGGACCAGTCCACGGGGATCCGGCGCAGGATGCCCGCGCCCAGCGCGACCGCCATCGACGAGGTCGTGTCCCGGCTGAAGACCTCGGTCTCCCCGGCCTGGAACAGGGCTCCGATGTGCCGCTCCTGCGGGATCGCCTGGACGGCGAAGACCACCGACTCGATCGCGGCCTCGGCCGGCGTCGTGCAGGCGGCCAGGTGCTGCTCCATCCGGTCGACGAAGTCGTCGAGCCCGGTTTGCGCGACGGCAGCGAAGAGCTCGGCGAGGTTGGCGTAGTAGCGGTAGACCGTCTGCCGGGTCACGCCGAGCTCGCTCGCCACGTCGGACAGCGTCGTCTTCGCGGGCCCGAACTTCTCGAGGCAGGTGGCCGCGGCGGCGACGATCCGCTCGCGCGCCTCGGCCTCGGTCCGCGGTGGGTTGCCCTGCCAGCCGTGATGGCCCATCCGCTCAGCCCACCTCGACCGGGGTACGACGACGCGCGGTGTGGAGCACGGCGAGGACCGCCGCCGCCCCGGCGAAGCAGGCGAGGGTGTACCAACCGCTGCCCACCGGAGTGCCGTCGCTGGTGATGCCGTTGTCGGCGTCGAGGAAGTCGGGCAGGGCAACCAGCCAGAGGAGCGCCATCGCGACAAGGTAGACGACGGGGTAGACGCGGGCGAACGGCGTCATCGGTTCGGGCCCTTCCGTGTCGCGCCGCCGGACGTGGCTGACCAGGATCCAGAGACCGGCCACCCACACCAGCGCGAGCTCGATCCCGAGGACCCAGGCCTGCGCAGTGATGTCGGGTGTCTCGCCGCCGAACACGGCCGACGGGATGCCGAACAGGGCCATCGACGGCGGGGTCAGGACGCCGGCCAACGCGATCCGCCACGTGAGCGACCACCCGCGCCGCGGGCCGCCGCCGGGGGCCTCGGACCCCGTCAGCTTGACGGCGAGGTAGGTCATCACGCCGAAGGACACCGACGCGAAGAGCAGCATGCTGTTCATCGGCACCGAGGCCAGCGCGGGATGGTTGACCTCGACGTTGGCGTCGTTCCACCCCCACCACTTCAGCTGGGGGCCGAGCTGGTCGAAGATCTCGTAGAAGACCTGGCAGACGAAGGCCACCAGGATCGAGCCCACCAGCGCACCGCGGTGCCGGAACACCCCCAGCACCCGGACCACCTCGTAGACGAGCTGGCTCAGCGCCGGGTAGATCGCGACGATGTAGAGCGGCAGCCGGTCCCACATGAACTGCACCGTGAAGACGTTGTGGGCGAAGATGAAGCCGTACTGCTCGTCCAGGCCGAACCACTCGGGGAAGTAGAGCGGCGGCTCGGTGACGAACAGGTAGATCAGCGACGCGCACCAGATCGCGAGGTTGACCGGATCGCCCGCGCGCAGCCGTCGTACGGCGTGCACCAGTGCCCACACCGCGCCCGCGATGATGACCAGCTCGAGCACCGGCATCGTGCCGTTGGCCAGGTCGAACGGGTTGCGCACCGACACGACCGGACTCACGTCGTGGCAGTCGAACCCGAGGTTGCGGGTGACCTGTTCCGCGGCCTCCTCGCAGGTCGCGCTCATCGGACGGCGGCCAGCTCGGTCGGGCGGTCCACGGCCCCCGGGGTCCAGTCGGTGCCCGGCGGGTCCTGCCGCGCGTCGAACCCGAACGGCACCTTGGTGCGGCCGAGCAGCGCGTTGACCTTGAAGCGGAGGAGCCCGGCCAGCACCCGCGGGTTCCTCATCATGTCGCCCAGCGACTCGTCGAGGTTGAAGACGCGTGCGAAGTGCTCGTCCACCACCGCGTCCTCGCGGGCCGCGCCGGTGATCAGGTTGAACGCCGGCCAGGTCATCGAGGCGAGGATCTTGCGCTGCCATGAAGGCAGGGTCTCCGTGCCGGTGGCGCACTCGTAGCCGCGGTCGCGCGCCATCGCCATGCCCCACGGCACCTTGAGCCCCGTGCGCTGCTCGGCCAGGAACCGCCGGAAGAACCGGTGGTCCAGCCGCTGGTCGGCGTCGGCGGCCGCCTGGAGGTGTGCCCTGAGGATCAGCGCCGAGCCCGCGGCGGAGCTGATGCCCTGGGCGTAGAACGGGTTGAACGCGCAGATCGCGTCGCCGATGAAGACGATGCCCAGAGGTACGTCGGGAAGCCGGTCGTAGCGCCGCCACTTGTTGCCGGTCGAGCGGGTCAGGTGGACGTCCGATGCCGGCTGACACTCGGCCATCGCAGCTGCGAACAACGGCGCCCTGACCCGTTCGGCCGAGGCGACGAAGTCCTCGGTCGTGCGCGGCATGTCGATGCCCCACGAGCCCATGCAGGCGATCGTCCGGCCGCCCTCGATGGGGAAGAAGTTGACCAGGAACTCGTGCTCGGGCGCGTGGTCGCCCTTGTCCTGCGTCGGCATGATCACCAGGTGCTGCCACCACCACGACGCGGGGCGGTCCTCGGGAGCCGGTAGGTCGTACCACCGCGAGGTGTAGGTGACCTTGGCGTCGAGCGTCTGCACCGGGGTCTCGGGCCAGCCGGCGGCCACCAGCCAGTCGGAGACCGAGGAGCCCCTGCCCATCGCATCGACGACGAGATCGGCGTCGATCCGCTCGTCGCCGCCCGCTGCCGTCGAGAACGCAACACCGGTGACCCGGCCCCGGGCGGTGCCGCCGTCGGCCGTCTCGATCCCGCGCACCGAAACGCCCTCGCGGATGACGACGTTGCTCACCTCGCGCACCTTGTCGCGCAGCACCCGCTCGATCAGGATCCGTGAGCTGTAGACCATCGTCATCGACGACTGCTTGCGCGAGGCCCAGCCGGTGCCCTCGAGGTAGGCAGCGTCCATCGACGGCATCAGGTGCAGGCCGCCGGCCGCGATCAGGTCCTCCTCGAAGCCCGGGAACAGCGCATCGATCGCCCGGCGACCCGAGTTGAGCAGGAAGTGCGGGTGCTTGCTCTGCGGTACGCCGCGCCGGTGCTCGGCATCGGCCGGCAGCTCGTCGCGCTCGAGGACCAGCACCTCGTCGAAGTGTGGCGCGAGCGCGCCGGCGGCACACAGTCCCGCCATGCTCCCGCCGAGTACGACGGCCGTCCTGCCCAGGCTCATGCGATCTCCATTCATTCATACAAAGTGTGGATGAATGTATGAATGACGAGCCCGGTTGTCAACAGGTGTCATGCTGGCGCCGTGACCGTGGATGCCTCCCTGTACGACGATCTCGGCGGGCTGCCCGTCCTCCAGCGGCTCAGCGCCGCCTTCTACGAGCGGGTGCTCGCCGACGAGCTGCTCGCGCCGGTGTTCGCCGGGTTCGACCAGCGTCACGTCGAGCACGTCGCGGTGTGGCTGGGCGAGGTGTTCGGGGGTCCGGCCGACTTCACCGCGCGCCTCGGCGGTCACCAGTCGCTGCTCAACAGCCACCTCGGTCTCGGCATCCGTGACGAGCACCGGACGCGCTGGCTCGAGCTGATGGGTGCCGCGATCGACGACGTGCTTCCGGACAGCGACCTCCGACCGACGCTGATGGCCTACTTCGGCTGGGGAACGGCCATCGCCCAGGAGGTCTCGCAGGACGCGCCCGGCACCGACCTCGGTGACCCGGCCCGACGCCGCGCTGGGGCCGTGACGGCCTGGTCGGCTGAGCCGGGTCAGTCCCGCTCGACCCTGAAGTCGGGGACACCTCCGACGCACGCCACCTCGATCTCCACCCGCCGGTCGCCGTCCACCGACCGGAACCGCACCTCGAGCTCGGTGCCGCTCCGTCGCTCGTTCTTGTCGATCTCGTAGCCGTCCTGGGGAGTCGCCCCCTCGAGCCGCAGGTCCGGCCCGAGGCACGAGACCCGGAGCAGTCCTTCCTCGCCCTGCCAGGTGCTGGTCCGACGGACCGGGGCCGACTGCTCGGAGCCCTCGGTCGACGGCGGCGTCGTGGGCGGGGGTGCCGTCGAGGTGGGAGGCGCCACCGATGACACCGCCCCGTCATCCGGCCCGTCGCCCGGCCCGTCGCCCGGCCCGTCGTCCGGCCCGTCGTCCGGCCCGTCGGTGCGATCGGTCGGGGACCTGGGGGACCGCGAGGGTCGGTCGCTCTCGCTGGCGGAGGGTCCCGACGTGGTCGTGCCGGGCGTCACAGCGTCGCGGGCAGGGTCCGCCAGGACGCCCTCGCCGGCGCCGTCGATGACCCACCACGCGAGGAGCGCCACCACTGCGACCACACCCGCCCAGGCGAGCGGCGCGGCGATCCACCATTTCTTCATCCCGCCCATTCTCCCGTCTCCTCGTGTGCGCGGGTGGGTTCCCGTACCTTCGAGCCATGGCGAGAGTCGTCGTGGTCGAGGACGACCCTGGGATCCGCCGCGGACTGATCAGCGGGCTGACCGAGCGCGGCCACGCCGTGACGTCGTACCCGGCCGGCCTCCCGGTCCTCGAGCTGGTCGTCAAGGACCGCCCGGACGTGCTGGTCCTCGATCTCGGGCTCCCCGACATCGACGGGCGCAAGCTGCTCGCGATGATCCGAGCGGTCTCCGACGTACCGGTCGTCGTGGTCACCGCGCAGGACGACGACCAGTCGATCGTCGACACCCTCGACGCCGGTGCCGACGACTACGTGGTCAAGCCGTTCGGCATCGACCAGGTGGCTGCGCGGATCCGAGCGGTGCTGCGGCGCTCGGCCGCGGCGACCGGGGGCGGACCGATCGAGATCGGCGAGCTGGTGGTCGACGCCCGCGCTCGGACGGCCACGCTCGCCGGCAAGGAGCTGGAGCTGGCGCGGCGCGAGTTCGACCTGCTGCTCGCGTTGGCCTCGCGGGCGGGCGAGGTGGTGACGAAGCGGGAGCTCCTCTCCGAGGTGTGGCAGCAGCCGTACGGCGGAGCCGACCGCACGCTCGACGTCCACCTTTCCTGGCTGCGGCGCAAGCTCGGTGAGACGGCGGCGGACCCGCGCTACCTGCACACGGTGCGGGGGGTGGGCGTCCGGCTCGCGGAACCGCCCGAGAGTCGAGCCGGATGAGGCGGCGGATCGGCTGGCTGGTCGCCGCGACGACATCAGCGGTGATCCTCGGGTTCGTGATCCCGCTGTTCCTGCTGGTCCAGACGCTGGCGCACGAACGGGCGGTCAGCAGCGCGCAGGACGATGCCGACGACGTGGCCCTCATCGTCTCCGGGCTGCACGGCGACCCCGGCCTGGCCGACGTCGTCCGCACCGCCACGGCGAGCACCTTCGCCACGACCAGCGTGGTGACGCCTCGGGGCGACGTCCTGGGGGACGAGGTGGCCGACCTGGCGACCGACGGCGACGTGCTCCGTGCGGCCGACGGCGAGGCGTTCACGACCACCGACGACGACGGCGTCACGATCCTGACGCCGGTGGTGACGGCGGACGGCACGTACGTCGTCCGGGCCCGCGTCGGTGACGACCAGCTGTCCTCCGGGGTCGCGCGGGCCTGGATCGCGATCGGCCTGCTGGGCCTGGCGCTGATCGTCGCTGCGATCGTGATCGCCGACCGGTTCTCCCGCCGCATCTCCACGCCGGTGACCGAGCTCGCCGACGTCGCCCTGCAGCTGCGCGACGGGGAGCTCGATGTCCGCGCGGTGCCGAGCGGGCCACCGGAGACGGTCGAGCTCGCCGATGCGTTCAACCAGCTGGCCGACCGGATCAACGAGCTGCTGGTCGCCGAGCGCGCGGCGGTCGGCGACCTCTCGCACCGGCTCCGCACGCCGGTGACCGCGCTGCGCCTGGACGCCGAGGCGGTGGCGGACCCGGAGGTCGGCGGCCGCCTCCAGGAGCACGTCGCGAACCTGCAGCGCACCGTGGACGCCATCGTCCGCGACGCACGTCGACCGGTGCGGCACACGCTCCGGGCCGGGTGCGACGCCCGTGCCGTCGTCGCCGACCGGATGGCGTTCTGGTCCGCGCTCGCCGAGGACCAGGGCAGGCCGGTGGACCTGCGGCTGACGGAGGGCCCGGCGCCGGTGGCGGTCGATGCGGCCGACCTCACCGACGTGCTGGACGTCCTCGTCGACAACGTGTTCGCCCACACCCCGGAGTCCGCCGCGATCACGGTCTCGGTGGATGCTCTCGACGGCCAGGTGCTGATCGCGGTGGCCGACACCGGTCCCGGGATCCGTCCTCCGGCCGAGGCCGGCCAGCGCCCCGGGTCCACCGGGCTCGGCCTGCAGATCGCGCGGCGCACGGTCGCCGCGATCGGGGGCACGATCGACATCGCCTCGGGTGCGGGGACGACCGTGACCTTGCGGCTCCCCGTGGCACAGCACGCGACTGCCTGAGCGCTTAGTCGTCGTCCTCGTCGTCGTCCCGATCGTCGTCGTCCCGATCGTCGTCGTCGTGGTCGTCGTCCCGATCGTCGTCGTGGTCGTCGTCGTGGTCGTCGTCGTCCCGATCGTCGTCGTGGTCGTCGTCGTGGTCGTCGTCGTCCCGATCGTCGTGGTCGTCGTCGTGGTCGTCGTCGTGATCGCCGTCGTCGTGATCGTCGTGCGCGTCGTCGTCCCGATCGTCGCCACCCTCCCCGCCCCCGGCGGGATCCCGATCCCCCGTTGGCCCGCTGGGAGCGGCGGCGACCTGCTGCGTCACAGCGGGGGGCGCGGCGACGTACTCGGTGACGGTGCGTTCCTCGGTGCGGATGCAGAACTTCCCCCGCAGGACGGTGTCCTTGGGGCAGTCGGCGAACGCCGTGACGGGCCCCGACGGCTTCCGGGGCGCGGGTGCGGTGGCGGCAGGTGCCTCGCCGGGGGCGAACGCCTCGTAGGAGGCGACGCCGGTCGTGACGGCGGCTGCCGCGCTGACGGCCGTGACGGCCAGTGTCGAGAGCTTCATGCCCGCAGCGTCGCCGGGTCAGCGATAGGGGCACATCGCGAGAGCATCAAGGCTGTATCAAGGAGCGCCGTCGCCCATGACCTGTTCTTAACGAAGGGCTGATGCCGTCCTACGGTCGCGGGTCCGAGCATCGTCGTCATTGCCGTCGGAGGAGGAGCGAGATGACGTACGACGCGAAGCGCCGCGACCGCTACCGGTTCGCGATCGCTGCGGTGACCGGGATGGCCACGTGCGCCGTGGCCGGCGCGACCGGTGCGGCGACCGGACTGGCCGAGGCACAGACCGCGCAGAAGTTCGAGGCGGGCGCGAGCGGCCAGCAGGCGAAGCAGGGATCGACGAAGCAGCGGCGACCACGGGTCAAGCTGGTGGAGCGACCGGTGCGGACCAAGGTCGTGACCCGCGTGGTCAGGGTGACCGTCGGCGGTGGCGAGGTCACGGCCCCGGCGTCCAGCACCAGCACGAGCACCAGCTCGAGCGGTGGCACGTCGGGCGGTTCGAGCGGCGGGTCGAGCGGCGGTTCGGGTGGAGGGAGCAGCTCGGGCTCCGGTGGGCCGGCGCCGCAGCCGGCACCGGAGCCGCCGTCCTCGCAGTCGTCGGGGTCCTGAGGTGTACGGCGTGAGCACGTGGCGGGTGTGGAGCACCTACGTCCAGCTGTGCGTGACCGACGAGCGGCTGCTGCGCCAGGCCGAGTCGCTGACCCGTCGGCTGCTGGACGACGTGGACCGGACGTGCAGCCGGTTCCGCGACGACTCCGACCTCTCCCGGGCCAATGCCGCGCCGGGCCGCTGGGTGGCGGTCGACCCGCTGCTGGTGGAGGCCACCCGGGTCGCGGTGGACGCCGCCCGGATCACCGACGGGCTGGTCGATCCGTGCGCCGGGCGCGCGTTGATCAGCTGGGGGTACGACGTCGATCTCGAGCTGCTGGTGAAGCGCCCCGCGCTCGCCGTACCCGACATCGCGGCACCACCTGAGGACTGGCGGGAGATCCGGTTGGCCGACGACGCGCTGTGGCTGCCGCCCGACTGCCTGCTCGACCTCGGGGCGACCGCGAAGGCGTGGGCCGCCGACCTGGTCGCGGAAACCGTGACGGCCGAGCTCGGCTGCGGAGTGCTGGTCAGCCTCGGCGGGGACGTGCGCGTCGTCTCGCCGGCCGACGAGTCATGGCCGATCCGGGTCAGCGAGACCGAGCGGAGCGCGACCGGAACGACGGTCGTTCTGCGGCACGGTGGGATGGCGACCTCGACGATCCTGGCCCGCCGCTGGCGCACCGAGGACGGATGGGCGCACCACCTCATCGACCCGCGGACCGGGGCGCCGGTCGCGGGCGAGGTCCGCACCGCGACGGCCCTCGGCGAGACCGCGGTCGGGGCGAACGTGGCGTCGACCGCAGCACTGGTGCTTGGCGCGGAGGCCGAGGCGTGGCTCTCCGAACGCGGTGTCCACGCCCGCTTGGTGCTGGCCGACGGCTCGGTCCAGCGGGTCGGGGACTGGCCGACGCCGGAGGTGGCGGCATGAGCACCGCGATGCTGTGGTTCCTCAACCGTGGGACCGGCATGGTCCTGCTCGGTGTCCTGA
The DNA here is from genome assembly GCF_003515065.1 of Nocardioides immobilis. Taxonomy (GTDB): domain Bacteria; phylum Actinomycetota; class Actinomycetes; order Propionibacteriales; family Nocardioidaceae; genus Nocardioides; species Nocardioides immobilis. The sequence continues at coordinate 94,794 of NZ_QXGH01000012.1, forward strand.
CGGCGACCGTCCTGCTCGGAGTGCTGGCAGCGCGCGGACGCGCGGGGTCGCTGTTGCCGGCGTTCGTCTCCCGCTCGCTGCACCGCAACCTCAGCCTGTTCGGCGCGATCCTGCTGGTCGCGCACATCGCCACCGCGGTGCTGGACGAGTTCGTCGACATCCGGTGGTGGCACGCGTTCGTCCCGTACGGCGCGGCGTACGAGCCCTGGTGGCTGGCGGTCGGCACCCTGGCCTCCGACCTGATCCTGGCGGTGCTGGTCACCACCGCGGTCCGGGGGCGGCTGGGGCTGCGGTGCTGGCAGCGGGTGCACCAGCTCGCCTACCTGGCCTGGGCGCTGGGTCTCGTGCACGGCCTGATGATCGGCAGCGACAGCGGCGAGACATGGGCGCTCATCAGCTACTCGGCCGCGGCAGGAGTGGTCGCGGTCGCCGTACTGCTGCGGTTGCTGTCGCCGACCGCGGCCGAGCTGGAAGGAGAACGGGTATGACCGCCGCTGTGCTCGGTCCCCTCGGCGTCGACGTGGAGCGCGGACCTGCTGTCCTCGCCGCCATCGACTCCGGTCCGTCCCTCGCCGCCCACCGCCGATGGCACGGGGAGCCGGGTCGACCGCAGCTGACGCCGCTGCTCGCCGACCTGGAGCGGGTCGGCCTTCGCGGCCGGGGCGGGGCGGGCTTCCCGTTCGGCCGCAAGCTGGAGGCCGCCGCCGAGGCCTCGGGACGGCCGTCGGTGGTCGTGAACCTCAGCGAGGGGGAGCCGGCCAGCGCCAAGGACGCTGCGCTCGCGCGTACGGCGCCGCACCTGGTGCTGGACGGCGCGGTCACCGCGGCCCGGGTGCTCGGCAGCCGGGAGGTGCACCTCGTCGTCCCGGGCGCCGACCTGCAGGTGCGGGCGTCGATCGAGACGGCCGTGCGCGAGCGGAGGGACGAGCGGATCAGATTCGACATGCACCGTGCGGACGAGGCCTTCGTCGCGGGCCAGGCAGCGGCGGTGATCGAGCTGATGGCCGGGCGTCCGAACCGGCCCGTGACGACGTGGCAACCGGCGGCTGTGCGCGGCCACCGCGGCCGACCGACCCTGCTCTCGAACGGCGAGACCTTCGCCCAGCTGGCCCTGCTGGTGCTGCACGGGGTCGACGCGTACCTCGCGCACGGCACCCCGGGCGAGCCCGGCACCGCGCTGCTGACGGTGCATGACGATCTCGGTTGCCGGGTGGTGGAGGCGGAGTTCGGCACGAAGTGGGAGGCGGTGCTGGCGTCGGACGACGTCGACCGGCCGGTGCTGCTCGGCGGTTACCACGGCACCTGGGCGGACGCGGGCGAGCTGCGCGACCTGACGGTGTCCCGGACCGGGCTCGCCGACGTCGGACTGACCCTCGGGGCGGGCGTGGTGCTCGTGCCGGACGGGTGCCCGCTCACGTTCGCGGCGTCCGTCACGTCCTACCTCGCCGACGAGAGCGCGGGCCGCTGCGGGCCGTGCTTCAACGGGCTTCCCGCACTGGCCGAAGCGCTGCACCGGGTCACGACCGGGATCGGCGGCCGGGGCGAGACCGAGCGGCTGTGCCGGATGGTCGAGCGGCGCGGCGCCTGCGCCCATCCCGACGGGACGGCGCGGATGGTGCGCTCGGCGCTCACCCGGTTCCCCGCCGAGGTCGACCGGCATGCCCGCGGCGGCTGCAGCTACCGCGCCGGGGGCGGTGGCTGACATGGCGAACCACCAGCTGCGCGTGGACTGGCCGGCCTGCCAGGCGAGAGGCCTCTGCTTCGAGCTGCTGCCGGAGGTGATCGAGCTCGACGACTGGGGCTACCCGGTCGTCGGCAGCGAGATCACGCCCGAGCTCCTGGCCGCGGCGCGAGCCGCGGTCCGGGGGTGCCCGAGGATGGCGCTGCGGCTCCGGCCCAAGTAGTCGCGCGAGCCTCGGCGATCAGGCGCCGTCGTACGCCGCCTGGAGGTCGGCGACGTCGATCTTGCCCATCTTCAGCATCGCCTGGCAGACGCGTTGGTTCGCCTCGGTGCTGTAGTCCCCGGAGAGGTCCTCGAGCTCGCGGGGGATGACCTGCCAGGGGACGCCGTACTTGTCCTTGCACCAGCCGCACGCCCCGGGCTCGCCGCCGTCGGCGGTGAGGATCTCCCAGTAGTGGTCGACCTCCTCCTGCCCCTCGACGCGGAGGTAGAAGGAGAACGCCTCGTCGAGGTGGAACTCCGGCCCTGCGTTGAGCCCGATCACCTCGTGACCGCCCACGGTGAACTCGACGACCTCGGCGACCGCGCTGTCGGGATCGGTTCGTGCCGTGAAGACCCGGGTCACGGCCGAGTCCGGGATGTGCTCCGCGTAGAAGTTCGCCGCCTCGATGGCCTTGTCGTTGCCGAACCACAGATGGGTGCGTACGGATGCCATTGCCACTCCTCGTGCCTGAGGACCCTCCGGTTGAAGGTCGCTGAGTAGATCGACCACGTGAGCGGTGGGGACTCATCGGCGCGCTCAGCCCAACGCCGCGGCGACGGCCTGCTTCAGGGTCAACCGACGTCCTTCATCCCGACCTCGCTCGAACTCCTCGTCCGCGAGAGCGGCCACCACCTCCTCATGCGCCCGACGCTCCGACTCCCACTGTCCCAGCCTGCCCCGCGACTCCTCCGCCTCGACCGCGCCCCAGAGACGGCCCGCCCGTACTGTGTCACCGATCTCAGCTGCAGCCCTGGCGATCGAGGCAAGGGCGAAGACCATGGACTGCCTATCGGACAGCTGATCAGCCAGGACAAGTGATTCACGGGCCCAGTTCGCCGCCTCATCGAACCTGCCGAGGCGGCAGGAGGTCTCGGTCAGCCCTTCCAGCATGTTGGTCTGCCACCAGGCCCACTCACGGTCCCCGACCATGTCTAGGCTTTCCTTGAAGAGCTGCGCGGCACGGGAGAGATCTCCCTGGTCGAGAGCGACCCAGCCCATCGAGCCGATTGCCTGAACCACGTCACGCGCCGATCCCACGCTCCGTGAGATCTCCAGGCTCTCTTCGATATGCCTGCGGGCATCGTCTACGGACCCTTGGGCCAGCAGACTGGTCCCGATCCGATGCAGGAGGATGGCGACATCGCGCTCGTCACCGAGTTCTCGGAACAACGCGAGGCTCTCCTGATACGCGCGGCGTGCCTGATCGTGGTGACCGGCGATGTGGCTCGATCCGCCGTAGCAGCGCAGGGCGCGGGCTCGCAGGATCGGTTGCACGTCTCCGCCCGCCGCGAAGAGCGTCTCGAACCGGGTGATGCCCTCGAAGGGATCGAGCGTCACCCAGAAGTTCTCGAGCGCGATCGCGAGCCGGTAGCCGTCCTCGATCTCACCGGACGAGACCACCCGGTCCAAGGCGGCCCGGAGATTGTCCGTCTCCGGCTGTACGAGCTCTGGTCGTAGGGCCTGCTCTCCCTCGGCCGTCAGGTTCGCCGACTCGGCAAGGGCGAGGAAGTAGTCGAAATGGCGGCGTGCCGCCCCCGCGAGGTGGTGGTCGCGAGGCGCGCTCCGGGCCCGCTCGGCCGGATCGAGCCGATCCGCTGCGAATTCGCGAACCGTCTCGAGCATCCGGTAGCGGACGTGCCCGCTCGCGTCGTCCACGCGGACCAGGCTCTTGTCCACCAGCGAGTCCAGGAGGTCGACCACGTCCACCTCGTCGAGGTCGTCATCACTGCAGACCGCTACCGCTGCCCCGAGATCGCAACCTCCGACGAACACCGAGAGCCGCGAGAACAGGGTCCGCTCGGCGTCCGTGAGCAGGTCGTAGGACCAGGCGATCAGCGCCTCGAGCGTCTGCTGGCGACGCGAGGCCGTGCGCGGGCCTCCGGTCAGCAGCCGGAACCCTCCCTCGAGCCGCGTGCGCAGCTCTGCCACGTCCATCGACCGGAGCCGCGCGGCTGCGAGCTCCAGCGCCAGTGGCATGGCGTCGAGGCGCGCGACCAGGGCCGCGACATCGGCCGTGTTCGTGTCGTCCACCACGAAGCCGGGCCGCTGGGCGGCGGCGCGCTCGGCGAAGAGGTGGACCGCCTCCGCCTCGACGAGCGACGGCACCCGGTAGACGTGCTCGCCCTTGACACCGAGACTCGCCCGACTCGTTGCCAGGACCACGAGTCCGGGGCAGCGCGGCACGATCTGGGCAGCGAGCTCGGCGACGGCCCCGATCAGGTGCTCACAGTTGTCGAGGACGAGCAGCAGGCTCCTGCTGGCTACGGCGTCGACGATCGCGTCCGTCGTACTCACTCCGGGACGTACGTCGACTCGGAGCGCTGCGGCGACCGACGTCGGCACCGCGAGAGGGTCGTGCAGCGGTGCGAGCTCGACCAGCCATACGCCATCCCCACTCCCGTCGAGCAGTCGCGCCGCCGCGGCAAGGGCGAGCCGGGTCTTGCCGACCCCTCCGGCTCCGGCGAGCGTCACCAGGCGGTGGGTCGCCAGGAGCGCGCACACCTCCGCGAGCTCCTGCTCCCGGCCGAGGAAGCTCGAGAGCTGGTCGGGGAGGTTGGTGCGGCCGGCGCGAAGGGTGCGAACCTGGGCGAACCGGTCGCTCCCGAGCCCGTCGACCACCAGGTGGTAGATGCGCCTCGGGGCAGGGAAGTCCTTCAGTGCGTGCTCACCGAGGTCCTCGAGCGAGTCGTCCACGTGCGCTGCCGTCGACTCACTGACCAGGACCTGGCCCCCGTTGGCCGCCGAGCAGAGCCGCGCGGCGTAGTGCACGTCGATGCCCCAGTAGTCGTCGCTGCGCACCTGGGGCGAGCCCGTGTGCACGCCCATCCGGACCCGGACCACGTGACCGTCCGGCCACACCTGTTCCGCGAGCACCTGCTGCGCGGCCCTCGCGGCGTCAACGGCCGGCGCCGCCTCGCTGAACGCCACGAAGAACGCATCGCCCTCGGTGTTGACCTCGAGGCCACCGAACTCGTCCCACACCGCGCGCAGGACCTGGTGGTGCGTCTCGAGCACGTCGCCGTAGGCGTCGCCCAGCCGGTGCAGCAGGCGCGTCGAGCCCTCGATGTCGGAGAACAGGAGGGTTACCACACCCGTGGGGAGCTCGACCAGCCGCCCTCTCGTCATGGGGGCAATGTACGACTCGGGAAGCGGTGGCGATGCCGGACGGCGCCGCCGAATCCCCTGAGCTGGAGTGGGCGATGACGCGGCTTGCGATCTCCGGTCCGAAGATCTCTTGCCGGCTGGTCGCTGAGTGCCAGGATGGCCCCATGTCCGCGCTGAGAACCCTGGGCCGTGTGACCGGATGGACGTGCATCGCGATCGGCGGCGTCCAGCTCGTCGGCGGGCTGCGCGGTGAGCCCGGCATGACCGGCGATGCGACGACGGACTCCCATGTTCGCTTCATGGGGCCCGTCTTCGCCGGCTACGGGCTGGGTTGGCTGGACGCGGCGGCGCCCGCCGAGCCGGACCTGGACCGGATGCGGGTCCTCGCCGGGCTCATGGCCGTCGGGGGCATCGGGCGGCTGGCGACCCGCGCCACCTTGGGCCGGCCGCACCGCTTCCACGACCTGCTGCTCGGCATCGAGCTCGCCGCTCCGGTCGTGGTGGAGGCATTGGGCCGGCGCGAGCGAACGGCTCAGTAGCCGGTCTCCGTCGCTGACCGCACCGTTCGGGACTCCGGGAATCTGAGCTCACAGGCTCAGCCCAGGGCTTGCCCTCGTAGGTGCCGGAGTCGGGCGGCCGAGCTCACGTGGCCGCCCGTGATCGCCTTCTCGAGCGCCCGGTCGATGAGCTTCCCCGCCTCCTCGTCGCCTCGACGGACAGCGAGCTCGCACTGGGCCAGCCGCGCTTCGTAGAGCGTCAGTCCCGATCCGACGGCGAGAGCGTCCTCCACGTGGCGCGACGCGCCTGCCCAGTCGTCTCGGCCCAGCGACACCAGGGCCAGCCGTGCCCCTGCCCAGGAACGGAACCAGAACATGCTCCCGCTGATCGCGATGCATTCCTCAAAGGCCTCGGTCGCGGCGTCTGGATCATCGAGGGCATGTCGGCACAGACCAATCGCACACAATGTCGCGGCGGTCCAGCCGCGGTGGGCGATTCGGCGCGCGATAGCGAGCCCTTCCTGGGCTGCTTCAAGCCCTTCATCTGGGCGACCGCACGCCACCAGCGCCTCGGCGTAGTGCCAGCGAGCCATCGCTTCGCCATCTGCGTAACCGAGTTTGCGTGCGAGGTCGAGCGCCGCGCCGACCTCGGAAAGTCCCTCCTCCGGCCGTCCGGCGAAGAGCAGACCGTGTCCGCGGGTTGAGCGCGGGGTGACCACCCGGAGCAGGTTTCCACTGTCGGTGAACAGTCTCGCGGCGCGGTCGAACTGGGCGATGCCGGCGTTGATGTCGCCGTCGACGAAGGTGGCCATGGCCCTGGCATCAAGGATGTCGGCCATGCCGGCTGCGTCGCCGTTCGCGGTGAAGAGCTCCAGCGCCTCGTCGAGTCGCGCCTCGGTCCGCTCACGGCCGTTGAGGCTCATGTCGACCAGTGCTCGCACGTAGAGAGCGCGCGCCCGGGCGCCGGGGTCGTCTTGGGCCTCGGCGAGGGCCAGGTCGGCCAGCTCTGCGGCATGCAGAAGGTCCTCGGCGCCGAGCGACAGCTGCGCCAGACGGGTCAACAGCCGCGACCGGGTGGGCCGGGAGGTGGTGAGCGCGAGGGCGGCCCGGAGGTCCTCGCGTGCGGGTCCGGGGTCGCCCCGGCGAGCCCGGGTCTCACCGCGCACCTCCAGCAGGGGTGCGCGTCTCTCTCCTTCGGGTTCGAGGGCCAGCCCCTCGTCGGCGAGCTGCTGGGCCTCGGTGTTCGCGAAGAGGTCGAGCCGTGCTCGCGCCGCCGCTGAGTACGCCGAAGCAGCGGCCGCCTTGTCGCCGGCGCCGGCGAGGTGCCTGGCGCGTTCGTCGAGGGGGCCGTCAGTGCGCTCCAGCGCGTTCGCAAGCTGCTGGTGCAGCCGGGCGCGCTCGACGGCGGGCAGCCGGTCGCGGATGGTCTCAGCGACCATGTCGTGGTCGACCCGGAAACCCTCGGAGTCGTGGCGGACCAGATGGTGGCGGGCCAGGTCGCGCACCACCTTCGTCGCGCCCTCGGTAGGGATGCGTGTCGCCGCAGTCAACAGCCGTAGCGGCGCGGGGCGGCCGAGGAGCGCAAGCGACGCGGAGAGTTCGCGACCTTCGGGTCGTTGGCGTTCGAGCTGTCGCCAGATCGCGGCGCGCTGTCCAGCGTGGGCGAGCTCACGGACCCGTGCGGACGCGGGCTCCGCGATGGTGTCCCAACCACCGGCCGCCTTCGCGCGCAGCGAGCCCTCGCGCTCGAGCTCGCGTGCCACCTGCACGACGGCGAAGGGCGAGCCGTCGGTGTGCTCGGCCAACGCCGAGGCCACCGTCGGTGATGAGACCAGACCCTGGAGCGCATCGGCGTCAAGCGGGCCGAGCGGCACCTCCACCGGTCGGCTCTCGGCGAGGTCTGACAGGAACTGCGCGACGGTGGAGTCCTCTTCGACCTCCTCGGGACGGTAGGCCAGCACTATCCCGACGTCGGCAGTGCGACCGACCAGCACGGCGAGCGCCTGCAGGCTGCTGGAGTCCGCCCACTGCAGGTCGTCGACCAGCACGAGCGATGGCGCCGTCGACTCGAGTAGTCGGACCGCACCGCGCAAGATGAGCGCGCGGCGCGACTGCGGGTCGACGGGCGGACCGGCCGCGGCCAGGTCGGGCAGCAGATCGGTCAGGGCGGCCAGTGTCGTGGCATCAAGGGTCTGTCCAGTCTCGATCGCGGTCACGGAAGGCGATCGCAGGAGCGACCGTGCCAGGCTCCACGGTTCCTCGCGCTCCGGGAGCAGGCACCGTGCCAGCACGGTGGTCCGGTCGCTCCGGTCGCTGACCGCGTCGAGGAGACGGGACTTGCCACCGCCCGATCGTGCCGACACCAGGGCGACGCGACCCTCTCGGCCTGCGGCCAACAGCTCCTCGAGCTCACCTTCCCGACCGACGAGCGGGAGCAGGTCCACCGGCGAGGATGACGCCGTGGCGGTGGCGGGTGCCCGCAAGGTGCCGCGCAGCAGGTGCTCATAGAGGCCGGTCGCCTCCGCTGACGGATCGATGCCCAGCTCGTCGGCGAGCATTCGCCGGAGGTCGAGATATGCCGCCACGGCGGCCGCCTGGTCGCCGGCCGCGGCGTAGGCGCGCATGAGCAGGACACGGGACGCCTCACGCAAGGGCTGACGGGTGACTGCGTCCGCCGCCAAGGCAACGGCTTCGCGCGGCCTGTCCATCGACAACAGCGCGGCCGCCGCCACCTCCAGAGCGTCTTGGTGGAGACGCTCGAACCGGTCGCGATAGGGACGGGCCCAGTCGGCGTACGCGTCCTCGGGTAGCGGGTCGTCCCACAGCCGCAGAGCCGCGGCCGCCGCCTCGAAAGCTGCGGAGTGGTCCGCCCGCGCCATCGCGGCAGATGCCTCTGCGACATGTGCCTGGAACTGCTCGGCGTCGACGACGATGTCCGGCCCGGAGCGGAGCTGGTAGCCGCCGCCCTCGGTCACGATCGCGGCGGGTTGTCCGAGCGCGCGACGGGCACGGTTCACGATGACGTTGAGGTTGGTCGCGGGATCCGCCGGGAGCTGCTCCCCCCACAGAGCCTCGATCAGCGCGTCGCGTGAGGCCACCCGGCCACGCTGGACGGCAAGGATCCGGACCAGCGTGCGCACCCGCCGTCCGCCGAACGCGGTGGTGTCAACCTCAACGCCATCACGGCGAACGGTGAACCTTCCCAGCAGGTTGACCTCCACGGGGAACATCGTGCCCCTCGCCGCTATCCGGCCGCTACGGCCGTGCTACCGACGGGGCTGAGTCTGGGCTGGTCCAAGAAACCACACCCACGGAGGACCACCATGACCATCGACGAAGACCGGCTCAACGAGTTCGTCGGCCGGTTCGCCGGCGACCTAGGAGCAGTGCTCCATGCCTCCACCGTCCTCCTCGGCGACCGGCTCGGGCTGTACGTCGCGATGGGCGACAGCCGGCCGGTGACCCCCACGCAGCTCGCCGAGAGGACCGGTTACCCCGAGCGCTACCTGGCCGAGTGGCTCGCTGCCCAGGCCGCGAGCGGCTACGCGGAGTACGACGCGGCAACCCAGGAGTTCCGGCTGACCGAAGAGCAGGCGTTCGCGCTGACCAGCCCCGACAACCCGATCTTCGCGCCCGGCGGACTGCAGGTCGGAGCCTCGACGATCGCCGACGTCGACCTGATCGCCGAGGCGTTCCGCACCGGTCGCGGGGTCGGCTGGGGAGAGCACGACCACAACCTGTTCGACGGCACTGACCGGTTCTTCCGGCCGAACTACATCGGCAACCTGGTCGACGCGTGGCTTCCCGCCCTGGACGGTGTCGTCGCCGAGCTCGAGACCGGCGCCCGGGTCGCCGACGTCGGCTGCGGCTACGGCTCGTCGACGATCCTCATGGCGAAGGCCTTCCCGAACGCGACGTTCGTCGGGAGTGACGTGCACGCGCCGTCCATCGAGGCGGCCCGCAAAGCGGCGTCCGAGGCCGGAGTAGCAGACCGGTGCACGTTCGAGGTCGCCACCGCGAGCAACTACTCGGGCAGCAGCTACGACCTCGTGACGTTCTTCGACTGCCTCCACGACATGGGCGACCCGGTCGGCGTGGCGGCGTACGTTCGATCCACCCTGGCCGATGACGGGACCTGGCTGCTCGTGGAGCCGAACGCCGCCGACCGCCTGGAGGACAACCTCAACCCGGTGGGCCGCATCTTCTACTCGGCCTCCACGATGCTCTGCGTGCCGAACTCGCGCAGCCAGGAGGTCGGGCTCGCGCTCGGGGCCCAGGCCGGCGAGGCACGGACCAGGCAGGTCACGCAGGAGGGCGGGTTCACCCGGTTCCGGCGCGCCGCAGAGACGCCGTTCAACGCCGTCTACGAGGTCCGGCCCTGAATCTCGGCCGGTTCGGCAGCTGCCCGTCGATGCATCAACCACTCATCCACACCCACGCAGGAGTCAGCATGACCAATCCCGTCGAGACTTTCGATGCTTCGACCGCCGTCCTGGAGGACATCTCCGGCGACTACAGCATCGACCCCGCACACACGCGCCTCGGGTTCGTCGCCCGGCACGCCATGGTGACCAAGGTCCGCGGCGCCTTCACCGAGGTTTCCGGCACCGCCCACGTCGACACGGTCGACCCGAGCAGGTCCTCGGTCTCGATCGCGATCGTGGCGAACAGCATCACCACCGGCCAGCAGCAGCGCGACGACCACCTCCGCTCGGGGGACTTCCTCGACAGCGAGCAGTACCCGGAGATCACCTTCGTCTCGACCTCGGTTGATCGCGACGGCGACGAGTGGACGATCGCCGGCGACCTGACGATCATGGGCCTCACCCAACCGGTCACTGTGCCCTTCGAGTTCACCGGCTCCGCCAAGGATCCGTTCGGCAACGTTCGGATCGGCTTCGAGGGCGCGGCCGCCATCTACCGCAAGGACTGGGGCCTGACCTGGAACGCCGCGCTCGAGAGCGGCGGCGTCCTCGTGTCGGACAAGGTCATGCTCGAGTTCGACGTCTCCGCGATCAAGGGCGGCGCCTGACCAGGCAGCCGACAGGCATCCCTGCTTTCCTGGTGGGAGATCATGGTTTCGTGAACCGTCTTGGCGCTGCGACGAGCCCGTACCTGCTGCAGCACGAGGACAATCCCGTGGACTGGTGGGAGTGGGGCCCGGACGCGTTCGCTGAGGCGCGGGAGCGCAACGTGCCGGTGCTGCTGAGCGTCGGGTACGCCGCCTGCCACTGGTGCCACGTGCAGGATCCCCGTGCGGATCGCGGCGGCGTCGCCGCATAACCGCTGGTCAGAGGCATATTTCGTGCCGCGCGAGTTCATCGAGTGCCGCCGTTGGACACGGGTTCCGCGGCTTCGTGTATCACTTCCGCGGTGCTTTAGAACGGTTGTGCAGGCGGTGCTTGCACCATTCGCCCGAGCTGACGGGCGGCGCTGAGGCTGTCGCTTGAAGTGGCGCGACGTTGCTTATTTGCAACAGGAGTACTCACCAGCCTCGTTCGGCGAAGAGCTTCATCAGGTTCCGCTTGCGCCTGTGCTCGGTCGCGAGCCCGGCGACGTAGGACGCGAACTCGTCGCCCCGTCCGGCCGCTGGCATCAGGCGGCCGATCCGCTCGATCAGGGCGACCGCGTTGGCGTAGGACGGGTTGCTCATCGCGGCGATCTCGCGGGTTACCTCCTCGCGCCATAGTGGGATGGCGTCGTCGGGGTGATCGTCCTCGCGGCGTCGGGCGAGCTCCAGCCACTGGTCCCTTCGGCACCCGCCGGCGATGGCCTCTGCCCACGCCTGGTCGACTTCGCCGTCGAGGAGCAGGATCGCCACCAGGAGGGAGCGGTCGCGCTGGTTGTTGGTGTGCTTCCGCAGTAGCGCGAGCGCGCGGTCGTGCCGCTCCGGCCACAGCCCGGTGCGCTCCGCGTGCTCCTTCAGCCGCCGGTAGGTCTCCACACCCGGCGATTCCTCGAAGGCGCGCCACACCACGGCGACCGCGTCGTCGGATCGGCCGACCCGGTGATGCTCCTGCGCGACGAGCTCAACCAGTCGGTGATCGTGGTAGCCGTGGAGTGACAGGCCCATCAGAGCCCAGTCGAGCGCCTCGTCGTGACGCGTCGCGCCTTGCAGTGCCTCGGCGATCTTGACGAACTGGTAGGCCGAGGACTGGTCGTGTGCCAGCACCTCCACGACCGTGTCGACGTCGCCAGAGAGGTCCGCGAGCGAGAGCATGATCAGGGTCAGGTGGAAGCGACCCGAGGACCAGGTGTGCTCGGAGTCACCGGGGCCGAGTGGGGAGAGTTCGTCCCACTCAGCCTGTGCCAGTCGTCGGTACTCGGCCAGGCCCACCTCGCCGAGCACGTCGGCGTAGGTCTCCAGCGCGCCGTAGAACACCTCCAGGTCGCCGCCGTGACGCTCGCGCTCGTACAACTTGTGGGCCAGCGTGATCGGTTCTGGCCGTGCCTGCTCGCAGGCGGTGAGGTGCAGATCTCGGAGCTGTTCGGCCACCAGTGACATCCCGCCGTCGGAGTCGTCGATGAAGCCCAGCGCTTCTTCGGCCAAATCGGCGGCGTACTCGCTCAATGCCATCACGTCCTCGGAGTGCCCCTCGTCGAGGAGAAGCTGCAGTTCGTTGAGCACAGACCTGATGCCGGTCGTGTAGTCGTACGCCTCTCGGTAGTCGACGTAGCCATCGGTCTCGAACGCCGCGGCGAGTGCTTGCCGGTACGACGTCAGGTCCGGGCGCCCGCCGCTCTTGCTCGCGGCAGCCGCGCGGAGCCGGGCGTCGAAGAGGTCATCCGCAGCAGCACGCTCCAGCAGCATGTCGACCAGTGCCTGGTGGTCGAGGTCGGCGACGTAGTCGGCCAGATTCACCTCGTCGGTGTTGCCGTCACCGTGCTCGGGCTCGACAGAGCCGGCTGCCACCAGCCCTACCGCGACCGCGTGCTTGCAGAATCGCTCTTCCCGGCCGACCGGGCAGGTGCAAGCCCATGCAGCCTCCTCGTCCTCGATCCAGAGTCGGACCTGGTACGACGCGGAGCCCCGCACCTTCGCGTCGACCTGCTCACTCGTCGCCTTCAGCCTGTGGACCCGCCCGTCGAGCGCGTAGTCATGCCCTCGCTCGAAGGTGCGCCGTCCAGCCAGCGACTCGAGCTCGCGCCGGGAGAACATCCGCCGGAACGTGCGGTTGGGTTGCTCAGGCATTGACCGACTCCACGAGGTGCTCACGGCGCGCAAGGCTATTGGGGGCCTCGCTCCGGCAGCTGTTGATGTCGTGGTCGGTTGCCGGCCGACCGACGGCGAAGCCGGGATCCGTGAGGAGTCACACCGATTTGCGGATCGGGGAATCCGAGGCTGAGGTAGCCCGGCGCGCGTTTGCTGAGCGCGGCGGCGAGCACCGGTACGTCGATGTCGTGGTAGTCGTGGACCTCGGCCGTCTGTTTGCCCGGGTAGGCGCGGAGGATGCGGCCGGCGTACTGGACGAGGCGTCCCTTGAACGAGACCGGGCCTGCCAGGAACAGCGTGTCGAGTGCGGGACAGTCGAAGCCTTCTCCGACGAAGTGGCCCGTCGCGACCACAAGCAGCGGCGAATGGGAAGCGGATGGGTTGAGCCGCCCGATGGCTGCGGCGCGCTGCTTGGCGCCCATGCCGCCCTTGAGGAGGACCGGGTCCAGCCCTCGCTCGGCGAGTGCCGCGGCGAGGTGGTCGACGTGGCCGGTTCGCTGGGCGAGGACAAGGCAGTGCCGGCCGCGACCGAGTGCCTCCACCACATCGTTGAGGATCTGCGCGTTGCGTGCCTCGTCTTCGGCCAGCGCGCGGTGGACGCCTGCGATGGCCCCCGGGATGGACAGATCGACCGGGTCGTCCAGCCGGAACGAGGTGGCGTGGACAACGAGCACGGGGCGGGGTCGGTCAGTATCGGCGCCTTCAAGGGTGTCGGGGTCGGCGTGAGTGAAGGTGTGGCGGACCGGGCCGAGTTGGAAGCCGATCAGGTCATCGAGGCCGTCGCGCCGGTAAGGCGTGGCGGTGAGCCCGACCCAGTAGCGCGCGGGGATCGCGCGGACCGCGGTCTCGAACGCTGCTGCCGGGACGTGGTGACACTCATCGACGATGACCTGGCCGTAGGCGCCGAGCTTGTCGGCGAGGTCGGTTCGGCGGGCGAGTGTCTGCAAGGTGGCGACATCGACGATGCCGGTGAGCTTGGATCGGCCGCCGCCGAGCTGCCCCGGTTTGTGGCCGAGGAGGTTGGTGATCTCGCGGCGCCACTGGTCGGCGAGCGTCTTGCGGTCAACCAGCACGAGCGTGGAAACGGTTCGCTGGGCGATGACGGCACAGGCCATGACGGTCTTCCCAGAGCCGGGCGGAGCGACCAAGAGTCCCAGCTCGTGTGGCAGCACCGCCTCGACTGCTTCCTGCTGCTGTGGCCTGAGATCGAATGTCGGCGAAAGGTCCAAAGGATCTCCCGTGACTCGCTGATCGTCGACCTCTACCTTGCTGCCGGCTCCCTCGATGAGTCGCGTCGCCGTGTCGCGTAGCCCGCGCGGGAGGACGAGGTGGTCGTCGAGCGTCTCGTCGTAAGAGGTGATGATGCGCGGGACGTTCCACGTCGATTGGCGGCGGCGCTGGCGGTCGTAGAACTCCGGGTTGTACGTAGACGCTGCGTGCTTCAACGTCGCATAAAGTGAGGGGCTCAGCTCCGAGCCGGGAATCCGCACCGTGCCGTCAAGGCTCAGATGAACGATCGGTGCCGGATTCGGCTGGGTCTTGGTCGACCGGGCGGGCTGGGCCCGGTCGACGCGTGCCCCGACCGTCGGCTCCCGGAGCGCCGAGGCGAGCTTCGTTACCTGCTTCGGGGTAAGGCGCTCCAAGGTGGAGAGGTACTCCCACTGGTCCTCGAACGGCTCCAGCGTGGCCAGGTCGAGAAAGACCGTGGTGCCTAGCTTTCGTGACTTGCCGTGGAGCGGGGCCGCGATCAGGTTGCCGGGTCCTTGCCCGGGCAGCACGTCCTGGGAGGGGAAGAGCCGGTCGTAACAGCGCAGGTCCATCCGGCCACGGATCGCGATGGCCTCGCGAACCAGCGCAGTGCCGAGTTGGCGTGCGGTCGCTGCCGGCACGGGATCTGTGAAGAAGATCCACACGTGCGCGCCGATCCCGGAGCGGGACACTTCCAGTGCGGCTGGCGCGCCCACGCCTCGTGCGGCCTTCAGGTAGGCGAGCGCGTCGAGCATCGCGGCTTGTCCGTCGAAGTCGGCGGCGAGCCAGCAGGTCTGGTCGCCGGCAAGCATCGGATACAGGCCGATGTGGACGTCGCCGGTCAGATGCGCGGCGAGGACCTCGGGCGTCAGCGGCAGGTGTCGTATGTCGGAGGCAGAGCGTCCCTTGCGCCAGCCGCCCTCGACGGCGGGCATCCATCCCGACTTGCTGGTGCGGGCGTTCTCCCAGCGCACGGCGTAGACGTCACGTCGTGCGCCGAACAATGAGGCATAGAACTCAAGCTTCGCCTGTGAAGACGACCGAGCATCCACCGGGCCCGGCGCTTTGTCGAACCATGCTGTCTGGGTGCCTTGGGCTGGGGCAACCTCGGCGTCGGTGAGCTTGAGGAGTCTGCGTAGGCGCGCGTTCTCGGTCCGTAGGCTCTCCAACTCGGCTTGCAGGTCGGTCACGGTGTCAATCCTCCCGGTTCAGAACCGCGGGCCCCGTCGCCGATCACGCCAAGGCCGACAGCAGGTCCTGTGCGAGGAAGCTGACCGAAGCCGAAACAGTGTCTGGCTGGCCGACTCCTTCCTCGGCGCGACCGGCCATCGTGGCGCCGAGGGCATCTGCGCTTGCGAAGAGTTGCTCCAAGTAGCCCAGCGCCTGGGTTGTGGCCACTTGGGAGATCTCGTCGGCGTGTAGCCGCTGCATGGTCTCGGCGAGATCTGGGGTCTCCGTCGCAACCAGCAGTCGGTAGATGTCGTGTGCGTCCTTGTCGTTGAGACGGGCTGGAGTGTCGACCCGTTCGCCGAGCTTGTGGAGCTTCGCCACGAGCAGTGCCGCCGGACCCGCGACGTTGATCACGGCGCTCCGGCCGTCGCCATCGAGCGACTCGACGCTCATGGGCGACCGGTCGATGATCGCCGCCTCAAGTCCGGCCGCGCGGCGTGCCGAATGCTTGTCGTGGGGCGGGATGCGGACGCCGCGTCGGCTGCCGGAGCCAGCGAGGTGCTCGGGGACCATAAGATCCACGGGTACTCCGTTGGGCGACATCCAGGCACCGGGCTGTCGGCTGACCGGGTTGAGGATGAAGCCTGCTTTGGTCATCGCTTCTTCGAGACGCGGATCCTCGCCGAGCTTCCGTGGATCGATCGCCAGGTCGGTGTCCTTGGTGGCCTCGGCCAGCGCGAAGGTGGCGCTGCCGGTGCGCAGGTAGATCGCCTGAGCGCCGATGAGGGTCACCGAGTCCTTCTGCGCTTCGAGAGCTGCGACCGCGTCGAGCAGAGCCGCGCGAGCTTCAACGATCAAATTGCCGGCGCCAGGCATCCGGGTTCTCCTTCATCCAGTCCAACAGGTAATCGCCCTCGGCGGGGTTTCGGCCCGGGCCGCCAAGGAGGTCGGCGACTGCCTGGCTGGGAGCAACGATGGTGATGCCTCTCCAGGTCGACGTGCGCTCGAAGACCACCGGGGAGCGCGGCGCCGCGAGGATGACATTGGCACCGGCCTCCACAGGGCGCAGCCCAAGGTCCGACGCGAGCCTCGGTGGATCGTCCGCGTAGATGAGCCCCAAACGGGCTTCCGCGTATGAGGCATAGGGCTGGGTGGCTATGGAGCCACTCACTGCGTAGCCACGCGATGGTGTCTGCTTGCCGAGCTTCTCGACGAGGCTGTCAAGCCCGCGCGGTTCGAGGAAGCCACGCGTCGTACTCGTGTCCAGGTATCGAGCGTCTTGGCTCCACCGCCGCAGCACCTCGGGCCAGTCGACATCCGAGATCGGCCCGCGTTCGCCGCGGGTCAGCAGCCCTTCGCTGACGAGGTAGTCGCTGAGGCGGTAGGCCGCGCCGAGCGATGCGCCAGCCAGGTCGGCGAGATCAGCGACGGAGTACGGCGGGGCGAAGTCAACCAGCGCACGCACGAGCCGGGCTGCAGGAAGGCCCTTCAGGCTGGTCGTCGGGCGTCCGGGACCGCGCCACGGATCAGCGCTCGCCCCTCGATCGGACAGCAGGATCAGCGGGTCGTCCGATGTGAGATACAGGTTTCCTGTTGCGTCGGCGTAGGCGATGCCCCGTTCTTGCAACACCCGCTGCTGCTGGAGGCTGAGGTAGCGAGCGACCAGCATCGGCTGCATCCGGGCCGAATTGGCGGACCTGGCGCCCTGTAGGGCAAGAAGCTGATTGATGGCGGGGAGCAGGTTGTTCGAAGCCAGGGCGCGTTTGGCTTCGACGACGTACGTCAGCACCGTCTGCCCTTCTCGCATGAGAGAGAGCCGTGAGTCGGGGCGGCGGGAAGCGTTGGTGGAGCTATCCAGTCCGCCGACCTGGGTCTTCGCCTGGACGGTCCAGCCCGTTGGGAGTGCGGCTTGGATCCGCGCAGCCGCCGTCAGCAGGACGTCCGCCTCGCTCTTGGGCTCACTTCCGTACCCTTCGGGGGGCAAGTTGAGCGTGCGCTGAACTCCAGCCATTTCTCGATAATAGCCGAGTTCCGCACATCGCGGAAGATCGCTATTTTCGAGAAGTTCGCACACATGCGTCACGCCGAACGGCGCCGTCGTTTGGGCTGGGGAAGCAGGTCGGTGACGGGCGGGGGCTCCCGGTCTGGCGCGGTGAGCGCCTCCAGCGCCGCCTCAGCCAGCGCCACGCGCTTCTCCTCCCACGCCAGTAGCTGGTCGAGGGGCCAGCGGTCCGGGTTGGTCATCACCGGAGGGGACACGAGCTCGCGGTCCTTGAGGTTCTGGCAGTCCTTCGTCTTGCCCCAGCCGTTGCGAGCCATCACCTCGCTCGCGTTGAGGAAGACGTGCCGCGGGTTGTCCATGGCTGTCACACCGCCTTCGGTCGACCGACTGCTGCCCGAGGTCGAACGCACCGGGGAGCTCCCGCCGGCCCGCCGGTGGTGCCGAATGGCTTCGTGGGCTACACCCACCGACCGGGTGACTTGGCTGACGAAGTGGTCAAGGCCGGCCTGCATCTCGATGATCTGGTCGGTGTGGAAGGTCTGCCGCTGGCCGCGACCGACATGCAGAGCCGGATCGGCGAGCCAGCTGCTTGGGATGTCCTCTCGACGCGGCACGAGCCATCGAACGGGTTCCAGAGTCGTTGGGTCTCAGCCCGCGCCTGATCCTCACGGCATCGTGAGGGACCATCCAGCGCCGCTCCGGAGGAAGCACTTTCATGCCGCATCCGTTCGCCGGCGGCGTGTCTTATCGCCATTGGTCCTCGCGCGACCCGCCGGTGAAGCCGGCGGCCAGGTGTTGGGGGCGTGCCACTGAAAACCAGTGACAGGCAAGGGAGCGAGTGATGCACGAGCCGCCAGATTGATACACGTGCCACTGCCAACCAGTGGCGGCGATCTTCGTGTATCACTCTCGAGCCGTTTCGTGTATCACTCAGGTCCTTTCGGTCCCTCGACGAGCGCGGGCTAGCGTGGGGAGCGTGCCGAATCACTTGGCGTCCGCGACCAGTCCGTACCTGCTCCAACACGCTCAGAATCCCGTGCATTGGTGGGAATGGAGCGAGGAAGCGTTCGCAGAAGCGCGCCGGCGGGACGTGCCCGTCCTCCTCAGCGTGGGCTACAGCAGTTGCCATTGGTGCCATGTCATGGCGCACGAGTCGTTCGAGGACGACGCGACCGCGGCGTTCATGAACGAGCACTTCGTCAGCGTCAAGGTCGACCGCGAGGAGCGGCCGGACGTCGACGCGGTCTACATGCAGGCCACGACCGCGATGACCGGGCACGGCGGCTGGCCGATGACGGTCGTGCTCGACCACGAGGGCGCACCGTTCTTCGCCGGCACCTACTTCCCGGACCAGCCGCGGCACGGCTCGCCGTCGTTCCGCCAGGTGCTGGCGGCGCTCTCGGAGGCGTGGCAGGACCGCGGCGACGAGGTACGACGCGTGGCCGACCAGCTGCGCGAGCACCTCGCCATGTCCGGCGACCTGCCGTCGGCGCCGATCACCCGCGAGCTGCTCGACGGTGCAGTCGCCACGCTGGCGAACGAGTTCGACCCGATGGCAGGAGGGTTCGGCAACGCTCCGAAGTTCCCGCCCACGATGGTGCTGGAGCTCCTCCGGCGGGTCTCGACAAGCTCGACCACCGACGCCGACGGTGAGACCGTGAAGCAGGCCCGGCACATGCTGGCCCGGACGGCGGCGGCGATGGCCGGCGGCGGCATGTACGACCAGCTCGGCGGGGGCTTCGCCCGGTACGCCGTCGACCGCGGCTGGGTGGTGCCGCACTTCGAGAAGATGCTCTACGACAACGCCCAGCTGGTGGGCCTGTACGCGCGGCTGGGCACCGAGACGGGAGACCGGGTCGCCCGGGAGACCGCCGACTTCCTGATCCGCGAGCTGCGCACGCCTGAGGGTGGCTTCGCCTCCGCGCTGGACGCCGACAGTCCCGATCCGGCGACCGGCAAGAGCGTCGAGGGCGCCTACTACGCCTGGACGCCGGCGCAGCTGGTCGAGGCCCTCGGTGAGGCCCGTGGCGCCTGGGCGGCGGACCTGTTCTCGGTCACCGAGGAGGGCACGTTCGAGCACGGCACCTCGACCCTGCAGCTGCGGCACTACCCGGCCGACAGCCACGAGCGGGCCCGGCTGGCCGAGGTCCGCGCCCGGTTGCTCGACGTGCGCGACCAGCGGCCGCGCCCCGGCCTCGACGACAAGGTCGTCGCCGCGTGGAACGGCCTCGCCATCTCCGGGCTCTGCGACGCCGGCCTGCTCCTCGGCGAGCAGGAGTACGTCGACGCCGCTGTCGCCGCGGCAGAGCTGCTCGCGAGGATCCACGTGGTCTCGACAGGCTCGGCCGACAACGGCGGCTCGACCAGCACGTCGATCCTGCGCGTGTCCCGTGACGGCGTGGCCGGTCCGCACGCCGGCGTCCTCGAGGACTACGGCTGCGTCGCGTCCGGCTTCCTCTCGCTCGTCCAGGCGACCGGCGACGCCCGCTGGCTGACCCTCGCCACCGGGCTGCTCGACCACGCGCTCGACGGCTTCCGCGCGCCCGACGGTGGGTTCTTCGACACCCACCAGGACGCCGAGGCACTCGTGGCGCGCCCGCGCGACCCGGGCGACAACGCCTCGCCGAGCGGTTTCAGCAGCATGATCCACGCCTTGGTGACCGCTCATGCGCTGACGGGCGAGGGCCGGTACCGGGACGCCGCCGAACAGGTGCTCGCGACCGTAGCCGGGCTCGCCGAGCGGGCGCCCCGCTTCACCGGCTGGTCGCTCGCCGCGGCCCACACCATGCTCGACGGACCGCTCGAGGTCGCGGTCGTCGGGCCCGCCGGCCCGGACCGCGACGCCCTCGCTGCCCGCGCCCGCCGGCTCCCCGGGGCGGTGGCGGTCGTGGCGGACGGTCCCCGCGACGACGTACCCCTGCTGGCCGGGCGCACGGCCGTCGAGGGCCGGGCGGCGGCGTACGTCTGCCGCGGTTTCGTCTGCGAGCGCCCGGTGACCTCGCCGGACGACCTCGGGTAAGGCCGGGCGTGGACACCCCGCTGAGCGAGCGCT
Source organism: Nocardioides immobilis (assembly GCF_003515065.1). Taxonomy (GTDB): domain Bacteria; phylum Actinomycetota; class Actinomycetes; order Propionibacteriales; family Nocardioidaceae; genus Nocardioides; species Nocardioides immobilis. Next base: position 115,024 of record NZ_QXGH01000012.1, read on the forward strand.
GGCGCTCGGGACTCGCACTGCTGATCAGCTTGATCGTGCTCGGCGCGATCATCCTGTGGGCCCCGGCCGACGGTCCGGCCGGGCTGCGGCGGGCGCTCGGCATCGGCGAGGAGCCGTTGGGCGACCCGGCCGACGTACCGCCGGGTGGGACCTACGCGTTCCTCGAGCACCAACCGGGCGCACTGAAGGAGCCGGTGGCCTGGGACCCGTGCGACGAGATCCACTACGAGATCAATCCCGACGGCGCGCCCGAGGACGCCGAGGACACCGAGGAGTTCGTCGCCGACGCGATCGAGGTCGTCGCGCACTACACCGGCCTGGAGTTCGTGTACGACGGCCGCACCGACCGCCGCCCCGAGTGGGACCGCCAGTTCGTGCCCTCGCTCGGACAGCACGAGCCGGTGCTGATCGCGTGGGCGACCGAGAGCGAGGTGCCCCAGCTGGAGGACGAGGTCGCCGGCATCGGCGGCGCGGTGGCGGTGGAGGTCCAGCCCGAGGGATGGCTCCGCTACGTCACCGGCGGCGTGACCCTCGACAGCGATGCGTTCGAGGAGATGGATCCGGTCCTCGGCGACAATGAGCAGGGCCGGGCGGTCCTCCTGCACGAGCTCGGCCACCTGGTGGGCCTCGACCACGTGGACTCGACCGACGAGCTGATGTTCGCCGACAACGTCGGCAAGTCGGATTTCGGCACCGGCGACCTCAACGGACTGGTCCGGCTCGGCGAGGGCAGGTGCGCCTGACCCCGTAGCGTCGGAGGCAGCGCCACAATCGGAGGATGGAGCTCGGGCCCACCACACCTCAGCCGGCCGCGTTCTACGACGGCGGCCTCCCGCCGGGCGACCCACGCCCCGACCTTCGCGCCAAGATCATGCTCGAGCGGGTCGAGAAGGAGTCGGGCGGCCTCGCCCGGGAGTCGTTCCGGATGCTGCGGCGGATCGCCTACCAGGACGAGGAGTACGGCGAGATCCTCGTGCCGGCCGACCTCGACACCTTCGACACCGACCTCACGTCGGTCCCGGCGCTGCTCACCTGGCTGGTCCCGAAGACCGGCGCCCACCTGCCCGCCGCGCTCCTCCACGACGGGATGGTCGGTCGCAGGGACTACGTGGCGACCGGGTACCCACCGGATGCCGACCCGATCGACCGGGTCGCGGCCGACCTGGTGTTCCGCCGGGCGATGAGAGACAGCTACATCCCGCTGATCCGGCGCTGGCTGGTGTGGTCGGCGGTCACGCTCGGGACGATCCGGCACGGTTCCGACGGGTGGTCCCGTGCGCAGCACCTGCGCTACCAGGTCACCGCGCTCGGCACCCTGCTCCTCGTGGCCGTCCTCGGGGCCATCGCCACCCTCGACCTGTTCGACGTCGTCGCCTGGCTGCCCTGGATGGGCGCCGACCGCGGGTTCGTCGTGGAGCTGGCCGGCGGGCTCGCCGGCGCGATCGTCATCCCGCTCGTCCTCGGCCTGGCGTGGGGGAGGTTCGCGATCGCCGGCGCGATGACCGGCATCGCGCTCGCCGTACTCCTCCACGTGACGGTGCTCCTCCTCGCCGTCACCGGGCTCTACCAGGTCGCCGAGCGCGTCGCCCGCCGTACGCCGGTCGCCGGCCTGGTGCTGATCGGGCTGGTGCTCGCGGCGAGCCTGGTGTGGACCGTGCTGCTCGTCGGCACGTCGGGCTGACGCGGCCTCTCAGAGGCAAAGGGCACTACCTCGGCGATAGGTCCACTACCTCGCCGCTCTGACTGGTCACAGCACCCCGCAAGCACACCGAGGTCCGTGGGAGCACATCGAGGAGTGCGGGGGACCAGGCGGAGCAGTACTTTCGAACCATGACCACCGTTGCTCCCACAACTGCCACGTTCGACTCGCTCGACCCCGCCACCGGGGAGGTCGTGGGCACCCATCCGATCCACGACGCGGACCACGTCAACGCGGTCGTCGAACGTGCCCGGATCGAGGCGAGCTGGTGGGAGAGCCTGGGGTTCAAGGGCCGCAAGGAGCGGCTGGTCCGCTGGCAGAAGTACGTCGTGCAGCACCTGGACGAGCTGGTCGAGCTGGTGCAGCGCGAGAACGGCAAGCCCGCCGGCGATGCCGCGCTCGAGATCACGCTCGCGATCGACCACCTGCACTGGGCGGCCGGTCACGCCGAGAAGGTCCTCAAGCGCCGGAGTGTGGCACCCGGCCTGATCATGGCCAACCAGGCCGCGAGCGTCGCCTACCGGCCGCTGGGCGTGGTCGCGGTCATCGGGCCGTGGAACTACCCGGTCTTCACCCCGATGGGCTCGATCGCGTACGCCCTCGCCGCCGGCAACGCCGTGGTGTTCAAGCCCAGCGAGCACACGCCCGGCATCGGCGAGTGGCTCGCCCGGTCCTTCCTCGAGGCCATCGGGCGCCCGGTGCTCCAGGTCGTCACCGGCTTCGGTGAGACCGGGGGTGCGCTGTGCGCGGCCGGTGTCGGCAAGGTCGCGTTCACCGGCTCACCCGGCACGGCTCGCCGGGTGATGGCGGCGTGCGCCGAGACGCTCACGCCGGTGCTCATGGAGGCCGGGGGCAAGGACGCGATGATCGTCGACGAGGACGCCGACCTCGACGCGGCCGCCGAGGCCGCCATCTGGGGTGCCGCCGCCAACGCCGGCCAGACCTGCGCCGGCGTGGAGCGGGTCTACGTCCACGAACGGGTCTACGACGACTTCCTCCGCCAGCTCACCGACCAGGCCAAGGGACTCGCCGCGGAGCCGGGCGGTCAGCTCGGCCCGATCACGATGCCGTCGCAGATCGACATCATCCGGCGTCACATCGACGACGCGATCGCCCGCGGTGGGCGCGCGGTCGTCGGCGGTCCCGAGTCGGTGGGGGAGCGCTACGTCCAGCCGACCGTGCTGGTCGACGTACCCGACGACTCGACCGCGATCACCGAGGAGACGTTCGGCCCGACCGTCACCGTCACCAAGGTGCGCGACATGGACGAGGCCGTCGCCAAGGCCAACTCCACGACCTACGCGCTGGGATCGACCGTCTTCGGGAAGGCACGGGCCCAGGAGATCGCCGAGCGGCTCCGGGCCGGGATGACCTCGATCAACGCCGTGATCGCGTTCGCCGGCGTGCCCTCGCTGCCCTTCGGCGGCATCGGTGAGTCCGGCTTCGGACGGATCCACGGGCCCGACGGGTTGAAGGAGTTCACCTACGCCCACGCGATCACGCGCCAGCGGTTCAAGCCGGCACTGGCGATGACGACCTTCGGCCGCACGGAGAAGGACGAGCAGCGGGCCGGCAAGCTGGTCAACGCGCTCTACGGGCGCGGCAACAAGAAGAAGAAGGCCTGACGCCGTACGACGTCAGCCCGCCGAGCGACGTACCTCGTTGAGGACCGTGATCTTCTGCCAGACCTTGCGCGACATGCCGATGGTGAGGGTCTCGATCGTCGACACGGTGTCGAGCACGACCGCGTCCCGTGACTCCTCCGCGCACAGCGCAGCCGTCTTGCCGACAAGGCTGAGCAGCTCGGAGCAGTAGTCGAGGTAGTGCTCGAGCTCCTCGGAGGTGAGGTCCATCGCCGGGCTGACGGCCGTCGGGGTGAACGAGGCCCGCAACCGCTCGGGATCCTTGTTGAGCTGGTGCATGTCGATGATGTGCGCGAGCGAGCGCAGCTCGTGGAGCAGCGCGAGGGTCTCGGACCGCCGCAGCCGCTCCGGAACCGTGTAGAGGAACCAGATCGCGACCGCCGCGAACACCAGGTCGTTGACGCCGCTCTCGACCAGGGACAGCCACTCGACGTCGTGCTCCGGGCCCTCCATCGCTGCGGACCGCACCGCGAAGCCAAGGGCGACCAGGGTCAGCGCGGCCACGACGACGATCACCACCCGCGACACGATCCGTACGACGTGCAGCCGATTGCGGTTCTGGACGGAGCTCTGTGCCACGCGCTCCGCGAGCTCGACGAGCTCGCCGGACACGCTGTAGAGGCCGCGCTCGGGGAAGCGCGCGCCGATGCGCGCCCGCAGCTGGGCGAGGGTGGCGAGCACCGGGTCCGCCTCGAGCCGGTCCAGCGCGATTCCCATGCGCGCACTCTAGGGCGGCGCGGTGGTGAGCGCGGCCGGTTCGGGTACCGCGCACGCATGGCGGCAGCGAAGTACGTCGGTGCGGGGCAGTGGGTCCCCGACGACCCCAGCCTGACCGGCCTGCGCGAGGCCGTGCAGGCGTGTGAGGGCTGCGACCTGTACCGCGAGGCCACCCAGGGGGTGATGGGCGACGGCGACCCCGGCGCCGCCCTGGTGCTGCTCGGTGAGCAGCCCGGCGACCAGGAGGACCGCGCCGGCGAGCCGTTCGTCGGCCCCGCCGGCAAGCTGCTCGATCGGGCGCTGGCCGACGCCGGCATCGAGCCGGAGTCGGTCTTCCGCACCAACGTCGTCAAGCACTTCCGCTGGTCCGGCCGGCGCGGGAAGCAGCGGATCCACAAGTCGCCCGCGCGTGGCCACGTCACGGCGTGCCGGCCGTGGCTCGAGGCGGAGCTGGAGGTGGTGGCGCCGACCGGAGTCGTCGTGATGGGCGGCACCGCGGGCAAGGCCGTCTTCGGCGCCTCGTTCCGGGTCGGTGATGCCCGCGGCCGGCCGGTCGCCTGGCCCGAGGCATACCCGGTCGCGCAGCCACCGGAATGGGTCGTCGCGACGACCCATCCCTCGGCGGTGCTGCGGACCGAGGACCGGGAGGCGGCGTACGACGCCCTCGTCGCCGACCTGCGCGTCGCAGCCGACCTCCTACGATGAGTGCGTGACCGGTCTGCTGTTGGAGTGCGGCCACTACGACCGGTTCGAGTGCCGGTCGTGCACCTGGCTCGAGCGGCCGTACGACGACCAGCTCGCCGCCAAGCACGCGACGACCCGGGAGCTGGTGCGTGCCGGCCTCGGCCATCGGCCCGAGCCGGAGTGGCTGCCGCCCGTGCCGAGCGCGCCGGAGGGCTTCCGGACCAAGGCGAAGATGGTCGTCGGCGGGACGATCGACGCTCCCAGCGTCGGCCTCTGGGACCCGGGCCGCGGCGCGGTGGACCTGCGCGACTGCGCGCTGCACACTCCCGGGATCCAGGCCGCGCTGCCGGTGCTGGCCGGGTTCGTGACCCGCGCGGCGCTGGCGCCGTACGACGTCCCGACGCGCAACGGCGAGCTCAAGCACGTGCTCGTCACGGAGTCGCCGGCCGGTGAGCTGATGGTGCGCTGGGTCCTGCGGTCGACCGAGGCGGAGGCGCGGATCCGCAAGCACCTGCCGTGGCTGCTCGGGGAGCTGGCGGCGCTCCGGGTGATGACCATCAACGTCCAGCCGGCGCACGCCGCGCTGCTCGAGGGCGAGCGCGAGCTGGTGCTGACCGAGCAGGAGACGTTGCCGATGGAGGTCAACGGGCTGACCCTGCACCTAGGCCCGCGCAGCTTCTTCCAGACCAACACCGACGTGGCCGCCGCCCTGTACCGCTCGGCGCAGGAGTGGGTCGACGAGCTCGCCCCGGCGACGGTCCACGACCTCTACTGCGGGGTGGGCGGGTTCGCGCTGCACCTCGCCGCTCCCGGCCGCGCGGTGACGGGGATCGAGATCAGCGGCGACGCTGTGGCCGCGGCAGAGCGCGGCCGCGACGGCGCCGGGCTGTCAGCGGATCGGGTGCGGTTCGTGACCGGCGACGCGACGGCGTACCTCCTGGAGGAGCGTGCCGACCTGGTCGTGGTCAACCCGCCCCGACGCGGCCTCGGCGCCGAGCTGGCCGCCCGGCTGGAGGAGAGCGGACCCGCCGCAGTCCTCTACTCCAGCTGCAACCCCGAGACGCTCGCCCGGGATCTCGCGACGATGAGGTCCTACCTGCCGATCCGCGCCCAGGTGCTCGACATGTTCCCCCAGACCGCGCACCTCGAGGTGCTGGTGCTGCTCACCCGCGCCTAGCGCAGTGAGTACGTCGCGAGCGAGACGCCCACGTAGTGCGCCGCGAAGGCCACGATCGTGAACGAGTGGAACACCTCGTGGAAGCCGAACACCCGCGGTGACGGGTCGGGCCACTGGAAGCCGTAGACGAGCCCGCCGACGGTGTAGAGCGCACCGCCGACCGCGATCAGCACGAAGGTCGCGATGCCGATGCCGAGCCCGAGCGCGACCGCGCCGTCGAAGAACGCCGGGATGAAGAAGACGGCCGCCCAGCCCATGGCGATGTAGATGGGCGCCGACAGCCACCGCGGAGCGGACGGCCAGAACACCTTGAACGCGATGCCGAGCACGGCGGCGGTCCACACCACCGACAGGATCAGGACCCGGTTCATGCCGTCGAGCAGGATCAGGCTGAACGGCGTGTAGGAGCCTGCGATCAGCAGGAAGATGTTGGAGTGGTCCAACCGGTTGAGGATCAGCCACATCTTGGGCGACCAGGTGCCGCGGTGGTAGATCGCGGAGGTGCCGAAGAGCAGGATCGCGGTGGTCGCGTAGAGCGCCGAGCCGATCCGGGTGGTCGCCGTCGGTGACAGGCAGATCAGCACGATGCCGGCGGCGACGATCAGGGGAGTGGACCCGAGGTGCAGCCACCCCCGCAGCTTCGGCTTGACGTCGGCGATCGTCTCGCGGATCTCGTCGCCGATCTGCTCCAGGCCCGCGCGAACGCGCTCGTTCGCTTGGTGGAGTGCCTGGTTCATAGGGGCAGGCTATCGGGCGGCGCCAGCCCCCCGGGCGTCCCCGTCGACGTGACGGCGAGCACCTCGGGGGGGCTGGTCCGGCTCAGTGCGTGTGCGGGGGAACGATCGCGCCCTCGGACGGCTGCACGATCACGAAGCCCTGGCCTGCGAACGAGACCTGGAACGCCTCGCCCGAGCCGCGTCCGATCAGCGAGCCCGCGGTGAACGACTTGTTGATCGAGGTCTGGAGCTCGATCGACCAGGCGACGATCGCCTGGGTGTCGGCGAAGGTCGGCGCCTCGGCGGCGTTCAGCACGACCGGCTCGCCGTCGGTGGTGATCGCGACCCAGCCGTTGCCGCGCAGGGTGGTGTTGAACAGGCCGCCCGCGGCGATGCTGCCGCCCTTGACCCGCTCGATGTTCCAGTCGAGGCCGGCCGAGAACGCGAGGACGTGCGCCCCGTTGATCGAGATGCCGCTGTTGTTGAGGTGCAGGATGTGGACGTGCTCGGCCGCGCTGGCGAGGAACACGTCACCGGCGCCCTCGACCCGCATCAGCGACAGCCCCTCACCGGTCAGCGCCTTCTTCAGGAACTTGCCGGCACCGCCGCCCTGGTAGGCGAACTGGACCTGGCCCTGGTAGGCCACCATCGCGCCCTGGCGGGCCATGAACGGCTCGGCGATGCGGACCCGCAGCAGTCGGTTGTTCTGGAGGGACGGCCCGACTCCGGACTCCTTCTCGGCGAACCGGCCGTCGACGAGGTCGCCGGAGATGCCCGGCATGGCGGAGTAGCCCGGGGACGCCGCCGGCGCGGCAGCGGGCTGGGCGGCGTACTGCTGCGCGGCGTACGGGTCGCCGGCCATCGGAGTCTGGGGCGGGGTCGCCTCGGCCATCGGCTCGTACGCCGGCGGTGTCTCGGCCGGCGGTGCCTCGGCTGCGGGCGCCTCGGCGGCGGGGGCCTCGGCCATCGGCTCGTACGACGGAGGCTCGGCGGCCGGCGGCGACCCGACCACGCGGGTCTCCATCATGAAGGCGTCGTCGGCCGGCGACTCGTCCATCTGTCCCTCGGGGCGGTCGGTGGCGGCCAGGTCCTGGGTCGCCGGCGTCGCCGTCTCCTGTGCGCTGGACTCCCTGCTGGACTGTGCGGTGGGCTCCTCGGGCGGGGTGAGAGGCGACACCGACTGCACACCGCCGTCGGAGACGTGCTCGGTCCACTGGGTCCCGTCCCAGTAGCGGAGCTCGTGTCGGCCAGTGGGGTCCGGGTGCCAGGCTGCGGCGGTCATCGTCGGTTCCTCTCGAAGGTCAGGTTGCGTCCTCGGTAGCCCATCGTGTCAGTCCCCGCAACCACGGAGGAAGAACACCGCGCCGAACGCGGCAATGGCTACGATCGTCAGGTGGTCGACTGGAAGCGGGGCGTTCGCCGGGTGCTCTACCCCGCCTACGAGAACCGCGTCCTGCGCCGGATGCCCGACAACCTGCCCAAGCACGTCGGAGTGATGCTCGACGGAAACCGGCGCTGGGCCAAGGCCGTCGGCCGCGACACCGCCCACGGACACCGCGCCGGGGCGGCCAACATCGAGCCGCTGCTCACATGGTGCGAGGAGATCGGCATCGAGGTGGTCACGCTGTGGCTGCTGTCGACCGACAACCTCAACCGGCCGGCCGCCGAGCTCGAGCAGCTGCTCGAGATCATCGAGGAGGCCGTCGACAGCCTGGCCGACCAGCGCCGCTGGCGGCTCAACCCGGTCGGCGCGCTCGACCTGCTGCCCGCCGGCACCGCCGCCCGGCTCAAGACCGCGGCCGAGCGCACCGCCGACGTCGACGGGATGATCGTCAACGTGGCCGTCGGGTACGGCGGACGCCGCGAGATCTCGGACGCCGTACGCTCCCTGCTCCAGGAGCATGCCGCGAAGGGGACGTCGCTCGAGGAGCTCGCCCAGATCATCGACCCCGAGCACATCGCCGAGCACCTCTACACCAAGGGCCAGCCCGACCCCGACCTGGTGATCCGCACCTCCGGGGAGCAGCGGCTGGGGGGCTTCCTGCTGTGGCAGAGCGCCAAGTCGGAGTTCTACTTCTGTGAGGCCTACTGGCCGGACTTCCGACGCGTCGACTTCCTGCGCGCGATCCGCGCCTACGCCCTGCGCGAGCGCCGATTCGGGTCCTGACCAGGTTCCTCCCGCAGGTCGACGAGCTGCGGTCTACGCACGATAGTCGTCGGACGCGAGCAGCTTGCGCACCGCGGTAGTGCCGAGAGCCCGGTAGGCCTCGAAATCGAACTCGCTGTAGAGCTGGTTGCCGGTGCTGGTGCGCGGGAAGTCGAGGTTGTCGGCGGAGTAGGCCTCGATGTCCCACGAGAGGTCGTTGAGCAGGATCGCCTTGGCCAGGTAGATCGTGCCCTCGCCGCTGCGGTCGGCGAACTCGTAACGGCCCCGGCACCACGCCGCCCCGGACCGGGTCTCGGACAGCCGGCGCATCCCGCGCGGATCCATCTCGACCTCGCAGTCGAGGTCCATCCGCGCGGTTGCGATGGCCCGGCCCAGGGTGCGGAACGTGTCCTCTTTGTCGTTGGACGCGTCGAGGACGAAGATCCGATCCGGCTTCCGCCGCAGCGCCTCGATGAGCCCGAGGTTGTCGTAGTGGCCCCCGTCGGTGACGTAGAGGAACCGGTCATAGACCGAGGCCTTGCCGAACGCCTCCTTGGCCAGTCGTGAGACGCCCGGCTTCTTGAAGACGGCGCGGACCAGCTCGCCCGCCACGGCCATCCACGGGTCAGGTTGGGGAAGCGCGGCGAGCATCTCGTGCAGCGCCGTCTCGGCGGCCTGCCGTTCCGCCGGGTCCACAGCCTCGTCCTTGACGACCCGGGCGCGGTCGACAGGGCCGTCGAGGTGCTCCTGGGTCCGTGCGGACAGCCGTGAGTACTCGCCATCGGGCAGCCCGGCAGCGATCCAGGTCGCCTCGTCCCACCGGCGCAGCCGCACCAGCCGTCGGACCAGGCCGAGCTCGTCCACCCACAGCGGGTTGGGCAGCCACACCCCGAGCCGGGCGTTCCCGAGGGCGAGCACCGCACGGTAGGGCCCGAGCCGCACGTTCTCCCGGCCGGCGAGCGGCGAGAACGCCGCGGCACTCATCGCCACCGCTGCCGGGATGGTGGCATCGCGGTACCGGGCGTCCGCCGCGAACTCATAGGTCGCGCTCACCCGCCGGGCCGCGCCGGCGGGGAGCAGCCGGTCGGTGAGGCCGATCTGGCGGTGGTCGAAGACGAACGGGACGCAGCCGCGCCGCGAGGGCACGAACTCCTCGTCGCTGACGTTCGCGACCGCGCACGCCACGAGCTGCGGGCCCCGGCCGGCGGGCGGCAGCGCCTCGGAGAACCGGAGCGCCCGTTTGTAGGGCACCGGCTGGACGCTGTTCCCGTTCCGCCGCACGAGGAACGCGTAGGAGATCCGCTCCCGGAAGAAGTGGTGGAGGGACGTCCGGTTGGCGTCGGTGATCAGCTTGGTCAGGAGCAGGAGTACGGCGAACCACCCGGCGTACTCCCACTTCGAGATCAGGTCCGGGTCCGCGACGAGCACGGCGACCCACCTCAGCAGCACCGTGATGGCGATGAGGGCGACGGCAACGAGGGCCGCCCACGGCACGACCGGGTCCTTGATCTTGGTCCACACCTTGCTCAGCAGCCCGCTGAGCCGGGTCGCGGTCTCCGCCTCCTGCTTGTCCGAGGCGGCGCTCTTGGCGCTCGCGAGCACCGCCAGGATCGACGCCACCACGGTAGCGATCGAGACCCCGGGGACGGTGGCTGGCGACGTGCCGGCGACGGCGTCGGACGGGGTGGTGGCCTCGGCCACCGCCTGGCTCACCCCACATGCGTCGGTCGAGGCCAAGGCATCCATGCACACCTCGGTCGGCACGAACCCCAGCTGGTGCAGGAGCCCGGCCCACATCGAGTCGCTGGTCGCGGCGTACTCGGCCAGCTCGGCCACGAGCGCCGGAACGCCGACAAGCAGCGCAACCATCGCCAGACCCCCGATCAGGAGGTAGCCGGTCAGGATGCGCAGGAAATTGCGCGCGCCCCAGGGGATGGTGGTGAGGCGGTCCGTGGCCTTCTCGACGAGGAAGACAGCGACACCCGCCGCGGGCACCAGCCACACCCAGCCGAGGAACCACCAGTCGTCGGCGAGCTCGCCGCTGATCGCGGTCCCCTGCCAGGTGGTGAGCCGTCCTGACGCGAGCATCAGCCAGGCCAGCACCCAGGCGGTGCCGCCGAGCACCGCCGCCATGAGCAGCAGGTTGACGGCGATGCCGAACATCAGCGAGAGCGCGCCCTGGGCCGCGATGCGGATGCCGTTGAGGACGTACTGCGTGTGCCGGCGAAGCCACTGCATCTCCGGGCTGCCCGGTGCGAACGCCGGCTCGGCGCTGTTGAGCGACCCCCAGTCCTTCTCGCCGACTTCACAAGCCCGCGGGGGACTGTCGACCGGATTCCAGCGCAGCACGTGGTAGGCCGCGCCGACGTACCCTCCGCCACTGACGCCGACCACGGCCCGCGCGTCCGGGTAGATGTCGTGCTCCGTGAGCGCCTGCAGGCCACCGAGGCTGAAGGCCGCCGACCGGATGCCGCCGCCCGAGCAGCAGATCACGGTGCCGCCCTTGTCGAGCTTGGCGAGCTCGGCGAGCGCCGGCCGGCCGTCGGCGCTCGCCCGGGGGAACCCGATGAAGCTGACCGCCTGGAAGCCGAACCCGGCCGCGACGACAGCCCACATCACCAGCGTGTAGCCGTGGCCACCGTCTCCGGTCGTGAACACCTCGTCGAAGCCGAGCGTCAGGTCGTGCGGAACCTGCCCGAAGAGGACCCAGAGCCGGAGGTCCTCCCAGAGGTCGAGCCCGGCGCCTGCGAGCACGAGGGCGAGCCCGACCTTGTTGACCACCAACGGGGGAGGGATCCGCGAGCGGTCCCCGCCCGCCCACTCGGGCCAAGCCTCGGCCCGGGACGAGCGGAGGAGACCGAACGCGCGGTAGGCGACGAAGACGTACGCCACGACGAGCATCACGTCGACGATCAGGGACATGCGCGCCGGAACGACGTCGTTGAACTCGTGCACGCTGTCCAGTCGGTCGACGAACCAGGGAGCGTCCACGACCCATCGCAGCGGCTGCTGGAGGACGAGCAGGCCGGCGGCGATCAGGAGAGTACGGCGGAACTCCCGCCAGCGCCCGCGTTGGACGACCCTCGTGACGTCCATCCGGGCGCCCTTGCCGGCCCGCGGCTCGTCCCGTTGCTCGGCATATCCGGAGCTTTCCACGGTTCCTCCCGCGGTCCGTCCCCCGACGTCTTGGAGCTGGGTCCTGAGACTTCGGATGCTAGCGAGACGCGCGGCGCGGCGTCCTCGGAACGACCAAGTCGCCTCGCCACGTGTCGAAGCCGATCACCCCCCTGACCGTCACCGCGAGCGAGCAGCTCAGTCCCGGGATGGTTCGGCTGCACTTCCGCAGCGACGACCTGTCGGCGTTCCTGGGCAACGACTTCACCGATCGCTACGTGAAGCTGATCTTCGGCGACCCGGAGCTGCTGGCGCAGGGGGAGCGGCCCACGATGCGCACCTACACGGTCATCGACCCCGACCCGGAGACCGGGACCCTCGCCATCGACTTCGTCGTGCACGGGACCGAGGGCATCGCCGGACCGTGGGCGTCGACCGCCCTGCCGGGCGACACGATCTCGGTGCGCGGCCCGAGCGGCGCCTACGCGCCCGATCCCACGGCCGACTGGCACCTCTTCGCGGGCGACGAGGCCGCCATTCCGGCGATCCGGCAGTCGCTCGCAGCGCTGCCGTCCGACGCACAGGGGTACGCCGTCGTCCAGGTCGGCAGCGCAGCGAAGGAGCTGCCGCTTCCCGCCCCCGCAGGCGTGGGCCTGCACTGGCTCCACCGCGACGACCCGGCCTCACCGGGCCTCGCCGCAGCCGTCCGCGACCTGCCGTGGCGGGACGGTCGCGTCGACGTCTTCGTGCACGGCGAGGCCCAGGCCGTGATGAAGGAGATCCGGCCCCACCTCGTCGCGCAGGGGGTCGACCCGCGCGCCGCCTCCATCTCCGGCTACTGGAAGCGGGGCCTGGTCGACGAGGAGTTCCGCGCCTGGAAGCGCGAGCAGGCCGTCGCCGAACCCGGCTGAGGAACCGAACCGGGGCAGGGGACGTCACAGCTTCATGATCACTCGTAGGGATGCGATCCGGTTCGCCGTACTCGCGGCGCTGGCCCAGCCACTGCTGGCGGCCTGCGGCGGCGACGGCGATGATGGTGGCGACAGCGGGAAGCACCGACCGGGAGGCAAGGACGTGGGCAGCGGTGGGGAGATCGAGCTGGTCAGCTCGCACGTGGAGCGCGTCGCGGGCAATCCCGGCGCCGTCCCCGACGTCGTCGCCGCGATGCACCGCTTCGGAGGAGGCGTGTATGCCGCCCTGCCGAGCGACGGCAACCTCGTGCTGTCGCCGTACTCCATCGCGGTGGCGCTGGGCATGACGCTCAACGGCGCCGCCGGCACCACCGCGGAGGAGATGCGGACGGTGCTGGGTGCCGACGATCGGTTCCACGCGGGGCTCAACGCGCTGACCGCGCACGTCGAGGGGCTCGCCGGGCGGCAGGAGCGCGCCGACGGGAGCAAGGCCGAGATCGCGATCGACGCCGCCAACCAGCTCTTCGGCCAGCAGGGCGTCGGCTGGGAAGCCGGCTTCCTCGACCCGCTCGCGGAGCAGTACGGCGCCGGCATCCGGCTCGTCGACTTCGAGACCGCCGCCGAGGTGGCGCGGGTGCTCATCAACGACTGGGTCGAGCGGCAGACGCACGACCGGATCGAGGAGCTCATCCCCGAAGGCGTGATCAACGCCCTGACCCGCCTCGTCCTGGTCAACGCGATCTACCTGAAGGCGCCCTGGGAGCGGCCGTTCGACAAGGTGCTCACGGCGCCCGGCGACTTCCGGCGCGCGGACGGGAGCACGGTCACCACCGACCTCATGCACAGCACAGACGTGACCGGCACGCTGCGCAGCGGGCAGGGCTACCAGGCCGCCACGCTGCCGTACGCCGGCGGGGCGATCGCGATGACGGTCGTGCTGCCCGACGAGCAGGCCTTCGCCGACATCGAGCGGCAGGTCGCCGGCGGCGGCGTCGCCGCGCTGGTCGAGGGCGGACGGCCCGCGCTGCTCGACCTCAGGCTGCCCAGGTGGACCTTCCGCAGCGACGCGCCTCTCAAGGACGTGCTGACGGATCTCGGGATGCCGACCGCCTTCGACCCGGACCGCGCCGACTTCAGCCCGATGACGTCGGAGGACCTCGACCTCTACGTCGCGGCCGTGGTGCACCAGGGCTTCATCGCGGTCGACGAGGAGGGCACCGAGGCGGCCGCGGCGACCGCGGTGGCGATCGGCGTGACGAGCGCGCCGGTGGCGACGCCGTTCCACGTCGACCGGCCTTTCCTCTTCGTGATCCACGACGTCGAGCACGGCACCCCGCTCTTCCTCGGTCGCGTGCTGGACCCCACTGCTTAGGGCCCGTCGGGGCGGCCCGATATCGTCGGGCCACGTGACGCTCGCCGGACTCGCTGACCTGGTCCTCACCGATCCGGCGCTCGACGCCGCGGTGGCCGACGCGACCGACGGGCGGCTGGCCACCCACGAGCTGACCGGCCCGGACCCGCTCCGTCCGTTCGTCGTCGCCGGCCTCGCCCGCGCCGGTCGCTCGGTGCTCGCGGTCACGGCGACGACCCGCGACGCCGAGCAGCTGGTCGCCGAGCTCGGCGACCTGCTCGACCCGGGCACCGTCGGCTACTACCCGAGCTGGGAGACCCTCCCGCACGAGCGGCTCAGCCCGCGCAGCGACACGGTCGGCCGCCGGCTCGCGGTGCTGCGACGGCTCTGCCACCCCGGTTCGCAGACCGGCACCGGCCCGCTGTCGGTCGTGGTGGCGCCGGTCCGGTCTCTCCTGCAGCCGCAGGTGAAGGGGCTCGGCGACCTGACGCCGGTCGAGCTCGCGGTGGGGGAGGCCGCCGACCTGGACGAGATCGTGGCCGGACTCGTCGGCGCTGCGTACTCCCGGGTCGACCTGGTCGAGCGCCGCGGTGAGTTCGCCGTGCGGGGCGGCATCGTGGACGTCTTCCCGCCCACCGAGGAGCACCCGCTCCGGATCGAGTTCTGGGGCGACGAGGTCGAGGAGATCCGCTCGTTCGCGGTCGCCGACCAGCGGACCATCGCCACCCAGGACCGGCTGTGGGCGCCCCCCTGCCGCGAGCTGCTGCTCACCGACGACGTCCGGGCCCGCGCGGCCGACCTCGGTCGCGCCCACCCGGAGCTGCGCGAGTTCACCGACAAGCTCGCCCAGGGCATCGCGGTCGAGGGCATGGAGGCGCTGATCCCGGCGCTCGTCGAGGACCTCGAGCTGCTGGTCGACCTGATGCCCGACCGCACCCAGGTCCTCGTGCTCGACCCCGAGCGGGCGCGGGCGCGGGCGCACGACCTGGTGGCGACCAGCGAGGAGTTCCTCGGCGCCTCCTGGGCGGCCGCCGCCGGTGGTGGCCAGGCCCCGATCGACCTGCAGGCGGCGTCGTACCACGAGCTCGCCGACGTACGCTCCCACGCCCTCGAGCGCGGCCAGTCCTGGTGGACCTTCTCCCCGTTCGGGCTCGGGGAAGGCGACGTACCTGAACTTTCGGCCCCGAATTCGGACGAATCAGGGCCCGAACTTCAGGTACGACGCATCGCCGCCCGCCCCACCGATCCCTACCGGGGTGATGTGGAGAAGGCGTTCGCCGACATCGCGCGGTGGCGGGCGGACGGGCACACCGTGGTGGTGGTGCACGCGGGCCACGGACCGGCGCAGCGGATGGTCGAGGCGCTGGGGGAGCGCGACGTCCCCGCCCGCCTGGTCGACGGCCTGCCGGCCGGCAGCCCGCCGGACGGAGACGTGGTGACGGTGACCTGCGGCAACCTCGCCCACGGTCTCGCCCTGGACGCCGCTGACGGCCGTCGCCTGATCGTGCTGACCGGCGAGGACGTCGTCGGACAGAAGGCCTCGACCCGCGACATGCGGGCGATGCCGGTGCGGCGCAAGCGGCAGATCGACCCGCTGGAGCTCAAGCCGGGCGACTACGTCGTCCACGAGCAGCACGGCGTCGGCCGCTTCCGCGAGATGCGGCAGCGCGAGGTCAAGGGCGTGACCCGGGAGTACCTCATCCTCGAGTACGGCCCCTCCAAGCGCGGCGGACCGCCCGACCAGCTGATGGTTCCGGCCGACACCCTCGACCAGGTGACCCGCTACGTCGGCGGTGAGCAGCCCAGCCTTGACCGGCTCGGCGGCGGCGACTGGACCAAGCGCAAGAACCGGGCGAAGAAGGCCGTCCGCGAGATCGCGGCGGAGCTGATCAAGCTCTACGCCGCGCGGCAGGCGACCAAGGGCCACGCCTTCGGGCCGGACAGCCCGTGGCAGCGCGAGCTCGAGGACGCGTTCCCGTTCCACGAGACCCCCGACCAGCTGAGCACGGTCGACGAGGTCAAGGCCGACATGGAGCGGACCATGCCGATGGACCGGCTGGTCTGCGGCGACGTCGGCTACGGCAAGACCGAGATCGCGGTCCGGGCTGCGTTCAAGGCCGTCCAGGACGGCAAGCAGGTCGCGGTCCTGGTGCCCACCACGCTGCTGGTGAGCCAGCACCTGTCCACCTTCATGGAGCGGATGAGCGGCTTCCCGCTCCTCATCAAGGCGCTCAGCCGGTTCCAGACCGACAAGGAGGCCGCCGAGGTCATGGCCGGCCTCGCCGACGGCACCGTCGACATCGTCGTCGGCACCCACCGCCTCCTCAATCCCGACATCCGGTTCAAGGACCTCGGGCTGATCATCGTCGACGAGGAGCAGCGGTTCGGCGTCGAGCACAAGGAGCAGATGAAGCGGCTCCGTACCTCCGTCGACGTGCTGAGCATGAGCGCCACCCCGATCCCGCGGACGCTGGAGATGGCGATCACCGGCATCCGGGAGATGTCCACGATCACCACCCCGCCCGAGGAGCGGCACCCGGTCCTCACCTACGTGGGTGGCTACGAGGACCGACAGATCGTCGCCGCCGTACGACGTGAGCTGCTGCGCGACGGCCAGGTCTTCTACATCCACAACCGGGTGCAGTCGATCGAGAAGGCCGCAGCCCGGCTCCGCGAGCTGGTGCCCGAGGCCCGGGTCGCGACCGCCCACGGTCAGATGGGGGAGCACCTGCTGGAGCAGGTGATGCTCGACTTCTGGGAGAAGCGCTTCGACGTGCTCGTCTGCACGACGATCGTCGAGTCCGGGCTCGACGTCTCCAACGCCAACACGATGATCATCGAGCGCGCCGACGCGCTCGGCCTCAGCCAGCTGCACCAGCTTCGCGGCCGGGTCGGCCGGAGCCGGGAGCGGGCCTACGCCTACTTCCTCTACCCGACCGAGAAGCCGCTCACTGAGACCGCGCACGAGCGGCTCGCGACGCTCGCCCAGCACAGCGACCTCGGCGGCGGCATGGCGATCGCCATGAAGGACCTCGAGATC
Source organism: Nocardioides immobilis (assembly GCF_003515065.1). Lineage (GTDB taxonomy): Bacteria > Actinomycetota > Actinomycetes > Propionibacteriales > Nocardioidaceae > Nocardioides > Nocardioides immobilis. Next base: position 132,222 of record NZ_QXGH01000012.1, read on the forward strand.
CGGGGTGCCGGCAACCTGCTCGGCGGCGAGCAGTCCGGCCACATCGCCGACGTCGGCTTCGACCTCTACGTCCGGCTGGTCGGCGAGGCGGTCCGCGACTTCCGTGATGACGCGCCCGAACAGCTCGACGAGATCCGGATCGAGCTCCCCGTCGATGCCCACCTGCCGCACGACTACATCCCGAGCGAGCGGCTGCGGCTGGAGATGTACAAGCGGCTGGCCGAGGTCCGCTCCGACGCCGACGTCGACGAGATCAACGAGGAGCTCCTCGACCGGTACGGCGAGCCACCGATGCCGGTCGTCGCGCTGATGCTGGTCGCGCGGTTCCGTGCCCGCGCCCGGCAGGCGGGGGTCAAGGAGATCACCACGATGGGCAAGAACGTGCGGTTCGCGCCCGTCGTGCTCCCGGACTCCAAGGTGGTCCGCCTGCAGCGGATGTATCCCAAGTCGATCGTCAAGACCCAGGCCGAGTCGATCCTGGTCCCGCGCCCCGGCACTCCCGGGGCGACCGGCCGCCCGCTCGAAGGGGTCGCCCTGCTTGAATGGGCGCGCGTTGTGATCGACGCGGTGATCGACCCGAAGGATTGAGTGTGAAGGGGAGTCGGCAAGTGAAGAAGGTCGGACGGACCCTGGTGGTCGCTGCGACGACGACCGGCCTCGCCCTCGTTGCGACCGGGTGCGCCAACAACGTGATCGGCGCCGACGGGCCGCAGCCGGGCATCGCGGCCCAGGTCGAGGACACCGAGATCACGCTCGACGAGCTCACCGAGGTCGTCGACGGCCTCTGCACGCTGCAGGCCTCGGACCCCAGCGCCGCGACCACCAGCCGCGCCTTCGCGCAGTCGAGGATCCTGGAGGCCTGGGTCGGGTCCCTGGTCGACGCCGAGTTCGCCGAGGACCGGGACCTCGACGTGACGACCCAGAACCCGGGCCTCGAGCTCGCGCCCGGGTGGGACGATGTCGACGAGGACGACCGCGACTCGCTGCGGGCGTACGTCGAGGCGTACGTCTTCTCCTTGGCGGTCCAGGAGGCGGCGGCCGACGAGACGCCCGACCCCACCGAATACGACATCACGATCAACCCCCGGTTCGACGCCAAGCTCGAGGATCGCGTCCTGGTGCCCGCCGGCGACCAGCTCTCGGTGCCCGTCAGTGGTGAGGCGTCCCTCGAGACGGAGGCGCCGACGCCGGAGATGCTCCAAGACCTCCCCGACGACGAGCTGTGCGGCAAGCGCCCCGAGGCCCAGGAAGCGCCGCCGATCCCCCTCGGCTGAGCCCGACCACTCCATGGAGCCCACGGACGACGCCCTCGCGGAGTTCGTCGCTGTCATGCGGCGGCTGCGGGCCGAGTGTCCGTGGAAGCAGGAGCAGACGCACCGGTCGCTCGCGCGCTACCTGCTCGAGGAGACCTACGAGACGCTCGAGGCGATCGACACCGGCGACCGCACCGGGGACTGGGCGCACCTGCGCGAGGAGCTCGGTGACCTGCTGCTCCAGGTCGTCTTCCACGCGGTGATCGCCGAGCAGGCGGGGGAGTTCGACCTCGATGACGTGGCCCGCGACATCACCGCCAAGATGCGGCGCCGCAACCCGCACGTCTACGGACCGGACGCCGGTGCCCCTGCCGACGCTGCCTCGGTGACCGAGGCCTGGGAGGCGATCAAGGCGGCCGAGAAGGGGCTCGACAAGCAAGACCACCGGAACGCCACGCTGGGCCTGCCGCCGGGCCTGCCGGCCCTGCTGTACGCCGACAAGGTGCTCGACCGTCTCGACCGGGTCGGCCGACCCGTGGCGCCTCTACCACCGGCGGCCGGCGCCGACCTGGGCGACCGGCTGCTGGCGCTGGTAGCCGAGGCCCGCCAGGCGGGCGTCGACCCGGAGCAAGCGCTGCGCGACGCCGTACGGCGGCAGCTCTGACGCCGGTCCTCGTGGCTTCCCGAGGTTTTACTTCGAGAACTCACAATCGCCTGCGCGGCAGGATCGCGACGGGGACCATCGAGGCATGCACGCCCCTCGCTCCATGGTGGCCGCGACGATCCTCGTCGCCGCCTGGCTGACGGTTGCGCCACTGGGTGAGGCGATCTCGCCGCCGTAACCACTCGGGTCTGACTCCAGAGGCCGCGCATCCCCCACAGACGCGCGGTCTCTGGGCCTGCTCACGCACAGGCGGGCGTCGCCGGGAACCGGCCCGGTGCCGGCCACGTCCGAGGAGACATGCGCACCCGACTGCTTCCGCTGGCATCCCTGTCCGTCCTCGTTGTCCTGCTCGGGGCGTGCGGGGACGACGACGACGGGGGCGGGCGCGGCCTCGAGCCCGCATCGCCCGGGTCCGGCCTCGCAGCGGTCGACTTCACGGAGGACCTGCCGTGTGGCTACGGCTTCGCGGCCGCCGACGAGCCTGATAAGGCGCTGCTGAGCATCCACCACTCCGGCGGCGACGACGCCGAGGTCGATCGCACCGTGACCCTTCCCGATCCGGCGTGGGACGCCGAGGTCCGGGTCGGGTCCCACCTCTCCGCGAACTGGTGCGCCGACGTCATCGAGGACCCGCAGGCGGAGGTCGAGGAGACCTGGACGATCGTCGAGGGGACGCTCCGGTTCGAGGGGGACCTGCCGCCGTTGGAGTTCACGGAGCAGGGCGCTGTCGAGCGGGTCCATGCCGAGCTGACGGGGGTCGTGGTCGAGGGGCCGGACGGCGAGCGGGTCGAGCTGGGTGACATCTCCCTGAGCAACCGGGCGTGGGGGTTCTTCGCCGGGTGACCCGCGTGACCTCGACGGTCGCATTCGTCGTGGTGGTGGCCTGGGTGCTGCGGGCTCTCCGATCGGGAGCATCTGAAAATCGGAGGTTTCTAACTGTCCGTTCGCGACTAGGGTGAGCCAACCCTCTGATTGGATCACCCATGCGCCACAAGCTCCTCACCTCGCTGTGCACCGTCGCCGCGCTGCTGGCCAGCGGTCTGGTCGCGACCGTGTCCGCGCCTCCGCCGGCCGCGGCCGTGACCAGGCTCGACCGGCCGCCCAAGGGCGCGAACGACTGGTCCTGCCAGCCGAGTGCCGCGCACCCGCGGCCCGTCGTACTCGTGCACGGCCTCGGCGCCAACATGGGCATGAACTGGAGCTACCTCTCGCCGAAGCTGAAGGCGCGCGGCTACTGCGTCTTCGCGTTGACCTACGGGCTGCACCCGCTGGCGGCACCCTTCGGCTCTCCCGGCGGCACCATCCCGATCCAGGACAGCGCGCGCGAGCTCGCCGTGTTCATCGACCGCGTGCTCCGCGAGACCGGCGCCGCCGAGGTCGACCTGGTCGGCCACTCCGAGGGCACCTTCATGCCGCAGTACTACCTGAAGTTCCTCGGCGGAGCCCCGAAGGTGAAGCGGTACGTCGCCTGGACCCCGCTGTACGACGGCACCAAGCTGCTCATGATCCCGGCCCTGCGCGATGCCGGTGAGAAGGCCGGCCTGTCCCAGCCGCTCATCAACCTGGTCAGCGCCCTCTGCGGCTCCTGCACGCAGTTCCTCGCCGGCTCACCGATGCAGCAGAAGCTCGTCCGGGGCGGTGCCGCGGTGCCGGGCGTCGAGTACACGACGGTGATGAGCAGGTACGACGAGCTCGTGATCCCCTACACCAGAGGCTACCTCGAGGGCGCCGACAACTTCGTGCTCCAGGACCTGTGCCCCCTCAACCTCTCCGAGCACGCCGCCGTGGCCTTCGACCCGGTCGCCGCCCAGATCACGTTCAACGCCCTCGACCCGGATCATCGCGAGCCCATCGTGTGCTGAGGTGGACGCCCTCCCGAGAGCTTGACGCTGGGCTGAAGCGCCCCACGTTTGATGCCGGCTGTGCGAGTGCTACCTGCTCAGACCGGCTCGGTGATCGACTGGATGTGCTTGGTCGCCAGCTCGATCATCAGTTGTGCCGCGGGTGACAGCACCGCGCCCGCTCGGTGCACGATTGCCATCACGTCGTACTGCTTGGGGCGCAGCGAGGCGTAGCCGACGTGCGGCGCCAGCTGCGGGATGAGCTGCTCGGCGCCACCGCGGGGGATGACCGAGTCGCCGAACCCGCGGCCGACCAGGTCGACCGCCGTCTCCACCTCCTCGACCTCGATCCGGGTCTGCGGGTTGTGGCCGGCCTCGTGCAGGAAGCGGCGCAGCACGATCCGAACGGAGTCGCTGGACCGCCATGTCGTCTCGGGCATGATCAGCGACGCCTTCGCGAGCCGGGCCGCGGTCACGGGGGAGGTGAGCCGCTCGGGGTCGGCCGAGATGTAGACGAGCTCGTCGCGGGCCACCGGGATCACAGTCATGCCCTCGCTCTCGACGCTCGTGACGGCGATCATCGCCGCCTCGAGGTGCCCGCGCCGGAGCTGTTCTTGCACCTCGTTGGAGTGCTGGCCGATCAGCTCCACCCGGACGCCGGGGTAGCGCTCGAGCACGTCGGCGACGATCTGGGCACCGGCGTACAACCGCGCGGCGCCGAACATCCCGAACCGGATCGTCCCGCTCTCCAGCGACACCGCGCTCTGCACCGCCCGCCGCGCCTCCTCGGCCGCGGCGATCGCCTGCTCGGCGTAGGGGCGGAGGGTGTCGGCCAGCGTGGTCGGTACGACGCCCCGACCGACCCGTCGGAACAGAGGCACGCCGAGCGTCTTCTCCAGGCCTCGGACTTGTTCGGACACCGACGGTTGCGCGTAGCCGAGCTCCTCGGCCGCGGCGGTCAGCGAGCCGTGCTCGTAGGTGGCCAGGAAGCAGCGCAGCTGATGCAAGGAAAGCATAGGAATCTCCTTTGGATGCCTCTGGAAACCGAGGCTACCCCTAGAGACGCGAGCCCGGGATGATTGACCTACGCAACTGATCTATGGAGGGTCAACGATGTTCGACAACAACTGCCAGGTGTGCGCCAGCCGAGTGCTCATCTTCCCGAGCCAGATCACGTCGCTGGCCAATACCGACCACGGCATCGTGCTCACGTTCACGTGTTGGTGCGGCACGGAGCAGACCCTGGTCACGGGCAAGGCCGCCCGCGCCGACCGCGACCACGTCGTCGCCGCCTGAGTGAGGCGCCGCCGGGTCTTGCCTCAGTGAGAGGCCGCTCTTTGACAGCGCGTCGTCGAGGCGGTCGACGACCGCCCGGGAGTCCTGGTCCAACATGGCTGATGTGTGGTCATATCTGCCAACACCGGTCTATCGGTGATGCGCAGTTGTCCACAGGATTCGGGCAGCCTCTCGTCAACCGGGTTCTGGTCCTTTACTGTTCGGGGGCCGCCGGATCTCATTCTCGGGAGAGTCGCCATGGCCATGCTGCAACCTGCGCAGCCGCCACCCCCGCCGGTCGGGGGTGACCGTCGCGTTGCCGTGCTGCGCACACAGGACGACGTCGTCGGTCATCTCGACGAGGCGCTCCGCGCCGCCGTACGGCGTGAGGGTCTCGATCCGCAGCGCGAGGTGGCCGCCGTACGACGGCTCGCCGAGACACTGGTCCGCGACCACGACGACCGCAGCCTGACCGGTGTCGTGCTGCCCGTCGCGGACGCCGAGGGTGTCGTCGCCGAGCTGGTCGCTCGGGTGTCGGGCTTCGGGCCGCTCCAGCCGCTGCTCGATGACCCGACGGTCGAGGAAGTGTGGATCAACAGTCCGGACCGTGTGTTCGTGGCGCGCAACGGTCGGCACGAGCTGACCAACCTGATGCTCACCGACGCGCAGGTGTCGGAGCTGGTCGAGCGGATGCTCAAGACCACCGGGCGCCGGGTCGACCTGAGCCGCCCGTTCGTCGACGCGATGCTCCCGCAGGGACACCGGCTGCACGTCGTGCTCCAGGGCATCAGCCGAGGCTTCTCCGCCGTCAACATCCGCAAGTTCGTGGTCCGCGCGTCGCGGCTGTCCGAGCTGGTCGACCTGCAGAGCCTCACCCCGTCCGCCGCGCTGTTCCTCGAGGCATCGGTCCGAGCCGGACTCAACATCCTGGTCAGCGGCGGCACCCAGGCGGGCAAGACGACGATGCTCAACTGCCTGGCGGCCGCGATCCCTGGCGGGGAGCGGGTGATCTCCGTCGAGGAGGTCTTCGAGATCCGCTTCCCGCACCCGGACTGGGTGGCCCTCCAGACCCGGCAGGAGGGACTCGAGGGCACCGGTGAGATCCGGCTGCGCGATCTCATCAAGGAGTCGCTGCGGATGCGGCCGAGCCGGATCATCGTCGGCGAGGTCCGCGCGGAGGAGGCGCTCGACCTGCTCCTGGCTCTCAACAGCGGGCTCCCGGGGCTGTGCACGATCCACGCCAACAGCGCACGGGAGGCCTTGACCAAGGCCTGCACGCTGCCGCTCCTGGCAGGCGAGAACATCTCCGCGCGATTCGTCGTCCCGACCGTCGCCTCGTCGGTCGATCTCGTCGTGCACCTCGAGGTCGACCACCGCGGCACGAGGCGGGTCACCGAGATCGTCGCCGTGCCCGGGCGGATCGAGCAGGACATCATCGAGGCGGAGCCGGTCTTCGAGCTCCGCGACGGGCAGCTCCGCCGCGGGATCGGGATGCCGCCGCGGGCCGAGCACTATGAGCGCGTCGGGATCGACGTACGACGCCTCCTCCACGAAGCCCAGTGACATGGGCGCGCTGGTCGGTCTGGGGGTCGGGCTCGGAGCCCTGCTGATCTGGTCGGCGTTCGCGACCCCGCGCCCGCCGCGGCCGGACGCAGCGACCCCCGGCCGGGTCGAGCAGCTGCTGGCAGAGGCCGGCATGGGCGGCGTCTCGTCGAGGTCGCTGCTGCTCCTGTGCGGGGCTGCGGGGATGGTCGTTGCCGTGATCGTGCTCGCGATCTCAAGGACGGCACCGCTCGCCGTCGTGGTGGGTGTGCTGGCGGCGTACCTCCCGATCGCGGTCGTCTCCGGACGGGTGCGCCGCCGCCGCCGGGAGTTCGCCGAGGTGTGGCCGGAGGCGGTCGACGACCTCACCTCCGCTGTGCGGGCCGGGATGTCGCTGCCGGACGCGGTGGCGGCGCTGGCCGTTCGGGGCCCGGAGCCGCTGCGGCCGGCGTTCGAGTCGTTCGCCCTCGACTACCAGGTGTCGGGCCGGTTCGGCGACTGCCTCGACCGCCTCAAGGCGCGGCTCGCGGACCCGGTCGGTGATCGCGTGGTCGAGGGGCTGCGCGTCGCCCGCGAGGTGGGTGGTGGGGAGCTCGGCCGCCTGCTGCGCAACCTGTCGGCCTACCTCCGTGACGACCTGCGCACTCGCTCGGAGCTTGAGGCACGGCAGTCCTGGACCATCAACGGAGCCCGGCTCGCGGTCGCGGCGCCGTGGGTGGTGCTGCTGCTCATGTCTTTCCAGACCGACGTGATCACCCGCTATCGGTCGGCGACGGGAGCGGTCGTCCTGGCCGTGGGCGCTGCACTGTGCGTGTTCGCCTACCGGCTGATGATGCGCGTCGGCCGGCTCCCGACCGAGCGGCGGATCTTGTCATGACCGCGGCTGCATGGGGTGGAGTGCTGGGCGGGACCGCCGCGCTCGGTCTGCTGCTGGCGGTGGCGCGGGTGGTCGCCGTACGCCGGCCGCAGCTCGAGGCGAGGGTCCTGCCCTACGTGCGGGACCTGACGACGACCTACCCGGTCGATGCCGGACGCCCCGGTGAGCCGCGGTCGGCGCTGGTCGCGCTGGCCGCCCCCCTGCTCCGCTCCGCGGCCGACGTGGTCGAGCGGGCCCTCGGCGGCGCCCCGTCCGTACGACGCCGCCTCGCCCGGGCGGGCCTCGACCGCAGCGTCCACGACTTCCGCGTCGAGCAGGTGCTGTGGGGACTTGCCGGCTTCGCGGTCACCGCGGCGTACGGCGTCCTCAGCGCGCTCTCGCGCCCCGGCAACCCGCTGCCTCTGGTCGTGCTCTGCGGGCTCGGTCTCGTGAGCGGCGTGCTCGCCAGGGACCAGCACCTGGCGGCCCAGGTGCGCAAGCGCGAACGAGCGATCGTCGAGGAGTTCCCGACCGTCGCGGAGCTGCTGGCGCTCGCCGTCGCCGCGGGAGAGGGGCCGGTGTCCGCGCTCGACCGGGTCGTACGACGCTCCCAAGGAGCGCTGTCGACGGACCTCAGTGCGGTGCTGGGCGCGATCCGCACCGGCGAGCCCGTCGCCGACGCCTTCGACCGGCTCGCTACGACGACCGGGGTGCCGATCGTCGCGCGGTTCGCCCACGGTGTCGCGGTCGCCGTCGAGCGGGGCACTCCGCTCACCGACGTCCTGCACGCGCAGGCCGGCGACGTGCGCGAGGCCGGCCGCCGCGCGCTGATCGAGCAGGCGTCGCGGCGGGAGATCCTGATGATGGTGCCCGTCGTCTTCATCGTGCTGCCGGTGACGGTCGTCTTCGCCTTCTGGCCCGGATTGGTCGGCCTGTCGCTGGCCGCCCCCTGACCCCCACTCCAGTTGGATTCCGCCTCGGGAAGGAACCTGCATGTATCCACTGCTCAACCTCTGGCTCTGGTGGACGCGACCACGCGACGAGCGCGGCGACGTCCCGGGCTGGGTCCTGGTCACCGTGATGTCCGTGGGTCTGGTCACCGCGCTGCTGACCTTCGCCCGGCCGGCCCTGGTCGGCATGCTGCGCAGCGCTCTCAACTCGGTGCAGTGACCACTCGGCGCGGCCAGCGCGGGTCCGCGGTCGTCGACTTCGTGCTGGTCGTCGTGGTGCTGGCGCCGCTCGTGGTCGGGCTGCTGCAGGTCGCGCTGGTGCTCCACGTCCGGGCCACCCTCGCCGCAGCAGCGTCGGACGGCGCTCGTTACGCGGCGACCGCCGACCGCAGTCCTGCTGAGGGCGTGGCCCGCACGCGCTCCCAGATCGACGCGGCGATCGCCGGGCGCTTCGCGCAGCAGGTCCGGGTCGAGCAGGCTCCGGTCGACGGCCTGCCCGGGGTGATCATCACGGTCACGGCCGAGGTTCCCGCGCTCGGGCTGGGTGGCCCCGGCGTCAGGTTCTCGGTGTCGGGGCGCGCCGTGGAGGAAGCCCCGTCGTGACGCGCGGGCGGAGGGACCAGCGCGGTAGCGCGATCGTGGAGCTGGTGTGGCTCGGCATCCTGCTGCTGGTGCCGTTGCTGTGGATCGTGCTCTCGGTCTCGCAGGTGCAACAGGGCGCGTTCGGCGTGACTGCGGCGGCACGCGCGGCCGGCCGCGCCTACGCCCTCGCCCCCGACGACGGCTCCGGGCAGCGCGCCGCCGAGGAGGTCGCGCGCCGCGCCCTGGCCGACCAGGGCCTCGAAGATGCGCCGTTGCGGGTGATCGTCACGTGTACGCCGTACCCCCGCGACTGCCACAACGGCACCTCGGTGATCACCGTCCGGATCAGGTCCAGTGTCGAGCTGCCGTTGCTGCCCGACGCCCTCGGCGGCGGACAACCGACGTTCGCGCTCGACGCCACGCACACGGTTCCGATCGGCCGCTACCAGGAGGTCGGCGGTGACTGAGGCCGGCGTTCGCCGCGACGACTGCGGCCAGACCAGCGTGATCATCATCGGCTTCGCGGCCGTCGTGCTGCTCGTGATCGTCGTCGTGGTCGACGCCGGGGCGGCCTACCTCGAACGCCAGAGCCTCGACTCGCTGGCCGACGGCTCCGCCCTGTACGGCGCCGACGCCGCGGCCGAGGGCAGGGACGTCTACCGGGGCGGTCTCGGCTCCCGCGATCTCGACCTGAGCGTCGACGTCGCCCGCGCCGCGGTGCGCGACTACCTCCGGTCGGCAGGTGCGTACGACGCTCACCCCGGCCTGCAGGTCTCCGTCGCGGTCCGGGACGACCGGGTGGTGGTCGAGATCGCCGCTCCCGTCGACCTGCCCCTCACCTTGCCGGGCGGTCCGGAGCGGCCGATGGTGCGCGCGACCGGGTCGGCCGTCGTCCGCCCTGAGGTCGGATGACCGGCGATCAATCGGTCTCGTCGGACTCCGGCGTCGGGGTCGGGCAACCGGGATCGGTCGGCAGGTCGGTCTCGTCGTCGGTCGGCTCGGCCGTTGCCGTGTCCGTGGGCTCGAGGGGCTCGAGGGGCTCGGTGGCGGTCGGCAGGTCCGTCGGCTCGCTGGGGTCGGTCGGGTCCGTCTCGTCCGGGACGTCGGTCAGGCACGGGTCGTCCGTGGGGTCGTCCGTGGGCTCTTCTGTCGGGTCGTCCGTCGGCGTCTCCGTCGGCGTCTCCGTCGGTTCGTCGGTCGGGGTGTCCGTCGGGTCGGGCGGTTCGGGCGTCCAGGTGACCGGGTCGCTCGGGCCGGTCTCCGGCGGGTCCGGCGCCTCCGGCAGCGAGGTCCGCAGATCGGTCGGGAAGTTCGTGGGCAGGTCCGTCGGGAGGTAGGTCGGCGCTTGCGACGGCACCACGATCGGCTCGTCGGAACCCGCCGCCAGCTGCATCCGGTAGGCGCGGTCGACGGCGAGCACGGTCTCGATGAACGTGCGGCCGTCGTTGATCCGGCGGACGCCGTCGACCCGGCCGGCGCGCTTGCTGAGATCGCCCTCGCCGGAGCAGAGCAGCACCGAGACCGAGAGCGCAGCGTCGTCGATGTCGTGCGGGTTGCGCTTGCCGTCACCGTCACCATCGACGCCGACGACCGCCCAGGTGGCGGGGGAGAGCTGCATCGGCCCGACCGGCCGGTCGAACCGCGCGTCGCCGTCGAGGCGGCCGGCGTCGCTGTCGGGGACCCGCCGGTCGCGGTCACCCGTGAGCGGCTTGCCGGCGTACCGAGGCCGCATCACCCCGCGCGCGTCGAGCGCGCTCCCGGCGGTGCTGCCGTGCCCGGTCACGACCTGAGCGACCGCGGCGATGAGCGTCCAGTCGAGGTGGCAGGCCTCGTCGGCCTCGGAGAGCACGACCTCGGCCCGCTGGTAGGCCGCCAGGGCCGCCGTCGGGATGTCCTCGAGGACGGGGCCGTCAGCGGCGACCAGCGCGATGTCCGGGACCCCCGCCGGGACGTCGCCGACCTCGACCGGGGGATCCAGCAGCCCTACGTCGGCCGACGTGGTGGTCCGGGCGGCGGGCGGAGCGGGTCGCGGCTCACCGTTGGCCAGCGTCACCGCGGCCGCCGTGATCGTGATCGAGGTGAGGGCCAGGGCCGACAGCACGGACGTCGCGGCCGCGCGCCGGACCGCGCCGGCGGCCGGCTCCGGCTGCTGTCGGTGTCGGGGGGTCATCGGTTTCACCTCGTGGTCACGTCCAAGGATGCATCCACCAGGGGTCCCCGCAAACACAAATCACCAGAATTCATCCGGCAGGACGAAACCAGTGCCGGCATTCATCCGGCAGGACGAAATCAGTCCCGGCCGGCCTACCGCTGCGCGACGACCGGGCTCACCCCGCGTGTCGCGGCGAGGGAGCCTCGTCCCAGGGGAGCGTGTCGGCCTTCACCGCACCCCGCTCGCCCAACGGCTCCGGCGGCCCGGTCGTCGTGTCGCGGACCGTCTGCTGCTCGGACTCGGCGTTGATCTCGGCCCCGAGGAGGACGACGTACATCGTCAGCCACAGCCACAGCAGGAGTACGACGACGCCGGCCAGTGCGCCGTACGTCTCGTTGTAGGACCCGAAGTTGTCGACGTACAGCGAGAAGCCGAGGCTGGCGGCCAGCCAGACGACGGTCGCGACCACCGCGCCGACCGACACCCAACGGAACTGCGGGTCTTCACGGTCGGGCGCGACCCGGTAGAGGATCGCCAGCGCGACCGACATGGCGACCAGCAGCCCGAGCCACCGCCCGGCCTCGAGCAGCCAGCGCAGGGGACCGGACCCGATCACGCTGTCCAGCACCGCCGGCGCCACCGCGACCAGTCCGATCGCGACGACGGCGAAGACGATGGCGCCGAGGGTCAGGGCGAGCGCGATCGCCTTGCGCTTCATGAAGCCGCGGGTCTCCTCTTCGTCGTACGCGATGTTGATGGCGGTGATGACGTTGCCGACTCCGCCGGACGCACCCCACAGCGCCAGGACCAGGCTGGCCACGAGGCCGAGGCCGAGCGATCCGGACGGCGTCGCGGCCACCGCCCGGAGCTGCTCGGTCAGCAGGCTCGCGGCGTCGGCCGGCAACGCCCGGGTGAGCTCCTCGGCCTGCGCCTCCACCTCGGCCGGATCCCGGACCAGCCCGTAGATCAGGACGGCGGCGATCATCGTCGGGAAGATCGCGAGGAACGAGTAGAAGGCGACACCCGCGGCGAGCAGGGGCACCTGGTCGGCCGACGCCTCGCGCCAGGCGCGGCGGGTCACCTGCCACCAGCCGCGGGGCGGGATGTCGTCGGGACTCTGGGCGGTCGCGCCGGAGATGTCGCGCTGTGTTGCCGGGACCGTCATGGTGGATCGGTACCCCGGCCGTTGTGGTCCAGCCGCCACCGATGGCCGTGGCGCGGGTCCCTCAGGACGCGTCGTCGAGGAGGCCCAGTGCGACCAGGTCCGCGAGCGGCTCGACGATGCTGCACGAGCCGTAGGACGTGAACCAGCGACGCGCACCAGCGAGGTCGAGCTCCGCCGCCTGCGCGACGAGCGCCCCGCCGTCGCGCTCCTCCAACACGTCGACCGCCTGGTCGACCGGAGTGCCGTCGAACAGGAGCCGGGTCGCGACCAGCACGTTCAGGAAGCCGTGGTGCTCGAACCCGGTGTCGCTGGTGTGCCGTACGGCGTGATGCAGCCCGGCGGTGCACTTGAAGGGCGTCTCCCGGTCCAGGGCGGCGTCGATCCACCGCGCCAGGGCGTGCGCGAGCGGGAACGCGTCGGCGGTCAGGCCGCCCGTCCGGAACTTCAGCCGGAGCTCGTTCTCGGCGACCACGTCGGCCGCGGCGAGCCAGGATCCGGTCGCCGCGACGTGCGGGAGCTCGACGTAGATCGCGACCTCGTCGTCGAGCACGCCCTCAGCCCGGGCGGCGTCCACGGCCGCGACGACCCGGCGCGCGTTGCCGGGCAGGTCGTCGTGGTCGGCCAGCGCGATCTCCAGGGCGGACAGGCTGGTGGGGGAGGCTCCGCAGATCTTGGCCGCGCCGTGGACCGCGCCCGCGCCGCCGGTGAGGACGACGGACACGGCGATCGGGGCGTCGACCTTGGGGACGTCGACGTCCTTGACGACCAGCGGCCCGACCAGGTCGGCGTACCACTCCTCGCGCCGGACCAGGTGGGCCGCGACGGCCTCGGAGAGCGGGAGATCGCCCGGCGGGAAGATCGCCGCGTCGTCGACGATTCCACGCCAGGCGGGCGAGAAGGTGGACACGCGGCAACCCTAGTGGCCCGTCTCGCCGGCACCAGGGACCGGCGAATGGCAGTGGTGCACGCCGGCCCGTAACCTAGATCCTTGTGGCAGGCCCCGAGTACGAAACCGACATCAAGCAGCTCACCGCGACGATGCACACCATCGAGCAGGTGCTCGATCTGCCCGCGATGAAGCGCGAGATCGACGACCTGGGTGTCCAGGTCGCCGCTCCGGACCTGTGGGACGACCAGGCCAACGCGACCCGCGTGACCGGCCGGCTCTCGGCTCTGCAGGGCCAGGTCGACCGGTTCGAGGCGCTCCGGGGCCGCATCGACGACCTCGCGCTGATGGTGGAGCTCGCCACCGAGGAGGGCGACGCAGAGTCGCTCGCCGAGTCCGAGGCCGAGCTGCGCAAGATCAAGAAGGCCGTCGAGGGACTCGAGGTCCGCACCCTGCTCTCCGGTGAGTACGACGAGCGCGAGGCCATCGTGACCATCCGCTCCGGCGCGGGCGGGGTCGATGCCGCCGACTTCGCCGAGATGCTGATGCGGATGTACACCCGGTGGGCCGAGCGCAACAAGTACCCCGTCGAGGTCTTCGACGTCTCCTACGCCGAGGAGGCCGGCATCAAGTCGGCCGAGTTCGCGATCCACGCGCCGTACGCCTACGGCACCCTCTCCGTCGAGGCCGGCACCCACCGGCTGGTCCGGATCAGCCCGTTCGACAACCAGGGCCGCCGCCAGACCAGCTTCGCCGCCGTCGAGGTGGTGCCGGTGCTCGAGCAGACCGATGAGATCGAGGTCGACGAGAACGACATCCGGGTCGACGTCTTCCGCTCCGGCGGCCCCGGCGGCCAGTCGGTCAACACGACCGACTCCGCCGTACGGCTGACCCACATCCCGACCGGCCTCGTCGTCAGCTGCCAGAACGAGAAGAGCCAGCTGCAGAACAAGGCCAGCGCGATGGTGGTCCTCAAGGCCAAGCTCCTCGCGTTGAAGAAGGCCGAGGAAGCCGCGCAGATCAAGGACCTCAAGGGCGACGTCCAAGCCAGCTGGGGCGACCAGATGCGCAACTACGTGCTCAACCCGTACCAGATCGTCAAGGACCTGCGCACCGGCTTCGAGAGCGGCAACCCGCAGGCGGTCTTCGACGGCGACCTCGAGGACTTCCTCGAGGCCGGCATCCGCTGGCGCCGCGGCGCGGAGAAGTCCGCCGACAACTGACTGGCAGGTTAGCTAGCGCTCGCGGTCGGCTGCGTCGTACACGACCTCGGCGACCGCAAACGCCACCAGTACGGCGACCGCACCCGCCAAGCTGCGCTCGGCCAGGAGCGCGAAGGCGATGAACGCGCCGCACACGCGCCACGCGCCGCGCGGGGGAAAGCGGTCGTGCCAGCGGCTCGGCTGGTGGTGGTGGTTCATGACGCTCATTGCTGCCTCCGACCTATTGAGTACTAACCATAGTCAATAAGTAGACAAAAGGCGAGGGTCATGCGGCCCGCTGCGCGACCGCGTCAGCGATACGTGAGCAGCCTGCGGTCGTGCTCGACGTGGCTGTGGTCGTTGTACGACGACAGGGTCAGCCCGCTACGGCCACGGATCACCTTCGTGACCGCCGTGTTGACCGCGACCTTGTTGAACTGGGGCCAGAGCGAGGCGTCGCCCGCGAGCAGGTGGGACACCGCCAGCCCGATCGGGCCGCCCGAGGTGACGACGACCGCGGTGCCCTTCTCGGGTAGGTGAGCGGCAGCGGCGAGCAGCGCCGCCTCGATCCGGGCGGCGAACGCCGGGAACGACTCGTGGTAGTCGTCATCGGCCTCACCGCCGGTCCAGCGCGCGGTCGCGTCCTCGAAGATCTCCTGGAACTTCTGCCGCGGCGCCCGGCTGCGGGCGAGGTCGGCCAGCATGACGGCGCGGGAGCGGTAGAGCGGCTTGTGGACCTCGACCACGTGCTGGAAGTCGAACTCGTCCCACCCGGCGTCGACCTCGACCGGCACGACCTTGTCGACGCCCACGTCGGTGAGGCCGGTCAGGATGCCCTCTGCGGTCTCGCGGTGCCGCCGCAGCTCGCCGCGGATCACCACGTCGGGCACGATCTCGCGCACCGCGAGCGCCCGGCCGAGCAGCCGCGACTGCTCGTGCCCGAGGTCGGAGAGCGCGTCGTAGTCGCGCTTCCCGAAGGAGGCCTGGCCGTGGCGGACCAGGTAGATCAGCCTCATCCGCCGGCCTTCCGGATGATGGCCCGGGCCCGTCGGTGGAGCACCCAGGAGGCGAGCCAGAACTTCTTGAAGCGCGGGTTCGTCGTCTGCTTGTGGTGGTAGCGGTAGTAGATCTGCTGCAGGATCACCGCGAGCCGGAACAGGCCGAACGCCTCGTAGAACGCCCACTCCTTCCCGGTCAGCTCGATCCCGGTGCGCGCGCAGTAGTAGTCGACGGCCTCCGTGCGGGTCAGCATCCCCGGCAGGTCGGTCGGCTGCATCCGGAACACCTGGTACATCCGGTCGTCGTCGGCCTGGACCCAGTAGGACATGACGGCGCCGAGGTCCATCAGCGGGTCGCCGAGCGTGGCCATCTCCCAGTCGAGGAGCGCGACCGGCTTCGTCGGGTCGTCGGCGTCGAGGACCACGTTGTCGAAGCGGAAGTCGTTGTGGATCAGGCAGGTACGACGGTCGGCCGGCTGGTTCTCGTCCAGCCACGCCATCGTCCTCTTCCACGACGGCACGTTCCAGGTCTTCGACTTCCGGAACCGGGCCGACCAGCCACCCACCTGGCGTGCGACGTACCCCTCGCCCTTGCCGAGCGAAGCGAGGCCGGCCCCGGCCGGGTCGACCGAGTGCAGGGCGACGAGCAGGTCGAGCACGTTGGTGCACAGCTCCCGGACCCGCTCGGTCGGCAGGTCGATCCCCAGCTCGCGCCGCGGGATGTGGCCGGGGACCCGGTCCATGACGTAGAACTCCGACCCGATCACGGAGGGGTTGTCGCAGTAGCCGACCATCGTCGCGACGTACGGGAAGACCGGCGCCAGCGCGGCCTGGATCCGGTGCTCGCGACCCATGTCGTGGGCGCCCTTGGCCTTGGTGCCCGCCGGCGGCCGGCGCAGGATCAGGTCCCGGCCGGAGTCGAGCCGCAGCAGGTAGGTCAGGTTCGACGCCCCGCCGCTGAACTGCTGGACCTCCACGATGCGGCCGGGGACGCCGTCGACACGGTCCTGCAGCCACGCCTCGACGGCGGGGACGTCGAACGCGTCCTCCTCACGGACCTCTTGCGCGCCTGCGACGCCGGGTCCGCTCACGTGAGCCTCCGGACGATCGGCATCGGCAGGTTCTTCAGCGCGAAGCCCAGCGGCACCCACGGCCACGCCGGGACGAGCGCCTTCTCCTTGCGCTTCTCGATCGCGTTGACCATCGCCCGGACGCCGGTCTCGGTGTCGACCATGAACTTCGTCTTGTTGGCGACCTTCTCGTTCATCTCCGACGCGATGTAGCCCGGGTAGATGATCGAGACGTCGATGCCCTTCGCCTTCACGTTCTCGTTGATCAGGCCCTCGGCCAGCGCGGCGACACCCGCCTTGGTCGCGGCGTACGTCGTGATCGTCTTGCGCATGCCGCGCATCGCGGAGACCGACGAGATCATCACGAGGTGGCCGCTGCCCTGGGCGCGGAAGATCTCCATCGCGGCCTCGGTCTGCGCGAGGGCAGCGACGAAGTTCGTCATCGCGGTGGCCTTGTTGGCGTCGTACCGGCCGGTGCCGAGCGGCGCACCCTTGCCGAGGCCGGCGTTGATGATCACCCGGTCGATCGTGCCGAGCTCGGCTGCGAACTCCTTGAAGACCGAGAACACCGCGTCGTCGTCGTTGACGTCGAGCGCCTTGACGGCGACCGTCACGTCGGGGCTCGCCGCGGAGATCTCGGACCGCAGCGCGTCGAGCCGCTCGGTGCGGCGTGCGCACAGCGCGAGGTCGTAGCCGAGGGCGGCGAACTGGCGCGACATCTCCTCGCCCAGGCCCGAGCTGGCGCCCGTGATCAGGATCGTTCCCTTGCTCATGCTCTCTCCTCTGTCATTGCGAAGATGCGGGCGGCGAAGCCGCGTTGCTGGCGGTCGTGGAGCGGATGCATCGTGCGCTCGGTGAGTACGGCGATCCGCGCGGTGCGGTCGGGCACGATCACCATTCTCTTCTGTCGATCCCGGTCATGACCGCTCGGCGACCAGATCTGCGGTGCAGGACCCGGCGGGTCACCGCGAGACGCCGTACTTCATCAGCTCGAGGCGGGCGATCAGGCCGAGGTGCACCTCGTCGGGGCCGTCGGCGTACCGCAGCGACCGGGCGGTGGTCCACGCCGCGGCCAGCGGGAAGTCGTCGGTGAGCCCGCCGCCGCCGTGGATCTGCATCGCGAAATCGATGACGTCGAGAGCCATCGCCGGAGCGGCGACCTTGATCTGGGAGACCTCGCTGATCGCGTTCATCGGGCCGCCGACGTCGAGCTTCCACGCGGCGTTGAGCACGAGCAGGCGGGTGGACTCGATGGCGATCCGGGCCTGCGCGATCCGCTCGCGGTTGCCGCCGAGGTTGACCAGCGGCTTGCCGAAGGCGACCCGGTCGGTGCCGCGCTGGCAGGCCAGCTCGAGGGCCTTCTCGGCCAGGCCGATCAGCCGCATGCAGTGGTGGACGCGGCCGGGGCCGAGCCGTCCCTGCGCTATGGCGAAGGCCTCACCGGGGCCGGACACGAAGTTCTGGATCGGCACCCGGACGTCGGTCAGCGAGACCTCGCCGTGGCCGTGCGGCTCGTCGAAGTAGCCCATCGTCGTCAGCATCCGCTCGACCTTCACGCCCGGGGTGTCCCGCGGGACCAGCACCATCGAGTGCCGGTGGTGGCGGTCGGCCTCGGGGTCGGTGAGACCCATGACGATGAAGATCTCGCAGTCGGGGTGACCGACGCCGGTCGAGAACCACTTGCGGCCGTTGAGCACGATCTCGTCACCGTCGACGATCGCGCTGAGCTCCATGTTGGTCGCGTCGCTGGACGCCACCCCGGGCTCGGTCATCAGGAACGCGCTGCGGATCCGGCCGTCGAGCAGCGGGTCGAGCCACTGGTCCTTCTGCGCCTGAGAGCCGTACTTGAGCAGCACCTCCATGTTGCCGGTGTCGGGGGCGTTGCAGTTGAGGACGTAGGGCGCGACGAAGGACCGGCCGGTCAGCTCGGCGATCGGCGCGTACTCGACGTTGGACAGGCCGGCGCCGCCGAGGGTGCCGTACTTCTCGGCGTACGGCCCCTCGTGGCCGGCCGGGAGGAAGAGGTTCCACAGGCCGCGCTCGCGCGCCTTCGCCCGGAGGTCCGCCATGACTGGGAGCTCCTGCCACTGCTCGCCCTGCCCGGCGTCGCGGCGGCGCTTGATCTCGTGGTGGTACGCCGCCTCGACCGGCTCGATCTCGGTCTCGATGAAGTCCTTGACCAGCGCCGTCAGCTCGGCCGCCCGCGGGGAGGGTGCGAAGTCCATGGGTTGACCCTGGCACACTGTTGAGCAATGCTCAATAGCGTGGACGCAGATCACACGGCGCAGTCGGGACCGCCCGCGGCTCGCACGCGCACCCGGCTCAGCCAGGACGAACGGCGGCGACAGCTGCTCGGCATCGGCCTGCGGATGCTCGTCGAGAAGCCGATCCAGGACCTCTCCCTCGACGCCGTCGCCGCGGAGGCGGGGATCTCCCGGGGCCTGCTGTTCCACTACTTCCCGACCAAGACCGACTACTACGACGCGGTGGTCGGCGCCGCGCTGCGACGGGTGCTGCGCAACATCTCGCCCGATCCGGACGTCGCCGCCGATCTCGCGCTGCGCCAGTTCGTCGAGCGGTTCTACGCCCAGGTCGACCGGCGCCGGGAGTTCTACCTCGCGCTGGTCTTCGGCAGCGACGCCATCTCGATCGGCGGCGAGGGCGTCGAGTCGCACCGGATGACCGTCGCGCACCGCGTCGTCGATGCGGTCGGGCTGGAACCGGCCACCACCCCGGTCGTGCACGGATGGACGGCGTACGTCGAGGACCGGGCCCTGCTCTGGTCCGGCACCGCGGCCGCCGAGCGGGTGCCGCTCGCCGACGAGGTGGCCCACTGCTGCCGGGCGCTCACCGCCCTGCTCGCCGCCTAAGAGGCAGCCGCTGCCTTCGCTACCGCGACGCACCACCGGCCGGCCCGGTCGAGCAGGTCCTGCTCGGGGACCGACGTGGGCGCGGCCAGGCTGCAGGTGAGCCAGGCGTCGCCGAACAGGCCGCGGAACGATGCCCAACGACGGTCACCGGACGGGCAGACGAGCGCGACGCTGGGAGCGCCGTACGCCGGCGCCTGGGCCGGTCGCGTGCATCCGGGCCGGCCGCTCGCATCGGCGATCAGCTCGGTCGCCCGCGACCGGGGGACCGGCGGCACGAACAGCCACGCCCGGAGCTCACCGTCTGCGAGGCCGGCGCCGTCGACCCGGCAGCCGTACTCGTGGGCGACGTCGTCGACCCCGGGCGCCATCTGTGCCGCCTGGCCGTTGCGGTAGGCCGTCACCGTCCAGCCGACGTCGCCGGCGAGCGCCTCGGTCAGCGCCTCCTCGGGGATCCGGTCGCAGAACGGCGCGCGGCTCAGTGCGACGACGGTCGTGTCGTAGTCCGTCAGGGGCGTCGAGGCGTAGGCGGGCGGCTCGGGCGGCGTCATCGCCGGCGCCTCGTCGTCCAGCACGAGGACGCCCGTCGCGACCGGAAGAGTGGTCAGCACGACGGCGAGCATCAGCCATCGCAGGGTCCTCGGCACCGGCCCACGATAGACGTCGGTCGGGGGAGTCTCCTAAGTCACAACGACGCTCCGAGAGGCGGGCGTCCGATCGCCGGTTGCCGTCCTGGCGTACCGTCTGGTCAGTGATTCGCTTCGAGAAGGTCACCAAGAACTACCCCGGTCCCGGCAAGCCGGCGCTCGACCAGGTGACGGTCGACATCGACAAAGGCGAGTTCGTCTACCTCGTCGGACAGTCCGGGTCGGGCAAGTCGACCGCGCTCCGGATCGTGCTCCGTGAGCTGCGCCCCACCAGCGGGCGGGTCTACGTCGCCGGCAAGGAGATCAACCGGATGGCGGGGTGGAAGGTGCCCCGGCTGCGCCGCCAGGTCGGGACCGTCTTCCAGGACTTCCGGTTGCTCCCCAACAAGACCGTCACCGAGAACGTCGCCTTCGCGCTCCAGGTCATCGGGAAGTCGCGTCGCGAGATCAACCGGGTGGTGCCCGAGACCCTCGAGGTCGTCGGGCTCAAGGACAAGGGCTCCCGGATGCCCGACGAGCTCTCCGGCGGTGAGCAGCAGCGGGTGGCGATCGCCCGCGCCTTCGTCAACCGGCCGATGATCATCATCGCCGACGAGCCGACCGGCAACCTGGACCCGGCCACGTCGGTCGGGATCATGAACCTGCTCGAGGACATCAACAAGCGGGGCACGACCGTGGTGATGGCGACCCACGACCACGGGCTCGTCGACCAGTTCCGCAAGCGGGTGGTCGAGCTCGACCAGGGCAAGGTCGTCCGCGACGAGGCAGCCGGAAGCTACGGCTTCCAGCACTAGCCGGCCCGCCCGCCCCGACCGACGGCACCGCCCCCGCCGCCTGACTGCACCCAGGAGAGCCCACCCACATGCAGCTCCGCTACGTCTTCACCGAGCTTCGCTCCGGCCTGCGTCGCAACCTGTCGATGCACGTCGCCGTGATCCTCACCCTGTTCGTGTCGCTGACCCTCGCCGGCTGCGGCATGCTGCTGCAGCGCCAGGCCGACAAGACCGCCGAGGCGCTCGGCAACGAGCTCCAGATCCTCGTCAACCTCTGCGTCGTCGACGACCCGAACGGCAGCCCCACCTGCGGCGGCGGCGCCGTCACCGACCCGCAGCGCAAGGCGATCGAGAACGCGCTGAAGGAGAACCCCGAGGTCGAGTCCTACGAGTACCAGACCCAGGAGGAAGGGTTCGAGGAGGCGCAGGACATCCCCCAGTACGAGCCCTACTTCGACGGACCGGACCCGATCATCACGGTCGAGGACTGGCCGCCGCAGTACTGGGTGACGCTCAAGGACCCCAAGGAGGCCGAGGGCGTCAAGAGCGCGGTGGAGGGGCTCGAGGGAGTCTCCGTCATCCAGGACCAGCGTGAGGACCTCGAGCCGGTGTTCGGGATCATCGACTCGCTCAAGTACGGCTCCTGGATCGGTTCCGGCCTGCTCCTGCTGGCCTCGCTGCTGCTGGTCGCGAACACGATCCGGCTCGCCGCGATGGCCCGTCGGCGCGAGATCGGGATCATGCGCCTGGTCGGGGCATCGACCCTCTACATCGCGCTCCCGTTCCTGCTCGAGTCACTGGTCACCGCTGCGATCGGCGTGGCTCTTACCGCCGGCGCCCTGGCCGCGTTCACGAGGTTCGCGATCCTCGACGGGCTGGCGGACGTGATCGAGTTCGTGCCGTGGATCGGGTGGGACGACTACGTCCAGTCGCTGATCGGGCTGGTACCGCCCGGGATCCTGATCCTCGGCCCGGCGCTGACGCTCATTCCGACACTCCTGCTGACCCGCAAATACATCAAAGTCTGACCCGGCGCGGATACGGTCGACGCGTTCACTTCCCCGAACAGAAGGTTGTACCCGTGCGCTCCTTCCCCGGCGCCCCGTCCGACTGTCCTGCCCCCAGGCCCCTCCGTCCGTCCCGGTCCCAGCGCGTCGCCGCGCTCGTGGTCGGTGCCGTCGCCATCGGCAGCTTCGCGGTCCCCAACGCGTTCGCCGACGACGACGAGAAGAAGCTGCGCCACGAGCAGGAGCAGGTCGAGAACCAGATCGACCGGGCGCACGACGAGCTCGAGCACGCCAGCCGTGCGGTCGCCAGCACCACCCGCCGTCTCGAGCGCGCCAACGCGCGGCTCGACGGGGCGCGCAAGCACCTGCAGCGGGTGCGCGCCGACCTGTGGGACGCCCGCGCCGAGCGACGCTGGCTGGCCCGCCGGCTGGTCCGTGCCGAGGCCAGGCTGGACCGGGTGGCGGCCGAGCTGCGTGCCGCCCGCGCCGAGGTCGACGCGCAGCGCGAGCTGGTCCGCAACACCGTCCTCGGGATGGAGACCCAGGGCAACGCCGATCTTGCGGTGATGGACGCGATCACCTCGTCCGGGTCGATCCAGGAGCTCCAGATCGCCCAGACCGCCGGCACGATGATCCTCGGCCGCGAGGACCAGGCGCTCGCCGACTACCAGGCCGCTGAGGAAGAGCTCGCGGACTGGAAGGACGAGGTCCGTGGCGCGCGCGACGCCGTCGCCCGGCAGAAGGAGGCGGCGCGGCAGAACCTGCTCACCATCCGTGGCCTCTTCGCCGACGCCCATGACACCCGCGCGCAGGTGGCGCGCCTGGTCGTCCGGTCGCGGCACGCCCGCCGGGCCGCCGTACGCGCTCGTCAGCACGACCGCGCCGCGCTCGAGCGGCTCAAGAACCGCGAGGCGCGGATCCGCCGCCAGATCCTGGCCCTCACGAACGACAACCCCGGGCCGTCGTACAACGGCTCCACCGACGGCCTCCTCCAGATGCCGGTCGCCGGGCCGGTGACGTCGCCGTTCGGCTGGCGGACGCACCCGATCTACGGCTACTGGGGCCTTCACGACGGCACCGACTTCGGTGCCGGCTGCGGCGCCGCGCTGTGGGCGGGGGAGTCGGGCACCGTCATCAACACCTACTACGACCAGGTCTACGGCAACCGGCTCTACCTGTCGGTGGGCTCGGTCAACGGCGCGAACCTGACGCTGGTCTACAACCACCTGTCCAGCTACAACGTCTCCGAGGGCGCGCGCGTCGGCCGTGGCGACGTCGTCGGGTACGTCGGCTCCACCGGCTGGTCCACCGGCTGCCACCTGCACTTCACGGTGCTGCGCAACGGCAGCCCGGTCGACCCGATGAACTACCTGTAAGCCACCCGAAACGCCGTTGACCCCGCCTGGGAGAATGGCGGGATGGCCAAGCAGGGAAAGTCCCCTAAGGACGCGGGTGAGCCCCGCAAGCTCGTCGCGTCCAACAAGAAGGCGCGCCACGACTACCACATCGACGACGTCTTCGAGGCCGGCCTGGTCCTGCAGGGCACCGAGGTGAAGTCGCTGCGGCTCGGCCGCGCGAACCTCACCGACGGCTTCATCGACATCGACGGCGGCGAGGCCTGGCTGCACGGTGTGCACATCCCCGAGTACTCCCAGGGCTCCTGGACCAACCACGCCGCCCGGCGCAAGCGCAAGCTGCTGCTCAACCGCGCCGAGATCGACAAGATCGAGCGCAAGGTCAGCGAGAAGGGTCTCACCGTCATCCCGCTGTCCCTCTACTTCGTGAAGGGCCGGGCCAAGGTCGAGATCGGCGTGGCCAAGGGCAAGAAGTCGTGGGACAAGCGGCAGGCCCTCTCCGAGCGCGAGTTCGACCGCGAGAAGCAGGTGGAGCTCGGCCGGCGCCTGAAGGGGATGCGGGACTGACGCCGAGGTCGAGCAGGGTCACGGCGGTCTGCTGGGGCAACGCCGCGCGCCTGCTGGAATCGAATGCGCGTTCTGGCGGTTGGGTCCGTAAGATGGAATCACAACTCAAGAGGGGCTGATCGGTTTCGACTTGGGACGTTTGTTCCAGGGGAAGCGGGTCGAGGAGCCAGCGTCATCTCGTAAACGATCGCTGGAAACTAATAACTGCCGACAACAAGCAGTCCTTCGCTCTCGCCGCCTGAGCGGTGATCGAAGCGTCAGACAGGGCATCCGTCTCCGTCCCTGATCCTGGCGTCGACTAGGAGACTTGCTGGCCAGACCTCCGTCGGGAGGGTCGGCCGGGACTCAATCCCGAATAGGCCTGTCGGCGACGTGTCAGTGCGAGCGCCGGGGCAGAAAAAACGACATCGCTGACTGCACCCGGAGAAGACCTGGTTCGACGCTCGAGGACGCGGGTTCGATTCCCGCCAGCTCCACGTGAAGACATCGGCGGTGCCTTGCGGCACCGCCGATGTCTTTTCTGCGACCATCGGGCTATGGAGCCGACTCTCGACCTGATGCCCAAGGTGAGGGGCAGCCTCGCGATGGGCGCGTCGGCGTACGGCGCCAGTGCGGTCGGTGCCGCGGCGCTGGGCGCACTGGCGATCGGGGCCGTCGCCATCGGCGCCGTCGCGATCGGGAAGCTGGCGCTCGGTGAGGGCCGGATCAAGAAGCTCGTGATCGAGGAGCTCGAGGTGCGGGTGCTGCGGGTCGGCTCGATCGAGCCGCTCGAGGAGTCCTGACCGACGAATCGGGTCAGCGAGGGGCGATGCGAACCTCCTGGCGACCTCCGAGGTCGATCTCGATGGCGGCGGTGCCGTCGGCGTCCGCGACGTACGTCGACTGCGCCGCGCCAGTGACGGCGTACTCACGGCCCGGCACCAGCCGCTCGACGAGCAGGACGGTGCGCACCGGCCCGGCGCCCGGTCGCAGCACCAGGTCCAGGGCGACGCCGTCGGTGACGGCCTTGGCCACCAGGACGTCGGGGTACGCGACCTCGGCGAGGACCGGGCCCCGACGCCATGCCTCTGGTGTCCCGAAGGTGACCAGGTCGCGCAGACCGCTGCGCCGCCCGAACCGACCGAGGTTCGCGTAGAGGTTGGCCAGTCCCGAGGCGTTCGCGTAACGCCAGGCCCCGTCGGCCTCGGTGACCTCCTCGCGCTCGTCGAGCCCGCGCTGGACCTGGGCGGCGAGGTCCTCGTCGCCGACCTCCCGGCCCGCCATCAGGGTGACGACCTGGCTGTAGGTGTCGGTGCCGAGCTGGTAGTTGCCGGGGTCGAGCCGCGCGGAGACGCCGGGTCGCGTGGCGACGGTGTCGCCCTCGGTGCGCAGCTCCTGCTCGCGCAGCAGCCACCAGGTCCGTTGCGCGATGTCGGGCAGCGCGGCGTGCATCCAGTACGACGTGGTGAGCTGGATCGAGGGCCCGGCCCAGAGGTTCCACGACAGTCCGAGGTGGCTGCTGCGGACGCCGATGATCCGCCCGTCCGGCCGCAGGAACTCGGTCTCGTAGGAGTCGCGGAGTCGTGCCTCGACCGCAGGGAAGTAGCCGGTGCCGTGCAGCCGGTCGTGGCTGACCATCGTGTTCATCCCGAACGTGTTGCAGACCGTGTAGATCCAGTTGGGCTCGCACGGGAACAGGGCGTACGGCGACCGCTGCACGTTGCGGTGGATCGACGCCGCGAGACTGCCGTAGTCGTTGACGTAGCCGACGTCGTCGTTCCAGCGGTAGGTGAGCGCGCCGGGGCGGGAGAAGCGGTCGTCGTTGAGGGTCTCGTACATCCCGACCATCAGTCCGTGGAAGCCGGTCAGCATGATGTTCTCGCTGTTGTCGACCGGGTCGCGGTCGAGGTCGAGGTTGCCCCAGGCGTTCTCGACGGCCCAGTAGCCCCAGATCCGTCGGTCGAGCATCTTCTCGATGGCGTTGCGCTGGCCCTCGGCCAGGTAGCCGGTGAAAGCGGGGGTCCGGGTGAACTGGGCCATCGACAGGGAGTAGCCGAGCGCGTTGAGCTGGTAACGGGTCGCCGCCTCGCGGAACTGGTCGATCTTGGTGAAGCCCACGAACGAGTCGATCGGCTGGAGCGCCAGGTCGAGGGCGTAGCGGAGGTGGGCGAGATCCTGCGCCGAGTGCTCGGTGACCGGCACGCGTACGTCGAGCCCGGGCGGCCCGGTGATGACGAACTCGACGTCGCGCAGCCGTTCGTTGAGACGGGCGCCGGTGCGCGCCTGACGCACGTGCCGCAGCCGGTGCACCCCGACCGCCGTCACGATGAGCGCCGGGCCGAGGCTGAGGACGACGACCTGGGTCGCGGTCGCGCCGGGGTCGGCGACCAGACCGCCGAGGACGGCCGATCCGAGCCACATCAGGGGCGGGAGCACGGTCGGTCCTGTCGCCCACCAGGTGAAGACCGACAGCACCACCGCCGCGACGGCCAGGAGCGCGAGCACGGGGTGTCCGCCGTACGCGAGACCGCCACCGGGCAGGACCAGCCCGAGGCCGGTCGCCGTCCAGGCCGTCCCGAGATCGAGCAGGCCGGGGAGGGCACCTAACGCCCAGAGCGCGCTGTACGTCAGGATCGCGCGGCGCTGGCGACGCGCGGTCGTCGGCGGTACGGCGCGCGTGGGGCTCGGGAGGAGCAGCTGGACCCGTTCGTCGGTCGCCGGAATGGTCATGCCCGCACCGCCAGGAGCGCGAATCCGGTGGCCGCGACCCAGAGCCCGGACGCGTGGAACGCGGTGTCGCTGAGCAGGGATCCTTCGGCCCAGGCGAACCATCCGAAGACGTGCATGCCGACCACGCCGAGCGCGAACCAGGCGAGTCCACCGCCGACCAGCGCCCGGGCCGCGGGCCGCCTGGTCGAGGTGAGGCGCGCGGTCGGGAGGCCGAGGGCCAGCGCCGGTCCGCCCGGCGCCGGCCGGCGGGCCGGGGGAGCGAAGGCGGCGGTCGTCGGGTGCGCCCCCGGCACCACGGTGAACCAGGTCCGGCGCACCAGCGCGACCAGGTAGGCGAGAGCGAGACAGCAACCCACGGGACACCTCCGGGACAAAGTAAGAACGGCAGCGTTCCTGTTTCAGAGCATGAATCAGGAACGGGTCCGTATCAAGATGTCTGCCGTGGCAGATTCCGTCCGTCCCTACCGTGGGGTCAGCGCCGACCAGCGGCGCGCGCTGCGCCGTACCCAGCTGCTCGAGGCGTGCCTCGACGTCGTCGCCGAAGCGGGCGTCGCTGGCGTCACTGCGGAAGCGGTGTGTGCGCGGGCCGGCCTGTCCAAGCGCTACTTCTACGAGAGCTTCGCCGATCGGGAGACGGTCCTCGTCGCCGCTCTCGACGCATTCTTCGACGCCGCTCGAGCCGCCGTGACGCCGGCTCTGTCGGGGCCGGCGGCCACGACGGGGGAGCGGCTGACCCGGACGGTCGCAGCACTGGTCCGCGCGGTCTCGGCCGACCAGCGCGCCGCACGCTTGTACGTCGAGTCGTCGCGCGATCCGGCACTGGAGCAGCGGCGGAATGCGGCGTACGACGAGTTCGCCGAGCTCATCCTCGGCTACGCCCTCGAGGTCGAGCCCACCGATCCGCGGGCCCGGGTCGTCGCGCTGCTAATCGTCTCCGGCACGACCGAGGTGATGGCGCGCTGGCTCGCCGGCGACCTCGATCTCGACGAGGCGGCGCTGGTGCGGACGATCGCTGGGATCGGCCTGGCGTCGGCGGAGTCGTTGAAGCGCGCCTGATCAGTCGGCTGCGGCCCGGTCGACCGCCTCGGCGATGCCGAGGTCGCCCGACACCAGGTTCCACTGGTGGCCGATCGTCGCCGGTCGGTCCAGCACGGCCGCCAGCACGGCGGCGACGTCGGCGCGCGGGACCGACGCGCGTGCGACATCGGGGCCGAGGCCGACCCGTCCGGTCGCCGGCTCGTCGGTGAGGCGCCCGGGCCGGATGATCGTCCAGTCGAGGTCGGTCGCGCGCAGCGCCGCATCGGCGTCGCGCTTGGCCTCGACGTACGCCCGCCAGACCTCGCCCGTGTCGGGAGCCACCGGGTTGTCGACGTCGATGGCCGACACCTGCACGAACCGCTGGATCCCGGCGAGCCGGGCCGCCTCTGCCGACTTCAGCGAACCCTCGAGGTCGACGGTCCGCTTGCGCTCGATGTTGCCGTCCGGCCCGCCGCCCGCGGCGAAGACGACCGCGTCGCACCCGGCGAACGCCCGGGCGAACGCGTCGGCGCCCTCCTGCTCGATGTCCAGGAGCCGCACCTCCGCACCGGCCGCCTCGAGCTCGGTGCGATGGCTCTCGTTGCGCACCAGCGCGACCGGCTCGTGACCGGCCTTCACGAGGAGGGGGTGCAGCAGACGGGCAATCTGGCCATGGCCTCCGACGATCACGACACGCATGTCACCAACGTACGTGGCGACGGGCAGCGGCCGTTCACCGTGCGCTCAGCCGGCCGCCACCTCCGGCTGGTCGGGTGACGCCATGACATCCCGGCTCCATCTCTCGCCCCGGCGCGCCCTCGTGGCCGCCTCCGCCTTCACCGCGCTGGCACTCGCGCCCGTCGTGAGCGCGGCCAACGCGGCTCCGCTCGAAAGCGCGAGCCCCGACCGGCTCGGCGGGCACGTCGTCCAGCTCGACGAGCCGCTCGTGTTCGCCCACCGCGGCGCGTCCGGCTACCGCCCCGAGCACACGCTGGCGTCGTACCGGCTTGCCATCGAGCAGGGTGCCGACTACATCGAGCCCGACCTGGTCTCCACCAGCGACGGCGCCCTCGTCGCCCGCCACGAGAACGAGATCAGCGGTACGACCGACGTCGCCGACCATCCCGAGTTCGCCGACCGCCGTACGACCAAGACCATCGACGGCAACCAGGTGACCGGCTGGTTCACGGAGGACTTCACCCTCGCCGAGCTCAAGACCCTCCGCGCGAAGGAGCGGCTGCCGCAGGTGCGGCCGGACAACACCGCGTACGACGGACTCTTCGAGGTCCCGACGCTCGAGGAGGTGCTCACGCTCGTCGACCAGCTCGAGGCGGAGACCGGGCGCACCATCGGCGTCGCGCCCGAGATCAAGCACTCGACGTACTTCGACTCCCTCGGGCTCTCGATGGAGGAGCCGCTGGTCGACACGCTCGACCGGTTCGGCCTCGACAAGGAGCGGTCGGCGGTGGCGATCCAGTCGTTCGAGGTGAGCAACCTCAAGGAGCTGAACGGGCTCACGGACGCGCCGATCGTGCAGCTCCTCGACGGCGCCGGCGGCCCGTACGACCTCAAGGCCCAGGGTGTGACCTACGCCAGCATGCTGACGAAGAAGGGAATCAGGGCGATCGCGAGCTACGCCGACTGGCTCTCGCCGAACAAGAACTGGATCCTGCCGCGCGACCCCGCCACCGGTGCCACGGGCGAGCCGAGCAACGTGGTCGGCCTGGCCCACCGGGCGGGACTGCCGGTCGTGATCTGGACGCTCCGCGCGGAGAACCAGTTCATGGCGACGAACTTCCGGGTCGGCGCCGACCCGAACGCGTAGGCGACCTGGCTGCCGAGATCACCGCCTTCCTCGACGCCGGCGTGGACGCGCTGTTCAGCGACCACCCCGACCTCGCGGTGGCCACGCGCGACGCCTGGATCTCGTGACGCTGCTGTCCTGACGTTCTTCTAGGGTGCGGCGCATGGCCGGGTGTGTCTTCTGCGAGATCATCGCGGGCGACACCCCGGCCGATGTCGTGCTCGACGACCCGGACCTGATGGCGTTCCTCGACCGTCGCCCGGTGTTCAAGGGACATGTCCTGCTCGTGCCTCGGGCGCACGTCGTGACGCTTCCCGACCTGCCGTCGGACCTGCGGGACGGCTTCTTGGCGGCCGCTCAGCGGCTCGCGACCGCGATGGTCGACGGGCTGGGCGCGCAGGGCAGCTTCGTGGCGGTGAACAACGTGGTCAGCCAGTCGGTGCCGCACCTGCACTGCCACGTCGTGCCCCGCACCAAGGGCGACGGGCTGCGTGGCTTCTTCTGGCCGCGCACGAAGTACGCCGCCGGCGAAGCCGCGTCGTACGCCGACCGGCTGCGCCGGACCCTGGGATCCGGCTGAGTCAGCCGGGTCGTAAGGTGTCGAGTCGCCAACGCGATAAGACGAACAGCGAGGAACAGCCATGGGTCGTTTCGACGGGCGAGTCGCCGTCATCACCGGAGCAGCACGCGGGATCGGGTTCGGCACTGCCTCCCGGTTCGCCGAGGAGGGCGCGTCGGTCGCGATCGTCGACCTCGACGAGGCCGCAGCGAGCGAGGCGGCCGCCAAGCTGCCCGTCGCCGAGGGCGCGAAGGCGATCGGTGTCGGTGCCAACGTGTCCGACTCCGCATCGGTCGACGCCGCGATCGAGCGGGTCGTCGCCGATCTCGGCGGCATCCACATCCTGGTCAACAACGCGGGCATCACCCGCGACAACCTGCTCTTCAAGATGAGCGAGGAGGACTGGGACCTGGTCATGGGCGTGCACCTCAAGGGCGCGTTCCTGATGACCAAGGCTGCTCAGAAGCACTTCGTCGAGCAGAAGTACGGCAAGATCGTGAACATCTCGAGCATCTCCGCGCTCGGCAACCGCGGCCAGGCCAACTACTCGGCAGCCAAGATGGGCGTCCAGGGCCTCACCCGGACCCTCGGCATCGAGCTCGGCCCGTTCGGCATCAACACCAACGCGGTCGCGCCGGGCTTCATCGCCACGGAGATGACCGACGCCACCGCCGCGCGGCTCAAGCTGGACGTCGACGAGTTCCGCCGGCTCAACGCCGAGGCCAACCCGGTCCGCCGCGTCGGCTTCCCGGAGGACATCGCGGCAGCCGTGTGCTTCCTGGCGAGCGACGAGGCGTCGTACATCACAGGTCAGACGCTGTACGTCGACGGCGGAATCAGCCTCGGCACCTGATCCAATAGCTTCGAAGACGACCACCCGCAACCGACGAACGGAGTCCGTCGTGCGCGACGCGCGCCAGCTCATCCGCATCACCGCCACCCTGACCGCTCTCAGCCTCGGGCTCGCCGCCTGCGGGGGCGAGGACAAGAAGGACGAGGACGCCTCCGACGACCCGAAGTCGATCGCCAGCAGCGAGGGCGACCCGGCGACGTGGCCGCTCACCGGCCTCCCGGTGGAGGGCGGCGACTCGGCCGAGCAGGACCACCCGGTGCTGGTCCTCAAGCTGGACAACACCGAGGCGAGCTCGCCGCAGCAGGGGCTGTCGCACGCCGATCTGGTCGTCGAGGAGCTGGTCGAGGGTGGCATCACCCGGCTCGCGGCCTTCTACTACTCCGACATCCCCGGCGACGTCGGTCCGGTGCGGTCGATGCGCTCCAGCGACATCGGCATCGTCTCGCCGGTCGACGGCGCGATGGTCACCAGCGGCGGTGCCGCCCAGACCGTCGAGCGGGTCGTGGACGCGGGCATCAAGATCTACAACGAAGGCAGCCCGGGCTTCTACCGCGAGAGCAGCCGGAGTGCGCCGTACAACCTCTTCACCGACATGAAGAAGGTCGCCAACGCTTCCGAGGACGACGAGACCGCCCGGCCGGTCGACTACCTGCCGTGGGGCGCCGAGGGCGACCTGCCGGACGGCAAGGCGGCCAACACGCTGACGGCGGACTTCGGCTCGCACGCCACGAACTGGACCTTCCAGAACGGCTCCTACGTCAACCAGAACAGCCACGCCGCTGATGGCGACGAGTTCCCGGCCGACAGCGTGCTGGTGCTGCGGGTCGACGTCGGCGACGCCGGCTACACCGACCCGGCCGGCAACCCGGTCCCGGAGACGATCTTCGAGGGCGACGGCAAGGCCCTGCTCTTCCACGGCGGCAAGGTCGTCGAGGGAACGTGGAGCAAGGACGAGCTCGGCTCGGCCGTGGAGCTGAAGACCAAGGACGGTGAGCTCACCGTGCCCGCCGGGCGGGTCTGGATCGAGCTGGTCCCGATCGACGACAAGGGTGGCTCGGTCACCTTCGGGAAGTAGGACGGCTCACCAGGACGGTGCCCGAGGCGGGCACCGTCCGGTGGCACGATTCGATGCGTGCCTGGCGCCCCCTTGCCGTACCCGTCGACGCCCTTGAGCGACGGACGGTTCGGGGTGCGGCCGTGGGCCGAGGCCGATCTGGACTGCGTCCGGCAGGCCAGCGAGGATCCTGAGATCCCACGGGGAACGACCGTGCCCGCGACCTTCACGCCGGAGGAGGGCATCGCCTTCCTCCATCGCCAGATGGGTCGCGCCACCGACGGCGTCGGGGTGTCCCAGGCGATCGTCGACCTGTCCGATGACCGCGCCGTCGGCCTCGTCGTCGTCAGCCTGAGACCGCAGCCCCGCGTCGGAGGGCTGGGCTACTGGGTCGTCCCGGCGGCTCGCGGACGCGGCGCGGCGACAGTGGGGGGCCGCCTGATCATGCCGTGGTCGTTCGAAGCTCTCGGGCTCCAGCGTCTGGAGGCCTGGGTCGAACCGACCAATCTCGCGTCACAGCGCGTGCTCCTGCGTGCTGGATTCCAGCACGAGGGGCGTCTTCGGAACTTCTTCACCACCGCGGACGGGCAACCGTCCGATGCGCTCGTCTTCGCCGCCGTGCCCAGATAGGTACGGCGACGGCATCCGCCGGCTCAGGCGACGAGGGGTGGTGGTCGGGTTGGTGGGTGGTAGGTGAAGCGGTCGCGGTCGTCGACGGGTGGTGGGCGGATCCACACGGGTCGGTGGGTGTTGGGGTCGAGGTGGACCTGCCAGGGGGTTTGGTGGGTGAGGGTGTGGTGTTTGCGGCAGAGCAGGACCAGGTTGTGCAGGCTGGTGGGTCCGCCGTCGGCCCAGTGGATGATGTGGTGGGCGTCGCAGGCGATGGGCAGGCGGGTGCAGCCGGGGAAGGCGCAGTGCTGGTCGCGCAGGATGAGGGCGAGCCAGAGGGCGGTGGTGACCAGGCGGGTGGCGCGGCCGAGGTCGAGGATCTGGCCCTCGGCGCCGAGGACGCCGGGGATGATCTCCGCGTCGCACGCGAGCCGGCGGACCGCGGTCGCGGACAGGGTGTCCCCCGACGGGAGTAGCCCGGTGCCCGTGCTCCTGCGTTCGGGCTGCGGCTGGTCGGGCTGGTCGGGCTCGTCGGCCTGGTCTGCCTGGTCGTCTGCCTGGTCGTCGGCCTGGTCGTCGGCCTGGTCGTCGAGGCGTTGGCGGAGGTCGTCGTAGGTGGTGGTGACGGTGATCCGGGCGGTGGTGCCGTGGGCGTGCGGCAGGGAGTCGGTGGCTTGGAGGCGGGTGCAGGCCTCGATCAGGGCGTCCCACATCCGCACCCCGTGGTCGCGGGGGTCCTTGCCGTCGTGGGCACAGACCGGGTCGGGGCAGCCGTGCCCGACCCGACGCCCGGTCTCGTCGCGGCTGGACGGGTGGGCCGGGTCGCCGCCGCAGGCACCGGGAACGGTGGTCACCGGTGCGGCCAGCGGCATCAGGACGGTCTTGATCAGCTCGGCCTCCTCCACGGTGCCGTAGCCCTTGATCCGCACCCCGCCCAGGGTGTCGGTGGTGAAGGACAGGTGCCGGGCGCCGTGGGCGCCGCGTTCGGTCTTCTCCTTGTCCCCCTCGGCGCCCAACAGCGACCCGTCGGGGTCCAGGTTACGGACCACGGCGGGGAAGGACCGGTCCAGGTCGGTGGCGTCATAGCCGTGCTCGGCCACCAGGCCGAGCAGCTTGTCGGCGGCCTGGGTGCGCAGCTCGGGGTCCCGGGGCAGGGTGGTGACCCGGCCGGTGATCACCCCGGCCTGCGCCAACGAGATCTCCCCCGCCGCCAACGCGGCCCGGACCGCGGGCAGGTCGGTGGTCCGCTCAGCGACCCGGACGAACCCAGCCCCGGCACCCTTGCGACCACCCAGCACATGGGTCAGCAGGTCCTTGGTCGAGGCCCACCCCGCCGCGTCCGCGGCACCGGTCTCCTCCAGCCGCTCGGCGACCGCGACCAGGGCGCCGTCCACGACCGCCTTCAACCGGCCCAGCTCAACGACGGTCGCCAACGCGTCCGGACCATCCAGGCCATCCCAGTCCACGTCGGCGAGCGCCGCGGCAGCCTGGACGGCGGTGGCCGCCGTCAGCGGCTGGGGTGGATTGCATGCGCTCATCCTATCGAACATCTGTTCGAATAACAACCTCCGGAAGAGATCTTCCTTGGCTTCGAGCCTCCTGTCGGCCGTCAATGGCTCGTGGTGGAATGCCGGGCATGTCAGTGCGACACCTCTATCTCACGCGCCACGCTGAGCCGGACGACGACGGCAGGCTGACCGAGCGAGGTGTTCAGCAGGCCGTGCTGCTTGGGCGACGCCTGTCGAGTGTGCCCTTCGCATCGGTTCAGCACGGCCCGTCGACGAGGGCGACGGAAACCGCACGACTCATCTCACGGCAACTCGGCAGTCAGGTGCCGGTTACCGAGCTCGAGGCTGCCGGGGACTACGTCCCGCACGTGCCATCTCCGGGCGAGGTCGACCCAGAGCACCGCGCCGGTGTGATGGCATTCCTGGCTGGCGTTTCGTCGGAGGAGGCGGCACGGGGAGCGGAGTTCGCGGCCGAAGCCATCCGGCTGCTGACTGCGACGGGGCAGGTCGATAACGACAGCCACCATCTCGTCGTGACTCACGCTTTCACCATCGGGTGGCTGGTTCGCCATGCGTGCGCTGCTCCGCCGTGGCGTTGGCTGGGGCTCGACAACGGCCACGCCGCTCTGACGGTGCTTCGGTATTTCACGGACCGGCCTCCGACCGTAGTGGTGTTCAACGACATGTCGCACCTGCCCGCCGAGCTCCGGTGGACGGGCTTTCCAGCCCACATGAGGCTCTGACTCGCGCCAGCAGCTTGGAGACTCCTCAGTCGTCGCTGGTCCTGCTGCCACCTGACGTGGGTACGGCGGCAAGTGCGGTCGGCATCTCGACCCCGGACTCGACCATCAGCTGCACGCCGGAGAGCAGGAAGGCGATCGCGCCCTCCACCCGTTCCGCGGCCTGCTCGGTGTCCTCGGCGGTCGCGACGGACTCGCCGGCCGACGACATGGCGCCGAAGAAGATCCGGGCATAGGTCTGCAGCATCGGCTCGTCGAGCTCCCAGTCGCCGGCCTCGAGCACCGAACGCACGATGTCGAGCACGTTGGCGAAGGTCGAGCGCTCCTCCTGCTCGCGGTAGCGCTCGTAGCCGAGCACGGCCGGGCCCTCCTGGATCACGATCCGGCGGTAGCCGGGCTCCTGCACGACTGCGAGGAACGCCCGCAGGCCGGCCAGCGCCTTCACCCAGGGGTCCTTCTGCCCCTTGAGCGCCTTCTGGATCCGCTTCGAAGCATCGTCCTCGACGCGCTCGAAGACCGCCTCGAAGAGCGCCTGCTTGCCGGAGAAGTGGTGGTACAGCGCCCCCTTCGTCACCCGCGCGCCGGCGACGATCGCATCGAGCGACGCCGCGGCGTAGCCGGCGGCGGTGAAGCGCTCCTCGGCGACGTCGATCAGCGCGCGCTTCGTCGAGGCGGAGTACGCCGCCCTGCGCGTCGCCCCCGGGACATTGGGCACCTTCGGCACCTTGGGGACCAGTTTCGACACTGAAGCCTTGGCCACGGGGGCCAGCATATGTCGTGCGTCACTCCGAATCCTCAGGGCTGTGACGGGCATCAGTGGCGCGCGCCACACGAATTGCGGGAACCCCGCACCTACGGGCAATTCGCCGAATTTCAGGTGTTGGGGATCACGCGTGTGGGTGTTTGGCGTACTCGAATTCGGACGCATACTGTCAGTACGTACCAACGGTATGTCGGTGGTCCGGAACCGATTCCGAACGCGCACCACGCCGACGCAGGTCTGTTCCATCGGGGGGACTGGCTGCCGTTCACACCAGTTAAGGAGCTGACCATGACCTGGACGGCCTTTCACAACCGGGGCGAGACCCTTCGCTCCGTGATCGCCACCGCGGCGGTCCGTCGGGACGGAATCCTCCCGATGGACGTTCCCGGTGTTGCCGAGCGGTTCCACGACGAACTGGACCTCCTCGGTGCCCTGCAGCTGAAGTGGCGCACGCGCCTCGCGGGCCACATCGAGAGCGAGCTCTCCGTGCAGCCGATGGACCTCGAGTCCGCGGTCACCGCCGGTTGGGCCCGCACCGCCGAGCAGCTTCCCGGCGTGCGCATGATTCTCGACCACTACCGCGCTCACCCGACCGACGACGCCATGGCCCAGGCCGTGGTGCGGTCCACGTCGAAGGAGCACCACTACCTCGCAGCGATGGCCGGGCTTGCCGGTGTCGGGAAGGAGGAGGGCCAGCAGGTCGGCGCCGCCATCGAGGAGCGCGCCCGGACCACCGTGCCCGGAATCCCCGCGATCGACCGCGTCGAGGACGACGCGCCGCGGCTCCCTTTCATGGAGCGCCTGCGCGCGATCGTCGCCGCCTGACACACCCGGCGCTCCTCCCAGCGCCGGGTCTTCCCAGCAACGGCCCCGGGAACGACACCTCCCTCCCTCCCGTGTCGTCCCGGGGCTGTTGCCTGTTCCGGATCGGGGATGATGGGTCCGTGAACAACGTGGTCGGCGATCTCGAGGCAGGGATGCTCCTGCTGGCCAGCCCCGACCTGCTCGACCCGAACTTCGTCGACTCGGTCGTCCTCCTGCTCGACGTCAACGCCGAGGGCGCGCTCGGCGTGGTCCTGAACCGGCCCAGCGCCCTGCCCGTCTCCGAGGTGCTGGGGGAGTGGGGCGACGTCGTCGACGAGCCGGAGGTGCTGTTCCAGGGTGGCCCGGTGTCGACCGACGGAGCCCTGGCAGTCGCGCTGGCCGCCCCGGGCGGTGAGGACGCCGTCGGGTTCCGGTCGGTCACGGACCGGCTGGGGCTGCTCGACCTCGACACGCCGACGGAGCTGGTCGTCGGCACCGTGGAGAGGCTGCGGATCTTCGCCGGCTACGCCGGCTGGGGCGCCGGACAGCTCCAGGGGGAGATCGAGGAGGGCAGCTGGTACGCCGTACCCGGCCGCGCCGACGACGTCTTCCGGCTCGACACCCGCGACCTCTGGCGCGACGTGATGCGTCGTCAGCCGGGAGATCTCGCACTGCACGCCACCCGGCCTGCCGACCCCGAGCTCAACTGATCTCTGAACTAGAGTGGGACTCGTGACCACGATCGGCTTCTCGACAGAAACGGACGTCCGTGAGGACCGCCGTACCGTCCCGACCGACGAGGGTGACCACGAGCGCTTCTCGCACTACGTCGACAAGCACAAGCTCACCGAGGCGACCGTGATGGGGACGCCGGTGGTGGCACTCTGCGGCAAGGTCTGGGTGCCGAGCCGCGCGCCGGAGAAGTTCCCGGTCTGCCCGGAGTGCAAGGAGATCTTCGAGGGTCTCTCCGACGGCCCGTCCGACCCGGGCTCGGGCTCCGGCGAGTGACGGGCGGCGAATCCGCCGCCCCTCTGACGTCCCTCGGTCCGGCCTGGCCGGAGCGGGCGGCCTGGGGTACGGCGCCCTCGCTCCGCGCGTGGCAGGCAGCAGCCATGCGCGACTACCTCGACCGCACGCCGCGTGACTACCTCGCGGTCGCGACGCCCGGGGCCGGCAAGACGACCTTCGCCCTCTCGGTGGCCGCGGAGCTGCTGGGTCGCCGCATGGTCGACCGGCTGATCATCGTCGCGCCGACCGAGCACCTGAAGATGCAGTGGGCCGAGGCGGCCGCCAAGGCCGGACTGCCGATCGATCCGACGTACTCCGCAGGCAAGGGCAAGATCAGCAGCGACTACGTCGGCGTCGCCGTGACGTACGCCGGCGTCGGGGTCAACCCGCTCGCGCTGCGGATCCGCACCGAGCGCTTCAAGACCCTCGTCATCCTCGACGAGATCCACCACGCCGGTGACGCGCTCAGCTGGGGCGAGGGGGTGCGCGAGGCGTTCGAGCCGGCGGCGCGACGGCTGGCGCTGACCGGCACGCCGTTCCGCTCCGACGTCAACCCGATCCCGTTCGTCACCTACGCGCCCGGGCCGGACGGCGTCCCCCGGTCCGTCGCGGACTACACCTACGGCTACGCGCAGGCGCTCGCCGACCACGTGGTGCGGCCGGTGCTCTTCCTCGCCTACTCCGGCGAGATGCAGTGGCGCACCCGCGCGGGCGACGAGGTCGCGGCGAGCCTCGGCGAACCGCTGACGAAGGACCTGACGGCGCAGGCGCTGCGCACCGCGCTCGATCCCGAGGGCTCGTGGATGCCGTCCGTGCTCCAGGCCGCCGACAAGCGGTTGTCAGAGGTACGACGCCACGTGCCGGATGCCGGGGGTCTGGTCATCGCGACCGACCAGGACTCGGCCCGCGCCTACGCGAAGCTGCTCAAGGCGATCTCGGGGGAGTCCGCGACGATCGTGCTCTCGGACGAGAAGGCCGCGTCCAGGCGGATCTCGGAGTTCAGCGCGAACGACAGCCGCTGGCTGGTCGCCGTACGGATGGTGTCGGAGGGTGTCGACGTGCCCCGGCTCGCCGTCGGCGTCTACGCGACGACCACCGCCACGCCGCTCTTCTTCGCCCAGGCTGTCGGCCGCTTCGTGCGCGCCCGCACCCGTGGCGAGATCGCGTCGGTCTTCCTGCCGTCGGTGCCCAGGCTGCTCGGGTTCGCGGCGGAGCTCGAGGTCGAGCGCGACCACGTGCTCGGCCGGAAGATCACCGACGAGGGCGACATCTTCGCTGCGGAGGACGACCTGCTGGCCCGCGCCCAGGCGGGGGAGGCGGCGTCTGCGGACGAGCAGTCGGTGCCGTTCGAGGCGCTCGGTTCCCAGGCCCGCTTCGACCACGCCTTGTACGACGGCGCCGCGTTCGGGCACGAGGGCGAGGTGCACGTCGGGTCGGACGAGGAGATGGACTTCCTCGGCATCCCCGGCCTGCTCGAGCCGTCCCAGATGAAGGAGCTCCTGCAGCAGCGCCAGGCCAGCCGGTCGAAGCCCCGCAAGCCCGCTGCGGCTGCCGCGCCCGACACGGTCGAGCAGGTCGCGACCCATGAGCAGCTGGCCGTCATGCGGCGTGAGCTCAACGGCCTGGTCTCGGCGTGGAACCACCGGACCGGCCAGCCGCACGCGATCACCCATGCCGCGCTCCGCAAGGAGTGCGGCGGTCCGGCCGCGGCGATCGCCAACGCCGAGCAGCTGCGGGCGCGGATCGACCGGATCCGGGAGTGGGCGGTCCGCAAGTCGTCGTAGGTCTCGAGACAGTCGCTGCGCGACTTCCTCGACCAACGAAGTGACCCACCCCACAGGGAAGCCTTGCCTAACTTAGGTTAGGCTCACTCGCTGTGAACATGGCTGTGATGGACGCTGGCGCCCTGGCCGGGCACGACCTCGTCCTCGGCTACCAGCGGACGACCGTCGTGCACGGCGTCTCGGTGCGGCTCCAGGCCGGTGCCGTGACCGCGCTCATCGGCCCCAACGGCAGCGGCAAGTCGACCGTGCTGCGGTCGCTCGCCCGGCTCCAGCCGGTCGCCTCCGGTCGGGTCACGGTCGGTGCCGACGACGCGGCGCCGCTCAACGCCAAGGAGTTCGCGCGCCGGGTCACCCTGCTCTCGCAGTCGCGTCCGCACCCGTCCGGTGTGTCGGTGCGCGACGTCGTCGCGTTCGGCCGGCACCCGCACCGGAGCCGGTTCGCCGGCCTGTCCGACGCCGACCGCGCGGCGATCGACCACGCGATGAGCGTCACCGGCGTGGCGACGATGGCCGAACGATCGGTCGACCAGCTCTCGGGCGGTGAGCTGCAGCGGGTCTGGCTGGCCTCCTGCCTCGCCCAGGACACCGGGGTGCTCCTGCTCGACGAGCCGACCAACCACCTCGACCTGCGCTACCAGGTCGAGACCCTTGATCTGGTCCGCGACCTCGCGGACCACCACGGGACGGCGCTCGGCGTCGTTCTCCACGACCTGAACCACGCCGCCACCGTGGCGGACCGGGTCGTGCTGCTGCACCAGGGCCGCGTCCGAGCCGTCGGCGCACCCGTCGACGTACTGACGCCCGATCACCTGTCGGAGGTCTACGGACTTCCGATCCGCGTGCTGGTCGACCCCGAGACGGGCGCCGTACGGGTGGAGGCGCAGGGCAGGCATCACGAGCGGCGTCGCTGACAAACGGTCACGGCGCCCGCACCACAACAGTGAGGAACCGATGAAGACACGATCGATCGCGGCTGCCATGACGGCACCGCTCGCTCTGCTGCTGGTCGCCTGCGGCACCACCGAGTCCGGCGGGGACGACCAGCCGGCACCGAAGGCGAACGACTCGGCGGACTGCGCGGACGACCAGACCGCGACCGCCGAGGGCCCGGTGAGCCTCACCGACTCCTACGGCCGGAAGGTCGAGCTCGACCAGCCCGCCGAGCGGGTCGCCGTCCTGGAGTGGCAGCAGGTCGAGGACGTGCTGAGCCTGTGCCTCACGCCGGTCGCCGTCGCGGACGCCGAGGGCTACGCGACGTGGAACACCGCCGAGGAGCTGCCCGAGGGCGTCACCGACGTCGGTACCCGCGGTGAGCCGAACCTGGAGACCCTCTTCGCCACGGACCCCGACCTGGTGGTGGTCGAGGCCTACACCGCCGACGACGAGATCATCAAGCAGCTCGAGGAGTACGACGTCCCGGTGCTCGCCACCAAGGGCGCCGACGCTGCCGACCCCATCCAGAACATGCTCGACACCTTCGACCTGATCGCGACCGCGACCGGTCGCGAGGAGCGCGCCGACGTCGTGGTCGACGAGTTCAACACGTCGCTCGAGGAGGCCAAGCAGACCGTCGCGGACGCCGACGTCGCATCGGACTCGTTCGTCTACTTCGACGGGTGGATCCAGGGCGGCAACGTCGCGATCCGGCCGTTCGGCCAGGGGTCGCTGATGGGTGAGCTGGGCGAGGAGCTCGGCCTGACCAACGCCTGGAAGGGCGAGGTCGACCCGGCGTACGGCCTCGGCCAGACCGACATCGAGGGCATGAGCGAGGTCGGCGACGCGAACTTCTTCTACACCGGCACGACCGACCCTGCGGGTGACGTCAACGCCGAGCTGGCCAAGAACCGGGTCTGGAAGCAGATCCCGGCTGTCGAGGAGGGCCGCTCGTACGCCTTCCCCGAGGGCATCTGGACCTTCGGCGGCCCGCGTTCGGCCGAGCAGGTGCTCGACGCCTACGTCGACCTGCTGACCAGCTAGTCCACGAGCAGGAGCGGGGACGAGGGATGGCGGTCGAGCAGCAGCTGCGGGAGACCCGGCCAGGAGCCGGGACTCCCGCGGCTGAGCAGCCAGGGCTGGGGCGCGTCGGCGTCCTCACCGGGACCAGTGCCCTGGTGCTGCTCGCCACCTCCCTCGTCCTCGTCTCCGGCTGGCACCTGACCCAGGGCACGTCGGCCGTCGGTGCCGGCGACCTGCTCCGGTGGGCGATCGGGGACGACACCTCTCGGACGGGCGACATCCTGCTCGGGTCGCGCGTCCCGCGGCTCGCGGCGGGCATCGCGGTCGGGTTCGCGCTCGGCGTCGCGGGAGCTCTCTTCCAGTCCCTGGCGCGCAACGCGCTGGCGTCGCCCGACACGCTCGCGGTCACCGGCGGCGCCTACCTGGCCGTCACGGCCGTTGCGGCGTTCGGGCTCGCGGTGCCGCTGTGGGCGTCCGGCCTGACCGCCTTCGTCGGCGGCATCACCGCAGCCGCGCTGGTCCTCGGCCTCGCCGGCGGCGCCGGTACGTCGACCACCCGGCTGGTCCTCGCCGGGTCCGCGGTCGCCCTCGCCCTGCAGGCGGCGACCTCGACCCTTCTCATCCTCTTCGCCGAGGAGACCACCAGCCTCTTCGCGTGGGGCAGCGGCTCGCTGAGCCAGCTCGGGCTCGACGCCTTCCAGCAGGCGGCGCCGGTCGTGGTCGTTGCGACCGGCGGCGCGCTCCTGATGGCGCGGCGGCTCGATCTGCTCGGAATGGGTGACGACACCGCCGCGGTGCTCGGCGTGCCCGTCCGTACGACGCGTGCGGTGGGCACCGTCCTCGCCGTACTCCTGACGGCCGCGAGCGTCACCCTCGCCGGCCCGATCGGGTTCGTCGGCCTGTTCGCCCCAGTCGTCGTGCGGCTGGTCGGGGGAGTGGTGCCGGCGCTGAACCGGCACGCGGTCCTGATCCCCGCGGCGGGCCTGATGGGCGCGTTCGTCGTCGTACTGGCCGACGCTCTGCTGCGCGCGTTCCTCGGCGCGGACGAGGCGATCTCGATTCCCACGGGCATCACCACGACGATCGCCGGTGCGCTGGTGATGATCGTGCTGGCCCGGCGGAGCCGTGACTCCGGTCCGGCCAAGGAGCCGCCCGCAGCCCGGATCGGCGTCCGCAGCCGGCTGCGCTTCGTCGTCGTCCTCGCCATCGTCGTCGTGGCCGCAGCCGGCGTCACCCTGCTCGGGCTGCTCGGTGGCGACACGTGGCTCCGGACCGGCGACATCGGACTCTGGCTGAGCGACGAGGGCTCGCCGCTGGTCCGGTTCGCCCTCGACGAGCGCGCGCCGCGGGTCGCCGCGGCGGTCCTCGGCGGCGCCGCCCTCGCGCTGTCCGGGTCGCTCGTGCAGGCGACCTGTCGCAACCCCCTCGCCGAGCCCGGCATCCTCGGGATCACCGGCGGGGCCGGCGTCGGCGCGGTGTTCGTCGTGACCGGCAGCGTGACCGCGGCGCCGTCTGGCAACGCGGTCCTGCTCGGCGCGATCGTCGGAGCGCTGGTCTCGTTCGGCCTCGTCTACGGCCTGGCCTGGCGCCACGGCCTGGACGCCGACCGGCTGCTCCTCATCGGCATCGGCACCTGGTACGGCGCCGCCTCGCTGACGACGTACCTGCTCGTCCGCTCCAACCCGTGGGACACGCCGCGGATCTACACCTGGCTGTCCGGTACGACGTACGGGCGCACCTTCGACTCGGTGGTGCCGGTCGCGATCGTGCTGGTCCTCGCCCTG
Organism: Nocardioides immobilis; assembly: GCF_003515065.1. Lineage (GTDB taxonomy): Bacteria > Actinomycetota > Actinomycetes > Propionibacteriales > Nocardioidaceae > Nocardioides > Nocardioides immobilis. The sequence continues at coordinate 174,826 of NZ_QXGH01000012.1, forward strand.
CCGCTCGCCTGGCTGGTACGGCGCGAGCTCGACCTCCTCGCGCTCGACGAGGACACCCCGCGCCTGGTCGGCGTCGGGCTCGAGCGGGTGCGGCTGCTCGTCCTGCTCGTAGGCGCGCTGCTGGCGGCGACCAGCGTCGCCGCCGTCGGGGTCGTCGGGTTCGTCGGCCTGGTGGCGCCGCACATGGCACGGGCGCTCGTCGGTGGCCGGCACGCGCGCTCGGTGCCGGTCGCCGTGCTCCTCGGGGCCGTGCTGCTCGGTGCCGCCGACCTGATCGGCCGCACGGTGATCGCACCCGCGCAGGTGCCGGCCGGCCTGGTCGTGGCGCTGATCGGGGCGCCGTACTTCGTCTACCTGCTGGCCCGCTCCCGCGCCTGACTCTCGACGAACGGCCGCGCACCGGGGCCCGGCCGGGTTGCGACCTCGCGCGGGCTCGCCACCCGGTGACCACCTGCGCAGCAGACCTGGAGCTGCAACGGCTCCTCGCAGTCGCGGTGCACGAACACCGTGGACGGGCCCTGCGGGTCGGCGAGGTGCCGGTCGCCCCACTGGGTGATCGCGAGCAGGATCGGCTGCAGCTCGAGGCCCCGGTCGGTGAGCCGGTACTCGTGACGCGTGCGCGTCCCCTCCTCGCGGTAGGGGACCTTGTGCAGCAGTCCCTGGTTGACCAGTGTCGCCAGCCGGTTGGTCAGCACCTGGCGCGGGATGCCGGCGTGCCGTCGGATGTCGTCGAAGCGGCGGACGCCGAAGAAGACCTCGCGGAGCACCACGACCGTCCATCGCTCTCCGAGGATCTCCATCGTCCTGCCGAGGGTGCAGTTGTCGACCGACCAGTCGAGGGCGGGCGGACGGGGCTGCTGTGACGGCACGCTCTCAGCATAGAGCGATCTAAGTCTCATTGACAGACCCAGCGTCCGACTGGTGTCATGGTTCCATGACTGAGTCCGCGATCCAGACCCAGGTGGACCCGACGGTCCTCGACGGGTTCGAGCAGCTCCAAGCCATGCGTCACGGTCTCCTGCCTCCGGCCCCGATCGCGGAGACGCTGGGATTCGTCGGGTTCGAGGTGCCCGAGCGGGGGACCGCGGTCTTCGAGCTCGACCCCGAGCTGCGCCACTACAACCCGATCGGCAGTGTCCACGGGGGCGTCTTCGCCACGCTCCTCGACTCTGCGTGCGGCTGCGCTGTCCACTCGATCATGGCCGTCGGCGAGACGTACACGTCGCTGGACCTGACGGTGAAGTTCTTGAAGCCCGTCACCGTCGACTCCGGGCGGTTGCGCGCGGTCGGGACGGTCATCCAGCGGGGCCGGCGCACCGCCCTCGCCGAGGCGAAGCTGTATGACGGCCGCGACCGGCTGGTCGCCTACGCCACGTCCTCCTGCATGATCCTCAGCTGACACGGGATTCCCGCGTCCGAGGCGACCGGTGCGTGACGCAACTCGCCGTTCTCCGTTGAGTCCTGAGACCTATGTCCAGTGATCAACATGGGGGATGAATGGCCGGCAGGGTGCGCGCGCTCGTCTGTGCCACGGCCAGTGTTCTCGGCCTCTCGCTCCTCGTCGCTCCGCCGGCTCCGGCGGAGGTCGCGACGACCTCGACCACTACGGGCAGCGCGATCGCCGCGGAGGCCTCGCCCCTGCTCGAGCGGATCCGCCGGATGGGCATCGTCACGCGTGCCACCGAGCTGCGCGCACCGCGGGGGACCCGGTTCTTCCGGATCACGGTCGCGGTGCCGGTCGACCATGCGCAGCCGGACGGCCCGACGTTCGAGCTGAGGGTCAACCTCCTGCACCGCGGGTTCGCGCGGCCGATGGTCGTCGAGACGTCCGGCTACCGGCTCTGGGACGCGCCCTACCGGTCCGAGGTCACCCACATCGTCGACGGCAACCAGCTCGACATCGAGCACCGGTTCTTCGCCCCGTCGTTGCCGGAGCAGCCGGACTGGGAGACCCAGCTGACGATCCGGCAGGTCGCCGACGACCACCACCGGGTGATCACGGCGTTCAAGCACCTCTACGAGGGCCGGTGGCTGAGCACCGGCGACTCCAAGGGCGGGATGGCGGCGACGTACCACCGCCGCTTCTACCCGGGCGACGTCGCGGCGACGATCGCCTACGTCGCGCCCAACGACGCCGTGGACGACCGGGACGCCTATCCCGCCTTCCTGGCCCGGGTCGGCGGACCGCGCCTCGCCGACTGTCGTGATCGGCTGGTCGCCCTCCAGCGGCGGGTGCTGCAGAGGCGCGGCTGGTTCCGCGACCGGCTTTCGGCCCACTCCTCGGAGCACGTGCTGAGCTGGAGCTACATCGGCGGGGTTGATGTCGGGCTCGAAGCCTCGGTGATCGACTTCTACTTCGGGTTCTGGCAGTACTGGGGCGCCGCGGCGTGCCGGACGGTGCCGGTCGCGCGGCGGATCTCGAACGCCCAGGTCTGGCGCTACATCGACAGCGTGAACCCCTGGAGCAACCTGTCCGACCAGCGGCGCTTCTACTCGCTGCCGTACCACTACCAGGCCGCCGCCCAGATCGGCGGGCCACAGCCGTTCGAGGGACGGCTCCGCGACCTGTTGAAGCATCCCGGCACCGACACCCCCGCGAACATCTTGCCGAAGGCGATGAAGCCGGTGCCGAACGACCCGAGCGCCATGGCCGACATCGACGCGTGGGTGCGGACCTCTGCACGCCGGATGCTCTTCGTCGACGGGCAGTTCGACCCGTGGGCGGCCGAGCCGTTCCGGTGCGGCGCCGATGCCGCGGAGCGTGAGTGCCGGCGGGTCGTCGTACCGCGCGGCACGCACGGTGCCGTCATCGCCGACCTGCCGCGGCGGGCGCGGGTCCGCACCTTGCGGGTGATCCGCGGGTGGGCGGGGGTCCGGTCGGTCCGCGGCCGGACCACGTCGTCGTACGACGACGCGCGGTGGATCCCGGAGCTCGACGGGCGCTACCTGGAGTACGTGCGCAGCGGCCGGCGTTCCGGCTGACACACTGGCCGCCATGCCGACGTACGTGGCTTTCCTGAGGGCGATCAACCTCGGCCCCAACCGCAAGTTCCCCAAGGCCGACATCGTCACCGCGACAGAGGCGGCGGGCGCCACCGACGTCGCGACCTACATCAACACTGGCAACGTGCTGCTGACGACGCCGCTGCGTTCGCGGGCGCGGGTCGAGGCCGCGCTCGAGGAGGCCTACCTCGCGCAGACCGGGTTCGCCGTACCCACGATCGTGTTCAAGCCGGCCGACCTGGCCGCGGTCGCTGCGGACGCTCAAGAGCTGACCCGGCCCGACCTGGAGCGGCACTACCTCTACCTGCTCAAGGACGAGCCCGATCCGGAGCGGGTCGAGGCGCTGCTCGCGCGCGACGGTGCGGCGGATCAGGTCGTGGTGCGCGGGCGGGCGGCCCACATCCTGCTGGGGGAGGGCTACCAAGCCGGCAGCGTCGACCCGTGGGGCGTGGAGAAGGCGCTCGGGGTGGTCGCGACCAACCGCAACCTCAACGTCGTCAGGACACTGGCGCAGAAGTGGTGCTCGTAGCGTCGGCACGCTCCATCGTCCGCACCGACCGCGATGCCAGGGTCGCCAGCGCGATCACGAAGTAGGCGACGCCCGCGGCGAGGATCATGTGCTGCAGGCCGAAGGCCGCGCCGAGCGGGCCGAACGCGAGCTGACCGGCCGGGATCGCGATGAACGAGCCGAGCATGTCGTAGGAGTAGACCCGCGACAGCATGTCCGCCGGCACGTGCTCCTGCATGGCGAGGTCCCAGCCGAGCCCGAAGATCTCGATCCCGGCGCCGCCGGCGAAGGCCGCGACCACGACGATCCACAGCTGGTCGGTGGTGCCGAGCGCGATCATCGGCGCGCCGTGCAGGGAGCAGCCGAGCATGCCCCACAGGAGCGGACGGCGCAGCGGCACGTGCAGCAGGACCAGGGAGGTCAGCACCAGTCCGCAAGCGCCGGCAGAGACGATCAGGGCCCAGCCACCGACGCCGATGGCGCTGGCTTTCGCGTACGCCGGGCCCAGGGTGCCGTTGCCGCCGCTCGAGAGCGCGTTGAGCACGCCGAAGGCGAGCACGATCACCCAGAGCCAGGTCGTGCCTCGGAAGAACGCCCAGCCGATGCGCAGGTCCTTCAGCACACCGGTTCGGTCGGCGCGGGCCGGCGGCGGCGGGAGCTTGATCGGGACCAGGAGCGCGGCCGCGACCAGGTAGGTGACGCCGTTGATCGCGATCGCCCAGCCGGCGCCGACGGTGACGACCAGGGCGCCGCCGAGCGCCGGGGCGAAGACCAGCGCGATGTTGCGGAGCAGTCCGTTGAGGACGTTGGCCTGCTGCAGCGAGTCCTTGGGGGCGAGCTGGGGGAGCAGACCGGCGAGGGCGGGCTGGTTCGCGGCCGCCGCGACGCCGTTGACGGCGGTGAGGACGACGAGCTGCCAGATCTCGGCGTGGCCGCTGAGGATGAGCGCGGCGATCGCGAGCTGGGTGACGCCGGCCGTCACGTTGCTGAGCTGGATGATCAGGGTCCGGCCGAACCGGTCGGCGAGCACGCCGCCGATCAGCAGGAAAGCGACCATCGGGATGCTGTGGGCCGCGAGCACCGCGCCGAGCGCACTCGGGGAGTCGCTGACCTCCAGTACGGCGAACGCGAGCGCGATCCCGCCCATGAAGTCACCGACCATGTCGACCGCGCGGGAGCCGAAGTACCAGCGGAACCGGCGGTCCCGGAGCGGGGCGAGAGCGGAGCCGGTCATGGCTTCTCCATCCGGAACCCCGCCACGGTGAGGTTGACCGGGATCGTGCCCTTGGTCCGCGGGCGCTGCGCCTGCTCGTGGATGAGCATCGAGCCCCGGGTGACCAGGTCGAGTGCCTGCTGCCAGATCTCCGGGGTCACCCAGAGCTCGGCGTCGGTGAAGTTGCCCTTGCCCGGCTGGCGGAGCTGGAAGCGGCGCAGCAGCTCGCTGCACATCGCCTCGACCTGCGCGCTCAGGTCGTTGTCGCTCGGGTCCGGCTCGGGCCGGTCGACGGGGTAGCGGTAGCGCTTCGCCACGCCGCCCCGGATCCGCTCCTCGCCCTCGACCACCACCAGGTCGGCGTCGAGGAGCTGACGGAGGTGGTACGACGCGTTCGCGTGGCTGATGTCCAGCTCCCGCGCCACCTCGGCCGCGCTCATCGCGCTGCCGGTCAGCAGCGACAGCATCCGCAGCCGCAGCGGGTGCGCCGTCGCCCTGAGCGAGGTGATCCGCTCGTCCGTCATCCTGTGCTCCTGCTACTGCCAAAGGCTCGTTGGGGAGTCGTCTGGCGGTAGTAGATCACCCCGGTCGCCGTACTGTCAAAGGGTTATTGGGCAGTGCTCGTAGCCGCGGGAGGTTCTTGTGCGCGAGTCGGCTCATCTCGGGTGCCGTACGGCGCCGAGTCGGCTCGTCTCCGGTGCCATACGGCGCCGAGTCGGTCCGTTCTGAGATGCGCCGACTCGGCGTGTTGCGCCTTCGTCAGGCTCGTTTCCACAGGGCCAGAAGAGCCAGGTGTCGAGGAAGCATCCGTCCGGGCAACCGACCAGGATGAATCGCTTATCCCTGATCGGCCAGCCCTTCTTGCCCGCCGACTTTCCGCTCCCTCTTGATCGCCCCTTCACCTATCGCCTTGCGCAGCGAGAAGCCGGGTTGGACAGCAAGGATCTGCAGTGGCTGGTGACCAACGGCTTCCTGGTCCGTCCGATCAAGGGCGTGTACGTCGCAGCGCAGGTTCCCGACTCGGTGGACCTTCGCTGCGCTTGCCTTCGCCTGGTCGTGCCGCCCGATGCCGTCGTCTGCGATCGGCATGCGGGGTGGTTGCACGGCGCGGAGATGGTGCTGGCGCCGGGCGAGCACCTCGCCCTCGCCCCGATTCGCATCTTCCTGCCGGCAGGTCGCGGGCGACTCCGCAATGGCCTCGCCGACAGCGGAGAGCGCTTCTTCCGCCGCGATGACATCGTCGAGATCAACGGGCTCCGGATAACGACGCCGCTCCGCACGGCTTGGGACCTGGGCCGGAACCGATGGACCGAGCGATCGCTCGCGGGTCTGGACCAGATGCTCCGACTCGATGTCTTCAGCAAGGAGGAGCTGGTCGCCGGAGTTGAACGATTCCGTGGCATGCGGTGGGTCCGGGTTCTTCGAGTGATGGTGTCGATCGCCGATGGCCGAGCCGAGTCGCCGCCGGAGTCGGTCCTGAGGCTCCGGTGGATCGAGGTGCTCGTGTTCGCGCCGATCCCTCAGTTCGAGGTCTGGGCGGGTGGCGAGTTCCTTGCCCGACTGGACCTCGCTTGCGAGGAGCTTCGTTGGGGCGCCGAGTACGACGGCGTCGAGTGGCACCACACTCCCGAGCAGCGGGCCCACGACCGGAAGCGTCGGAAGCTGTGCCGAGAGCGCGCGGACTGGCTTATCACGCCGTTCCAGAAGGAGAACCTCTTCGGGCCCAAGCAGGATGCCGAACGGCTTCTCCGCGTGGGCGTCGCCGAGGCGCGCTCCAGGTTCGGGATCCGCTTGCCCTGACCTTGTCGCCGAGTCGTCGCATCTCAGGATCGGCCGACTCGGCGTCCTACGGCACCTGAGATGAGCCGACTCGGCGTCGTGCGAGACCAGAGACGGGCCGGGTCGGCGCCGTACGGGCGCTGTGCCACCATGGGCGGGTGACGACCGCGAGCCCTGTCGAGGTGGATCCGGGAGTCGAGAAGGACCTGACCCCGGACGAGGTCACGCTTGCCGACACACCGTGGGTGACCGTGGTCTGGAACGACCCGGTCAACCTGATGTCCTACGTCAGCTACGTGTTCCAGAAGTACTTCGGCTACTCGAAGAAGAAGGCGGAGAAGCTGATGCTCGAGGTGCACGAGGACGGCAAGTCGGCCGTGAGCAGCGGGTCCCGCGAGGAGATGGAGCGCGACGTCCAGGCGATGCACGAGTACGGCCTGTGGGCCACGCTCTCGAAGAGCGAGTGACGGGGGCCGACGACACCATGGCGGGATTCGTCCGACACCGCCGGAGCAAGCGCATCATCGCGACCCTGTCCGGGTTCGAGGCCGACCTGCTGCGCTCGCTCGCAGCCCAGCTGGTCGAGCTGCTGCGCAACGAGGCCGCGGTGCCGAGCGAGAGCGCGGACCCGCTGGAGGCGATGTTCTCCGGCGGCGAGTTCTCCGGGCCGACCACGGAGCCCGACGACCCGGTGCTCGCCCGGCTCTTCCCCAACGCCTACCGCGAGGACGGCGAGGCGGCGGCGGAGTTCCGTCGCTACACGGAGGGCTCGCTCCGCGACGGGAAGGCCCGGGCCGCGGGGACGATCATCGACACCCTCGAGGAGGCCGGTCTGCCGGCCGAGCCCGGTGCCGACGAGCTGACCATCGACGTCGACCTCGACCCCGCGACCGCGGAGGTGTGGATGCGGGCGCTCACCGACCTGCGGCTCGCGCTCGGCACCCGGCTCGAGGTCGAGGAGGGCGACGAGGAGTACTGGTACTCCCTTCCCGACGACGACCCCCGCGGGCAGGCCCACCACATCTACGAGTGGCTCGGCTACCTGCAGGAGACGCTGGTCCACGCCGTCGCCGGCTGACCATCACCGCGGAGGCTTGACCGCCAGCACCGGGCACAGCGCATCGAGGATGACGCGCTGCGTGACGCTGCCGAGGAGGAGCTTCCCGACCGGGCTGCGGTGCCGGACGCCGACCACGATCAACGTGCCCTGCTCCTCGTCGGCGGCGGCGAGCACCGCGTCGGCGACGTCGGGTACGACGTCGTGCCGTACGGCGACCTCGAGCCCCTCGCCGGCCAGCTTGTCGCGGACGGCGACGACCTCCTCGTCCGCCGCGAAGTGCGTGTCGACGTAGCTGTCGCCACGGGTGGCGTTGACGATGACCAGCCTCGTCCCCGCGCTGCGCGCGGCTGCCGCCGCGTGCTCGAGCGCGGCCCGGCCGTACTTGTCGGGGGTGTAGGCGGCGATGACGCTCATCGGTTGACCAGCTCCTCGGTGTTCTCGGTGGTGTCTTCGGTGGCGGCATCGGGCCGCCGGATGCCCCGGACGCCCATCGCCACCAGGAGCAGGGCCATGACGGCGTAGACCACGACCGCGACCGGCTCGCCCCACAGCGTGCTGACGTCACCTTGCGAGAGCGCGAGTGCCTGGGTGAGCTGCTCCTCGATCTTCGGGCCGAGGATCACGCCCACGATCAGGGGCAGCACCGGCACTCCGAACCGTCGCATCGCCAGGCCGAGCACACCGAACACCAGCAGCAGTGCGACGTCGAACGCCTGGAAGTTGACGGTGTAGGCGCCGAGTGAGGCGAAGAACAGGATGCCCGCGTAGAGGTAGGGCCGCGGGATCTGCAGGATCTTCGCCCACAGCGGGGCCATCGGCAGGTTGATCACGAGCAGCAGCGTGTTCGCGACGATGAGGCTGGCGAGCAGCGCCCAGACCAGGTCGGGCTCGTTCTCCAGCAGCAGCGGTCCGGGCTGGATGCCGAAGCTCGTGATGGCGACCAGGATGATCGCGGCCGTCGCGGTGGTGGGCAGGCCCAGCGTGAGCAGCGGCAGCAGGGTGCCCGCGGCGGACGCGTTGTTGGCGGCCTCCGGTCCGGCGACGCCCTCGATCGCACCCTTGCCGAACTCCTCGGGGTGCTTGCTCAGCTTCTTCTCCGTGATGTAGGAGAGGACGGTCGGCACCTCGGCACCGCCGGCCGGCAGCGCGCCGAACGGGAAGCCGAACGCCGTGCCGCGCAGCCACGGCTTCCAGGAGCGACCCCAGTCCGTCTTGCTCATCCACGGCTGTCCGACCGGGATGACGTCCAGCGGCTTGCGGCGCAGGTGCGCCGCAACCCAGAGCGCCTCACCGATCGCGAAGATCGCGACGGCGACGACGACGATGTCGATGCCGTCGGCCAGGAGCGGCTGGTCGAAGGTCAGGCGCGCCTGGCCCGTGGTGGTGCCGACCAGGCCGATCGCCAGGCCGAGGAAGAGGGCGATGAAGCCGCGCAGCTTCGACGATCCGAGCACGGCGCTGACCGCGAACAGCGCCAGCAGCATGATGGCGAAGTACGACGGCGCGCCGAGCTTGACGACGACGTCGGCGACCGTGGGGACGAGCACCCACAGCAGCACGGTGCCGATCGTGCCGGCCACGAACGAGCCGATCGCGGCGGTTGCGAGCGCTTGGGCGGCCCGGCCGGACTTGGCCATCTTGTTGCCCTCGATGGCCGTGACCACCGACGAGGACTCACCTGGAGTGTTGAGGAGGATCGACGTGGTGGATCCGCCGTACATGCCGCCGTAGTAGATGCCGGCGAACATGATGATCGCGCTGTCCGGGCCCATGGTGAGGGCGACCGGGAGCAGCAGGGCGAGGGTCATCGCGGGGCCGATGCCGGGCAGTACGCCGACAGCGGTGCCGAGCAGCACGCCCAGTGTCGCGAAGAGCAGGTTCTCGGGGGTCAGTGCGGCCTGGAAGCCGCTGAGCAGCAGGTCCATCAGAGCACTCCGTCCAGGATGCCGGCGGGGATCGGGATCGCGAGGACGACGTAGAAGAAGTACCAGCTGCCGACCGAGAGCGCGGTCCCGACCGCCAGGTCCCGGATGTGGGACCGGCTGCCGAGCACGCCGGCGCAGCCCGCGAAGAGCAGCGCGCCCGTGATCGCCCAGCCGAGCCAGTCGATGAGCAGGATGTTGGCGATCAGGACCGCGGCCAGCAGGCCGACGGTGCGGACGTCCGTGCCCTGGGTGAGGTCGATGTCCTCGCCCTCCTCGGCCTCCGGCTGGTCGCCCCGGGCGGTGGCGACCGCCAGCAGGACGCCGAGGAGCAGCAGCACGGCCCCGACGACGTACGGGAGGGCGTAGGGCTGGACGGGCTGGTCGGCGAAGCCGTCCTCGAGCCCGACGGCGTCGTACAGGACGTAGCCGCCGGTCAGGACCAGAAAGGCGGCGAGGCCGTACTGGGCCTTGTCGACGACCGGGCGGCTGCCCGGCTCGTGCCCCGATGCGGGGTGGGGTTCGGTGGTGGTGCTCATGCCAGTCCCAGCTCCTTGAGGGTGTCTGCCACGCGGGTGTCCTGCTCGACGAGGAAGTCCTCGAACTCCTCGCCGGTGGCGAAGTTGTCGGTCCAGCCGTTGCTCTCGAGCGCGGCCTGCCAGTCATCGGTCTCGTGCATCTCGGTGAACAGGTCGACGAGGTACTCGCGCTGCTCGTCGGTGATTCCCGGGGGCGCGAGCACGCCGCGCCAGTTGGTGAAGACCAGGTCGACACCCTCCTCGGTCAGGGTCGGGGCATCGACGCCGTCGAGCCGCTCGTCACCCGAGACCGCGAGCACGCGGAGCGTGCCCTCCGCGATCTGGCCCTCGAACTCGCCGAGGCCCGACATCCCGACGTCGACCTTCTCGCCGAGCAGCGCGGTCGTCAGGGGACCGCCGCCGTCGTACGAGATGTAGTTGACGTCCGTGGGGTCGATCCCGACCTCGTCCGCGAGCTGCATGGGGAACAGGTGGTCGGGTCCGCCCGGGCTGGAGCCACCGCCGACCGAGACCGACCCGGGGTCCGCCTTCCAGGCCTCGACCAGGTCGTCGACCGTCTTGAAGGGCGAGTCGGCGGGCACCAGGATGCCCTCCTGCTCCTCGACCAGGCGGGCGATCGGCGTCATCTCCCGCGGCGTCGCCTCCGACTTGTTCGTGTAGACGGCACCCACGACGCCGAGCCCCATCACCATCACCAGGTCGTCGGCGCCCTCCTCGTTGAGGAGGCGCTGCATGGCCACGGTGCCGCTGGCGCCGAGGACGTTCGTGATCTCGAAGCGACCGGTGAGCTCGTTGTCCTCCAGGGCCGTCGCAGCGGCGCGACCGGTGAGGTCGTAGCCGCCGCCGGGGCTGTTGGGGATCATCATCCGCAGCCGGCGGTTGTTCGGGTCGTCCGATCCGCGGGTGACCCCGCAGCCAGTGGCGACGCCGATGAGGGCCAGCGCGGTGACGAGCACGACCAGGACGCGGCGGGCGCGTGCCAGGCGACTCGGATGCATGGAGAACCTCCAGGAGACTCAGGTGTTCGTGGTCGTGACAGGCGTCACGCTCGATCCGTGCCAGCATGTCTGCCACCTGTGGCGGCCGTCACTCTTGCGAACGCAAAGGAGGTTGTGGACGTTGTGGTCGCACTGACGCACACCCTCCGGGATCGCATCGGCTGGCACCGTGGCGAGCTCACGCTCGCCGCGAAGGTGCTGCTGCTGCAGCTCGTGGTGATCGCCGTCCTGCTCACGGCCGTCGGGGTGCTGAGCATCCGGCAGTCCAACGCCGACTTCGCCGACGACCAGGGCGCACAGATGCGATCGGTGGCCGAGTACGTCGCGACCCTGCCGGAGGTCCGCGGCGCGTTGGAGCGCGTGCGCGACGGTGAGGACCCGGCGAGCGGCCTGCCGCGCGGCCTCGCGCCGTACGCCGACCGTGGCGTCGCTCTGTCGTCGAGCGCGACCGACGTGATGATCGTGTCGCCGGAGGGCAGCGTGCTGGCCGCGACCGACCCGAGCCGGGTGGGTGACCGCGCCGACCTCGGCGACAGCGACGGGCTCGAGGGACGTGGCTGGACCGGCGACGTCGAGCCGGACGGCGAGCGGGCCGTGGCCCACCACGCGCCGATCATCTCCGAGGACGACGGTTCCCTGCTGGGGATCGTGGCGGCCGAGGAGACCTACCCGTCCGTCGGCGACCAGGTCGCGAACGCGGCGCCGGAGCTGGCGCTTTTCCTGGGACTGGGTGCGCTGCTCGGGCTCGCCGGGACCTGGGTCGTTTCCCGGATGGTGCGCCGCTCGACCCGCGGCCTCGGCACCACCGAGCTCGCAAACCTCGCTGACCACCGCGAGGCGCTGCTGCACGCGATCCGGGAGGGCGTCGTCGGCGTCGGCAACGACGGCCGGGTCACCGCCATGAACGACGCTGCCCGCGCCACGCTCGGGCTCGACCACATCCCCGACCCGGTCGGCCGCCCCGTGGCGGACCTCGGCCTTGATCCGCACGTGGTCGCGCTGCTGACGGGGGAGGGCGACGACGTACGGGATGCGTTGGCACTGGTCGGCACCCGTGCCGTTGTCTTCAACCGCGGCCGTGCGTCGACCGGCGGGCGCGGCATCGGCACCGTGACCACGCTGCGCGACCGCACCGAGCTGGTGTCCCTGCAGAGCCAGCTCAGCTCGAACCTCTCGATCACCGACACCCTCCGTGCGCAGACCCACGAGTTCGACAACCGGCTGCACACGATCTCGGGCCTCGTCCAGCTGGGGGAGTACGACGAGGTGGCCGCCCTGGTCGGCACGCTGACCCGGCATCGCGCGGACGTGAGCGAGCGGGTGTCGAAGCGGTTGCTCGACCCGGCCGTGGCGGCTCTCGTCATCGCCAAGGACGCGGTGGCCGACGAGCGCGGCGTCACCCTGGAGCTCGACCCGGGCTCGCGGCTCCCCGCGCTCGCACCGGACGAGGTGGCCGACCTGACGGCGGTGCTCGGCAACCTCGTCGACAACGCGATCGACGCGACGTCGGGCAGACCGGACCCGCTGGTCGAGCTGTGGGTGCTGGCCGACGACGACACGGTGCGGGTGCGGGTGCGTGACAACGGGCCCGGGGTGCCCGCGGACCTGCGGGAAGCGATCTTCGTGCGCGGCTTCTCGACCAAGCCCGACGTGCTCGGCGGCCGGGGGATCGGCCTCCCCCTGGTGCGGCTGATCTGCGCCCAGCGGGGTGGCTCCGTGACTGTCGACGAGGCCGACACGGGTGGCGCGGAGTTCCTGGTGACGATGCCGATCACCGGATCAGTCAGCCAGGATGGTGAGTCATGATCCGGGTGCTGGTCGTCGACGACGACTTCATGGTGGCGCGGATCCACACCGCCTTCGTCGAGCGCACCGAGGGCTTCGAGGTCGTCGGCACCGCCCGGACCGGCGCCGAGGCGCTCGACCTGGCGGCCGCGCTCGCGCCCGACCTGGTGTTGCTCGACGTCCACCTCCCGGACCTGTCCGGGCTCGAGGTGCTCGAGCGCCTCCGGAGCACCGGCCGGGAGGTCGCGGTGGTGATGGTGACCGCGGAGCGTGGCGCGGCCGCGGTCCGGGCCGCCCTGCACGGCGGCGCGATGCAGTACCTCGTCAAGCCCTTCGAGTACGACGACCTCGCCGACCGGCTGCGCCAGGTCGCCGCCGCGCTGGCCAGCCTCCCGGCGGGGGACGCCGAGGAGCACGTCGACCAGGCCGCGATCGACCAGGCGTTCGGCGCCGGACGGGCCGCGGTCGACGTACCGGTGCTGCCGAAGGGCCTCAGCCCCGAGACCGCCGAGCTCGTCCTCGCCGCCGCCCGGGCGGCCGAGGAGATCTCGGCGTCGGAGGCCGCCGACGCGGTCGGGCTGTCCCGGGTGACGGCGCGGCGCTACCTCGAGCACTTCGTCGACACCGGAGCGGCCGAGGTCCGGCTGCGGTACGGCGGGACCGGGCGACCCGAGCGTCGCTATCGGGTAGGAAGGGGACGATGACCACCGACGCGCGGACCATGAAGCAGCGGATGCTCGCGGGCGAGCCGTACATCACCGACGCCGAGCTCCTCGGTGACCAGGCGCGCTCGCAGGAGCTGATGGCGGCCTACAACGCGGCCGCACCCGGGGACGCGGACCAGCGCCGGCGGCTGCTCGAGGAGCTGCTCGGCTCGGTCGGGGAGGAGACCGAGATCCGGCCGCCGTTCTACGTCGACTACGGAACCCACATCACGATCGGTGAGCGTTGCTTCGCCAACTTCGGGCTGACCGCGCTCGACGTCGCGGCGATCACGATCGGCGACGATGTCCAGATCGGGCCCTACGTCCAGCTGCTCACGCCGACCCACCCGGTCGACCCCGAGCAACGCAAGGCGAAGTGGGAGTCCGCCCTGCCCATCACCATCGGCGACAACGTCTGGCTCGGCGGCGGTGTGATCGTGCTGGCCGGCGTCACCATCGGCGCGGACACCGTCGTCGGCGCCGGGGCGGTCGTCACCAAGGACCTCCCCGCGGGTGTGCTGGCGCTCGGCAACCCGGCCCGCGTCGTGAGGTCGTTGCACGGTTGACCGTCCACGTTAACGTCGCGGGCCTGTCGCGGGTTCTTGCCGTGGCTTAGGCTCGACTTGATGAGCGCGATCGACCAGGCAGACCAAGCCCCATCCCAGCCCGAGCGGGCGACCCTCGGCGGTGACACGCAGTCGCGATGGGAGCAGTTCGCACTCGCGCTCTTCATCGTCGTCCCGTTCGTCGCCTTCCTCGCCGCCATCCCCGTCGCGTGGGGCGGCTGGCTGGGGTGGAGCGACGTCCTGATCACCTTCGTGATGTACGCGATCACGCTCCACGGCGTCACTGTCGGCTACCACCGGCTGTTCACCCACAAGGCGTTCAAGCCGAACCGCGCCGTCAAGATCACGCTCGCGATCCTCGGGTCGATGGCGATCGAGGGCCCGGTCGCGCGCTGGGTCGCCGACCACCGCAAGCACCACAAGTACTCCGACCGTGACGGTGACCCGCACTCGCCGTGGCGCTACGGCAACAGCCTCGGCGGGCTCGTCAAGGGCTTCGTGTGGGCGCACTTCGGGTGGCTCTTCGACCCGGAGCAGACGCCGCAGCAGAAGTACGCCCCCGACCTGCTCAAGGACCGTGACCTGGTCCGGATCTCACGGCTGTTCTGGATGTGGGTGCTGGTCTCGATCCTGCTCCCGCCCGCCGCGGGCTTCCTGCTCACCTGGTCGTGGCAGGGCGCGGCGACCGCCTTCTTCTGGGGCACCGTCGTCCGGATCGGCCTCCTCCACCACGTCACCTGGTCGATCAACTCGATCTGCCACACCCTCGGCGAGCGACCGTTCACCTCGCGCGACTTCTCCGGCAACGTCTGGTGGCTCGCGATCCCGTCCGGCGGTGAGTCGTGGCACAACCTCCACCACGCCGACCCGACCAGCGCCCGGCACGGGGTGAAGCGCTGGCAGTTCGACACGTCAGCCCGCGTGATCTGGATCATGGAGAAGTTCGGCTGGGTGCGCGACGTGCGCTGGCCGACCCCCGAGCGGATCGCTGCCAAGACCGCACCGCGCCAGCCCGCCTGAGTCCCGTCCGGGAGGCGGGAGGATTCCGGCCGCCGGAGCCGCAGCCCCTACGCTGGAGCGGTGCTGACCATCGCCCAGGCGACGTACGACGCCATCGTCGCCCATGCCAAGCGGGACCACCCCGTCGAGGCGTGCGGCATCGTCGCGGGCCCGGAGGGCAGCGACCGGCCCGAGCGGTTCGTCGAGATGGTGAACGCGGCCGGCAGCCCGACTTTCTACGAGTACGACTCCACCGACCTGCTCGAGCTGTACAAGGACCTCGACCAGCGCGACGAGGAGCCGGTGGTGATCTACCACTCCCACTCGGCCACCGAGGCCTACCCGAGCGTCACCGACATCAACCTGGCGAGCGAGCCGGGCGCCCACTACGTGCTCGTCAGCACTCGCGAGCACGGGAATAACGACGGCCCGGTGGAGTTCAGGTCCTATCGAATCGTCGACGGCGTCGTGACCGAGGAAGAGGTCACTATCGTCCCCACTCTCACGAGGAGCGAGTCCTAGCATGGCCATCGAGGTCCGGATCCCGACCATCCTGCGCACCTACACCGACGGGGAGAAGGCGGTCACCGCCGACGGGGGCAGCCTGGGCGCGCTGATCGACTCGCTCGAGGCCGACCACCCGGGCATCAAGGAGAGGCTCGTCGAGAACGGCGACCTGCGCCGGTTCATCAACATCTACGTCAACGACGAGGACGTCCGGTTCATCGGCGGCCTCGAGGCCGAGCTGAGCGACGGGGACCAGGTCGTCGTACTGCCCGCAGTGGCCGGCGGCTGATGGCCCGCTACGACAACCTCCTGGCCTCCGTCGGCAACACGCCGTTGGTGGGGCTGCCGAGGCTGTCGCCCGGTGTCCAGCAGAACGGGACTGAGGTGCGGCTCTGGGCCAAGCTCGAGGACCGCAACCCGACCGGGTCGATCAAGGACCGCCCGGCGCTGCGGATGATCGAGGAGGCCGAGAAGAACGGCACCCTCCGTCCCGGCTGCACGATCCTCGAGCCCACCTCCGGCAACACCGGGATCTCGATCGCGATGGCGGCCCAGCTCAAGGGCTACCGCACCGTCTTCGTGATGCCGGAGAACACCAGCGACGAGCGCCGCCAGATCCTGCGGATGTGGGGCGCCGAGATCTTCTCCAGCCCCGCTGCCGGCGGTTCCAACGAGGCGGTCCGGGTCGCGAAGCAGATGGCGGCCGAGCACCCCGACTGGGTGATGCTCTACCAGTACGGCAACGACGCCAACGCCCTCGCGCACGAGGAGGGCACCGGGCCGGAGATCCTCGCCGACCTCCCGTCGATCACGCACTTCGTCGCCGGCCTCGGCACCACCGGCACCCTGATGGGTGTCTCCCGCTTCTTCCGCAAGGCCAAGCCGGACGTCAAGATCGTCGCCGCCGAGCCGCGCTACGGCGAGCTCGTCTACGGCCTGCGCAACCTCGACGAGGGCTTCGTCCCCGAGCTGTACGACGCCTCGCTGATCGACTCCCGCTTCTCCGTGGGCCCGCGCGACGCCGTACGGCGGGTGCGCGAGCTGCTCGAGCTCGAGGGCATCTTCGCCGGCATCTCGACCGGCGCGATCCTGCACGCCGCGCTCGGCCAGGCGGCCAAGGCGATCAAGGCCGGCGAGTCCGCCGACATCGCCTTCGTGATCGCCGACGGCGGCTGGAAGTACCTCTCCACCGGCGCCTACGAGGGCACCATCGACGAGGCCGAGGACCGGCTCGAGGGCCAGCTCTGGGCCTGAGCGGCTTGCGGCCGCGTCAGCGGTGCCAGGTGAGCGTCTGGTCGAAGCCCCACAGGCTGTCGGGGACGGGCCCCAGCCCCAGGATGTCGGCGCTCAGGTTGGCGAGGTCGCCGTTGCGGATCGGCTGGGTGCCCGCGAACGAGATCTGTGCCCGACCGGGGTCGGCGTACGTCGGGTTCATCGCGTAGAGGTCGCCGCGGTCGACGCCGCGGCCCCAGACCAGGAACGGCACCCGGTAGTTGCACAGGCAGGTCTCGTCGTTGTGGAGCCGGGTACGGGGCTTGCCCCCGTGGTCGGCGGTCAGCACGATCACCACGTCCCCGAGCCGCCGGGGGTGGTCGCGGATCGTGCGCCACAGCTCGCCGATCAGCCCGTCGACCTTCTTGACGGCGTTCAGGTACGGCCGGCTGAGCCACCCGTGCGCGTGACCGGCCTCGTCAGGGGCACCGAGGTGGAGAAAAGTGAACGCCCGGCTGCGGCGCAGCAGGTCGCGCCGTACGGCGTCGGCGACGGCCTCGTCGCCGTCCTGCACGATCGTCGACCGGTTGATCGAGCGCGGCCATGACCGCTCGAAGAGCGAGAACTTCGACTCGGTGGCGAACAGGGCGGTGCTGCCGCCGGCACGGTGGACCCGCGTGAAGATCGATCCGACCTCCTCACCCGCGGCCTCCTGCACGGTCACGCGGGCGCGGTCGTAGTTCCAGACGACGCCGTGGCCACCCTCGACCGCATCGATCCGGCGGCCCGTCAGCATGCTCGTGTGGTTGGGGAGCGTCACCGTCATCTCGACCTGGGTCCGTGCGTTGCGGGTGCTCGCGCCCTGACGGAGCAGCCGCAGCAGGTTCGGCGCACCCGCGCGCTTGAGCCTGCGGAGTGCGCGCACGTGGAGCCCGTCGACCGAGATCGCGAGCACCTGGCGGTGCGCGAGACGCGCCTCGACAGGCTCGGCGAGACGCGCCGCAGCAGGCTCGGCGGGCGTGGGCTCGGCGTGGGTCGAGGCGGTCGGGGTGGCCGACAGGGTGACGGCCAGCGCGAGGCCGGCGACAACCGCCGCGAGCCGCCGACCCCGGACGTGGGCGGTGATGGTCACGGCCGGTCACGCTATCCCGCGACGTGACCTCCATCGCGAATCCGGCGCTAAGAGCGGGCGAACGCTTACGCTGTCAGTCGTGCCACCGCTGACCGCCCGCGACGTCGACGCGCCCATCGGGATCTTCGACTCCGGGTTCGGTGGACTCACCGTGGCCCGATCGGTCATCGACCAGCTGCCGCACGAGTCGCTGCTCTACGTCGGCGACACCGCGCGCCAGCCCTACGGGCCGAAGCCGATCGGGGAGGTGCGCGAGTACGCCCTCGAGTGCCTCGACCACCTGGTCGAGCAGGGCGTGAAGGCGCTGGTCATCGCCTGCAACTCCGCGAGCGCGGCCATGCTCCGCGACGCCCGGGAGCGGTACGACGTCCCGGTGGTCGAGGTGATCCTGCCGGCCGCGCGGAGGTCGGTGGCCGCGACCAAGAACGGCCGGATCGGCGTCATCTGCACGCGGTCCACGGCGGAGTCGCTGGCCTATGACGACGCCTTCGCCGCCGCTCCGCACATCGAGCTGACGACGCGGGCGTGCCCCCGGTTCGTCGACTTCGTCGAGGCGGGCATCACCGCCGGTGACGACCTGCTGGCGGTGGCGCACGAGTACCTCGACCCGCTGACCGAGCTCGGCGTCGACACCCTGATCCTCGGCTGCACCCACTACCCCCTGCTCACCGGCGCCATCTCCTACGTGATGGGCGACCAGGTGACCCTCGTGAGCAGCGCGGAGGAGTGCGCGAAGGACGTCTACCGGGTGCTTGCCGACACCGGTCTGATGCGGGAGAGCGGCGTGCCGTCGTACTCCTTCGTGACCACGGGCTCGCCCGCGGAGTTCGAGACGATCGGACGGCGTTTCCTGGGTCCGGAACTCGCCGCTGCTGACCAGTTCGTCGGCGGACTGGCATGATCGGTCAGATGGGGACCCAATCGACGGCGGGGTCGTTCCGGATGACGGTGGTCGGGTGCTCGGGCTCGTACCCGGGACCTGACTCACCGGCGAGCTGCTACCTGGTCCAGGCGGAGCACGGCGGCCGCACCTGGAGCCTGGTGGTCGACCTCGGCAACGGGGCGCTCGGCGCGCTCCAGCGGTACGTCGACCCGCTCGAGGTCGACGCCGTCCTGCTGAGCCACCTGCACGCCGACCACTGCGTCGACATGACCAGCTACTACGTGCTGCGGAAGTACCACCCGGCCGGCACCCAGCCGATGATCCCGGTCTGGGGTCCGAGCGGCACCGCGAAACGGCTCGCGAAGGCCTACGACCTGCCCACCAACCCGGGGATGCGCGAGGAGTTCGAGTTCCACACGTACGACGCGCCGTTCTCGGTCGGGCCGTTCGACATCGAGGCGTTCGCGGTCGACCATCCCGTCGAGGCCTACGGCATGCGGATCTCGGCCGAGACCGACGCCGGTCGCCGTACCCTCGCCTACAGCGGTGACACCGGGCCGACCCCGTCGCTGCTCGACATCGCGGCCGACGCGGACCTGTTCCTCTCCGAGGCGTCCTTCCGGCACGGCGACGACAACCCGCCCAGCCTGCACCTGACCGGCACCGAGTGC
This sequence comes from Nocardioides immobilis, assembly GCF_003515065.1. Classification (GTDB taxonomy): domain Bacteria; phylum Actinomycetota; class Actinomycetes; order Propionibacteriales; family Nocardioidaceae; genus Nocardioides; species Nocardioides immobilis. The sequence continues at coordinate 194,307 of NZ_QXGH01000012.1, forward strand.
GGCGAGACGGCGGCGAAGTGCCGGTCGAAGCGACTCGTCCTCACCCATGTGCCGCCGTGGCACGAGCCGCAGGGGATGCTCGCGGAGGCGGTCGCCGTCTACGACGGCCCCACCGAGCTCGCGGTCCAGGGCGCGGTCTACGAGATCTGAGAGCCCCCTTGCGGGTTTCTCTTGCCCACGTCGGGCAGGCTGTGGCCCATGATCACTGTTGATCACCTCACCAAGGCGTACGGCAGCTTCCGGGCCGTCGACGACGTCAGCTTCGTCTGCCGGCAGGGCCGGGTGACCGGCTTCCTCGGCCCCAACGGCGCCGGCAAGACCACGACGATGCGGGTGATGGCCGGGCTCACGGGCGCGACCAGCGGCCGCGTCACGATCGGCGGCCTCGACTACTCCGCGATCCCCAACCCGGGCCGTCATGTCGGCGTGCTGCTGGACGCCTCGGCCCAGCACGGTGGCCGGACCGGCCGCGAGATCCTGACCCTCGGCGCCCTCGCGATGGGGCTCCCGTCGGCACGCGTCGACGAGATGCTCGCGCTGGTCGGCCTCAGCGATGTCGAGGCGAGCCGGCGGATGCGGAACTACTCGCTCGGCATGAAGCAGCGGCTCGGCATCGCGCACGCTCTCCTCGGCGACCCCGAGGTGCTGATCCTCGACGAGCCGGCCAACGGGCTCGACCCGGCGGGCATCCGGTGGATGCGCGGCCTGCTCAAGTCGTACGCCGACCGAGGCGGCACCGTGCTGCTCTCCAGCCACCTGCTCAACGAGGTCGAGCTGATCGCCGACGAGATGATCCTCATCGGCCACGGCCGGATCGTCGCCCAAGGTGACAAGAAGTCCCTGCTCGCCGGCGCCCAGGGGGCGGCGACGTCCCTGGTCATGTCGCTCGACAACACCGCGCTGGCCACCGAGCTCGCCCAGCGTGGCCACCTGGTCGACCCGCTCGGCGACGGGCTGAAGGTGAACGCACCGACCGAGGAGGTCGGGCGCGCGGCGCTCGCGGCCGGCATCGTGCTGACCGACCTCCGGACCGGCGGAGTGGGCCTGGAGGACCTGTTCCTCGAGCTGACCTCCGGCACGGCACGGGACGGTGCGGGCGCCGTACCTCCGCCTCCACCGCCGGGGCACGGTGTGCACGTCCCGCCGACGCCGAACATGCCGCCCGTCGACTCGCCGCTCACCCCTCCCGGAGGCCACCGATGACCGCCGCCGCCCCGACCCTCGACGTCTCCGGCACCCAGCCGATCCCGTTCTGGCGGTTGGTGCTCGTCGAGTTCCGCAAGTCCTACGACACCCGCGCCGGCTTCTGGCTGCTGTTCACGATCGGGTTGTTGATCTCGCTGCTGCAGGTCGTGTTCCTGATCTCGTTCCTGGTCCAGGACTTCGTCTACGCCACCTTCACCGACTTCACGGGGAACGTCTGGCTGGTGTCCCTCGTGCTCGTGCCGATGTTGCCGATCCTCCTCGTCACGACCGAGTGGTCCCAGCGCTCGGCGGTGGTGACGTTCGCGATCGAGCCCAAGCGGGTCCGGGTGATCCTTGCCAAGCTCGCCGTGGCCGTCCTGCTCGCCCTGGCGGCGGTGGTCCTGATGTTCGTGGTCGCTGCGGTGTGCACGGCATTCGCCGACCTGGTGAAGCCCGACTTCACCGAGTGGCGGGTCGAGACCGAGTTCCTGTTCCTCGGTGCGCCGCTGACGGTGCTGACGACAACCGTCTTCGGTTTCGCGGTTGCCTGCCTGCTGCTCAACACCCCGGCGGCGATCGTGCTGTTCCTGCTGTCGTGGTACGCCTCCGTCGGGGTCTTCGCTGCCATCGCAGCGCTGATCCCGGCCTTTGCCGACCTGCTGCCGTGGATCACGCTGCAGGTCAACGTCCTGCTGCTGGCCGACGGGCTGCCGAGCGGCGGCGAGGAGTGGGGGAACCTCCTGGTGAGCCTGGTGCTCTGGATCGGGCTCCCGATCGGTGTCGGGTTGTGGCGGATCCTCAACGCCGAGGTGAAGTAGCGGCCTGACCGCCGCGCCAGCCCTTCACCGAGGGTTGCCGGACACGTCACCCGCCGGGGGCTTGCGCGTACCGCAGTCCGCGACGGTGAAGGCCGTGACCAGCCACAGCGGCAGCAGCGGCAGCAGGTACCTCCGATACGCCGCGCTCGGCGACAGCACCACGGTCGGCATCGGCGACCCGGTCCCCGGCGCCGACGGGCGCCAGCTCAACCGGCTGCGAGGGGAGTGGCGCGGATGGGCGCGGCTGCTCGCCGAGTCGCTGGCGACGTCGTACGACGTGAGCTTCTGCAACGTCGCGATCTCCGGCGCGACCGCTGCGATCGTCCGTGAGCAGCAGCTGGCCGACGCGCTCGCGCACCGGCCCGACCTGGCGTCGCTGATCGTGGGCGTCAACGACACGATGCGCTCGACGTGGGACGCGGGGCGGGTACGCGACGACCTGCTGACGGTCGCGTCCCGGCTCGACGCGGTCGGCGCCACCCTGATGACGGTGCGCTTCCACGACCACGGCGCGATGATCGGGCTGCCGAGGATGATCAGCCGTCCGATGTCCGCGCGGATCGACCACGTCAACGCGGTCTACGACGAGATCCACGACCGTTGGGGCGGGGTACGCCTGGACCTGGCCGGCCGGGCCGAGCTGCACCGGCGCGACTGCTGGTCGATCGACCGGTTCCACCCGTCCGAGGTCGGCCACCGCGCCCTGGCGCGGGCGTTCGCGGAGCGCCTCGACAGTCACGGCTACGACGTCGTCCTGCCGAGCCTCGAGTCGGCGGGTGGCCTGCCGCCGAGCTGGAAGCGTGACCTGGGCTGGATGGTCGCCGAAGGAGCCCCGTGGATGGGCCGTCGGGCCAAGGACCTCGGGCCGTGGGTCGGCCGGAGAGCATGGGAGGAGATGCAACAGCTTCTGCCTCGCCGCGCGACGAATCTTGTCGGCTAGGCCAACCTTTCGCCGCCCAGGTGGAGAGCCCTTGCGCCGCAGGCGTGCTGGGCTACGAGCGCCACAACGCGCACGTCCGTGCCACGGTGCCGCCCGAACGGCTGATCGAGTGGAGCCCGGGGACGGTTGGAGCCCGCTCTGCGCAGCGCTCGACCTGCCGGTGCCGGACGAGCCGTTCCCGCGCGTCAACACCTCCGCCGACTGGGACCCGGCTCCGGATCGGGAATCTCGGCGTCCGGGTCAGGGAGCGGGTACGGCGCTGAGGCTGACGTGGCCTAGGCTCGCGGGCCATGACTACTCGTGAGGACGGCCGCGCGGACGACGAGCTGCGGCCCGTCAAGATCACCCGGAACTGGCTCGACCACCCGGCGGGGTCGGTGCTGATCGAGTTCGGCAAGACGCGGGTGCTGTGTGCTGCGTCGGCGTCCGAGGGCGTGCCGCGGTGGCGGAAGGGCAGCGGCCTGGGCTGGGTGACGGCGGAGTACGCCATGCTCCCCGCGTCCACCAACACCCGCTCGGACCGTGAGTCGGTCAAGGGCCGGATCGGCGGCCGCACCCACGAGATCAGCCGGCTCATCGGGCGCTCCCTGCGCGCGGTGATCGACTACAAGGCGCTCGGCGAGAACACCATCCAGCTGGACTGCGACGTACTCCAGGCCGACGGCGGCACCCGCACCGCGGCGATCACCGGCGCGTACATCGCGCTCGCCGACGCGTGTGCCCACCTCGGCGTCACGCAGGCACTCACCGGCTCGGTCGCCGCGATCAGCGTCGGGATCATCGACGGGGTCCCGCGGCTCGACCTGCCGTACGTCGAGGACGTGCGCGCCGAGACCGACATGAACGTCGTGATGACCGGTGCCGGCAGCTTCGTGGAGGTGCAGGGCACCGCCGAGGGCGCAGCGTTCTCGCGCGCCGAGCTCGACGCGCTGCTCGTGCTCGCCGAGAAGGGCTGCGCCGACCTCACCCGGATGCAGCAGGAGGCGCTCGCGTGAAGGTGCTCGTCGCCTCACGCAACGCCAAGAAGCTCGAGGAGATGCAGCGGATCCTCCGCGAGCACCTCACCGACGTCGAGGTCCTGGGCCTCGATGACGTCGCGCCCTACGACGAGCCGGTCGAGGACCAGCCGACCTTCGAGGGCAACGCCCTGCTGAAGGCGCGGGCCGGGGTGGCCAGCAGCGGGCTGCCGACCCTCGCCGACGACTCCGGCCTCTGTGTCGACGCGCTCAACGGCATGCCGGGCGTGCTGTCGGCCCGGTGGAGCGGCCCACCACGGGGTTCGAAGGAAAGGGCTGACGACCGCAACAACGAGCTGCTGCTCGCCCAGCTCGCGGACGTGCCCGACGAGCGGCGTACGGCGTACTTCACCTGCGCCGTCGCGCTCGTCCTGCCCGACGGCACCGAGCGGGTCGTCGAGGGCCGGATGGACGGCGTCATCACCCGCGCGGTGCGGGGCAGCGGCGGCTTCGGCTACGACGTGGTGTTCGAGGCCGACGACCGGCCGGGGGTCACCACCGCCGAGCTGACGCCCGCCGACAAGGACGCGATCTCGCACCGCGGCAAGGCGCTGCGTGAGATCGCGCCGATCGTTGCCGACCTGCTGCGCTGACGCAGCATCCGGGTGCGCCCGGTGAGATTCGAACTCACACTGGCACGGACCTAAACCGTGTGCCTCTACCAGTTGGGCTACGGGCGCGCGCGTCGGAGTCTAGGGTCCCGCGTCACTCTTCCCAGACCCACGTGGCCAGCACGTCCTCGAAGGTCTGCCTGAAGCCGGAGTCGCCCTGCCGGAAGCTCGCGGTGATGGAGTACTGCTCGTCGCCCGAGATCACCAGGTAGGCGACCTGGTGGACCTTGAAGTCGTTGGCGTTGGTCCACTTGAGCTCGACGCCGCGGGCCTCCTTGCCGCCGATCGTCGTCGACCCGATGTCGGACGGGGTGGCGCCGGTGGACCCGGTCAGCACCCGCTTCCAGTCGTCGACGACCTCGTCGACGTCGGTCACCCCGTAGGCCGAGGACGACTCGACCAGGATGTTGCCGCGCGCCGTCTCGATCGCGCCGCCGGGGGCGGCGATGGTGTCGATCGTGCCCGTGGTGTCGGGGGTGTCGGCGGTCAGGTCCTTCCAGTCGTCGTTGGGGAACTGGTAGGTGTAGCCGGTGCCCTGCAGGGTCAGCGCGGAGTCGGTCGTGATCGGGGTGGTCGGCGGGGTGGTGGTCGTCGGTGGGGTGGTGGTCGGCGGTGAGGTGGTCTCGCCGCCGGTGTCCTTGGCCGACGGGTCGTCGTCATCGCCGCCGGACAGCGCGATGATGCCGATGATCGCCAGGATGCCGATGACCAGGACCGCCGCGATGGCGCCGATGATCGGACCGTTCGAGGACTTCTTCGCCGGCGGTGGCGTGCCGTAGCCCGGGCTGGCGGTGAAGGCGTACGGCGCTGCCGGCGCGCTGTAGCCGCCGGCGGACTGCGAGGGCGGGGCCGGCGCCGACGCCGGGGGCTGCGGGTACTGGGATGCGGCGGGCGCGCTCGCCGCCGGCCACTGCTGGGGCGGTGACTGCGTCGGACCGACGGCGCTGGTCGGTGCGGTCGGCGGTGACACCGACGGTCGCGCGGACGTCGATCCGGTGCCGGTGCCGGTGCTCGATGGCGGCTCGGCGGTGAAGGCATCGGGACGGAGCCGGGTCGCCAGGGAGACCGGCACCTTGCCGAGCGCGAAGCCGAGCACGGCGCAGGCCCATTGCGATCCGGCGACGTCGGCACTGCCGCGGTCGCGCGCGAGCCGGCGGCCCGCGGTCTCGACCGCGTCCTCGACGCCGGCGCCGGTGTCGAGCATGGCCAGCATGCCCTGCAGCGCACCGAGCCGGACGGCGTCGGTCAGCAGGTTGATGGTGCCGGTGGAGGCACTGCCCTCGTCGAGGTAGTCGTCGAGCGCGCCGCGGAACGCGTCGGCCTCGGTGAACAGCGACTCACCATGGTCGCGCGCCAGCTGGGCGAGGCTCTCGTGCAGCTCCATCGGTATCCCCTTCAGGGCGGTCTCCGCCGATCAGGCGACGCCCAGCTCCTTGCGCAGCTTCGCGACGTGTCCCGTCGCCTTCACGTTGTACTGCGCGACCTCAATCTTGCCGTCCTCACCAACGACGAAGGTCGACCGGATCACGCCTTCCACGATCTTGCCGTAGAGCTTCTTCTCGCCAAAGGTGCCGTAGGCGTCATGTGCCACCAGCTCCGGGTCCGAGAGGAGGGTGATGGTGAGCCCGTCGCGCTCGCGGAACTTCGCCAGCTTCGACGGCGCGTCCTTGGAGATCCCGAGCACCGTGAAGCCTGCCGCCTGCAGCGAGTCGAGCGAGTCGGTGAAGTCGCAGGCCTGCGTCGCGCAGCCCGGGGTCATCGCCGCGGGGTAGAAGTACACGATGACCTTCTTCCCCTCCTTGAGCAGGTCGTAGAGGTTGACCTCGCCCTCGGAGTCCGTGGCAAGGGTGAAGTCGGGGGCGGTGTCGCCCACCTCCAGTCGGGCAGGTCCGGACATCGGCTCTCCTGTCGGGTCGGACGGTTTGGTGGCCTACCGTTTGTTATTGCAAGGAAGTCGCAATAACGTACGGCGCGTGCCTCACCATCACATCACCTCACCTGCCCCGGAGGTGCACCCGCCCGGCGGAAAGGCAGCCGATCGGCGAGCGTTGATCGGTCTGCTGAGCGCCGTACTCGGGATCAACGTGGTCGGCTGGGGTGTGCTGCTGCTGGTCGTGGCGCCGCAGGAGCTCAGCATGGGCGACTCGCGGGTGTTCGGCGTCGGCGTCGGCCTGACCGCGTTCCTGCTGGGTGCCCGGCACGCGTTCGACGCCGACCACATCGCGATCATCGACAACACGACCCGCAAGCTGGTCGGCGAGGGCACCCGTTCGCTCGGCACCGGGTTCTGGTTCGCGCTCGGCCACTCGAGCGTCGTGTTCGGCCTGTCGCTGGTGCTCGCGCTCGGTGTCCGTGCGCTCGCCGATCCCGTCCAGGACGGCGGCTCGACGCTCCAGCACTCGCTCGGCATCGTCGGCTCGCTCGCCGCCGGCACCTTCCTGATCCTGATCGGCCTGATGAACCTCAGCGCCCTGGTCGGCATCCTGCACGTCTACCGCCACCTCCGGGCCGGGACGTTCGACGAGGAGGAGCTGCACCACCACCTGCACAACCGGGGGTTCTTCGCCCGGCTGTTCAAGGGTGCGATCGCCCGCGTCCGCAAGCCGTGGCACCTCTACCCGGTCGGCCTGCTGATGGGCCTCGGCTTCGACACCGCGACCCAGGTCGCCCTGCTGGTGCTCGCCGGCGGCACCGCCGCCTACGCGCTGCCCTGGTACGCCGTCCTCGTGCTGCCGGTGCTCTTCACCGCCGGGATGACGCTGTTCGACACCATCGACGGCCTGTTCATGACCCGGGCGTACCGGTGGGCCGTGCTCGACCCGGCGCGCAAGCTCTTCTACAACTTCAGCGTCACGGCGCTCTCGGTCGCGATCGCGTTGTCGATCGGCGCGATCGTGCTGCTCCAGCTCGTCGCGGAGGAGTTCGACCCCGCCGGGCTGCGGTGGGTCGCCGGTCTGGACCTCAACTACGTCGGCTTCCTGCTGGTCGCGGTGTTCGTCGTGGCGTGGGTCGCGAGCATCGGCGCCTTCCAGCTTCTCGGCAGGCGGCGGGCAGCGGCGGCGACCATGGCCGTTGATAGCCTGCCCCGGTGAGCAACCAGCCGTCTGACATCGAGCGCGAGATCGAAGAGGCCCGGGAGCGCCTGGCCGGCACGATCGACCAGCTCCTCTACCGATCGAGCCCGAAGACGATCATCAGTCGCGAGATCGCTCAGGTGAAGGCGCACTACGTCGACGCCGAGACCGGGCAGCCGCGCACCGACAACATCATCAAGACGGTCGGCGGGGTCGTGGGCGTGATCGCGGTGTTCGTCGTGATCCGCAAGATCGTCCGATGACCAAGGGGTCGGACAAGACCCCGATCAAGATGCTCCACGACCGCATCCTGTGCGAGTCGGACACCGAGGCGGGGGAGCGCCGCTCGTCGGGAGGCATCGTGATCCCGGCGACCGCAGCGATGGGTGCGCGTCGCCTGGCCTGGTCGCGGGTCGTCGCCGTCGGGCCGCACGCCCGCGCGGTCGAGGCCGGCGACAAGGTGCTCTACGACCCGGAGGACAAGGCGGAGGTCGAGGTCTCGGGCGAGCTCTACGTCGTGATGCGGGAGCGCGACGTGCACGCGGTCGCAGCCGGCCGGCTCGCCGACGAGACCGCGGGGCTGTACCTGTAGGTCGATCTGTAGGTCGCGTGACCTTATCGGCGTAGAACGCGTTACCTCCCCGTGAGACGCCTCGCGCTGACCCTTGCTGCCCTGCTCGTCGTGCCGTTGCTGGCGACCCAGGTGTCGGGACCCGCGGGTGCCGGACCGGCTCCGGGCCGGGCGGAGCAGACCCGGGCGGCGGCGCCGCCGACGTACGACGCGACCGTTCGGATCACCCGGCACGGCATCCCGCACGTCGTCGCAGACGACTGGGGGTCGCTCGGCTACGGCAGTGGCTGGGCCACCGCGAGCTCCTCGATCTGCAACCTCGCCGACACCCTGCTCACCGCGCGCGGGGAGCGCTCGAAGTACCTCGGTCCCGACGCCCGGTACGACGACCGGGTGACCCTCGACGCCACCAACCTCGAGGTCGACGCCCTCGTCACCGACCTGCACAACCGCAAGGTCGTCGAGACGCTGCTTGCCTCACCGGCCGGGCCGTCCGCGCGGGCGAAGAAGCTCGTCCGTGGCTACGTCGCCGGCATCAACCGGTGGATCCGCGACAACGAGATCACCGACCCGGCCTGCGCCGGCTCGGAGTGGATCACGCCGACCGCGACCCCGCTGGACCTCTGGTACGGCGTCTACCTGGCCAACCTGCTCGCCTCGACCGGGGTCTTCGTCAAGGAGATCGTCGGGGCCGACCCGGCGACGCTCGACGACCCCGGGCTGCCGGACCTCGGGCTGCCGACGACCAACGCCGAGGCGCGTGAGCTCGCAAAGACCGTCGACCGCGAGGCGCTGCTGACGGCGCTCGGGCAGAACAGCGACTTCGGGTCCAACGCGACCGCGATCGGCGGCAACGACAGCTCGACCCGCCGCGGCCTGCTGCTCGGCAACCCGCACTTCCCGTGGGCCGGGCGCTACCGGTTCACCCAGCAGCACCTCACGATCCCCGGCGTGTACGACGTCGCCGGCGCCTCGCTGGTCGGCTCGCCGGCCGTGAACATCGGCTGGAACAAGGACGTCGCGTGGAGCCACACCGTGTCCACGGCGTACCGGTTCACGCCGTACGAGTACCTGACGGTCGGGCCCGGTACGACGTACCTCTCCGCCAACGGGCTCGTGAAGAAGGCCGAGCACCGGTTCGTCGAGGTCGAGGCGCTGCAGGCCGACGGTTCTGTCCGGACCGTCGAGGAGGACCTCTACCGGGTGCCGCAGGGGTACGTGATCGATGCGCCCGCGATGTTCATGGGGTGGCTCCCGACCAGCTTCTGGGCGATCCGCGACGCCAACGCCGAGCACCTGCGGACCATCGACACGTTCCTGTCGATGGGCAGCGCGGCGAGCGTCCGCGACCTGCTGGCCCGGCAGGACGCCGGCGGCGGCATGCCCTGGGTCAACACGACGGCCGCCGACCGCCACGGTGACGCCCTGTACGCCGACCACAGCGTGGTGCCGCACGTGACCGACCAGATGGCGACCCGCTGCATGACCCCGGTCGGGCTGCTCCTCAACCAGGTCGCCGGCCTGCCCGGCCTCAACGGCACGCTCGCCGACTCGCTCTGCAAGTGGGGCACCGACGCGGACGCGCAGCGGCCCGGCATCCTCGGCCCGGGCAAGCTGCCCGAGGTGGTCACCCGCGACTGGGTGATGAACGCGAACGACTCCTACTGGGCGCCGAGCGACACCATCCGGCTCGAGGGCCATCCGTCGATCATCGGCTGCGAGCGGTGCGTGCGGACGATGCGCACCCGGATGGTCATGCAGTACGTCGTCGACCGGCTCGCCGACGGCAGAGAGACGCCGTCCACGCTGCGGTCGCACGAGTACGAGAACCGGGTGCGAGCGGCCGAGGTGATGCGGGAGGACGGCCGCCTCGACCAGGTCTGTTCCGCGACCGGTGAGGCCGAGGCGTGCGCCGTACTCGCTGCCTGGGACGGCCACTCGGACGCCACGTCCGTGGGCACCCACCTCTTCGAGGTCTTCGTGCAGCGCGCGCCGACGGGCAACGCGCTGTGGCAGGTGCCGTTCGACCCGGACGACCCGCTCAACACACCACGCGGTCTGAAGACCACCAAGCCGGTGGTCGACGCGATGAGGGCGGCGATCGAGTCCGTGCGGGCGTCGGGGGTCGCGTTCGACGCGGCATGGGGAAGCCTCCAGGTCGCGGCGGACCGCGGCTCGCCGGCGTACCCGCAGGGCGGTGGCGAGGGCGACCTCGCCGGCAACGCCAACGCGCTCGCGTCCCGGAAGCCGTCGACCAACACCTCCCGCTACAAGCCGATCACCTACGGCTCCTCGCACATCCAGGCGGTCTCGTTCCTGGCCGACGGGACGGTCCAGCCGCTCACGATCCTCACCTACAGCCAGCACGAGGACCCCGCCTCGCCGTGGTCGTCCGACCAGACCCGGATGTTCTCGCGGGAGCAGTGGGTGAGCTTCGCGTGGACGCCCGCGCAGATCCAGCAGCAGCTGGTCAGCACGGTCGAGCTCACCGGCCCATAACGCGAATCCGCCCGAATCCGCCGCGAGTCCGGCCAGATCCGCGCCGAGTCGGCCGGACTCGCTGTGGATTCGCCGGATTCGCGGGCGCGGTCGCGAGACACTAGGCGCGTCGACACGTCGGGGGAGGAGCGCTCGTGGCCAAGTCACCGGGGACACCGGGCCGGGACCAGCGCGCACCCATGGAACGACTGGTGCGGATCGCTGCGACCCTCCGCGAGCGCGGCGTGGTCGGCGAGACCGGCGAGCGCCTCGCCGAGATCGCCGGGTTCGACGGTGAGCGGTCGATGGACCAGCTCAAGCGCGACATCCGCGCGCTGACCGACCAGGGCTGGCAGATCGACAACATCGCCGGTCAGGGCGAGCCCGCGCGCTACCGGATGCGCACCGTCGACAACCGGCTCCGGGTCCGGCTGACGCCGCCCCAGCAGCGCGCGCTCCAGCGCGCCGTACTCCTGGCCGACCGCAACGACCTCATCGACCGTCTCGGGCTCGGCGACAGCGCACCGGGCGTTGCGTCGCCACCAGAAGCAGGTGTCGTGGCCGGTGTCCCCACCACCGGCCACGACGCCCTTCTCGCGACCGTGCTGCGAGCGGTCCGGATGGGCAGCCTGCTGCGGTTCACCTACAAGGGCACACCGCGCGTCGTACACCCGGAATCGGTGCGGTCGCAGAACGGCACCTGGTACCTCCGCGGTCAGGAGGACGGTGCCTCCGGCGGCGGCACCGACAGCGAGGCGCCGGTCAAGGCGTTCGTCGTCGCCCGGATGAGCGACGTGACCGCGGATCCGCCGCGGACCGCCCGGCCGGTTCGTGCGGCCCGGCATCCGGGGCTGCACCCGATGAGCTGGGAGATCGACCCACCCGTCGAGGTCACCCTGCGGACCACGACCGACCACCAGCCCGACGTACGGCGCTGGCTCGGGGAGCCAGCCTCGGAGGAGCTCGACGGCGACCAGGTGACGATGCGGTACGTCGTCACCCACCGAGCGGCGCTCCGCGCCCGCCTGTACGAGCTCGGCCGCCGCGTGGTGCTCGTCGGCCCCGAGGCGATCCGCCGCGAGCTGCTCGACGATCTCCACGACCTGAAGGGGGGCGACTGACGTGACGGGCAAGTCCACCCCCAAGTACGCCGCACGCTTCGGACGGCTGCCGGCGGTCTTCGAGCTGCTGCTCGCCCATCCCGACGGCGTCCCGCTCGCCACGCTCGCCGAGGAGGTCGGGGTGCCGGCCGAAGAGCTGCGCGAGGACCTGCTGGCGTTCTACACCGCCGACCCGCTCGAGAACGACCGGATGCTCGGGCTGTGGCGTCCGCCGGTGCTGGAGTTCCTCGGCCCCGACGGCGACGCCGACATCGAGCCGGGCGAGGCCGAGGTCATCCGCGCGGTCAACGACCGGCCGACCGAGGAGCTCGGCGTCGAGTACGTCGACGCCTCCGAGCTCGCGCTCGTCCACACCGCGGCCGTGGCCCTGCACGACGTCGAGCCCGACGAGGACCTCGCCGCCGCGATCGACGTACTCACCGAGACCATGGTCGGCGCCACCGGTGGCCAGCCGGAGCGGCCCGCGTGGAACGAGCCCCTGCGGCCGCTGCAGGAGGCCCAGCGGCACCGCCGCGCGGTCCGGATCGTCTACTCCCGCACCTGGCAGCACGGCGTCTCGACGCGGGTGATCCACCCCTACCGGCTCGTCCAGACCCGACGGGGCTGGGAGGTCGACGCCGGCCCGCCCGACTCGGCAGGCCGGCTCCGCACCTTCCTGCTCTCCGGCATCCGCGACGTCGAGAGCCTCGAGCAGACCTTCGAGCTCCCCGACGGCCTCGCCGCGATGCTCGACGCGCAGCGCGCCACGAGCCCGGTCCGGATGGTGCTGCCGCACGGCTCGCGCTGGGCCGCCGACATGTACGCCGAGACCGTCACCGTGCTCCGCGCCGACGAGGACGACGTCGAGGTGGAGCTCGGGCTGCTGCCCCCGTTGGCGGACCGGGTCGGGATGCTGCTGCTCGCGGCCGGGGCGGGTGCGTTCGTGCTCGACCCGCCGGACCTCGCGAACGCGGGGGCGGTGCTCGCCGAGGAGCTGCTCGTGCACCACGCGATCCGGTCCTGAGCCCGCGAAGTGTCAAGGCTGGCGCCTCGAGGTGTCACGGTTGGTCTCGCCAACCCTCGACACTTCGGCCCGCCAACCTCGACACTTCGCGCGACCAGGAGTGGCACTTCGCGGGCTATCGTCGGAGGCATGACTGCTCCGTCGCATCTCGTGATCACCGATTCCGCGTCCATCGTGCGGGCGTTCTTCGCGGCGCTCGAGGATCGTTCGGTCAAGCAGGCACTGGAGCTGACCGACGACCGGATCGTGTGGCGCAACACCTCGTTGCCGACGGTGCGCGGCAAGCTGGTCGGCCGCCTGCTGCGGGGGATGGACAAGGACTGGTTGGGGATCCGGGCGGACTTCCGCCACATCGCGGCCGACGGCGACGTGGTGCTGACGGAGCGCACCGACTACCTGCGCATCGGGCCGCTCGAGATCGACTTCTGGGTGTGCGGCACGTTCGAGCTGAAGAACGGCCGGATCGTGCTCTGGCACGACTACTTCAGCTGGGGCAACGTGCTGGGCGGCACGGTGCGCGGGCTGTTCCGGATGCGTCAACGCTGACGTGCGACCTCAGCCCGTCTCGCCGAGCGCCTTCTCGTCGCTGAGCCGGGCCCGGTCGGCAGCGCGGAGGCCCTCTTCGGCGGCCCGGGGTGCGTCGTTGACCTTGGTACGGCGGTCGGCGGTCCAGGTGCCGCGGATGTTGTTGCGGCGCAGTGCCTCGGCGAAGAAGTCGTGGACGTCGAGCTCCTTCTGGCGCACGGCCAGCGCGGTCTCGTTGGAGGTCTCGCCGGTGGAGGCTGCGCCGGCAGCGGCGAGTGTGGCCTGGCGGGCCTCGTCGAGGCGCTCGCCGATGCGCCAGGCGTAGGCCTCGTAGAACGCCAGCCGGGCGGTGATGGTCGCGACGGGGCGGGCGACGTAGCGCCGCCGGGACGAGTCCCACACGGTGCGCTCGTCGCGCACGCCGGAGCCGAGGTGGCGCTCGCAGTCGGCCACCATCTGCACCAGGAGCGACTCGTAGATCGCCTTGGTGACAGCGATGTCGGACGGGAAGCCGTGCATCGTCAGCGCGGTCGAGTCGTGGCTGATCGTGCACCGGACGTCGTTGGCGTGGGCGATGTTGAGCAGCAGCCGGACGTAGCGCGCAAGCCCCTTCTTGCCGCGCTCGCCGATCCGGTAGTTCTCGGCGGCCGGCTCCTCGCGGCCCTCCTCCTTCGCCGTGTGCGCGCGGGCGACGGCGAGCGCGACCGAGTGCCGGGTCGCGAGCGCCTGGGCCTTGGAGAGGAAGGCCGCACGCTCGTGCTCGTTGCTCGCCCGCTCCGCCTGGCGCAACAGCTTGGCCAGCCGGGCGAGGGTGCCGTCGTCGACGGTGTGATCGACCTGGTCGAGACCCTCCGCCGCGTAGGCGAGCTGGAGCAGCTGCGCGGTCACCGGGAGCCCCGCGTCCTCCAGCAGCCGCAGGAAGGTCGCGCGCCAGACCGGCGTGTGGTGCTGCTCGCCGGACAGGTGGTGCGTGAGCTCGTGCAGCGCGACGGTCGCGCGCAGCGCCCAGCGACCACCGACCGCGAACGGCGGGAGCGCGATCGTGCGGGTCGGCGCGTCGTACGTCGCCATCCGCGCCCCCGCCCGCGGCCGCACGGTCACGTCCTGCTGCTCACGGCCGCCGTAGTCGGCACCGGCTGCACGGAGCCGGGTGAGCACGGCCTCGACGTACGTCGCAGCGGCGGCCGGTTCGGTGAACCGCAGGTCGGGTCCGGGCTCGTAGGTCTGGCCGTCGACCGTCACGGTCGGCCGCTCGGGCGTCGTCGCGTCGAGCCACGCCGTCAGCCGGTCCTCGGCGGCGTAGACCGCGCGCTGGTCGGGGTCTCGCGGCAATCCAGCGGTCATGGCGCCGAGTCTGCCCGACGACCCCGACAGTCCGGGGACGGCCGCGCTGGCCTGTGGACAGCGCGTGTCGTGTGCTCAGGCGTCGTCCGGAGCCGGCACGGCGGGCGCCTGGTAGAGCAGCCGTTCCCGCTCGGCGGCCAGCACCTGGCGGGCGATCTCCGCGTCGGTGGCCTCCGGAGCTGCGTCGGCGGTGGCACTGTTCTCGGCGTACTCCTCGAACAGCCGGCGCTTCTGCGCGAGCAGCTCGTGGATCCGCTCGTCGACGGTGTCCTCGGAGAGCAGGCGGTGGACCTGGACCGAGCTCAGCTGCCCCATCCGGTGGGCCCGGGCGATCGCCTGCGCCTCGAGGGCGGGGTTGAGCTGCGGCTCGCACAGGACGACGACCGACGCGGCCTGGATGTTCAGCCCGACCCCGCCCGTGCTGATCTGCGCGAGCAGCGCCGCGCCGCCCTCGGCCGCGGAGAACTCGTCGACCAGCCGCTGCCGCGCACCCGCCGCGACCGAGCCGTCGAGCGGGCCGTGGACCGGGCCGGTGAGCACCTCGCGCACGGCGGCGAGCACCTCGTTGAAGTACGAGTAGACGATGACCCGGCGGCCGTTGTCCTCGGCCTCCTCGACGATCTCGACCAGGCGGTCGACCTTGGGGGAGTCGAGGCCGTGGATCATGGCCGCCCGCCGCATCTGCATCAGGTTCCCGGCGGCAACGCCGGCGCGGTACGCCGCGAGGTCCCGTGGCCCCATCGGCAGCCACTCCTCGACCTCCACCAGGCCGGGCAGCTCGGCGAGCACGTCCTCCTGGTTGCGGCGGAGGTACGCCGGAGCCACCGCCCGCCGGAAGAGTCGCGGGGCGAGCTCCTCGCGACCGGCCACCAGCGCCGGCTGCAGGTAGGAGACCAGCGTCCGGAACTCGCCCACGTGGTTCTGCATCGGCGTGCCGGTGAGCAGGATCGCCCGCTCGACGCCGGCCACGAGCGCCGCCGTACGACGGGACCGCTGCGCCTCGGGGTTCTTGACGTACTGCGCCTCGTCGACCACCACGCACGCGATGGTCGGGCCCTGCGCCCAGGCGCCGGACTCCATCCAGGTCGTGTCGTACGTCGTCACGGCCACGCCGCCGCCGGCCACCCACGCCGCAGCCGCCTCCTGCCACCCGTCACCGTGGATGCGATGCGCGGGGAGTGTCGACCGGGCGGCGATCTCGCGCAGCCAGTTCACGAGCACGCCCGGCGGGCACACGACCAGGAAGTGCGACGCACCCGTCGCCCACAGGTGGGCCAGCACCGCGAGCGCCTCGATCGTCTTCCCGAGCCCCATCTCGTCGCCGAGGATCACCTTGCGCTGCACGAGGGCGAACCGCGCGCCGAAGCTCTGGTACCCCCGCAGCGCCACCGTCAGCGCCTCGGTCCGCAGCGCCTGCTCGCGCACCGACTCGACCAGACCTGCCGGGAGCTCGCCGTGGCTCGCCTCCTCGTCCTCGGTCAGGTAGCCGAGCGCGCCGAGCATCGCGTAGTAGTCCGCCGGCCGCGAGGTGAAGTCCGCCCAGGCGTCGGCGGGCACGCCGCGCGGCGTGGTCGTGGCCACGACATCGGCCCGGTGGACCACGGTCGCGATCGCGTCCGCCAGCCCGGACGCCGGCACCGACCGGGTCGGCACGACCAGCAGCCGCGCGACGCGGTCGTCGACGACCGCAGCGAGCGCCCGGAGGTCGTCGGCGACCGCGAGATCGCCTTCGGCGCCTCGAGTACGGCGCACGCCGTCCCATCGAGCGAGCGCGACCACCACCGCCTCGGACGCCGGGTCCGGCGTTCCCGCGAGCCGGACGGGCTGCTGGTCGGCGGTCAGGCGAGCGAGCGTGTGGGCGGCGTCCACCAGGTGCCCGTAGGAGCCCGAGCCGATGCCGTGGAGCTGACGGAGCTCGCGCTTCCGGTCGAGCACGGCCTGCACGCTGGTGATCCCGGCGGCGTCCAGCGGGCCGAGGCGCAGCGAGCCGGTCGTCACCTCCTTGAGCGTCTCCAGCGGCATCGTCCCGAGCGCTGCGTTCACGGTCGGTGCCCGGAAGTCGGCGACAGCGTCCAAGACGGCCTCGCGTGCGGAACGCTCCGCCTCGACCGCGCCCCTGAGGTCGGCCATGGAGCGCGGCAGCTCGCCGAACGCGGTCGGGTGCAAGAGACCGGCGGGTGGGTCGATGTGCGCGAGCAGGCCGAGCCGCGGGTCGAGCAGGTCGTCGATGGTGAACGCGGTGCCGGCGAGCTCGCCGGTCGGCTGCAGCAGCCGGTCCAGGCTGTCGGCGACCTGCGCCTGCAGGCCCCAGGCGAAGAGCTCGCGGAGGTGGGCGACCTGGACCCCGACCTGCTCCCGCCGACGCCGCGACGTGAACAGCCAGCGCAGCGGCGTGAGGACACGCCTCGCCGCGATCGCAGCGGCCATCCGCTCGTCGGTGAGCCGCCCGAGCGCCGAAGCCTCCTGGGCAGTGGTCGCGGGCAGGTCGGCGCGGGCGACCAGCGCGGCGATCAGCCGGTCACCGTCGGCCTGGCTCATCAGCGCGACCTGCCACGCGGTCTCGCCCCGGCGTGCGACCGGGATCGCTTGCGCCAGCAGGGCGGCGCGATCGCGTCGTACGGCGTCGTGCGTGGCGTGGTGCCATGCCTCGACCTGCTGCGCGCGCACGGACCACGCGGCCACGGCCCGTGCTGCATCGCGCGCCTCGCGTCGCTCCTGCTTGTCCATCGCCGCCCATCTTCGTGGGCGGGCAGGCCGGACGGCTACCGCCGCCACGGGGTCCTGGTTCGTTGGGACTAGCACCCGGGGCGTCCGGCTCGACCTCGCCGTACTCACTCCCGGTGGACGTTCCGAGCCGCTACGTTCTCACCACATCGGCTGGGAAGGCGTGGATGTGGGGACTTGGGGAGAGGCGTACCTGACGCGACTGCGCGGGTGCGCAGTGCGAATGGGGCGCGAGCTCGGCGAGATCAGTGACCGCGACCGGGCGGTGCGTCTCGTCGAGGCGGACGCGAAGTCGGTCGAGCAAGGGTTCGGCCAGGGGCTCCTGAGCATGGAGTCGGCCAGCCGGGTCCGGAGCCTGGACCCGATGCAGGCCACGACGTGGCTGGTCGAGGGCGACCCCGCGCAGCCGCGGTGGCAGTCGCTGGCCCAGCTGGCGGCGTACGTCGAGCTGCTGGCCGCCGGCTACCCCGAGGCTGCGGTGCGGTTCGCGACGCCTGACGGCGAGCTGGGGCTCGACCTCGCCGTCGTCAACGACGAGGGTCAGGTCCTGCTGCTGGGCGTCGCCCGGGCGGAGTCGTTGGAGCTCGCCAGGCTCGAGGCGCTGGTGCCGACCTTCGACGGTGAGAGCGTGCGGTCGGTCCACATCGTTCCCGGCCGGGAGCCACAGCTGCTCGCCCGCCAGCTGTGGGCGACCCGGGCGCCGTACCTCTGGTTGGTCGCGGCGGGCGCCCGACGCCTGTACCGGGTGAAGTACGGCCGAACGATCAAGCTGCTGCCGGCGCGGGTGATGCCCATGCCGGAGGACCTGTGGCCGGTCGGTTTCAACGGCCCGACGCCGCGCGTCGCCGTGGTCGCGCCCGAGGCGGTTGCCGGCTGACATGGGCGACGTCTGCGCTGACCTCCTCATCGGGCTGTTGGACGTGGACGCCACAGCTCGCACCCGCAGTGGTCTCGAGGCCGCGGTCACGTCCCACGAGCGTCATCGGACGGGGCGCTTCGGTGAGGCCGTCGGTGCCCTGGCGGTCGATGTCGCGGACCTCGACGTCCTTGCTGAGCTGACCGCCGACGGCGTCCCCGCGTCCCTCGGGATCACTCTCGGGGTGCACGGGCACACCCGGCTCGCCGAGGCGCTCGACGTCGCCGAGGCCGTCCCGTCGCTCCGCATCGACCGGGTTGCCGTCGACGTGCCTGCGGGGGAGGACGCCATGGCGGTGGCGGACGCGGTCCGCCGGGAGCCGGGAGCTCGACGGGCGGCCCGTTCCCTTCGCGATCCGCCTCGATGCCGAGCTCCCCACCGGGTTCGCCGGGGATCCGCCGGGCCTGGCGAGCGACCTGACGACCCTTGTCGCCGCCGGCGTGCCGGTGGCGGTCGGCGGCGTGGAGTGCGCGGTCGCCGACAGCAGCGGCGGTCCCTGGGGAGAGCGGACCGGCGTGCTCAACGTGCTGCTCGCCGCCGATGCCGTCCGCGACGGCGCCGGCGTCGACGAGGTCAAGCAGATCCTCGCGATCCCGGACGGCCTGATCGAGGCCGTGCTGCTGCTGGACGGCACGGTGCGCCAGGTGCTGCCGGCGATCAGTACGGCGCATCTCGACGACGTCGTCGACGACCTCGCCGGGCTGGGCCTGCTCTCCGCCGATGGCCGGGGCAGCGCCGCCGGCTGAGGGCCGGAGTGCCCTGAAAACGTAAGGCACCCGCAGGCGTCTCGGGTCACCTGCGGGTGCACTTTGAATTATGCACGGATGCTGGTTGCTTGTCGTCCGGTTCGAGTCGGAAAACCAAGATTTTGCCTAGCCGGACCTGCTCCGGCAACGGTCCGCCTGAACCAGCAGGATCAGTGCTCGCAGCGGACCGTGGACTCACCGCCGACGCACAGGTCGATGCCACCGGCTCCGTCGAGCCGGTCCGCCCCGGGACCGCCGTACAGCGCGTCGTTGCCGGGGCCGCCGTCGATCCCGTCGCGGCCGTCCCCTCCGAGCACGGTGTCGTCACCCGCTCCTGTGGCCACGGTGTCGTTGCCGCCGTCGCCCCTGATCCGGTCGTGGCCCCCGACGCTGGAGAACCGGTCGTTCCCGGAGCCGCCGGCGGCGATCAGCCGGCCGCGGGTGACCGTCACGTCGTCCGCCGTACCAGCGCCGGCGTAGTCGACCCAGATCGCCCACTGGTTCCGCCACGAGGTGAAGACGAACGCGTCGATGCCGCGGACGGTGCCGTTGCCGGGCGCGCGACGCGACCGGATCGTGTCCCGTCGCGCATCGGCGTCGACGGGGAGGTTGGCCCGGGTGTCGCGGGCGACGACCTTGAGCCGGTCCGGGTCGCGATCGGACCTGGCGGGCTCGTTGCCGTCGACCCGGATCGTGTTGAGACCAGCCCCGTCGCCGGCGATCTGGACGACGAAGGTGTCCTCGTCCGGTCCGCCGTACGCCCGGTCGCCGGCACCGCCGTAGACCTGCACCCAGTCGTCGCCCTCGCCGCCGCGGAACTCGTCCGCCCCGCCGCCGAGGGAGACGGCGTCGCGACCGGACCCGGCGAAGATCGCGTCGTCGCCCGGGCCGGCGCACACGGTGTCCTCACCGGCGAGGGCGCGGATCGTGTCGTCGCCCCCGAGACCGAAGATGACGTCGGCCCCGGGTGTGCCCACCAGGGTGTCGTCGCCGTTGGTGCCGTTGATGGTCGGCGCTGCGTCGCACGGTCCGCCAGGACCCTCGCCACGCAGCGGTGGGTCCGCGACGGCACCGGTCGGCGCGATCAGGACGCCGGCAGTCAGTACGACGCACGCCGCGCGGGCGCAGGACACGAGTCTCATGGGGCCTTCCTGGTTCGAGGTGTCACCCAGGGTGACGCACGCCGTCGACAATGCGTTGCACGGCCGCCCGGAGTTTCGTGCCGGCGCGGTTCTCGGCCCGTCCGCTAGTGGTGGGCGCCCAGGAACCGTCGGCCGTGCTCGAGTCGCTCGGCCTTGCTCAGTCGCGCCGCGTTCCGCGCGCGGTCCCGCTCGACCTGCTGACGCCGCTCGCGGGCGACGGCGTGGAGGCGGTCGGCCTCCGCCTGCAGCTGGTCGGCCTCGGCCTCCAGTCGGCGGGCCTCGGCGTCCTTCGCCCCGATCCGGGCGTTCTGGCGGTTGGCGTCGGTGCGGATCGCGTCGGCGTGCTTGCGGTCGAGGTCGCGCTTCTTCGCCAGGGCGAAGCCGATCAGCGCACTGATGGCAATCACGACGAGAAGGGCGGCCAGCGCGATCCAGATCCAGTGGTCGTTCGCGGCCCAGAACTGCTCGATGTCGGTCCAGAAATCGTTCATGTCCTCAGTCCTCCTTTGCGGAGCAGTAACCGGCTGGGGAGGACGGATACGGGGGCATGAAAGAAGGCCCCTGGCCAGCGGTGCTGGTCAGAGGCCTTCTGCGGTACACCCCCTCGGACTCGAACCGAGAACCCGCTGATTAAGAGTCAGCTGCTCTGCCAATTGAGCTAGGGGTGCTAGCGGTGAAGCGAGGGCAAACGTTACCAGCGTGCGACCGCCGCGGAAAAATCGGACAGCACCGGTCGGCGTCGCCGGAGACATGCTCGGCCCATCAAAATAGTCAGCGCGACTCGAGGACGGCCTGCGCGGCGTTGTGGCCGGCGATGCCCGAGACCGCGCCACCGCGGCGTGCGCCGGAGCCGCAGAGCAGCACCGACGGATGGTCGGTCTGAACTCCCCATCGCTCGGCCGGCGACTCCAGGCGCGCGCGATCGGGCGCCCACGGCCACTCCAGGTCGCCGTGGAAGATGTGGCCGCCCGGCATCGCCAGGTCGCGCTCGATGTCCTGCGGGATCTTCGCCTCGATGCACGGCCGGCCCTGGACGTCGCGCGCCACGCACGACTCGAGGGGCTCGACCAGGTGGGCGTCGAGGGAGGCGATCGCGCGTCGTACCGCCTCTTCCTTGGTGCCCTCGGGGTCGGCATCGAAGATCGATGCCGGCGTGTGGAGGCCGAAGTAGGTCAGCGTGTGGGTGCCCGCCGGCTCGCCACTGACGATGCTGGGATCGGTCAGCGAGTGGCAGTAGACCTCGCCCGGCAGCGGGTCCGGCAGGCGGCCGGCGGCCGCGGCGCCGTACGCCGAGAGCAGCTCGCCGTAGCCCTCCGACAGGTGCAGGGTGCCGGCGAACGCGACCTCGGGGTCGACGCCGGACCTGAGCTGCGGCAGCCGGTCGAGGAGGAAGTTGACCTTGAGCTGCGCACCCTCCGGCTTCGTCGTCTCGTCGTGCGGCTCGCCGAGCAGGAGGCCGAGCACCCACGGCGCGACATTGGCGAGTACGACGCCCGCCCGCAGGCCGTGCTCGACATGACCGTCGTGGTAGCGGATCTCGGCCCCGTCGTCGCCGGGCTCGATCGCGCGCACTCCCGCACCGGTGACGATCTCGCCGCCCGCGTCGAGAGCGGCTTTGGTCAGGGCGTCGGTGACCGCCCCCATGCCGCCGATCGGCACCCGCCACTCGCCGGTGCCGTTGCCGATCAGGTGGTAGAGGAAGCAGCGGTTCTGCACGAGCGACGGGTCGTGGAGGGAGGCGAAGGTGCCGATCAGGGCATCGGTGGCGACGACCCCGCGGATCGTGTCGTCGGCGAAGCGGCGCTCGATCGTCTCGCCCAGCGGGGCGACGACGAGGTCGTTCCACGTCTCCGCACCGACCTGGGCCCGGATCCTGCTCGCGCGCGGCAGGGGCTGGAGCAGGGTGGGGGCGACCACCCAGCCGAGCCGGGCGACGTCGGTGTAGAACACCCGCCAGGCGTCGTACTCGTCGTCGGAGCCGGTGAGCTCGCGGAACGACTCGCGGGTCGCGTCGCCCTCGACCCGCTCGACGAGCAGGCCGCCGGGCTTGCCGTCGCGGGTCGTCGGCGTGTACGACGCGGTCGGGCGCGACACCAGGCCGATGTCGAGCCCGAGGTCGCCGACGATCTGGTCGGGGAGCAGCGAGACCAGGTAGGAGTAGCGGGAGAGCCGGGTCGGGCGCCCGTCGAAGGCCTCGGCACTGACGGCGGCACCTCCGACGTGCCCGAGGCGCTCGAGCACGACCACCGACAGCCCTGCCTTCGCAAGGTAGGCCGCGGCGGTCAGGCCGTTGTGCCCGGCGCCGACGATCGCGACGTCGTAGCTGCTCCGAGATGTCACTCGCTGACAGTAGCGGGCCACCGGGGAATGCCTCAGTGGGTGATATGGTTGACCTGTCAACTATCCACCGATTGACACCTGGGAGGTGGGCGACATGCCCGCAATCACCGTCGATGACCTCACTGTTCTCGAGCGGCTGAAGGAGCCGGGCCTGGGCGACCAGCCCCGCCCGGTCTGGGAGGTCGTCACCGCGCCCCAGGGTTATGAGGGGGAGGGGTTCCCCGTGCGTCGGGCGTTCGCCGGCATCGACCTGCGCCAGCTCGACCCGTTCATCATGATGGACCAGATGGGCGAGGTGGACTACGCGCCCGGAGAGGCCAAGGGCACGTCCTGGCACCCGCACCGCGGCTTCGAGACCGTGACCTACATCATCGACGGCGTCTTCGACCACCAGGACTCCCACGGCGGTGGCGGCACCATCACCAACGGCGACACCCAGTGGATGACCGCCGGCAGCGGCCTGCTCCACATCGAGGCCCCGCCGGAGTGGCTGGTCGAGAAGGGCGGCCTCTTCCACGGCATCCAGCTCTGGGTGAACCTCCCGCGCGACGCCAAGAAGAACGACCCGCGCTACCAGGACATCCGCTCCGGCCAGGTCGCGTTGCTCAGCACGCCCGACGCCGGTGCGCTGGTCCGTGTGATCGCCGGATCGGTCGACGGCCACGAGGGCCCCGGCTCGACCTTCACGCCGATGTCGCTCGTGCACGCCACGATCGAGCCCGGTGCGCGCCTCGACCTGCCCTGGGCGCCGGACTACAACGCGCTGGTCTACGTCCTCAACGGTCGCGGCACGGTCGGTCTCGACGGTCGCCCGATCGCGATGGGCCAGTCCGCCGTGCTCGGTGCCGGCGACTACCTGACGATCTCCGCCGACGGCAGCCAGGAGAGCCGCTCGCCGAAGCTGGACGTGATCGTCGTCGGCGGTCGCCCGATCAACGAGCCGATCGCGTGGGTCGGGCCGTTCGTGATGAACACCAAGTCCGAGGTGATGGAGGCCTACACCGACTTCCAGAAGGGCCGGTTCGGGCAGCTTCCCGCCTGACCCATAGGGTCCGAAGGCATGGCCCGCCTCTACCGTGACGCGTTCGGAATCCCGCACCTGAGGGCGGACTCGATCCTCGATCTCGCGCATGCGCAGGGGCGGGTGACCGTCGCCGACCGCGCGTGGCAGCTCGAGTGGCTGCGCCGCCGCGCGAACGGCACGACCGCGGAGGTCGTGGGGGAGCCGGGCCTGTCGTGGGACCGGTTCTCCCGCCGGATGCGGACCGTCGAGACCGCACAGCGGGCGTTCGCGGCGTGCACGGACGAGACGCAGCGGTTCGTGTCGTCGTACGTCGACGGGGTCAACGAGGCGCTGGCGGTGCTCGACCCCGGCACGGTGCCCGAGCTGGCGAAGGCGGGCATCGAGCCGGGGGAGTGGGAGCCGTGGATGCCGCTGGCGACGTTCCTCGCCCAGCACCTGCTCTTCGCCAACATCGGCGGGCTGCTGTGGAAGCGGCTCGCCGCCGACGTGCTCGGCGACGAGGTGCGGTTCCTGTCGCACCAGGACCCGACCGCGTCGGGCAGCAACGCCTGGGCTGCGGGCGGCGGGCGGACGGCCAGCGGGCTGCCGCTCATCGGCGGCGACCCGCACCGGATCATCGAGCAGCCCGGTGTCTACCAGCAGGTGCGGCTCGCCTGCGAGGACCCCACGGACTCGTTCGACGTGGTCGGCTACACGTTCGTCGGGGTGCCGGGTGTGCAGCACTTCGCGCACGCGGGAGACGTGGCGTGGGCGATCACCAACGCCTGCGCCGACTACCAGGACGTGACCGAGGACGACGGCTCCGACGTCGTCGAGCGGCACACCGAGACGATCGCGGTGCTCGGCGGGGACGCGGTCGAGATCGACGTCGTCCAGACCGCCCGGGGACTGGTCTTCGAGGACGGCCTGGCCGTCCGTACGACGTCCTGGGAGCTCGGCGATCTCGGTTTCGACGCGATCCTCGGGCTGCTCCGCGCGCGGTCCGTCGACGACGTCGACCGGGTGCTCGACGCCTGGGTCGAACCGGTCAACAACGCAGTGATCGCCGACCGGTCGGGCAACCTGCGCTACCGGATCGCCGGCCGGGTGCCGGTGCGCGACGAGAGTGGTGCGTGGGTCGGTTGGCTGGCCGAGCCCAACCGGGCCGAGATCGCCACCGACGGCCACGTCGTGACGGCCAACGAGCGGCGCGGACCCGAGTCCGACGCGATCGGCAGCGTCTTCGCGGCGCCGTACCGTGCCGACCGGCTGCACACGCTGCTGGACGGCCACACCGACCTGACCACCGACGACTACGTGGCGTTCCACAACGATGCGCTGCTGCAGACGGTGCCGATGGTGACCGCGCTGGTGCCGGGCGCCTTCGACGACTTCGACGGGATCATGGCGGCCGGCTCGGCCGAGGCCGCTCGCTACGCAGCGTTCCGCAGTGCTCTGGTCCGGCGGATCTGCGAGGAGCCGGTGTTCGCCGCGCTGTTCGAGCCGCCGGCGGGCCACCGGCACGAGGAGATCTTCGCGCCCTGGCTCAACGCGACCTACCGGCTGGGGCTTGCGCTGCCGCGGCTCGCCAACGAGAACGTCGCGGGGAACCGGCCGTTCGGGATCGACCTCGTCGCGCACGCGCAGGCCGCGCTCGCGGAGGTGGATGCCGCCGGCTCCGATGCCGCGACCTGGGGCGACACCCATGTCACGGACCCGGTGCACTGGTTCGGCTACCTCACCGATCACGACTACGACGGGCTGCCCCGCCTGGCGCTCTCCGGCGACGCCGACTGTGTCCGCTGCTGCGTGTCCTACCCGGCGCTCACCGACGAGTGCAGCCGCGGCTCGGTCGCCCGCTACGTCTGGGACCTCGCCGACCGCACGGCCGGTGGCTGGGTGGTGCCGGTCGGCGCCCACGGGTTGCCCGGCGACCCGCACCACCACGACCAGTTGGCGCTATGGGCTGCCGGTGAGCTCGCGCCGATCGTGACCGACTGGGAGGAGCTCACCGAGGCGTGAGCACCTTCTCGAAGTAGTGGGTGGCGTGGGGGTCGCTGCCGGGATAGCGGTCGATCGCGCGGTAGCCCGCCCGCCCGTACATCGCGATCGCCTCCTCGAGGACGCCGTTCGTGTCGAGGACGATCCGCGTGGCGCCCTGCTTCCGCGCCAGGTCCTCCAGGTGGCGGAGCATCCGTGACCCGAGCCCGGCGCCGCGCCAGTCGGCGTGCACCCACATCCGCTTGATCTCGATGGTGGTCTCGC
The DNA here is from genome assembly GCF_003515065.1 of Nocardioides immobilis. Taxonomy (GTDB): domain Bacteria; phylum Actinomycetota; class Actinomycetes; order Propionibacteriales; family Nocardioidaceae; genus Nocardioides; species Nocardioides immobilis. The sequence continues at coordinate 220,129 of NZ_QXGH01000012.1, forward strand.
CGAGCGCCGGCGCTGGCCGGAGGCCGCCGTACGCCACCGGCTCGCCGTCACTGGTCGCGAGGACGTACGTCGACCCCGGCTCGGTCGCTGCTGCCGCGACCGGACCGTCGACCTGGTAGCCGGTCGGGAACCGGGCGTCGATCTCGGCGAGGTAGTGCCCGAGCGCGGCCCGGCCGAGCGGGTCGTCCGGCGGTACCTCGCGCAGGTGGACCGTCGCTGCGCGCACGAGCAGATCGGCGGTGGCCAGGGCCGAGGCGAGCCGCTCGCGCTGGCGGTCGGTGAGGGGCGCGACGATCCGCGCAGCGAGCTCCTCGGACCGGTCGTCGAGCTCCTGCCGTGCGGCCCGCCCCTCCTCGGTGAGGAGTACGACGCGCCGGCGCTGGTCCGCCGGGTCGGGCGATGTCGCCACCAGTCCCTCGTTCTCCAGCCGGCGGAGCATCCGGGACAGGTGGCCACTGTCGAGGTCGAGCCGCTCCCGCAGGTCACGCACGGTGACGCCGTCGCCTGGACCGCCAGCGCCGATCTCGAACAGCAGCCGGCTGACTGCGAGCGGTCGTCCGGTGCCGAGGAAGGACTCCTCGAGCACCCCGATCCGCTGGGTGTAGGTCCGGTTGAAGCGGCGCAGGACTGCCGTCGTACTCACAATGTCTGACTTTAGTCAGAGAATTGACGGCGTGAAAGCCCGACCGTGACCGACCTGCGCGAGCCCGGCGGCGATGGTCGTGAGGTAGCCGGGGCTCGGGCGCGTGCGCTCGCGGTGGGGATGGGCCCGGTCCGCGGTGAAGGTGACGACGGGGGTGCCGTCGAGGCTGCGGGTCGTGACCAGCGTCTCGTAGCGGCCGGTGCCGAGCCGGTGGACGCCCTCGCCCGATCGACGCACGATGGCGAGGACCCGGCGCTCGAGATCGGGGCGGCTGCCGGGCTCGCCGTGCATCTCCTGGGTGATGAGGTCGGCGAGCTGCTGCACGGTGATCAGCCAGCCACGAGCGGCCACCGGGCCGGAGCCGGCCGGATCGTAGAAGGCCATGCCGCCACCCCAGACGGTCGAGCTCCCTGCGAAGTAGACGCTGCCGGGCAGCCAGAGGGCCTTGGTGTCGACCGGTGCGCTGGTGTCCCGGCAGCCGGGATGGGTGCGCGCGCCGCCGGCGGGACAGCCTCCGCGCAGGTAGCAGTCGAACCGCGCGGCTTCCGTGTTGGAGCCGTACGCGGCGTACCACACGCGACGGGTCGACATCCGGACGAGGTTAACCCGGAAACGCACGAGAGCCGGATCCCGTCGGGATCCGGCTCTCGTGAACGTCTGGGGTGAGTAACGGGACTTGAACCCGCGACATCCGCGACCACAACGCGGCGCTCTACCAGCTGAGCTATACCCACCATGGGCCTCACGGCCGGGGACGAGTGTAGTGGTCTCAGGCCTCCGCAGCAGAATTGGGATCTGCCTGCGGACCGCCGAGCCCGGTGATCGACCCACCATGGCGCGCGGCCGCGACCTTGGCCGCCTCGCTGTCGGGGCCGGGCAGGGGCACGAAGACGGTGTCGCGGTAGTAGCGGAGCTCCTCGATGCTCTCCTGGATGTCCGCGAGCGCCCGGTGGTTGCCCCGCTTGGTGGGGGCGCCGAAGTAGGCCCGCGGGTACCACCGGCGGGAGAGCTCCTTGATCGAGCTCACGTCGACGATCCGGTAGTGCAGGAACGCGTCGAGCGCCGGCATGTCCCGTGCCAGGAAGGCCCGGTCGGTCGCGACCGAGTTGCCGGCGAGCGGTGGGCGGCTCTCGGGCGGGCAGTGCTGGGCGAGGTAGGCCATCACCTGCTCCTCGGCCTCGGCGAGGGTGACGCCGCCGGCCAGCTCGTCAAGCAGGCCGGACGTCTCGTGCATGGTGCGGACGAAGTCGATCATCTGGTCGAGGGCCTCGGCAGGAGGCTTGACGACGATGTCGATGCCGTCGCCGAGGACGTTGAGGTCGAAATCGGTGACCAGTGCGGCGACCTCGATCAACGCGTCGGCTCCCAGGTCGAGCCCCGTCATCTCGCAGTCGATCCAGACCAGTCGCTCGTTCACGAACGGCACCCTACGCCGTCGGGCCGACTCTCCTCAGGGTTGGCTCAGGACGGTGTCCTACGCTCACGATCCATGGAAGGCAGGGCGCTGGAGTGGCTGGGGCTGGTCGCGCGCCTGGTCACGGGCGGAGTCTGGATCGTCGCCGGAGCCCTCAAGATCACCGACCCGGCCGCGAGCATGGCTGCCGTCCGCGCCTACGAGCTGCTGCCCGGCTCGCTCGTCGAGCCCGTCGGCGTCGCCCTGCCCGCGGTCGAGCTGGTCGTGGGTCTCGCGCTCGTCGTGGGCGCGTTCACGCGAGGCGCCGCGCTGGTCTCGGCGCTGCTGTTCGTCGCGTTCATCATCGGCATCGCCTCGGTGTGGGCGCGCGGCATCGAGATCGACTGCGGGTGCTTCGGGGGTGGTGGCCCGAAGGAGGACGCCGCGTCGTCGTACCCCTGGGAGATCGCGCGCGACGTCGGCCTGCTGGCCGCCTCCTGCTACCTCGTGGTCGTACGGCGGACCCGGCTCGCCGTCGACAACCTGCTCTTCCCGAACCGTGCCCCCGGCACCGCTGGCGGCTCCGTCTCCGATCCCGACCCCGTCGAGCAAGGAAGCTGAATGTCCTCGAAGTCGTCGCCCACCAACAAGTCCGCCGCGCGCGCCGCCAAGGCCGCCGAGCTGCGCGCCGAGCAGCAGCGTGCCGAGAAGCGCCGTCGCATCCTGATGATCGGCGGCGTCGCGGCACTGTTCCTGGTGATCGTCGGCGGCGCCATCGTGGTGACCGTCCTCAACAAGGAGGAGGTCGACGCACCCGCCGCCGGCGAGAGCGAGTACGGCGTCACGATCGGCGAGCCCGAAGCCGACCACACCGTGGTGATCTACGAGGACTTCCTCTGCCCCTTCTGCGGGCAGCTGGAGGCCCAGACCTCCGAGCAGCTCGCCGAGCTCGCGGCGGACGGCAAGGTGTTCGTGGACTACCGGCCGTTCGACCTGCTGAGCTCCAGCTTCGGTGACTACCCGGTCCGCGCGGCCAACGCGTTCGCGGTGGTGCTCGAGGAGTCGGGTGCCGAGGTCGCCAAGGAGCTTCACGACCTGCTCTACGACAACCAGCCTGCCGAGGGTGGCCCGTACCCCTCGGACGACGACCTGGTCGATCTCGCCGTGGAGGCCGGCGCCGAGGAGGCCGACGTTCGTGAGGGCATCGAGTCGCTGGCGATGGAGGACTGGGTGACCGGCGCCACCAAGGCCGCGCAGGACGCCAACGTCGAAGGGACGCCGACGGTGCTCCTCGACGGCGAGCAGGTCACCGGCTACAGCTCGGTGGAGGACCTCGCCGACCAGATCCTCGAGGCCGTCGAGTGAGCAGGCTTCGGGACGGCTTCGTCGCCGGTCTGCCCAAGGCCGAGCTGCACGTCCACCACGTCGGCTCCGCGTCGCCCCGGATCGTCAGCGAGCTCGCCGCCCGGCACCCGGGCACGGTTCCGAGCGACCTGGAGGACCTGCGCCGGTTCTTCGAGTTCCGCGACTTCGCCCACTTCATCGAGGTCTACCTGGCGGTCGTCGACCTGGTGAGGACCCCGGAGGACATCCGCTACCTCACCTACGAGATCGCGCGTGAGCTCGCGGAGGCACAGTCGGTGCGCTACGCGGAGCTGACGTGCACGCCGTACACCTCCGTGCTGCCGCGCGACCCCGGCCGTGGGATGCCGATCGAGGCCTACACCGAGGCGATCGAGGACGCCCGGGTCGCCGCGGAGCGCGACTTCGGGCTGGTGCTGCGCTGGATCTACGACATCCCGGGTGAGTCCGGGCTCCCGGCGGCCGACGAGACGCTGCGGTTCGCGCTCGACCACGCGCCGGCCGGGCTGGTCGGCTTCGGTCTCGGCGGGCCCGAGGTCGGCGTCGACCGCCCGCAGTTCAAGGACGTCTTCGACGCGGCCCGCGCCGCCGGGCTCCACTCGGTGCCGCACGCCGGCGAGACCACCGGCCCGGAGACGATCTGGTCGGCGATCCACGACCTGGGTGCCGAGCGGATCGGCCACGGCACCTCAGCGGCCCAGGATCCTGCCCTGCTGACCTACCTGGCCGAGCACGGCATCGCGCTCGAGGTGTGCCCGTCGTCCAACGTCGCCACCCGCGCCGTCGCGTCGCTCGCTGAGCACCCGCTCCCGACGTTCGTCGAGGCCGGTGTCGTGGTGACCATCAACTCCGACGACCCGCCGATGTTCGGCACCACCCTCAACAAGGAGTACGACGTCGCCGCCGATCTCCTGGACCTCGACGAGGCGGGCGTCGCCGGTCTCGCGCGGGCAGCGGTCACGGCCTCCTGGGCCCCGGCGGACGTGCAGCAGCGGATCCTTGGGGAGATCGACGCGTACGTCGCCTCCTGACGGTCGCGCAGGCCGCGCCTCGTTGCTAGTTTCCGGGAGGAGGACGAGGAGGTCTTCGATGCACGCGACGCGGCGGGTACGACACCAGGCGCTGAGGTCGGCTGCCGCGATCGCGGTGGTGCTCCTCGCCACTGCGTGCGTGGACGACGTGGACGATCCGGAGGAGGCGGAGGACCCGGGTGGCGCCTCGGAGTCGAGCATCGAGAGCCCGGGCGAGTACACCTGCCTGCTGTCCCCGGAGGAGGTCACCGAGATCATCGACTTCGACGTCACCGGCGTCGAGCCGGGCGGGGAAGACGTCGAGACCTCCGGCGGCTCGCTGGTGTGGGAAGGCTGTGAGTTCGAGACCGACAGCGACGCGACCGTCGAGCTGTCCACGATCGTCGACGAGTCCGGCGAGCCCGACGTCGCGTCGTACGACGCCTTCGCGGCCAGCGGTGACGTCGTCCCGGTCGACGGCGTCGGCGACTCGGCCGTCCGGTTCCGGGGCTCGCTCTTCGTCAAGAGCGGCGACACGGCGTACGTCGTCAGCGGCGACAACCAGCACGGCGAGCCGCTCGAGCTCGAGGTGCTCGAGGAGCTTGCTGCCGCGGTCATCAACGCCGCCTGAGCGCGTCCTCGAAAATGGCTCGGGCCCCGGGGGCTCATACTCCCCGGGGCCAGGGCAATCCTGACCTGGCGCGTTTCCCGATCGTCGGAGGCGCGCCGCTGTCAGGGTCGCGTCCGCCGCGGCAGGGGGTCGTGGCCGCGATCCTTGGCTTCGCGCTCGGCACGGTCCCCGAGGGCGGGAGCACCGGGCTGCTCGGTCTCGTCCTGGCCTTGTTCCTGCCCAGCCTCGCGCTCACGGTGCGGCGGATCCACGACACCGGCAAGAGCGGGTGGTGGGCGCTGATCCTGCTGGTGCCGTGAATCGGGATCATCGCGTGGTTCGTGTTCGCCCTGCAGGAGAGCGACGGGGACAACCAGTGGGGGCCGATCCCGGCCTGACCGCGTCGCGGTCGAGCGACGATCTGGCGCCCCCGGCAGGAGTCGAACCCGCAACCGTTGGAGTAGAAATCCACTGCGCTATCCATTGCGCCACGGGGGCTAGTGCTGGGTCTGAGTATCCCATTCGCGTGTTGTGGACAACGGGATTGGGTGGTTCCGATCCGGCAGCGCACGGCGCAGGCTGCCGCGCATGGACGAAGGAATCAGGTCGCTGGCATCGGCGCAGAGCGGGGTCTTGGCCCGACGCCAGCTGACCGCTCTCGGGATGAACTGGAACGCCGTGGATCGTCAGGTCCGCAGCGGACGATGGGCCGAGCGGACGCCGCGGGTCGTCAGCATCTTCAGCGGGCCACTCGGCGAGGAGCAGCGCCGATGGGTCGGTGTGCTGCACGCTGGGCCGCGCAGCATGCTCGGGGGTCTCACAGCTGGCGCGCGGAGCGGTTTGGTCGGCTGGTCGCGCTCGGACGTCACGGTGATCGTCGATGATGAGCTGAGCTTCGAGGAAGTGCCCGGCGTCCGGTTCTTCCGGTCGCGGCGACCGTTCGAGGTGCTTCGCGACCCACGACCCGGCATTCCGTGCTGCCGGCTCGAGCACGCGCTCCTGTTGTGGGGAGGGTACGACGCACCACTCCGGCCGGCGTACGGCGTACTCGCGGCGTCAGTCCAGCAGCGGCTCACCACGGCCGCGCGGCTCGGCCGGGCGATCGTCCAGCTGAAGCCGCTGCGCCGCGCGAAGGCCTTCCGCGGTCTGGTCAAGGACATCGAGGGCGGCGTGCACTCAGGCGCCGAGCGCGATGTCGGTCGACTCTGTCGCGAGTTCGCGATCCCGCTGCCCGTTCGCCAGGTGCCGCGGCTCGACAGCGAGGGCAAACGGCGATGGACGGACTGCGAGTGGGTCCGGGCCGACGGGACCGTGGTGGTGCTCGCGGTCGAGAACTCCGCGGTCGTGTGCCTCAGGGATCGCAATTCCGATGGCTCAGGCACACGACGGGAGGCACGCAGGGTCTGAGGCACACGACTGGCCGACCTAACGTTCCCTGAGGCACACGACTGGCCGACCAGCGTGCCCTGAGGCACACGACCTCACCCCCGCAGCCGGCCCATCCACTCCTCGACAGCGTCGGCCTCACGGGGGAGGGCGGCCGACAGGTTGCGGACACCGTCGGCAGTGACGACGACGTCGTCCTCGATCCGGATGCCGATGCCGCGGAGCTCCTCGGGGACGAGCAGGTCGTCCTCCTGGAAGTACAGCCCGGGCTCGACGGTCAGCACCATGCCCTCGGCGAGGGTGCCGTCGCGGTAGGACTCGGGCGCGGCGCGTCCGCAGTCGTGGACGTCCATGCCGAGCATGTGGCTGGTGCCGTGCAGGGTCCAGCGGGCGTAGAGCTTGGACTCCGGGTCGAGCGCCTCCTCGACCGAGACGGGCAGCAGTCCGAGGTCGCCGAGCCCCTGCGCGAGCACGGCCATGGCCGCATCGTGGCCGGCGAGGAACGGCACGTCGGGCCGGAGCGCTGCGATGCCGGCCTCCTGCGCGCGCAGGACCAGCGTGTAGAGGTCGCGCTGCAGCGGGCTGAAGGTGCCGTTGACCGGGAGCGTCCGGGTGACGTCGGCCGTGTAGAGGTTGTGACCCTCGACGCCCATGTCGAGCAGAACCAGCTCGCCGGGGACGACCGGGCCGGAGTTCTCGATCCAGTGCAGCGTGGTCGCGTGCGAGCCGCCGGCCACGATGGAGTCGTAGCCGAGGTCGTTGCCCATCGCGCGGGCCCGCCGGAAGAAGGTGCCCTCGAGCCAGCGCTCGCCGTGCTCGAGCACGTTGGCCCACTCGGCGACGGAGTCCTCGAAGCCCAGCGTGGTGATGTCGCACGCGGTCTGGAGCTCGCCCAGCTCCCACTCGTCCTTCACCAGGCGCATCTCCGAGATCACCCGGGCGAAGTCGTCGTCGAGGGACTCGTCGGCGGGCACCAGCGCATCGACGGTGGCCGAGAGGCCGCGGTGCACGCGGGTCTTCGCGGACACGGCGAGGACGTCGGGAAGCTCGTCAACGTGCTTGACCGGAAGGCCGAGCGCGGCCTCGAGCTCACCGAGCGACGGACGGCGACCGGCCCAGAGCGCGCCGTACTGCCGGTCCCGGAAGAACTCGTCGCTGTCCCGCCCGGACCGCGGCCGCGCGTAGAGGGTCGAGGAGCCGTCCGGCTCGACGACGAGTACGGCGTCCGACGTCTGGTTGCCGGAGAAGTAGCTGTGCGCGGTGTCGGGCCGGAACCGGTAGTCGGTGTCGGCGGCGCGCACCTTGAACGTGCCGGCAGGGAGCACGAGTCGCTCGCCTGGGAAGGTCGCGGCCAGCCGAGCCCGGCGCGCGGCAGCCCACGATGTGATCGGGTGCGGCGAGACCTCCCGCTCGCGGTCGTCCCAGCCGGTCCGCATGAAGGCGGCGTACGCCTCCGGGACGGCAGGGTCGTGGGACTCGGTCTTCAGCTCCTTGGGGGCGTCGTTCACGCCCCCACTGTAACTTCCACGGGTTCACGCCGGATCGGCCGGAAACATCGCGCCCCGATAGGCTTCTGCCCATGCCAGGAGCCCGTCGTGACAGCGTCGCCTTCACGGTCGTGGTGACCGTGGCGGTGGTTGTCGGCGCGCTGCTGATGCTCGCGATCCTCGCTCTTTCGGGTGCTCCCAGCATCCTGCTGCTGGCCACGGCGCTGGCCGCGCTGCCGGTCGGACCGGTCGTCGCCGTCTACCTCTGGCTCGACCGCTACGAGCCGGAGCCGAAGCTGCTGCTCAGCTACGCCCTGCTGTGGGGGGCGTTCGTGGCGACGATCGCCGCGCTCGTCGTCCAGGGGATCGGCGGCTTCGTGGTGGGTATCACCGACGACGTGTCGCTGGCCGTCGTCGCGCCGCTGACCGAGGAGGCCAGCAAGGGAGCCTTCCTGCTGCTCCTCCTGTGGTGGCGCCGTGCCGAGCTGGACGGTGTCCTCGACGGGATCGTCTATGCCGGCCTGGTCGGTGTCGGGTTCGCGTTCACCGAGAACATCCTCTACCTCGCGGCGGCGTACGGCGGGACGGACGGCACCGGGCCCGGAGGGGTCGCCGGCGTGACCACGATCTTCGTGATCCGCTGCGTCTTCAGCCCGTTCGCCCACCCGCTGTTCACGGCATTCACCGGCATCGGACTCGGTCTCGCTGTGATGTCCCGCACGCCGGCGGTCCGGATCCTGGCGCCGATCGGCGGCTATCTCTGCGCGGTCGCCGCCCATGCGTTGTGGAACGGCTCGACCCTGTTCGGGTTCGGCAGCTTCCTCCTCGCGTACGCCGTCCTGATGGTTCCCGCCTTCGTCGGCATGATCTGCCTCGCGGTGTGGGCGCGGACCAGAGAGCGGCAGATGCTCACGATGGCCCTCGACGACGCCGCCTCCCGAGGCCTGATCCCGGCAACCGACATCGGCTGGCTCGTGGATCTCAGGGCTCGGCGCATCGCACGTCGTCATGCCCGAACCGAGGGCGGTGACCCGGCCGTCAAGGCGATGCGGGACTATCAACAGGCCGCGATCGAGCTCGGGTTCCTGCACCATCGCCTGCTGCGCGGCACTGCACCGAAGGACTGGCAGGCGCGTGGCCAGGAGTTCCTGGCGCGCATCCAGGCGTCCCGTCCGGGATTCGCCTTCCCCGGACAGGTGGTACCCCAACGATGAGCACGTCCCACAGGGGCAAGAGCGGCGACGAGATCACCGGCAGCCAGATGCTGACCGGCCTGATCCGGCTCCGTGGTGCCCTGCAGGCGGCCGCTCTGCCTCTCGATCTCCCTGGCGTCGCGGCTCTGCGCGAGCACCGCCAGCAGGTCATCGACCAGCTCGAGGACTACGTGATCCCGCGGCTGATGTCGCTGGACGCGCCTCTCCTCACCGTCGTCGGCGGCTCGACCGGCGCCGGCAAGTCCACCCTGGTCAACACCCTCGTCGGACACCGGGTGACCGCACCGGGCGTCCTGCGCCCCACCACGCGCTCGCCCGTGCTGGCCCACCACCCGGACGACGGCAAGTGGTTCGGGCAGGACCGGCTGCTGCCGGACCTCAAGCGCGTCGACCACCCGACCAACGACCATGACTGCATCCAGCTGGTCCCGACCGCCTCGGTGCCCAAGGGGATCGCGATCCTCGACGCGCCGGACGTCGACTCGGTCGAGGAGCGCAACCGGATCCTCGCCGGGCAGCTGCTGTCGGCCGCCGACCTGTGGCTGTTCGTGACGTCGGCCGCGCGCTACAGCGACCAGGTCCCGTGGGACTACCTCAAGCTGGCAGCGGACCGCTCCACCTCCGTCGCGCTGGTGCTGGACCGTACGCCGCCGGAGTCGGTCGAGACCGTCTCCGGTCACCTCGCGCGGATGATGGCGTCCCGCGGGCTCAAGGACTCGCCGCTCTTCGGCGTCGCCGAGGGGACGGTCAGCGACGACGGGCTGCTCCCGGCCGGCCACGTCGCCGAGATCCGCGCCTGGCTCGAGGCACTCGCCGCCGATGCCGGCGCCCGCAACGCGATCGTGCACCAGACCGTCGGCGGCTCGATCCGGATCCTGACCCGTCGGGTCTACCCGGTCGCCGACGCGGCCGAGGAGCAGCTGGTCGCCATCGGCGACCTCACCACGCTCGTCGAGCGTCAGTACGACATCGTGAGCAAGCACCTGCTCACCTCGGCGTCCGACGGCACCCTGCTGCGGGGCGACCTGCTCACCCGCTGGCAGGAGTTCGTCGGCAGCGGTGAGCTGCTCCGCTCCCTCGAGGCCAAGGTCGGCTTCGTCCGCGAGCGCCTGATGAACGCCATCAAGGGCAAGCCGCAGCAGGCCGAGCGGGTCGCGGTCGCGATCGAGACCGGGCTCGAGACGCTCGTCGTCGAGCATGGCGAGCAGGCGGCTGCCCGGGCCGCGGCCGCCTGGCGGGCGACGCCGTACGGCGCCCAGCTCATCGACGCCGCGACCGAGGACCTCACCCGGGCGGGCCGTGACCTGCGCCGCCGCGCGGTGGCCGAGGTCCAGGCCTGGCAGTCCGAGCTGCAGGACCTGGTCCGCAGTGAGAGCGGCGACGTCCGCACGTCTGCCCGGTTCCTCGCCGTCGGCGTGCGCGGGCTGGCGGTCACCCTGGCGGTCGTCGTGCTCGGGGGCGAGCAGCCGCCGGTCGCGGCCAGCGACTCGCTGCGGCTCGGTGTCCGCCTCCTCGAGACCGTCGTGGGGCCGGGTACTGCCGGCATGCTCCGACGTCGCGCCCGCACCTCGCTCGACGACCGGCTGGGCGCTTTGCTCGCCGCGGAGCGCACCCGTTACGTTGCACCGGCGGATCAGTGGCAGCCGACCAAGGACGCGGGGGAGAACCTGCGAACGGCCGCCCGGCGGGTGGACGACCTGCGGTACGCCGCCACGATGCAGAAGGGCACTGGAGGACACCTGTGACTCAGACGGATGGGGAGACGCGCGCACTGCGCGACCTCGCCACCCGCGGCACCATGATCGGCGCGCGCCTCCAGGGGCTCGAGCAGGCGGTGGCGGCGGCGCGCGGGCGGCTCGACGACGCACTGCTCGACGAGACGCTGGCCACTGTCGAGCGCGCGACCGGGCGGCTGAAGCTGTCGGCGCACCACACCGTGGTCGCGATCGCCGGTGCCACCGGATCCGGCAAGTCCTCGACCTACAACGCGCTCACCGGGCTCGAGCTGTCGTCGACCGGCGTGCGCCGGCCGACGACCTCATGGGCGACCGCGTGCGTCTGGGGGAGCGAGGGGGCCGAGGAGGTGCTCGACTGGCTCGGCATCCCGCCGCGGCACCAGACCATGCGCGACTCGATGCTCGACACCAAGCACGACGACGAGGCCCTCGCCGGCGTCGTCCTAATGGACCTGCCCGACCACGACTCGACGGAGGTGGCCCACCACCTCGAGGTCGACCGCCTCGTCGAGCTCGCCGACCTGCTGGTGTGGGTGGTCGACCCTCAGAAGTACGCCGACGCCGCCCTCCACGACCGCTACCTGGCGCCCTACAACACCCACGCCGGCGTGATGCTCGTCGTGCTCAACCACATCGACACGATCGCCCCCGAGAAGCGCCAGGGCATGGTCGACGACGTCAAGCGGCTCCTCGCGGCAGACGGGTTGAGCTCGGTGAAGGTGATCCCGCTCAGCGCCCGTGAGGGCATCGGCGTCGACGAGCTGCGGCAGGAGATCGCATCCCGGGTCGAGCAGAAGCGCAGCACGACCGTCCGCGTCGAGGCCGACGTCGCGGCCGCCGCCGGCCGGCTCGTCCGCGCGGGTGGTGACGCCCCGGCGCGCGAGATCACCGCGCAGCGGGCCCGCGCGCTGGAGGACCGGGTTGCCGAGGCCGCCGGCGTGCCCACGATCGTCGGCGCCGTCGAACGGACCATCCGGACCCGTGCTGCGCGGGCGGTCGCGTGGCCGCCGGTCGCCGTGGTCGCCGGGCTCGGCCGCCGCCGTACCGATGATCGTCTTGCCGGCTACCGGGCCGGATCGCAGCCGCAGGCCGTGGCTGTGCAGCGGGCCGCCGTCGACAACGGCATCCGCGAGCTGGCCGACGAGACCGCGCAGGGCCTCGGTGCGCCGTGGGCCACCGCGGTCCTCCAGACCGCGACGGGGCGGCTCGAGGAGACCGACGACGCGCTCGACCGGGGGCTGACCTCGGTCGACCTCCGGGCCGACCGGCTGCCCGGGTGGGTCGGCGTCGTCCGGGTGCTCCAGTGGCTGCTCTTCCTCGCGGCGGTCGGCGGTGGTGCCTGGTGGGCGCTGCTGGCGGTGCAGGGCACGCTCGACGGCGCCCCCGAGGTCGCCGGCTTCCCGCTTCCGCCGGTCCTGCTGGCTGCCGGGTTGGTGCTCGGGCTGCTGCTCTCGCTGGTGGCGCGGCCGCTGGTCGGTGGCGCTGCTCGCGCCCGAGCGGACGAGGCCGACCACGCGCTGCGCGAGGTTCTCTCCGACGTGCTGGCGAAGCAGGTCGTCACGCCGACGAACGGCGTCCTCTCGTCGTACGCCGAGTTCCGCATGGGCATCGCCCACGCCCAGCAGTAGCAATTGCCCGAGCGCGTCGCAGATCGTCCGGCACCGCCCGGGCCATCGCTTCGCTCGGCCCAGGGGCGCCGGACGATGCGGCTGCGCCGCTATGCGCCGCGCAGCCGGGCCGCGGTTGACGCGGTCAGGGGTTGCGGCAGCTTGGCGGCTCACCGGGGTATCACCGCGTCCCACCGCGGCTTACCGCGCCTCAGCCTCACCGCGTCCTACGTTCCGCGCCTCGCCGCGTGCCACCAACCGTCCACAGGTCGTCCACCGGTCGCCGTTCTCCACAGGCTCGGTGGTGGGCGCGGGCCGTTCGTCGGCGGGCCCGCGTGAAATCCGAGGCAGCCGGTCGCGAGCGCGGCCGGGGATACCGGAGGCATGACATGACGAACGACACGATGGTGACCGTCCAGGGCTGGATGGGCAACGAGCCGCAGCTGCGCGAGGTCGCGGGCACGAGCGTGGCCAACTTCCGTCTGGGCTGCACGCCGAGGCGCTTCCACCGCGGCCGCCAGGAGTGGGTGGACGGCCCGACGCAGTGGTACGGCGTGAGCGCGTGGCGGGCGCTCGGCGAGCACTGCAAGCGGTCCCTGCACGTGGGCGACCCGGTGATCGTGCACGGCCGGCTCAACCAGCGCAGCTACGTCCGCGACGGCGTCGAGGTGACCGTCCTCGAGATCGAGGCGCTGGTCGTGGGCCCCGACCTCACCAAGGGCGTCTGCTCGTTCAGCAAGACGGTCGGCACGACGCGACGCGACGACCGGCCCCAGGAGCCGGCGGCGACGGAGGAGAGGCCGGCCGCCGACCCGTGGTCGGTGCCGGGCGCCTCGGCGGCGACACCGGAGGTGGCCGGCGCGGCGTGAGAAGGCCTGGGCGGCCGGGACCGGTGGGCGGGTCCGCACCGGTCCCGGTTCGGTCCGGTGCATGGTGCGGCACTAGGCTCGGTCAACGTGGCTGAGTATGTCTTTACCCTGCGCAACGTCCGCAAGGCTCACGGTGACAAGGTCGTCCTTGACAACGTGACCCTGTCGTTCCTCCACGGTGCCAAGATCGGTGTGGTCGGGCCCAACGGAGCGGGCAAGTCGACGCTGCTCAAGATCATGGCCGGGCTCGAGCACGCCAACAACGGCGACGCCATCATCGATCCCGACGCGACCGTCGGCATGCTCCAGCAGGAGCCGCCGCTGACGGAGGGCAAGACCGTCCTCGAGAACGTCGAGGAGGCCGCCGGTGAGATCAAGCGGAAGCTCGACCGCTTCAACCAGATCTCCGAAGAGCTCGCCAACCCCGACGCCGACTACGACTCGCTGCTCGCCGAGATGGGCGACCTGCAGACCGACCTCGACCACGCCAGTGCCTGGGACCTCGACAGCCGCCTGGACCAGGCGATGGACGCCCTGCGCTGCCCGCCGCCGGACGCGATCGTCGACAACCTGTCCGGTGGTGAGCGACGCCGGGTGGCGCTGTGCAAGCTGCTGCTCCAGCAGCCCGACCTGCTGCTCCTCGACGAGCCGACGAACCACCTCGACGCCGAGTCGGTCCAGTGGCTCGAGGGCCACCTGAAGAGCTACCCCGGCGCCGTCCTGGCGATCACTCACGACCGTTACTTCCTCGACAATGTCGCCGAGTGGATCCTCGAGCTCGACCGGGGCAAGACGCACCCCTACGAGGGCAACTACTCGACCTACCTCGAGACGAAGAAGGACCGCCTCAAGATCGAGGGCCAGAAGGACGCGAAGCGCGCCAAGATGCTCGAGAAGGAACTCGAGTGGGTGCGCTCCAACGCCAAGGCTCGCCAGACCAAGTCGAAGTCGCGTCTTGCTCGCTACGAGGAGCTCGCGGCCGAGGCCGACAAGGCCCGCAAGATCGACACGGCCGACATCAACATCCCGCCCGGCCCGCGCCTGGGTGACGTCGTGCTCGAGGGCCGGCACCTCACGAAGGGCTTCGAGGACCGGCTGCTCTGGAACGACATCTCCTTCACCCTGCCGCGCGCCGGCATCGTCGGCATCGTCGGCCCCAACGGCGTCGGCAAGACGACCCTCTTCCGGATGATCACCGCCAGCGAGCAGGCCGACTCGGGAGAGCTCGTGGTCGGCCAGACGGTCAAGCTGTCCTACGTCGACCAGAGCCGCGGCGGCATCGACCCGCAGAAGAACGTCTGGGAGGTCGTCTCCGACGGCCTGGACTTCATCAAGGTCGCCAACTTCGAGATGAACTCGCGCGCCTACGTCGCGTCGTTCGGCTTCAAGGGCCCCGACCAGCAGAAGAAGGCCGGGGTGCTCTCCGGTGGTGAGCGGAACCGTCTCAACCTGGCCCTCACCCTGAAGCAGGGCGGCAACGTGCTGCTCCTCGACGAGCCCACCAACGACCTCGACGTCGAGACGCTGTCGGCGCTCGAGGACGCGCTGCTCGACTTCCCGGGCTGTGCGGTGGTCACCTCGCACGACCGGTGGTTCCTCGACCGCATCGCCACCCACATCCTCGCCTGGGAGGGCAACGAGGAGGACGGCGGCAAGTGGTTCTGGTTCGAGGGCAACTTCGCGTCCTACGAGGAGAACAAGGTCGAGCGGCTCGGCATCGAGGCCGCCCGCCCGCACCGGGTCACCCACCGCCGCCTCACCCGCGACTGACTTCAATGGCGCGAGCGTGTCGCGGTCGGCGCGGTGAGCTGTTGCGGTGGCCGTGCGGCGACCGGGCCCGTCAGTCGGAGCGGCGGTCGTCCCGCAACTCGCGCTCGGGGTGGTCACTGATCAGCCGGTCGGCGACCGCGTCCATCACCCGGCCGAGCGCAGCGAAGTCCTCCGCGTCAACCAGGTCGACGAGGTAGTCGCGGACGCCGGTGACGTGGGTCGGAGCGACGTTGCGGAGCAGCAGGTCGCCCCGCTCGGTCATCCGGCAGATGACGCCACGGCCGTCCTCGGGCGAGCCGCACCGCGAGACGAGGCCGTCGCCCTCCATCCGCTTGACCGTGTGGGTCACCCTGCTGCGGCTGTGTGCCAGCGAGTCGGCGAGCCGAGCCATCCGCAGCTCGCGCCCCTCGGCCTCGGACAGCCGGACCAGGATCTCGTACTCGACGAGTGACAGGCCGTGCTGCTGGCGCAGGTCGTCGTCCAGTCGGTCGAAGAGCAGCGTGTTCCCGAGCACGAGGGCGCGCCACGCCCGCTGCTGACGGTCGTCGAGCCAGCGAGGTTCGCGACGACGCCAGGCCTCGCGCTTGGCTTCCAGGTCGGGCTCGGTCACCCTCGTAGTTTAGGTCCGTCGCGACCGGCGGCGTGTCGGCTCACCGCAGGTCGATGCGCAAGAGCACTCGCGGGAAGCCGGCGAGCACCGATGTCGTCTCGGCCGCGAACTCGAAGCCGGCGGCCTCGAAGTTCTTGCGCAGGCCCGGGTAGGCCATCGTCAGGTCGACCTTCGCGCCGCGGTTGTCGAGCGGGTAGGCCTCGACCGCCGGCGCCTCGCGACTGCGGGCGAACTCCACCGCCCCGTCGATCAGGGCGTGCGAGATGCCCTGGCCACGGTGACCCGGGCGGACCCGGACGCACCACAGAGACCACACGGGCAGGTCGTCGACGTGCGGGATCTTCCGGCTGGTCGCGAACGACGTGTCGGCGCGCGGCGCTACCGCCGCCCAGCCGACCGCCTCGTCGCCGTCGTACGCCAGGACGCCGGGCGGCGGGTCGGCCCGCACCAGCCCGGCGACGTACTCACCCCGGGCGGGGCCACGGAGCTCGTTGTTCAGCTTCGACGGGATCCGGTAGCTGAGGCACCAGCACACGTTGGCGTCGGGCCGCTTCGGACCGACGAGCGCCCGGACGTCGTCGAAGACGGTCGCCGGGCGGACGTCGATGCTCATGTCACCGCCAGCTGCCGAAGCGTCAGCTCAGCCGTTCGAGGATCATCGCCATGCCCTGGCCGCCGCCCACGCACATGGTGATGAGGCCGGTGCTCTTGTCGTGCCAGTCCAGCGAGTTGAGCATCGTGTTCTGGAGCCGGGCGCCGGTCATGCCGAACGGGTGGCCGACCGCGATCGCACCGCCGTTGACGTTCAGCCGGTCGAGGTCGATGCCGAGGTCCTGGTACGACGGCACGACCTGGGCCGCGAACGCCTCGTTGATCTCGACCAGGTCGATGTCGCCGATCGTCATGTTCGCGTTGGCGAGCGCCTTCTTGGTCGCCTCGACCGGGCCGAGGCCCATGATCTCGGGGGAGAGGCCGCTCACGCCGGTGGAGACGATCCGGGCCAGCGGGGTCAGGCCGAGCTCGGCGGCCTTGGTGTCGGACATGATGACGACCGCGGCGGCGCCGTCGTTGAGCGGGCAGCAGTTGCCCGCCGTGACCACGCCGTCCGGGCGGAAGACCGGGTCCAGCTGCGAGATCCCGTCGTACGTCACGCCCGCGCGCGGGCCGTCGTCCTTGGTGACCACGGTGCCGTCGGCGAGGGTGACCGGGGTGATCTCGCGGGCCCAGAAGCCGTCGGCGATGGCCTTCTCGGCGAGGTTCTGCGAACGTACGGCGAACTCGTCGAGCTCCTTGCGGTCGAGGCCGCGCATCCGGGCGACGTTCTCGGCGGTCTGGCCCATGGCGATGTAGATGTCGGGGAGCAGACCGTCCTCGCGTGGGTCGTGCCAGTCCTTCCCGCCCTGGGCGTAGTCCTCGGTGCGCTGCTGCGCATCCGCGAACAGCGGGTTCTTGGTGTCGGGGATGTGGTCCGACGTGCCGAACTGGAAGCGCGAGACCGCCTCGACGCCGGCCGAGATGAACACGTCGCCCTCGCCCGCCTTGATCGCGTGGAAGGCCATCCGCGAGGTCTGCACGGAGGAGGAGCAGTAGCGGGTGATCGTCGCGCCCGGGATCTCGTAGCCGAGCAGCGTGGTCACGATCCGCGCCATGTTGTTGCCGGCCTCGCCACCGGGCAGGCCGCAGCCGAGGTAGAGGTCCTCGACGTCGTTCGGGTCGAGCGCCGGGATCTTGTCGAGTGCAGCCTTGATGATCAGGGCCGAGAGGTCGTCGGGGCGGAAGTCCTTCAGCGAACCCTTGTTCGCCCGGCCGATCGGCGTACGGGCGGCAGAAACGATGACGGCCTCGGGCATGGGGCACTCCTCGGTGAGCGATGACGGAACCTCCCCAGACTAGTAGGGGCGTGCTGGAACCTGTTGCAGTGGTCGGCCATGGAACGATGCTGACGTGCGGCACCGCTATGCCTGTCCGATCCGTTGGGCCGATCTCGACCTACTCGGCCACGTCAACAACGTCCGCTACGTCGACTACCTCCAGGAGGCGCGGGTCGACCTGCTCCGCGCCCACCGGTGGTCGGGGACGTCGGGGAGCGACGACGCGACCGACGCGCTCGTCGACGCGATCGTCGTCAGCCGCCACGAGGTCACCTACCGGGCCCCGCTGCCGTTCGGCGAGCGGCCGGTCCTGATCGAGTGCTGGGTCACCGATCTCCGCGCCGGGTCGTTCACGCTCGCCTACGAGATCTTCCACGAGGACGAGGCCGGAGACCGGGTCGTCTACGCCGAGGCCAGCACCGTGCTGGCGCCGTACCGCTTCGACACGGAGAGCCCGCGCCGGCTGACTCCGGAGGAGCGCGCGGCGCTGGAGGTCTACCTCGAGCCGGTTCCGCGCGTCCGCCCGGAGCGCGTGGTCATCGACCGCGACCGTGCCGGGCACTACCCGGTGCAGGTGCGGTTCAGCGACGTCGACGTCTACCGCCACGTCAACAACGTCGTCTACTTCGAGTACTTCCAGGAGGCGCGGATCCGGCACTTCATGGAGCTCGGTCGCGGCAGGTCCCGGGGGCACACGCTCGGGGTGGTCGTCGCGCGCACCGACGTCGACTACCTGGCGCCGATCACGCTCCGCGCCGAGCCGTACGACTGCTGGACGCAGATCGCCCACGTCGGGCGGACGTCGGTGGTCCTGGAGTCGGAGATCGCCCATGACGGCCGGGCGCTCGCGCGGGCGCGGGTGGTGCTCGTGTTCTTCGACGGCGAGACGCAGCGGCCGACCGAGCCGCCCGCTGACTACCTCGAGCGGCTCCGCGCGGCGCTGGCCTGAGGCTCGCCGCGCTACTCCGTGGCGGTCCGGGGTCCCGCGACGGCGGGGGGCGGCGGCAGCGCGCCCCGGAGCTTCTTGAGGCCCCGGTGCCGCGCGACCCGTACGGCGACCGCGGAGATGCCGAGCGCCTCGGCCGTTGCCGCGACGTCGAGCTGGAGCACCTCGAGGCAGGTCACGACGTCGCGCTCCCGATCGGGCAGTGCCCGGAGCACCTCCCGCACCCACTCGGCGCCGGCGTACGCCATCTCGGGTCCGGGCACGAGGTGGTCGTCGGCGGGGATCGCGGCGCTCGCGGCCTGGCGGCGGCCGCTGCGTCGGCGGGAGTTGGCGGCGTGGTTGCGGGCGATGCCGAACAGCCAGCCGGCGAACTCGGACGAGGTGCCGTGGAAGTCCGCGACCTTCTGCGCCGCGACCAGCCAGGCCTCGGCCGCGAGGTCGTCGGGGCTGTCGTCGAGACCGGTCGCCCGGGTCTCCAACCACAACAGCAATCGCCCAGCGTGAGCTCGGTACAGCTCACGCCAGGCGTCAGGGTCGCCGCCCTTGGCCGCAGCGACAAGGTCGTCGTCGGACCTCACCGGGCGTGATCAGCTCCCATTCCCCTCGTGCGCACGTTCCGATGGACCGCGGATGCGGTTGGAACCTCCAGGTGCGCTGCTCCCATTGTGCAACCGGATGATGCCGTGCGCGTCCCGATCTCGCGCACTTCCTACCACCGGATCCGAGGAGGAGCCTCTCGTCGCTCGGCTAGCGGGGCCCCCTTCCGTGACCCTTCGCCTTGCCGTGACCCTTCGCCTTGCCGTAGCCGTGACCCTTGCCGTTGCCGTGACCCTTGCCGTTGCCGTGACCCTTGCCGTTGCCGTGACCCTTGCCGTTGCCGTGACCCTTGGCCTTGCCGTGGCTCTCGGTCTTGGCGTGGCCCTTGGCATGACCCCTGCCGCGGTCCGAGCTGTCGGCGTGGACCGGCGGTGTCTTGGTGTGACCGAAGGCGTGGCCCCGACCGTGGCCGTTGCCCGTGCCGTCGCCCTTGCCCTTGCCCTTGTCCGACCCCTTGCCGGGGTGGTCCTTGGCCGGTTGCTCGCCGGGAGGGTTCGGAACGCGGATCGTCACGTAAGTCTCAGTGCCTGGCAGCTCCGGGGACCAGGAGCTGCCAGGCGCGGAGGGTTCGACGTCGGATTGTGGGGTCCCGGCGTCAGTTCCTCCTGGACTCGGCACACCGGACGCTTCGTGGGTGGAGCGCGCTTCCGGACCGACCCCGAGATCGGACCCTGGCGCTGCTCCGGCCACCCACGTCGTCCCGCCGATGACGGCAACAGTGGCCGCACCGGCCAGCGCGCGAACGCCGGCGTACCGAGCGGTCCGAACGGACGGTGACGAGCTCGCACTGAGCTCCGCCAGCTGGTGAAGCAACACAGGGCCCGGCTCCAGGGTCGGTGGGGCGACCCGGGGCAGTGGGGTGGACCGTCGCGTCATTTCGTCTTCCGTTCGAACTCGTCGTGCACCCTTACCTGTCGCGAGGCGGCGCCGCCGTTACGCGGCGTCGAAAAAAGGTTGAAGTGGTCTGGACCACTTCCCGCCGGGAGCCGCGATCAGCCGGGGGTGTTGATCATGAACGTCGCCGCGTGGGTGACGTAGGCCCAGAACTGGGCGTCCTGCTCGGGGGTGAGGTCGACGGAGTCGAGAGCCGCCCGGAAATGGGAGAGCCAGCGGTCCCGGGCCTGCTGGTCCACGGGGAACGGCGCGTGCCGCATCCGCAGCCGGGGGTGGCCGCGACGCTCGGAGTACGTCGTCGGCCCGCCCCAGTACTGCACCAGGAAGAGGAGGAAGCGCTCCTCGGCCGGGCCCAGGTCCTCGTCGGGGTAGAGCGGACGGAGCACCTCGTCGTCCGCGACCCCTTCGTAGAACCTCGCGACGATCCGACGGAAGGTCTCGAACCCGCCGATCTCCTCGTAGAACGTCTGCGCTTCCGTCACGGAGCCATCATCCCGCGGGGGTGGTCGAGGGGTCGGCGTCGGGGCCACTCTCCGCGGCAGCGGTACGACGGTCCTCGCGGTGCCAGACCACCCGCTGGGCGAACGGGATCTCGATGCCCTCGTGGTCGAACCTGGCCTTGATCCGCTGGCGGAGGGTGCGGGCGACCGCCCACTGCTGGAGCGGGGCGGTCTTGATCATCACCCGGATCGTCACCGAGTCGGCTGCGAGCATCTCGACGCCGGTCACCTCGGGCTCCTCGATGATGATGCCCTTGAAGTCCTCGTCCTCCCACAGGTCGTGGGCGACCTCGCGGAGGACCCGCTGCACCCGCGCCAGGTCCTCGGAGTATCCGACGCCGACGTCGACCACGGCGCGCGACCAGTTCTTGCTCTGGTTGCCGACGCGCAGGATCTCGCCGTTGGGGACGAACCAGACGGTCCCGTTGACGTCGCGCAGCCGGGTCATCCGCAGCGTCACCGCCTCGACCGAGCCGATCGCCTCTCCGAGGTCGACGACGTCGCCGACGCCGTACTGGTCCTCCATGAAGATGAAGATCCCGGTCAGGAAGTCACGGACCAGCGACTGAGCGCCGAAGCCGAGCGCGATGCCGATGATGCCGGCGCTGGCGATGATCGGGGCGATGTTGACGCCGATCTCGCTGAGGATCATGGTGCCGATGACCGCGATCACGACGACGGTGATGATGCTCTGGAAGATGCCGGCCATCGTCTCGGCGCGTTGCGCCCGGCGGGCCGCAGCCAGGGCGTCGAGCCGGTCGGGCATCACGCCCCTCTCCGCGCGGCGGGCGATCCGTGCGACCACCTTGTGCAGCAGCCACCGGACGACCGCTCCCAGGAGGATCAGTCCGATGATCGCCAGCGGCGTGCCGATCAGGACGTCTGCCCAGTCGGCGAGCCGGGCGTTGTCGGTCCAGTCGTAGACGAGGTCGCACACCTGCTCGCCATCGGCGCAGGGGGCGGCGGCCAGGGGGAGAGAGGACATCCCCCGAGTGTGGCAAAGTCCGCCCGTTGGATCGAACCGGCGTGGGTGTCCGCTCGGGAACCGGAGCCGATATCCTGCGCGCGTGACCAGCAACGCCGTACGCCGACTGCTCGCCGCCGCCGTTCCCGCGGGACTCGCGGTGGCAGCCATCCTCGCCACTGCCGCGCCCGCGTCGGCCGACACCCCGGAGGGCTGGCCGGACGAGCCGGCCATCGACTTCGTCGAGATGCTCCTGATCCTGGGCGGGATCCCGCTGCTGGTCTTCATCGTGATCGTGGCGCTCGTCTACGGCCCGCCGCTCGCTCGCGGAGAGTCGGTCAAGCCGGGTGCGCAGCCGCTGGAGAGCCAGTGGCTCGGCGGCCCCCGCAAGTCCGGCGGCGAGCTCGCCGCTCCCGATGCCGAGGGCTCCAAGGCCGGCGGCGCCAGCGGTTCCTGGTAGCGGGCCATGTCCGCGACGGCACTGTCCAGCGCCCAGCAGGCCGCCCTCGACGCGACGATCCGGGCGGCCGAGCAGCAGTGCCGTGCCGAGATCTCGGTCTTCGTCGGCCCGATCGAGGGCCACGACCCGCGCGCGTTCGCGACCAGCCTGCACAACACCCTGGTGCTGCCGTCGCGCAGCATCCTGGTCATGGTCGACCCGACGCTGCGGGCGGTCGAGGTCGTCACGGGCGGGGAGGTCCGCCGTACCCTCACCGACGCCGAGGCCGCGCTCGCGGTCGAGGAGATGACCCGGTCGTTCGCCGAGGGTGACCTCGCCGGCGGTCTGACCCGGGGCATCCGCCTGCTCGGCGAGCACGCCCGGGCCTGACCGCCTGCGTCAGCTCCCGCTGGGTCAGCTCGCGCTGGCCGCGTCCGTGGCCTGGGCAGCGAGGGCGCGGGCCATGTCGGAGCGGCCCTCCTTGACGAACCGCAGCGCCCCCGGGTTGACGCCGTCGGCCTGGTTGGCGAGCCAGGCGTCGACCTTGGCGAGCGCCTCGTCGGACGCCAGCACCCGCGGGAAGATGTACTCCAGCGACACCGCTGCGCGGTGGGCACCGAGCCGTTCCCAGGCCAGCGGGGCGTCGGCGAGGAAGCGGTCGACGTACGGCGCCAGCACGTCCTGCTGGCCGTCGCGCATGAAGGACAGCACGACCTGCTTCGCGGTCTCGTTGGGGACCGAACCGTCGACCATCGCCTGGATCCAGGCCCGCGCCTTCGCCTCGGCGGTCGGCATCGCGGCCAGGGCGGCGGCGGCGTGCTCCTTGCCCGAGATCGTGTTGTCCTTGGCCAGCTCGGCGTCGATCCGGGCGTCGTCGGCCCGGCCGAGCCGCGCCAGGTTGTTGAGGAGCGTCCAGCGCAGGTCCTGGTCGATCGTCAGCCCGTCGAACGACAGCGAGCCGTCGAGGAGCGCCTCGAGGTCCGCGATCGCCTCCTCGCTGTGGGCGGCGCCGGCGTAGGAGCGGACGAACGTCAGCTGGTGGTCGGTGCCGGGCTCCGCGGCCGCGAGCAGGTCCCGCAGACCCCGCTCCCAGCGCTCACGCAGCGCGGCCTTGTTGGCCGGAGCGGCGTACTGCGTCACGGCCTGCGCGGCGAACGCCGGGAACGCCGTGAGGCCCCACGAGTCGGTCTCGGCGCCGATGTTGCCGAGCACCAGCGCGACGAAGTCGGTCGCCGACATCTCGGCGTCGCGGGTCATGTCCCACGCGGCGCTCCAGATCAGGGCGCGGGTGAGCGAGTCGTCGCAGGCGCCGAGGCTCGCGACGGCGGTGGCCAGCGAGCGCTCGTCGAGACGGACCTTGGCGAACGTGAGGTCGCCGTCGTTGAGGAGGAGCAGGTCGGGCTGGGCCTTGCCGACCAGCTCGTCGATCTCGGTGAGCCCGCCCACCACGTCGACCTCGACGTACTCGCTCCGGACCAGCCTGCCGTCCGCCCCAGAATCGGACACCGTGTTGTTGTAGAGGCCGATGCCGAGCCGGTGCCGGCGCAGGGTCGGCTGCTCTTCGATCGCGGTCTGCTTCACCGCGAACGAGGAGTACGCGCCATCCTCGGAGAGCTCGAACACCGGCGCGATCGTGTTGACGCCGGCGGTCTGCAGCCACTCCTGCGCCCACCCGGTCAGCTCGCGGCCCGACGCCTTCTCGAGCGCGGTCAGCAGGTCGATGAACTCGGTGTTGTCGTAGGCGTGGTCGCGGAAGTACTCCCGCAGGCCTTCGAGGAACGGCTCGAGCCCGACCCACGCGACCAGCTGCTTGAGCACCGCCGCGCCCTTGGCGTAGGTGATCATGTCGAAGTTCACCTCGACCGCGTGCAGGTCGACCATGTCGGTGGCGATGGGGTGCGTGCTGGGCAGCTGGTCGGAGCGGTAGCCGCGCTGCTTGCGCATGTTGGCGAAGCCGGTCCAGGCGTCGGTGTACGACGTCGCCTCGGCCTCGGCGTGGTAGCAGGCCCACTCGGCGAACGACTCGTTGAGCCAGAGGTCGTCCCACCAGCGCATCGTCACCAGGTTGCCGAACCACATGTGCGCCATCTCGTGGAGGATCACCGAGGCCCGGAACTCGTAGAACGAGCGCGGCTGGCGCGAGCGCGGGATGTACTCGTCACGCAGGGTCACGCAGCCGGCGTTCTCCATCGCGCCCATGTTGTACTCGGGCACGTAGAGCTGGTCGTACTTCACGAACGGGTAGGGGAAGCCGAAGGCCTCCTCGAAGAACTCGAAGCCCTGCCGGGTGAGCAGCACGAGCTCCTCGCGGTCGCGGTCGAGCTCGGCCTTGAGCGACTGGCGCGAGTAGTGGCCCATCGGGATGGTGCCGTACTTGCCCTCGTAGACGTCCTGGACCTCGTAGTACTCACCGGCGACGACCGCGGTGATGTAGGTGGACATCCGCTTGGTGGTCGGGAAGGACCACAGCGCGTTGCCGACTCCCTTGTCGGGGGCCGGGGTCGGCGCGGGGGTCGAGGCGTTCGAGACGACCTTCCAGTGCGCGGGGGCGGTCACGTTGAAGTTGAAGACCGACTTGAGGTCGGGCTGCTCGAAGCAGGCGAAGACGCGCCGGGCGTCCGGCACCTCGAACTGCGAGTAGAGGTAGACCTTGCCATCCGCGGGGTCCACGAAGTGGTGGAGGCCCTCGCCGGTGTGCGAGTAGGTGCAGTCGGCGCGGACCACCACCGTGTTCTCGGCCTGGAGGCCGGTCAGCGGGATCCGGCTGTCGACGTACGACGCGACGTCGACCGGATGGCCGTTGAGGACGATCTCGTGGACGGTCGCGTCCACGAGGTCGACCCAGGTCTCGGCCCCCGGCTCGCGGCAGGTGAACGAGATCGTGGAGGTCGATCCGAAGGTCTGGATGCCGTCTTCTTCGGCCTGGGTGAGGTCGAGGTCGACGGTGTACGACGTGACGTCGATCAGCGCGGCGCGGGCGGTGGCCTCGTCGCGCGTGAGGTTGGTTCCGGGCATGCCCGTCATCCTCGCATCGGAGCCCAGATTGTCAGACATCGGGCAGCGACCTGCGTCACAATGGAGGTGCCGCGGCGACGAACCACAACGGTGTAACTCAAGAAAGTCAAGCGCGACACGCCTGTGACCCCTGTGTTTTTGGGGGTTTTTGTTGCGCTGTGGGGCAAAAGTGACCCAGAGTGTTCGCCATGCGCCCCAGACGTTCGCTCTGGCGCGGGGGAACCGCGCTGCTCACCAGCACGCTTGTGGCGACCCTTCTCGTCGTTGCCGGACTGCAGCAGCAGGCCGGACCGCCGACCCCGATCCAGAGTCCCGACACCACCGCAGCGTCCGGGTCGACGTACCTCTGCACCGGCTACACCGGCTGTCGCAACGCCGGCTACTCCGACGCGGGTTACGGCGCCGTCAACAACCGGATGTACTGGCGCATGTACAGCGGCCACAACTGCACCAACTACGTCGCCTACCGGATGATCCGGGCCGGCATGTCGACCGAGCGGCCGTGGGACGGCACCGGCATGGCCTACAACTGGGGTCACGCGCGGTCGGACATCACCAACAACCGTCCGAGCGTCGGAGCCGTCGCGTGGTGGGACCGCTACGACAACGGCATCGGCTCCAGCGGCCACGTGGCGTACGTCGAGCGCGTGGTCTCCGCCGACGAGATCGTCATCAGCGAGGACTCCTGGAGCGGCGACTTCCACTGGCGGACGATCACCCGTGACAGCGGACGCTGGCCCACCGGCTTCATCCACTTCGTCGACAAGGCCGTCCAGAACACGGCGGCCCCGGCGATCTCCGGCACCCCGCAGGTCGGCGTCGAGCTGACCGTCTCCCGCGGGAGCTGGTCGCCCAACCGCGAGCTCAACTTCGGCTGGCAGTGGTACGCCGACGGCACGCCCGTCGCCGGCGCGACGGCGCGGACCTTCACGCCGACCGCGGAGGAGAAGGGCAAGGCGGTCACGGTCGAGGTCACGGCGCGACGCCCCGGCTTCACCCCGGCGACCATCACGACGGCGCCGACCGCGCTCGTCGCGCGCGGCGAGTTCACCGTCGTCGCCCCGCCGACGATCACCGGCGACCCCACGGTCGACGAGGTGCTGACGGCCACCCCCGCGACCTGGTCGCCGGCATCGGAGGACACCCTCTACCGCTGGAAGGCGGACGGAGTCCTCATCGAGGGCGCGACCGGTCGGACCCTCACCCTCACCCGGGCGCTGCTCGGCAAGACCATCGTCGTGGGTACCCACGCCCGGGCACCCGGCTACCGGAACTCCCCGGTCCGCTCGGCGCCCATCGGCCCCGTCGTCGTCGGCGAGATCGTGGCCAGCACGCCTTCGACCCTCATCGGTCGGCTCCGCGTCGGCCAGGTGCTGACGGCGCAGCCCGGCGCGGTCGAGCCGTCCGACGCGACGGTGACCTACCAGTGGCTCCGCAACGGCACGCCGGTCACCGGCGCGACCACCGAGACGTACTCGCTGACGGCCTCCGACCTCGGTGCCACGATGGCGGTCCGGGTCACCCGCTCGCGGCGCAACTACGCCGACCTCGTAGAGACGGTCACCGCCACCCGCGCGGTCACGGTCAAGCCGACGGTCACCCTGACCGCCGTGGGGCGCTCCCGGCGGGCCGTGGTCCGGGTCCAGGTCACGGCTCCCGACATCACCGTGACGGGCGACGCCACGGTCAAGGTCGGCGCGCAGCTCGCCACCGCCACGCTCGTCGACGGCCGCGCCCGCGTGGTCGTCACCGGCGTCGAGCCCGGCGAGCGCCGGGTGCGGGCGTGGTACGCCGGCAACGGGTCGGTCCTCCGGGCCAGGGCGGAGTCAACGGTGCACGTTCTGCCCTGACCGGGAATGCGGACCGCGGTCCGCCTTGTTGTGAGCGATATGACCATCTCGGAGAACGTCCGTGACCGCGCGGACTTCTGGTTCGACCCGCTCTGCCCGTTCGCGTGGATCACGTCCCGCTGGATGCTCGAGGTGGAGCAGGTGCGCGACGTCGACGTCGAGTGGCACGTGATGAGCCTCGCCTACCTCAACCAGGACAGGGACATCCCCGACGCCTACCGCACGCTGCTGGCGCCGGCATGGGGGCCCGTGCGAGTGCTCGTCGCCGCCGAGGAGCGGCACGGCAACGAGGCGTTGCTGCCGCTCTACACGGCGCTCGGCAACCGCATCCACCTCGAGCAGCGTCCGCTCCACCAGGAGCCCGACGCCGGCCGCTCCCTGGTCGCCGCGGCGCTCGCGGAGGCCGGCCTCGATGCCGACCTGATCGACGCGATGGACGACCAGTCCTACGACCACGCGGTGGTCAAGTCGCACCACGAGGGCATGGACCAGGTCGGCGACGACGTCGGTACGCCGACCATCGCCGTGAACGGATCGGCGTTCTTCGGTCCGGTGCTCTCGAGGATCCCGCGCGGCGAGGACGCCGGCCGGCTCTGGGACGGCGCCGTCGCGCTGGCGTCGTTCCCCTACTTCTACGAGCTCAAGCGGAGCCGCACGGGCGACCTGGATTTCGGCTGATTCGGGAGTAACGTCGGCGACATGGCCACGTCGACGACGACGACCGATGCCGTGCGAGTCTTGGTGCACGCGCTCGACCAGGCCGGCGACGTACTGGATCACGTCTACGCCGACCGGGTCGCAAACCCGACGCCCTGCCGAGAGTGGGACGTCGGCGCGTTGGCCGACCACCTGGTCCACGCGCCGGAGCTCTTCCTGGCGATGATGCGCGGTGAGCAGCCGGACTGGTCGGCCCCGACGCCGCACCTCACCGAGGGTTGGGCGGCTGCCTACCGGGTGCACGCCGACGACCTCCTCCATGCCTGGCACGAGCTCGACGGCGAGCCGCCACTCCCGGCAGAGTGGCAGATCGCCGAGCTCGCGATCCACGCCTGGGACCTCGCGGTGGCGGTCGGCTTCCCGATCGACCGCCTCGACCCGCAGGTCGCCGAGGTCGGTCTCGGCTTCCTGCGCGAGACCATGACACCTGAGCGCCGCGGCCAGTGGTTCGGCCCGGAGGTCGAGCCTCCCGCGGACGCGGGTCCATACGACGCGCTCGCCGCCTTCGCCGGTCGTCAGGTCTGACACGCCACGCACCTAAGGGTTCGCCTCTTCGGGCCCGAGATGTCGCATGCTCGATACCCATGGGCTTCTCGGATCTGCCTGTTCGTCGTCGTGACGCCACCCGACTCGCGGCGGTGGCCGCGGCTGCCGTTGCGGGTGTCTCCATCGCCCGGCCGGCTGCTGCCGACCGCCGCCACCGGCTGCGCGCCCAGCCCGACGGGGTCGACGCCCTCGAGCTCGCGGTCGCCGGGCTGGCCGGAACCGCTCGGCGGGCCGGCGGCCTGCGGACCCCGGTCGTGGCCACGACCCGGTTCGCCGCCCTCGGGGTGACCTGGGGCCGTGGGGACGGCCGGGTGCGCGCTCGCTGGCGCCGGGAGCGGAACGGCTGGACCGAGTGGCGCACCCTGCCGCGGCTCGCGCACGGCCCGGACCCCGACTCCGACGAGGCGGCAGCCGCGACGTCGGCGACCGACCTGGTCTGGACGGAGCCGAGCGACGCGGTGCAGCTCGAGCTCACCGGTGACCAGCGCGACCCCGTGCTGGTCCTGCTACGTCCCCGCCGTCGCAAGGGCGACGGCCGGGTCGAGCAGCCCGCCCCCGTCGTCACCGACGTCGGCGCCCGCGAGGTGGGCAGCGTGCCGATGCCCGGCCTGCTCTTCCGCAAGGCCTGGGGTCCGGACCCCCGCCTCCGCAACGGGCGTCCGTCGTACAACAACAGGATCCGGCAGGTGCACGTCCACCACACGGTGAACAGCAACGACTACGCGCGGGCGGACGTGCCCGGCATGATCCGCGCGATGTACCGGTACCACACGCGCAACCTCGGCTGGTCCGACCTCGGCTACAACTTCCTCGTCGACCGGTTCGGGCGGCTGTGGGAGGGACGGGCCGGCGGCCCGCGGCGCGCCGTGCGGGGTGCGCACACGCTGGGCTTCAACCACGCGTCCGTGGGCGTCGCGGCGATCGGCAACCTCGAGAGCGGGGCGGTCGGGAAGCGCATGATCCGGGCATTGGTACGGGTCGCGGCCTGGAAGCTCGACATGTACGGCGGCAACCCGCACCGCACGATCTGGATCCGCTCGTCGGGGAGCGACCGGTTCCCCTACGGCGCCATGGTCGAGCTCCCGACGATCGACGGCCACCGCGACACCAACCAGACCGCGTGCCCGGGGCAGCACCTCTACGACGCGCTCCCGGCGGTACGACGACGCACCGCGCGCCGGATCCGCGAGTTCCGCGCCGGGTAGTGGCGGGTGGTTGAGGTGCGAGCGGACCGCGCCCCGAAACCACCAATAGGATCCGCTGCATGACTCGAGTCCTCTCCGCCGTCGCCTGGCCCTACGCCAACGGGCCCCGCCACATCGGCCACGTGGCCGGTTTCGGCGTGCCCTCCGACGTGTTCTCGCGCTACATGCGGATGGCCGGCCACGACGTGCTCATGGTCTCCGGGTCCGACGAGCACGGCACGCCGATCCTGATCGCGGCCGACGAGGCGGGAGTCTCGCCACAGGAGCTCGCCGACCAGAACCACCGGCTGATCGTCGAGGACTTCGTCGCGCTCGGACTGACCTACGACCTCTACACGCGGACGACGACGCGCAACCACCACGCGACGGTGCAGGAGCTGTTCCTCGGGGTCTACGAGAACGGCTACTTCCTGGAGGAGACGACGTTCGGCGCGATCTCGCCGTCGACCGGGCGCACCCTCCCGGATCGCTACATCGAGGGCACCTGCCCGATCTGTGGCTACGACGGCGCGCGCGGCGACCAGTGTGACAACTGCGGCAACCAGCTCGACCCGCAGGACCTCAAGAACCCGCGCAGCCGGATCAACGGCGAGACGCCGAAGTTCGTCGAGACCCAGCACTTCTTCCTCGACCTGCCGGCACTGGCCGACGCCCTCGGGGAGTGGCTCGACGACCGTGAGGCGACCGGCCTGTGGCGGCCGAACGTGATCCGCTTCTCCAAGAACATCCTCGACGAGATCCGGCCGCGGGCGATGACCCGTGACATCGACTGGGGCATCGCGATCCCGCTCGACGGCTGGCGGGAGAACCCGACCAAGAAGCTCTACGTCTGGTTCGACGCGGTCATCGGCTACCTGTCCGCGTCGATCGAGTGGGCACGCCGCCTCGCCGAAACCGAGGGAACCAGCCCCGAGCGCTGGCGCGAGTGGTGGAACGATCCCGAGGCGCTGTCCTACTACTTCATGGGCAAGGACAACATCACCTTCCACAGCCAGATCTGGCCGGCCGAGCTCCTGGCGTACGACGGCAAGGGCACGAAGGGCGGCAGCCCCGGACGGTACGGCGCACTGAACCTGCCGACCGAGGTCGTCAGCTCGGAGTTCCTCACCATGGAGGGCAAGAAGTTCTCGTCGTCGAAGAAGGTCGTGATCTACGTTCGCGAGCTGCTGAGCCGTTACCAGCCCGACGCGTTCCGCTACTTCGTCGCCGCCGCCGGCCCGGAGAACCAGGACAGCGACTTCACCTGGGCGGAGTTCGTGCGTCGTACCAACGACGAGCTGGTCGCCGGCTGGGGCAACCTCGTCAACCGGACGGCGAACCTGATCCACAAGAACTTCGGGGAGATCCCGGCTGCGGGTGAGCTGACCGAGGGCGACGAGGCGGTGCTCGACGCCACCGAGGCCGCGTTCGGGACCGTCGGCGACCTGATCGGCCGCAACCGGATGCGACAGGCGATCGGCGAGGCGATGCGGGCCGTGGGCGACGTCAACAAGTACGTCTCCGACCACGAGCCGTGGAAGCTCGCCAAGAGCACAGCCGAGGACGAGCGCGAGCGCCTTCGGACCATCCTGCACGTCGCGGCCCAGTGCGTCGCGGACCTCAACCTGGTGCTGTCGCCGTTCCTCCCGTTCTCCGCCAATGAGGTCGACCGCGCGCTCGGCGGGCCGGGCGCGGTCGCTCCGATGCCGCGGCTCGAGGAGGCCGACGACCTCGACGGCGGGGCGCCGTACCCGATCATCACGGGGGAGTACTCCGGCTTCCCCGCGTGGCGGCGGCACCCGATCGAGCCGGGCACTCCGGTGGGCAAGCCGACGCCGATCTTCACCAAGCTCGACCCGTCGGTCGTCGAGGAGGAGCTGGCCCGCCTGGAGGCGTAGGACGGATACGCCCGTCGGCGGACGATGATTCTGCCGACTCGGCCTAGTCTCCTTGCGCATGACCATCGCGTTCCTGCTCACCTCGCTGGTGATCGTCGCGACGCCCGGCACGGGTGCGCTCTACACGATCGCGGCGGGTCTCACCCGCGGGGCACGGGCCAGCGTGCTCGCGGCCTTCGCCTGCACGCTCGGCACGGTGCCGCACCTGCTGGCAGCCATCACCGGACTTGCTGCGCTGCTGCACGCGAGCGGTGTCGCGTTCGCGGTCCTCAAGTACGCGGGCGTCGCGTACCTGCTCTACATGGCCTGGGCCACGTGGCGCGACCACGGCGCGCTGTCCGTCGACGACGGTGAGACCGACGTACGCCGATCGGTCTGGACCGTCCTCGGCGCCGGCATCACGCTCAACCTCCTCAATCCCAAGCTGACGATCTTCTTCTTCGCCTTCCTGCCGCAGTTCGTCCCGGCGGGGGACGGCGCGGTGCCGGCGATGCTCGTGCTCAGCACGGTCTTCATGGCGATGACGTTCGTCGTGTTTGCCGCGTACGGCGTCTTCGCGGCCGCCGTCCGCGACCACGTGCTGCGCCGGCCGCGGGTGCTCGACGCGGTGCGGAAGGTGTTCGCCGCGACCTTCGCCGCCCTGGCGGGTCGGCTGGCGTTCGAATCGCGCTGACGTTCAGCCGACGATCTCGTCGAACGGCACCAGCGCGACGTCGAGCTCGGACATCCGCGCGGCGAACACCCGGTAGGCGCGTCGGGCCTCGCCGTGGCGCCGGGCGTCGGCGAGGACCCGGACCAGCTCGTGGTGGGTGGGCTCGTCGTAGGGGTCCTCGGTGATGACCGCCATCAGCCAGCCGACGGCCTGCTCGGTCTCGCCGGCTTCGACCAGGCGCGAGGCCAGCGTCCGCTTGACCTCGATCGCCAGCCGCAGCATCTCGTCGCGGACCTCGTCGGCCCACTCGTCGACGGACTCGTCGGCCAGGAACGGGGCGGGG
This sequence comes from Nocardioides immobilis, assembly GCF_003515065.1. Classification (GTDB taxonomy): domain Bacteria; phylum Actinomycetota; class Actinomycetes; order Propionibacteriales; family Nocardioidaceae; genus Nocardioides; species Nocardioides immobilis. The sequence goes on from NZ_QXGH01000012.1 coordinate 252,242, forward strand.
TGCAACGAGGCGGCCGCCTGCAGCAGGGGTACGGCGTCCGCCGATCCCGATCGGACCGCGTCCAGCGCTGCCCTCGCGAGCCGCTCGAACTCGACGATGTCGATGCTCACCGCGGTGGGGTCGAGACGCGCGTTGCTGCGGTCCGAGGCGAGGTAGCGGTCGGCGTCGTGCTGCCGGCCCGGATCGAGCACCGCCCGTGCCGTCGACAGCGCGACCGACAGCCGGCCGGACGTGTCCCTGACCCCTGGCCACAGCAGCTCGGCGAGCGCGGCCCGGCTCATCGCCCGGCCTCTCCGCGCGGCCAGCACCTGCACCAGCTGCCGGCTCTTGCGCGACGGCCAGTCCGAGGCCGGCACCGGTGTGCCGGCGACCGAGACGGCGAAGGTGCCGAAGGTGCGGATGGCGACCTCGGGCGCGCCCAGCGCCCCCAGCACGTGGAGGGGGCCGGCGATCCGGTCGGCGTCGGCCCGTACCCCGAGCGCCTGGAGGGCCTGCCGCCCCGCCTCCTCGGCGCCGCGGTCGCCCAGCAGGCGTGCGGAGATGACCCGGTTGACCGCGCACCGGATCGCGCTGCCGACCTCGCGCCAGGCGTCCGCTGCCTCCGCGAGCTGGCCGAGGGCGTCGTGCGCGTCGCCGGTGGTGGCCCAGCGGATGAGGGCCCGCAGCTCGAGGGCGTCGGCCAGCTCGCCGAGCTGGTCGCGGCGTCCGGCCTCCGCCAGCGCCCGGGCCGCCCACATCTCCGCGGCCTCGAGGTCGCCCTGGCCGAGTGCGACCCAGCCCGCGGCCCGGAGCGCGATGACGTCACCGACGGTGTGGGGCTGGTCGAGTGCCCGCTTCGCGTGGGCGCGCGACGAGGCCGGGTCGTCGGCGACCACCGTCTCCGCCAGCCCGGCCATCGCGGGGCCGAGGACCTGGGCGTTGCCGGACGCCTCGGCGCGCTCGACCGCCTCGACGTACTTCGCGTGTGCGCGGGTCGCGTTGCCGCGGACCCGGTGCGCGTCGGCCTCGAGCAGCAACGCGAAGGCGAGCAGGTGTGCGGCCTCGGCGGCGCGGAACTTGTCGGTCGCGATCGCGATCTCGCCGACGGCCTCCTCCAGCCTGCCGAGCCCGAGCAGTGCCTCCGCGCGGTTGACGCTCACCATCGCGCTGGCCAGACCGACGCAGTGGTCCTCGCTGATGGCGACCGCGTGATCGAGCTCGTCGAGGGCCTGTCGGAACCGGCCCGCTTCGACGTGGCGGGAGCCGAGGTTGTTGCGCACCCGGACGACCGTGACCGCGTCGCCGGCGCGCTCGGCGTGCGCCAGGGCCTTCTCGTAGGCGAGCAGGTTGGCGGAGCGGTCACCGGCGTGGGCCTGCACCAAGCCGTTGGCCACCCACGCCGCCCCGATGGCGCCGTCGTCGCCACACGCGCAGGCAGCCGCCATCGCCTCGTCCGCGACCCGACGCCCGGCCTCGGCGTTGCCCTGGGCCCAGAGCACGGAAGCGTGTCCGGCCAGGAACCGGGCGCGGTCGACGGGGTCGGGGTCGGGGTCGCTGAGAGCAGCCTCGAAGTACGCGAGCGCGTCCGGGTACTCACCGCGGTAGTGGTGGGCGGTCCCCAGCCGCCAAGCCGCCGCCATCGGCAGTACGCCGCCGCCCGCCAGGACCTCGCCCAGCAGCAGGGCTCCGCGGTCGAGCAGGTCCCTGCGGGTGCCGCCGATCAGCTCGTCGCCGTGCGCGAGCACGAGCGCCACGGCCGCGGTTGCAGCCGCCGCGGCGTCGACTTTGGAGAAGTCTTCGGGCACGACACCCCTTCGTCCTGAAGGTGGGTTCGCTGGGAGACTAGACCGGTTGACGGCGCCCTGTTCGCGGAATCCGGTTGCTCGCCCGAATCCGTTGATGTGACGCTCGCGCCCATGGCAGGCGATTTCAGCATCACGTTCGAGGACGATGCGGCGCGGTTCCTGGAGCGGGCCGGAGACCGGCTCGCTGCCGAGCCGGTGGTGTCGACCGTGATCGCGACCGTCGCCGCACGGATGACGCAGTCGGCCCCGAGCACCCCGTTGGCGCCGTACTGCTGGTTCGTCGTGGTCACCGACCCTGCCGGGGAGATCGCCGGGGTCGCGATGCGGACGGCGCCGTTCCCGCCGTACCCGGCCTACCTGCTGGCGATGCCCGACGCCGCGGCCGTCGCCCTCGCCGACGCGCTCGTCGAGCGGGGCGAGATGGTCGGCGGCGTCAACGGCGCCCTGCCGGCGACCAGGGTCGTCGCGGAGCGGATCGCCGAGCGCGTCGGCGGCGAGGTCGAGGTCGACATGCACACCCGGCTGTTCGAGCTGGGGACCCTTGTCGAGCCCGGGCCGACGCGCGGCCGGCTGCGTCCGGCGTACGACGACGAGGCGCCGCTCGCGCTCGAGTGGTTCCACCAGTTCCACGTCGATGCCGACGAGCAGGCCGGGCACGACGGTCGAGCCGATCGCTCCGAGGCGACCACGCTGGACGACGTCCGCGGGCGGATCCGGCAGGGACGGATCTGGATGTGGGTCGACGACGGCGACACCCCGCGACACCTGACGGGCGCCAACCCGCCGGCGTACGGCGTCGCCCGGATCGGCCCGGTGTTCACGCCGAAGGAGCATCGCGGTCGTGGCTACGCCAGCGCAGCCGTGGCCGAGGTGTCCCGGCTGCTGCTCGCGGAGGGCAGCCGGGTCACCCTGTTCACCGACCAGGCCAACCCGACCTCGAACCGGATCTACACCGCGCTCGGCTTCGAGCCCGTGGTCGACATGGTCGAGCTGACGATCCGGTAGTCGCGGCGGGGCGCCCCTAGGAGTGTGCTGAACAATCCGGCCGTAGCGAGCGGCGCTCCGCGGGATGCTCCGCAAGGCGCGGTCGCGACGACGCTGTGGTCCATCTTCGAGCGGCCGCAACGCCGCGGAGCGCCCGCGGGGCGTCGCGCAGTAGGGCGGATTGTTCAGCAGGCTCCTAGACTCAGCCCTTGCCATGACCGATACCCCTGACGACTCCACTGACGGGGCCCGCCCCGCCGAGACCTTCGCCGAGGCCGAGGACGCCCTGCTCAGCCGCTGGCCCGAGACCCGGCTCGAGCCTTCGCTCGACCGGATCCGCGCGTTCACCGAGCTGCTCGGCGACCCGCAGCGCACCTACCGCTCGGTCCACCTGACCGGGACCAACGGCAAGACGTCGACGGCGCGGATGATCGACGGCTTGCTGCGCACGCTCGACCTGCGCACCGGCCGGTTCACCAGTCCGCACGTGGAGCGGATGAGCGAGCGGATCAGCATCGACGGCGAGCCGCTCGACGACGACGCCTTCGTGCGGGCCTTCAACGACGTCGCGCCCTACACCCACCTGGTGGACGAGGCCGAGCCCTTCCCGTTGTCGTTCTTCGAGGCGATCGTCGGGATGGCGTACGCCGCGTTCGCCGACGCCCCTGTCGACGTCGCGGTGGTCGAGGTCGGCATGGGTGGGTCCTGGGACGCGACCAACGTGATCGACGCCGACGTCGCGGTGGTCACGCCGATCGCGATCGACCACGCCAACTACCTCGGCACGACCATCACTGCGATCGCGCAGGAGAAGGCCGGGATCATCAAGGCCGGTAGCACCGCGGTCCTGGCCCAGCAGCCGGCCGAGGTGGCCGAGGTGCTGCTGCGCCGGGCCGAGGAGGTCGGCGCCACCGTGGTCCGGGAGGGCGTCGACTTCGGCGTCGTCGACCGGGCGCCTGCCGTCGGTGGCCAGGTCGTGACGATCCGCGGCCTGCGCGGGCAGTACGACGAGCTCTTCCTCCCGCTCTACGGCGCCCACCAGGCGCAGAACGCCGCCACGGCGCTGGCCGCGGTCGAGGCCCTCCTCGGCAACGACCCCCTCGCCGACGACGTGGTCCGTCAGGCGTTCGCGGAGGCGACCTCGCCCGGGCGGCTCGAGGTCGTCCGCCGCAGCCCGACGATCGTGCTCGACGCCGCCCACAACCCGGCGGGCGCCGAGGCGACCGCTGCCGCGCTCGACGACTCCTTCCGGTTCGACCCGCTGATCGGGGTCTTCGGCGTCATGGGCGACAAGGACGCAGAGGGTCTGCTGGCGGCCTTCGAGCCGCACCTCTCCCATGTCGTGATCACCCAGAACTCCACGGCCCGGGCGATGCCGGCCGAGCAGCTCGCGGTGACGGCGATCGAGGTCTACGGCGAGGACCGGGTCACGGTCGTGCCGCGGCTCGGCGACGCCCTCGACGCCGCGGCCGCCCTCGCCGAGGCCGACTCCGGGAGGGGCGACCCGCTCGGCGCCGGCGCGGTGCTCGTCACCGGGTCGGTGGTCACGGTCGGTGAGGCGCGCCTGCTGTTGGGCGGCCGCAAATGAGGTCGGTACGCCGCTCGCTGTGCGCCACCGTGCTGTCGGTCGAGGCGATCACCCTCGGGCTGACGACCCCGGTGATGATCGAGCTCACCGACGTGTCCACGGGCACGGCGCTGGCGATCGGCCTCGGCCTCGCGGCCGCGTGCCTGGTGACCGCCGGCCTGCTGCGCGCCGAGTGGGGCTACCTGCTCGGGCACACGATCCAGGTCGTGGCGGTCGGGCTCGGCTTCGTCGTACCGATGATGTTCGTGCTCGGGCCGATACTCGCCCTGCTGTGGGGCACCGCCTACGGGGTCGGCCGCAAGATCGAGCGCGAGCGGGCCGAAGCCCACGCCGTCTCAGGGGAGAGCGATGCCGAGCGCGAATCGGATGTGTAACTCCCGCTAGGTAGAGTTGCCGCCGTGCCAGTGATCATCGACAAGCTCCTCCGTATCGGAGAGGGCAAGATCCTCCGCCAGCTCGAGGCGGTCGCGAAGGCCGTCAACGCCATCGAGGACGACTTCGTCGCGATGTCCGACGACGAGCTGCGCGGGATGACCGACGAGTTCAAGAAGCGGCTGGCCGACGGTGAGACGCTCGACGACCTCATGCCGGAGGCGTTCGCCACGGTCCGTGAGGCGGCCAAGCGGGTCATCGGCCAGCGCCACTTCGACGTGCAGATCATGGGTGGCGCGGCCCTCCACATGGGCAACATCGCCGAGATGAAGACCGGTGAGGGCAAGACCCTGGTCGCCACGCTGCCGTCCTACCTCAACGCCCTCGCGGGTGAGGGCGTCCATGTCGTCACCGTCAACGACTACCTGGCGAAGTACCACGCGGAGTGGATGGGCCGGATCCACCACTTCCTGGGCCTGTCCACCGGCGTGATCCTGCCGCAGATGCGGCCGGCGCAGCGGCGCGAGGCCTACGCCTGCGACATCACCTACGGCACCAACAACGAGCTCGGCTTCGACTACCTGCGCGACAACATGGCGGGGTCGATCGAGGACTGCGTCCAGCGCAAGCACTTCTTCGCCGTGGTCGACGAGGTCGACTCGATCCTCATCGACGAGGCGCGGACCCCGCTCATCATCAGCGGTCCGACCCAGGACGAGGTGAAGTGGTACGGCGAGTTCGCCAAGATCGCCCAGAAGCTCACCAAGGACACCGACTACGAGGTCGACGAGAAGAAGCGCACCATCTCGGTCCTCGAGCCCGGCATCACGAAGGTCGAGGACCACCTCGGCATCGACAACCTCTACGAGTCGGCGAACACGCCGCTCATCTCGTTCCTCCACAACTCCATCAAGGCCAAGGAGCTGTTCCGGAACGACAAGGAGTACGTCGTCATGAACGGCGAGGTGCTCATCGTCGACGAGCACACCGGCCGGATGCTGGCCGGTCGCCGCTACAACGACGGCCTCCACCAGGCGATCGAGGCCAAGGAGGGCGTGAAGGTCCGCGAGGAGTACCAGACGCTGGCCACCGTCACCCTCCAGAACTACTTCCGCCTCTACGAGAAGCTCTCCGGCATGACCGGCACGGCGCTCACCGAGGCGTCCGAGTTCGACAAGATCTACGGCCTCGGCGTGGTCCCGATCCCGACGAACAAGGAGATGGTCCGCAAGGACCAGCCCGACCTCGTCTACCGCACCGAGGAGGCGAAGTACGACGCCGTCGTCGACGACATCGCCGAACGCAACGAGAAGGGCCAGCCGATCCTGGTCGGCACCGTGTCGGTCGAGAAGTCGGAGTACCTCTCCAACGCGCTCAAGAAGCGCGGCGTCCCGCACTCGGTCCTCAACGCGAAGGTGCACGCCGAGGAGGCGAAGATCGTCGCGCTCGCCGGCCACAAGGGCGCCGTCACCGTCGCCACCAACATGGCCGGCCGTGGCACCGACATCATGCTCGGTGGCTCGATCGAGTTCCTCGCCGACCAGGAGCTGCGCAAGCAGGGCCTCGAGCCGACCGGCGAGACCGCCGACGAGTACGACGCCGCGTGGCCCGCCATGATCGAGCAGATCAAGGAGCAGGTCGCTGCGGAGCACGACGAGGTCCGCGAGCTCGGCGGCCTCTACGTGATCGGCACCGAGCGGCACGAGTCGCGCCGCATCGACAACCAGCTGCGTGGTCGCTCCGGCCGCCAGGGAGACCCGGGCGAGTCCCGCTTCTACCTGTCGCTGCAGGACGAGCTGATGCGGCTCTTCAAGTCCGACTGGGTCGACCGCGTGCTCGTCATGCTGAAGATCCCGGACGACGTCCCGATCGAGAACAAGCGGGTCACCAACGCGATCGCCAACGCCCAGGGCCAGGTCGAGTCGCAGAACTTCGAGTCCCGCAAGAACGTCCTCAAGTACGACGACGTGATGGACCGCCAGCGCAAGGTGATCTACGGCGAGCGCCGCGAGGTGCTCGAGGGCGTCAACCTCGAGGAGCAGATCCGCACCTTCATCGACGACGTCGTCACCGGCTTCGTCGGCGGCTCGCTCGACCAGTACTCCGAGGAGTGGGACCTCGAGCAGCTGTGGACCGATCTCAAGCAGTTCTGGCCGGTGTCGCTCTCCCACGAGGCGGTGGCCGAGGAGATCGGCAACCACGCGGTGCTGCACAAGGAAGAGCTGATCGAGACGCTCAAGGCCGACGCGCACGCCGCCTACGACCGCCGCGAGGAGGAGGTCGGCGAGGAGGTCATGCGCGAGCTCGAGCGTCGGGTCCTGCTCTCGGTGCTCGACCGCAAGTGGCGCGAGCACCTCTACGAGATGGACTACCTCCGCGAGGGCATCTACCTGCGCGCGTACTCCCAGCGTGACCCGCTGGTCGAGTACCAGCGCGAGGGCTACGACATGTTCGCCGCGATGATGGACGGCATCAAGGAGGAGACCGTCGGCTTCCTCTTCAACCTGGAGGTCCAGGTCGAGGACGACGAGCCGGAGTTCCACTACCACGCCGACGGCTCCCGTCACGAGGGCCCGATGCACGAGGGCGCGCTCGCCGAGCCGCCCGTCGGACTGGGTGCGCAGGGCCCCGGCCTCGGCGACATCGCGGCCGCGCTTGGTGCCGCGTCGGCCGGGGAGGAGGAGCCGATGCGCCGTACCCTGCCCTCGCAGACCGGTCCGCTGATCAGGGCCAAGGGCCTGGAGGCTCCGAAGCAGCCGCAGTTCCTGTCCTACTCGGCGCCGAGTGACGTGACCGGCGAGCCCGAGGTCCGCGGGGCCACGGCCTCCAACGCCGACGACGAGTTCGCCGAGATCGGCCGCAACCAGCTGTGCCCTTGCGGTTCGGGCAAGAAGTACAAGCGCTGCCACGGCGCTCCGGGTGGCCCCAGCGGCCTCACCGCCCGCATCAGCTAGCCCGGCTACTGCAGCGTCATCCTGGGCTCACCGTTGAGCAGCCCGGTGCCCGTGCGGGTGCAGGTGCCGCCGCGCGGCGTACCACCGTTGTAGGCCTGGCGGACGCACGAGCGCACCGCGAGCTGGCCCCAGTAGTTCGGGTGCAGCGACTCCTGGATGTAGTACGGGCTGCTGGAGCAGCACGTCGAGACCGTGCGGATCTGGTTGACCCACTCCGTCCGGTCCACTGCTCCTGTCGACTGCCAGCTGGCGATGCCGACCTCCTCGTAGAGCCCGACGCCCGACTCGCAGAGCCGGCGGCCGGCGAAGGTGTTGGCGAGGTTGAGGACGGAGGCGTTGGTGACGCCGGCCTGGCTGATCGCGCCGGTCACCGTGTTGTTGATGGTCGGCAGCGCGTAGCTGTTGGCCCAGTCGGCGTCGGCGTTCCAGAAGCCACAGCCACCCGTGCTCTGGCGCGTGTAGCCGCTCTGGCTGTACCGGAAGCCCGACCCGTTCGGGATCGGGGACGGGTAGGTCTGGACGAGCATCCGCCACTGGCTGTCGGCGTACCCGGCGTTGCGCATCGCGGTGCGCACGTTGGTGAGGGCGGTCGCGATCCGGGTCTTCACGGCGCTGATGTTGCTGCTGGTGAAGTTGCTCGTGACGCTGCTGTCGTCCTTGCAGTAGTCCGGCCACCACGACGGCGACGCCAGGAAGTCGGTGACGCACTGCTGGACGATGCCGGCGAAGTTGAAGTCGTTGCCGCCGATGCTGACGACGACCATCCGCACGTTGTGGGTGGACGCGAACGTCTGCAACGCCCGCGCCTGACCGACACCTGCGGTGCCTGAGTAGAAGTCGATCCCCGGCTTGAAGTAGTCGCCGGTAGCGGTCGCCGTCTTGGCGCCCGAGCAGGCGAGGTTGAGGCTGTTGACCCCGCCGCCGATGTGGATCTCGGCGCTCTTGCTGCGGTGGCAGCGCGCGATCGCCTCACCGGTGCCGGAGGCGTTGTCGTAATAGGCCGTCGAGCCGAGCGCGTCGGCCCGGGAGCTGCTGGAGTTCGAGGACCCGGCCCAGCGGCCGGCCTCACCGGAGATGTAGGAGTCGCCGACCGACACGACCCAGGGCGTGCCGACCCCGGGTCCGTCGGCATGGGCCGATGGTGCTGGGAGCGGGGCGAGCAACGTCGCTGCGGCGACCGCGAACGGGGCCACGAACGTGCGGAACATCAAGGTGATCTCCTCGGGGTCTTCCCTCCCAGGGGTCCGCACGGACCCGCGCCGAAGATAGTGACGGCGGTCACCTTTGGGAAGATCTCCGGTGAAACCGGTCCGGATCAGGAAAAGTCAAGGGCGGCGCAGATCCAGCGCTGCTCGATCCGTTCGAACCGGGCGGCGAGGGCGCGCGAGCGGGCGCCGTACCGCACGTGGACGGCCGCCTCGACCGCGTCCGGCCGGACGAAGCACGTGTGGACGCTCAGCACCCGGGGACGCACCGGCTGGACCCGTGCGAGGCCGGGCTGGTGGCCGCCGGCGCGGGCGACCAGCAGTGCCCGTCGTCGGAGGTCGTCGTAGACGTCGGGCAGCGTCCAACGCAGCAGCTGCGAGACCGGGCGGTCGCCGCCGACGATCTCGACGGCCGCCTGGGCGAAGCGGCGCGTCCACTCCTCGACGACGGCCCGTTGGCGACGGTCGATCGCCACGACCGTGGCGCCGGTGTGGGCCTCGCCCTCGGGGATCGGAGGCTCGCTGCGGGGGAGCAGGGCGAGCGCGAGCATGCCCTGGGTGGCGGCGACCGGCACGGGCAGCCGGACACCCATCAATGGGTGCAGGGTGGTGGTCATTGGTCCTCCTCGAGCGGACGCTGGTGACGGTTGGTGGGTTCAGCCGGTCGGCGGCAGCTCCAAGAGCTGGCCGGGCAGGATCAGGTCCGGGTCGGGGCCGATGACGTCGGTGTTGTGGTCGTAGATCCGGTGCCAGTAGCCGACGATCTCGACGACCGTGGCGCGCGGTCCGAGCCGCTGCTCGGCGATCGCCCAGAGGGAGTCGCCGGGGCGGACGCGCACCTGGCGGGATCCGTCGTCCGCGCGATCGGGCAGCGGAGCGTCGCTGGTCGCGCGATCGGGGAGCGGGAGACCGGCGAGTGACGACGGGGCGACCGGCGGCCGGTCGTCGGCGGCTGCCGGAGTGCCGAGCGCGACCACGCCGCACGCGGCGAGGAGTACGGCGCGCAGCGCGCCGGGACGCCGTACGGCGACGCCTCCGTCGCCCGGCCCCGTGCGGAGGACCCGGACGACGACATCCGTCGTCATCGCCCACAGCCAGCCTGCGGCGACGGCCATCGCCGCCGCGCAAACGGTGACGAGCAGGTCGGCGAACTCCGGCCCGGTCGAGAGCAGCTCGGGGCTGGTGGCGAGCGTCGGGAGGGTGGTCCAGGCGATGCCGGCCGCTGCCGCGGTGGTCGCGCACCACAGCGCTCCGCTCCTGATCCACACCACACCTACGCGCGTCGACCGGATCATCCCCGAGAACCTTCTGTTTGCTTGCGTTTGCCTCAGTCTGCTGGCGTTCACGAGGCGCGTCAATATGCTTTCCACAGCCCCGATGTGATGAGGTGGGCCCCATGGGTTGGGAGGACGATCTCTTCGCGCTCTTCGACGATCTCGAGGGCCAGGCCGGCGCGCTCGCAGCCGCCGAGCGGGGCGCCGAGCACGCCGATCGGAGTCGCGCGGAGTACCAGACCGTCACCCTCGCCAGCCGGCTGATGGCCTCCGCGGGCACCGAGCTCACGATCGGGATCGCCGGGGTCGGCACCGTGACCGGCACCGTCGACCGGGTCGCCGACGACTGGCTGCTCCTGTCGGCCGGTCAGCACGACTGGGTGGTCAGCGCCGACGCGGTGACGACGGTCGAGAGGGCTTCGGTGCGCTCCATCCCCGAGGTCGCCTGGTCACCGCTCACCCGGCTCGGGCTCGGCTCCGCCCTGCGCCGGATCGCCGAGGCCGGCGAGCGGTGCCTGCTGCACCTGCGCGACGGCTCCCGCCACGAGGGCAACCTGCGCCGGGTCGGCGCGGACTTCTGCGAGCTCGTCGAGGGCGACGACCGGCGGATGATCCTGGTGCCGTTCGCGGCACTCGCAGCCGCTCAGTCGCGGGCGTAGGGCTACGTCGCCTACGTCGCCTCGAGGTCGTACGGCGGACGCTCGCCCGCCTCGAGCGGCCGCTGCTCCGGCTTGGCGTGGCTGACGACCTCGTCGTCCTCATCGGCGAGCGCCTCGGCGATGTGCTTCCGCACGATCACTCGGGGATCGAGGTCGGTCAGCTCGAGGTCGGCGAACTCGGGACCGAGCTCGGAGCGCAGCTCGTCGCGGGCGTTGTTGGCGAACGTGCGCAGCTTGCGCACGACCTGACCGGCCTGCTTGGCCAGCTCCGGCAGCTTGTCGGGACCGAAGACGAGGACGGCGAGGAACGCGATGACGACGAGCTCACCGAACCCGATCCCGAACACCGCTCGCCCCCGCTGTCCGCGCTACCCGGTCAGAACTTGTTGCTCGGGGTCAGGCCCAGCTGCATGCCGGCCAGGCCACGGCTCCGGCCGTCGAGCCGGTCGGCGATCGCCGTCAGCGTGACCGCGGCCGGCGCGGTCGGGTTGGACTCGACGACCGGCTTGCCGTCGTCGCCGCCCTCGCGGAGCGACATGTCGAGCGGGACGGTGCCGAGGAGCGGAACGTCGTAGCCGAAGCGCTGGGACAGCGTGGCCGCGACCCGCTCGCCGCCGCCGGACCCGAAGACCTCGAACCGGTGGTCCTTGCCCTCCGCCGCGCAGTGGGGGCAGGCGAGGTAGCTCATGTTCTCGATGACGCCGACGACCCGCTGGTGCATCATCGAGGCCATCGTGCCGGCCCGCTCGGCGACCTCGGCCGCGGCCTCCTGCGGCGTGGTCACGACGACCACCTCCGCACCGGGGAGGTGCTGGCCCAGCGAGATCGCGATGTCGCCGGTGCCCGGCGGCAGGTCGAGGAGCAGAACGTCGAGGTCGCCCCAGTAGACGTCGGACAGCATCTGGACGAGGGCCCGGTCGAGCATCGGTCCGCGCCACGCGATGACCTGGTCGCGTCGGGGCTTGAGCATGCCGACCGAGATGACCGAGACGCCGCTGGCGGTCGGAACCGGCATGATCAGGTCTTCGACCTGGGTGGGCCGCGCGTCCGCGACGCCGAGCATCGCGGGCACCGAGTGTCCGTAGATGTCGGCGTCGACCACGCCGACCTTGCGGCCGGCGGCGGCCAGCGCGAGGGCCAGGTTGACGGTGACCGAGGACTTGCCGACCCCGCCCTTGCCGCTGGCGATCGCGAACACCTTGGTCAGCGAGCCGGGCTGGGCGAACTGGATCTCCCGCTGCGCCTGGCCGCCACGGAGCTGCTCGTGCAGGGTGCCGCGCTGCTCCGACGTCATCACGCCGAGGTCGAGGTCGACCCGGGTGACGCCGTCGAGCGCGCTGACCGCAGCGGTCACGTCGCGGTTGATGGTGTCCTTGAGCGGACAGCCGGCGACGGTCAGGAGCACGCGCACCTTCACGGTGCCGTCGTCCTCGACCGACACGGTGTCGACCATCCCGAGATCGGTGATCGGGCGCTTGATCTCGGGGTCGTTGACGGTGGCCAGGGCGGCGTGGACCTGGTCGAGCGTGGGGAGGGCAGACGTCGTACTCATCACCACGAGTCTACGGAGCGACGGCTGCCGATCGTTACTCGCGGCCCCCGTGAGACGCCCCACCCTCGGCGCCCTCGTTGCCGGCGTCGCGCTCGTCGCGCTCCTCGAGGTCGGCCAGCAGCGCCCGCAGCTCCGAGCGCAGGTAGTCGCGGGTCGCGACCTCACCCATCGACATCCGCAGCGACGCGACCTCCCGCGCAAGGAACTCCATGTCGGCGTGCGCCCGGGAGGCGGCGTCGCGGTCCTGGCTGGCGATCACCCGGTCGCGGTCCTCCTGGCGGTTCTGCGCGAGCAGGATCAGCGGCGCGGCGTACGACGCCTGCAGGCTCAACATCAGGGTCAGGAAGATGAGCGGGTACTCGTCGAACCGCCAGTCGCGGGGCGCGAGGAAGTTCCACAGCACCCACGCGATGACGAAGACGGTCATCCACATCAGGAACTTCGCGGTGCCCATGAACCGCGCGAACCGCTCGGCGAAGACGCCGAACGCATCGGTGTCGTACGACGGCCGCCAGGAGATCTGGCGGCGGATCGCCTGCGGAGTGTCGAGCCGCTCCCCGGTCCGGCGATGACGCTCAACCACGGCGTTCCGCCGCTCGCTCGCGCCAGTTGTCCGGGAGCATGTGGTCGAGGAGGTCGTCGACCGTCACCGCGCCGAGCAGCCGGCGGTTCTCGTCGACGACGGGCGCCGCGACCAGGTTGTAGGTCGCCAGGTGCGCGGCGACGTCGTCGATCGTCGCCTCGGGCCGGAGCACCTCGAGCTCGTCGTCGAGGACGCCCGCGACCAGCGTCGACGGCGGCTCGCGCAGCAGCCGCTGGATGTGGGCGAGGCCGAGCAGCTTGCCGGTCGGGCACTCGAGAGGCTGGCGGCACACGTAGACCAGGGAGGCCAGCGCGGGCGTCAGCTCGGGGTTGCGGACGTGCGCGAGCGCGTCGGCGACGGTGGCATCGGGGCCGAGGATCACCGGCTCGGGCGTCATCATGCCGCCGGCGGTGTTCTCGACGTACTTCATCAGCCGACGGACGTCCTCGGCCTCCTCCGGCTCCATCAGCTGGAGGAGGATCTCGGCGGTCTCCGGCGGCAGGTCGGCGATCAGGTCGGCGGCGTCGTCTGCCGACATCTCCTCCAGCACGTCGGCCGCGCGCTCGGAGTCGAGTCGCTCGAGGATGCCGACCTGGTCCTCCTCGGGCAGCTCCTCGAGCACGTCGGCGAGCCGCTCGTCGTCGAGCGCCATCGCGACAGCGTTACGACGCTCGAACGGCAGGTCGTGCAGCATGCTGGCCGCGTCGGCCGGGCGCATCTCGTTGATCGCGGCGACCAGGTGGGTGGCCCCCTGCCGGTCGTCCTCACGGGCGAGGCCGACGACGTCGTCCCACTCGACGACGTGGGTCTGCCCGCGCCGGCGGAGACCCTTGTTCGGCTCCCGGATCGCGACCCGGCTGAGCACCCAGTCGCGGGTGCGTGCCCGCTCCATCGCCACGTCGTAGACGGTGCCGCTGACGCCGCTGCTCTTGATCGTGACGGTGCGGTCGAGCATCTGCCCCATGACGAGGGTCTCGGTCGAGCGCTGCTCGAACCGGCGCATGTTGAGCAGGCCGGTCGTGTAGACCTGACCGCTGTCGATCGTGGTGACGCGGGTCATCGGCAGGAACACCCGCCGGCGCCCGAACACCTCCGCGACCATCCCCAGCACCCGCGGCTGCGCACCCTCGATCCGCATGGACACGACGAGGTCGCGGACCTTGCCGACCTGGTCGCCCTGAGGGTCGAAGATCGGCAGTCCCACCAGCCTGGCGGCATAGACACGGGTAGGCGCGACGCTCACGGGTCGAGGTTATCGCCCGGAAAGCGCAGAGCCGGTGACCCGCGCGGGGTCACCGGCTCCGATGTGCTGAGCGAGGCTTCAGCTCTTGAGCTTGTAGTCCTCGAGCATCGCGCGGCCGATGATCATCTTCTGGATGTCGGAGGTGCCCTCGCCGATGAGCATGAAGGCGACCTCGCGGTAGAGCCGCTCGATCTCGTACTCCTTGGAGTAGCCGTAGCCGCCGTGGATCCGGAAGGAGTCCTCGACGACCTCGTGGGCGTACTCGGAGGCGACCATCTTGGCCATGCCGGCCTCGACGTCCATCCGCTCGCCGCTGTCCTTCATCCGGGCGGCCTTCACCATCATGGTGTGGGCGACCTCGACCTTGGTGGCCATCTCGGCGATCCGGAAGAGCACGGCCTGGTGGGCGGCGATCGGCTTGCCGAAGGTGTGGCGCTGCTGGGCGTAGGCGACGCCGAGCTCGAAGCCCCGCCAGGCCAGGCCGCAGGCGCGGGCGGCGACGTTGACGCGGCCGACCTCGACGCCGTCCATCATCTGGTAGAAGCCCTTGCCGGTCTCGCCGCCGAGGACCTGGTCGGCGCGGACCACGTGACCGTCGAGGATCATCTCGGTGGTCTCGACGCCCTTGTAGCCCATCTTGTCGATCTTGCCGGGGATGGTGAGGCCCGGGGCGGTCTCGCCGAAGCCGGCCTCCTTCTCGATGAGGAAGGTGGTCATGTTCTTGTAGACCGAGTCGTTGCCGTCGTCGGTCTTGCACAGCGTCGCGACCAGGCGCGACTGGGCGCCGTTGGTCAGCCACATCTTCGAGCCGGTGATCTTGTAGCTGCCGTCGTCCTGCTTGACCGCCTTGGTGGAGACCGCGGAGACGTCGGAGCCGAGGCCAGGCTCGGACATCGAGAACGCGCCGCGCATCTCGCCGGAGGCCATCTGGGGGAGGTACTTCTGCTTCTGCTCCTCGGTGCCGTGCTGCATCACCATGTAGGCCACGATGAAGTGGGTGTTGATGACGCCGGAGACGCTCATCCAGCCGCGGGCGATCTCCTCGACGCACAGGGCGTAGGTGAGGAGCGACTCGCCGAGGCCGCCGTACTCCTCAGGGATCATCAGGCCGAAGACGCCGAGCTCCTTGAGGCCCTCGACGATGTCGGTGGGGTACTCGTCGGCGTGCTCGAGCTCCTGGGCAACCGGGATGATCTGCTCGTCGACGAACACCCGGACGGCCTTGAGGATCTCGGTCTGGTCCTCGGTCAGGCCATCGGTCTCACACAGGCGCGGCATCGGTTCCCCTTCATTTGATGTACTCGGTCGCTCCGGCAGGGGCTGGGCAACGGTTCATGGGCCACAATTCATGGGCCATCCGACTCTAATGCCGGATCGTGCGATCGCCCGCCTTCGCCCTGGTCGCGAGACGTCAGGAGGGCTTCCGCCGCGCGGCGCTCGCGGCGTAGTTGGCCAACGCTGTGATCGACGCCTCAGCCACCGCGGCCTCGTCGTACGCCGGAAGCGGGCGCGCGCTGTCGTCGCCCGGGACGAGCGCGTCGAGGTCGCCGTGGACGGGGTAGCCGCGCTCGCGGACCGTGGCGACCGTCTGCCGGGCCCGCTCCTGGACCCAGCCGAGGTGGTCCGGCGGCAGGGTGAGCTTGGGGCTCGCGCTGCGGGCGAGGACGCCGTGCGCGAACGGCCAGCGGACGGCGTCGGTGTAGTCGCGCTTGTAGTCGGGGAGCCGGTCGCCCAGCGCGGCGTTGACCCGGCGGAACACCTCGGACTCGACCACGCCGAACGACGCGTTGACCGAGCCCTTCGGACGGGTCACCGCGGCACTGGGGAAGCCGACGACCTCGCCCATCAGGTTGAAGACACCCTCCGGGTCCTGGGAGTACGACGGGACGACGATCACGTGCATCCGCGATGCGTCGACCGCCCGCCCCCAGCGGTCGAGGATGTCGATGGGGTCCTGGCGGCGCCAGAACTGGTCCGCCCAGGGGCCGCGCCGCTCCTTCACGTCTCCGAGGAAGTCCGGGTAGCTGTCGGCCAGTCGGTGCTTGAGGAACTGCTGGTAGTCCGACGGCAGCTGCTGGGCCCAGTCCCGGACGGTCAGCACCAGGTGCAGGTCGACGCCGGCCTCGTCGCAGCGTTCGGCGATCGCGTCGACGTCTTCGGGACGGACCTCGGCAAGGTCCTCGTTGCTGACCAGCAGCAGGTCGCCCGCGGTGTCGCGGATCGTGGCCGGGACCTTCGCGAGCGCCTTCGCGCGGTGCTCGCCGGCGAAGCCCTCGACCGGGCGCCAGCCGAGGGGGCGCAGCAGGCCGGCGATGTGGGCGGGCCGGCCGACGTACGGCAGCCCGACACCCTCGGCGGCGAGCGCCTCCACCGACATCCACAACCCGGCCTGGAGCGACGAGGTGCCGGTCTTGCTGCAGCCGACGTGCATCCAGAGCGGACGGCGTCCCGGTTGATTGCTCACGGCCGTTAGCGTGCCAGACTCTCGACCGCAGACGAGTGAGAGAGGGGCGGGGATGCGCTCGACCACCGGGCGGCCAGAGGTCGCGGTGATCACGATGGCACGCGACGAGGGCGACCTGCTGTCCCTGTGGGTCTCGCACTACGCCCGCCACGTCGGCATCGACAACCTGGTGGTGCTCGACGACAACTCCGTCGACGGCTCGACCGAGGGCCTCGGCTGCACCGTGCACCGGGTGCCGCAGCTCAAGGGTGGGCTGGCCTTCGAGCCGGTGCGGATGCGGCTGATGAACGGCATCGCCTCGGGCCTGCTCGCGGCCTACGACTACGTCGTCTTCGTGGACGTCGACGAGTTCCTGGTCACCGACCCGGCCGTCTACCCGACCTTGCCCGACCTGCTCGAGGATCGCGGCCGGCCGGAGGCGGTCGGCGTGATGGGCCTCAACGTGCTGCACATCCCGAGCGTCGAGCCGGAGCCGCTGGACCTGGGCCGACCGCTGCTCGAGCAGCGGAGCTTCGCCAAGTTCACCCCGCTCATGTGCAAGCCGTCGATCAAGCGGGTCAATGCCGGCTGGGCGGTGTCGTCACACGGGCTGAAGGCGCCGTACGCGATCGATCCCGAGCTGTTCATGCTCCACCTCAAGTTCGCCGACCGGTCCCGGCTGGCCGAGGTAGCCCGGCTCCGCAACGAGGTCAGCAAGGCCGACGGCCGGGCCGAGGAAGCCAGCTGGGGCAAGGAAGCCGACCAGGTGCTCGCGATCTTCGATGCCGTCGTGGCGGACGTCGACCCGGCCGCCGTACCGGAGTTCGACCCGGCGACGGCCGACCTCGACGACATGGTGATCTTCCTCAACGGACGGCACCGGACGCCCAAGCAGGGGCAGATCGCCGCGTTGAGGAACCAGCCGCTGACGCGCATTCCGCAGCGGCTGGTCGGCAGCATCTGACGCAGGCTGCTGTGCGAGGATCGACGACCGTGACGTCATCGCCGGCCAAGGTCTTTCTCCACGTGGGGACGCGCAAGAGCGGCACCACGTCGTTGCAGAAGTCGCTCCTGTCCTCCGCCGGTGTGCTCGCCGACCACGGCGTCCACGTGCTGTTCCCCGACCGGGCGGTGGCGCGGGTGCAGCTGATGGCGGGGCTGCGCCGCCTTCGCGACCACGGCGAGGAGGCGCCGGCGGCCGAGGCCGTCCGTGGCCTGGTCGAGGAGGTCCGCGGACACGACGCCCCGGCGCACGTGCTGTCCCTCGAGACGCTCGCCGAGATGCCGCGGCCGGTGACCGACCTCGTCGTCGGCGCACTCGCTGACTTCGAGGTGCACGTCATCGTCACCGCGCGCCACTGGGGACTCACGATCCCGTCGGAATGGCAGCAGGGCATCAAGAGCCGGTGGAAGGTCAGCTACGCCGACTTCATCGAGGCGATCCGGGTCCGCGACGAGCAGGCGGCCGGCTTCCTGGCACGACAGGACCTCGGGGACATCATCGACCGCTGGGGGGCGCTGCTGCCCCGCGAGCAGGTCCACGTGGTGGCGTGCCCGCCGCGATCGAGGACCGAGGGCACGCTCTTCGAGCTGTTCGCCGCCGTCGTCGGCTTCGACCCCGCCCTCCTCGGGTCGGGCGACGTCAGCCACAACACCTCGCTCTCGCTCGCGCAGGCGGAGATGCTGCGCCGGGTCAACTCGGTCCTGGGTGAGCGGCTGCAGCTGTCGACGGGGGAGTACCAGCAGGCGATCCGGCGGTGGTTGGTCCGCCGCAGCGGGATCCGGCACGAGGGGACCTCGATCGCCGTGCCGGACGGCTTCGCAGGCTGGGTCGCCGACGAGGCCCGTAGCCAGCTCGACGCCGTGCGGACCCGTGGCGTCGACATCGTTGGGCAGGCCGAGGACCTGCTGCCTCCGGACGAGATGAGGACCGGGCCGATCTCGGTGGCCGACGACGAGGTCGCCGTCACCGCGATCGAGACCATCGCCGACCTCGCCGACCGCTACGTCGCCGACGTCACCGAGCTCGAGGGCAAGGTGGCGCGCCTGAAGGCCGAGCGCAAGCGCCTGCGGGCCGAGCTGCGTCAGCTTGGCAAGTAGGGTGGGCAGACCACTCCGAACCACCCGCGAGGAGAGCAGTGATGGCTGAGCAGGACCCCAACGAGGATCTCAAGGCAAAGATGCGGGCAGCGCTCGACCGCAAGAACAACCGCGAGCAGGGCGTCCACTCGGACGGCCCGGTCCCCGAGAAGGCGCACGGATCCGAGGTCATCGGCGGCGCCCCGAAGATGCACCGGCGCAAGGCCGGGGGCGGCGGCAGCTGACACCACCGGCAGAATGCCGCCCGTGAGCAAGACGACTGCGTCCAAGACAAACACGGGCAACTTCTTCGAGGACTTCACCGTCGGCCAGGTGATCGAGCACGCGACGCCGCGCACGGTCACCGAGGGTGACCGAGCGCTGTACGGCGCGCTCTATCCCACCCGGTTCGCCGTCCCGAGCTCGGCTGCGTTCGCTGCGTCGGTCGGTCTCGACCCGCACCCGGTCGAGGAGCTGATCGCGTTCCACATCGCGTTCGGCAAGACCGTCCCCGACATCTCGCTCAACGCGGTTGCCAACCTCGGCTACGCCGAGCTCCGCTTCCACCAGCCGGTGCACCCGGGCGACACCCTGTCGACGAGGTCCGAGGTCATCGGCCTCAAGCAGAACTCCAACGGCAGGTCCGGGGTCGTCTACGTCCGGTCCACCGCCACCAACCAGCGGGGCGAGGTCGCCCTGGACTGGTGCCGCTGGGTGATGGTGCACAAGCGCACGGCGGCGACCGAGGGGGGCGACCTCGATGCGCCGGAGACGGTGCTGCCCGAGCTGAAGAAGACGCTCGCCCCCGAGGACCTGGTGGTTCCCGCCGGCCTCGACTTCTCGTCGTACGACTTCAGCGCGGCAGGTGAGCCGCACCGGTTCGACGACTACGAGATCGGCGAGCTGATCGATCACGTCGACGGAGTCACGCTCACCGACCCGGAGCACATGATGGCCACCCGGCTGTGGCAGAACACCGCCAAGGTGCACTTCAACACCGAGGCCCGCCCCGACGGCAACCGGCTGATCTACGGCGGTCACGTGATCTCGATGGCGCGGGCCCTGTCGTTCAACGGGCTCGCCAACGCCCAGCTCATCGCCGCGATCAACGGCGGCTCCCACGTCGCGCCGGCGTTCGCGGGCGACACGGTCTACGCGTGGTCCGAGGTCCTCGACAAGGCGGCGGTCCCCGGGGCCGGCGACAGCGTCGGCGCACTGCGACTGCGGCTGGTCGCCACCAAGGGCCGCGACGAGTCGATGACGCTCCGCACCGACGAGGGCAAGTACGCCGACGGCGTACTCCTCGACCTCGACTACTGGGCCCTCATCCCTCGCTGAGCTGCACGTTGCGGACGACGTAGGTGACCTCGTCGTCCGTGGCGCGCTCGACCTGGTCCACGGCCACGGACGTCGGCCAGTCCTGGCCCTCGGGCCAGGTCACGTCGACCTTGTCCGCCTTGGTGTCGTTGGCCTTGGCGATGACGTCGTTGATGGTGATCCAGAGGTAGTCCGGCGCGTCGTCGCCCTTCTCGAGCCCGCGGCCGCCCTTGGCGTACACGGCGGACGTGACCTCGCCGTCCTCGACGGTGACCTTGACCGGTCCGGCGATCGGGCAGTAGCAGATCTGCTCCAGCACGTAGGTGTAGTCGGTGGCCTCCAGCTCCGGGTAGCTGCCGACCGTCGGCGAATCGGTCGGATCGCTCGTGGCGGGGGTCGTGCTCTCCGGGTCCTCGGCGGTCGTGGTGTCGTCGCCGCTGCAGCCGGCGAGGGCGGCGAGGGCGACAGCCGTTGCGGCAGCACTGAGCAGGATCTTCATGGTGATCCGACGGTATCGGCGCGCGTGCGGTTCCGCTGGCGGCACGCTGGCAGGCTGTCGCCATGAGTGAAGTCGCCATGAGTGAAACCGAGCTGTGGGTGGTCCGGCATGGTGCGACCGAGTGGAGTACCGCCGGCCGGCACACCTCGATCACCGACCTGCCGCTGCTGCCCGACGGGGAGGAGACGGCGGTCGCGCTCGGTGCCCGCCTTGCGGAAGTGGACTTCCGGCTGGTGCTGACCAGCCCGCGGCGGCGCGCGCGCCACACCGCGGAGCTCGCCGGCTTCCCCGACGCCGAGGTCACCGACGACCTGGCCGAGTGGGCGTACGGCGACTACGAGGGGCTGACGACCGCCCAGATCCGCGAAGCCGTGCCCGGGTGGACCATCTGGACCGGCGTCTCCCCGGGTGGGGAGACCGGTGCCGAGGTCGCCGCGCGGCTCGACCGGGTCGTGGCCCGGGCCCGCGAGGCCGGCGGGCGGACCCTCGTGTTCGCGCACGGCCACTCCCTGCGCGTCCTCGCGGCGCGGTGGCTGGGGCTGCCGCCGGAAGGCGGACGGCTGCTGCGCCTCGACACCGCGACCCTCTCGGTGCTCGGCTTCGAGCGCGAGACGGCGGTCGTGCTGCGCTGGAACACCTGACGGTGGGTGGCGGCCGGTGGTGCGCGGCATGCATGTCGGCTTGACGACGGAGGCCCGACACAGCACGGTGTGACGCATGTCTCTGAGCGTCGGCTGCCCGCGCTGCCCGGCGCCGGTGGCCGAGACCGGCGACGGCGGCTGGGCCTGCCCCGAGCACGGCGTGGTGGTGCCGCTGTGGCGACCGGACGCGGCGTCGTACGACGACTTCGCCGCTCATCTCGGACACGCCGGGTCGTTCCCGACGTACCTCCCGTGGCCGCTCGGCCCGGGTTGGATCGTGACCGACTTCGCCGTTGTCGCGGCCGACGGGCGGGACGGCCGCGCGACGATGACCTGCGTGTCGGGCACGAGCGCGCTGGACGGCCCGGTCGACGTGCTCGTCATCAGCGAGGAGGCCGGCACCGGCCTTGGCGCGCGGCTCGCCGGGTTCGGTGCGGACGGCCGGGTCGATCCTGGTGAGGAGGTCGGCGACGGGCCTGCGACGGTCAAGGTGCGGATCGGCAGCTTCCCGGTCGGCCTGTGGCCGGTGTCGGTGAGCGGGTCGGAAGGTGAGTGGGACCGCTCGGTCGTCGTCGGCGAGGCCGAGGGCCGCTGGCTGTGGATCGTGCTCCGGCCCGCGTCCGCGATCCTGCTGCTGCGCGACGACTGGATCCTGCGCGACGTGTCCGAGACGGGCCCGCAGCTGGTTGCGCTCCCGTTCGGCGGCCCGGCGCCCCCGTGGTGACCAGGGTGCGGATCGACCTCCACACCCACTCCCGGGTCAGCGACGGCACCCAGGCGCCGGCGGACCTGGTCCGCGCTGCCGCGGCGGCGGGCCTGGACGTCGTCGCACTGACCGACCACGACATCACCGCGGGCTGGGACGAGGCGGCCGAGGCGGCCGAGGACGCCGGCATCGGGCTGGTGCGCGGGATCGAGATCAGCACCCGGTTCCGGGGAACGGGGGTCCACCTCCTGGCCTACCTGCCGGACCCGGCCGACCCCGGCCTGGTCGCCGAGCTCGAACGGATCCTGGTGGGTCGCGAGGACCGGGTGCCGGCCATGCTCGCGCGGCTGCGCGCGCTCGGCATCGACGGGGCAACCGAGGCGGCGCTGGCCGAGGTGACCGTCGACGCCGGCGCGACCGGCCGCCCGCACGTCGCCGACCTGCTGGTGCGGCTCGGCGCGGTGGCCGACCGGGACCAGGCGTTCGCGGAGTACCTCGCGCAGGGACGACCGGCGTACGTCGACCGCTACGCCGCCGACCTGGTGCGGATGCTCGGCGTGGTGACGGCCGCGCGCGGCGTGCCGGTGCTGGCGCACCCGTGGGGGCGGGGGAGTGCGGAGGTGCTCGACGAGGCGACGTTCGCCGTACTCGCGGATGCCGGGCTGTTCGGGATCGAGGTCGACCACCTCGACCACGACGCAGGCCAGCGGGAACGGCTGCGCGCGATCGCGTCCCGGCTCGGGCTGGCGGTCACCGGCTCCAGCGACCACCACGGCACCGGCAAGGTCGACCACCACCTCGGTGTCGAGACCACCGCGCCCGACCAGCTCGAGCGGATCCTCAGCCGCGCCGCCGAGCTCGGCTCCCCGACGAGGTTGGTAGGCCCGGTGATGAGGCCATGAACGACGTGCTCGACACCGTGCTCCTGGTCGAGGTGTTCGTGACCCTCTTCGTGATCATGGACCCGGTCGGCACGGTGCCGATCTTCCTGACGCTCACCAGCGGCCGCAGTCCCGCGACCTCGCGTCGCTACGCCTGGCAGGCGGTCGCCGTCTCGTTCCTGGTGATCACGGCGTTCGCGTTCTTCGGGCAGCAGATCCTCAGCTACCTCCACATCTCGCTGCCGGCCCTGCAGTGCGCCGGCGGGCTGCTCCTGCTGCTCGTCGCGCTCGAGCTGCTCACCGGCAACGAGGCCGAGCCGAAGGCCAACCAGGACGCCAACGTCGCGCTGGTCCCGCTCGGCACCCCGCTGCTGGCCGGACCGGGCGCGATCGTCGCCACCATGCTCTTCGTCGAGGCCATCGACAACGCGGCGGAGCTCATCGCCGTCGCGCTCGGCATCATCGGCGTGCACGCCTCGCTCTGGGCGGCGATGCGCTACTCGCTGCCGATCCTCAAGGTGATCCGCGAGGGTGGCGTCATGCTCGTGACCCGGATCGCCGGTCTGCTGCTGTCGGCCATCGCCGTACAGCTCGTCGCCGACGCCGTCCGCGCCTTTATCGCCGGCGAGGGCTGACCGCCGAAGTGTCAGGGTTGGCCGCGCGAAGTGTCAGGGTCGGTCGCGCGAAGTGTCAGCGGCGGTGCGCCCAGGAGTGACACCTCGCGCGACCAAGACCGACACTTCGAGAGTCGAGGAGTGACACTTCGCGCTATTTGCGGCCGAGCCCCTGGAACATCTGCAGGACCGGACGCGGTACGACGCGGGTGGCGGTAACGATCGCCTTGTAGCGCTTGCTCGGGATCGACATGGCCTTTCCGCGGTCGAAGTCGGCGAGGGCGTCGCGGACCAGGCGGTCGGCCTCGAGCCACAGCACCTTCGGTGCGCTGGCGTCGCGGTCGACACCGAGCCGCTGGTGGAACTCGGTCTTCACGAAGCCGGGGCACAGCGCCATCACGGTGACCCCGCGGTCGGCGTACTCCTGGTGCGCCCACGCGCTGAAGCTGTTGACCCACGCCTTCGCGGCGCTGTAGGTGCCGCGGGGGAGGAAGGCGGCCACGCTCGAGACGTTGATGACGCCGCCCCCGACAACACCGTCGCGCTCGGCCCTTTCGACCATCGGTCCCAGGGCGGCGTGCGTCAGACGGAGCACGGCGCGGACCAGGACGTCCTGCTGCGCCTGCTCGGTCTCGATGTCGTTGTCGAGGAAGCTGCCCTTGAGCCCGAACCCGGCGTTGTTGACGAGGAGGTCGACCGGCCGCTCGCGATCGGCCAGTCGGGCCGCGACCGCGTCGAGCTGCGCGAGGTCGGTGAGGTCGGCGGTGAGGACCTCGGCGGCGATGCCGTACGTCGACCGCAGGTCGGCCGCGACCTCCTCCAGTCGGGCGGTGTCCCGTGCGACGAGGACCAGGTCGTCGCCGCGGGCGGCGAGCTGACGGGCGAACTCATGGCCGATCCCGGCTGTTGCGCCGGTGACAAGGGACGTCGACATGTGGAAAGTCAAACAGGTCGGTGACGCACTGCCGCCGCCCCGTCCGGCATGATGTCCCTCGATGAGCAAAAGGGACCCCCGCCCCCACGTCCTCGCCGTCGCCAACCAGAAGGGTGGCGTGGCGAAGACCACGAGCGTCGCATCGATCGGCGCCGCGCTGGCCGAGCTCGGCCAGAAGGTCCTGCTCGTGGACCTCGACCCCCAGTCGTGCCTGACGTTCTCGCTCGGGATCGACCCCGAGGACCTCGAGATCTCGGTCCACCACGTGCTGACGAAGGGCGTCGACGCCACCGAGGTGATCCTCGAGACCGACGACGGCGTCGACCTGCTGCCGGCGACGATCGAGCTCGCCCGGGCGGAGGCCGACCTGCTGACCCGAACCGGCCGGGAGCACGTCATCCGCGGTGTCGTCGAGGACCTCTCGGCGTCCGGCACGCACTACGACTGGATCCTGCTCGACTGCCCACCGTCGCTCGGCGTGCTGACGGTGGCCGCGCTGACGGCCGCCGACGGCGTCCTGGTGCCGCTCCAGTGCGAGACCCTCTCCCACCGGGGTGTGGGCCAGCTGCTCGACACCGTGCACGACGTGCGCCGCTTCACCAACCGTGATCTCGAGGTGTGGGGCGTGCTGCCGACGTTGTACGACGGACGCACCAACCACGCGCGCGCCGTGCTCGACACCATCTCGGAGACCTACGACCTCGAGGTCGTCGAGCCGCCGATCCCGAAGACGATCAAGTTCGCCGAGGCACCGGCCGCCGGGCGATCGATCCTCGCCACGAGTCGGACCAGCAAGGGTGCGCAGGCCTACCGAGAGGTCGCCGGCAACCTGATGAAGCGCGCGGCTCGCTGACGGTGAAGCACCTCCGAGAGACCGGACAGCACCGGGCCCAGCCGCCCGGGCGCCGCCGAGCCGCGCCCGCGGGCAAGCGGCGGGCGGACGTGCGGCCGCGCTATGGCCGGATCGCCGTCTTCTCCGCGTCCGCGGTCGTCACCGGTGTCGCCGTGCTCGGTGGCTTCGGGCTGCTGCCGTCCGGCCCGGAGGGCGCCAACGCCGCCGCAGGTGGGCTGGTCCCGTCCGCCGCCAAGGACGCCTCGGACGACAGCGCCGGCAACGGCGATCGCACCGGCGGCGACGAGCGACGGACAGGGAGCAACGCAGCGACGGACGCCGGACAGACCCGGACCAGGTCCGCGCTCACGACCGAGGCCGGCGAGCGGCGCGCGAAGCCGTCGGAGGCCGACGCCGGCGCCCCGGCGCTCCCGGCGGACTCCGGCTCGGGTCGCCGGATCGTCTTCAGCGAGAGCCAGCAACGGGTCTGGCTGGTCGACGGAGCCGACGAGGTCACCCGCAGCTACCTCGTCTCCGGCAGCGCCACCGACAACCTCGACCCGGGCACCTACGCGGTCTACTCCCGGTCGCGCTACGCCGTCGGGATCGACGACTCCGGGACGATGGAGTACTTCGTCCGCTTCACCGAAGGTGACGAGGGCGGCGCGATCGGCTTCCACACCATCCCGGTCGACGACGGCGAGCCGGTGCAGACGGCCGTCCAGCTCGGCACGCCGCTGTCCCACGGCTGCGTGCGCCAGCGCACGGTCGATGCGGTCGCGCTGTGGGACTTCGCGCCCATCGGCACGACGGTCGTCGTCACCGCCTGACGCCCGGTTGCTCGAAAATCGGTCGTGACCCGGCCGGATCCTTGTCATCGTTGCCTCTTGTGATCGACAGATGAGCTGGGCCGCCCGCGTGCGTGCGCTGCGGATGGACCTGACTCCGTGGCGGTCCTCGCGCGACTTCCGGCTGCTGCTCGTCGCGGGCACGGTCTTCTACTTCGGCGCGATGGTCAGCTACGTCGCGATCCCGTTCCAGATCTACACGCTGACCGGCTCCAACTTCGCTGTCGGCGCGATCGGGCTCGTCGAGCTGGTGCCGCTCGTCGTCTTCGGGCTGTACGGCGGCGCGCTGGCCGACCACGTCGACCGGCGCAAGCTCCTGGTGGGGCTCGGCCTCGCACAAGCCGCGCTCACCGTCGTACTCGCGGTCAACGCGTTCCGTGACGACCCCAGCGTCTGGCTGATCTTCGTCGTCGCCGCGTTCCTGGTCAGCACCTCGGCGATGCAGCGACCCTCGCGGGAGGCGCTGATGCCGCGCACGGTCGCCCACGACCAGCTACCCGCAGCGAACGCGCTGTCGAGCTTCGGCATGCAGATCGGCGTGCTGGCCGGACCGATGGTCGGCGGGCTGCTCGTCGCCTACGTCGGCATCGGCTGGTGCTTCGTCGTGGACGTCTGCGGGCTGTTCGTGGCGACCCTGCTGTACCGGCTGATGCGGCACTACCCGCACCGCGCCGAGACCACCCCGCCGAGCCTCGCCGGCATCCGGGAGGGCATGCGCTACGCGTTCAGCCGCCGCGACCTGCTCGGGACGTACTTCGTCGACATCGCCTGCATGCTGATGGCGTTGCCGGTCGTGCTGTTCCCCGCGCTCGCCAAGGAAGTCTTCGAGAGACCGGAGCTGCTGGGGCTTCTCTACTCGGCCGAGACCATCGGTGCGGTCGTGGCGACCCTGCTGTCGGGCTGGACGAGCCGGTTCCACCACGACGGCCGGGCGATCGTGGTCGCGGCCGCGTCGTACGGCGCCTTCGTGGCGGCCGCGGGCCTGATGCCCTCCTTCTGGCTGGTCGTCGCCATGCTCGCCTTCGCCGGCGCGTCCGACATGATCTCGGGGATCTTCCGCGGCACCGTCTGGAGCCAGACCATCCCCGAGTCGATGCGGGGACGGCTGGCCGGCATCGAGATGCTGTCCTACTCCGTCGGGCCGCTCGGTGGCCAGGTCCGGGCCGGCATCACCGCCGACCTCTGGTCGGTCCGCGGCGCGATCACGAGCGGCGGCGTCGCCTGTATCGGCAGCGTCGCGATCACGGCGCTGTTGCTGCGCGACTTCTGGTCGTACGACGACCGCACCGACGAGCATGCGATCGCCGAGCGCGAGACCCGCGCCGCGGTGGGGGAGGCGTAGCGCCGCCTGCCGGCGAAATGACGACGGCGCCCGGTCCCAGTCACTCAGTGACTGCGATCGGACGCCATCAGGTCGATCCGGAAGCTCAGGCCTCGGTCGTCGCGGCGGCCTGCGGCGCGGAGCCACCCTGGCCGCCCGATCCGCCGGAGCTGCGACGCCGCCGCCGCCGGTTGCGGTTGCCGCTGCCGGCCGGCCGCTCGCTGCTGGTCGACGCGGAGTCGCCGGTCGTGGCTGCCTTCTCACCTGCGGGTGCGCTGCCAGCGGACTGGCCCCCACGGGTGCGGGTGCGGCTGCGGTCGCGGTTCTGGGTCCGCGGGGGCCGGTCGCGCTCCTCGCGCGGCTTGCGCTCCACCGGCGCCGGGGGGACGGTCCGGCCCTTGGTGCCGGGCGGGATGCCCTGGTCGTGGAACAGGTGCTCGGACGTCGAGTAGGTCTCGGTCGGCTCGTCGAACGGCAGGTCGAGCGCCTTGTTGATCATCTTCCAGCGGTGCACGTCGGTCGCGTCGACGAGCGTGATCGCGATGCCGGAGGCGCCGGCCCGGCCGGTACGGCCGATCCGGTGGACGTAGGTCTTGTCGTCCTCGGGGCACGTGTAGTTGACGACGTGGCTGACGCCTGACACGTCGATGCCGCGAGCGGCGACATCGGTGGCGACCAGGACCTTGATCTTGTCCTCACGGAACTTGGTGAGCGCCTTCTCGCGGGCCACCTGCGCCATGTCGCCGTGCAGGGGGCTGGCCTTGAAGCCGCGCTCGACGAGGTCCTCGGCGATCCGCTGCGCCTGGCGCTTGGTGCGGGTGAAGACGATCATCTTGTCGGCGTCCTCGGCCTGCAGGATCCGCCCGATGATCTCGGGCTTGTCGAGGTCGTGCGCCTGGTAGATGAACTGGGCCGTGGCCGGCACGGTCGCGTTCTCGTACGACGACTCGGCGCGGATGTTCATCGGGTGCCGCATGTGGGTGCGGGCCAGTGCGACGATCGCGGCCGGCATGGTCGCGGAGAAGAGCATCGTCTGCCGGGTCTCCGGCGTCATCTTGAGCAGCCGCTCGACGTCGGGCAGGAAGCCCAGGTCGAGCATCTCGTCGGCCTCGTCGAGGACCAGTGCGTGCACGTGGGAGAGGTCGAGCGCCTTGCGGTTGGCCAGGTCGAGCAGGCGGCCCGGGGTGCCGATGACGATGTCGACGCCGCTCTCCAGCGCCTCGAGCTGCGTGTCGTAGCCGACGCCGCCGTAGATGGTGAGGACCCGCATGCCGCGGCCGCGGCTGGCGACCTCGATGTCGCCGGAGACCTGGAGCGCGAGCTCGCGGGTCGGCGCGACGATGAGTGCCTGCGGCTTGCCCTGCGGGATCTCGACGTAGTCGGGGTCGGTCGGGGCGACGCTGCGCTGGATGACCGGGATGCCGAACGCCAGCGTCTTGCCGGTGCCGGTGCGGGCCTGGCCGATCAGGTCGGTGCCCATCAGTGCGACGGAGAGGGTCATCTCCTGGATCGCGAACGGGTGGACGATGCCGGCCTGCTCGAGGGAGTCGCAGATCTGGGGGAGCACGCCGAGGTCACGGAACGTCAGGGCGGCGGGCGCCTCAACGGTAGTCTCAGGCGCGGTCTCAGTGGTCTCAGGGGTGGTGTCGCTAGTCAGTGGTCTATCGCTTTCGTGAGTGAGTTCAGCCGGGGCCGAGTCAAATTCGGATGCGGCTGATTCACACTCAGCCGCGCACATACGTGGGCATCACATGGTTGGTGCCCGGGCGGGCCGCCCTACCTCAGGCAGCGTCTCGCTGGTCACATGGTATCGGTACCCTGCCCGCATGGCTGAATCCGACGCTGGGCCCGACGTTGCAGCGCCCGACGAGCTCCCCGTCGCACTGACCGACCCGGCGTACCGCGAAGCGGTCGTCGACCTCCTGGCGGTCATCGCGTACGGCGAGCTCTCCGCCTTCGAGCGGCTCGTCGAGGACGCCAAGCTGGCGCCGGCCCTGGAGGACAAGCTCGCGCTCGCGCAGATGGCCGGCGCCGAGCTGGCGAAGGTGCAGCCGCTCATCGACCGGATCGCGAAGCTCGGGGGCGACCCGTTCGAGGCGATGGCTCCGTTCCACGAGGCGCTGGACGAGTTCCACGCGCACACGGCGCCCGCTGACTGGTACGAGGGCCTGGTCAAGGCGTTCGTCGGCGACAGCCTGGCCCGCGACTTCTACCGCGAGATCGCGGCGTACCTCGACCCCGACACCCGCGACCTGGTGGTCTCCTCGGTGGTCGAGGGCAACCACGCGGCCTTCGCGGTCGACCACATCCGTCAGGCGATCGCCTCGGACCCGCCACTCGGCGGCCGGCTGGCGCTCTGGGGCCGCCGGATCATGGGCGAGGCGCTCACCCAGGCCCAGCGGGTCGCGGCCGACCGCGACGCCCTCACCGCCCTGCTGGTCGGCGGCGTCGACCGGCCGGGCCTCGACCTGGCCGCGCTCGGCCGGATGCTCACCCGGCTGACGGAGCGCCACTCGGAGCGGATGGCCGAGCTGGGTCTGGACGCGTAGGCGGTTCCCAGCCCGGCGGCCCGAACAGGTAGCCCAGCCGCTCCCGCCAGCTCTGCGCCGCGCGCACGTTGTGCACGATCTTCGCGTAGTCGCCGTACTGCAGCTTGATCATGTTGTAGGTGCCGACCGGCTTGGTGAGGCCGTACGTCGGACGCTGCTTCTCCTCGACGAAGCTGCCGAACATCCGGTCCCAGATGATCAGGATCCCGGCGTAGTTCTTGTCGAGGTACTCCGGGTCGGAGCCGTGGTGCACCCGGTGGTGCGAGGGCGTGTTCATCACGAGCTCGATCGGGCGGGGCAGCTTGCCGATCATCTCGGTGTGGGTGAAGAACTGGTAGATCAGGTTGAACCCGAACGCGACGTAGATCGTCCACGGGGCGAAGCCGAGGAACGGCAGCGGCAGCCAGAAGACGAACTCGAACCACGGGTTCCACTTCTGCCGCAGCGCGGTGGCGAAGTTCATGTACTCGCTGGAGTGGTGCGCCTGGTGCGCGGCCCAGCCGATGTTGACCCGGTGCACGAACCGGTGCGACAGGTAGAACGAGAGGTCGACCGCGGCGATCAGCAGGACCCAGTACCACCAGGTGTCCGTCGGCATCTTGAGCGCATCGGGCGTCAGGTACTCGAAGACGGCGATGTAGACCAGGAACGACCCGACCTTGAGGGCCAGGCTGAAGACGAGGGAGATCGCGCCCATGCCCATGCTGGTGCGGGCGTCCCGGCCGTCGTACCCGGTCGGCGGGCGGTGCTCGTCGTCGTCATGGTCGAGCCACTTGAGCGCGGCGAGCTCGATGGCGATCGTCAGCAGGAAGAACGGGATGGCGTAGGTGACCGGGTTCTTCCACGGGTCCAGCAGGTCCTGCACCCTGCGATGGTAGGCGGCTCGCCCGGTGGGTGGTGCCCGAACCCGAAGCCGCGCGACGTTAGGCTCAGACGACGTACGCACCGGACTACCCAGGAGCAGACAGACGTGGCAGCCATCGAAGCCGTCGGCGCCCGCGAGATCCTTGACTCGCGCGGCAACCCCACTGTCGAGGTCGAGGTGCTCCTCGACGACGGGTCCTTCGCCCGGGCGGCCGTGCCCAGCGGCGCGTCCACCGGGGCTTTCGAGGCGGTGGAGCTGCGCGACGGTGGCGAGCGCTACCTCGGCAAGGGCGTGCAGACCGCCGTCGACGCGGTGATCAACACCCTCGGGCCCGCGGTCGAGGGCCTCGACGCCGCCGACCAGCGGCTCATCGACCAGACCATGCTCGACGTGGACGCCACCCCCAACAAGGCCAAGGTCGGCGCCAACGCGATCCTCGGCGTCTCGCTGGCCGTCGCGCGCGCTGCGGCCGACTCCGCGGACCTCCCGCTCTACCGGTACGTCGGCGGCCCCAACGCCCACCTGCTGCCGGTGCCGATGATGAACATCCTCAACGGCGGTGCCCACGCGGACACCAACGTCGACATCCAGGAGTTCATGATCGCGCCGATCGGCGCCCCGACCTTCCGCGACGCCCTGCGGGTCGGCGCCGAGGTCTACCACGCGCTCAAGTCGGTGCTGAAGAGCCGCGGCCTCGCCACCGGCGTCGGCGACGAGGGCGGCTTCGCTCCCGACCTCGAGTCCAACCGGGCCGCCCTCGACCTGATCGCCGAGGCGGTCGGCAAGGCCGGCTACGAGCTGGGCAAGGACATCGTGCTCGCGCTCGACGTCGCGGCCTCGGAGTTCTACGACGATGGGTCCTACACGTTCGAGGGCGCCCAGAAGTCGGCCGACGAGATGATCGCCTACTACAGCGAGCTGGTGGCGTCGTACCCGATCGTCAGCATCGAGGACCCGCTCAACGAGGACGACTGGGACGGCTGGAAGGCCATCACCGATGCCCTCGGCACCAAGACCCAGCTCGTCGGCGACGACCTGTTCGTCACCAACGTCGAGCGGCTCCAGCGGGGAATCTCGGGCGGCCAGGCCAACGCGCTGCTGGTGAAGGTCAACCAGATCGGCTCGCTGACCGAGACCCTCGACTCCGTCGACCTCGCGCACCGCAGCGGCTTCCGCTGCATGATGAGCCACCGCTCGGGCGAGACCGAGGACACCACGATCGCCGACCTCGCCGTGGCGACCAACTGCGGCCAGATCAAGACCGGCGCACCGGCCAGGTCCGAGCGGGTGGCGAAGTACAACCAGCTGCTCCGGATCGAGGACGAGCTCGGCGACGCGGCGCGCTACGCCGGCGCCGCCGCGTTCCCGCGCTACCAGGGCTGACCAGACCACACCGGACCACACCGGACCGAAGGGGGAACGCGTTGGCTGCCACACCCGGCGACCGCCGTACCCCTGCCCGACGGCCCAGTCGCCCCCAGCGGCCGAGCCGTTCGGGCCCGGGCGGGGCCGGGCGCCCCGAGCGCAAGCGCGCGGAGCGCGACCGGGTCGCGACCGTGTCCCGGGTCCGTGCCGAGGAGCGGCACCGGTCCCGGCTCACCGGCCGCGCCGCCATCCTGGTGCTGGTGCTCGCCGTGCTCGCCGTGTCCTACGCGTCCTCCCTGCGGGCCTACCTCCAGCAGCGCGACCACCTCGACGACCTCGAGGCGACGGTCCAGGAGACGCAGACCTCGATCGACGACGTCAATCGTGAGATTGAGCGGCACGACGATCCCGCGTTCATCACCCAGGAGGC
Organism: Nocardioides immobilis; assembly: GCF_003515065.1. Lineage (GTDB taxonomy): Bacteria > Actinomycetota > Actinomycetes > Propionibacteriales > Nocardioidaceae > Nocardioides > Nocardioides immobilis. The sequence goes on from NZ_QXGH01000012.1 coordinate 284,764, forward strand.
CCGCAAGCTCGGCTTCGTGCTGCCGGGTGAGACGCCCTACGTCGTCATCGACGAGAACGGCGACCCGCTGACCGATGCCGAGCTCGACGACCCCTCGTCGGTCGGCGAGGACGAGAGCCCGGCCTGGTACGACGGCATGTGGTCGTCGGTCAAGGTCGCCGGCAACCCGCCGACCACGATCCCGCCCCAGCCGCAGAAGCGGATCGTGGGCTCGGAGGACGAGTGAGGGACGAGGCGATCATCGCCGCGCAGCTCGGTCGTCCGCCGCGAGGGATCCACGCGATCGGGCACCGCTGCCCGTGCGGCAACCCCGACGTGGTCACGACGGAGCCGCGGCTGCCGAACGGCACCCCGTTCCCGACGACGTACTACCTGACCTGCCCTCGGGTGAACTCGCGGATCGGCACCCTGGAGGCCTCCGGCCTGATGCGGACCATGCAGGACCGGCTGGGCACCGACCCGGAGCTTGCGGATGCCTATCGGCGGGCGCACGAGGCCTACCTGGCGGACCGGGCCGGCGTCGGCGAGGCGGCAGGCCTCGAGGTTCCCGAGGTCGAGGGCATCTCCGCCGGCGGCATGCCGGACCGGGTCAAGTGCCTGCACGTGCTCGCCGCGCACTCCCTCGCCGCGGGGCCGGGGGTCAACCCGCTCGGCGACGAGGTGCTCGAGCTGCTCGGCGAGTGGTGGGCGTCGGGGCCGTGCGTGACGCCGGAGGACGCTGAGTGACGACGGTCGCCGCGATCGACTGCGGGACCAACACGATCAAGCTCCTGATCGGCGACCTCCCCGAGGTGGCCGTGCGGGAGAGCCGGATGGTGCGGCTCGGCCAGGGCGTCGACGCGACCGGCCGGCTCGCGCCCGAGGCTCTCGAGCGGGCGTTCGCGGCCATCGACGAGTACGCCGCGCTCATCGCCGACCACCGCGCCCAGCGGATCCGGTTCTGCGCGACGTCGGCCACCCGGGACGCCGAGAACGCCGCCGAGTTCACCGCCGGGGTGCGCGCCCGGCTCGGGATCGAGCCCGAGGTGCTGTCCGGGGACGAGGAGGCCCGGCTCGCGTTCGGCGGGGCGGTCCAGGGCACCGATCCGCAGCTGGAGCCGGTGCTCGTGGTCGACATCGGCGGCGGTTCGACGGAGCTGATCCTGGGGGAGCGCGCGACGGGTCCGCGGGCGGCGTACTCCATGGACATCGGGTCGGTCCGTCTCCACGAGCGGGTGATGGGCGACGACCCTGCGACGCCGGATCAGGTCTCCGCGTGCGTCGCCGCGATCGACGCAGCCCTGGACGACTGCCCGGTCGATCCGGCGGCGGCTGCGGCGGTCATCGGCATCGCGGGCACGATCACGACGGTCGCTGCAGGGGTGCTGGGCCTGCCGGCGTACGACCGTGAGCTGATCCACGGCCAGGTGCTCGACGTGGACGCGGTCCACCGCACTGTCGACGACCTCGTCGGTGCCACCCGGGACGAGCGACTCGGGCTGGGCTACGTGCACCCGGGGCGCGCCGACGTGATCGACGCGGGCGCCCTGATCCTGTCCCGCGTGCTTCGTCGTACGGCGCTCCCGACGATGACCGTCGCCGAGACCGACATCCTCGACGGCATCGCCTGGTCGCTCGTCGGCTGACCGACCTCCCCAATCCACGGCAAACGCCTGCGGGCGGCGCAATGCGCGCGTAGTTTCCGACCATGACCGCCTCCGGAGGGTTGTCGGAACAGCAGGTGCTGGCTGTCGGCCGCGCGCTGCTGACCGAGCTGGCCCGACTGCACGAGACCGGCGGCGTCAGCGGGGTGATCGGCCCGGCGACGGTCCTCGTCGACGACGCGGGCGCGGTGCTGCTGGTCGACGGACCGCTGGACCAGGCCTACGCCAGTCCGGAGGTGCTCACCGGACAGCCGCCGACGGCACGCAGCGACCTCTATTCCGCGGCCGCGCTGCTGGCCCACCTCTTCCGGGGTGAGGCCACCCTGCCTCCGCGGGTCGACGACCTCGACCCAGGGCTCGGCTGGCTGCTCGGGCCGGTCCTCACAGCCGATCCGGCTGTCCGGCCGGGGTCGGCCGCGGGCATGGTGACGGCGCTCGACCAGCTGGCCGAGCAACGCCACGGCCCGGACTGGCGGCGCGCGGCCGGGCTGATCGGGGTGGCCGGTGCCGCAGGTGCGGTGCCGGTGGTGGTCCTGGCGACGGGAGGTACGGCGACTGCGGCGGGTGTGGTCGCCGGAGCCGGTGGTGCGGCGGGCCTCGCGGGCGCGGCAGGGGTCGCCGGCGCAGCCGGAACCGCGGGCGGGTTCGGCGGCGTGGTGGCCGGTGGTGCCGCAGCCAGCGGCGCCGCGGCCGGTGGTGCCGGTGCCGGAGCCGGTGGAGCAGCGGGGGGCGCTGTCTCACTGGCCGGCACCGGCGCGGGCGGCCAGGTCGCCGCTGCCGGTGGGACCTCGGTCACCGGTGTCACGGGGGCGGGGCAGGGAGTGGTCGGCGGCGGTGGTGGCGCCCAGGCGGCCGGTCACTCCTCGCACGTCGTGGGTGGCGGTATCTCCAAGGGCCTCGCGGTGAAGGTCGGCGCGGCCGTGGCCGCCGGTGGAGTCGGTGTGGCCGGCGCGGCGGCGGCTGTGGTCCTGCTGACCGGCGGCGAGACGAAGCAGGTCGAGGTCCCCGCGACAGCGAACATCTACCTGATCGGCGCGGGTGACGACATCGAGGCGCAGCTGAGCGATCCCGGCACGAAGCCGGTGTCGCTCGACGTCGACGGCGCCGGGACGGTCGCGTTCCCGTCGGTCGACGGCGATGTGGGCGCGTGCAGCGGCTGCGAGCCGGAGTCGCCCGACGGCGGCAACCTGTCCTTCGGCTCCACCGCCATCACCGGGTTCAACGGCATCGCGGGCGTCACCTTCGCCGACCGGACCCTGTTCGTCGTCGGCGTGTTCGTCGGCGACGACCAACCCTCGCAGCCCGCCGACGCGGTCGTCGACCTCAGCGGCGCGGACGACGAGGTGACCCAGGAGCCCGACCTGGGCGAGCCGTTCTTCGTCGGCGACGGCGAGACCGGCGACGGTGAGGCACAGGAGATCGTCGTACCCGACGGCGCGAAGACGCTCTACCTCGGCTTCGCCGACGCCTTCGGCTTCGTCGGCACTCCCGGCGCCTACGGCGACAACGAGGGCTCGGTCGACATCGAGGTCACCATCGACTGATCGGCGCCGGCTGGGAGGATGGGGACATGACCTCCGCGCGCCTGTACGCCGTCACCGTCCTGGGCCACGACCGTCCGGGCATCATCGCCGAGGCGACCGCCGGGCTCGCCGGCCTCGGGCTCAACATCGAGGACTCGACGATGACCCTGCTGCGGGGGCACTTCGCGATGATGCTGCTGTGCTCGGGCGCTGTCAGCCCCGGCGACATCGAGCAGGCGCTCGCCCCGCTGACCGAGGGCGGCGACCTCGACGTGGCCGTGCGCCCGGTGACCGACGAGCCGACGCCCACCACCGGCGGCACCTCCTGGGTGCTGACGGTGCACGGCGGCGACCGGCCCGGCATCGTGTCCGCCGTCGTCCGGGAGGTCGCCGCTGCCGGCGGCAACATCACCGACCTGACGACCCGCCTGTCCGGCGACCTCTACCTGCTGGTGGCCGAGCTCGACCTCCCGGCGGGCGCGGACAGCAACGCAGTCGGGTCGGCTATCAAGGCGGCCGCTCAGCAGGTCGGGGTCACCGCCACCCTGCGGGCGGTCGAGGCCGACGACCTGTGAACCTTCAGCGCGCCGACAGCGACCGGCTGGCCTCCTGGACCGAGGCCGAGCTCGGTCTCGAGGGCCGCGTCCTGGAGGTCGTCCGGGCTCCGCACCCGGTGCTCGGGACGGCAGGTGAGTCGATCGACCCGACCGCGGCCGAGTGGGTCCGGCTGGCAGCCGACCTGGTCGCGACGATGCGGGTGAGCCCCGGTTGCGTCGGGCTGGCGGCGCAACAGGTCGGCGTCGCCGCCCGGATCTTCTGCGTCGACGTGTCGGCGCACCCCAAGGCGCGCACCCACCACGGCACCTTCGTGCTCTGCAACGCCGAGGTCGTCGAGGCGAGCCGCAACGACCGCGCCCGCGAGGGCTGCATGAGCGTCCCCGACTTCACCGGGGACGTGAAGCGCGCGAGCCGGCTGGTCCTCACCGGGCAGCTGCCGGGCACCGGCGAGCAGGTCACCATCGCCACCGACGCGTTCGAGGCCCGCGCCCTCCAGCACGAGATGGACCACTGCGAGGGGCTGCTGTTCCTCGACCGGGTGGCCGGCGCGCACGCCGTACACCCGCGTCAGACGTACTTATGACCCAGACTTGCCGAACCACGCCGTACTCGCCCCTGTATCCCAACTGGCAGAGGAAAGCGCCTTAAAAGCGCTCACAGTCTGGGTTCGACTCCCAGCGGGGGCACCAGCAGGACTTGCCTTCAGGTCGACCTGAACCGGCAGAGTGGGCGGCATGAAGCATCACGACCATGATCACGCGCACGACGCGACGTTGGAGGAGCTGCGCCAGGCACTCACCCGCGAGTTCTGGGACGAGCGGTACGGCGGGAGCGAGCGGGTCTGGAGCGGCCGGCCGAACCAGCGGCTGGTCGAGCAGACCGCCGACCTGACGCCCGGCCGGGCGTGCGACATCGGCTGCGGGGAGGGGGCGGACGCGATCTGGCTCGCCGAGCAGGGCTGGGAGGTCACCGCGATGGACGTGTCCCGGGTGGCGCTCGACCGGACGGCGCAGCACGCCATCGAGCGCGAAGTCGACGACCGGGTCAAGGTGGGGGAGTACGACGTGCTCGCGGGTCACCCGCCGCGGAAGCCCCGCCACTCCGAGGGCTTCGACCTGGTGTCCGCGCAGTTCATGCACGTGCCGCGCGAGGACTTCGACGAGGTCTACCAGCGGATCGCCGCTGCCGTCGCGCCCGGTGGGCGGCTGCTCGTCGTCGGCCACCACCCCGACGACGTCGAGACCGGCGCGCGCCGGCCGCACGGACCGGGCCTGTTGTTCCCGCCCGAGCAGGTGCTCGCGGCCCTCGGGGTCGAGGGTGGGTCGTCCGACGACTGGGAGGTCGAGGTGGTGGACTCCCCTGTTCGTGAGCAGGAGACCGAGGACGGCCTGATGCGGGTCCGCGACAGCATCGTCCGGCTGCGGCGCCGCCAGTAGTCACCTTCTCGTGCTCGCCTCGTTGTCCTGACGTGAGCCGACGTAGAACGTGTTCTATCGGGCTGGTCGTCGCTGCGCTCCTCGTGGGCATCGCGCCGGGCGCCGAGGCGGTGCGGAGCGGACCCCCGCAAGCCCGCACGGGGGTCGTGGTCTCGACGCAGACCGCTCTCGACCCGTCGGTGCAGCTGCGACGCCGGGGGCGGTGGCTGGTCGACCAGCACGGCCGGGTCGTGATCGTGCACGGCTTCAACCTGGTGTGGAAGCGGGCGCCGTACGCCCCTCCGGCGACGGCGGCCGGCTTCACGGCGGCCGACGCGCGCTGGCTCAAGCGCTACGGGTTCAACGGGGTCCGGCTCGGCACGCTGTGGGCAGGCATCACGCCGGAGCAGGCGGGCGTGGGTGACCCGGGCTACCGCGACCGGTGGCAGCGGGTGATGGACCTGCTGGCCGGGCAGGGGATCTGGATGCAGCTCGACGCCCACCAGGACATGTGGCACGAGACGTACGGCGGCGAGGGAGTGCCGGACTGGGCGATGATCCGCCCGGCGCCGTACAACCTGCTCCCACCGGTCACGGCGCCGTTCCCGCTCGGCTACTGGACGCCCGAGACGTCCACGGTGTTCGACCAGTTCTGGGCCAACAAGCACGGGCTGCTCGACGGCTGGGTCGGCGCCTGGGAGGTGGCCGCTCGCTGGTGGCGGGCGCAGCCGTACCTGATGGGCTACGACCTGATCAACGAGCCTTGGATGGGCCTGGAGTGGCCGACCTGCCTCACGTCCGGCTGCAAGGCGTCGTACGTGAACGAGCTGCAGCCGGCGTACGAGCGGGCGACCGCCGCCATCCGCGCGATCGACCGCCGCAACGTCGTCTGGTGGGAGCCACAGCAGTTCTCCGGCGGCCAGAAGATCCCGACATTCCTCGAGCCGATGGCGGGAGAGCGGAAGCTCGGTCTGTCGTGGCACAACTACTGCCCGGAGGTGTTCCTGGAGTCGCAGGGGCTGCCATTCGGTGACGTGGAGAAGTGCTGGGAGTTCAGCCGCGACCGCAACGCGCACGCGCTCGAGCAGTCCGCCCACATCAACGCGGTGCCGATGATGAGCGAGTGGGGCGCGACCGACAACGTCCGGGCGATCGAGATCGATGCCGCGGTCGCCGACGAGCACCTGATGGGCTGGCTGCACTGGGCCTACAAGCGCTGGGACGACCCGACCACGGCTGACGACGCCCAGGGCATGTTCGCCGACGACGCCGACCTGACGACCGTCAAGACGGAGAAGCTGCGGCGGCTGGTGCGCACCTACGCGCAGGCCGTGGCGGGCGTCCCGAAGGAGATGTCGTTCGACGCCGACACCGGCGACTTCCGGCTCCGCTACCGCCCCGACCCGCGGGTCACGGCCCCGACGGAGATCTTCGTCAGCCCGCTGCACTACCCGTCCGGCTACCGGATCCGGGTCACCGGGGGCACCGCCGTACGGCAGCCGGGGCGGATGGTGCACGTCACACCGACCCCTGATGGCACCGACGGGCCGGTCATCGTGACCATTGCCGGCCCCTGAGCGGGAACGTCCGGGGGTCTCAGAGCGTTGTTCGGGTATCTGACTGCCTAGACTGGTAGTCACCTACTCAGGAATCCCTTCGGAGGAGACCATGCAGAGCAACAACCCCGTGTTCCGTCGGTCGGAGGAGTTCAAGCAGTCCTCGCCGTACGGCCAGACGTCGTACCCGGGATACGCGCCATCGCCGCACGACGGCGGCGAGGGCTACGCCCCGCCCACCGCCCCGCCGACCGCGGGCCGGATGACGATCGACACTGTCGTCCAGTCGACCGCGATCACCCTCGGCGTGGTCGTCCTGGCCGCTGCGGCGACCTGGATCCTCACCGGTGACATCACCAACGACCCCGAGGGCGCCATCCCGGCTCTCACGGCCGCCCTCCTGATCGGCAGCCTCGGTGCCTTCGCGCTGTCGATGGTCAACTCGTTCAAGCGCGTCGTCAGCCCGCCGCTGGTCATCGCGTTCGCGATCCTCGAAGGCGTCGCCCTCGGCGCCCTCAGCAAGCTGTACGACGCGGTGTACGGCGCGAACTCCGACTACGGCGGCATCGTCGTCCAGGCCGTCCTCGGCACGTTCGCCGCGTTCGCCGGCACGCTGGCGGCGTACAAGTTCTTCAACATCCAGGTGGGCAACAAGTTCCGCACGTTCGTGATCGCCGCGATGTTCGGCATGGTCGCGCTGAGCTTCCTGGAGCTCGGGCTCAGCCTCGCCGGAGTCGGCATCGGGCTGTACGACAACGGCGCTCTCGGCCTGCTCTTCGCCGTCGCCGGCCTGGTGCTCGGTGTGTTCATGCTGATCCTGGACTTCGACTTCATCGAGCAGGGCATCCGCAACGGCATCCCTGCCCTGGAGTCGTGGCGTGCGGCGTTCGCGCTCACCGTGAGCCTGGTCTGGATCTACACCAACCTGCTGCGGATCCTCGCGATCCTGCAACAGGACTGATGATCTGTTCTGATTTCTGAGTCGAGGGCCCCGGAGCGATCCGGGGCCCTCGGTCATTTCACGACCCGTCGAGCCAGGCGAGTACCGCGAGCACCCGGCGGTTGTCGTCGGGCGCCGGGGGCAGGTCGAGCTTCGCGAAGATGTTGTTGGTGTGCTTCCCGACCGCCTTCTCGGTGACGAACATGCGGGTCGCGATGGCCGCGTTGGAGCGTCCCTCGGCCATCAGGGCGAGCACCTCCTGCTCGCGGGCGGTGAGGCGCGCCAGCGGCCGCGGGCGGGCCGCGCCGCTCACGAGCGCCGCCACCACCTCGGGGTCGAGCACGGTGCCGCCCGCGGCGACCCGCTCCACGCTCTCGAGGAAGGCATCGACGTCGGCGACCCGGTCCTTGAGGAGGTAGCCGACGGCGCCGGCGCCACTGGCCAGCAGGTCCCGGGCGTAGAGCGCCTCGACGAACTGGCTGAGGACCAGGACCGGCAGACCGGGCCGGCGGTCCCGCGCCGCGACGGCCGCCTCGAGGCCCTCGGTGGTGAACGTCGGCGGGAGCCGTACGTCGACGATCGCGACGTCCAGGTCGTCGCGGTCGAGGGCGCGAGCGAGGCCGGGCGCGTTGTCGACCGCCTCGACCACCTCGATGCCGCCCGCCTCGAGGATCCGCGTCAGTCCCGCGCGCAGCAGGGCCTGGTCCTCGGCGAGCACGGCACGGAGCCGAGGCGTCGTACTCATGCTGCCGGGCACGGCACCTCCATCCGGACCGTCGTCGGCCCACCCAGGGGACTGTCGACGGCCATCGTGCCGTCGAAGGCGGCGAGCCGGCGGGCGACCCCGCCCAGACCGCCGCCGTCGGCCGCCGCGCCACCGATGCCGTCGTCGCCGACGACCACCTGCAGCCGATCGCCGTCGTGCCGCGCGGTCACCCAGGCCCGGGTCGCCTGCGCGTGCTTGACCACGTTGGCGAGGCACTCGGCGATCGCGAAGTACGCCGCCGACTCCACCGGCGGCGGGAGCGGGGGCACCGAGATCGCCACGGTCACCGGGATCGGGATCGGCAGGGCCAGGGCCTGGACCGCGCCGGCGAGGCCGCGGTCGGCGAGCGCCGGCGGGTGGATCCCTCGTACGACGGAGCGCAGGTCCTCGAGCGCCCCGAGGGTCGTCTCCCGGGCCTCCCGGAGCAGCGCGGCCGCCGTCTCCGGATCGGTGCCGATCAGCTTCTCGGCCAGCCCGACGTTCATGCCCACCGCCGCGATCCGGGCCTGGGCGCCGTCGTGCAGGTCGCGCTCGATCCGCCGGATCTCGGCCGCCTGGTGGTCGAGTGACTCGGTCCGGGTCTCCTCGACCGCGGCGACCCGCTCCTCGAGCTCGGCGACCCGGGAGTGCCCGAGGATCCCGCGGTCGGCCAGTGCCCGGGCCCGGACCAGGGCCGGTGTGACCAGCCACCACGTCAGCAGCATCGGCCCGGACAGGAACAGCAGGAACGTCCAGCCGATGTTCGGATCGACCACGAAGATCGTCACGTGCGCGACCGGCGCGGTCAGCAGCAGCGCGGGGAGCCCGGAGAGCACGAACCCGCCCGTCGCCGAGAACCACAGGTGCGCGAAGTCGCGCCAGCGCGCGGGGTCGCGCAGCCACAGGAGGAGCAGGCCGACGGCGGTGCGCCCTTCGCCCGGGAGGTAGCCGCTGTCGATCCGGTCGTCGAGCAGGTCGCCGGCGATCCGCCGGTGCACGCCGGCCAGCGCCCGACCGGCCGGGACCGCGAGCAGCGCGATCAGGATGCCGACCACGGCCAGCGTGAGCGGCAGGGCGACCAGCCAGAGGATCCCGACGACGAGGCCCACCGGGATCCCCAGCAGCGCCTGTCCCGCGCCGACGAGCGTCAGCCGGAGCCGGCCGACCGCGGCGTCGCGGTCGACCGGGACCGGGCGGAGCGCCGGGATGGGGGTGAGCAGGGTGCTCATGACGAGCGAGTCTGTCATCGCCCGGTCGCCCCGGCGTGGACCGCCTGCCGGAGCGCGGGGCGCACCGCTCCCCGGGCGGCGGTCAGGGTCAGCGCGACGACGCCGACCACGAGCAGCGGGGGCAGCCAGAGCTGTCCGTCCGGCACCGGGCCCTCGTCCCGGGCGATCGCGAACGGCATGATCGTCGCCAGCGACGCGACGGCGCCGACGAGCACGCCGACCGCCGCGACGATCGCTGCCTCGGTGACCACCGACCGCTCGACCTCCGCCGGCGTCGCGCCGACCAGCCACAGTCGCCGCAGCTCGCTCCGCCGATGGCTGATCGCGGCGGCGATCGCGTTGACGACCATGATCGCCGCGAACAGCGCGATCATGCCGACCACCACGTTGTTGAGGAGGTTGATCGTCTCGGCTCCCTCGACCGTGCCCTCGAGGGTGCGGCCGTCGATGCCGACCAGCATCAGGGTGCCGATCGCCGAGGAGGTCAGCACGATGACGGGAGCGAGCACGCTGGCCAGCAGGTGCGAGCGCCGTGCGACGTTGTACGACGCCAGGTGGCCGCTCGCGCTCCGCCCCAGTGCCGTCCGGGCCGGCGCGGACATGAGCCGGAGCAGCACGGGTGCGAACAGTGCCAGGCCGACGCCGACCAGGATCGAGCTCGCGCCCGCCGTCTGCATGGCCGCGTACGGGTCCTCGGAGTCCGCGGTGACGGTGATCGTGACAGCAGCCATGGCCAGGCCGTAGCCGACGAGCACGACGCCCGCCGCGACGCGCCACCAGCGCATCCGACCGGTGTCGATGCCGGACTCGCGCAGCACCACCGTGGCCGGGCCGCGGGTCGCGCGGCGCGCGGTGACCGCAGCGGCGACCGTCGCGGTGGCCACGACGAGGCAGGCCGCAGCGGCGAGCGAGGCCGGCCCGCCGCCGTACGCTATTTCGGCGGAGACCAGGTCGCCGCTCCGCAGCAGGGCCAGCAGTGCGCGACCGCCGACGGCAGCGACCAGCGCGCCACCGATCGCCGCGAGGACGGTGACCAGCAGTGCCTCGGCGCGGATCAGCCGGCGGGCCTGTCGTGGCGTGGCGCCGATCGCGCGGAGCAGCCCGACCTCGGTCTCGCGCTGGCGCACCGTGACGGCCAGCGTCGACGCGACGGAGAACAGCACGATCGCCGATCCCCACCCGCCGACGACGGCACCCATGATGGTGAGGGTCTCCTCGTCGGCTGTCGACACCGGGCCGCCGGCGGTCTCGAGCAGGGTGGCGAAGGATCCGATCATCGCGGTGCCCAGCAGCACCGCGAGGAACGTGGCGACGAACGCCGTCGGGCGGTGGCGAAGGGACGCCCAGGCCAGGGTGTTCATCGCGCGACCGCCAGCTCGTCGAGGTGGGCGAGCTGACCGGCGACGGCGTCGGCGGTGGGGGCGTCCATCCACCCGGCCACCCGGCCGTCGACGAGGAACGCGACCCGGTCGGCGTACGACGCCGCCACCGGGTCGTGGGTCACCATCACGATCGTCTGGCCGAGCTCGTCGACGCAGCTGCGGAGCAGGGTGAGCACCTCCGCCGCGGTGCGGGAGTCGAGGGCGCCGGTGGGCTCGTCGGCGAGGACGACGGCGGGGGACGTGACCAGGGCGCGGGCGATCGCGACCCGCTGCTGCTGGCCGCCGGAGAGCTCCGACGGGAGCCGGTCGTGACGCCCCTCCAGGCCGACCTGGCCGAGCAGCGCCCGGACCCGGACCCGGTTGCCCCGGGTGAGGCGGTGCCCGGCGAGCCGGAGGGGGAGCGCGACGTTCTGCTCCGCGGTCAGGTAGGGAAGCAGGTGGAAGGACTGGAAGACGAAGCCGATGCGTTCCCGGCGGAGCCGGGTGCGGTCGTCCTCCCCGAGCGCCGAGACGTCCTGGCCCGCGACGAGCACGGTGCCGGTGGTCGGGCGCTCGAGCGCGCCGGCGCAGGTGAGGAAGGTCGACTTGCCGGAGCCCGATGGCCCCATCACCGCGGTGAAGGTGCCGGGGGCGAAGGCGAGGTCGACGTGGTCGAGGGCGCGGACCGCGGTCGGGCCGTCGCCGTACTGGTGGCCGAGTCCGAGGACGGCCAGGGCGGGGGTGGTGGTGTCAGTTGTCATGACGACGACGCTAGGAAGCGGTGCCGGTCCGGACGATGGTGCTGGACCGCCGACCATGGTGGGCCTAGGCCTACCTCGTCGTGCAGCCGCGGACAGCTAGACGGTATGACGTGACGCCGTCGCTTTTGACGGGGTTGCGGGCCGGGGCCTCACTCACAAGATTCGTGGGTTACCGAGCAGGGGCTGCCTGCTCGGCCTATCCGACAATTGTGGGAGGCCCCGGTGTTTACCGAGCGTACGAGTGTTGGGCTCGATGTGCACGCAAGGTCGGTCGCTGCAGCGGCGATCGATGGCGTGACAGGCGAGTTGTTCCAGAGCAAGCTGACCCCCTCTTTCGACCACATCCGATCCTGGATTACCGATCTTCCCGGCCCAGTGGCGGTGGCCTATGAAGCGGGCCCGACAGGCTTCGGGCTCTACCGCCACCTGAGGTCGGCCGGGATCCGGTGCGAGGTCGTCGCGCCGTCGAAGTTGCAGAAGCCGGCCGGCGATCGGGTCAAGACTGACCTGTTGACCGAACTACCGGGTGGGTCTTGCCGGCGGTGCGTGTGGGGTTGCGCGGTGATGGCTAGGTTCACCGCTCGTGACCGTCGACGGAGATGTGCCCCGGGAGTTGTCCGGGCTGGTGGTG
>NZ_QXGH01000048.1 GCF_003515065.1 Nocardioides immobilis
CTACGTCGGCAACGGCCAACCCCGCGGCCAACGCCCACGATCCAACCAAACGTCACCGAAGTCCTGAGACATGGAGTGTCACCGATGTCCTGATGCAGAACAGTCACCGCTGTCCTGAGACATCACATGGCGAGGTTCTTCACGATTCTTCGCCTTGGTTTCGAGGCTCCTCGCTGCGCTCGTCGCACCTTAGCCAGCGGCAGCCAGCGCGACCTCGCACCTCCGTCAGCGGCGGTGCGGCGCCTCGACAAGCTCGGCGGACGTGGGTCGATTCAGGCGGGCAAGCGGCTCACACGAGCAGCGCGGGATCGGGGAGGAGGCGGGCGGCGGGTGACCCGCGCCACGTTCCTCGCGAAATCAACGACCACAACGGCCAGGCCAAGACGGCTACTTGTGGGTATCCCACGGAGGGGTCTTAGGTAGGCGCATGAGTGTCACGCCTTCGTCGTACTCCATCACCATGCGTCTCTACGCCGAGCCCGACTTCGCCGTCGTGGGCAAGGTGGCGACCACGATCGCCGAGGCGGGGGGCATCACCACGGCGATGGACGTCGCGGAGTCGCGTCACGACCGGCTGGTCCTCGACGTGACCTGCAGCGCCACCGACTCCGACCACAGCGAGCGGCTGGTCCAGGCGGTCGAGCAGCTCGAGGGGGTGCAGGTCCACAAGGTCTCCGACCGCACGTTCCTGCTGCACCTGGGCGGCAAGATCCAGGTCACCAGCAAGGTCCCGCTGAAGAACCGCGACGACCTGGCGATGGCCTACACGCCGGGAGTCGGCCGGGTCAGCATGGCGCTGCACAAGCACCCGGAGGACGTCGCCAAGCTGACCATCAAGGGCAACTCGGTGGCAGTCGTGACCGACGGCTCGGCCGTCCTCGGCCTCGGCAACATCGGCCCCGGCGCCGCGTTGCCGGTGATGGAGGGCAAGGCCGCGCTCTTCAAGCGCTTCGCCAACATCGACGCCTGGCCGATCTGCCTGGCGAGCCAGGACGTCGACGAGATCGTCCGCGCGGTCGAGATGATCGCGCCCGGCTTCGGGGGCATCAACCTCGAGGACATCGCCGCGCCGCGCTGCTTCGAGGTCGAGCGCCGGCTCCGGGAGTCGCTCGACATCCCGGTGTTCCACGACGACCAGCACGGTACGGCGATCGTCGTCCTCGCCGCGCTCCACAACGCGCTGCGGGTCGTCCGCAAGTCGCTGTCGGCCGCCCGCATCGTCGTCGCCGGGGGTGGCGCCGCCGGCTCGGCGATCGTCGCCCTCCTGCTGGCCGACGGGGCCGAGGACGTCATCGTCTGGGACCGCGAGGGCCTGCTGTCGACCGACGACACCTCGCTGCCGCCCGCGAAGCGCGAGCTGGCGTCGATCACCAACCCCCGCAACGTCCGCGGCACCCTCCAGGACGGGCTCCGGGGCGCCGACGTGTTCATCGGCGTCAGCGGGCCCGGCGTGCTCCAGCCCGAGTGGATCCAGGAGATGGCCGAGGGCGCGGTCGTCTTCGCGCTCGCCAACCCCGACCCGGAGGTCGATCCCGCCGACGCGGCGAAGTACGCGGCCGTGGTCGCGTCCGGTCGCTCGGACTATCCCAACCAGATCAACAACGTGCTTGCGTTCCCCGGCGTCTTCCGCGGTCTGCTCGACGCCCGCGCGTCCGAGGTCACCACCGACATGCTGCTGCGGGCCGCCCACGCGATCGCCAGGGTGGTGACCGACGAGGAGCTGCACGCCAGCTTCATCATCCCGAGCGTGTTCCACCCCGACGTACCGGGCGCGGTGGCCGCCGCCATCCGGGGTCAGGAGTGACCGGCAGGGTGCGAGCCCCCGACTTCAGCGACCAAGAGCTCGTCGCCGGCCTGGCGGCCGCGGCGGCCGAGCTCGGCGAGCCGCTGACCGTCGGTGCCTACGACGCCTGGCAGCGCGCCCGCGACGCCGCCTCCCCGGCGCTGGTGATCCGCCGGTTCGGGTCGTGGACGCAGGCGTGTTCCCGTGCGGACGTCGCGACCAACACGACCCGCTCGACGAGCCGGCGCTGGTCGGACGACGAGGTCGTCGCCATAGTCGCCACCTACCTCGGCTCGCCGGGAAGCACGGGGACGTTCGCCGACTACAGCGCGTGGGCCAAGGCGCAGGAGGACGCGCCCAGTGGCGCGACGCTCCGGCAGCGGTTCCCCTGGGCCGAGGTGAAGGACCGTGCCGAGCGGATGCGGGGCGCGTAGCCCGGCAAGCGTCCTCAGAAGGCGAAGGGGCCGAGCCGTCCCCAGGCCACCAGGCCGGCGAGCACGGCCAGCCCGACGTTGAGGCCGACCTTCGGCACCTCTCCCTGCTTGAGGTGGGTGGCGACCGCGCCGACCATCACCAGCACGAGCCCGGCCGCGGCGGCGCCGACCAGCCAGGGGAGGACGTCCGCCGCAGCGGGGACCACCAGGCCGATCGCGGCCGCGACCTCGAGCGCCGCGATGGTGCGGACGAGCGGGGCGGGGACGTGGTGGACCCAGTCGCCGACGATCGGGGCGAGGTCGTCGATCGGCCGGCTCAGCTTGAGCAGGCCGGCGGCGAGGAAGACGGCGGCGAGCAGGACCTGGAGGACCCAGAGGGTGGTGTTCATGTGGCTTTCCTTCGTGAGGGGGTCGGATGGGCGCCGCGGACGCGGTCGATGACGGCGAGCGGGTCGGCGGGCGCTCCAGCGCCGCGCCAGGCGACGTGCTGGTCGGGGCGGATGAGCACGAGGTCGCGCTCGTAGAGCGCGCGGGCGTGGGGGTCACGGACGTCGACCACGTCGAGGGGTACGCCGCGCCGGGCGGCCATCGCGACCAGTCCGTCGACGTCGTGGTCGGCGAACCGCAGGAGCGTGAACCCGCGACCGAACAGGTCGAAGATCGCCCGGCCGTCGGCCAGGTGCAGGCTGGGGGGCCGGGACCCGGGCCAGGTGCTGGGGACGTACTCGTCCATCCGCAGCGCGGGCGGCTCCCCTTCGGGCTCGGGTACGACGACGGGCGACTCGTCGTACCGGTAGCCGATCTCGATGCCGAGCGCCTCGTTCTCCAGGTTGCCGAGGTCCCGGATCTCCCGGCCGAGCCGGGCCCGGGTGCGGTCGCCGTACCAGCGCTCGCTGTGCATCTCCGCCCACTTGCTGCTCATGATCGCTCCGCGGACCGCGGCGTGGCGGGCCGCGGCTACCCGGTTGCGGAGGGCGACGGCGCGCCGCTCGTCGGCGTACGCCGTGAGCAGGCCCGGATCGCCCCAGCCCTGGAGCTGCGCGGCGAGCGCCCAGCCGAGGCCGACGGCGTCGCCGACGCCGGTGTTCATGCCGTAGCCGCCGGTGGGCGTCACCTGGTGGGCCACAGTGTTCAATATTAGTCAATAGTGTTCCAAACGAGGCGATGTGATCTAGGTTGTGCCCATGAACGGCACCGAGCAGCGGATCAGATCCGCGGCGATCCGGCTCTTCGCCGAGCGCGGCAGTGCCGACGTGACCATCAGCGATCTCGCGACCGAGGCCGGCGTCGCGCGGGGCACGCTCTACCGCAACGTCGGGTCGATCGAGTCGCTCTATGAACGGGTCCGCCTCGACCTGGCTGCTGCGATTCATGTCCAGAACGTGCAGGTGATGGACGCTGCTGGCATCACCGACCCGCCCGCGCGGCTCGCCACCGGCACCCGGCTGCTGGTTCGGATGGCCCACGACGATCCTTCCTTCGGGCGGTTCATGGTCCGGTTCGGGCTTGCCGACGAGACGCTGCGCGAGATCCTCAGCGGCCCGCCCATGCAGGATCTGGCCAAGGGCATCGCGGCAGGCCGCTACGCCGTTCCTCCCGGCAGTGAGCTGAGCATCGCCTCGATGCTCATGGGCACGGTGATCGGCGCGATGTGGATGGTGCTCGAAGGTCACCAGGGCTGGCGCGAGGCCGGCGCCGGCGCGGCCGAGCTGGTGCTGCGCTCGCTCGGGGTCGCCGGCGACGAGGCCAAGGAGCTGGTGAGCGTGCCGCTGCCGGAAGGCACCGCGGGCTGAGTGCTCCTACGCGTCGCTCGCCGGCGCGATCAGCTCGTCGAGGTCCGGCAGGGGGCGCCGGCAGATCTCCTCCGCCTCCGCGGCATCGAGGCCGAACATCCGCAGCAGGTCGGCGGTGAGCGCGTCGGCGGACGCGGCCTCGTCGCGGTCGGGCTGGTCGTGCAGCAGCTGTCCGAGTGCGAGCACCGCCCCGCCGGCGGCGACGAGCGCGAGCTCGGGGTCGGCGGTCGTGAAGCGCCCGGCCTCCAGGGCCGCCTTGATGTCACGCAACGCCCGCGGCGCGAGGCCGTGGTCGGACATGATCAGCTCCGGGCCGTGGTGCAGCATGACCCGGCTCGCGCCGGGGAGCCGCCGGTGGAGCCGGCCGGTCAGCCGGAACGCGCGGGCGAACACCTCGGCCGGGTCGTCGATGCCCTCGGTCACCCGGTCCATCAGCTCGCCGTGCGCCTCGAGGACCTGGTCGACGGCAGCCTGGAAGAGCTCTTCCTTGCTGTCGAAGTGGTTGTAGAAGCTGCCGAGCCCCACGTCGGCCGCCTGGGTGATCTCGAGGACGCTCACGTTGGTCCGGTCCTCGGCCAGCAGCTCCTGGGCCGCTCCGATCAGGGCCGCGCGGGTGCGGGCGCGGCGACGGTCCAACCGGCTGGCTGCTTGCTCGCTCACGACGTCTCCCGTCCTGCTCCGGGCGAAGCGTACCTGCTCGCCGTCATATCTGACGAATTCGTCAGAAACTATTGACAGACGATATCGCCATAACTGACGATATCGTCAACAACGAGAGGAGCCGGTGATGGGAGCAGACACTCACCACGGCACGCACAACGACCTGCACAGCGAGCAGGGCGCGCTCTCCGGCGAGCACCCCGGACGTGCGGAGAACCCGGTGATCAAGGTCGCCGACCTGGCCTGGCTGGAGTTCGAGAAGCCGGACCTCGACCGTGCTGAGCTGTTCGCCCACGCCTTCGGCTTCGCCACGGCCGCCCGCAGCGCCGACGAGCTCCAGCTCCGCGGTGCGTACGCCGGAGCTCCGTGCGTGATCATCCGGCGCGGGCCGAAGTCCCGGTACGCCGGCGCGGCCTTCCAGGCGTCCGACGACGCCGACCTGCTCCGGCTCGCGGACGCGACCGGAACCCGGGTGACGAACCTGCCGGAGAGCATCGGCGGAGCCGTCGTCGACCTGACCGCGCCCGACGGTGCCGGGGTCAGGGTGGTCAGCGGGATGCACGCGCTGCCCGCGCTCGAGACCCAGCCGGCGCTCACGTTCAACACGGGCGGCGAGCTGCGCCGCACCAACGACACGCAGCGACCGCCGCGAGCGCCGGCCCTGGTCGAGCGGCTCGGGCACGTCGTGCTCCAGAGCACGAAGTACCGCGAGAGCCTCGACTGGTACCTCCAGCACCTCGGCCTGATCGTCAGCGACTTCAAGTACTTCGACGGGCAGCGCGAGCGCGGCCCGACGATGAGCTTCATCCGCTGCGACCGCGGCTCGGAGCCGGCCGACCACCACACGCTGGCGATGACCCTGGGCCCGCGGGACCGCTACGTGCACTCGGCGTACCAGGTCTCGGACCTCGACGCGCTCGCCGCAGGCGGGGAGCACCTCCGCGAGCAGGGCTACTACCGGTCCTGGGGGATCGGGCGGCACATCGAGGGCAGCCAGATCTTCGACTACTGGCGCGACCCGGACGGCTTCCTGGTCGAGCACTTCACCGACGGCGACCGGTTCGACAACACGCTCGAGCCGGGCTGGTCGCCGCTGACCGCGTCCGGGCTCGCCCAGTGGGGGCCGCCCGCCAGCAAGGACTTCATGGGGATCAGCCCCAGCCGCGAGTCCCTGCGCGAGCTCAGGTCAATGGTGACCGCGCTCCGCGACGACAACGAGTTCGACCTCGCGCGCCTGCGCGGCCTGATGAAAGTAGCCACGTCATGAGCATCACCGTCCTCCGCACCGCCGACGCCTGGTGGGTCCAGACCGGCGGCAGTGCCAGCAAGATCGACACGACCGCCGCGACCACCGGTGAGCTGCTCGCCGACCGGGACGCGATCGACGCAGCGGTCGCCGGAACAGAGACGGTCCCCGTCGACAGCCTGGCTCTGGTCTCACCGGTCACCGCGCCGTGCCGGGTGGTCGCGCAGATGACGAACTTCCGCTCGCACGTCGCCGATGCGGGCATGAACCCCGACACCACCCCGCTGACGTTCTTCCGCAAGACGTCCGGCTCGATCTCGGGGCCGGACGACGACATCGTCCGGCCCGGCCACGTGCGGTTCCTCGACTACGAGGTCGAGATCGGGATCGTGTTCGGGAAGTCGGTCCCGGTCGGCACCACGATCACCGCCGACAACCTCGGCGAGTACGTCGCCGGCCTGGTCGTCACCAACGACGTCAGCGCCCGGGACCTGCAGCTGCCGAAGACGCAGTTCTTCGAGGCCAAGTCCTACCCGACGTTCACGCCCGTCGGCCCGGCGCTGGTGCTGCTCGAAGGCGACGAGCTCAAGCGGTTCGCCGACCTGCGGCTCACCCTCAAGGTCAACGGCGCGGTCCGCCAGGATGCCGTCGTCGCGGGCGACATGATCTTCCAGCCGCTTGAGGCACTGCAGGCGCTCACCGGCTTCCAGCGGCTCGACGCCGGCGACCTGCTGCTGACCGGGACCCCGGTCGGCACCGCCCTCAGCGCACCGCCGAAGCCGATCGAGATCATCGGCAACCTGCTCCCGGCGCACGTGAAGTGGAAGGCGTTCTTCAAGCGGCAGGCCGGCAACCCGAAGTACCTCCACGACGGCGACGTCGTCGAGGCCGGCGTCGCGACCGACGACGGGGCGATCGACCTCGGCACCCAGCGCACCGTCGTGCGCTACGCGTCGTGACCGCCGAGCTCTGGCCGCGGTACGACGGCCCCGAGGACCTGCCCCTCATCGAGGCGGTGCCGCTCGCCGACCGGGGCCTGCCGGCGACGACGTACGACGTCCTCTGCCGGGCGGCCGCGCTCTGGCCGGACCGCACGGCGCTCTCGGTGCTGCCAGAGGCGGCGCGCTGGCGCGACCACACCGACGTCACGTTCGGCGAGCTGCTCGGCCGGGTCAACCGGGTCGCCAACCACCTGCACGGCCTGGGCGTACGACGCGGCGACGCGGTCGGCCTGCTCTCGCCGAACTGCGAGGACCTGGTGGTCGCCACGCTCGCCGCGCAGGTCGCCGGGATCGCGGCGCCGGTCAACGCCGGCCTGCGGGCCGATCACGTCGCCGAGCTGCTGGCCCGCTCCGGAGCGCGGGTCCTCGTCGCCGGCGAGGGCGTCGACACCTCCGGCATCGGTGTCGATGCGATGGTCGACCTCGCGCAGCTCGACGGGCTCGTCGCCGGACAACCGGGCGACCACTTCGTCGGTGCGCCGCCGGTCGCGACCGACATCGCCGCGGTGTTCCACACCGGCGGGACGACCGGCGTGCCGAAGCTCGCCGCGCACACCCACGCCAACGAGGTGGCGGACGCGTGGATGATCGCGGCCAACACGCTGCTGGACGAGGACTCCGTGGTGTTCGCAGCGCTGCCGCTGTTCCACGTGAACGCGCTCGTCGTCACGTTGCTGGCCCCGCTGCTGCGGGGTCAGCGGGTCGTCTGGGCGGGACCGTCCGGCTACCGCGACCCCGCTCTGTACGGCGAGCTCTGGCGGATCGTCGAGCACTTCCGGATCTCCGCCATGAGCGCGGTGCCCACCGTCTACCAGGTCCTGGCCCAGTGCCCCGTGGACGCCGACATCACCAGCATGCGGTGCGCGATGGTCGGGGCGAGCGCGCTGCCGGCCGCGGTCCGGGAGGCGTTCGAGGGGGCCACCGGCGTGCGGCTGCTCGAGGGCTACGGCCTGACCGAGGCGACCTGCGCCTCCGTGCGGAGCTTCCTCCAGGTGGACCGCCCCGGGTCGGTCGGCCAGCGGATGCCGTACCAACAGGTCAAGGCCGTCCGGGTCGAGCCCGACGGCTCGTGGACCGACCTGCCCGCCGGCGAGGTGGGCGTGCTGGCGATCAAGGGACCCACGGTCTTCCCGGGCTACGTCACCGGCCGGGACGCGGGCGGCCCGGTGGTCGACGGCCTGGGCAAGCTGGTCGACGGCTGGCTCGACACCGGTGACCTGGCGCAGGTCGACGAGGACGGCTTCGTCTTCCTCACCGGGCGCGCGAAGGACCTGATCATCCGCGGCGGCCACAACATCGACCCGGCCGTGATCGAGGACGTCCTGCTCGCCCACCCCGACGTGACCGGTGCCGCGGCCGTCGGACGACCCGACGTCCACGCGGGTGAGGTGCCGGTCGCCTACGTGACGGTTGCCGCGGGCGCGACGGTCACCGGTGCCGACCTCGAGGCGTGGGCGGCGGCGCGGGTCGCCGAGCCGGCCGCCGCACCCAGGTCGGTCGACGTGCTGGACGCGCTGCCCGTCACCGACGTCGGCAAGCCCTACAAGCTGGCGCTGCGCGCCGACGCGACGCAGCAGGAGCTGAGCCGCGCGCTGCGCGGTGTCGACGGCGTCAGCGGCGTGGCGGCGGTGATCGGTGACGGCGGCGTCGTCGCGGTCGTCGATGCGCGGTCGACGGTCGACGAGATCGCGCTGAAGGAAGCACTGGGCGGCTACACGGTGCCGTGGGTCCTGAGGAGCGCACGATGACGGCGTACGACGACGCGGCGCCGCCCGCGGTGCTGCTGCGGGTCATCGACGAGTACCTCCGTCGCTACCACCGGCACGAGGTCCAGATCGATGCGCAGCTTCCCGAGACGCCCGCGCTCATCGTCTCCAACCACGGCTTCGGCGGGATCCTCGACCTCAACGTGTTGGCGCTCGCCCGGACGCTGGACCGCATCGGGGATCCTCGCCAGACGACGTTCCTCGTCCACCAGGTCGCATGGACCCTCGGTGTGGGCGGGCTGATCGAGCCGCTCGGTTGCGTGCCGGGCAGTGCGGCGGCGGTCGACGAGGCGTTCGCTGCCGGCCGCCATGTCGCGGTGTTCCCGGGAGGCGACGTCGAGGCTGCCAAGCCGACGAGGGAGCGCAACCGGATCAAGTTCGCGGGTCGGTCCGGCTTCGCCCGGGTGGCCATCGACAAGGGCGTGCCGGTCGTACCGGTCGTCACCGCCGGTGCCGGTGAGTCCCTCCTCGTGCTGAGCGACGGCCAGCGGCTGGCCCGCGCGCTCCGGCTGCCCCAGCTGTTGCGGGTCAAGGCGCTGCCGGTGAGCCTCACCTTCCCGTGGGGGCTCAACCTCGGGATCGCCGGGATGCTCCCGTACGCGCCCCTCCCCACCAAGCTCGTCACCGCCGTCGTGCCCGCCATGACGCCCGCCGACGGCGAGTCCGCGGAGGCCTTCGCCACGCGCGTCGAGTCCGCGATGCAGGACCGGCTGACCGAGCTCACCGCCGACCGCCGCCCCGTCGTCGGCTGACCACGGAGCCGTCATGTCGTCCTCCTCCAACGTCCTGCCGGTCGTGGTCGTCGGCGCCGGCCCGAGCGGCGTCACCGCCGCGACGTTGCTGGCGCAGTACGGCGTCGAGGTGCTGGTGCTGGACCGCTGGGCCTCGGTCTACCCGCAGCCGCGCGCCGTCCACCTGGACGACGAGATCTACCGGATCGTCGCCCGGCTCGGCCTGGCCGACGAGTTCGCCCGCATCTCCCGGCCCTCGCAGGGCCTGCGGCTGATGGACCCGGAGCACCGGGTGCTCGCCGAGTTCCGGCGGGACGGCGGCGCCGGCCGGCACGGCTTCCCCCAGGCCAACATGTTCGACCAGCCCGAGCTCGAGGCACTGCTGCGGGCCAACCTGTGCGCCCAGCCGTCGGTGACCTTCCGCGGGGACGTGCTCGTCACCGCGGTCCACCAGTCGGCCGCCGGACCCGTGCGCGTCGACCTCACGGACCGGACCACGGGCGAGACCGAGGCCATCGAGGCGACGTACGTCCTCGGGTGCGACGGCGCCAACAGCGTCGTACGCCGGTCGATCGGCGCGACCATGCAGGACCTGCGGTTCGAGCAGCGCTGGCTCGTCGTCGACGTCAACACCGACCACGACCTCGGTCAGTGGGAGGGCGTGCACCAGGTGTGCGACACCGACCGCGCGGCGACGTACATGCGGATCAGCGAGCGGCGCTACCGCTGGGAGTTCCAGCTCAAGGACGGCGAGACCAGCCAGGACTTCGAGGACATCGCGGTGCTGGACCCCCTGCTCCGGCCGTGGACCGGCGCCGTCCCGGTGGCCGACCTCGAGCTGGTGCGGGTGGCCGAGTACACCTTCCGGGCCCAGCTCGCCGACCGGTGGCGGGACCGCAACGTCTTCCTGCTCGGCGACGCCGCGCACCTGACGCCGCCGTTCATCGGGCAGGGGATGGGTGCCGGGCTCCGGGACGCTGCGAACCTGGCGTGGAAGCTGGCCGGCGTGCTCCAGGGCCACCTCGCCCCGGTCGTTCTCGACACCTACGAGCAGGAGCGGCGTCCGCACACGGCGCAGATGATCCGGCTGGCGATCGTCGTCGGCACCGCGATGACGCGCGGTGGCCGCACCGGCGACCTGCTGAGGCGGCTCGTCGCACCGCGGCTGCACCTGGTCCCCGGGTTCCGCGCCCGGGTGCTGGACAGCACGACGCCCCCCTGCGCGCGGGCGCGCTCGTCGCCGGTCGTCGCGGACGCCGGGGGCTGGCCGGCTCGCTCGGCCCGAACGCGCCGGTCGACGGCCGGCGGTTCGACGACCTGACCGGAGGCCGCTGCGTGCTGGTCGTCGCGCAGCCGGGTACGGCGGACGTCGTGGCTGGTGACGAGCCCGGACTGGTCGTGCTCCCGACGAGCCCGGGCGAGCCGCTGCACGACTGGCTCACCCGTGGGCGTGCCCGCGCGGCGCTGGTGCGCCCCGACGGCACTGTCATGGCCGCCGGCCGGACCGTGGCCGACGTCGTCCAGCCGCTCGCCTCGCTGACGGTCGACCTTCCGAGCCACTAGCTCGCGCTGTGTCGGCAGTATTCGCCGGCTGAGCGCGAGCTAGCGGCTGTGCTGCGCCTCGCCGACGTGCCAACCTAGGGCGAGGATCTCCGAGAGAAGGGGCGCACCATGGCCGAGCCCGCGAACCTGGATGCCAGTGAGAAGCAGCGGGTCAAGGATGCGCTGAAGGCTCACATCAGCGCCCAGGTCGGTGCGTCCGACCAGGCCGCGTCGTCGGAGCAATCCGGCGCCGAGCTGGACCAGGATGCGTCGCACTCCGTCGACGACCTCTCCCAGTCCGACGCGGCCGGCGAGCTCCACGAGCTGCTCGAAGCGGCCGAGGACAAGCAGCGTGCCGACCTCGCCGCCATCGATGATCTCGACTTCGGGCCCAAGGACGTCGTCGAGCCCGGGGCGGTCGTGGCGTTCGGCGGCGACCACTACGTCTTCGGAGTCGTCGCCGACGCGTTCGAGTGCGACGGGGTCAGCTATGAGGGGATCTCCGCGGACTCACCGGTCGGCCAGGTCATCGACGGCATGCGGGCAGGGGAGTCGTTCACCTTCAACGAGCGGACGCATCGCCTCGACCTCGTCTGCTGAGCTCGAGAAGCGCGCGCTCATCGAGAGCTGACCAGGTCCAGGGCGAGGTCCACGATCATGTCCTCCTGGCCGCCGATCAGCTCGCGGCGGTGCCGATGTTGCCGGAGCCGATGACGGCGACCTTGGTCTTTGCGTTCATGCGTCCTCCGGGAAGCGAGCGGTGAGCGTGACCCCGGAGATCGTGGTCTCGACGACGTCCCCGGCGCCGACAGCGGTCATCGGTCCGAGCGCGCCGGACAGGACGACCTGTCCCGGCCGCAGCGGGTCGCCGAACGAGATGTCGCACGCCGAGATCCGGCTGTCGACGATCTCCAGCGCGACGTGCGCGGACGCGATCGACAGGTCCTCCCCGAGCACGAACGCGATCTCGGCCTCGGCCTTCGGCTGCAGGAGCCGCGACATCGGAACGGCGCGGCTGGTCGTGTCCATGTCGTCGAACAGCACTCCGAAGTCCGGTTGGGCGACACCGAGCTGCTGCTGGACGGCGGACGAGGTGAGCCCGATCTTGCGGCCCACGATGCTCGCGCCCCAAGGATCCGGGCCCGGTTGACCAGCAGCTGGGTCGCGTACGCGGCCTCCACGTCGCTGCCGCCGATGAGGTCTCGCACCGGCGCGCACGGCACACCGCACGCCGCCGCGGCGATGAGGCGCGCGGCCGCCTGCTGCGCGCTCATCCGCCCAACCGCTTCCGGAGCGCGGGGAGCTGCGTGAGGGCGTTGCCGTGCAGCACCTGCCGGAGCTCGGTGCTGTCGAAGGAGCGCTTGAGCTGCGGAGCGGGGTCCCCGGGGATGGTGAAGACCTGCGCCGAGAACGGCCAGTCCGTGGCGAACATGATGTGGGAGACCGGCGCCACCTCGCGGACCGACATCATCGCGGACGGTGCCGGCGACAGCGCGGTGTCGTAGAACAGTCGCCCGTAGTCGAGGTTCTGCTCGTCGAGGACGCCGAGCCCGAGGTTCTGCATGATCGGCGTGACGTACTGCAGCAGCGAGGTCCGGTAGGCGAGGAACGGCAGGGTGCCGCCGGCGTGCGCGAGCAGCCAGCGGATCCGCGGGTAGAGCGTGAACGTGCGGTGGTAGCTGAGGTTCACCGCCGCGCGTGTGGTGTCGAAGGGGAACTCGAAGAGGAACGCCGGCAGCCCGAGGTCCGGGTGCACCGGCGTCACCGGGTGCACGAAGACCATCGCGCCGAGCTGGTTGAGCGTCTTCATCAGCGGCTTGAGCCGGTCGTCGCCGAGGTAGACGCCGCGGTACTGGCTGAAGAGGCCGACCCCGTCGAACCCGAGCTGCTTGATCGCACGCGTCGCCTCGGCGCGGGCGTTGGCGATTTCGGCAGGGTCGTCGAGGTCGCCGAGCGGCAGTACGGCGAACCCGCCGAACCGCTTGGCCACCGTGCCTGAGCCGTTGATGAGCGTCTCGTAGGTGTAGTCGTTGATCCGGCGCGCCATCGCGTCTCGCTGGGTGGCGGTCGGCAGGTAGGCCACGCCCGGCTCGGAGATCGACACCACCTGGGCGGCGATGCCGAACCGGTTCATGAAGGTGACCGCCGCTTGCGGGCTCCAGGCCGGGAGCGCCTTCCCGCCCGCCGAGTCGATGCCGTGCTCGGCGAGCGACTGCCGGTAGAAGTCGGGGATGTGGTGGCAGTGAACGTCGATCCGGTTGCGCGGACCGGTCAGGACGGGCACTGCGCGGGCAGCCGTCGCGAGTGCGATCGGTACGGCGGCCGCGGCCGCGCCGGTCGCGGCCATGCCGAGCAAGGAGCGGCGGTTCATGGGCGCGCTCACAGCCCGACCTCGGCCGGGACCGGACCGGCCGGAACGGCGGCCGGGGTGAGCCCGAGCTGGTCGACGAGCGCGCGGGTGAGCGCGGCGCCGTCCCTGGTGGCGCCGAAGACGTACTTGTCGGGTCGCAGCACGACGACCGACCCGCGACGGATGCCGTGCCGGCGCAGCCACCGGGTCAGCTCGCCGCTCGTGTCCTCGACATCGACGAGGCCGGCCCGGTTGCCGCAGGCGCCGACCGCGCCCTGCGGGCGGGTGCCCGGCGAGAAGACCGTCGCGAACGTCGCGCCCACCTGCGCCCACGCCGCCACGTCGAGGCCCTCCCGTGGATCGACGCCGATCCCGATCACCGACCACCCGGTGCCGAGCGCGTCGTCGAGACGCACCGGCCGTCCGTCGTACCGCCGGACCATCGGTTGTGGCGACAAGGTGCCCTCGGCGCCGCGCACGGACCGCGGGCGCCCGACGTACGTGCCCTTCTTGAAGCGCGGCTTGGGCTTCATGCCGGCCTGCCGGATCCACCCGGCCAGCCCGGGGATGCGCAAGGCGGTCCACATCGCGGCGTTGCGCGCGCTCGCGCCGACCGGGTTCTTGATCGAGACCAGCGACTTGTTGAAGACGGAGAAGTCGATCATCGCCTTGGCGTGCGGGCGTCGCTCGGACTCGTAGGTGTCGAGGAGCGCCGCATCGGCACCGCCGCGGAGCACTGCTGCGAGCTTCCAGGAGAGGTTGTCGGCGTCGCGGACGCCGGCGTTCATCCCCTGGCCGACGAACTGCGGCGTCATGTGGGCGGCAT
Organism: Nocardioides immobilis; assembly: GCF_003515065.1. GTDB lineage: Bacteria > Actinomycetota > Actinomycetes > Propionibacteriales > Nocardioidaceae > Nocardioides > Nocardioides immobilis. The sequence goes on from NZ_QXGH01000048.1 coordinate 14,133, forward strand.
CGCCGGCGAGGAGGACCCGGCCGTCGCGCCACCGGTCCGCGACGAGCGCGTTGAACGTGTAGACGAGTCGCCGCCTGACCTCGACCTGGTCGACGTCGACGTACCGGCCGATCAGGCGCCGGACCGTCTGGTCGGACTCGAAGTGGTCCTTGTCGTCCGCATCCGTCAGCGCGAACTCGAACCTGTGGTGAGCGCCGGGCTGCGGGCAGCTCACGGTCGGCATCTCGGGGTTGCAGACGAAGTCGAAGTAGGGAAGGTGCCGGAAGGCATCGGTGCCTGGCTTCGCCTCGAGGTCGACGACCAACCAGCGCTCGGGGAAGCTCTTGCCGGTCATCTCGATGCCGAGCCGGGTGCGGACGACGCTGCGGCCGCCGTCGGCGCCGACGAGGTACGACGCCCGCACGGTCTCGCGGGTCGACTCGTCGACGACGTTGTCCTGCCGGCCGTAGCGGCTACCCGACGCGGCCGCGTGGACGACGGTGACGCCGGCGTCGTCCTGCGCGAAGTCGACGACCTCCCGGCCGCGGCGCAGCTCGACGTCGGGGTACCGGGTGAGGAGCGACTCGAGGGTGGTCTCGAGGTAGGGCTGGTAAAGGAAGTTCACGACGGGCCACCACAGCGGGCGCTGGGTCTCGCGGAACTGGATGAGCACGTCGCCGCTCGCCTTCACCCACTGCACCGCGGAGTCGACGTTCATGTCGACGTGGATGGCGTCGGCGACCCCGGCCGTCTGGAACACGCGCAGCGCTTCGTCGTCGGTGTAGACGGCTCGTGCGTTGCCATAGAACTCGGGCTCGCGCTCCAGCACCAGGACGCTGAGGCCGCGACGGCCGAGCAGGTGGGCGAGGGTGAGGCCGGTGGGGCCGAGACCGACCACGGCGACGTCGTACTGGTTCATGATGCTGCTCCTGCGAAGGACGAGGTGCTGAGCGCGGGGACGGTGATCTCCGGGCGACGGAGGTTGAGGGCGGCCTGGCGGAGCTGGCCGAGCTTGTCGAAGATGCCGGGATCGACCGGCCGGTGGCCCCAGACGGAGATGCCCTGGTGCGTGGCGACCTGCCACGCGGCCTCGACCTCGGGCGTGAGGACGATCGGGTTCCAGCCGACCTCGAGCTCGAACCCGGACGGGGTGGCGCAGTAGAACGACAGCTCCTTGTCGTTCGTGTGCTGCCCGATCGACCACGCCATCGTGAAGCCGAGCTCGCGGACCCGGGTGTACGCGCCGACCATGTCCTCGAGCGTCGCCGCCTGGATGTTGACGTGCTGCACCTTGGTGCGGATCGGCTCGATCCTGAGGCCCTGGATGTTGGCCACCGCCACCGAGTGGTGGCGCTCGTTGACCCGCAGGAAGCGGATCTTCATGATCAGGCCGCTGATGTTCTCGTCGATGTAGTCCGACAGGCGCGAGTCGAAGACCGTGTTGTAGTAGCGGTGGATGCCGCCCGGGTCGCGCGAGGTGAGCGCAACGTGACCCATGCCGCCGTCACCGGTGACGAACCCGGAGCTGATCATCTGCAGCGGTTTGGGGGAGTCGACAGCGGTCGTGAAGATCTCCTGCGTGATCCCCTTGGGACCGGCGAAGCGCCACAGCCGCTCGACACCGCGGAGCGCGGCCTCCTCCGGCGTGCCCTCCTGGATCGGTACGCCGCGCTCGGTCACCCGGCGCACGACGCGGTCGAAGGTGTCGTGGTCGGTGACGTGCCAGCCGACGGCCATCACGTCCTCGGCCGGGCCGCGCTGGATGAGGAACCGGCACTCGCGGCCGTCGAGACGGAACCGCAGCACGTCGTCGGTGAGCTCGTCCACGTGGAGGCCGATCGCGTCGGCGCCGAACCGGCGCCAGTCACGGAACCGCTGCGACTCGACGACCAGGTAGCCGAGCCGGACCTTGCCGAAGACGCTCACGACAGGCAGCCCTCATCGAGGTGGCGGATCGCGAGGGAGTTGAAGAGCTCGGCGCGCTCCCACTGCACCCAGTGGCCGGTCCTCGAGGCCAGGTAGAGGTCGCAGTGGGGCATCGTCGCGGCGAGGGTGCGTCCACCGGAGGGCCGGTTGACCTTGTCGTCGGCTCCCCAGACGACCAGCGTCGGAGCCTGGACCTGCGCCAGCCGCCGGTCGCGGGTGAAGTCCATCCGCATCAGGGTGCGGAGTGCTGTGGGCCCCGAGGGCCGGCGCAGCGGCGGGTTGGCGACGACCTCGGGCTGGATGCTGGCCTGGTAGCGCAGCTCGATCAGCTCGTCCGGCACCGACGCGCCGTCGTAGACCAGGTAGTCGCGGATGAACGTCTCGAGCTTCGCGCGGGTCGGCCCCTCGCCGCCGTAGTAGGACAGCAGCGTGCTGAGTCCCTTGGTCGGAAGGCCGCGGGTGGTGCCCACGCCGCCGGGGCCCATCAGGACCAGCCGGCCGACCTTGTCCGGCCGGTCCAAGGCCAGCCGGAGCGCGGCAGCGCCGCCGTACGAGTTGCCGACCAGATGGGCCTTGTCGATGCCGAGCTCGTCGAGGAGCCCACGGATCGCGGCAGCGAGGTCCCCGAAGGGGTCCTCGTGGTCGATGTCCTTCGTCGACCGTCCGTAGCCGGGCATGTCGGGGACGATCACCCGGAAGTGCTCCGCGAGCACCTCGATGTTGCGGCTGTAGTTGGACGCGCCGGTCGCGCCGGCGCCGCCGCCGTGGAGAAGTACGACGGGCGCACCCGCTCCCGCTTCCGTCACGAAGATCTCGCGACGTCCGACCCGGACGGTGTGCTCGGTGCGCTGGACCCGTGCTGCTGCGCTCATGACGACCTCATCTCTGAAACTGATGAAATCATCAGTCACGATGAATCCCTCTGTCAAGACATTCTGATGAAGTCATCAGTTATGATGTGCGTCATGACGATCGAGCCCGTTGCCACGCCTACTCGCGTCGACCGTCGTCGGGAGCGCACCCGGGCAGCGCTCATCGCCGCCGCGCAGGAGTTCCTCGCCGACGGCCGGACCGCCGTGTCGATCCAGCAGATCACCGACGCGGCAGACGTCGGCTTCGGCAGCTTCTACAACCACTTCGAGAGCAAGGAGGCGTTGTTCGAGGCGGCGGTCGAGGCGGTGCTGCAGGTCTATGGAGCCGCGCTCGACGGGCTCGTCGCGGGCTACGACGACCCCGCCGAGGTGTTTGCCGTCAGCTTCCGGTTGACCGGGCGGCTCCAGCGCCAGATCCCTGCGATGGTGCGGGTCCTGCTCAACGAGGGCGTCGGCATCCTGCTGCGCGACGAGGGCCTGCGGCCCCGGGCGATCCACGACATCGAGGGGGCTGTGGCTGCGGGGCGGTTCGACATCGAGGACTCCGACCTGGCGGTCATGTCGGCCGGGGGAGCGCTCCTCGGGCTGCTCCAGCTGCTCGACGCCAATCCCGACGCGGACGCTGGGGCGCTCACCGACATGATGACCGCCCGAGTGCTGCGAGGGTTCGGCATGACCAAGGCCGCGGCGGAGAAGCTGTGCAGCCGGCCGCTTCCGGAGCTGCCGGAGATCTGAGCGACGATCCGCGCGGGGCGGGTTCCGACCGTAGGAGGACGCCGACGCGGTGCGGGTGCGGCTAGCGTCCGGCCATGCGCGCTGTCGTCATCACCCGCCACGGCGACCTTGAGGTCCTCCAGGTCCAGGACCGCCCCGACCCGGAGCCACCCGGGCCTGGCGAGGTCGCCGTCGACGTACGCGCCGCCGGCGTGAACTTCGCCGACACCATGGCGCGGGTCGGGTTCTACCCCGAGGCTCCCAGGCCGCCGATGGTGGTCGGCTACGAGGTCGCGGGCGACGTCACGGCGGTCGGACCCGACGTCGACTCCGTCGCGGTCGGCGACCGGGTGCTCGCCGGCACCCGGTTCGGTGGGTACGCCGAGCGCGTGGTGGTCGGGGCTCGGGACGTCGTGCCTCTCGACGACCGGCTGACCTACGAGCAGGGCGCAGCGATCCCCGTCAACTACGCTACGGCGTGGGCCGGGCTGGTGCGGTACGGCACGTTGCAGCCCGGCGAGCGCGTCCTCATCCACGCCGCCGCCGGTGGGGTCGGGATCGCGGCGACCCAGATCGCCCGCGCCGTCGGTGCGGAGGTGCACGGCACCGCGTCGCCGGGCAAGCATGATGCGATCCGCGGGTTCGGCGTCGAGGTGGCCCACGACTACACGCAGAAGAACTGGCATCGCGGGCTGCCGCCGTACGACCTGGTGATGGACGCGATCGGTGGCCCGAGCTTCCGCACCAGCTACGACCTGCTCCGCCCGGGTGGCCGGCTGGTCGCGTTCGGGGCGTCCTCGGTCATGGACGGCGCGAGCCGCAACCTCCTCCAAGCGGCCCGCACGATGATCCGGATGCCGCGGTTCAACCTGGTGAAGCAGATGTCGGCGTCCAAGGCCGTGATCGGCCTCAACATGCTGGCGCTGTGGGACGACGCCGGCACGCTCGAACCGTGGATCACGCCCCTCCGCGAGCTGATCGCCGACGGCACGGTGCAGCCGGTGGTCGCCGAGGCCTTCAGCTTCGAGCGGGCGGGTGACGCGCACCGGATGATCGCCGAGCGCCGGAACGTCGGCAAGGTCGTGCTGGTGCCGTAGGCCGGTGTTGCAGCAAACCTTGTGACGGCGAGCAGCGCTCCGAGGAAGATGACGCCATGTGCTTCTCCGCGGAGATGGATCTCGCCGCCGGCGCGGTGATCACGGCTGTCGGCATCGACACGCTGCGCAACGTCCGCACCCGCGACCAGCTCGCGCTGGCAGCACTGCCGTTGGTGCTCGGTGTTCACCAGCTCGTCGAGACGCTGGTCTGGTGGAACCTCGAGGGCCGCGTCTCCGACGCGGTCGGCGACCCGGCGGCCTGGGTCTACCTCGTCATCGCGCTGGGCGTGGTGCCGGTGCTGGTGCCCTACGCGTTCCTGAGGACGGGGGCCGGGCGGTCGCCGCTCCTCGACCGGGTCTTCCTGCTCGCGGGGCTCGGTGCGGCCGTCGTCGGCCTGGCCGCGCTGGGGCTGGAACCGGTCGCGCGGCGCATCGACGGCCACCACATCTCCTACAGCCCCGGCGTGCCGTACGACGCGGCGGTGCTGACGGCGTACGTCCTCGCCAGCTGCGGTCCGCCCCTCGCCGCCCGTGCCTCGTCACTCCGGTGGTTCGGCGTCGGCAACCTGGTCGTGGTCGCCCTCCTGGCGTGGCTCGACCAGAACGCCGTCGTGTCCTTGTGGTGCGTGTGGGCGGCTCTGACGAGCGTCCTGATCAACGTCCACGTGCGCGAGTCCGGAATGCCGTCATCCGACCGTGACGGAAAACGGCGCAACAGGACTGTTGTGCGCCTCCATCGCAACTGATCTAGCATCAACCCGTGCGTTCTCTTGCGGATTCAGTGAACCTGCCCCTCTGGCTCGACACCCCCGCGCGCCCCGACCCGCGCCCGGCCCTGACCGGGGACACCACGGCTGACCTGGTCGTCGTCGGGGGCGGCTTCTGCGGCCTCTGGACCGCGCTCCGGGCGGTCGAGCGCGAGCCCGGGCGTGACGTGCTGCTGCTCGAGGGGGACCGGATCGCGGAGCACGCGACCGGTCGCAACGGCGGCTTCTGCGAGGCGTCGCTGACCCACGGCGAGCACAACGGACGCACCCGCTGGCCCGGGGAGTACGACGACCTGGTCCGGCTGGGCGTCGAGAACCTCGACGCGATCGAGGAGACCATGACCCGCTACGCCATCGACTGCGGCTTCCTCCGCGGCGGCACCCTCACCGTGGCGACCCGCGAGCACCAGGTCGCCGGGCTGGCGCCGGACGCCCCCGGTTTCCTCGACCAGGACGCTGTCCGCGCCGTGGTCGACTCGCCGACCTACCTGGCCGGCCGGCTCGCTGGGCCGGAGACCTGTGCCGTGGTCGACCCGGCGCGGCTGGCGTGGGGGTTGGCGGGAGCCGCCGAGCGCCAGGGCGTGCGGATCGTCGAGAACACCCCGGTCACGGGGATCCGGCGCGACGGCGACCACCTCGAGGTGGCCACGCCGAACGGGGTGGTGCGCGCCCGCCGGGTGGCCCTCGGGACCAACGCGTTCCGCCCGCTGCTGCGCCGGCTGCGGCTCACGACGGTGCCCGTCTACGACTACGTCCTCGCGACCGAGCCGCTGACCGACGACCTGCTCGCCGCACTGCGCTGGGATCCCGCGCTGGGGGTCGGCGACTCGGGCAACCAGTTCCACTACTACCGGATCACGCCGGACCGCCGGATCCTCTGGGGCGGCTACGACGCGATCTACCACTACGGCCGGTCGATCGAGTCCGACCACGAGGAGCGACCCGCGACGTTCGCGCTGCTCGCGGAGCACTTCCACGCGACCTTCCCGCAGCTCGACGGCCTCCGGTTCACCCACCGGTGGGCCGGCGTCATCGACACCTCGACCCGCTTCAGCGCCAGCTTCGGTACGGCGCACGGCGGGCGGTCGTCGTACGCGCTCGGCTTCACCGGCCTCGGTGTCGGTGCCACCCGCTTTGCTGCTGACGTGATGCTCGACCTGCTGTCCGGTGTGGAGACCGAGCGGACCCGCCTGGAGATGGTGCGGCGGCCGGCGGTGCCGTTCCCGCCCGAGCCCGTGGCGTGGGCCGGCATCGAGCTCACCCGGCGCGCGCTGGCCCGCCAGGACGACACCGGGCGGCGCGGGGTGTGGTTGCGTACCCTCGACCGGATGGGGCTCGGGTATGACAGCTGACGGGCACCTCTGCGTCGGGTTCGACCTGGACATGACGCTCATCGACACGGTGCCCGGCTTCCGCCAGGTGCTGCTCGCCCTCGGCGGTGAGCTGGGCGTCGAGCTCCCGGTCGAGGAGCTGACCGCGAACCTCGGCCCGCCGCTCGACCTGATCCTCGGGCCGCACCTCGCCGAGGACGCGATCCAGCCCGCCGTCGACCGGTTCCGGGCGCTCTATCCCGACCACGCGATCGAGAGCGTGGTCGCGATGGCCGGTGCGCACGACGCGATCGCCGCGGTCCGCCGCCACGGCGGCCGGGTGGTGGTCGTGACCGGCAAGTTCACGCCGAACGCCCGGCTCCACGTCGACCACGTCGGCTTCGACGTCGACCACCTCGAGGGCCAGGTGTGGGGTGTCGGCAAGGCCGACGTGCTGCGCCGCGAGGGCGCGAGCATCTACGTCGGTGACCACTTCCACGACGTGGAGGGCGCGCTCGCCGCCGGCGCCCTGAGCGTCTCGGTGCTCACGGGCGGGTGCACCCGGCAGGAGCTGTACGACGCGGGCACCCACGTCGTACTCGACGACCTGGGGCAGTTCCCGGCCTGGCTGGACGACTACCTCGACGGCTCCGGCGGCCGCACGCCCCAGTTGTAGGACTCCTTGCGGGTCTCGAGGTAGACGAACGTCTCGGTCGCCTGGACGCCGGGGATCCGCCGGATCCTGTCGGAGATGGTCAGCAGGTCCGCGTCGGACTTCGCCACCACCTCCGCGACGATGTCGATGCTGCCGGCGGTCACGACGACGTAGATGACCTCGTCCAGCTCGCAGAGGGCGTCGGCGACCGGCTCGGTCGGCCCGGCGACCCGGATGCCGAGCATCGCCGCACGCGCGAAGCCGAGCTGGAGCGGGTCGGTCACCGCGGCGACGATCTGCATCACGCCGGATTCGACCAGCCGTTGCACCCGCTGGCGGACCGCCGCCTCGGACAGCCCGACCACCTTGCCGATCGCGGCATAGGAGCGGCGACCGTCCTGCTGGAGCTGTTCGATGATCGCGAGCGAGACGTCGTCGAGCTGAGAACGCGGACTGCGAGCCATGGCGGGATGCTTTCACGTCACGCTTCCGGTTACAACGACCGCCCAAACAGCGGATTCCGTTGCAGTCGTGTATCAACACAACCGAATCGCTTGTCACGACCCCTCCCTGGTGGCAGGATCCGAGACCTCCGAGTCACCCACGTCGAGGGGGAGCAATGACCATCAGAAGGATTCCGACGGGGCCAGGCCTTGGTCGCCGGCGGATGCTCCAGGGCGCCGGCCTCTCGGCGTTCGCGCTCGGGTCGCCGACGCTTCTGTCCGCGTGCGGCACCGAGTCGCAGAAGCAGACCGCGGACAGCTGCAAGAGCACCGACAAGTCGGACGAGGAGAAGGTGCTCGTCTTCTCCAACTGGCCCGAGTACATCGACATCAGGGGCGGGCGGATGCCGACCCTCGAGCAGTTCGAGACCGAGAGCGGCATCGATGTCACCTACGACACCGACATCAACGACAACCTCGACTTCTTCGCCAAGGTCAAGGACCAGCTGGGCTCCTGCGAGCCGATCGGCCGCGACATCATCGTGATGACCGACTCGACGGCCGGCCGGATGATCGCGCTGGGGTGGATGCAGGAGCTCGACAAGTCGAACCTCCCCAACGTGGAGGCCAACCTGATCGACAGCCTGCGGACGCCGAGCTGGGACTCCGAGCGCAAGTACAGCGTCCCGTGGCAGGCCGGCCTCACCGGCATCGCCTACAACGCCGACGTGACCGGCGAGGTCACCAGCTTCGAGGAGATGCTGACCCGCAGCGACCTCAAGGGGAAGGTCGGCCTGCTGACCGAGATGGAGGACACGATGGCCTTCATGCTCGTCCTCGAGGGTGCCGACCCCGAGGACTTCACCGACGACGAGTGGCAGTCGGCGATCGCGCGACTCGAGGAGGTCGTCGGTTCCGGGCAGGTCCGCCGGTTCACCGGCAACGACTACATCCGCGACCTCAAGTCCGGCAACCTGGCTGCCTGCATGGCGTGGTCCGGCGACATCGCCGCGGCCGAGGACGAGCGGATCCCGTTCGTCCAGCCGGAGGAGGGCCTCAACATCTGGTCGGACAACATGATGGTTCCGAATCGGGCCGAGCACAAAACCAATGCAGAGATGCTCATGGACTACTACTACGACCCGGTCGTCGCGGCCACGCTGGCCGCCTGGGTCTGGTACATCTGCCCGGTCGAGGGCGCCCGGGAGGAGATGGAGCGCATCGACCCATCGCTCGTCGACAACAACCTGATCTTCCCGAGCGAGGAGTTCCTCGCCACCACCCGGGACTTCATGGTCCTCGACGAGAAGACCCGGCAGCAGTACGAGAGCGACTTCCGTCAGGCGAGCGGTGGCTGAGGACGAGCCCGGCGCCGACCTGACCCTGGCCGGCCTGACCAAGAAGTACGGCGACTTCGCCGCCGTCGACGCCCTCGACCTGACGGTGCCCGCCGGCTCGTTCTTCGCCCTGCTGGGCCCGTCCGGATGCGGCAAGACGACGACGTTGCGGATGGTCGCCGGGCTCGAGGTCCCGACCGCCGGCACCGTCACCCTCGCGGGCGAGGACATCACCCGGCTCAAGCCGTACCGCCGGCCGGTCAACACGGTCTTCCAGAGCTACGCGCTGTTCCCGCACCTCTCCATCCGCGACAACGTCGCGTTCGGGCCGAGGCGCAAGGGGATCAGCAAGCAGGAGGCGGCGGCCGAGGTGGGCCGGATGCTCGACCTGGTCGAGCTCAGTGAGTACGGCGCCCGCCGGCCCGCCCAGCTCTCCGGCGGCCAGCAGCAGCGCGTCGCGCTGGCGCGCGCGCTCATCAACAGCCCGCGGGTGCTGCTGCTCGACGAGCCGCTCGGAGCACTCGACCTCAAGCTCCGCCGGCAGATGCAGCTGGAGCTCAAGCGGATCCAGACCGACGTCGGGCTGACCTTCATCCACGTCACCCACGACCAGGAGGAGGCTATGACCATGGCCGACACGGTCGCGGTGATGAACCAGGGCCGGATCGAGCAGCTGGGTGCTCCGGAGGAGCTCTACGACCTGCCGCGCACGACGTTCGTCGCCAACTTCCTCGGACGCTCCAACCTGGTCGCCGGCTCGGTGGCCGCCAAGAACGCAAAGACGGTCTCGGTGCAGGTTGAGAACGGCTTGGTCATTGCACCCACCGCTCGCGCCGTCGCCTCCGAGGGCAAGGTCTGGGTCGGCGTCCGTCCCGAGAAGGTCCACCTGCGGGAGCCGAACGAGGACGGTCCGGCGGGCAACGTGCTCCACGGCGGGGTCGTCAGCGACGTCAGCTTCGTCGGGGTGAGCACGGAGTACCTCGTCCGGATGCCCTGGGGCCAGGAGCTCACGGTCTTCGAGCAGAACCACACCAGCAGCCGTCGGTTCCGTCCCGGCGACCCGGTCGACCTGACCTGGGCGGACGAGCACACGTTCCTGCTCGACGCGGCGCAGGACGCGACCGCCGGCACCGAGATCGACGACGAGTAGGGCCGGATCCGATGGCGCACGTCGTACCCACTGACGTCCCGGACACCGGGCCGCCGGCCCCCGAGCAGCAGCGGCGGGGTCTGGCCGGCTATCTCCTGCTGACGCCCGGGTCCCTCTGGCTGGCGCTGTTCTTCCTGGTGCCGACCGTGACGCTGGTCGCGACCAGCCTCTACGACCCGGCCGGGTCGCTCGAGCTCGGCTACGAGATGACCGGGCACATCCAGAACTACCCGGACGCCATCGCGGACTTCTGGCCGCAGATCCAGCGATCGCTCGTCTACGCGCTGATCGCGACCGTGGTGTGCATCGTGCTCGGCTACCCGCTCGCCTACGCGATCGCGTTCAAGGCCGGTCGGTTCAAGACGATCCTGCTGGTCGCGGTGATCGCGCCGTTCTTCACCAGCTTCCTGGTGCGCACGCTGGCGTGGCAGTACCTCCTCGGCGACACCGAGTGGTTCGTCTCGTTCCTCCGCTGGCTCCCGTTCACCGGCGCGGACCTGCAGCTGATCAACACCCCGTTCGCCGTGGTCGCCGGTCTCAGCTACAACTTCCTGCCGTTCTTCGTGCTCCCGCTCTACGCGTCGCTGGAGAAGATGGACCACCGGCTGCTCGAGGCCGCGAGCGACCTCTACGCGTCTCCGGCGCGAGGGTTCCTGAAGGTGACGCTCCCGCTCTCGATGCCCGGCGTCGTGGCCGGCACCCTGCTGACCTTCATCCCGGCGGCCGGCGACTACATCAACGCCGAGCTGCTCGGCAGCCCCAACACCCGGATGGTCGGCAACGAGATCCAGGACCTCTTCTACGCAGGTGACTACCCGACCGCGTCGGCACTCTCGGTGGCGCTGATGGTGACCATCGTCGTGATGGTCGCGGTCTACGTGTGGCGGGCCGGGACGGACGAGCTCGTATGAGAGCCGTCACCGACTGGATCGCCCGGCACCTGGTCCTGATGATCGGGCTGCTGGTGCTGCTCTACATGCTCACGCCGGTCTTCGTCGTCGTACTGATGTCGTTCAACCAGCCGGCGGGGCGCAACACCTACACGTTCGACGGCTTCACGCTCGACAACTGGACGAGCCTCTGCGAGCCCTACCAGCTCTGCTCCTCGGTGCGGCTGTCGCTGGAGATCGGCCTGCTCGCGACCGTCATCGCGACGCTGCTCGGCACCCTGATGGCCTTCGCGATGGTGCGGCACCGGTTCCGCGGCCGGGGTGCCGCCAACGTCTTCATCTTCCTGCCGATGGCGACTCCCGAGATCGTGATGGGCTCCTCGCTGCTGGCGCTCTTCGTCAACGCCGGACTCGCGGGCAAGCTGGGGTTCTGGACGATCTTCGTCGCCCACGTGATGTTCTGCCTGTCGTTCGTGGTGGTCACGGTCAAGGCCCGCCTCGCCGGCATGGACCCGCGGCTCGAGCAGGCCGCGGCCGACCTCTACGCCAACGAGTGGCAGACGTTCTGGAGGGTCAGCTTCCCGCTGGTCTTCCCCGGCATCCTCGCCGCCGCCCTGCTCAGCTTCTCGCTCTCCTTCGACGACTTCATCATCACCAACCTCAACGCCGGCCAGCAGGTGACCTTCCCGATGTTCGTCTGGGGCGCCAACACCAAGGGCATCCCCATGCAGATCAACGTGATCGGCACGATCATGTTCGCCATCGCGCTGGTCGTCGTCGTGGTCGGCGAGTTCGGCTCCCGCCGCCGGTCGCGCGCCCTCGCCTGACGCCCCCGCGAAGTGTCAGGGTTGGTCGCCCGAAGTGTCGAGGTTGGTCGCGCGAGGTGTCGAGGTTGGTCGCGCGAGGTGTCGAGGTTGGTCGCGCGAGATGTCGAGGTTGCAGAGTTGAGACGAGGCCGAGCCAGAGTTGTCCACAGGCCCGCCGAAGGCGGTTTTGAGGAGTACGTCGAAGCGGGCACATCGCGCGCATGGCCGAGACCTTCCCACCCGACCGCCCGTTCACGACGGCGGACCTGCCCGACCTCGGGATCACCCGCAGCCAGCTGCGCGCGCACCTGCGGTCGGGGGCGGTCCGCCACCTCCTCTTCGGCGTGTATGTGCCGGGATCCTGGCCCGACGACCCCACCGCCCGGGCCCGCGCCGCCGCGGTCGTCCTGCCCGAGCACTGCGTGCTGGTGGACCGCTCGGCGGCGTCCGTGCACGGGATCGACGTGCTCGACTACGCCGAGCTCGACGTACCACCGGACCTCGAGGTAGTCTCCGTGGGCGGCGCCAACCCGACGCGACGCAATGGCGTGCTCGGAGGCAAGCGTGACCTGCGCCCGGACGAGATCATGACGGTCGACGGCGTACGTCTCACGACCCCGATCCGGACGGCCTGTGACATCGCGTGCCTCCGCGGCCGATGGCGGGCGATCGGGACGCTCGATGCGTTCCGGACCAGGTTCGGGCTCAGCCTCATGCAGCTGTGCGACATGCTGCCCCGGTTCGCCAAGCGCCGAGGCGTCACCCAGCTGAGGGAGCTGATCCCGCTGTCGCGCACCGGGGTGGACTCCCAGCCGGAGTCGTGGATCCGCATCGACATGTACGACGAAGGCTTTCCGATGCCGGAGGCCCAGGTCTGGGCGTGGGTGCCGGGATGGGGACTGGTGAAGATCGAGAACGCGTACGAGCACCTTCGGATCGCGGTCGAGTACGACGGCGAGGACGATCATTCGTCGGAGGAGGATCGCGAGCGCGACGAGGCCCGCCGCGAAGCGTTGCGACAGGCGGGCTGGATCATCATCGTCGTACGACGGGACGGGCTCACCGGTGAGGGACGGGACCGGTGGCTCGCGGAGCTGGCCGCGGCATTCGCCGAGCGTGCGCCGTACCAGGCCCCCAAGCGGTACTACGCGCGGTCGCCGATGTCGCGACCGCGACCGCGCCGCCGTTGACGTCAGCGATCGACACCTCGGGCGCGCATTCTCGACACTTCGCGGCGCCAAGAGCCGCACTTCGAGTGACCAACCCTGACACTTCGCGCGCTCAACGCTGACACTTCGCGGGACGGCGTGCCCGCCTGGCTCGCCCGGGAGGAGCCAGGTCGGCACGCCGTCCGGTCTGGGGGGAGGGGTCAGATCAGCGAGTGGGCCTTGTCGAGGACCGAGCGCAGGATCTGCTCCATCTCGTCGAAGTGCTCCTGGGTGCAGACCAGGGGCGGTGCCAGCTGGACGACCGGGTCGCCGCGGTCGTCGGCGCGGCAGTAGAGGCCTTCTTCGTAGAGCTTCTTGGAGACGAAGCCGTAGAGGATCCGCTCGCACTCCTCGGCGGTGAAGGACTCCTTGGTGGCCTTGTCCTTGACCAGCTCGATCCCGTAGAAGAAGCCCTCGCCGCGGACGTCGCCGACGATGGGCAGGTCGAGCAGCCGCTCGAGCGTCGCCCGCAGGGCGGGGGCGCGGTCCTGCACTCCCTGCAGGATCTGCTCGTCCTCGAAGATCTGCATGTTGCGCAGGCCGACCGCGGTGGAGACCGGGTGCCCACCGAACGTGTAGCCGTGGGCGAACATCGCCGAGCCGGTCGCGAACGGCTCGAACAGCCGGTCGGACACGATCATCGCGCCGAGCGGCGCGTAGCCGGACGTCAGTCCCTTGGCGCTGGTGATGATGTCGGGCTGGTAGCCGATGGCGTCGGCGCCGAACATCCTGCCCAGCCGCCCGTAGGCGCAGATGACCTCGTCGGAGACGAGCAGTACGGCGTACGCGTCGCAGATCTCGCGCACCCGCTGGAAGTAGCCCGGGGGTGCCGGGAAGCAGCCGCCGGCGTTCTGCACCGGCTCGAGGAAGACCGCGGCCACGGTGTCCGGGCCCTCGTCGAGGATGGCGACCTCGACCTGGTCCGCCGCCCAGCGGCCGAACGCGGCCGCGTCGGTGCCGTCGGGTCCGGCGGTGCCGGCCGGAGCCCGGTAGAGGTTGGTGTTCGGCACCCGGAACGTCGAGGGGACGAGCGGCTCGAACTGCTGCTTGAGGCTGGGCAGGCCGGTGATCGACAGCGCTCCGTGGGTGGTGCCGTGGTAGGCGATCGCGCGGCTGATCACCTTGTGCTTCAGCGGCTTGCCGACCCGCTTGAAGTAGTCCTTCGCCAGCTTCCACGCCGACTCGACCGCCTCGCCGCCGCCCGACGTGAAGAACACGCGGTTCAGGTCACCGGGCGCGTACGACGCGATCTTGTCGGCGAGCTCGATCGCCGGCGGGTGGGCGTAGGACCACAACGGCATGAACGCCAGCGTCTCGGCCTGCTGGGCCGCGGCCTCGGCGAGCTCGCGCCGCCCGTGCCCGAGCTGGGAGACGAAGAGCCCGGCCAAGCCGTCGAGGTAGCGCTTCCCCTTGCTGTCATAGAGGTAGACGCCCTCGCCGCGCACCATGATCGGTACGTCGTGCTCCGGCCCGTCGCCGACGTAGCGTCCGTGCTGCGAGAAGTGCAGCCACAGGTGGTCCTTCGCGGCGCGTTGCAGAGCGGAGTCGTCCATGCCCACCATGGTGATCGATCGGATCCGCCCCCGCAAGCGAATCAGTAGGTCCGTGACGGTACGGCGACGGAATCGGTCAGTGCGTCGGCCGAAAGTGCCGCTGATTTCGTCGTCGTCCGGCAGTAGAGTCGGTCCATGGCAGACCTCACCTTCAAGAACGTCATCGGCGGCGAGCTCGTCGACGCCGCCAGCGGAGCGACGTACGACGTCATCGACCCCACCACCGGCGCGGTCTACGCCCAGGCCCCGATGTCCGGCGAGGAGGACGTCGATCGCGCCTACAAGGCCGCGGCCGATGCGTTCGAGGCCTGGGGTGACACGACGCCCAAGGACCGCGCGACCGCGCTCCTCAAGATCGCCGATGCCATCGACGCCCGCGCCGAGGAGATCGCCGCGGTCGAGGTCAAGGACACCGGCAAGCCGATGCAAGCGATGCTCGACGACGAGATGCCGCCGAGCTCGGACCACTTCCGGTTCTTCGCCGGGGCGGCCCGGGTGCTCGAGGGCCGGTCGGCGGGGGAGTACCTCGAGGAGCACACCAGCTGGGTCCGGCGCGAGCCGATCGGCGTCGTCGGCCAGGTGACGCCGTGGAACTACCCGCTGATGATGATGATCTGGAAGATCGCTCCCGCGCTCGCGGCGGGGAACACCGTCGTGCTCAAGCCGAGCGACACGACCCCGGCCAGCTCGACCCTGCTGGCCGAGATCTGCCAGGAGTTCCTGCCGCCGGGCGTGCTCAACGTCGTGACCGGCGATCGCGACACCGGCCGCGCCCTGGTGGCGCACCCGACTCCGCAGATGGTGGCGATCACCGGGTCGGTCCGGGCCGGCATGGAGGTCGCCGGCAGCGCGGCGTCCGACCTGAAGAAGGTCCACCTCGAGCTCGGCGGCAAGGCGCCGGTCATCGTCTTCGACGACGCGGACGTGGAGAAGGCAGCCGAGGCGATCGCCGGTGCCGGCTACTACAACGCGGGCCAGGACTGCACCGCCGCGACCCGGGTGCTGGCCGGGCCAGGAGTCCACGACGACTTCGTCGCCGCCATCACCGAGCAGGCCCGCAGCACCCGGACCGGGATGCCCGACGAGGACGTCCTCTACGGACCGCTCAACAACGCCGACCAGTTCGCCCGCGTCTCCGGCATGGTCGACCGGCTCCCCGACCATGCGTCGCTGCAGACCGGCGGTGCCCAGCAGGGTGACGCCGGGTACTTCTACGAGCCGACCGTGGTCTCCGGCCTGCAGCAGGACGACGAGCAGGTCCAGACCGAGATCTTCGGCCCCGTCATCACCGTCCAGCGGTTCACCGACGAGGGCGAGGCGCTGCGCTGGGCCAACGGCGTGCAGTACGGCCTCTCCTCCTCCGTCTGGACCGCCGACCACGGCCGGGCGATGCGGATGAGCCGCAAGCTGGACTTCGGCGTGGTGTGGATCAACACCCACATCCCGTTCGTCTCCGAGATGCCGCACGGCGGGTTCAAGCACTCGGGCTACGGCAAGGACCTCTCCATGTACGGGCTCGAGGACTACACGCGGATCAAGCACGTGATGAGCTACTTCGGCGAGTGAGCGCCGTCCGTCGTACCGCGGAACGCGCTTGATCGATCCAATTTGGCCATGGCTGTGGAATCCCGCTCATGGACCCACCCCGATGTGCGTTCCACCCTCCGCCAATGTCATGGTGATGCTCGTCGCGGACGACGGTGTCCACGGTTCAGGCGAAAAGCCACACGGGGAATCGGGCTGCTGAGCGTGAGGTAGCGTGCCCACACCCAAACGGACGCGAAAGGCAAGACAGATGGTCGATGTGGAGCGGGTTCTCGACGAGGCGGGGCTCACCAACACCTATGTTCGTGAGTACGTCGCGCACTGGGCCGGGGTCACCGGCGCCGAGCGGGTCGAGGTCGTCTCCGCGTCCGACGACGCGCGGTTGGTCCAGGAGTCGCTCGACGCGGGCGAGCTGCTGCCGGCCGGCGAGGGCCTCTACTACTCGCGGTCCTACTACAAGGACACCGCGCGCGCCGAGGAGCGCACCATCGTCGCCACCAACGACGAGGCCGACAAGGGCACCTACAACAACTGGCGCCCGGCCGCGGAGATGAAGCCGCTGCTCGTCGACCTGATGACCGGCGCCTCCGCCGGCAAGACGATGTACGTCATCCCCTACCTGATGGCGCCGAAGGGCTCCCCGCTGGAGAACTTCGCCGCGGGTGTCGAGCTCACTGACAACCGCAACGTCGTGCTCCAGATGATCCGCATGGCGCGGGTCGGCGTCGAGTACATCAACCACCTCGGCGACTCGTTCGTGAAGGCCGTCCACGTCACCGGCGACCTCCCGAACCTCGGCCAGGGAACACCCGACGACAAGCGCTACTTCGTGACCGTCGCCGACGAGCGCACGATCCTGCACTTCGGTTCGTCGTACGGCGGCAACGCGCTGCTCGGCAAGATCGCCCACGGTCTGCGCCAGGGCTCCTACGACGGCTGGAAGAACGGCTTCCTGGTGGAGCAGTTCATGCTGCTCGGCATCACCGACAAGGAGACCGGCAAGAAGTACAACATCTGCGGTGGCTTCCCGAGCGCCTCGGGCAAGACCAACCTCGCGATGACGCTGGCTCCCGACGCGCTGGGCGACCGCTACTACGTCGAGTTCTACGGCGACGACATCGCGTGGCTGTGGGTCGGCGACGACGGCAAGCTCTACGGGATGAACCCGGAGAACGGCGTCTTCGGTGTCGCCAAGGACACCAACGAGAAGACCAACCCGACCGCGATCGACTCGATCGTCCCGGGCACCGGCGCGATCTTCACCAACGTCGCCTACAACGAGAAGACGCAGCAGGTCTGGTGGGAGGGTCGCGGCGAGAAGCCGACCGACCTCGACGGCTGGCAGGACTGGAAGGGCGAGGCGATCGCCGACCGCTCCCCGGAGCACGCCGACGAGCCGTGGGCGCACCCCAACAGCCGGTTCACCACCACCCTCGCCAACGTCCCGAACGTGGCGGAGGACTTCGAGGACCCGGCCGGCGTCGAGATCCACGGCATCATCTTCGGCGGCCGTACCCGCGACCGTGAGCCGCTGATCCGCGCGATCAACGACATCGCCGAGGGCGTGTACGACGGCCTCACCCTGGGTGCCGAGGCCACCGCCGCGGCCGACGGCCTGGAGGGCGTGCTCCGCTACGACCCGATGTCGATGCGCCCGTTCATGTCCTACCCCGAGGCCGACTACGCCGCGCACTGGCTCAAGGTCATCGGCGCCGCCACGGAGAAGCCGATCTTCGCGCACGTCAACTGGTTCCAGCGGGGCGACGACGGCCGCTTCCTGTGGCCGGGCTACCGCGAGAACCTGCGCCCGCTGCTGTGGCTGATGCAGCTCAAGTACGGCGAGGTCTCCGGCGTCGAGACGCCGGTCGGCATCATCCCATCGCGCGAGGAGCTCAACCTCGAGGGCCTCGACGAGCAGGCGCTCGCCGACCTCGACACCATCCTGACCATCGACACCGCGCGCTGGAACCAGGAGATGAAGTTCCGCGAGGAGCACCTCAACCAGTTCGAGGGTCTGCCCGAGGAGATCTGGGCGGCGCACCGCCGCGTGGCCGACGCCCTCGACCAGGCCTGAGCACCGGCCTCACCTCTTCTTCGCCGAGTCGGCGCATCTCAGGATGCGCCGACTCGGCGCATTTTGGGGCCGAAGATGCGCCGACTCGGGGAGGTTAGTCTCCGGGCATGCGGTACCCCCTCGACCCGCACTCGCACGCCCGCCCGACCGAGATCGCGGTCCGGCACCTCGACCTCGACGTGACGGTCGACTTCGACGCGCGGCGGCTGACCGGACGCGCCACCTTCACCCTGGACCGCACGACGCCGGGCTCCGGGACGCTCGTGCTCGACAGCTGGGACCTCGAGATCCGCGCGGTGACCGACGCCGACGGCACCGCCCTCGCCTCCGCGCTCGGCGACCACGACCCGGTGCTCGGCCGAGCGCTCACGATCGAGGTCGGGGCCGTGGACACCGTCGTGGTCGACTACTCGACCGGGGACGACGCCCGGGCGCTCCAGTGGCTCGAACCGGCCCAGACGACGGGCGAACGCTTCCTCTTCACCCAGTCCCAGCCGATCCTGGCGCGGTCCTGGATCCCCTGTCAGGACACGCCCTCCGTCCGCCACGCCTACCACGCAACGGTGCGGGTCCCGCCCGAGCTGCTCGCCGTGATGAGCGCCGAGAATCCCACGGAACGGTCGGAGGACGGTGTCTACTCCTTCGCGATGCCGCAGCCGGTGCCGTCGTACCTCATCGCGCTGGCGGTGGGAGAGCTCGAGTTCCGCGCGCTCGGCGACCGGACCGGGATCTACGCGGAGCCGGCGGTGATCGACGCCGCGGCCTGGGAGTTCGCCGACACCGAGCGGATGATGCAGGCGGCCGAACGCCTGTACGGGCCCTACCGCTGGGGTCGCTACGACCTCCTCGTCCTCCCGCCGAGCTTCCCGTACGGCGGCATGGAGAACCCGCGCCTGACCTTCGTGACCCCCACGGTCCTGGCCGGTGACCGGTCGCTGGTGACCCTCATCGCGCACGAGCTGGCGCACTCCTGGTCCGGCAACCTGGTGACGAACGCGACGTGGAACGACCTGTGGCTCAACGAGGGCTTCACGGTGTACTTCGAGACGCGGATCGACGAGGAGCTGTACGGGCCGGACTTCGCCGCGATGCTGCTGCGACTCGGTCGGCAGGACCTCGAGATCGAGCTCCCGAGCCTCGACGACAGGGACTCCTGGCTCGAGACCGACCTCGCCGACCCGGACGACGGCGCGGTCTCCGTGCCGTACGAGAAGGGGTCGCTCTTCCTGCGCCTGCTCGAGCAGGCCGTCGGGCGGGCGCGGTTCGACGCGTTCCTCGCCGACTACTTCGACCGGTTCGCCTTCCGGTCCATCGACACCGCGGGTTTCCTCGCCCACCTCCGCACCGAGCTGCTCGCTCCAGCCGGGGTGTCCGACGACGACCTCGCGATGGAGGCCTGGATCCACGGTCCGGGCATCCCGCCCAACGCACCGGAGTTCCCGTCGGACGCGTTCGACCGCGTGGACCGTCAGGCCTCCGCGCTCCTGGCAGGAACGCCCGCCGCCGACCTCGACGTCGTCGGCTGGGTGCCGCAGCAGTGGGTGCACTTCCTCCGCGCACTGCCGTTCGACGTGCCCCACCCTCGCCTGGCCGAGCTCGACCGAACGTTCGGCCTGACCCGTCTGGGAAACATCGAGGTCGTGGCCGCCTGGCTCGAGATCGCGATCGACTCGGGCTACGTCTGGAGCGCCCCCGAGGTCGACGACGCGCTGGCCGGCTTCCTCGGCCGCTACGGCCGTGCGCTGTTCCTCCGGCGTCTGTTCGCACGGCTCGCGGCCACCCCGCAAGGGCTCGAGCGGGCGCGGGAGATCTATGCCGGCGTACGTCCCGGCTACCACCCGGTGTCACGGGCGGCGATCGACCGGATCCTCGTCGCGGACTGACGCCACGACGTCGAGGTGCGCCGGCAGTCGCCGGCCGAGCCCCCACGTCAGGGAGGCCGCGACGAGGCAGGCGGCGGCCAGGCCGAGGAACAGGCCGCGACCGTGGCCCGCGCCGAGGGCGAATCCGGCCAGCGCCGGTCCGACCATGAGTCCGGTCGTCCAGGCCAGGGTGTAGAGGCCGTTGTAGCGGCCGCGGAGGTCGTCCGGCGCGAGGTCGTTGACCAGCGACGCCTGGCTCGGGGCCAGCAGTGTCTCCCCGACCGCGAACACCACCAGCGCCGCAGTGAGGCCGACGGCGGCCAGGCTGCCGCCGCCGGAGGTGCCGGCGATCGCGGTCACCACCCAGGCAACGGCCCAGAAGGTGCAGGCAAGCGCCATGCCCGTGGTGCGCCGATGGCCCGTCATCACCCTGAGGACGGGCAGCTGGAGCAGGACGACAGCGAAGGTGTTCGCCGCGAACGCGATGCCCACGACGTGCGCGCCGACCCCGCCGTCACCGGTCGCGTACGCCGGGAAGCCGGACAGGGTCTGGGCGAACCCGATGGTGACGAGGAATGCCATCAACACCCACACCTGGAGGAACGTCGTGTCCCGGAGCACCGCCCGGTAACCGCGCCGCGCGGGCGAGGTGGGAGCGGTCGCGGCGTCGGTCCGCCGGGTCGCCCGCCCGGCGTCCGGTAGCAGCACGATCAGGACCGGCACGAACAAGAGGAACGTGCACCCGTCGACGACGTAGAGCACGACGAAGCTCTGCGCCGAGCCGAGGTCGGCGATGAAGGCGGCGGCAACACCGCCGACGCCGTACCCGGCGTTGAGCGTGGCGTTCCGCACTGCGAACACGGTCGGCCGCTGGCGTGGTTCGACCACTGTTGCGAGCAGCGCATCCTGGGCGGGGGTCACCAGGGCGAGGCCCACCCCCACCACGGCCGAGGCGGCGAACGCGTGCCACGGGTCGCGGACCAGGGTCACGGTGAAGGCGCCGACTGCCGACACGAGGAGGCCGCAGACGAGTGCTCGGCGCGAGCCGATCACGTCGGACAGCCAGCCGCCGACCGGGTTGCCGGCGAATCCGGCCAACGCGACCGTGGCGACGGCCAGTCCGGCGACGCCGACGTCGATGCCGCGTACCTGACTGAGGTAGACGAGGAGGAAGGGCAACGTCATCCCGCTGCCGACGGCCGACAGGGCGTCGCCCCCGAGCACCAGCCAGGCGGGTCGTGGCAGGCGGGGAATCCACGGCCGCGCCGTCACGAGCGCGATGCTACGTCGCGTTCAACCTGTTCGACTGATCCGACCCTGCCGGTAGTGGTTACGCTCCGCGCATGCGCGCAGTCACCTGTCACGAAGCCCGGCTCGAGGTCGCGGAGGTCCCTGACCTGACGCCGGCGAAGGGGCAGGTGCTGCTCGACGTCGAGCGGTGCGGGATCTGCGGGTCCGACCTGCACGCGCGGACCCACTGCGACGACACCGCGGACGACGTCGCCGCGCTGGGCTACGACGCGTTCATGCGTTCGCACCAGCGGGTCGTGATGGGGCACGAGTTCGTCGGCACCGTGGCCGACTACGGACCGAGGACCAAGAAGTCGTGGCCGGTCGGCACCCGGGTCGTGGCGCTGCCGATCCTGCGGGCGGGCGACTCGGTGCACCTGACCGGGCTGAGCGAGCAGGCGTCCGGTGGGTACGCCGAGCAGGTGCTCGTCACGTCCTCGATGACGATGCGGGTGCCCGACGGCCTGGAGGCCGACCGGGCCGCGCTGACCGAGCCGATGGCGGTCGCGCTGCACGCGGTACGGAAGGGTCAGGTCGGTGCCAAGGACACCGCGGTCGTGATCGGGTGCGGGCCGATCGGGCTCGCCGTCATCCTGATGCTCAAGGCGACCGGCGTCCGGCACGTCATCGCCAGCGACTTCTCGCCCGGCCGGCGAGCGCTCGCCGAGCGGTGCGGCGCCGACCTCGTGGTCGACCCGGCAGCCGACTCGCCGTGGACCTCGTTCGAGGAGTCCCGGCGCTACCTGACCAGCCCGATCGCCCTCGCCGAGCTCGGGCTGGACGCGATGGACAAGCTGCGCGCCGTACCCCTGCTGCCGTGGGCGCACGTGATGCGCGCCGCAGAGAAGGCCGGGGCGACGCCGCGCGGCCCGGTCGTCTTCGAGTGCGTCGGGGTGCCCGGGATGATCGAGCACATCGTGTCGTCCGCGCCCCTGCTCTCCAGGGTGGTCGTCGTGGGGGTGTGCATGGAGTCGGACTCCTTCCGCCCGTCGATGGCGATCAACAAGGAGATCGAGCTGCGGTTCGCCTTCGCCTACGACCCGAGCGAGTTCCACCAGACCCTCCAGTGGATCGCGTCCGGCAAGGTCGACGTCTCGCCCCTGGTGACCGGGACGGTCGGGCTCGGTGGCGTCGCCACCGCGTTCGAGGCGCTCGGCGACCCGGAGCGGCACGCCAAGATCCTGGTCGACCCCGGGAGCGACGCCGTCGACGTCTGAATCCACGCCAACTCCGCCCCAAGGGGGTCCTCGAGGCTCTACGATCCGGCCGTGACCTCACCCGCGGAGCGGGATGCCGAACCGCCGCCGTCCTTCGTGCGCAACTTCGTCCGCACGCTGGCGTTCATGCTTGTCTGCGGCATAGTCGGGCCGATCTTCCTGATCATCTACTTCGCCAGCGGGTCCGATCCGCTGATCGGCTGGATGCTCTGGACCGGGCTGGGCGTCACGCTGCTCGACGTCGTGCTCGCTGTCGTGATCGCCAGCGGACGGACGGCGTCGCAGCGCCGGAGCTACCGGTTGGGCCGCACCGGCCGCCGCGCGGTCGCCGAGATCCTGTCGGCCGAGCAGACCGGCGTCCGCGTCAACGACCAGCCGTTGCTGGTCCTCAAGGTGCGGATCCAGGGCGCCGACGTGACGCCGTTCGACGACGAGCGGCGGGTCGTGATCTCCGACCTGCACCTCCCGCTGCTCTACGCAGGCCCCGTGCCGGTGCTCGTCGACCCCGAGGTCCGGGAGTGGGAGTTCGACTGGGACGCGGCCCGTCCCGGGCTCGCCGTACGTGCGACCGCCGCCCCGGCGCCCGACGAGCGGACCCGCGCCGACCGGCTGGCCGAGCTCGACAGCCTGCTCCAGCGTGACCTGGTGAGTCGCGAGGAGTACGACGCCGCCCGGGCGCGCATCCTCGGCGAGATCTGAGTCGCCCGTCACACCTCCTTGCCGCTGGCAAGGAGAGCGGTCTAGGTTCCGAGAAAGACGTTCCTTGCCACTGGCAAGGGACCGACGCCGACGGGAAGCTCATGGCCGACAACGGACGCGTCTCGGGACTGGCGCGGTTCGCCGCGCAGCGCGCACCGTGGGTGGTGCTCGCCTGGGTGGCGCTGGCAGCCGTCCTCAACGTCTTCGTGCCGCAGCTCGAGGAGGTCGCGGCGCGCGACTCCTCGCCCGTCGTACCCTCGCACGCGCCGTCGATCGTCGCCGTCGACGAGATGGACGAGGCGTTCGGCAACGGTGGCAGCAAGAGCTTCGTCGTGATCGCGATGGAGCGGGACGGCGGCCTGGTGCCCGCCGACCGGCGGTACGCCGGCCGGCTCGCCCGGGTGCTGGCCGAGGACGAGGAGAACGTCTCCTTCGTCCAGGACGTCCGCAAGCACCCGGAGCTGCTGGACCCGCTGACCAGCGAGGACGGCGAGGCGAGGTACCTGCTCGTCGGCACCACCGGTCAGACCGGCGCGCCGTCGTCCATCCGCCAGGTGACCGCCGTCCGCGACGTCGTCGACGACCTGGCTCCCGAAGGACTCGTCACCGAGGTGACCGGGCCGACCGCCACGATCACCGACCTCGCGACCGAGACCGAGCACAGCGTCGTGCGGATCACGATCGTCAGCGTCGGGCTGATCGCCCTCCTCCTGTGGCTTATCTACCGCTCGTTCGCGGTGACGGCGCTGGTGCTGACCGTCGTCGGGCTCGGGCTCGGGCTGGCGCGCGCGGTCACGGCCTGGTGCGGGCTGGCCGGCGTGTTCACGGTGTCGACGTTCAGCGGCTCCTTCCTCACCGCGGTGGTGCTGGGCGCGGGCACCGACTACGCGATCTTCCTGGTGAGCCGCTACCACGAGCTGCGGCGCGCCGGCGTCGAGCCGCGCGTGGCCGCGGCCACGGCCGGTACCCGGATCAGCAGCGTGATCGTGGGATCGGCGCTCACCGTCATCCTCGCCTGCGGGTGCATGCTGCTCGCCGAGCTCGGCTTCTTCACCACGACCGGTCCGGCGATCGCGGTCAGCGTGGCGATCAACCTCGCGGTCGCGCTCACCCTGACACCGGCGCTGCTGGCCCTGGCGGGCAGCCGCGGCTGGTGCGAGCCGCGCCCGGAGCGGAGCAGATCGTTCTGGCCCCGCCTCGCCGGTGCGGTGGCACTGCACCCCGCCCGGATGCTGCTCGTCGCGCTGGTCCCGTTGGTGGCGCTCGCGGCGCTGGCGCCGCTCATCGACGTCAGCTACGACACCCGGGACTCACAGCCCGCCGAGACCGAGAGCAACCGCGGCTACGCCCTGATCGACCGGCACTTCCCGGTCAACGAGATCCTGCCCGACTACGTGCTGATCCAGGCCGACCACGACCTCCGCAACGCGCGCGACCTCGCCCTGCTCGAGCGCGCCGCCTCCGCCGTGGCGCAGGAGGACGGCGTGGTGCTCGTGCGCAGCATCACCCGCCCCCTCGGCGAGCCGATCACCCAGGCCTCGGTCGCCCGCCAGGCCGGCATCGTGGGCGTCCGGCTCGACCGCGCGTCCGACCGCGTCGGCGAGGGTGAGCAGGGTGCGGAGCAGCTCGCCGACGGTGCCGGGCAGCTCGGTGACGGAGCCGACCGGCTCAGAGACGGCACCGGTCGGCTGGCCGACGGGGCGCAGCGTGCGGTCGGCGGTGCCGACCGGCTGGTGTCCGGGACCACCGAGCTCGAGCAAGGAGTACGGCGACTGCTGGCCGGTGCCGACGATGCCGTCTCCGGCACGGGGCGGTTGGCCACGGGGATGCGCGAGCTCGCCCGGGGCCTCGACACCGGGGCGGACCAGGTCCAGCTGGCGGTGGACGGCCTCGGCCTCGCCTACGACGCGCTCCGCACCCGGAGCCTGACCTGCAACCTGGATCCTGCATGCCGACAGGCTCGCGAGGGGATCCGACAGATCTGGGTCGCCGAGCGCGACCGGCTGCTCCCCGGCCTGCGTCAGGCCGCCCGGGCCGCGGACCAGCTCGCCGACGGCACCGTCGCGCTCCAGGACGGGTTGCGCCAGCTGCGGGACGGCCTGCGGCTGGCACGGGAGGGCGCGGACCGGCTCGCCGACGGCCAGCAGGTCTTCGCCGACCGGCTCGGCGGGCTCGCCGACGGGGCGGACCTGCTCGCGGAGGGCGCCGACCAGCTCGCCGACGGCGCCGACCAGCTGCACGGGGGCACCGAGGAGGTGGCGGCCTCGCTCCCCGAGCTCCGCCAGGGGTTGAGCCGGGCGGCGACGTACCTCCGCCGTACCGGCGCGGTGGCGAAGGACCCCGGCATCGGCGGCTTCTACCTGCCGCCGGCCGCGCTGCAGGACCAGCGGTTCGAGGCGGCGGTGGGGCTGTTCCTCTCCGAGGACGGTCGCACCGCGCGGTTCGCCGTGCTCGGCGGCACCGACGCGTTCGACCACGAGGCCTCCGCCCGGACCGTCGAGATCCGGGAGACGATCGAGCAGGCCTTCCGGGACACCCGGCTCGACGACGCGGACGTCAGCATGACCGGGATGGCGGCGACCAACGCCGACCTGGCGACGTACTCCCGGTCCGACATGCGCGTGGTCGCGACGGCCGCGCTGATCGCGGTCTTCCTCGTGCTGCTGGTGCTGCTGCGCAGCCTGGTGGCGGCGGCGGTGCTGATGGCGACGGTCGTCCTCTCCTACGCATCGGCGATGGGGCTCTCGGTGCTGGTCTGGCAGCTGCTCCTCGGCCACGACATCGACTGGACGGTCGCCGCGGTGTCGTTCACGATCCTGGTCGCGGTCGGCGCCGACTACAACCTGCTGCTGACCAAACGGATGCACGAGGAGGCGCCCGACGGGTCCGCGGAGGGCATCGCCCGGGCGACCGCCGCGACCGGATCGGTGATCACCTCTGCCGGCGTCATCTTCGCCGCGAGTATGTTCGCGCTCATGGCCGGAAGCGTGACCACGATGACCCAGGTGGGCTTCACGATCGGCGCCGGGCTGCTGCTTGACACCTTCGTCGTCCGGTCGCTGCTGGTGCCGGCCGTCGCCACGTTGCTCGGGCCGAGGCTCTGGTGGCCGGGCGGGAGGAGCGAGACCGCATGAGCCGCGCGTCGACGATCGACCTCCGCGCCCGGTTGCTCCGCGCGGCCGAGGAGGAGATCGCCGCGACCGGGCCGGCCCGCGCGAGCCTGCGGGCGATCGCCCGCCGCTGCGGGGTGTCGCACCAGGCGACCGCCCACCACTTCGTCGACCGCGCCGGGCTGTTCACCGCGCTCGCGGTCGAGGGGCACGAGCTGCTCCGCGCGGAGACGCAGGAGGCGATCGAGGCCACCCCGGCCGACGGTGGCCAGCAGGTGGCGGCGGCCGGAGCGGCGTACGTCGAGTTCTCCCGCCGGCACGCCGCGCTGTTCGACCTGATGTTCCGGCCGGACCTGCTCCGCAACGACGACGAGCAGCTGATCACGGCGCGGCTGGCGCAGCGGGAGCTGATGATGGCGACGATCGGGGCCGCGCAGCAGCGCGGATGGGGCACGGAGGTGCCGACGGCGGAGCTCGCCGCCCTCGGCTGGGCCTCCGTCCACGGCCTGGCCGTGCTGCAGCGCGACCTGGTCGTCTCGGCGCTCTACCCGGAGATCGACCCGGACTCGATCCTGCGCCGGGTCGTGCACCTGCTCGACCGGTTGACCTAGGCCCCTACTCCCAGACGGGTACGGCGAGCGCCGTCTTCTCGGAGCGTCCCCGCAGCAGCGCGGAGCCGTTCTTCTCCCAGTGGATGGCCTCGTCCGCGCCCCCGCCCTCGGCCGCGGCGACGACGGTGTCCCACATGGCGAGGACGCCGCCGGGGACGTCCTTGGCGAGGTCGGTGAGCCGCGACGCCGAGTTCACCGCGTCACCGATCACGGTGTACTCGTAGCGCAGCTCGTGCCCGACGTTGCCGGCGACCACGCTGCCGGTCGCGACCCCGATGCCGGCGCCGATCTCCGGCACCTCCTCCTCGAGCCGGATCGCCATCGCCCGCGCCGCGGCCAGGGCCGACGCCGCGTGGTCCTCGTTGGGGACGGGCGCCCCGAAGATCGCGAGCACGGCGTCGCCGATGAACTTGTTGACCAGGCCCCCGCGCCGGTCGACCTCGTCCACGACGACGCCGAAGAAGCGGTTGAGCACGCCGACGACCTCGGCGGCCGAGTGGTCGGAGGCGTACGCCGTCGAGCTCACCAGGTCGACGAAGAGCACCGACGCCACGCAGGTCTCGCCGCCCAGCCTCATCTCGCCGGTGGTGGCGTCGACGGCCGCTGCCGCTACCTCGTGGCCGACGTGCCGCCCGAACAGGTCGCGGAGCTTCTCCCGCTCGCGCAGTCCACCCACCATCTGGTTGAACCCGCTCTGCAGGGCGCCGAGCTCGGTGCCGTCGTAGACGACGACGTCCGCGTCGAGGTGGCCGGCCTCGACCGCCCGCAGCGCCTCGCGCACGGACATGATCGGGGCCACCACCGACCGGGCGTTGAGGTCGGTGAGGATGAACCCGAAGACCAGCACCGCGCCGATCGTCACGATCGTGACCGTCGCCATCTGGGTGAGGCTGGTCTCGCCCGGGTCGGTGAGGGCAAGGATCGCGGCCACCAGCAGGCCGCCGAGCGGGACCGCCGTACCGATGGCCCAGAAGAGCACCATCCGCGGCCCGACCCCGACGAAGCGCACGCGGTTGGTGACCTCGGTGTCGGCGAGAGCGCGCGCGGCCACCGGGCGCAGCGTGAACTCGGTGAGCAGGTAGGAGACACCGGCCACCACTAAGGCGCCGATGCCGACGGTGAGCGCGGTCGACACGGCGCGCTCGGGCTGGAGCGCGATCGACAGCACCGTGAACAGCGCACTGCCGGCCATCCAGAGCGTCAGCTGCATCAGCGTGAGCTGGAGCGGGACCCTCAGGGCCTGGCGCCGCTGCTTGTCGGTGGGCACCACCTCCTGGCCCTGGGTCGCCCACCGCAGCGCCCGGAGGCTGGTCGCCGTACCCCAGATGACGCCGACCGCCGCAGCCGCCACGACGTACGTCGGCACCGCGATCGCCAGGGCGAGCACCATGTCGGGCGACGGTTCCTCCGCCGGCACGGCGAAGTTGTTGACCACGAACACGACGGCCGAACCCAGCAGGTTGGTGCCGATCAGCACCAGCGTCAGCAGGACCTGGATCCGGACGCGGAGCCTGCGCGGGCTCTGCTGGGCCGAGCCCAGGATGCGTGCGCCGAAGGGGCTCCGCTGGCTGGCGGGCTTCGGACGCGGCATGTCCGTAAGGCTAGTGGCCGTGCCGCGGATGCTTTGATCTTCGCGTGAAGACCTTCAGTGCCGCCGAGATCACCGACGCCTACGAGGCGTTCCACCAGAAAGTGGCCGGCTTCGTGGCCTCCGGCGACTGGACCGGCTACGCCGACCTGTTCACGCCCGACGCGGTCTACGTCGAGCACGCGATGGGCACCTTCCGCGGGCGCGAGGAGATCCGCGCGTGGTCGGTGCGGACGATGACGTCGTACCCCGGTCGGGTGATGACCGGCTTCCCGCTGAGCTGGCAGGTCGTCGACGCCGACGCCGCCCGGCTGGTGTGCGAGGTCCGCAACCCGATGCCCGATCCCGGCGACGGCACGATGCTGGAGGAGCCGAACATCACGATCATGACGTACGCCGGCGACGGGCTCTTCTCCCGAGAGGAGGACGGGCGGTTTCTGGCCATCGTCGCGAATCAGGGTGTGACGAGTTGCCTGTGCCATCGTGCCATCAACTGCCTGGGTGAGCGATCGCCGAGGCAGAGCCGTGGGCGGTCGTTGAGCTCGTCGGCCACTT
>NZ_QXGH01000049.1 GCF_003515065.1 Nocardioides immobilis
GAAGGACGGCCGAGCAGCGCATTCCCGACGAGGTTCGTCGCGCAGAACGTTCACGACCGTCCTGCGTTCTCAGGGATGGACAACCGGCGGGACGAAAACTCATCGCCCCGCCGTATGGGGATCCCCTATCGGCGATCTCCCTCCTTCAGGCGGAGTGACCATAAGGGGCTGGCGTCCACGGCAAGCATCACGGCGATGGGAGATCGACGATGCTCGCGCTTAGGGTCCCGGAGTGCCACCCTGAGAACGCACGCTCGCCTGATCAGGAGGTGCACGGTGAACGACTCCGTTGGCCCGTCGAATTTCAATCTCGAACCGCGCCGCCAGTGGTGGGGCGTGTACTCAGTGAGGGCGCATATGGACATGCGGTCACTGGCGCGCGAGATTCTCTTGTATGACCGGCTAGTCCTGCCAGTCCCCGAAGACCTCGACGAGGCCGATCGGTGGGACGGCCAAGGGTGGGACACCAACCAGCTCGACTACGTTGCCAAGCACCTGGGCGACCTTGCGCACCTGGTTCCTTGGAGCCAGGAAATGCGATCGGCCTGGAAAGACCACATGAGTCTCCTGGCAGCCGCCGGTGTGACCTCCGATGGAGCAGCCTATGGCGCCACGCCAACGACGATGGTGGGGTTCATTTGGGATGATGTCGCGGCGCACCAACCCCGCGACGCCCTACCCCCCGTGCCTCCCCGCATCGTCGCGGCCTACCTTTCCCAGGAGGAGGCCGCCGCTGACTTCGAGCCCGTCGCGGCCCCCGTGAAGGGAAGTCCCCCAGCCGGTCGTAGGTCCGGCATTTTGCTTACTCAGCCGATCGAGGTACCCAGGGGCGAGGACGATGAGGACGTCTTCCTCAGGGCCGTCCGCACGGCAAGGGAACCAGAGTTCGCATCAGCTCGCCGTGCACTGTACGACTACGAAGACCGGCTAGTCATGGAGGACCGAACAGACGCGGACATCGTTCGAGCGCTTGGCCGGCTACTCGACGACTACACCGCGGCGGCACGCGACCACGCGGGGAAGACGAAGCGTCAATGGGTCTCGCGACTCATCGCCGGCGGCGGCGGCGCACTCGCGAACAGCCAGTTTGCCGGCGCAGGGAAGCCTGTTTCTCTCGCGGTAAGGAAGGTCTTCGCGCGGTTTCCCTCCTTCGTTCCCGGTCCGGACCCCGCCGGGATCCACCCTGGTGAGGCCCTCACGCATGTAGGCGCTGGGTTCCCAGCGCCCCGATGAGCCAACGCCCAACGGGAACAGATCAGTCAGCGATCGGTTGACGGGTACTGGCGGTAAGACGCTGTACTCGGCGCGCTGGCGCAGCAGGTCCGGATGGCGAGAGCGCTGCATACGGCCGAGCGCCGCGTTTCCTACCTGGTACTTCGCTGGAGTTGGTCGATCTGACTTTCCCCATGAGCGTGGACGCTGAATCGGGGGTTGTGCCTGGATCTGCCTGGCTGTGAGGGTGTCGCTGCAAGCCCAATGGCCCATCATTCTCATCAGCCCGCTGGTCACCCGACCCTGTCGCGACCGCCCGCTCGTTGACTTGTGCCACATATCAGGTTGTGGATCCACTTAAGCCGTACAGACATGCTTTCGAAGGTCGTGCGGACGCGTGCAGGGATTGCCGCAGCCGGGTCCGGCCCTGGCTGAAGAGTCGTGCTGGCGTCCTCAAGCAGCCTCTCTCCGAGGGCAGCGATGAGGTCCCCGTCTGTCGGGTACACGAGGGGCTGGTCGCGTGGCTCCAGAACGTCTGACTTGGCCAACCTAAGGGTCTCTTCGGCACTGCTAGGTGTCGGGCCTGGCTCGTGGCTTGACCCCGGTTCTGCAGCTTTCCGCTGCGAGTCGGTTGCCGAGTGGTCTTCGATGCCTTTTCGCCGTTGACGGAACAGACGCCACTCCGCGCCGATGCCCGGTACCTGCCTCAGTTCCTGGACAGTCCGTGCGCAGGCGCTGACGTCCCCGTTGCCGAAGGTTCCCGGCCAGTCCCGTGGACCATTCTGCTCGTAGTGCTGCCGGATTCGGGCAGCCGTGATGGCTTCGGCGACCTTGAGTACCCCGGCCGCAGTGCCCACTTGAAGGTTCCTTCGGTTTGATTCCTTGAGATCAGACTTCTCCTTTGGGTCGGGCGGCTCAAGTAGGCAGCTGTGCAGATGGGCGAGTGCGATAAGCGGCTCGAAGTGCCACAGGATCTCCTCCGGAGGGCACCGACGGGCGCCGAGACCGAGTTCGATCAGGTACGCCACCAGCACGCCGGCACTGTCGCCGTCGTCGCGCTCGCAGAATCGCCGTGCAGCCTTCTCCAAGCTGTTCAGGAGGCGCCCGCGATCACGTTCCAAGAGGGTCTTCGATGTGGCAGCGAACTCCACAGCCCGGACCAGCGAGCGGCCGACCTCGTTCGCAACCCAAGTCCGCGCGAGCTTCCCGTAGGCCGGATCTTGACGATTGATGGCTCCGTTCCCGCTGCGCAGCGAACGTGGGACCCAATCGACCCAGGTTGCTAAGGTCTCGTCGCCTTCTGTCTGCTCCCGAGCACTCGGCCTGCGCTCCGCGTCCAGAGGGTTGGTTGTGTAGTGCTGCGCGTTGTGTTCGTAGTTGGTGGGCACGCGCTTGCGATGTTCTTTCGGGTCCAAGCTGGCGTAGTCCGCGACGACCTGAAGGGTCGCCTCTAGCGAGACGTGGAGTTCTCGACTGTCTCCGCTTGTGGCAGCCGTACGAGTCCATCCCCGCAAGGCTCGGATCGTCTCGTACTGCGCGTTCACGGCCCGCTTCGATTGAGGCGTCACCGATTCTCGTGTCGCACCAGACGGGTCGGCGGTCACCGATGAGTTGGTCTCCGAGTCGCCCGAGGCCCGAACTGGTGAAACGCGGAGCTTGCGCATTGCGGAGTTGTGCTTACGAAGCACGAGCTTCGCGTAATGGTGCGGATCGGTTGCCTCGCCGAGGATGCCGAGAAGGCACCAGGTCGCGACGAGGAGGTACACCACCGACCCGACGAGCAGGGCAGACGCGAGCGGCACCGCCAACGCACCTTCAATCACGACGACCAGCGCCGAGAGCGGCATCAGCGCCAGCGCTGGTGCAATCGTCCACTCAACGTGTCGGGCTCGGAGTAACTCGACGGCACGGGTCCCGCGAGCGGGGGGAACCACCTGCGCGACAACGAAGGAGGTACCGGCGGCAAACACGAAGATGGCGACCACGACCGCAGGGACCACCTCCACGATCGTCCCAAGTTGATTCTCACTGGGGGCAACGAACCGATTCGTGATGCCAGGCCAAAGATCTTTGGCGTACGAGTGGATCAATATCGCCAGACCGATTGTGGCCAACGCCCAGAGCGCGGCGGCCAACAGGACGACAGTCCACCTACGCGATCTCGGCCTGCTCGCGCCGGCCACATCGTTCCGCGCCACAGCAAGAGCGTAGGGGTCCCGGGCCCGGGATGGGCTGCAAGAGACTCTCGCTGCCCGGGACCCGCCACGGCGACGCCTGCCCGGTTCAGAGACTCAGGCGGCGGCGTACCGCATGGGATCCCGTTATGGCCAGCGGCCCTGTTGCGCTCGCGGCGTAGAAGGCGTGCTTAGGAAGTCGGGCAGTGCCCGATGCCCGAGCCGCCCGCGCTCCGCGGGTACGGCCGGCCGGCCACCCTCTTGGAGGTGCGCCATGAGCGCACTGCTTGTCGGGTACGCCCGATGCTCCACCGATCAGCAAGACCTGACCGCGCAACGCGAAGCCCTGCTTGGCCTCGGTGCCCAGGCCGATCGGATCTACGTTGACCACGGCCTGACTGGCACCAACCGTGAGCGTCCCGGCTTGCGCGAGGCACTCGCCGCCTGCCGAGCCGGAGACACGCTGGTGGTCACCAAACTGGACCGCCTGGCCAGGTCCCTGCCCGATGCGCGCGATCGCCGATGAGCTGACCGCGCGGCAGATCAGTCTGAGTCTCCGCGGCTCGGTCTACGACCCGACCGACGCGGTCGGTCGGCTGCTGTTCAACGTCCTGCGAGGACCACCCCGTCCTCGCAGCGGGCGGGGGCTCACCGAGATCGTTGACGACAGCGTACCGATGCAGCATCTTTGGCAGAAGTGCCTAACGACGCTGACCTCGAGATCGGGCTGGCTTGGCGACGCAAAGAGAACGTGCTCGCCGTGAGCCTGCGCTTCGATGTGCCAGGGACCGCCACCGACGAGTGGAAGCCCTCTGCCACGCCACTGCCCCTCGATCTCGGGCAACTCGCGGAACTGCGCACGGACGAGCCGGCGTATGCCACCGCTCTGACCGACACGGTCATGAGTCACGAGGACGTCCGCGGCTTCTACAGACGGGCGCGGGCATGGACGGAGGGGAACGCGGCCACGTTGCACCTGCGCCTCCACATCGACGCACCGGCGGCGCTGCACTCCGTGCGCTGGGAGTGCCTGCGGGACCCCGATACTGGCACGCCGATCGCCACACGCGACGACGTGCTGTTCTCCCGCTATCTGAGCAGCACCGACTGGGGGCTTGTCGCCACCCGACCGGCGGGGGTCAAGCACGCCGTCGTCGCCGTGGCCGGGCCCACCGACATCGGCCGCTACCGATCCTCACCGGACGGGCAGCCGCTGGCTGACGTCGAGGTCAACGAAGAGATCGCCCGGGCCAGTGAGGCCCTTGTTGGCTACCGGCTGACTGTGCTCGGAAGAGACCAGCCGGTCACGCTGGCCAATCTGCTGGCCACGCTGGAGGAGGAGGTGGATGTCCTCTACTTGGTCTGCCACGGCCTGCTTAAGCACGACGTCCCGCTGCTGCTGCTCGAGCACGAGGACCGCTCGGCAGCTCCGGTCGATGGGCGTGCCCTGGTCGAGCGCCTGTCCGAGCTCGAGAAGCGTCCAGCGCTGGCAGTCCTCGGCTCCTGCCAGTCCGCGAGCGCATCCGGTGAGGTGTCCACCCAGGACGAGGGAGTTCTGGCGGCGCTGGGGCCACGTCTCGCCGCAGTAGGAGTCGCCGCCGTGGTGGCCATGCAGGGCAACATCACCATGCGGTCAGCGTCGATCTTCTCGGCCGAGTTCTTCGGAGCGTTCGCCCAGCGGAACGGGGTCGTCGACCATGCGATGGCGGTGGCACGCCGCGCACTCAGGTCCGCCGAGCGAGACGACTGGTGGGCGCCGGTGCTCTTCTCCCGGCTCCGGTCGGGCCGTACGTACTATCGTCCGGCGTTCACCGAAAGCGCGGACGACACCTGGGAGAACCTGCGACTGATGATCCAAGAGCAGGGTCTCACCCCCGTCCTGGGGCCAGGTCTCGCGGACGGGATCCTCGGGTCGCGTCAGGACATCGCGCGCCGTTGGGTGCGCCGGTGGCAGCTGCCGATCGCTGCGCATGTGCAAAGCGACCTCGCCCAGGTGGCGCAGTACCTCCGCGTCCGGATGGCTCCAGACACGGTGCGCGCGGCACTTCTGGACCATCTTCGCACCGAGATCCACGAGCGCCGAGAGAGTGCCCAGGCAGGAGACGCCTTCGACCTGCCCGACGCCATCCTGCAGGCGCAGAGTCCCCTCGCCGCCTTGGAGGAGATAGGGCGCCGCCAGCGCAAGGCGGATCCCGGTGAGCCGTACCGGGTGCTGGCTGCCATCCCGGCGCCGATCTACGTGACTACAGGGTGGACCGACCTCCTCCAGGACGCCCTTCGCGAGTGCGACCCGCCGCGGAAACCGGTCACGATGACCTTTCCCTGGAACAGCCAATCAGGCAAACGGCAAGCCGAGCTCACCGAGGAGCCGAGTGTGGAACGGCCCCTGGTCTACCACCTCTTCGGTCGGTTCCAGGATCGCCGGTCACTGGTCCTCACTGAGGATGACTACTTCGCCTGGCTCAAGGCGTGGATCGCCCGGCGCGACGACATTCCCTCGGACATCGGCGAGGCCCTGAACCTGCAGTCGTTGCTCTTCTTGGGCTTCCGCCTCGACGACTGGGACTTCCGTGTCGTCTTCCAGAGCATCAAGTCCTTCGAGGGCAGTGAGCTCAACCTGCAACGGAACCGGCACGCGGGTGTGCAGCTGAGTCCCGAGAACCAGTCGATCGAGCCCGAGGCTGCTCAGGAGTACCTGGAGTCCACCTTCGGTCGCGACCAGATCAGCATCTACTGGGGAAACACACGGGATTTCCTCGACGAGTTGCGGCACAAGGCTCGGTTGGACACATGAACATCCCCAAAGAAGAGGCAGGCACGTCACCAGTAGGGCGTCCTCAGAACCCGTACATTGGACCGAAGGCGTTCCCTGCGGGCATGCATTTACCTGCTCGCAGCGCCGAGTCCCGGGCGCTTGCCCAACTGCTGGCCACCGAGCGGGTCGTGCTCCTCCACGCTCCCTCGGGCGCAGGCAAGACGTCCCTCGTCCAAGCCGGGCTGCCACCGTTGCTAGCTCGGCGCGGCTTCGTGTCGACGGGCCCAGTGCGGGTCAACGTCCCACCGCCACGCGGCGGTCATGTCGTCAACCGCTACGTCTACAGCGTCGCCTCCAGGCTCTTCGGCCAGCGGCCCGACCTGATGACACCCACCGACCTCGGGACGCTATCGCTCACCGAGACCGTCCACCAGGCCCTGACAGCACCGACGGGGACGCGTCCGGTCCTGGTGCTCGACCAGTTCGAGGAGGTCCTCACCCTCGATCCGGCCGACTGGTCCGGTCAGGAGGAGTTCTTCGTCCAGCTCGGCCACATGCTCGACGAGACGCAGGTCTGGGTGCTGTTGTCGATGCGCGAGGACTACATGGGCGGGCTGCACCGCTACAACCGGCTGCTTCCCGGCCAACTTCGTGCCCGGTACCGCCTCGACTTCCTGACTCGCGACGCCGCGGCCCGAGCGATCCAGGAGCCGGCGGCACGTCAAGCGGTCGAGGTTACCGACGACGCCGCCAATGCAATCGTCTCCAAGCTGGCCGACGACGTGCTGCAGCAGGCAGGTCTCTCCACTGACGACCACCGGGCGCCGTACGTTGAGCCAGTCCAGCTGCAGGTCGTCTGCCGCCAGCTTTGGCAGACGGTGCGCACCGAGAAGGGCGACTTCTTCCCCACGATCGAGCGCAGCGACGTCGACCGGCACGTCGACGTCGAGGGTGCGCTGCGGAGCTACTACGACCGCACAATGGGCAAGGTCGCCAGGAAGACCGGGATCGACGAACGCCTGCTCCGCGATTGGGTCGAGACCAAGCTCATCGTGGGCCAGCGGTTGCGCGGCCAGACGACGGAACCCCCGAGCCGGGAGGACCCCGAGCCGACGAGAATCCTACGCGAGCTCGAGGACGCGTATCTCATCCGCGGCGACACCCGCGCCCAGGCGACCTGGTACGAGCTTTCCCACGACCGGCTCATCGAGCCGGTGCTTGAGGGAAACCACGCCTGGCGGGTGAGCAACCTGCCGTGGTGGAAGGTTGCCGCGCACCTGTGGCGGATGACCGGGAGCGACGTGCTGCTGCTGAAAAGTGCCGACCTGAGGCAGCTCGGGCGGGACGCGACAGACGGGCTGACCGAGACCGAGGTGGCCTTCCTCGAGAAGTCCCGGAAGGAATCCGAGCACGAGCAGAAGATGGCGTACGCGATGGCGCGCGCCCAGCACTACGCGGCGCGCTACGCGGTGCTGTGGGTCATCATCATGGCGGAAGCGGTCGTCATTTTGGCGCTGGTGGCGTTGTGAGCGAACTCAGCGACAGACTTCGACTGCTCCACGAAGGCGCAGCGGCTCGCCATCGGGCGCCGTTCTCCCTTGGTGCCGTGGACGACGAGGGCGGTGGCGCACTGGCCTATCTGTACGTGCGGGGGAGGCTGCTCGTCCGCGATCACGCACTCGAGGTCGTCTCGCATGCCTGCAGGGACGCAGGTGTCCAGCTCGACCTCCTGGGTCGCCCGCTCGACGGCATCGTGACCTTGGCTGTGGACGCCGACGTCCCCGAGCTCCTCGGTCGGCTCGAGCACCACGTCTCACCGAATGACGTCTCCCCCTGCCACGTCGCGTGCCTCACAGGGTTCGTCATGCTCGGCCCCGCGGCGCGGCCACGACCGGCACCCGACTGGCGTCGTCCGCCGGTCATCGGTCGGGTGACGAGAGCTGCCGGGGTAGTGATCCTGGACACCGGACTCGTGCAGGAAGCGGCCGAGTGCCCGCTGCTCGAGGGCGTCACCGGCGACCCGGACTCTCCCCGCGGCCCCTTCCGGGGGCACGGGACATTCGTGGCGGGCGTCGTGCGCTCGGTCGCCGGACCCGGCGCCCTCCACGTGACCGACACCTTCGAGGGTGCGGTGGTCGACGAGGTCACCTTGGCCCGCGATCTGCTGGAGGCCCAGGCGCGGACGGACGCTGTCGTCGTCGTCCCCGGTGGCTTTTACACCCGGGGAGACCGCCTTCCCCTGACCTCGACAGCAGGGGAGACGGTCGGCGGCCGGGCCGCGGACCCGCTCACTGTGTGCGCCGCCGGGAACGATGCAACCGATCGGCCGCTATGGCCGGGCGCAGCGTCCGACTCCGTGTCGGTGGGTGCCCTGGACGTGGATGGGCGCCACCCGGCGCCTTGGTCCAACTACGGGACAAGCGTGGACAT
Source organism: Nocardioides immobilis (assembly GCF_003515065.1). Lineage (GTDB taxonomy): Bacteria > Actinomycetota > Actinomycetes > Propionibacteriales > Nocardioidaceae > Nocardioides > Nocardioides immobilis. The sequence goes on from NZ_QXGH01000049.1 coordinate 8,572, forward strand.
GTGGGCCGTCGGCACGGACGTTGCGAGTACGCTCGACTCCGGCGAGCAGGTCCCCGCGGACCCGACTGCGCCAACGACTACCTTCGCGGGCGTGGCCGTCATGTCCGGGACGTCGGTGGCCTCCGCGATTGCGGCCGGCGTCGTGGCCGCGCAGCTCGGCCGCACCGGTGGAGCGACGCGCGCAGCGCTCGAGTCGGCGATCGCGCTCACGGAAGCGATACCGGGTTTGGGCGTGCGGCTGGACCCGGTGTCCGTCGGCGCACCTGGCGGTGCGTGGCTCAGATCTGACGAGGCGCACCTGGGTTTCGACCCAGACGATGAGCTTCTCAGCTACGGGACCGGCCCGCTCGACGGGTGGGTGCAGACCGGCAGCGGCCAGCTGCCAGAGAGTCCTCACGCGGGCGATCCCGACGTTGACGGCGAGCCGGTTGACATCGTGCGCACCGCGTTCCCGCTCATCGTCGCACCCGACGACGTGCTCGTGGGGACCGAGTTCGAGGTCACCGTGGGGATATCGCCGATGCAGGTTGCCGGCGTCGCCGGCGGCGCGTTCCGGCTGCCCTCCCAGGAGGTCTTTACGCTGACCGTCCAGCTGGTGGCCGAGGGATTCACGCTGCGCGCAGATGAGTCGTGGCGCAACGACCTTCTGGTCTCCGCGGTCGAGCGGCACGCCACGGTCACCGTGCACCTGACCGCAAAGTTCCAGGATCGGCCTATTCGTGCGACCGCGCTGCAGGTCACCTACGCCAGCGGCGGGGCTACCCTCGGCTGGGCCGTCCGGGCGATCGCGGTCGTGGACCGCGACGCGCTGGTGGGGCGATCCGGGGTGACGCGCGAGAGCTCGGAAACCAGGCTGGAGCTGGCCTCGCCACAGGAGACTGTGGGGCTCACCGTCAACATCTTGCTCGGCGACGAGCCGGGACGGCTCCTGTGGACCTTCGAGAGCCCCCACGTCGACGTACCGGACACGGCCGACTCCACGAACGTGGGGCTGGACCCGCGCGGCTTCGCGCGACAGCTGATCCTCGAAGTGCAACAGCGAGAGGGCAAGCGGACCATGCAAACCTACCTCGCCAACCGGGCAGCCGACATCGCGGCCAAGGTTCCCGAGACTTTCTGGAGGCTGCTCCGCGAGGTGGCAGACGCGGTGGCGCCCACTCCGCCGACGGTGCTGCTGCAGTCCGAGGACCCCTATGTCCCCTGGGAGCTGGCTTGGACCGGGCCCGCGCTCTACCCTGACCGGCCACTACATCTCGGCTGCCAGGCCACCGTCGGGCGCTGGGTTGTCGGGCGACACGGGCGACCCCCCGAGAAGCCGCCCCTCCGGACCCCGGCGGATGACATGTCTGTCATCTGCGGCCGATACGCCGGCACCAGCCGCAGACGGCTCGAACACGCCGAGGAAGAGGCCGGCGAACTGACGAGCACGTACGGCGCGGCCGACGTCTCAGCCACCCTGGACCGCGTTCTGGACTGCCTTCAGAACGACCCGGCACCCCAGCTGCTGCACTTCGCCGGTCACGGTGTCGTGGACGACACTGGTCTGGAGAACGGCCTTCTGCTCCAAGACGAGTCGACACTGGCGCCCGTCGACGTCCCGCTCATCGCCGGGACTCCTCACGTCTTCCTCAACGCCTGCGAGGTGGGCGGAGGTCAGGATGCGCTCGGGCACTACACCGGCATGGCCGCGGCGTTCCTCAACGCCGGGGCCGCGGTAGTGGTGGCTCCGTTGTGGGACGTGGACGACGCGACGGCCAAGGTGCTCGTGCTCGAGTACTACCGACGGGTGCTGGTCAACGACGAGCGCCCAGCGGATGTGGTCCGCGACCTGCGAGGACGGCTCGACCCGCCGTCCGGAGCAGGCTCCGGCACGGGTGTGACGGTGCCGACCGCCCTCGCCTACCAGTTCTTCGGGCATCCACTGATACGGCTCGACAAGGGGCCGACGACAGGAGGAACCAGATGACTCGACTCGACGTCCGCGGCCGACCGGTGCTCGTCGGTCGTGCGGTTTTCCGGGCGCCTGGCCTCGATGGGGACGTCGCGGTGTCACGTCCCCATGATGCCGACGGCTTCAGGGGCAGTGCCACCTTCAGCGAGCAGCTGCGCACGGTGCTCGCTCGCGAGGACGTCGAGGCACGTGAGAGCTATACGATCTCGCGCACCCGCGAGGTCCGCCTCGGGTCCGCGCCGTCCCGGGCATCGACGGGCGAGCCAGGGCTGGCCGTGGAGCTGCCGGCACCTGCCGAGGGCTGGTCCCAGGTGATCCTCGCATCCGACGAGGCCGGAGTCGTCTCGTGGCATCTCGCAGAGAGGCCGCCCGGGCCAACCCGGGGGGCTTCGGCGTCTAGAGGCGGCGGCATGCAGACGTTCGTGCTGCGACGCACCGTGCCCCCTGCGGAACCTGCCGAGCAGCCGGCCACGCGCGGGATCGTCGGCGCCCTGGGCCGCAAGGTGTTGCAGGTGCTGGTGTTCAGGGCTGTGGAAGAGGTCGGTGGGCGGGTTGCGCGCTGGGCGAGCGGCCGGTGGGAGGAGGAGAAGCGACCCTACCGACTCAGGGGCTTCGAGCCGGACTCTTTCCAACTCGAGGAAACGACGCCGATCGACGCTGCCGCCTGGGACCGCCTGGGCTCCGGACCCGCACTGTTGATGCTGCACGGGACGTTCAGCCGGGCCCATTCCGGCTTTGCCGCCCTGCAGCCCGATGCACTCCAAGAAATGCACCAGGCCTACGCGGGTCGGGTGTTCGCCTTCGACCACTACACGCTCTCGGAGACCCCTGACGCCAACGTCGATGCGTTCCTCGCTCGAGTCCCTGCGGAGGTCGACCTCGAGTTGGACGTCGTGGCTCACAGTCGCGGTGGCCTGGTTGCACGCTCGCTCGGAGCGCGCCACGGCGACCTCTCCGCCGGTGCGAAGCGCGTGCGACTGCGCAACGTCGTGTTCGTCGCGTGCCCCAACGGTGGCACTGCCCTGGCCGATGCCGAACACATGCGGAGCTTTGTCGACCGCTACACCAACCTGTTGTCTCTGCTTCCGGACACGGCAGTGCTCGACGTACTGGCGACGATCGTCGACGTCATCAAGCATCTGGCCGTCGGCGCGCTGGACGCAATGCCGGGGCTGTCGGCCATGCGCCGGGATGGGGACATCCTCTCCGGGCTGCGCGACACCCCGTTTGCTGCGGAGACCAGGGCGTTCGGCCTTGCCGCAGACTACGAACCGGCAAGCGCAGGCCGCCGGGCGCTTGCCGCCTACGCCCGGGACGGGCTGATGGACAGGGTTTTCGGGAGCGCGTCCAACGACCTCGTCGTCCCCACCTCATCATGCTGGGACCTCGGCGGAGGCCGGGCCCTGGACTTGGCCGACCGACACGTGTTCGAGACCTCCGCCGCCGTGGACCATACGGGCTTCTTCGGCAATGCCGAGGCGAGCAGCAGGCTGGTGACCTGGCTGACCCAGCCGTGAGGCGCATTCAACGTCGGGTCATCGCGCCCAGCTGAATGTCGGCCCACGACGGTGGTGGCGACCCAGTGGACGTGTCTAGTCAGCCTGGTCGTGCTCGACCTGGCCCGGCGGCTCGATGACGGACGCGCCGCCACGACTCATTGGATGTGGACCGAGGAACTGCAGCGCCACTTCCCGCGCGTCTAAGTACGCCCCGGAGTGCTGTACGTCGAACGACGGGGACGTCCTCGACCCAGCGGGTAGCGCCGCCGCCCTTGACCTGTGCCTGTACGTCGTACAAACGCGACCACGGTCCGGCATCGCCCGCAAAGGTCAGTGACAGGCTGGTCTTCCCCGGTCACCACGACGGCGGACAACGGCAGTTCATCGCCAGCCCAGCCCAGGCCGACCCACCCCTGCTCGGCCCGGTTCTCGACTGGGGGGCACACCTCGACACGCCGCTAAGCGTCGCCACCTGAGCCGCCGAGCCGGCAAACCCCGAGCACCTTCCACCGATCCGTGACCGGACACCGCCAAACCGTCAGGGGAAACGGTGCGAATGCGTCGACGCCCGGGGGATGGCTTTAGCGCTGATTCCGGCCCTCCTCTCGCCGCCGAGCGGCCAACGACTACGGCGCGACGCAAGTACCGAAGTCGAACTCCTTGACGTTGCCGTTCACAAAGGTGATGTGCTCGGTCACCTTGACGTTGTCCACTCGCCCCGAGCCCTTCGCGATCACCTGTAGCTGGCCGGTGAACGCTTCAATGCCATCGCGAAGGCGGGCACGTAGGCGACGACGAACCCGACACCCGCCAGCCCAACGCTCCGTGGAATCCTGGTCATGTACCACTGAACCGGTGTCTCCCTTTCGACGAGACGCGGCAACCGAAGGCGCACGACAGCCGCAGGGGAAGGTGCGGCCGGGGGAGGCTCGACAGCTGCACATGTCAGGACTGCACCTGCGCCACCTGCAAGCACGCCGCTTAGCAGACCCGGGGAGCAACCCCGATAACGGCCGTTGCCGATCCGCCGGCGGCCCGACTTCCCTGAGCCCGCGAGTGGGCCACGCGGACGGGGTGCCCGGTCCGCAGGCTGTTCCAGCCGCGGCATACGGATCGACGCGGGCGGCCGAGGATCACGGTGCTGCGGTTGGTCGTGGTTGGGCTTCGTTGCACCGCGATGAATCAGCCACTAGGTTCGAACCTTCGATCCGAGATCCCCCAACGGAGCGAGCCGATGATTCTCTTCCCCTCCCCGTTTCGTGTCATCAGCGAACAACCACGCCGTGTCGTCGAGGCCCTCGCCGTAGCGTCGCAGCTCGGCTCGCGGCGCAACGCCATGATCGCCTCCACCGCTCTCGCCCAACGTCGTGCCGAGCTGCGCGAGGTCGAGGAGTTCTTCGCCGATCTAGGCGTGACTCCCGAGCATCCCGGTACCGATCGAACGAGTCGGGAGGCAGCAGCGACAGCTGTGCGCCTCTGAGTTCCACCGAGGTGACGCCTCCCCATTTTCAGGGGTGCCGTGGCTGATCACGTGAGCGGTTAGGTTCGTGGGCGCGGTCGGGAGCTTGTGCAGGCCGACGGCGAGATCGCGGGTGGGTTCCATCGGGTCTGGGTTCCAGGTTGTGCCGGGCGGCTTGGCGTGACAACCGCACGGTCCTGGGAGATCCGCGAGGCAGAGGCCAGAACACCGCGACGAGCCACGCACCAGCGGCAGGGCCCGCCGAGCGCAAACGTCGCCGACAACGACCCAGCGCGTTGGTTGAGCCGTAAACTGAAGGCTGCCCGGTGTGCCGCCACCGAGCGTTCGCTTCGGCACAGGAGGCCTCGATGGACGTTGTCTTGCTGATAGGCCGGATCCTGTTCGGCGCGCTCTTCCTCGCCGCTGCGGCCGGCCATTTGACCCAGACCAAGGCGCTGGCCGGGTGGTCAACCGCCGACTCTCCCGTCAGAGTTATCGCGCTGTTGCGCCGCGCTGCGCCCGATGGCCTCGTCGTAGTGATGGCTGATTCGATCTTGTGAGCGCGGACGAAAGCGCTGCGTAGGTTCGTCTTGAAGTTCGCGTCAGAGCGCGACGTTGGAAGAACTCCAGTAGGGCAGCCTTGCTGGCGAAGGTTGCACTCTTTTCCGGGCCGCTCAAGGTGGCCTGCGCGTCCCACGCGAGATAATCCAGTTGGGCGCGGTTGAGGGTGGGGAGCCAACGGTCTCGCAGCACGTCCGCCACCTTGTCCAGCTGCAGTTGTTTCGGCGGTCTGCCGAATGTATGGCCGGCCTGCTTAGCAACGGCCACGTCCTCGAGCCTTCTGATCGCGACGACGTCTTGCTCACGCCCATTCCTCTCGTACAGCGCGATCAGAAGGGAACGGGTCACTGCGGGACTCACCGCGGACCAGCTGAACCGCTTGCTGGTCTTGGGCTTGTGTTGCACGGTTGCCGTCATGGGCAGTCCTCTCTGGCGCAGCGTAACCCTGCAGGCGCGCCTCTGTTCTTGTCGGCGCTGGCGCCGCTCCGCCAGTCGCTCTCGTCAGAGGCCCGGACCTGCTGGGTGTCGTAGCCAGAGCCGGACACTTTGTAGGTTGCTTGCCAGTCTCGCAGTGTTCTGCGTTGTCAGGGAGGCTCTACGAGTCCTCGACGGCTGACCCGACTGTCGGTAGGCCCCGTGGAGCTCGTCCGCCGTGAAGCGCGCCCACCAGCCGGTGGATGATCACCGGCGGGGCACCGGACGCTTCCGGGCGTCGGTACTGATCTCCACCGGGCGTACGCCGACGTCTAGCTCGACACCCGGAAGACGAAGGGCCGCGAACTGCGCGCCCCACCACGCGGCGGCGATACCGCATGCTGCTCGACCGGTCATCCTCCCCAAGTTCTGCGACGAGCGCATCGACAAAGATGTCGGCCGAGGCGGCAGCCAGCACCACCACTCCGAGTGACAGCTACCAGCCGCGGCGGCAAACGTCAAGTGGCCCCTTTGGGTCAGGCGACATAGTCAATGCGAGCGATTGCGGGATCTGGACAGTGACCGGGAGAGTGAGAGCACGATCAAGGCTGGATTCTCGGGCGGCGGCCACGCCCAGAGACTTGGGCGTCGTTGAGGTGCGCTCCTAGCGCTCACTCACATCGCTCGGCTCGATTTCCGCGATAGGCGACGGGCGATGGACATGACAGAGTCACGCCGATCAATCACCTTCACCTTCTTGGCCATCGTTGGTCTGATCACGCCTATTGCCGGGCTGGGCGGAGCGACCTCTTTCGATGTAGCAATCGGTGACTGGACACTCAAGACCACAAGCAGTGGCCTAAGCCCCGAGGAGCGTGGCAACTAGGACATGAGGCGCTGAGGAACGCATGCCACCGACCCACGGAGTCGCGATGCCCCTACCGATGACTGCGCCCGCAGATCAGCGTCGTCTAGAGCTCCAAGTGCATCTTCTCGGTACCCCCTGGGTCGGCGCCGGTGGCGCCCGGCTTCGCCTCTCGCCGTCCGCCGCCACCACGCTGGCGCTCCTGGCGATGGCGCCCGACGACGGCGTCAGCCGGACCCGGATGGCGACTCAGATGTTCGCCGACTGCCCGGAGCCCGTGGCCCGGCGCCGGCTCTCCACGGCGCTGTGGCGGCTGCGGACGGAGCTCCGTGACACCGTCGGCCGCGACGTAGTGGACTCCGCCAGCCCGTCCCGGGTCGCCCTGCTGCCGGACGTCGACGTGCGCGTCGACGCCCGGGAGTTCCGGGATCGGGTCACGCCGGTGCTGCGCCAACCCGCGGACGCGATGACCCCGGACATGGCCGCAGTCCTCGAGTCCGCCGCAGAGTCGTACACGGGCTCGCTGCTGGAGACGAACTACGACGATTGGGTGGTCTTCGAGCGAGACAGCCTCGCCAACCTCTACCTGGCTGTCGTCGACCACCTTGTGCAGTACCACGGGCAGCGCCACGATGCCGCGAAGGTGGCGACGTACGCGGAGAAGGCGGTCGAACTGGAGCCGCTGCGCGAGGACCTGCACCGGCACGTGATGGTGGCCTACCACCGCGCTGGCCGAGCGGACCTGGCCTCACGGCAGTTCGAGCTGTGCCGGCTTGCCCTGCTCCGTGAGCTGGGAGCCGATCCGATGCCCGAGACAATCGCCCTGCACACCCGGATCATGATCGGTGACGGCTCGGCGACGGCGGGGGACCTCGCGTCGCTCGTCGCAGACCTGGAGCGCGCCCGCCGCGAGGTCCGCGAGCTCGCAACGATCGTCGAGCGCGCTCTCGACGCGGTCCTGCGGCTGCACTGACCACCACCCAGGGGCAGTGCCGGCCCGTGATCGCCCGGTGACCGTGCCGTGAGACCTCGGTGACGTGCTGCGGACAGGCTCGAGTGCGAATAGAAAGGTCGCCGATCGAGCGTGGACAACCCCCTCAAGACGTACCGCTTCCTGCTGGAGGTGTGGGTCGAACACCGCGAGATCCCCGGTCTCCCACTGCAGGTGCGGGCTCGGATGCGCGACGTGGAGCACGGCAAAGAGAGGTACGCGGGCTCGGTGTCCGAGATCGAGGAGATCATCAACGAGCGGCTTGACGACGCCGGGCTGGTGCCGCGCCGGTGGGAGAACCAGCCGTGATCGTCGAGGTCTCCACCGCGCTCCGCGACGTGATCCACCAGGCTACGCCCGACCTCGACGACTGGGTCGAGCTGCACTCGCTGTCCTCCGTCGACGGTGCCCCCACCGACTCCAAGGCGGCCTTGGCGCTGATCGCCCTGGAGCCCCACCCGCACACGGTCAACGAGCCGATGGTCGAGGGCATCGCCGGCCTGGTACGCGCGCCGCTCGCCCTCAAGCTGCACTACCTGGTCACCTACTACGGCGACCACGACGAGACCCAGGTCAGGCTCGACCGGATCGTCCAGGCCTTCCACACCACGCCGATCCTTCGGCGCCCCACGCTGCAGCCCCCGCTGTCGGACACCGTCGAGTCGATCACCGTGCGCCTGTGCAGCCCCAGCGCCGACGAGCGCAACAACATCTGGGGGTTGCTCGGTCGGCCGGGCCGCGTCGCCTTGTTCTACGAGGTGGACGTCGCCCCCGTGCCGGTCCTCGAGCGTGAGGGCGCCGGCCGGGTCCGGACCCACCGCGTCGACTTCGTGGGGGCCGCTCCGTGACCGTCATCGCCTCGATCGAGACGACCCTCGCCCACCAGGTCCGGCTGGTGCACACCGCCACCGGCCAGCGGATCCCGATCACGGCGCCGGCGCTGCTGTCCACCCCCTTCGGCTGGCGGGTCCGCGTCGCCGGGGACGAGGCCGTGGTGGTCGTCCCGACCGGTCAGCCGGCGGTGACCCCCGCGCCCCGGCTGCAGATGGTCGTGGCCGACGGCGTGCTCGCCGACCTGCTCGACCTCCCGCCACTCGATCCCGACCAGGAGCCGCGTTCGGTCCGGGTCCCGCTCACCGCCGCCGAGATCGAGGTCCCAGTCCCGCCGGTCAAGATGACCTTGACCGTCGTCCTCACCGCCGCCGGCACCGGGGACCCGAGCACGGGCCGGATGGTCACCGTACGCGGGACCCCGGGGCCGGCCATCCCCCTGCCCGAGACCGTCGAGCCCGGCACGTACCGCAGCGCCGCGATCGTCTGGGACCGGAAGCACACGCCCGGCGACCTGCGCGTCGGGACCACATCGGTGCGCAAGGTCGGCGTCGACGTACGCCGCACCGACACCCGTGTCCACGTGATCGACCCCACCTGACCTGACCAGCCACCCAGAAGTCCATCCAGCAAGGAGGTCGTCGTGACCTATCAATCCCCGGGCGTGTACGTCGAGGAGGTCCCGTCGGGACCGCAGCCGATCGCCGCCGCATCGACCAGCGTGATGGCCGTCCTCGGCACCACCCGCAAGGGCCCGCTGCTCACGCCCACGCGAGTGACCGGCTGGTCGGACTTCGTGCGCCTCTTCGGGGCGGCCCACGGCCGGGGCTTCGTGGCCGAGTCCGTGTTCGGCTTCTTCGAGAACGGCGGTCCCGCGGCCTGGGTGGTGCGGGTCGACCCGTCGACCGCCGCAAGCTGGAACATCCAGGACTCGACGCCGGCGCTCTCCTTCGTCGCGAATGCCACGTCGCCAGGTGAGTGGACCAGCGGGGTCACCCTGGGCATCGCGCCGGACACGACGGGCGGAGCGGGCAGCCTGGCCCGCGCCACGGTCAAGACCGCGGTCGTGGTGAAGAACGCCGCGATCGACATCGCGGTCGAGGGCACCGGAGGCATCACCACGGGCGCGCTGGTCACCCTCGTCTCCGCGAGCAAGACCAAGCAGGCCAAGGTGAACAGCGTCGGCGACGGCACCATCAACGTCACCAAGACCACCGCCAACGACATCGAGCTCGTCCCTGGCGACGCCATCGCGGTCCGCACCGACCCTGCGTCGCCGAAGATCACCCTGGCCGCGGGGACCGGCATCCGGGCCGGAGACCTGCTGGTCATCCAGACCGGCGACGGCACCCGCACCGCCGCAACCGTCGTCTCGGTCCGCTCCGCCGGTGCCGCCCTCGAGCTCACGCTCGCGGCGAACGCCCCCGACGTGGACGGAGTCACCTTCGCCCCGCGGTTCGCGACCTTCAACGGCCGGATCACGGGGGGTGCGCCCACCTTCGCGCTGGCCGACATCACGTGGGACCTCCCCGACGCCGTGGTCCCCCACGCCACGGACAACCAGCTGACCAACGCCCGGGCGACCCTCGCCGACGGCGCCGAGGCCACGTTCGCGACCCCGAACTTCGAGGTGCCCGGTGGCGCCGACGCCGCGGCCGGCCGGATCAGGGTCGAGGCGCAGCTCCGCGTGCAGGTCCTCACCGAGGCCATCAACCTGACACCGGGGAGCATCGGCGCGGTGCTCAACGCGTTCGGCTACCTGCCCGTCGGCACCGCGATCAAGCTGACCAACACGACGCCTGCCAAGACCGCGACCGTCACCCGCACCGGGACCGGGACCACCGACGCCGACGGGACCGCCACCGGGGACCCGCTCACCAACACCTTCGACCGCGCGGAGTTCGTGCTCCCCGCGAACGCGAGCAACGGCGTCGTCGTGCGGTGTGCGGTGCCCCCGACGGTCGGTGACCACATCCAGTTCAGCAACACCAACGTGCTGCGCATCACCGACGTCAAGAACCCGGGCGGCAACATCTACGTCCTGGACTTCGACGCCACCGCCGACATCTCCGGCTCGACCAACCCCGACACTGGCCGGTTCGCGGTGCGGACCATGGCGTCGACGAAGTTCGTGCCCCAGCGGTTCACCCTCACGGTCACCGACCAGGGCAGCCTCGTGGAGACGTTCAAGGGGCTCGCCCTCGATCCGGCACATCCGCAGTACTACGCCAAGGACGACGTGGTGAACGGCGTCTCGGCGTACGTGACGCTGGCGCCGCGGGCCGCGGGCGCACCGGCAATCAGCCTGACGAGCATGCCGGCGTTCGCCCAACCGGCTGCGGCCGGAGCGGACAAGGCCGCCACCAACGCGGACTTCCGCATGGGGCTCACGACCCTGGAGACCACGCCGGAACCGGCGATGGTGATCTGTCCTGACTCGGTGACGCTCGCCGACCCCCTACTGCAAGCCGACCTGGTCGGCCAGGTGGTCACGCACTGCGAGAACTTCCGGCGGTTCGCCGTCGTGGACGGGCCGGACGAGGACGACGACGTCGCCCTCCTCGCCTGGCGCAACACGAACCTGGCCAGCACGTACGCCGCGATGTACGCGCCGCACCTGCAGATCCTCACGATCGACCCCGACTCCATCGACCGGTTCACCACGGTGCCACCGTCGGGGTTCGTCGCCGGGGTCTTCGCCCGCACCGACCAGGAGCGAGGCGTGTTCAAGGCGCCGGCGAACGAGGCGGTCAAGGGCATCGTCGGGCTGCGCCAGACCTACACCCAGCGCCGCCAGGACCTGCTCAACCCCGGCTCGGTCAACCTGATCCGGGCCTTCCCCGGTCGAGGATCCCGGATCTGGGGCGCGCGCAACGCCACCGACGACACGGTCTGGCGCTACGTCAACGTCCGTCGCCTCTTCAACATGATCGAGAAGTCGGTCGAGGACGGGACCCAGTGGGTCGTCTTCGAGCCCAACACCGCCCAGACCTGGATCCGGATCAAGGCCTCGCTGGAGAACTTCCTCGACCAGCAGTGGCGGGCCGGCGCCCTCGCGGGCGCAAAGCCCGAGGAGGCCTACCGGGTGCGGGTCGGCCTCGGCCAGACCATGTCGGAAACAGATATCGACCTCGGCTTGGTCATCACCGAGGTGGCGATAGCCCCGGCCAAGCCGGCGGAATTTGTCGTGTTCAGGTTCAGCCACAAGCGGCTGTCCGAGTAGCCCTCCCATCACTGCGCCCAGACCTAGGAGCACCCCATGTATCCCTTGACCACGCTGCACTTCGCGGTGAGCTGGCAGGACTCGCAGAACACCTCCAGCTTCTCCGAGGTCAGCGGCCTCACCATGGAGGCCGAGATCGTCGAGTACCGCGGCGGCGCCGACCTGCAGCTGTCGACGCGGAAGCAGCCCGGGCTGAAGAAGTTCGGCAACGTCACGCTCAAGCGAGGCATCGCACCGGCGGACGCGGGCAACGGCCTCTTCGAGTGGTACAACACGATCCTCGCTGGCAGCGTGCAACGGCGCAACGTCACGGTGAGCCTCCTCAACGAGGAGCGCGCGCCGGTGATGACGTGGAAGATCCGCGACGCCTGGCCGGTCAAGGTCGAGGGCCCGGGCCTGAAGTCGACCGGAACCGACGTCTCTCTGGAGACCGTGGAATTCGCGTGCGAGGGCATCGAGATCGAGGTCGCCTGACCTCATGCTCCCCCTCGCCGCCCCGCTCCTCGTGCCGTTCACGACGGCGCACTTCGTGCTGGCCATCGACGGACTGATCTCGGTGAGCTTCAACAAGTGCACCGGCCTGGCCAGCGAGGTCAGCACGGAGGACTACCAGGAGGGCGGGGAGAACCGGTACACCCACCGCTTCCCGATCCGGTCGTCGTTCCCCAACCTCGTGCTCACCCAGGGGGCGGGCCCGCTGCAAGAGCTCTGGGACTGGTACGGCGAGTACCAGGTCTCCGGGCACGTCGCGCCCCGCAACGGCACGATCACCCTGACCAGCGCGGTCGAGGGCGTGATGGAGCCGGTGCGGGTCTGGTCGTTCACCCGCGGCTGGCCGGTCAAGCTCACCGGGCCCGACCTCGATGCCCAGGCGAGCGCGGTCGCTGTGGAATCGGTCGAAATCGCCCACCACGGCCTGGCCCTCAAGAAGCTGGGGATCTGAGATGCCCGTCGTGATCTCCGAGATCATCACCGAGACCACCGTCGCCCCCACCGACCCCAGCGCCTCTGCGACCATCTCGTCGGTGCCCGACCTCGACCTCGTCGTACGCCGCGCGGTCGAACGGGTCCTCGAGGTGCTGCGCCGGGAGTGGGACCAATGAACCTGCTCACCAGCCAGCTCACGAAGCTGACCCTCGAGGCCTACGAGGACGTCCAGCAGACCAAGCCCGTCGGCCTGGTCTGGGCCACGCAGCTCAACCCGACCGAGCTCACCTTCTCCCGCAAGAACACCTACCCGGAGACGAAGGCGGCGGGCGCCGACAAGCCCGAGTCGGCCTACACCGGCGGCGAGCCGGACGAGGCGAGCCTCGAGCTCCTGCTCGATGGCACCGGGGTGGTCGACGAGCCGGGCAGCATCAAGGGACGGCTCGACGGGCTGCTCAAGTTCGCGAGCTACCACGGCGAGGAGCACCAGCCCTACTACGTCCACGCCCACTGGGGCCCGTTCACCTTCCGTGGCGTCATCACCTCCGCGGACGTGACCTACAAGCTCTTCGACCGGGGAGGGGAGCCCCTCCGGGCCACGGTCAAGCTGAGCCTCAAGGAGGTCCTCTCCCGCGAGGAGATCGCGGCCATCGAGAAGCGGTCCTCGCCCGACCTGTTCCAGACCTGGCTGGTGCGGGACGGTGAGCGGCTCGACGCGATCGCGGCCCAGGTGTACGGCGACGCGGCGTACTGGCGACCGCTGGCGCGGGCCAACCGGCTGGCCAACCCCCGCGGTCTGGTCACCGGCCAGGTGCTGGTGCTCCCACCGGTGGCGGCGCGCTGATGGCCGAGGCCGCGACCGACCTGCCCGCCTTCGAGGTGACCGTGGGCGGGACGAAGCTCGAGCCACTCGTCGCCGCCGACGTGATCGAGCTGGACGTGCACGAGGAGGTCAACCGGCACGGCCGGCTGACCCTGCTCGTCCACAACTGGGACCCGGACCAGCAGAAGGTCCGGTACAGCGACGACGGACCCTTCGCTCCCGGTGCCGACATCGCGGTGGCCCTCGGCTACCACTCCGACCTGGCCAGCGTGTTCGAGGGCGTGATCTGCTCGCTGACCGCACAGTTCCCGCACAACGGGACGCCCGCGCTCCGCGTCGAGGCCCGGTCAAAGTCGATCCTGATGGAGCACCCGCCGCGGTCGCGCCAGCTGACCGAGAGCTCCGACGCCGACCTCGCCAACGCGGTCGCGGCCGACTACTCGCTGACCGCCGATGCCGCCGACGGAGTGACCCGTCCCGCGGTCGTGGGCGACCGGGTCAGCGACTGGGAGCTGCTCAAGGCCCGGGCCCGCGAGCTCGGCTGGGTGACCTATGTCCGCGGCGACTCGCTGGTGCTGCGGCCGCCGAGCACCGCCGAGCCGGAGCTGGAGCTCGTCTACACGAAGTCCCTCGTGGAGCTGCACCTGACCCAGGACATCACTCGCGCGGTCGACTCGGTGGTCGGCACCGCCTGGGACACCGTCGCCCTCGAGGCGACGGAGTCCGAGGAGGGCGCGTCCGCCGCGGACGTCAAGCTCGGCGACCGGGTGGCGCACGACACCGCCGTGGGCGATGCCGGCTGGCCGTTGCGTACCGAGCGGGCCGAATCGCCCGCCGTACCGGCCAGCGACGCCGCGGACGCGATCGCGATCGGTCGGCAGCGCCGCGCCGCGCTCGCGCACTACTCGGGCACCGGGGTCACCCATGGGAACGCCGCCATCCGCTGCGACCAGTGGCTCACTGTCACCGGGGTCGGCACCCGGCTCTCGGGCCCGCACTATGTGAGCGCCGCGCGGCACCGGTTGTCCAGCGCGGGCTACCGCACCGAGTTCCAGGTCGGCATTCCCCCGAGGCTGGCGCCCGCCGCGGAGTCCGGCGTCCGGGGTGGTCCTCTGGTCCTGGCCACCGTGGAGTCGCTCGACGACCCCGACTCGGCCAACCGGGTCCGGGTCCGGCTGCCGTGGCGCAAGGACGACGGCGAGGGCGTCTGGGCCCGCGTGGCCACCCTCGATGCCGGGGACGGCTTCGGCACCGTCTTCGTGCCGAACACCGGCCAGGAGGTGCTCGTCGGGTTCGTCGACGGCGCCACTGACCACCCGGTCGTCCTCGGCTCGCTGCACAACGGCACGCAGGCGCCGCCGGTCACGATCGACCCGGACAAGAACGCCATCCGCGCGATCGTCACGCCGGGCGGGCACACGATCACCCTGGACGACGACAGCCCCAAGATCACGCTCGAGACCAGCAAGGGCAACAGCGTGGTGATCAACGACGACGACTCCAAGATCGTGCTGACCCACTCCTCGGCCAACGCGGTCACGCTGTCCGACGACGGCATCGAGCTCAACGCCGCCAAGGGCGACATCGTCCTCAAGGCCGCCTCGGGCGCGGTCAAGCTCGACGCCACGTCGATCGAGGGCAAGGCCAGCGGCCCGTCCAAGCTCGAGAGCTCGGCCACCTTCGACCTCACCGCCTCCGGCCCGCTCGGGCTCAAGGGGGCCCTGGTGAAGATCAACTAGAGGAGCAGGCGATGCCAGCGGCGGCTCGGGTGGGCGACACGACGGTGCACGGCGGCACCGTCGTCGGGCCGGGCGTCTCCACGGTGCTGATCGGCGGCATGCCGGCCGCGGTGCTGGGCGACATGCACGCGTGCGTCATCCCGTCTCCCCCACCCCACCCGCCGTCGACGCCGTTCGTGGCCGGCTCGGCGACCGTGCTCATCCAGGGCCGCCCGGCACTTCGTGCGGGTGACTCGTGCGTCTGTGGCGCCTCGGTCGCCGTCGGCGCCCCCACGGTGGTGATCGCATGACCGACCAGGACTACCCCCAGGTCGGGCGCGGCTGGGCATTCCCCCCGCGCTGGGCCCGCACCGACGCCGTGCGGGTGGCGATGAACGACGGCATCGACCACGTCGGCGAGGCCATGGTGATCCTGCTGCGGACCGGGCTGGGAAGCAGGGTGATGAGGCCGAGCCTCGGGGCCGGGGTCGACCGGTACGTCTTCGAGGCCCGCACCGGGGACGTCTGCCACCGGCTCGCCGACGACGTACGCCGGGCGCTGGTGCTCGGCGAGCCGCGGGTGACCGTGGACTCGGTGACCGCCGTACCGGCCGGCACGGCGGAGGACCGGATCGACGTGACGATCGAGTACCGCATCGACCGGCACCGGCGGCCCAACAGCCTGGTGGTGCCCTTCACCGTCGGTGGTGAGCCGTGACCCGCACTCCCGAAGAGGTGGTCGGCGCCCTCGCCGCGGTGGCCGGGCTGGCGCCGTTCGACGAGACGAGCACGTGGCAGGACGCGCTCTTCGACGGCGAGGCGCTGCGGCTGCCGGACGAGCCGGACCGGGTGCTGCTGGCTGCCCTCGCCGAGGAGTACGCCCAGCTCGACGAGCACGCCGCGACGGTCGTCGACCGCGCCCACCAGGACTGGCTCGAGCGGATCCTCGGGATCCCCCGGCTGCCCGTGGTGCCGGACCGGGTCGTCGCGCACGCCACCATCGACCCCAAGGTTGCCCCGGCCGTGCTCCCGGTCGGCACCCTGCTGCGCGGCGGCAAGGACCTCGCCAAGCGGGAGCGTCGCTACGCGACCCTCGACGTGCTCACTGCCCACGGCGCCGCCCTGGCCGGGCTCCGCAGCCTGGTCCCCGGCGGCAACCCCGCCGGGCGGCCCGGAGCCGCGGCGTCCGCGCCGGAGTTCCCGCTCGAGCCGAGGCTAGGGCCCAACGCGCCGCACACCCTCCGGATCTGGTCTCCGGCGCTGGTGTTCTCCGGCGGGACGATGGGGGTGGACATCTCGTTCAAGGACGCGTCCGGCGTGGCCGCGCTGACCGGCGTGATGTGGCGCTGCTCGCTCCCGGACGGGTCGCCCGGCGACCCCACCGTCGGCATCGTGTCCGGCGACACGGTGTCCCTGGCCCTGAAGGAAAAGTGTGGAGCCCCAGACGGCGAGGTCGCCTGGATCGAGGCGGTCGTGCCTGCGCACGTCGACGTCCCCGAGACCCTCAGCTTCACCGGCGTCGACATCGCCGTCACCTCCCGCTCCGAGGTGGTGCCGCAAGCGGGGTTCTACAACGACGGCGCGGTCGACGTCAGCAAGGAGTTCCAGCCCTTCGGAGCGGTGGCCAAGCGCGGCGACGCGTTCTACCTCCGCTGCGACGAGGCGTTCGGCAAGGCCGTCGACGAGGTGACGGTGACCGTGTCCGTGATGGCCGAGGAGGGAGCGCCGCTGTTCCTGTCCGTCGGCGGCAGCGGCGTCCCGACCTACGTGTACAACGAGGTGTCCCAACAGATCGTCCAGCTCAAGAAGCTGCTCGGCCTCTCCTCACAGAACGTCCTGGACAAGCTCGACCTCATCGACGGCTACCTGGGCGATCGCGGCGATGCCCAGGTCGTGTGGCAGCGCCGGGTGAAAGGCGGATGGCAGGGCGTGGGGGACCCGTCCTCCGCCTTCACCGGCGTCCAGGCCACGATCGCGGACGACATCGCGTCGGAGCCGGTGAGCATCAGTGGCCAGCCGGGCCACTACCTGCGGGCCTTCCTGTCCAAGGGCGACTTCGGATGGACCGACTACCAGGAGAAGGTCGCCGCGTTCGCCACCAAGGCGGTCGCCGGGACCACCCCGAAACCGACGATGCCGGTCCCGCCGGTCCCGCCGATCGCTTCGGCCATCACCGTCCGCTACACGACACTGCCGGTGGCCGCGACCCGCGTGGAGTCCGTGAGCGGCTGGCGCCGCGCGGAGCAGCCGCCGACCGGATCGTTCCACCCGTTCCGGCGCGCTGTCGACGACAGTGGCGCGACCGGGATGGTCGCCCTCGGTCTGGAGCTCCCGGACCGGGCGCTGGGGTCGACGGTCTCGGTGTGGTTCGACATCGACTCGGCGTCACCCTGCGGGGTCGCCGACGATGTCCCGGCCCGCTGGGAGTCGTGGACCGGTACGGCGTGGCAGCCCCTCCCCGTCGCCGACGGGAGCCGCGGCCTGCGCGAGAGTGGCCTGGTCAGGTTCGTCGCGCCGCAAGGGTGGCCGAGCGGCTGCGCCGGCGTGGACGCCGTGAGCGGGCGCTGGATCCGCCTGGTCACCGAGGCGCCGGGGATGCTCGGCGTGATCCGCGGGGTCACCACGGACGCCGTCGTGGCGTCGTTCGTTTCCGCCGAGGCCGACCCCGAGACTGACCCGAGCCACGACGCCCTGCTCCCGCCCGGGACCATCAAGGGCACCGTCTCACCGGTCCCCGGCGTCAAGAAGGTGACCAACCTGTCGTCCGTGCGCGGCCGCGGGCCCGAGGACGACCGGGGCTACCGCCGGCGCGCTTCGGCCCTCGCTCGGCACCGCGGCCGGGCGGTGGCGGCCTGGGACTACGAGCAGCACGTGGCCCTGGGCTTCCCGGAGATCGCTGCGGTCCGGTGTCTGCCGCACACCCGGTCCGACGGCACCCGCCGGGCCGGCAGCGTCGGGGTCCTGGTGCTGCCGGACCGGCCCGACGAGCCGACCCCCCGACCCTCGGTCAGCCTGACCGGTCGGATCACCGACCTGCTGCGGCCGTTGATGCCGGTGGGCGCTGACGTCGCGGTGGTCTGCCCGCTGTACGCGCCGGTCAGCGTCGTCGCCACCATCACCCTCAATCGCGGGGTCGCCGCCCTCATCGGACTGGAGACCATCACCACCCGCCTCGACGCCCTCCTGCACCCGGTCACACCGGGTCCGGCCCGATGGGGGGTCACCCTCTACGCGTCGTCCCTGGTCGCCGCCATGGAGCGAATGGAGGTCGTCGAGGTGGTGACCAGCTTCGAGCTGCGCAACGAGGCCGGCGACGCGGTCGAGGTCGTCGAGGTGGACCCCTGCCGCGGCCTCTACTGCTCCTCTGGCGCCCACACGCTCACCGTCGAGGAGCAGCTGTGACCAGCCAGCAACCCCCGACCCTCGAGCTGCCCGCTCCGCCCTCCGCGCCGGACGCCGACTGGGCCACCATCCTGAACCGGCTGATGCGCGCGCTCACCGACGCTGCCCCCACCTCCTGGTCCGACCACAACCTGGCCGACCCCGGGGTGACCCTGGCCGAGGTAGCGGCGTTCGGTCTGGCCGACCTGCACTACCGGACTGAGGAGCGCAGCTTCGACAGCTGGCCGCTGGAGGTCCGGGCCTACGACCCGCCCGCGGGTCGGCACTGGCACGCCACTCTGCCCGCGGGCCAGGTGGGCGCGATCGCGACCAATCTGGCGGCCAGGCCCGCGGCCGGCCAGCCCACCAACGCCGCCGTCCTGGAGCCCCTCGTGCGGGCGTGCGACCAGCCGTCCGACGCGGTCGAGCTGCTCGGCCGACCACCGTGGGACGTCGTGTGGACCCCCGGCCAGCGTCCGCACGTCATCGCCCTGCTCCGCACCCGGCTGGTGCGGGCCGCCGCCCACGAGTACGCCGACCTGGTCGCGTCCACAGTCGAGGCCGAACGCAAGTCAGACGACGCCCTGGACGACACGGACGCGCGCGCGGCCCTCCGCCTGGCGCCGCACCTGCCGCTGTGGCCGACCGAGCTCGCGGCCCTGGTTCGACGTGAACGACGTCGGCTCGGGCAGGAGGCGCTCGTCGCCCGCCTCGCCGACGTCCGCGCCGCCACGTCGACGGCCGCGGTGGCGGCGAACCGGACCGCACTCCTCCGCGAAGACCTCACGACCAGTGAGGCCGACATCGCCCTGGCTGCGGCCCGTATGCCTGTCGGCGTGCTGCCCGAGCAGCTCGAGTCCGCCGACGGCGCCACCCGGATCTGGCCGCCGCACCCGATCCAGGCCCTGACCTGCGAGCCGGTGACCGCCGAGGACTACGCGCGCCGCGCCCGCGCGGACAGTCGGGTCAATCGGGCCTGGGCGGTGCCCGGACGACTCGACGGTGTCGCCTGGAACGGCCTGCCGACGGGGTCCCTGCCCGACATCGGCGTCGACCCGGCGGCCGCGGCCCTCACGCTCGTCGTGGAGCGTGATCCCGAGGACCACACGGAGCTCACTCCCGCCGAGGAGCAGCTGTTCCTGCGGGCGGTCCTGAGGCAGGCCATCGGCACGGAGTGCGACGCGCCGTACCCGTCCTGGCTGGACACGTTGAACCCCAACGACCCGCGCCGGGTCATCTGCGACGAGGTGGGCGCCGGTCTGCTACGGACCGCACAGATCGTCGTCCAGGGCACGGTCGTCACCGGCGTCGGTGTCGACCCCGCGGTCACCCTGCAGGGGGTTCGGGACCGGATAGACGCGTTCTTCCTCAGCGGTCGAGGACCGGTTGCGCCGCCGCGACCCCCGGACGTGTCCGGTCCGTGGCCGCTGCACGAGCAGCCACCGGGAGGCTGGCTGCCCGGCGACCCGATCCGCTTCACCGAGGTGATCGAGGCGATCGTTGCCGACCCGACGGTGCTCGGGGTCGAGGACCTGGCGATGCAGGTCCTCGGCGATGCCGACTTCCTCCGCCTCGCCGACGGCGCGCTGCCGATCCCGGCCAATGCCGTGCCGCGGATCGCGAGCTTCGACTGCCTCACCGTCAGCTTCGCTCTCACGGGGGAGTGCTCCGATGCGTAGCCCGGACTACACCCGCCTCGCGCAGCAGCTGCCGGCGCTCTACCAGGAGGACGCCACGTCCTTCGCCCAGGTCGACGCGTTCCTTGGCCTGGCCGACGAGCTCGACCACGCGTACCTCGAGCGGCTGGAGGACCTGGCCCTGACCGCCGGTCCTGACGCCATGCTCCGGTGGCCGGCCGAGCTCCCGCTCGACGCCGGCAAGGACGCCGTCCTGGCGTCGTACGCCGAGGCCTACGACGTGGTGGCCGAGTGGCTGGGCTTCGCTTTCCCGCCCGGATGGACGGCAACCGAGCCGGGACTGGCCAAGCGGCGCACCGTGCTGGCCGCGATGACCCGGCTCTGGCGTCGCCGCGGGACCCCTCGGGGTTTCCTCGACTGGTTCTGCCGGTACTTCGACATGCCGGCGGCTGCTCGCCCCCTGCTGGTGGAGCACTTCAAGGCGCCCGGCGCCCAGCTGGTCGCCGAGCCCTACACGGCGACCCTGTTCGTGCCGAGCACCGCGGACTTCGAGGAGTTTCGACGCCGGCGCGAGGCCGTCGAGTTCGTCAACTGGTACGCGCCCGCCCATGTCTGGATCCGGGTCTGCTTCGTCTCGCCCAAGCTGTTCGAGGAGATCGGTATCCTTGCCTCCCCTCCGGTCCTCTCGCAGAAGCCGACCGAACAGGACCTCAAGGCGTACGCCGAGGCGGTCGCGACCCACCAGAAGGACCTCAACGCCCTGCTCTGCTCCGTGGTCTCGGTGGTGAGCCACGCGAACGGCGTGCACATCTACAAGTGCATCGACGAGGGCCGCGGCCTCGATCGGCTGGACGCGGGGCTGCTCCCGCACGACGGCCACTGACCCAGCTCGCACCGACGAAAGGCTGACCATGGCGATCAAGGAAACCGAATACCCGATCTACGAACCGGGTCAGACCCTGACGGCCGACCAGCTCAACACGACGACCGCGTTCCTCTTGGCGCGCGACCGGCTGCTGGGCAAGCTGGTCGGGTTCGGCATCAACGCTGGGCTGGGCGGGACAGTCGCCGGCAACAAGCTGACGATTGC
Source organism: Nocardioides immobilis (assembly GCF_003515065.1). Classification (GTDB taxonomy): domain Bacteria; phylum Actinomycetota; class Actinomycetes; order Propionibacteriales; family Nocardioidaceae; genus Nocardioides; species Nocardioides immobilis. The sequence continues at coordinate 29,942 of NZ_QXGH01000049.1, forward strand.
GCCCGGCCGGGCCGTCGACCAGGCCGGCACGCCGCTGGCCCTGATCGCGGCCCACGACATCACCCTGCCGCCGACGCCGGTGACGCCGTCGTACGACTTCATCAACTCCAACGCCACCGGGTTCAGCATCGTGATCGAGGCTCGGGACGACATCGCCCCTCCTCCCGCGTGTGGGGAGGCCGGCTGCGGCGGTCACCCGGAGCTGCACACTCCGGTGGTCGACGTCCGAGTCGTCCGGGGCCGACTGACTGGCAGCTGGATGAAGTTCGAGCAGGAGGAGCTGCTCGGAGTCCGGCCGATCCTCGTCGACGCGAGCGCGAACCCCACCGGGTGGACCTACGCCAAGCTGCGCGACGCGATCGTCCAGCGGCTCACCAACGGCGGCGACCCGCTTGTCAGCGCCACTCTGATCGCCAAGCTTCAGGCCACGGACATGGCCGCCGGTGACCTCCCCGGAGTCAAGGGCTACAAGTGCGGCTGGCTCAACATGGTGCTGTTCGCGACCCTCGACCTGCTCCGCTGCGAGGCGCTGTGCGCGCTGCTCGACGACAAGACGACCAAGCGGAACGGCGTCGTTCTGGGGTGGCTGCACCAGGAGACGGCGGGCTGGGTGTTCGACTGCTCCTACCGCCACCACTGGGAACCCCCGCGCGGTTTCACCGAGGCGTTCCTGGGCGGGACCTGCTCCGACCCGTGCGCGCTGTATCGCGAGGAGGTCGAGGGACTGCTCGGTTCCTATGCGCCACCGGACCCGCCGCCGGCCGGTGGCGGGGGCACGGTCCATCCGCCGCACTACTGCAAGCACCACAAGCTGCTCTGGAAGGACTGCCTCGTCGTCACCTTCCCCCCGAAGAAGATCGACCCGGACTGGAAGAAGTACTGGGTCAGGCCCAAGGACTTCGACCCGCGCGGGCCGATCTGGAATCCACCGATCAAGTACGACCCACAGGTCATCTACGAGATCGACCCCATCGACACCCTCGAGGACGGGTTCCTCCATGGGGGTGACCTGCTCGGTCACCCGGCCGACGAGGTCTCCAAGGTCCTGACCGATTCCGTCAAGGAGCTCGGCGGAAAGGCGACCATCAAGGTGGTCAAGGACGCCGAGCTGAGCAAGCTCGACGGGTACCTGCCCTCGACCGGGTTCAGCCCGTCGGACGTCATGGTGCTCACCGTCGACGGTGCCGGGCACGTGATCGGCACCGGCCGGATCTCCGCCCTGCACACCACTCGGGAGATGGGCGCAGCGCTGCCCCGGGCCGTCGAGGCCGCGGACACGGCAACGACGGCAGCCGCTGGCATCGCCCAGACGGTCAAGGGGTTCGAGGCACAGGTCGGCGAGTTCGACAACCAGATGAAGACCCTCAGCGGGGACGTGAAGTCGCTGGACGAGCAGTTCAAGGGCATCACCACGCTGAACGAGCGGGTCATCAAGCTCGAGGGCGGCTTTCAGGTGATCACCCGGACTCGTGAGCCCGGGCTGACAGCGGGCTTCGATGTCGACTTCGCGCGGGGGATCGCGGAGTTCGCCGGCACCACGGTGGAGGCGATGCGCTCGCTGGGCCAGGTCGGCAACCGCAACTTCGAGCGCTACACCGCAGCGGCCGCGCACGCGCAGGCGGAGCTCGACCTGTCCGTGGCCACCGGAGAACCGGCCGCACTGACCGTGGCGACGCTCGAGGTCCTCGACACCATGCGCACGATGGTCAAGGCCGCCGGAGTTGACCCCTCGACCGGCCGGGCCCTCGACGCCAAGCTGCGCGGGTTGCGGGGCATGGTCCGGTGACCGACGTGGCCGTCGATCGGCTCCGCATCCGTGGCCCCGGTGCGCGACGGCTGGCCGCGGTGGCTGGCCGGGAGCTCCCGGCTGCGCTCGAACGCGCCCTCGGCGACGTGGCCGACCTCCGGCTCGAGACGATCACCGTCCGGCTCGACCTCGACCCCGATGAGTACGACGACGCAACGCTCGCGGTCCTGTGGGCGGACGCGATCCGCGTGCAGGTCCTTGGTGCTGCCGGCCGGACTTCGGGCTCACCCGCCGGCGGGACGCCGGGCGCCCGGACCCCGGCTGGCCCCACCTCGTGGTTCCCGTCACCCACTGGGTCGCCCGAGGACGTCGCGGCGGCGGCGGCCGACTGGCTGGCCCGGCCCCGAGCCGTCGAGCACCTCGTCCCCCGGGCGCTTCTGTTGCTGGCCCGGCCAGACGTCGCGGCCGTCGCACTCCTCCTGGGTGACGCCAGCTGGTCGCGGCTGGTGACACGCTTGCGCGCCACGCTCTCGGCCCCGGCCCGGTCGGCACCCCCGGCCGGCACGCCTGTCGACGGATCCGTCGAGTCCACCCGCAGGCCGCCGACGTCGAGCGAAGACGCGCGCGGCGAGCTTCCGACTCCGCGGGGTCCGTCCGATCCGGCGCTGCCACCGGTGCCGACCTTCGACCCGGCGGCCGAGCCGAGCGCGCCCGGCGGCGCGCCTGCCCCGGACCTCGCCGGCCTCCGCGGACACCTCGACACGCTCGGCGACTTGGTGGACGAGAACGCCGGCCAGGTCGACCTGACCACGGTGACCCGGGCGGCGGGCCTGGCGCTGCTGTGGCCGTGGCTGGCCGACGTCTGTCGTGAGGCCCTCCGGTCGGCGCCGGCCGGGGAGCCCCACCGGCTGCGCGCGCACATCCTGGCCCGGCTCGCCGATCCCGAGGACGGCGGCCTGCTCGAGGATCCCCTGGTACGTCTACTGGCCGGCGTACCGGACGGCGACCAGGTCACGGTGCCGGCACTGGACCCATGTCTGCCCACGGTGGACGAGTGCGCCGAGCGGGCACTGGCGGCGTTCGCGGGGCTGCTGCCCGGGTTCGCGAGCTCGAGCCCACGCTTCGTGCGCGACCAGTGGGTGCGCCGGCTCGGGCTCCTCGACGCCACCACGACACCGGCCCGGCTGGCCGCCGCCACCCACCCGCTCGACGTCCTCCTGCCGAAGCTGCCCTATCCGGTGGCCCTCTTCAAGCTGCCGTGGTCGCCGCCGGTCAGCGTGAGGTTCCGGCCGTGACCGCGACCACCGAGGCCCCCACCCGCACCCCGGTCGACGAGCTCCGGGCCGCGCTCGAGACCCTCGACGCGATGCTGTGCCTGCGCGCCGAGGAGCGCTGTGCCAGCCCGGGCGGCCACCGGTTGACCGTCGAGGGCTTCGGGGAGCAGCTACCCGACCTGGACCGGTACGACGGCCTCGGCCCGCTGGCCGCCACCATCGCCGCCGCCGGCCTGACCGCCGCGGAGGCGCTGGTGCTCGTCGCCGCGCTCGCCCCAGAGGTCGACGAGCGGTTCGCCGCCCGCTACACCGCGCTCACCGACCGTCCGGGGGTCACCGGGCTTACTTGCGAGGTGGCGCGGACCCTGGTGGCCCGCTCACTCGGCGGCCGGCTCGACGCGAACCTCACCTTGTCGGCACACGGGACCCTCCGAGCTGCCGGGCTGCTGGTGCTCGACCCGCCCGGTGACGATCCGACGTCCGTGCTTCGCGTCGAGCCGGGGCTGGCCGCCTGGCTCCTTGGCCTGCCGCCGGCCGAGCCGGCGGTCTCGGCCGACTTCCCGGCCACGCCGCTGCGCACCGTGCACACCCTGGACGACGTCGTCCTCCCCGCCCGGGCCCGCGCGCGGGTGGCCGACCTCAGGGCCCGGATCGCACACCGCGACCTCGTGGTCGAGGAGTGGGGTTTCGGTCGGCACCACGACAACACCGCCGGGCTGGTGGCGCTTTTCCACGGCCCTCCGGGCACCGGCAAGACGATGACGGCGGCCGTGATCGCCGCCGCGACCGGGCGGCCGGCGTACGTCGTAGACCTGTCCGCGCTGGTCTCCAAATACATCGGCGAGACCGAGAAGTCCCTGGCCCGCATCTTCGACCGCGCGGCCCGCGAGCGCAGCATCCTGGTCTTCGACGAGGCGGATGCCGTCTTCGGGACCCGGACCGAAGTCTCCGACGCACACGACCGCTATGCGAACCAGGAGGTCTCCTACCTGCTGTCCCGGATCGAGGAGCACCCAGGGATGGTCATCCTCACCACCAACCTGCTCGGCAACATCGATGCGGCGTTCCGCCGCCGCATCCACGTCGTCGTCGAGTTCCCGATGCCGGGCCCGGCCGAGCGCGAGCGCCTCTGGCTCGGGGCACTGCCCCCCGAGCTCCCGCTGGCCGAGGGCGTCGACCTGGTCGACCTGGCCGAGCGCTACTCGTTGAGTGGCGCGCAGATCCGCGACGCTGTCCTCGAGGCCGCCTACCTCGCGGCCGCGGGCGATCGGGTCGTGCGGGCGGAGGAGCTGGTGGCGGGCGTCCGGCGGCAGTACGACAAGGCGGGGAAGACGGTCCCGGCGTGACCGCGACGCCGGTCGCCGAGCCCACCGCGGAGCGACGCAACGCGGTGACCCCGACCCCCCGCTCCCCGGCCGACGTAGCCGAGGCACCACCCGTACTCACGCACGCCCCCAAGCCGCCAGCCGGGGAGGTCGTGGCGGCGCTGTCCGGTGAGGTGTACGGCGGGCTGGCGGCCGTCCAGGCCGAGTGGGATGCCGCGGGCGGCACCGTCCTGCTCAGTGGGCGGGCGCCGTTCCTCGACGTCACGGGGAGGGCGGGGTTCCGCGAGGACGGGTCTCTCGACGGGGCGGTCGACCTGACCGCGCGGGCCGCGGTGCTCGGCCTGCGCGTGGCCGACTGCGCGTGGCAGGTCTCGGGGTGGCGTCCCGAGCAGGCGATCCCCGTTCCCCACGTGGAGCTGCGCGGTTCCACGGTCTCGGTGGACCTGGCGGGGCTCCCGGACGGCGCGGCGTGTGCGCCGGTGGAAGGGTTGGCCGCCCGCTCGGACGGCGCAATCGTGACCGTCACCCTCCCTGGCGATGCGCTGCCGCCCGGCCAGCCCCTGAGCCCGCGCCTGCGGGAGGCGTTCCGCGGGCTGCTCGGCGTCGACCTCACCGGCCTCGTCGTCCATCCGAACGCCGAGCTCGGTGGCGCACCGGCGTTCGTGTCCAACCGGGACCTGTTCTTCGCCCCGAGGATCTACGGCACCGACGACCCCGCGGCGCTCGGTTTGCTCGACCAGGCGATCCGGGCCGCGCTGGCCGGGCTGGTCGGGTCGGTGGGCACGGTCGAGCCGCCTCCTCCGAGCGTCCCGCCTGCCGGCGAGGCGGGCCCGAAGGCCGAGACAACAGACGTACCGGCCACCCCTGCTGGCCCGATGCCCCCGACACCGGCCCCGCCCGTGCCCGGGACACCGGAGGGCGGACCGGCGGCGGCCCCGCCCGCCGCGACCGAAGCACCGGCAGACGCTGTCGCAGTCGAGGGCGCGCCCGACGGCGGGACCGAAGGTGAGGCCGAGGGTGAGGCCGAAGGTGAGGCACCCCCACCGGTCGAGGTGCTGATGCCTGAGGCGCCCACCCAGCTGACACCCGCTGCGGAGGCACGGGGCGGTGGGGTCGCGCGCAGTGCGCGTGGCGCGGCGCAGGCTGCCCGCGACCTTCCGACCGCCGACGAGAACGTCGGCGAGGCCCGTGGTGCGGTGGCCGAGCCCGCGGCCGAGACTGCTGCCCGCGCGCAGCACGCCCTGGCCACGCAGCTCGGGGAACGGACCCCGCCGAGCCCGGAGATCGTCGCGCTGGTCGACCGGATCCGGACCGCGATCCGCGAAAACCGCCCCGAGGACGAGGACAAGCTTCTCGAGACCGACCCGACGCAGGAGGCCCAGCAGGCCGGGGCCACCGTCACCGGGTCGGTGCAGGGCCAGGCCGACCAGGTGGCCGGCTCCTACCAGGCCATGAACTCCCCCCCGAGCGGGTCGCCGGCGCTCACCCCCACCCCGGTGGTCCCGCCGAGCCCGTCCTCCCCGGGCATGACCGCACCGGCGGCGCAGGCAGCGCCGGACCCCATCCCGCCGGAGAACCTCTCCCTGGACGCCGATGTCGCCGCCACGGACCAGCGGATCGCCGAGTCCGGCATCGACACCCGGGTCACCAAGGAGATACCCGACGGTCCGTTCGCCGAGGCCCGGGCGGCGCGCGGTGAGCTCGGCGAGGTCGCGCAGCAGACGCCGGCCGAGCTCGCAACCCAGCAGCAGCAGGCCATCGACAGCGCCCAGGCCGACATGGCCCAGCTACAGCTGCAGGCGGTCGCGGCCCTCCAGGCCTCCCGGGCGGACACGGTCGGGAAGGTCGGCGAGAAGCAGACCGGCATGGTCGACCACGAGCAGAACACTCGCGAGTCGGTGTCGAAACGGGCGCAGGGCATCTTCGACACCGCGCAGAAGGCCGTCGACCAGTTGTTGCAGCCGTTGCCCAAGACGGCGATCGCGCGCTGGGAGGCGGGGCTCACCAAGCTGTCGCAGTCCTTCCACGACTCCCTGGACCGGGTCAAGAAGTGGATCGACGAGCGCCACGAGGGGGTCGGCGGCACCATTCTCGCGATCGGCGACTACATCGGCGGGCTGCCGGACTGGGTCACCGACGAGTACAACCGGGCCGAGCGCGAGTTCGGCGACGGCGTCGGTGAGCTGCTGCTTTCCATCTCCAGCGACGTCAACGGGGTCATCGCAGCCGCGCAGGCCATGGTGGAGGGAGCGCGCCGGGACATCGACGCGGCCTTCACGGAGATGGCGGCGGATTTCCCGGAGTGGGCGGTCCAGGAGAAGGCGCGCTTCAGCGGCCTGCTCGACGGCCTCGGCGCCAAGGTGACGCAGGCCCAGACCAGCTTCGTCAAGGACATCTCGAACCGCGCGGTCACCGCGGTCAACGAGGCGCACGCCGAGGTTGAGGCCAAGCGCCAGGAGGCCGGCGGTCTCATCGGCCGGGTCGTGGCGGCCATCGAGGAGTTCATCGACGACCCGGTGCGGGCGATCATCAACGGCCTGCTCCGGCTGGTGGGGATCCCACCCTCGGCGTTCTGGGCGCTCATCGAGAAGATCGGCCAGGTCATCTCGGACATCGCCGACGACCCCGAGAGCTTCGTCAACAACCTCGTCGAGGGCCTCAAGCAGGGCTTCCAGGCGTTCTTCGACAACTTCGGCCAGCACGTCCTCAAGGGGTTCTGGGACTGGCTGTTCTCGGGGCTCGAGACGCCGATCCCGATGCCCAAGGACATGTCGGCGTCCTCGCTGTTCTCCTTCGCGCTCCAGCTGATGGGGATCACCTGGCCGAAGGTCCGGGAGATCCTGGTCAAGCACATCGGGCCGACCGCCGTCGAGGTGATCGAGGCGGCCTGGCAGCTGATCTCGGTGCTGATCGAGCGCGGTCCCGAGGGGCTGGTCGAGCTGGTCAAGGAGCAGCTCACCCCCGAGAACATCGTGCAGACCATCCTCGAGGCCGCGGTGCAGTACCTCGTCGAGACGCTGATCAAGCAGGTCATCGTCCGGGTCATCGGGATGCTGAACCCGGTCGGCGCCATCGCGCAGGCGATCGACCTGATCTACCAGGTGTGCAAGTGGATCTTCAACAACGCGGCCCGGATCTTCCGGTTCATCGAGGCCGTGGTCAACGGGCTAGCCGACGTGGTCGCCGGCAACGTCGGCGGGCTCGCGAAGAAGGTCGAGCAGGGCCTGGCGATGCTCATCCCGCCGGTCATCGACTTCCTGGCCGGCCTGCTGCACCTGGGCGAGCTGCCCAACGAGATCGCCGAGGTCATCACCAAGCTCCAGGCCACGGTGCTCAAGGTCCTGGACCGGGTGATCGGCTTCCTCGCCGAGCGGGGCAAGGCGCTGCTGAAGAAGATGGGCCTCGGCGGCGACGACAAGGAGAAGGGCAAGGGGGACGACGAGCTCGGGACCGATGTCCGGTTCAGCGCCGCGGGCGAAACCCACCGCCTGTTCGTTCAGCGAGAGGGCTCGCAGGCCGAGCTGATGGTCGCCTCGACACCGACCACGATCCCCGGCTGGATCTTCCGGTGGCAGGGGGCGCTCAAGGCCGGCAAGCCGGCAGAGGGTACGCCGGAGCGCGCCGAAGCCGAGACTTTGTTGGCCCAGGTCGACTCCGAGGCCGCGGCTGCGAACGCCGCAGCCACCGCGCTCGTGGCCGGGTTCGAGGCCGCGGAGCGGGTCCCGGCCACGGACCCGAACTACAAGGCACCCCCCGACGACTCCGGCGTCGAGTCGGCCGAGCACTCGATCGCGTCCAAGCTCGACCGCCTGTTCACGCTGTTCGGCGAGGACGACGCCAAGAAGCACCTCCAGGAGATCCGGGCAGCCTTCCCGGCCGCAGGCGCCGAGCGCGCCGCAGCCGTGCTGGAACGCTGGAAGCAGGACGTGATCGGGGTAGCGCGGGCCAAACCCCTCAACGGGGCCGAGGCCCCGGTGTGGGACGTCGCGTCGTTCACCGGGATGGTGCCCACCGAGGTGCTGGCGTCCAACGCCCACCAGATGGCGTTGCTGCCCTTCTACGAGCGACCCCAGCACCCACCGGTGCCGTCCCCAGGGTTCAGGGCGTACGCCCTGGAGGACACCGCCCCGGGTCACCAGGTCCGGGCGGCGTTCCTGCGGAGCCTCGGCACGCGGGTGGCAGCCAAGATGCGCGGAGACGCGATCGCCGCACTGGGCAGCACTGCCTCCGACGAAACCCTGGCTCGGATCCGCGCACTCTCCTACACCGCGGGCGTGGACCTGGGCTCCTTCGACTCCCCGTTCAAGCAGCCGGTCGAGGTGCTGGTCAAGGGAGTCTTCTCCAGCGCCGACTTCATGGCCCAGCTCGAACAGATCATCCAGGGCCCTCTTGCCGGAGTCTCCCTGGAGGAGGTCGCCGCAGCCACTGCCGCGAACAAGTCCACCAAGAAGTGGTTGAAGGAGAAATTGCGACAGGTGCACCTGGGGCAGCACGAGTGGATCCCGCGCAGCATGCTGATGAAGGTCCTCGAGCTCGCGGCAGAGCTGCACAGCCGTAAAGAGACGGCCCAGGCAGTCGGCTGGGTGCGCCTGCTGGGCAGCTTGCGGAGCCCGACGAACGCGGTGATCTTCACCCTCAGGTTCACCGAGGTGACCACGATTCGTGGCCCGGGCAAGGTGGAGACTCGCGTCATCCCCCACGTCGAGGCGCATGCGAGCGACCTCTCGTACGACAAGGCGGGCGACCGGATCCAGCCCATCGCCTCGGCGAGCCGGAGCCGGAAGGGCCGGCCCCAGTCGCTTCGCGGTGGCGGACTGACCGTCGGGACCGGTGACTTCCACGAAAACTTGCGGGCCTTCTGGCGCGACAACGCACCGTCGATGACGCCGGCTGCGTGGGTCGACGCGTTGCTCGCCTACCTGCCCGACATCATGTACATCGGCGAGGCGCCGGAGCTCGACCAGGCGGCCTTGGAGACGCCTCTCGGCCTGTACGTCACCCTCCCGAGCGGAGCGCGGGAAGCCAAAATGACCGTCGGTGAGTTCATCGAGTTCGCGCGTGCCCGCTGGGTCGAGATCCAGAGGGAATTCAACCAGGCAAAGAACGGACTGCCCCAATGACCACTCACGACGACGCCGGACCCGCGACCCGGTGGCTGGCTGAGCGGGCCGGCGTACCGCCGCACGAGCTCGTCGCCAACCCGGGTCTCCTCGCGCGCGCCCTCGCCGAGGCGGCTCAGGACCCGGACGCCGCCGCCGAGCTGCGGTCGCGGCTGTCGGAGGAACCCACCCCGGCTCAGCGGTTCGAGGCGACGGTGGCCCGAGCACTGCGAGGCCAGGCAGAGCGGCTCCGCCGCCCGCCCGATTGACCGGGACCTTCACCCCCACTTTATGGCGAGCGCCCCGGGGGGAGAGTGCATACCCGAATCCACAAACCACGACGTCGTCGCTCAAACCACCGTCGGCCCGCTCGACCCACCGCTTCGCTCCCGGCGACGTAGGTACTTGGTCCGTTGGCTCGCCAGAGCTATCTCGCGCCACGGTGCAGGCAGGCGACCAGCGAATCCTGGTTGGGGCTGAGGGGATGTCCTACGCCGCCGGCATACAGTGGGCAGGTGGACGAAGACCGTGACCAGTCCGTCCAGGGACCTAAACGTGCCGTCCGCGCCGTGCGGCACGCCTCGCCGTTCGGTCGGACCTCCAACTAGGACTTGGAGTTGTGGCGTCACTTCGCGGCGTTCGGCGGGGAGGGCAAGAACCGCATGGTAACCGTGACCTCATGGCTCCTCGGCCTTTCCTCCGCACTGCTCTGGTACGTGATCTCGCGGTCGATCGGCGACCGCGGTGTGCGCCTGGACGAGCCGGAGCGTGCCCTGGTCACCGCCTCGGTGGGCATGGTCGTCTCAGCGACCGCGGGATACGTAGCGTTGCTCTACGCCGGCTATGCAAACCAGAACTGGCACCGCGCGGACTCGATCGCGGAAAACAACCGGTGGCGCGACCTCCTCCCGGACTATCCCGACCCGCAGATCACCGGCTTCCTGAACAAGAGAGCCATTTGCCTGGTCGCCGCCACGCTTGCCGGGTAAGGCACTGGCACCGATCCTCAAGGTCTTCTTCGCGTTATCCAGCGCCTTTCTCTTGGCCCACGGCGTGGTCCTGGTCGCTGCTGCAGTCGGTCTGGAGAACTGATATGGAGTGACCCCTTGTCAAGGGCAGGGTGAGGCGCCCGTCCGGGGGATTGCTCTTCCCCCGGGGCGGGCGCCTCTGGCCTTGTCGACCTGGTCGGTGGTCAGCGTGTCGTTGGCGACGTGCGGTCAGACTGATATGCGCGGGTTGGGTACCACAGGACGGTGCGTTCGGCAGGAGCGGACCGCGTGTCTAGGGGCGAGCGTCGCCACCGCGAAGGGGTGAGGCTGCTCATAGTTCTGGCGCGGGTCGCTCCACGCGCTGCTACCGCCGCGGGGTCGACGAGGCCGGCTCGAGGGTCAGTCGTCCATCACGGCCAGGGACCAGCACCAGACCGGCACACACAATCTGACCCAACCTCCAAGTACTCGTCATGGTCGAGCGGCGCTAGACGTACGGCCCGGGCCGGCCGCCGTCGGCTCACGGGCGAACAGTAGTGTCGGGTCGGCAGTTCCGCTCGGCGGCGGCGCATCATTCTGGGCTGGAATGGGCGCAGCAGTTCCGGTCAGGGAACCTCCCACGGGAACGACGCAGGCCAGCGTGCCTGCGCCTCTGGCCGGTGTCCGTTTAGCCCGTCCGGTGATGTGTTCCGGTGAAGGGGCCCTATTCGGACGGGCCGCCGTGGCCGCGAGGCGGGGCCCATCGCCTACCGTGACGACGAGCCACTGATCGACCGATCTCGCCAAACTGTCCCGCGGGCGCGTCGTCAATCTTCCTTGCATCTCGACAACCCGGCAGGTCGCCGAAGCTCGGCCCGGTAGGCCTCGGATCGGGCCGAGTCGTCGTAAGAGGCACTCAGAAGGCTTCCTGACGCCACTTCGGACCCGATTCGGGCGTTGTTTTCGCGCGGCAGGCGCGTGGAGTTCTCTCAGAGTGATTCTGAGCGAAAGTGGGGTCAGCGGGCTGGACCCTCGTGATCGGGCCTTGTCCGTGGCCATGAAAAAGTCCCCACTGGTGGCCAAGTCGAGGTCCCCACTGGTGGCCAGATAGAAGTCCCCACCCTTCGCGTCGTGTCGTAACCGACGGAGGGCCCTGCGTGGTGACGGTGGCGG
>NZ_QXGH01000050.1 GCF_003515065.1 Nocardioides immobilis
GCCCTTGCGGGAGCGGCAACCAGTACCGCAGATGCCACGGCGTCAAGCGCCGCGGTGGGTCGAGCATCGTTCTCGGCGGGCCTGATTAGAGAATCGGCTGGGTGTCTTAAGAACTTGTCACCAAGTTGACCAGGGTCTTGCCGCCCGGGGGTTGGATGCTGAGGTCGGAGGCGGGGAGGGGCATTCGATGGAAGGCACGGGCGACGAGGCCGCCACTGACGACAGCGGCTGCATCGGACTCGGCTGCGCCGCAGAACTCATCAACGTTCTCCCGTAGCCAGCCGGCGCTGACCTGACATAGCGCGGAACCTGCGGGCGGTGGCGAGGATTCTGCGTCAGAGGCTGAAGATGTCCGGTCATCCTCGGAGCAGCGGCGGATTGTGACGGTCCGGATTGTGTCCTGAACCATCACCGAGCGCTCGATTGTGGTGCACGTCTGAGCGCTCGCCGTCGTCTCGAACCCCAGCGCGCCACTGACTGCGAGCATCAGGCAACAGATCGCGCGGATCATTCGATGAACTCGATCCCGTCAACGTGCCACTGGCCGTTGGAACGGATCAGCAAGAATCGCAGGACCTGCTTCTCCGCTTCGTAGGCATTGCCCTCGGATTCGCCGTCGTGGAATGTCATACCTGGCAGGAACGTGACCGCAGCCAAGACCGCACTCGTTTGCTCGAAGTCAGGGGCCTTGCGCGCGGCGTCCACCCTCCAACCATCTGTTTCGTATCGACCACCTGCGTCGTACACCTCGATGACCGGCTCGATCAGGTCGCGACACGAGGTGCAGTCCGCGGTGCTCAAGGCGTACACCTCGTCGGACGACTCTCCCTGCACGACCTGGTTCTGAGCATCGACCCACGCCCGCACCGTCTCCACCGGCGACAGCGCCGGCGGGACCGACGTGGTCTCGGTCGGGGAGGCGGTTTCCGAGTGCGGCGGGATCGGGGTGCCGCTGGGCGTGATGTCCGGGCCCGCCTCGGGCTGGTCGTTGCACGCGCCGATGGCGAACGCGAGCACGATCAGGGCGAGCCCCGTCGCCCGAGTGATCCACGGCTTCATGCAGCCCTCCCGAGATGACACCCGCCCAGGCCGGTGGCGGGTGACTTGAAGGTACCTGCCCCGCGGGGGCTCGACCAGCCTCCCGCCGCCCGCTGTGGATAACCTCGGACGGGCTCAGCGCGCGAGGTAGGCGTCCGCCAGGCTCTTCGGCGCCATCGCCAGCCAGGCATCGACGACCAGTGCCTGGAGGTCGGCCGGCGCGACCTTGCCGAGCTCGACCAGCACGGCGGCGTACCCGTCGAAGTGCGGGATCGTGAACACTCCGTACGGCGGGTCGGCGAGGATCGCCTCCTTCTCGATGAGGCCGTCGGTGCGGACTCCGAGCACCGGGAGCGCGGGGGGCTTCTCGTCGCCGTACCGCTTGATGTCGGCCTTGCTGAACGGGCGCTCCCACACGAAGAACTTGTCGCGCACGCTCCACACCCGGCTGCCCCGCCGTTCGGACTCGGTCACCTCGGGCAGCTCCAGTGCGAGCGTCGCGACGTCGTCGAGGGTCGGCATGACAGCACCGTACGACGCTCCGCCGACCCACGTCCGGCTACGAACCGTCCGGCTCCCACCTCAGCAGGTCGCCCGGCTGGCACTCGAGGACGTCGCACAGCGCTTCCAGGGTCGTGAACCGGACCGCCTTCGCGCGCCCGTTCTTGAGTACGGCGAGGTTGGCGGGCGTGATGCCCACCTGCTCCGCGAGCGTGCCGACGGTCATCTTGCGCCGGGCCAGCATCACGTCGATGTCGACGACGATGGGCATCAGATGACCTCGTCGAGCTCGGCCTGCAGCTGGGTCGCCTCGGCGTCGCGGGCGACCGCCTGGGCGAGCAGCGACCGCAGGACGTAGACCAGGATCGCCATGCCCGCGACGAGCACGCCGACGCCGCCGATCATGAGCACGGTGCCGGGAGCCGCCGCGTCGCCGGGCGCGAGCACGGTGCCGAGCGCGAAGGTCAACAGGGAAGCGCAGGCGATCGAACCGATCACGATGTCGACGTACCGGAACGCGCCGTCCGAGAACACCGTCCCCCGCCTGACCATGGTGAGCAGCCGCCAGACGCACACCATGGTCACCTGGACGGTGATGATGCCCAGCACCACGATGACGAGGAAGGCGATCGCCTGCCAGGGAAGGCCCAGGTCGTCGAGCGCCGGGTCGTCGACGTCGCTCAAGTCGATCGCCAGCAACGGCACCATCACGACCTGGACGAACGCGGTCCCGAGGAGACCGATCACCAGGACCGTCCGCAACGCGAGCACAGCCAGGTTGCCCATGGGGCCACTCCTATTAATCGACCAACGATATCTATCTATCGTTTAACGATAGCACGTCGTGGAGCCGCGGTCATGTCGGCGGCGAGACCTACCGTGAGCGGCGTGACCGATGCCGAGGCGGTACGCCACGTTGCCCTCGCGCTCCCCCGCGCCTACGAGCAGCTGATCGGCGGGCGCTGGAAGCTCAAGGTCAAGCAGCTGGTGTTCGTGGCGTTCTCGAAGGACGAGGAGCGGTTCGGGTTCGGCTTCCCGCGGGAGGAGCGCGACGCCCTCATCGCGTCCGCGCCGGACAAGTTCTTCCTGCCGCCGCAGCGCGACCTGCGCTACCAGTGGGTGTGCGGCCACCTCGCCGCCCTGCCCGACGACGAGATGCGCGAGCTCGTGACCGACGCCTGGCGGATGTGCGTGCCGGCGATGCTGCACGACATCCCGGACCTCCCCGCGCCGACCGCAGAAGTGTGGTCACTCCTCGACGAGGACCAGTACGCCGACGCCGGCCCCCTGCTGCACCCCCACGTCCACTGGCACGACCGCGACGTGCAGCTCCGCGGCCGGGTCCAGGTGCTCGCCCACCTGCGCGACCACCCTCGCCCGCGACCACCGCGGGAGGTGGAGGTGCGGGACGGGCAGGTCTACCGCTGGATCCGGTAGTCGTGAGCACCGGATGGCTAGGTTGGGGGCAGACCGATCAGGAGCACGATCAAGGAGTCCACCGCCATGACTTCAATCCCGATGTCAGAAGAGCGGCCGACCGAGAAGATCATGCTCGGCTTGCTCGTCGTGGGCCTCGCGCTCCAGGTCGCAGGGTGCATCACCGCGTACGTGCAGGCCCCGCGGACAGAGCTCGGGCCCAGGGGCGTGGTCGAGGAGGGCGACCGGACCGTCACCTTGATCGCCGTCCTCGGGTTCGGGCTCGGCGGCGCCATGTCGCTGACGGCCGTGGTCGCCTTCGGCGTACTCCTGGGATTGCGAGCGCACGCCGAGCGGTGACCCCATGACAAGACCACGATGCGTACCTGGAACGCTGCGTCGAGCTGGCGCGTGAGGCGCTCGACGCCGGCGACGATCCCTTCGGCTCGTTGCTGGTGGACGGCGCCGGGAACCTGCTGGCCGAGGCGCGGAACAGGGAGAGCACCCTCGCGGACCCGACGGCCCACCCCGAGCTCGAGCTCGCCCGGTGGGCCCTGCGGAACCTCAGCGCCGACGAGCGCGCGAGGGCGACCGTCTACACCTCCGGCGAGCACTGCCCGATGTGCGCCGCAGCGCACGGTTGGGTCGGGCTGGGGGCGATCGTGTTCGCCGCCTCGTCCGCGCAGCTGTCCGGCTGGCGCGTCTCGTGGGGCCTGGCAGCATCGCCAGTCGCTCCGCTCCCGCTGGCGGTCGTGCTGCCCGGCGCCGACGTCACGGGACCCGTCCGGCCCTACGACCAGATGATGATGCCGCTGCACAAGGAGTCGGTCGAACGACGGGGAGCGGGTACCTAGCGTCGTTGGAGTCCGACAAGGAGGGAACGCGTGCCGACGTACCGCAAGAAGGGTGAGGCCTTCGACCGGGACATGAACTACATCCCGGACCGGATCACGAAGGAGGCCGGACGCTCCCAGGACGCGTACGGCGGCCACGAGCTCGACGTACCGACCTGGCCGGTACAGCCGGGTCGCTACCGGCTCGTCGCCGCGCGCGCCTGCCCGTGGGCGAACCGGGCCATCATCGTGCGCGGCCTGCTCGGGCTCGAGGACGTGATCTCGATGGGTCTCGCAGGTCCCGTCCACGACGACCGCAGCTGGTCCTTCAACCTGGACCCGGGCGGCGTCGACCCGGTGCTCGGCTACGAGCGCCTGGAGCAGGCGTTCCTCGCCCGCTTCCCCGACTATTCGAAGGGGATCACCGTCCCCGCCCTCGTCGACGTCCCGTCGAAGGAGGTGGTCACCAACGACTTCCCGACGATCACCCACGACTTCTCCTTCGAGTGGCGCGACCACCACCGGCCAGACGCGCCCGACCTGTGGCCCGACGACTGCCGCGACGAGATGGAGACGGTGATGCAGCGGGTCTTCACCGACGTCAACGACGGCGTCTACCGGTGCGGGTTCGCCGGCTCGCAAGAGGCGTACGACGAGGCGTACGACCGGCTCTGGGCGACGATGGACTGGCTCGAGGAGCGGTTGTCCCGACGGCGGTACCTCATGGGCGACCGGATCACCGAGGCCGACGTGCGTCTCTTCACCACACTCGCCCGGTTCGACGCGGTCTACCACGGGCACTTCAAGTGCAACCGCAACAAGCTGACCGAGCAACCCGCGCTCTGGGGCTACGCGCGGGACCTCTTCCAGACTCCCGGGTTCGGCGAGACCATCGACTTCGACCAGATCAAGCGGCACTACTACGTCGTGCACGAGGACATCAATCCGACCGGGATCGTGCCGCAGGGGCCGGATCCCGCTGGCTGGCGCGCACCGCACGGACGCGAGCGGCTCTGACGCCCGCCGGTCGCGCTACTGCGTCGCCAGCCAGATGGTGGTCACGCGCCCAGGTTAGGCGGGTTCAGCCGCTAGCGCGGCTCCGCCCAGCGCACTCCTTCGAAGCGCCCGAAGTCGCTGTCGAAGGTGACGATGGTCGCCTTGTGCTCGATGGCCAGCGCCGCCAGGTGCGCGTCGTTGGCAAGATTGGCCGCAGCACCGGCGGACTCGAGGAGATCGCGCATCGGGCCCGCTTGGTGCCGCGCCGGTCGGGTTCGCTGTCACCCTGCCCAGCTGGCAGCTCAGGCGGCGACGGCGACGAGGAAGCCGCCGAGGGCGAAGGTCAGGATCCCCACCACCAGGGTCGAGGTGGCGATGGTCGGGACGAACCGCCGCCATCCGGTGGCGACGGCCGCACCGTGGTAGCCGTGGGTCAGTGCGTGGCCCTTGCCCCTCCCGAGCAGCCACAGGTTGACCGGGTACGCCGCGAAGAAGGCGGCGGTCAGCGCGATCACCAGACCGACCCAGAAGGTCGGGTTGACCAGGCCGGCGTCCATGGCGCCGGGGATCAGGGCGATGACGGTGTTGTCGACGAGCTCCATGATCGCGATCGAGAGGGTGTCCGCGGCGAGCACGACGCTGAGCGCGGCACCCACCCCGAGGCCCGCCTTGAGCAGCGGCAGGGTCGAGAGCACGTAGCCGAAGAGGAACGCGAGCGAGACCGCCAGGACGATCGTCCAACCGGTCGACAGGCCGATCGCCGTACCGATCACCAGGCCGAGGATCTCGCCGATGGCGCAGCCGGTCAGGCAGTGGAGCGTGGCGGCGAGTGCCATCGTCCGGGTCGCGGTGGAGCCGTGGGCTTCGTGGGATGTGTGGTGTTCGTGGTCCATAACGCCCCGAACTACACCCCCTAGGGGTATATTCCCGCCAGGGCCGGCCCGTTGTCGGTGGCCGGCCCTAGCGTTGTCCAAGGCTCCCCCGTTCACCGAAGAACTGGTTGGGTAGAGACAAGCGAGCCGCAGTCGACGACGAGCGAGGTGCCCGCATGACCAGCACGACCGAGGTGGCGGAGGGTTGGGATCCCACCACCCTGCAGAGCAGGTACGACGAGGTGCGGGCCTACACCGAGACGCTGGCCGCGCCCCTCTCCCCTGAGGACCAGACCGTCCAGTCGATGCCGGACGTCTCTCCCACGAAGTGGCACCGGGCCCACGTGACCTGGTTCTTCGAGACGTTCGTGCTCGCCGACAACGAGCAGGGCTTCGCGCCGTTCCAGGACAAGTACTGGTTCCTCTTCAACAGCTACTACGAGGGCATCGGCCCGCGCTACAGCCGGCCCGACCGCGGGCTGATCAGCAGGCCCGGCGCCCAGGACGTCGGCGTCTACCGCACCAACGTCGACGACCGGATGCGCGACCTGCTCACCGGCCTCGACGAGGGCACGCTCGCCAAGCTGGCCGGCACGATCGAGCTGGGCTTCCACCACGAGCAGCAGCACCAGGAGCTGCTCCTCATGGACATCAAGCACGTCCTCTCCCGCAACCCGCTCCAGCCGGTCTACGCCGGCAGCCGGACGCAGGAGGTGCAGCCCGACGCGGTCAGCTGGGTCGATGTCGAAGGCGGCCTGGTCGAGGTGGGCCACGAGGGCGGCGGGTTCTGCTTCGACAACGAGCTCCCCCGCCACGAGCAGTGGCTCCGGCCGTTCCGCATCGCCGACCGGCTCGTGACCAACGGCGAGTGGCTCGAGTTCATGACCGACGGCGGCTACCGGCGCCACGAGCTCTGGCTCTCCGACGGCTGGGCAAAGATCCAGACCGAGGGCTGGCAGGCGCCGTTCTACTGGACCGAGGTCGACGGCGTCTGGTTCGAGCACACCCTGCACGGCACCTGGCCGGTCAACCCGGGGCTGCCGGTGAGCCACGTCAGCTTCTACGAGGCCGAGGCCTACGCGACCTGGGCCGGCAAGCGACTGCCCAGCGAGGCCGAGTGGGAGCACGCAGCCCGCAGTCTCGACGTCACCGGCAACCTCGCCAACTCCACCAGCTGGCACCCCGAGGCAGCCGCCCCCGCCGGCAATTCGGGCACGACCGGCAATTCGGGCACGGGTGAACTGCGGCAGATGTTCGGGGACTGTTGGGAGTGGACGTCCTCGGCCTACCACCCCTACCCCGGGTTCCACCCCGCCGCCGGCGCCATCGGTGAGTACAACGGGAAGTTCATGAGCAACCAGATGGTTCTGAGAGGTGGATGCGCACTGACGCCGGCCGGCCACGCGCGGGCGTCGTACCGCAACTTCTTCCCCCACCAGTCCCGCTGGGCGCTCTCCGGCGTCCGCCTCGCCGATGACGGAGCCGCAGCATGACCCACTCCAACGCCAAGGGCCCGAAGGTCGACGTGCTCCTCCAGAGCAACTGGGCCGCCGCGGGCCTGGTCCAGGACGTACGACGTGGGCTCGGGACCCAGCCGCGCACCCTCCCGCCCAAGTGGCTGTACGACGACGCCGGCTCCCGCCTCTTCGACCAGATCACCCGGCTCCCGGAGTACTACCCCACCGAGTGCGAGCGCGCCATCCTGCGCGACGCGGCCGCCGACATCGCCGCCACCTCGCACGCCACCACCGTGGTCGAGCTCGGCTCCGGCACCAGCGACAAGACCCGGCTGCTGCTCGACGCCTTCTCCGACACCGGACGGCTCGAGCGGTTCGTCCCTGTCGACGTGTCCGAGGAGACTCTCCGCGAAGCAGCCGCCGCCCTCGCCGCCCGCTACCCCAACACCTCCGTCGAGGCCGTCGTCGGCGACTTCACCCTCCACCTCGGCCACCTCACCCGCTACACCCCCAAGCTGATCGCCTTCCTCGGCGGCACCATCGGCAACCTCTACGTCGAGGAGCGCGGCGCCTTCCTCGGCGCTCTGGCCGACTCGATGGACGCCGGCGACGAGCTCCTCCTCGGCACCGACCTGGTCAAGGACGCCGACCGCCTGATCACCGCCTACGACGACCCCGGCGGTGTCACCGAGGCGTTCGTCAAGAACAGCCTGCACGTCCTCAACCGCGAGCTCGACGCCGACTTCGACGTCGACGCGTTCTCCTACGTCCCGTTCTGGGACCGCCGGATGCAGCGGATGGACCTGCGACTGCGCGCCGAGATGCCCCAGCACGTCACCATCCCCGGCGCAGACCTCGAGCTCGACCTCGCCTCCGGCGAGGAGATCCGGGTCGAGATCTCCACCAAGTTCACCCAAGAGCGACTGCACGACGAGCTCGGCGCGGCCGGGCTCGAGATCGAGAGGATCTGGACCGACCCCTCCGACAGCTTCGCGGTCACGCTGGCGCGGAAGCGCGGCTGACCAGGTCGGGCAGCACGACTAGGGAGTGTCCTCGCCCCGCCAGGTGACACCCTCACGGATCACCCGGGCCGGACACCCGCCGACAGCCGTCTGCGGCGGCACCTTCTGGCCCCGCACCATCGCCCGGGTCCCGACTACCGCACCGGTGCCGATATCGCAGTGCCCGGTGACGATCGCCTCGCGCCCGAGCCAGACGTGGCGCCCGAGCCGGATGTGGGCGCCGTACGGGTTGAGCCGGGCGCCCGTCTCGGCGTCCTCGAGCCGGTGCATGTCGTCGGTGGCGACGTAGACGTTGGCCGCCCACAGCTGGTCGGACTCCGCCACGACGGAGCCGCCGTTGCGGGCGTCGACCACGGCGCAGCGGGTCGCGACGACCTCGGCGTTGAGCACAATCGTCGAGTACGCGCCGCAGTAGATCTCCGTCGCGGTGAACGCGCTGCGCGGACCGAGGAAGACCGTCGCACCGGCACCGCCGACGAGCAGTGACGCCATGTTGTTGCACGGGCTCGCGACGACGAGCAACAGGTCCGACAGCGGGTAGTACGCCAGCGCGTCGATGAGCTTGCGCGGCAGGTCGGCCGGGTCGACGTCGTCACCGAGGTAGAGCGCGTTGCCCTGCTCGTGCCACCACTCCGGCAGCGGCCCGGTCACCAGGCGCAGCGCGGTGGACGCGAGGACCTCGGTGTCGACCCCCGCGGCGATCAGTCGGGAGCGGTGCTCGTCGCTGAGCGCCGCCGCGCGGGTCCACGGCATGGCGGACAGTGTGCACCATCGAGGCCCTCCGCCCGTCCTACTCCTGCAAGTCCGCTGGGAGCACGGCGTACGACGTGGCGCGCGCCAAGGGACGTCGAGGGTGAGCACCGACAGCTCGAGGCTCGCCGCCAGCGCGACGTAGAACGCATCCGCGACGCGGAGCTTGGTCGACCACCCGGTTAGTGACCGCAACGCCCGGGTACTCGCGGAGCAGGCCCGCTACCTCGGTCGTGAGAGTGCTCCCTCGGCGTTGTTACTGGTCACGGCACCGTGGGAGCGCACCACTCTCCATGGGAGAGCACCTGTCTCCGTGGGAGTGGGCGGGAGACGGTCGACTACCGCGCGGCCGCCCGACGAGCCACGCACCCGACCCACGATCGGTCAGAAGAGCCGGAAAACCGGTGGTGGCGCCGCCGTACGGTCAGAAGACCGTGGTCGCCTCGCGCTTCTCCAGTGCGGCGGTGAGCAGCCCGATCAGCGCCTCGAGCTGCAGGTCGAAGCCGCCGTCACCCTCCTCGACCTCGGCGTCGAGCGCCCGCGCGGCCAGTCCGGCCTTGCTGCCGATGAGCTCCGCGACCCGGGTGTCGATCGTCTGGGTGGCGATCACCCGCCACGCCGTGACCGGCTCGGTCTGTCCGATCCGGTGCACCCGGTCGATCGCCTGGGTCTGCTCGGCGTCGGTCCAGGACAGCTCGGCCAGCACCAGGTTGGACGCGACCTGGAGGTTGATGCCGACGCCCGCCGCGGTCAGCGAGCAGACGATGATCTGGACGTCGGGGTCGTTGGTGAAGGAGTCGATCGCCTTCTCCCGCGCCGACTTGGTCTGGTCGCCGCGGATCGACACCGACGGGATCCCCCGCGCGGCGAAGGTCTCCTCGGCCGTGTCCATGACGTCGATGTGCTTGGCGAAGAAGACGACCTTGCCGGCGTTGCGCGCGAGCTGGGCGGCGTAGTCGGCAGCAAGGCCGGCCTTCGCCTGGCCGATCCGGCGGAGCATGCCGAAGACGTTCTCTCCCGACTCGGTCGAGATGTCCTCGCGCTCCCAGGTCGCGACCTGGCGCACCAGGTCGTGGTCGATGCCCTCGACGAGCGACTTGTTGCGCCGGGTCTCCAGCGCACGGTCGTAGCGCTCGACCAGCCGGCGGGCCAGGTCCTCCTCGGCCTTGCGGATCGAGCGTCCGGCCTCGCCCTCGAGCTCGACGGGGACGTCGGCGATCCGGCGGGCCGGGATGTCGGCGGCCACGTCGACCTTGCGCCGGCGCACGATGCCCATGTCGACGACGACCTGGCGGGCGACCGGGTAGAACTGGCGGTCGGCCGGCGTGAGACCAGTGTCGTCGAGGTCGGCCATCAGCTCGGCGAGCGGCTTCTTGTCGTCGATCCAGCCGAGGAACTGCCAGATGGCGCGGAAGTCCTCGATGTCGTTGATCAGCGGCGTGCCGGTCAGTGCCATCAGCAGCGGCCGCGGGACCCGCTTGCGGATCCGGGCGGCGAGCTCGAGCACGTTCTGCGAGCGCTGGGAGCTCTTGTTCTTGATGTAGTGCGCCTCGTCGACGATCATCCCGCGGAAGCCGTGCTGGCCGAGCCACCCGAGGTGGCGGTCGAGGATCTCGTAGTTGACGACGAAGACGTCGGCGAACCCGTCGACGTCGAGCGCGTCGCCGTGCAGCACGGTCGCCCGGCGGCTCGGCGTCCAGAGCTCGACCTCGCGCGCCCAGTTGGTCTTGACGACGTTCGGCACCGCGACGAGCAGCGGGTAGGCCTCGGCGGTCTGCGCGGCGAGCAGCGCCTGCGCGGTCTTGCCGAGACCGGGCTCGTCAGCGAGCAGGAACGTCCGGTGTCCCTCGGCGGCCGCCTCGACCAGCTGCGCCTGGTGCAGCATCAGCTCGCGGCCCGGCGGCAGCATGATCAGCCCGGTGTCGTCCGGCTCCGGCAGGTCCATGCACACCGGGGCACCGGGCGTGGTGTCCTCGAACGAGCGGAACAGCGGGCCGAGCAGCTCCCAGGTCGCCAGCCGTCCGGTCGGCTTGCGCGACTGGACCGCGGCGTCGAAGTCGGGGACGAGGAACGGGTTGGCCAGCTGTCGGGCGATCACCGACTGCGGGATCGCACGCCGCTCGGCGAGCGCCCCGGCCAGGTCGACGACCGGCTCCGGCTCAGGGTCGGGTACGTCGTAGCCGGCCCGGCGCTGCAGCTCGCGCTTGAGCTCCTGGGCCGAGTCGGACACCTCGGCGTCCTCGGCGAGCAGCTCGAAGAGCCGCGGGTCGCTGGCAGCCGTCTGGGCCAGGATCGTCGCGATCCCGTCGAGGCGCTTGAGCTCCTCCGACCGCCGGGAGTCGGAGAGCGTCTCGTCGCCCCGCACCCGGGTCCGCTCCTCGCGGGCGAGCAGCGCTACCACCTGGAACTTGGTGCGCACGTCGGGCATCGCGGAGCGCCGCGCGACGGCGGACTCCACCTCCCGCACGACGCGGGCCAGGACCGGGATGATCCCGGTCTCGTCGCGGCGGGCGGTCTTCGTGCCACCGCCACGGCGGTTCTGCGCAGGTCTGCGCTGGCTTCCTCGAGCCACTGATGTCCCTACGGTCGATGCCGACCGGTCGCCCGGTCGGCAGGTCAGGTCGCGAAGGCGGTTCGCGGGCCGCTGGCCGGGCACTCAGAGGTCCGGTGTCCTGCGGCGTGGGCCACGATAGCAACAACCTGCCCGGGTCGGTCAGTCCCCACGACCATCGGCGTCGAACATGACCGGGTGGGTCACTCGGCGACCGCCATGGTCGTGCCGAGGCCGACCATCATCACGCCGCCGGTCGCGCCGAGCCGGTCGAGCCGGTGCGGTCGGCGGGAGAACCAGTCCCGCGCCTTGCTGGCCGCCAGCGCCCAGATGCTGTCGCTGGCGATCGCCATCGCGCCGAACACGATCCCCAGCAGGGCCAGCGTGAGCCCGGGGCTGCCGGCGTTCTCGTTGATGAACTGCGGGAGGAACGCCACGAAGAAGACGATCGTCTTCGGGTTGGTGGCGCCGACGATCATCCCGGTCCGGACCGAGCTCAGGGCCGACACCCGGCGCGGCAGCGCCTCGTCACCGGCGTGCTCGAGCGCCATCCGGGCGTCACCACGGCGGCGGATCGCCTGCACGCCGAGATAGATGACGTAGGCGGCGCCCACCAGCTTGATCGCGGTGTAGGCCGAAGCGGAGGCGGCGACCACGGCGCCGAGGCCGGCCGCCACCAGCAGCACCTGGACCATCAGGCCGAGGCCGTTGCCGACGACCGAGAGCAGCGCGTCGCGCCGGCCGACGGTCAGTGCGCGGCCGATGGTGAAGAGCAGGCTCGGACCCGGCACCTGGATGAAGAGGATCGAGGCGACGAGGAAGGCGAGCCACTGGCTGTTGGACGGCACCCGTCTAGGGTGCCTCGCCGGCCTCGATCTGGGTAGCGAGATAATTCTCGATGCCGACCCGCTCGATCGCGTCGAGCTGGCCCTCGAACCAGTCGGCGTGCTTCTCCTCGTCCCGGGCCATGTCCTCGAAGACTGCGGCCGAGGCATGGTCGTCGAGCTCGTGGCACTCCTTGGCGGAGGCGTTGAACTGCGCCACGGCAGTCTTCTCGCTCTCGAGCGCCAACCGCAGCATCTCCTCGGCGGTCTCGCCGACGGTGATCGCGTTGAGCTTCTGCACGTTCGGGTGACCGTCGAACATGAGGATCCGGTTGATGATGTCGTCGGCGTCCTTCATCTCGTCGATCGACAGCTCGTAGAACACCTTGCCCAGCTTGGGGAGGCCCCAATTGTCGAGCATCCGGGCGTGCAGGAAGTAGGTGTTGGTGACGGTCAGCTCGAAAGTGAGCGCGTCGTTGAACAGCTCGATGATCCGGGGACTAACTGGCTGCACCGTCGACCTCCAGGAGTGCGCGTTCGTGCTCATGATGCTGGCACACAAGTGCCTTCACCGTGAAGATGCACGACCCGCAATCCTGGGCGGCTCCGGTCGACCGGCACACGGCGCTCACCGTGCGGGCACCGTCGGCGAGCGCGGCGTCGACCGCGCGGTCGCTGACGACCCGGCACTGACAGACGATCACGCCGACTCCCGTGGATTGGTAAGGCTTGCCTGACTCAACTCAGGGTAACCTAAGCAACCCGGTGAGGGAACTGTGGCCCTCGTCACCGGCCAACATGGAACGTGTTCTACTCTCGGCGTCCATGAGCACGTACGCCGTCACCGGCGCCTCGTCCGGCATGGGCCGTGCCGTCGCCGCGAAGCTCGCCTCCGCCGGCCACACCGTCATCGACGTCGACATCGTCGACGCGACGGTGACGGCCGACCTGTCTACCCCCGCCGGGCGCGACCGGGCCGCGGCGGCCGTCCTCGAGCTGAGCGGCGGGCGGCTGGACGGGGCGGTGATGGCAGCGGGCCTCGGGCCGGCGCCGGGCCGGGACCGGCCCCGGCTGATCGGCGAGGTCAACTACTTCGGCGTCGTCGACCTGCTGGACGCCTGGCGGCCGGCGCTGGCCGAGGCCGACCGCGCGAAGGTCGTGGTGTTCGCGAGCAACTCGAGCACCACGGTCCCCATGGTGCCCGGCCGGGCCGTGCGCGCGTTCCTCGACGGCGACCTGGACCGGGTGCTCGGCACGCTCCGGATCTTCGGCAAGCAGGCGCCGACCTTCGCCTACGCGGCCAGCAAGATCGCCATCAGCCGGTGGGTACGTCGTACTGCCGTCACGCCGGAGTGGGCCGGCGCCGGCATCCGGCTGAACGCGATCGCCCCGGGCGCCGTACTCACGCCGCTCCTGGAGAAGCAGCTCGCGACGCCCGCGGAGGCCCGGCAGATCAAGCGGTTCCCCGTGCCGATCGGCGGTTTCGGCGACGCCGAGCAGCTGGCCGACTGGGTCGTCTTCATGCTGTCCGACTCGGCCGACTTCCTGTGCGGCAGCGTGGTCTTCGTCGACGGCGGCTCCGACGCGTGGTTCCGGGCCGACGACTGGCCGCGGCCGGTGCCCGCGCGGCGGCTGCGCGGCTACCTCAACCGGATGCGCGCGTTCCGTCGCTGACTGTCCGCGGAAAACGGCACGTATCACCGCTAGACACCGGCACTCCTCCTGATGATGCCCACCGGCGCTCCCGGCCGGCGGCCGACCCAAGGAGAGCCACCATGCAGCACAACCACTTCACGCCCCGCCGAGTGCTCGCGACGGGCGCCGGCCTGGTGATCGGCGCCGGGCTCGCAGCGACGGCGGCGACCGCGCC
This sequence comes from Nocardioides immobilis, assembly GCF_003515065.1. Taxonomy (GTDB): domain Bacteria; phylum Actinomycetota; class Actinomycetes; order Propionibacteriales; family Nocardioidaceae; genus Nocardioides; species Nocardioides immobilis. The sequence continues at coordinate 14,131 of NZ_QXGH01000050.1, forward strand.
GGCGTACGCCGCTCCGGCGACGGTCACCCTCGAGTACGACTGTGCCGAGGCGACGATCACCGTCACCTCGTCGAAGAACCTGTCGAACATCGTCTACCAGGTCGACGGCACGCCGACCCGGCTCGACGACCTCACCGGAACCACCTACGTCGTCGACCTCGAGACGCTGGAGGGCCTCGAGACCACCTGGGTGAAGTCGGGGAACAACCACTCTGGCGACGGACCGGGCTACGGCGAGCGCTTCGACTTCGACTACGACGCCACCTGCGACCCGGACGCCGACGGCGACGGCTACCCCGTGTCCGAGGACTGCAACGACGACGACGCCGCGATCAACCCCGGTGTCCCGGACATCCCCAACAACGGGATCGACGAGAACTGCGACGGCTCCGACCTCGTCGTGGCCACCGGCCCGGTCCGGGTCACGCTGATCTGGGACAACGCCGACGACCTCGACCTCTTCGTGACCGAGCCCGGTGGGGAGACGGTGTCGTACCACGACACGACGGTGCCGACGGGTGGCTACCTCGACCGCGACGACAACGTCGGCGCGTGCGGGTCGGACCCGGAGCCGGGCGGCGTCGAGAACATCGTGTGGGATCCCGCACCGTCGGGCACCTACACCGTCGACCTGAGCAACTTCCACGACTGCGCACCGGGGACGCCGGCCAGCTACACGATCGAGGTGTACATCGGGGGCGTCCTGACGCACACCGAGTCCGGCACCACCGACACCAACGGTGCGTTCGGGGACAACGTCGTCGACAGCTTCACCTTCGAGCGGGGCTGACGACCGCGCTTTCGTCGGAGGGCCGGCCCGGCTCCAGCGGGCCGGTCCTCCACCCGTGGCGGCCGGGGCCACCACGAGGCCGTAAACTCGGGCAGTGCAGAAGCAGATCTCCGTCATCGCCTACTTCGGCGAGGACCCCACGCGGGTCTACCAGCTGGTCCAGTGGCTCCCGGTCCTCGAGGAGCTCGACCACGACCATCCCGTCGGGCTGGTGGTCCGGGGCGCGGAGGTCGCCCGGATGCTCGAGGCACGGACCGCCCTGCCGGTCATCCTCGCGGAGGGCTTCGACGTGCTTGCCAAGACCTACGACACGCTGGACGCCTCGGTCGTCCTCTACTGCAACAACTCGCGGACGAACTTCGACTCGCTGCTCAACAACCGGATGCTCCACGTGCACATCAACCACGGCGAGAGCGACAAGCAGAGCATGGTGAGCAACAACGCCAAGGCCTACGACCGGGTGTTCGTCGCCGGCGAGGCCGCGGTCCAGCGGCACCGAGCCAACCTGATGGAGTTCGACGGCTCGTCACTGGTCCGGATCGGCCGGCCCCAGCTCGACGTCGGGCGTCGTGACGGTCTCGCGCGCTCGGCTCGCACGACGGTGCTCTACGCCCCCACCTGGGAGGGCGACGCCGACTACAACGACTACACCTCGGTCGACGTGCTCGGCCCGGCGATCGTGGAGGCGATCCTCGCGCTTCCCGCCGTACGCCTGGTCTACAAGCCGCACCCGAAGATCACCACCAGCCTGACCCCGGCCGTCGCCGCCAACCACGCGGGGATCGTGCAGCGGGTCGCGGAGGCCGCGGCCGCCGACCCGGCCGCCGGCCACGTCGCGATCACCGAGGGCGACATCCTCGCGGTGATGCCGGCGTGCGACGCGATGGTCACCGACGTCTCCTCGGTCGGCCTGGACTGGCTCTACCTCTGCACGGACAAGCCGCTGCTCATCACCGACCGGTACGGCGACGCCGACGCCCTGCGTCGCGACGTACCCGTGTCCCGCTGCGCCGACGTCGTCGACGTCGCGAACATCGCGGGGCTCGGTGAGCTGCTGTCGTCGCGGCTGGCCCACGACGAGCACCGCGCGGCGCGGGAGTCGATGCGGCAGCACTACTTCGACGACGTGCAGAACGGCGAGAGCACCACCCGCTTCGTCGCCGCGGTCACGGAGCTGGTGTCGCTGCGTCGCCGGCTGCTGATGGCCTCCGCCGACGACATGAGCGCGACCGCCTGACCTGTCGAACCAGGCGCGTCAGCCCCGACCCAGCGGCTCGATCACGTCCTCGCGGAACCGGCTGATGCCGTCCACCTTCTGCTCGAGGGTCGCGTCCGGCCCGTAGTAGTAGAGCCACGGCATCGTCATCACGAGCGTGACTCCCCCGGCTGCTGCACGGGCGAAGTCGTCGGCCGTCATGGCATCGGTCAGCGCCACCACGACGTCGTACGGCGCCGCGAGGTCACGTCCGGTCTCGGCCCGGAGCGCGGCCAGCCGCGCCGCGGTCTCGATCGCCCCGTCGATCGTCGACACGTCGCTCACCCAGCCGTCGTGCCGGGCGGCGCGGCGGAGGGCCGGCTCGGAGATCCCGCCGACCCAGATCGGGATCGGACCCGGCGGCTCCGGCTTCATGACCAGCCGCTCGCACGAGTAGAACTCACCGTCGAACTCGGTCCAGCCCGGGCGCCACAGGTCCTGCATCAGCGCCAGCGCCTCGTCGGTGCGCCTCCCGCGCGTGGTGAAGTCCTGCTCCAGCAGGTCGAACTCCTCCCGGCACCAGCCCACACCGACGCCGAGGAAGATCCGCCCACCGGCCAGGGCGGCCGCCGTGCCGACGGCCTTCGCGACGACGAACGGGTTCCGCATCGCGGCGACGTAGATCGAGGTGAAGAACTCCAGGCGGCTCGTCACCTGCGCGAGCGCGCCCATCGTGACCCAGGGGTCCGGCCAGTCCACGTCGGGAGCCCAGCGCCGGTTGCCGCTGGCCTGGTAGGGGTACGGCGTCGCGATCGTCTCGAGGTCGACGACGTGGTCGGCGACGCTGAGCGCGCGGAAGCCGTGCTCCTCCGCAGCACGAGCAAGCGCGACGAGCTCGCCGATGGGCTGGTAGGCGGTGACGACAGCGAAGTCCACGGGATCAAGGTAGAACATGTTCTAGTCTGCGTCCTATGTCTGCCCCTTCGTTCGGCCACCTGCTCGCACCGGGGCGGATCGGCACGATGGCGATCCGCAACCGGATCGTCATGTCGCCCATGGAGACCATGTACGGCACTCCGGAGGGGCTGCCGTCGGACCGGACCGTCGCCTACTTCACCGCGCGGGCCGCCGGCGGCGCCGGTCTGATCACCGTGGGCGCGACCGGCGTCGACCCGTTGCACCCGGAGACGCCGGGCGGCCTGCAGATCGGCACCGACGACGCGGTGCCCGGCCATCGCCGGCTCGTCGAGGCGGTGCACGCCCACGGTGCGCGGATCCAGCCGCAGATCGTGCACGCGGGACCCGACGGCCTCGGTCCCGAGATGCACGGAGTCACATCGCTCGGTCCGTCGGTCATCCCGTCCTACCTCACCGGCCGGCCGTCGGCCGAGGCCACGAAGGAGCAGATCGCCGCGATCCTCGACCAGTTCCGGGGGGCGGTCGTGCGCGTGCGCGAGGCCGGGTACGACGGCATCGAGCTCCATGCCGCGCACGGCTACATGTTCCTCGGCTCCTTCCTGGCGCCGCAGCGCAACCGCCGTGGCGACCGCTACCGCGGGACGTCCGTCGAGGGACGGATCCGGGTGGTGCTCGAGGCCCTGTCCGCGATCCGGAGCGAGGTGGGCAGCGACTTCCCGATCACGCTGCGGATCTCCGGCTACGAGCGGGTCGCGGCGGGTCGGCCGGTCCACGACACGGCCGCGATCGCGCCGCTCCTGGTCGAAGCCGGCGTCGACGCCTTCCACGTGAGTGGCGGGGTGATCGACCGGCTGGTGACGGGCATGGTCAACGCTGCCGATGCCGGGGACGGGCTGAACGTGGGGGCCGCGGCCGCGGTCAAGGAAGCGGTCGACGTGCCGGTCATCGCGGTGGGCCGCCTGCACGATCCGGTGCTGGCGGAGGCGGTGCTGGCGGACGGCCGGGCCGACTTCGTGGCGATGGGGCGGCCGTTGCTGGCCGACCCCGACCTGCCGCGGCGGCTCGCGGACGGCCAGGCCGAGCGGGTACGCCGGTGCATCTCGTGCGAGAACTGCATCGACACGCTGGAGGAGAAGCTGGCGACCGAGTGCGCGGTCAACCCGGCCACCGGCCACGAGCGCGAGCGGGTGGTACTTCCTGCCGCGCGGCCGCGGCGGGTGGTCGTGGTCGGCGCGGGCCCGGCCGGCCTCGAGGCGGCCCGGCTGGCGGACACGGCGGGGCACACCGTCGTACTCCTGGAACGGGCGGAGCGGGTCGGCGGTGCGCTGGTCGCCGCGTCCGCGGTGCACCCGGAGAACCGGACCTACCTCGACTGGCTGGTCGCCGAGGTCGGCAGGTCCGCGGTCGACGTCCGGCTCGGAGCGGCCGCGACCCCTGACCTCGTCGCCGACCTGGCGCCGGATGTCGTCGTGGTCGCGACCGGCGGCGCCGTGGTCCTCCCGACGGTGCCGGGCGCCGACCTCCCGCACGTCAGCTGCGGTATCGACCCCGAGCGGCTTCCGGTGGGGCGACGGGTCGTGGTGATCGGCGGCCGCCTGGCGGCGGTGGAGTACGCCGAGACGCTGGCGGCGCACGGACGCCTGGTCGCGCTTCTCGAGACGGGCCCGGAGATCGCCCCGGAGTTCGGGCTCAAGCGCCGTACCGAGCACTTCGACCGGATCGACCGACTCGGGATCACCGTCCATGTCGGCTGCACCGTCGAGGAGATCACGTCGGACGGCGTCCGCTACGTCCCCGCTCACGGGACCAGCCGGATGCTGACTGCCGACGCGGTCGTGCTCGCCGGCGCCGTCGTACCCGACCTCACGCTGAGCGAGGCGATCGCAGCCCGCCTCCCCCACGTCCCGGTCCATCCGATCGGCGACGCCAGCCTCGGACTCGGGCTGATCCGCGGCGCGACGGCCACCTCGGCCCGGGTCGTGCAGGAGATCGGCTAGCAGACAACGGGAAAAGAAAGTTCCGTTGTCGATGTCGAAGGAGCAGGATGCCGTTCGACGTACGGGTGAGTCGGCCACCGAGAAGCGGTGGACACCAACGGTTGAGGAGTGAGCCATGCCGCGTTTCATGGGTTTCGTGAGGATGGAAGAGGGCGGCGGCGCGCCGCCGCAGGCGCTGTTCGACGCGATGGACAAGTACATCGGTGAGCAGGCCGGAACCGGACACTTCCTCGACGGCGGCGGGCTCTTCGGCACCGAGGACGCCGTCAACTTCGTGGTCCGCAAGGGCGAGACCACCCGGGTCGACGGCCCGTACGCCGAGGCCAAGGAGGTCGTCGGCGGCTGGGCGCTCCTGCAGTACGACAGCCTGGAGGAGGCGATCGCCGGGCAGCAGGAGTTCGCCGAGCTGCACGCCAAGTACTGGCCCGAGTGCGAGATGGTCGCCACCCTGCGCCAGATCTCGGACGGGGCGCCGGAGCCGACTGACGCCTGACGCCCGGCGCTCAACGAGCTGTCGCGCTGTCGAGCTCGTCGGGATGGCGGCCGTGCGGCCGGCCCTAGGCTGGCCGCATGGCCCGTCCCACGGCGCAGACCACCGCGGAGACCATCACCGCCACCTGGCGTGAGGAGTCCGCGCGGCTGATCGGCGCCCTGACCCGGATGACCCGGGATCTCGACTTGGCCGAGGACCTGACCCAGGACGCGCTGGTGAGCGCGCTCGAGTGGTGGCCAGCCCACGGCATTCCCGACAACCCTGCCGCGTGGTTGATGACCACCGCCAAGCGGCGCGCCGTCGACAGCCTGCGGCGGGCCGACAACCTGCGCCGCAAGACCGAGCAGCTCGGTCGCGGCCTGAGTGAGGAGGACGGCGTGCCCGACCTCACCGAGCAGGTGGACTTCATCGAGGACGACGTCCTCCGGCTGATCTTCCTGTCCTGCCACCCCCAGCTCACCCCGGAGTCGCGGGCCGCGCTGACGCTGCGCCTGGTGGGCGGCCTGACGACCGCGGAGATCGCCCGCGGCTTCCTGGCCGCCGAGACCGCGATGGGCCAGCGGATCTCCCGGGCGAAGAAGACGCTCAGCGAGGCCCGTGCGCAGTTCGAGCTGCCGGTGGGCGACGATCGGACCGCCCGGCTCGACGACGTGATGGCGGTGATCTACCTGATCTTCAACGAGGGCTACACCGCGACCGCTGGCGACGACTGGATGCGCCCCGAGCTGACCAACGAGGCGATCAGGCTGGCCCGGATGCTCGCCGACCTGATGCCGGACGAGCCGGAGGTGCACGGGCTGCAGGCCCTGCTGGAGCTGCAGGCCTCGCGTGGCGCTGCCCGCATCGATGCCGAGGGCCGGCCGGTGCTGCTCGACGACCAGGACCGGAGTCTCTGGGACGAGCTGCTGATCCGCCGCGGTCTGGCCGCACTGGAGCAGGCTGAACAGCTCGCCGCACACGGCAAGCCGGTCGGCCGGTACTACCTCCAAGCCGCGATCGCGTCCCGTCATGCCCGCGCCACCAGGCCCGAGGAGACGGACTGGCGCGCGATCGCGCACCTGTACGACGTGCTGGCCGAGGCCGCACCGGGCCCGGTCGTGGAGGTCAACCGCGCCGTCGCGCACGGGCGGGCGTCCGATCCGGATGCCGGCCTCGCCGTGCTCGACGCCCTCCCCGACGGTGCGCTGGCTGGCTCCCACCTGCTGCCGAGCGTGCGCGGCGACCTCCTCGCGCGGGCGGGTCGCCATCGGGAAGCGGCCGCGTCGTTCCGCGAGGCCGCGTCGCTGACCCGCAACGAGAGCGAACAAGCGTTGCTGCTGGGCCGCGCCGAGGCATCCGAGAAGGTGACGCCGGACGGCAGGTGACTCCGGGCCGCCGGCGAACGTACCGTTCGGGACTCCTGTTACGTGTGGTGCGCCAGAGGCGGGTTCTCGCCGGTGTCCGGTGATCTCGGTCCGTTCGTCGGCCGGAGCAGGTCCAACAACTGCCGGTGCAGGCCAGGCACCGCGGCCTCGTGCTCGGGCTTCATCAGCACGCTGCGCAGGATCCGGCCGGCGGGGACGTCGACGTCGAGGCGGTGGCCGCGGGCGGCGAGCGCCGGTCCGTCGACGGTGTACGTCGCCAGGTGCAGCGACTCGGCCGGCGGGCGCGCCATGCCGGCGGCCATGGCGGCCGCGCTGGCGGCGTCGACCTCGGACAGCCGGGCCCGCGCCGGGAGGTAGGTGAGGATGTCGAGCTGCGGCGGCTGGTAGAGGCGCAGCTCGTCGCTCTCCTCGATCAGCCGCGCCCACGCGAGCGTCGCACGGCGCCCGGGCCGCAGCACCGCACCGAGCCCGTCCGGCGTCAGCGGCAGCAGCCGCAGGGTCAGCCAGAGCCCGGCCGCGGCCGCGCCCGCCCGGGAGCACTCGAGCGAGATCTCGCCGAGGTGCAGCTCGTCGGAGGTGAAGTAGGTGTACGGCGAGTCGTGCAGGTAGTGCTGCGCGACGCCGGGGTCGCGGAAGATCACCGCTCCGCAGCCGTAGGGCTGGAGGCCGTGCTTGTGCGGGTCGACGACGACCGAGTCGCAGTCGGCGATGGCGAGGTACGGCGCCGCGGCGACCCCGTCGGGCTGGTCGTCGGCGATCAGCCGGAAGAAGCCGCCGTACGCCGCGTCGACGTGCACCCGGACGCCGTGGCGGCGCGCGACCGGCACGATCTCGTGGACCGGGTCGACCGCGCCCAGTCCGGTCGTGCCCGTGGTCGCGACGACGGTGCCGACCCGGCCACTGGCCAGCAACGCGTCGAGCGCGTCGACGTCCATCGTCCCGTCGGAGGCCGTCGGGACCGCGATGGCCTCGATCCCGAGCAGGTGGGCCATCCGGGCATGCGTGTAGTGGGCGTCGGCGCTGTGCGCGATCGCCTTGCCGGGATGGATCTCCCGGCCGACGAACAGTGCCTCGAGGTTGGCGATCGTGCCGCTGCTGGTGAGGTGGCCGAGATGTCCCGGCGTCTCCGGCGTGCCGGCGAACCCAAACATCGCCGCCAGCTGCGCGACGACGTCCTTCTCCATCGCAGCCGTCGCCGGGCCACCGTCGAGCGCGTGGTTGTTGGGGTTGACCAGCATCGCGGTGACGTAGCCGATCACCGCTGCCGGGTGCGGCGGCTTGAGCATCTGCCCGGCGTAGCGCGGGTGATGGAACGGGTAGTTGTCGCGCAGCCGGCTCCGGAGCTCGGCCGTCGCCGCGGCCAGCTCGGAAGGATCGACGTCCTGCGCCGCGTGGGGCGTGACGTCGCCGTACTCCCGCATCCAGGAGGCCATCTCGGCGACCACGGTCTGCAGCTGCTCGCCCAGCTCCGCGGCGCCCGCGGGCATCGGCCGGAGGGCAGGACGGTCGGGCATGGGTGAAACCCTAGCCACGCGCCAGCACGGGGCGCGGCGCCCGCCTGACCGCCGTCACCGACAGCGCAGTCCCGGCTCCGGCGAGCCCGGCGAGGATCGCGAAGGTCGCGGGATAGCCGCCGGTCAGCTCTGCGATGCCCGCGCCGGCGAACGGCCCGAGTGCTGTCGCCAGCGCGACGGGAGCGCCGAGCACCCCGTTGATCGCGGCGTACCGCTCCGGACCCCACAGGTCGGTCACGAGCGTCGCGGTGACCAGGGTGTAGAGCCCGCGGGCTGCGCCGGCGACGATCGCGACGGCGATCAGCAGGCCGGCCGGGCCGGGGATCAGCGCCAGGGCGAGCGTGGTGAGCGCCATCGCGCTGCTCCCCCACAGCACCCGCTGCCGGACGTCCGTCATCGTCGTGAGCCGCGGGAACGCCAGCCTGCCGAGGACCTGGCCGGCGCCGCCGAGACCCAGCGCCCACGCGGCCAGCGTCGGTGTCATCCCCCGCCCGACCAGCAGCGGGATCAGCGCGATCAGCGCGGCGAACATCGCGACGTGCGTCAACGTCGCACCGGCAGCCGTCAGCAGGAATGCCGGGCTCCGCAGCACCTCCCGGTCCGGGGTGACGTGCTCGCTGTCGACATGGGCCGGCCACGGGTGGTGGAGGGCGATGGCGTGGACCGGTACGGCGACGACGAGGAGGAGCACGGCGAGGACTGCGTACGTCGTCCGCCAGCTCGTCTGGTCCGCGAGCTCGGTCGTCAGCGGCGCGAAGATCGTGCTGGCGAACCCGGCGACCAGGGTCAGCGTCGTCAGCGCACGGACCCGTCCGGCGCCGTACCAGTGGGTGAGCGCAGCGAAGGCCGGCGCGTAGAACATCCCCGCCGCGCCGGCCCCGCAGAGCAGCATCGCGACGACGAACCAGAAGTACGACGGCGCGGCCGCGACCGCACCGAGCCCCGCGGCTCCGACGACCGCGCCCGCCACCATCACGCCGCGCGGGCCGCGGGCCTGGATCGAGCGCCCCGCGGCGACCCCGACCACCCCGGTCGTCAGCAGACCGACCGAGAAGGCAGCCGTGATCGCCGTCAGGGACCAGCCGGTGTCCGCCGTGATCGTCGGCGCCAGCACGGCGAACGCGTAGTAGAGCGTGCCGTAGCCGATCGTCACGGTGACGCAGAGTGCGGCGAGGACGCCGCGGGGCGCGGTGCTCAGGTCGTCACCGGTGCCCCGAGCGTGAGCAGCTCCGGCTCGGAGGTGCCGCAGCAGCCGCCGCTCGCGGCGTTCTGGGGGTCGGCGGGCTCGTCGAACAGGCCGGCCCCACCGCAGACCCCGGTGTCGGGCAGCACCAGCTCGACCCGGGCGGCCGCCTCGTGGTCTCCGGCCAGCTCGGCGACGACACTGCGGATCTGCTCGTAGCCGGTCAGGGCCAGGAAGGTCGGAGCCCGGCCGTAGGACTTCATGCCGACCAGGTAGAGGTCCGGCTCGGGCTGCGCGAGGTCGGCCGCCCCGGTCGCGCGGACCGAGCCGCACGAGTGGATGTTGGGGTCGATCTCGACGGCGATGTTGCGAGGCGCCTCGAGGGTCGGGTCGAGGTCGAGCCGCAGCTCGGCGAGGAAGGACAGGTCCGGGCGGAAGCCGGTCAGGACGACGACGTTGTCGGCAGGCTCCAACGAGCGGCCGTCCTCGGACCACACGACGGCCCGCCCGTCGGCGACCGTGATCTGCGAGGTCCGGAAACCGGTGACCAGCTCGACCTCCTCCTCGGCGACCGCCTGCTTGGCGCGCAGGCCGAGAGCGCCGCGCTGCGGAAGCTGGTCGGCCGCGCCGCCACCGAAGGTGTTGCCGGTGACGGCCCGACGGATCGCCCAGGTGATGGTGGTGCCGGGGTGGGCCTCCGCGATCCGGGTCAGCTCGATGATCGCGTTGAACGCCGAGGCGCCGGCGCCGATGACGACGGTGTGCCTGCCGGCGTACCGGTCGGCTTGCGCGCTGTCGGGAACCGCCGCCGAGACCAGACCGGCAGCCGTCGCGACGGCTTCGCCGAGCGCGGGGATGCCGTCGGCCCCCGCCGGGCTCGGCCGGCGCCAGGTGCCGGAGGCGTCGATGATGGCCCGGGCTTCGAGCCGCTCCTCCACACCGGCACCGTTGGTGACGTGGACGGTGAACGGCTGCTCCGCGCGGCCGGCGTCGACGAGCCGGTCGCGGCCCTTGCGGGACACACCGACCACGCGGGCGTCGTACCGAACCCGGTCGCCGAGCGCCGCTGCGAGCGGCGCGAGGTAGCCCTCGATCCACTCGGCACCGGTCGGATATCCGGACTCCGGTGCGGTCCAGCCGCCCTCGACCGACTGCGCCAGCAGCCGGGCACTGGCCTGGTCGACGAGCTCGGGCCACGCCGAGAACAGCCGGACGTGCCCCCACTCGGCGACGGCGCACGCCGGTCCGGCGCCCTGCTCCAGCACCAGCGGGGTCAGGCCGCGCTCGATCAGGTGGGCAGCTGCGGCGAGGCCCTGCGGGCCGGCGCCGATCACGACAACAGGAAGGTCGCTCATGGATCTATTCTCCTCATATTCACGAAGGTCGATATGAAGACCTTAGCGTCACATCGACAGATGTCAATACGTTCTCTAGGATGAACCCATGCCGACCCAGCTCCCCGTGCTTCCCGACCTGGCGACCTGCTGCTCCCCCGCCACCGGAGGCCGGGTCGACGACGCGGCCGCCGAGGCGCTGGCGCGGATGTTCAAGGCGCTGGCCGACCCCAACCGGGTCAAGCTGCTCTCGATGATCGCCGCGGCCGACGACCAGGAGGCGTGCGTCTGCGACCTCACCGAGCCGGTCGGCCTGGCGCAGCCGACGATCTCCCACCACATGAAGGTCCTGGTCGAGGCGGGACTGGTGTCCCGCGAGCAGCGCGGCAAGTGGGCCTACTTCAGCCTCGTCCCCGGCATCCTCGAGTCGCTGGCCGAGGCCCTGTCCCCGCGCCGCTGACAGGTCGCTGACACGGGGCCGCGACCACGACCGCAAACGGACGAGGGCCCGGTAGGTCCACTTACTCGCTAACTATGGTTGTATTTCGCCCATCGATACCAAGAACGACGTCATTCCGCTCGGTGAGGCCACCCGGGCGTGGTTCGCGATCTCGCTGCAGACCTTCGGCGGACCCGCCGGCCAGATCGCCGTCATGCAGCACAAGCTGGTCGACGAGAAGCGCTGGATCGGCCAGCAGCGCTTCCTGCACGCACTGAACTACTGCACGCTGCTGCCGGGGCCCGAGGCCCAGCAGCTCGCCATCTACACCGGCTGGCTGCTCAACGGCACCCGTGGTGGTCTCATCGCCGGGTCGCTCTTCGTCCTGCCGGGCGTGATCGCCCTCCTGGCCCTGTCCGCGATCTACGTGCGGTTCGGGAGCACCGACCTCGTGTCCGCGCTCTTCGCCGGCGTCGCGCCCGCGGTCATCGCGATCGTGGTGCAGGCCGTCCACCGGATCGCGAAGCGCGCACTCGCCCACCGGGCACTGGTCGCGCTCGCGGTCGGCGCGTTCCTGGCGCTCACCGTGTTCTCGGTGCCGTTCCCCCTCGTGGTGCTGGCCGCAGGCGTGATCGGCTGGGTCCTGGGCCGGGCCATCCCCGGGATGACGCGCGGCGCGGGGCACGGCGAGGCGACCGACGGCCCCGCTCCCCTCATCAGCGACGACGCGCTCCACCACGAGCTGCCGTCGAAGCGCCGGTCGCTCAGCATCGTGGCGATCGGCCTGCTCCTGTGGTTCACGCCGATCGCCCTGTTCGCCGCCTTCGTCTCCTCGACCGACGTGTTCGTCGACCAGGGCCTGTTCTTCTCCGGTACGGCGGTCGTGACCTTCGGCGGCGCGTACGCCGTGCTCTCGTACGTCGCCCACCAGGCCGTCACCGTCTACGGCTGGCTCGGCCCCGGGGAGATGGTCCGCGGGCTCGCGCTCGCAGAGACCACGCCCGGGCCGCTGATCATGGTCGTCCAGTTCGTCGCGTTCCTCGGCGCCTACCGCAGCCCCGGCAGCTTCGACCCCTGGGTCGCGGCCGTGCTCGCCTCGCTGCTCGTCACCTGGGTGACGTTCGTGCCGTGCTTCCTTTTCGTCCTGCTGGGGGCGCCGTACGTCGAGCGCCTCCGGCACAACCAGAACCTCACGTCCGCCCTGACCGGCGTCACCGCTGCGGTCGTCGGCGTGATCGCCAACCTGGCGGTCTTCTTCGCCCTGCACACGCTCTTCGACCGCAACCGCGAGGTCGGCGGCGGCCCGATCAGTGTCGACCTCCCCGTGCTCTCGTCCTGGGACCCGGTCGCCTTCGCGATCACCGGCATCGCCCTGCTGATGATGTTCGGGCGCAGCTGGGGCCCGATGCGCACCCTGGGCCTGTGCGCGGCCCTCGGCATCGGCGTCTACCTGGTCGGGCTGGTCTAGCGCAGGGGCGGCTTCCCATCGTGACAGTGGCACTGGCAAGGTTCTGCCATGCAGACGCCGACGCTTGCGGACACCGGACAGGTCTCACTCGCCTACGAGGCCTTCGGCTCACCCGAGGACCCGCCGCTCGTCCTGGTGATGGGAGTGGCCACGCAGATGCTGGGATGGCCCGACGGGTTCTGTCAGGCGCTCGCTGACGCCGGGTTCCACGTGGTCCGGTTCGACAACCGCGACATCGGCCTGTCGACGCACCTCGACGACCTCGGGATGCCCGACCTGATGGCGCTGCTGGGCGGCGGCGCGACCAGCGCGCCGTACCTCCTCGCCGACATGGCCGACGACACCGCGGGCCTGTTCGACGCCCTCGGCTTCGACCGGGTGCACCTGGTCGGCCTGTCGATGGGCGGGATGATCGTGCAGGAGGTGGCCATGCGGCACCCCGACCGACTGATCAGCCTCACGTCGATCATGTCGACGCCGTCCGCGAACGTCGGAGCGCCGACGCCGGAGGCCCAGGCAGTCCTGCTCGCCCCGTCCCCGACCTCCGCCGCCGAGGCGGCCGAGCTGGCCGTCAACACCTACCGGGTGGTCGGCTCGCCGGGCTACCCGCTCGACGAGGAGTGGCTCCGCGCCATGGGCGAGGAGTCGTTCCGCCGGGCGATCGACCCTGCCGGCGTCGTCCGCCAGCTCGCGGCGATCCTGTGCTCGCCGGACCGCCGACCCGGCCTGGCCGCGCTGACGGTGCCCACCCTGGTCATCCACGGCGACGCGGACCCGTTGGTCCAGCCCGAGGGCGGCCGGGCGACGGCCGACGCCATCCCGGGTGCCCGGCTGGTGACCTACCCCGGCATGGGCCACGACCTGCCCGAGCCGCTCTGGCCGGAGCTCGTCGGCGAGATCGCCGAGCACGCGCGCACCGCCACCGCGGAGGTGGCCTCGTGAAGACGCCGGAGGAGCTGACCCGCGAGCAGCACGCCCTCATCCCGATCCTCGCCGCGATGGACACACGCGTGATCGAGGCCGGCGACGGCAGGGGCACGGTCGAGCTGCCGGCCGAGCCGAACGTCAACCACTTCGGTGCCCTCTACGCCGGCTCGCTGTTCACGGTGGCGGAGGTGCTCGGTGGCCTGATCCCCGGCACGACGTTCGACTTCGAGGGCGAGCTGGCGGGCTTCGTACCGCTGGTGAAGTCCGTGGAGATCAAGTTCCTCCGCCCGGCGCTCGGCACCGTCCGCGCCAGCGCGGAGCTCTCGCCCGAGGACCGCGAGCGGATCCCGCGCGAGGCGCTCGAGGCCGGGAAGGCCGAGTTCGTCCTCGAAGCAGAGATCGTCGACGGGGAGGGGACGGTCGTCGCAGCGACCCGCGGCGTCTACCAGCTGCGTCGCTTCGGCTGAGCCCGGTTTCGAGGAGTCAGGCGGCCTCGGCGACCAGCGCCGGCCGGGCCGCGTGCGTGCCGGCCTGCAGCTCGTGACGGGCAGCGGCCAGCTCGGCGCGGCGGGCGTGCGAGCGGGCCTTGACGTCGGCGAGGCGGGCGGCGAACGCGTCGTGCTTCCGCCCACCGACCCGGTCGGCGACCCAGCCGACGGTGACGGTCAGGAGGGGGATCCAGACCGGCAGCAGCATGAAGGCGAACAGGGGGACGAAAGCGGTGAGGGCTTCGCGCATGGTTCTGGTCTCTCCTTGATCGAAGGCCGGTGGTGCTGGGCTTGTTGCACAAGTCTCCGATCACAGGGGCCCTCGCCTCTCGTCTCGTGCCTCCAAGATCTGCCAGGATGTTTGGACAGCCGCACAACCCGAGGAGATCGATGGGGAACGTCGGACCCGACCTGGACGCCTGGCTCGCTACCTTCGTCGCCCGGGAGTCGCAGGCCGCGGTGGTCGACGGCTGGGTCGAGCGGATCGCCGCCCCCACCCTCGCGGAGAACCCGGAGATCGCCTCCGACCCGGCGCTCTCACGCACCGTCGGCGCGGCCGTCCGCGCGCACTGGCTCGCGTTCCTCACGAGCCTGTCCGAGCCGGAGCAGGAGCACCACCTGGTCCGGCCCGCCGCCGAGCTGGCGGGCGAGCTGGCCCGGCGCCGCTATCCCTCGACGCTCCTCTTCCGGATCTACCGGGTCGCCCAGCAGGCGGTCTGGGAGTACGCCACGACGGTCACCGAGTCCGTGCAGGAGTACGACGTCGACCCCGCCGAGGTCCTCGTCTTCTTCTGGAACCGGGCCAGCGCCTGGCTCGACGCGTCCGTCGAGTCCTCGGTGGAGATCTTCCAGGCCGAGCAGGACAAGGTCCGGCAAGGCGCGGTCGCGCAGCGCCTCGACGCCGTCCGCGAGATCCTCGCCGGCAAGGGCAGCGACCCGAGGGAGCTGTCGGCGCGACTCGGCGGCCACCCGCTGTCCGGCTTCAACACCGCGCTCCTGTTCCACACCGACGACATCGACAACATCCCGGACCTGGCCACCGCTGCCAGCGAGCTCGCCCGGCCGTTCGGCGTACGTCCGCTCGTCGCGAACCCGGGCGGCCGCGACCTGTGGTGCTGGCTGGCGACCCGGTCCGCCCCTGACCTGAGCGGCCTGCGGGACTCGGCCGACTGGCTCGTCGAGCACGGCGTCACCGTCGCCGTCGGGGCGCCCGCCGAGGGCGTCGCCGGCTTCCGACTCAGCCATCACGAGGCGCAGGAGGCGCAGCGGGTCGCCTTCGCGATGGCCCGACCGTCCGCGGTGACGCTCTTCGCCGACGTGGAGCTGCTCGCCGTGATGACCGCCTCGGCCGAGGCCGCCACCCGGTTCGTCCACCGCACCCTGGGCCCGCTGGCCGACCCGTCCGAGACGCCGACCAGGCTGCGCCAGACGCTCCGTGCCCTGCTCGCATCCGGCAGTGTCGAGGACGCGGCGAACCACCTCTCGGTCCACAAGAACACGGTGCGCTACCGGGTCAACCAGGCCGAGGAGCTGCTCGGCCGCAAGGCGTACGACGCCCCCACCGAGATCGAGCTCGCGCTGCGCTACTACGAGATGTTCCTCGCCTCGGAGTAGCTGAGCGGGGCGAAGTCGATCTTCTCGCGCACGCCGCAGTCGGGGCAGCACCAGTCGTCGGGGACGTCGGCCCAGGCGGTGCCGGCGGCGAAGCCCTCGAGCTCGTTGCCGACCTCGACCTCGTAGGTGTAGCCGCAGCGCGAGCACCCCGATTCTGCGCCGGTCGCGCCAAGACGCGCGTCGCTCGTTGTGCGATCGGCCAATGGACCCCGCGAGGCCGTCGCGGCCCCGGGCCGTGCGGCACACTCTTCCCATGCGCACCCGCGTCGGCGCCCTGGTGGGATCCCTTCTCCTGCTTGCAGCGTGTGGCGACGACTCCGACCCGGAGGCTTCAGATCCGACATCGCCCTCGTCGGCGACGCTGCCGACATCGGAGGCGACTCCGAGCAGCAGCCCGACCGACGCGACGTCGGCGGAGACCGAGTCCCCCGCGTCCCCCGTCGCGGACGGCACGACGGTCGTCGTCGGGGAGAGCGAGTTCGGCCCGATGCTGTTCGACGACACCGGGCAGGCCATCTACCTCTTCGACGTCGAGACGACGTCCGAGCCCGAGTGCTTCGACGAGTGCGCCGTCGCGTGGCCCCCCGTCCTCACCGAGGGCCCGCCGGTGCCGGGCGATGGGGTCGACGCGTCTCTGCTCGGCACCGTCGAGCGGACCGACGGTGGACTCCAGGTCACCTACAACGACCATCCGCTGTACTTCTACGCGCACGAGGACAAGTTCGAGGTCCTCTGCCACAACGTCTTCCTCAACGGCGGCAACTGGTACGTCGTCGAGCCCGGCGGCGACGCGGCACCTCCGGGATGAGTGTGAGGTCAGGGCTGCGCGACGCGGCTTGACGGCGTCCGCGACGCCATCAGCGCGGTCCAGGCCGCACCGGCCAGCGCGATCGCGCAGCCGACGCCGAACGCCCACGACAGGTCCTGCTCGCGGGCGACCAGGCCGAGGGCGATCGGTCCGAAGCCGAGCCCGAGGTCGATGAACGCCGACGCCGTGCCGGCAGCGGCGCCGCGCTCGCCAGGGGACGCGGTCGCGAAGATCGCCGCGAAGAACGCCGGGGTCGAGAAGCTTACGCCGATCGCCATCACGACGACGCCGACCAGCAGGCCCGTCCCGGACTGCCAGGCCACGAGCACGGCGAGGCCGGCGGCGATGGCGACGAGGGACGCGGTGGCCAACGGCAGCGAGGGGAACCGGTCCGGCACCCGGGCGAAGGCGACCCGGCAGACCACGATGACCGTCCCGTAGACGACGAGGGCCAGCGAGGTGTTCTCGAGGCCGACCTCGACCGACCAGAGGGAGGCGAACGCCAGGAACCCGCTGATCGCGGCCAGCGAGGCGAAGAACCCGAGCGACGCCGGAATGCCGGGGCGGTGGATCAGCTTGCCGTGACCGTCCCCGGTGATCGACGCGGCCTCGGGCACCCACCGGATGATGACCGCCGCCGCCACGGCCAGGCCACCGGCCACCCACCAGGCCTCCGTGAACCCCCAGGTCTCCACCACGAGCTCCCCGAGCGGCGGACCGAACGCGATGCCCAGGTAGAGGCCGAGCGAGTTGTAGCTCAGCGCCTCACCGAGCCGTTCCGGCGGCGCGAGGTCGGCCAGCAGCGCGAAGCCGGCGACGAAGAACGCCGCCTCGGCGACGCCCTGCAGGAGCCGGATCGCGACGACACCGGCCAGGGTGTCGACGTACGGCAGCATCAGCATGCCGGCCGCAGCCAGCAGCGCTCCCGTGACGAGCAGCGGCGTCCGCCCGTGGACGTCGGACAGCCGACCGGCCAGCGGCCGGCAGACCAGGGCGGTGACCCCGAACGCACCGAACGCGAGCCCCGCGCCGGCCTCGTCCGACCCGACCGGCCCGGTCGCGTACAGCGGCAGGGTGTGGATCGCGATCCCGACCGAGACGAAGTACGCGAGGTCGGCAAGACCCAGCGCGATGAAGGCCGGTGTGAACAGCGGCGGCGTCAGCTCCTCGGCCATCCGCCGATCGTCCCGCACCGATCCTCCGGTGTCAGGCCGTGGCTGGGATCGAGTAGACGTAACCTGACCCCCAGCAGGACGTTTGACCTGCTGTGCGCCCGCTGTCCGCTCTCCTCGCCGCCGTCCTGAGCTGCCTGCTCCTCGCAGCCCCCACCCACGCGGCACCCGCCACTGCCGCCGATCCGGCTCCGCGGCCCAGCACGGAGGGTCGGTTCCTGGTCGACCCGCAGGGCCGGGTGCTGGTGCTGCACGGCGTCAACATGGTCTACAAGCGGGCGCCGTACGCCCCGGACGCCATCGGGTTCGGCGCCGACGACGCTCGCTTCCTCGTCCGCCAGGGCTTCACCACCGTCCGCCTCGGGCTGATCTGGAAGGCCGTCGAGCCCGAGCCCGGAGAGTACGACGACGCCTACCTCGCCCGGATCCGCGAGACCACCACGGTCCTGGCCGACGCCGGCGTCCACGTCCTGCTCGACTTCCACCAGGACCTCTTCAACGAGCGGTTCCAGGGTGAGGGCGCCCCGGACTGGGCGGTCCAGGACGACGGCCTTCCTGCGGAGCCGCAGCTCGGCTTCCCCTACAACTACTTCGGCCAGCTCGCGCTGAACCGCGCGTTCGACCACTTCTGGGCGAACGCGCCCGGGCCGGGAGGCATCGGCCTGCAGGACCGGTACGCCGCGGCGTGGGCCCACGTGGCGTCGTACTTCCGCGGGACGCCGGGCGTCATGGGCTTCGACCTCTTCAACGAGCCGTGGCCGGGCACCGTCTGGCCGACCTGCGTCAATCCCCTGGGCTGCGCCGGGTTCGACGCGAAGCTCGAGGCGTTCAGCCAGCGGTCGATCGACGCGATCCGCGCGGTCGACCCGGAGACGCCGATCTTCTACGAGCCGCACGTGATCTTCAACAACGGCGTCCGGACCACGATGGCGCCGGCCGGCGAGGACCTCGGGTTCTCGTTCCACGACTACTGCCTGACCGCCGACGTCGGACTGGAGGGAACGCCGGTCCAGGACCTCACCTGCAACGTCTTCGACGACCTGGTCTGGCAGAACACGGAGCGGCAGCTCGGCCGCACCGGGGACACGCCGCTCCTCACCGAGTTCGGCGCCACCACCGACACGACCGTCCTCCGCGCCATGGTCGACCGCGCCGCTGCGCACCGCTTCGGCTGGCAGTACTGGGCCTACTGCGGCTGTGACGACCCGACCACCACCGGACCGGGCAACGAGCAGGCGCTCGTCTTCGACCCCGCAGCCTCCCCCACCGGGGCCAACATCGACCACGAGAAGCTGGCGGCGCTGGTCACGCCGCACCCGCTCGTCGTCGCCGGCACACCGGCCGGCTGGGCCTTCGACCGCACCAGCCGCCATTTCACGACCTCGTGGTCGACCGCTCGCGCGGGCACGCTCCCGGGGCGCTTCGGCGCCGGGGCGACCACGCGGATCGCCGTACCCGCGCTCGTCTACAGCGGCGGCTACCGGGCGACGGCGACCGGCGGCACGATCGTGTCCGCGGCCGGTGCCCGGGTGCTCGTCGTACGGCAGAAGGCAGGCGCGCTCACCGTGCGGGTGACGGTGCAGCCACGCTGACCCGCGCGACCACCCAGAGTCTCCTGCCTAGCGTTGGATCTTGCGTCACGTGGTGACGCAAGATCGCACGCTTGTGCAGGTTCCACGGGCTAGAGACGACGCAGAGCGGTCTCCGCGGCGTTGAAGCCGCCCATCCCGTGGACACCGCCGCTGGGCGGAGTGGCGGAGGAGCACAGGTAGACGCCGTCGACGCCGAGTGAGTAGGGGTTCAGGGCCGGGCGCGGCCGGAACACGATCTGGCGGGCGTTGTTCGCGCCGGCGCCGATGTCACCGCCGACGTAGTTGGCGTTGTACCTCTCCAGGTCGGCAGGTCCCCTGACCGCGACGGCCAGCACCTGCTCACGGAAGCCGGGGGCGAAGCGTTCGATCTGGTCGAGCACCGCATCGGTGGCCCGCTCGGTGGGGCCGTCATACCCGTGCGGGACGTGGGCGTAGGCGTAGATCGGGTTGGCGCCGCCGGCCGAGCGACTGGGGTCGATGAGGTACTGCTGGCCCAGCAGCACGAACGGCCGTTCCGGCATCCGACCGCGCACGGTCGCCGCCTCGATGCCCACGATCTGCTCGGCGGTGCCCCCGAGGTGCAGCGTGCCGGCGCGGAGGCAGTCGGGGTTGGTCCACGGGATGTCGCCCTCGATGGCGATGTCGACCTTGAACGCCGCCGGCCCGTAGGAGTAGCGGGTGAGCGCGCGGCGCACCCGGGAGGGCAGCCGGTCGCCGACGATGTCGAGCGCGCCGGCGGGCGCGGTGTCGAGCATCACCACGTCGGGCGCCGTACCGGTCAGGTCGGAGAGCGCGTCGAGGGAGGTGACGCGAGTCCCGGTGACGACCTTGCCGCCGTGCTGGGCGAGCTCGGCGAGCAGCGCCCGGGTGATCGCCTCGGTGCCGCCCTCGGCCACCGGCCACCCGACGGCGTGCGCAGCGGCGGTGAGCATCATCCCGACCGAGCCGCTGAGCGGCCGGTCGAGGCGGCCGAAGGCGTGCGCGGCGACGCCCATGAAGAGCGCTCGGGCCGGTTCGTCCTGGAAGCGGCGGACGACCCAGGTGGCGGGCTGCAGCGCCGTCAGCCCGAACCGGGCCAGGGTGAGCGGGTGCCGGGGCAGGTGGGCCACGGGCTGGAGCGCCTCGCTGATGAGCGCGTCGAAGTTGCGCACCGGCGCGGCGAACAGGCGCCGCCATCGGTCGGCGTCCGTGCCGAGCGACGCGTCCGTGATGCTCAGGTCGCGCGCCGCGAGCCCCACCCGGCCGTCGTCCAGGGGATGCGCGAGATCGACGTCCGGCCAGAGCCAGCGCAAGCCGTGGCGGCCGAGGTCCAGCGACGAGAAGTACGGCGACGCCACGCCCGTCGGGTGGAACGCGGCACAGTCGTCGTGCAGCACCCCGGGCAGGGTCAGCTCGCTGGTGCGCGCGCCGCCGCCGGGCTGGTCGTGCGCCTCGACCACGGTGACGTCCAGGCCGGCGTGGGCGAGGCGGATGGCAGCGGCGAGCCCGTTGGGCCCGCTCCCCACCACGACCGCCGTCGTCACGTGATCTCGGCCAGCTTCCGCTTGAGCACTTTGCCGGTCGGGTTGCGCGGCAGCTCGTCGACGAAGACGACGTCGCGGGGCGTCTTGTAGCGGGCGAGGTTCTGGGCGACGTACGCCTTCACCTCGTCGGCGGTGAGCTCCGCTCCCTCGTTGAGTACGACGAACGCCCGCAGCCGTTGCCCGAAGCGCTCGTCGGGCACGCCGATCGCGGCCGCCTCGCGGACGGCGTCGTGGGCGAAGAGGAGCTCCTCGATCTCGCCGGGGAAGACGTTCTCGCCGCCGGACACGATCATGTCGTCGTCGCGCCCGTCGATGAACAGGCGGCCGGCCGCGTCGAAGTGGCCGACGTCGCCGGTCGACATCAGGCCGTCGATCCGGTCCTTGTCGCCGCCGCCGGTGTAGCCCTCGAACTGGAAGTCGTTGCCGACGAAGATCCGGCCGGTCGCACCGGGCGCGACCTCCCGTCCGTTGTCGTCGAAGATCTTCACCGTCGCGCCCATGACCGGACGGCCCACGCAGCCCGGCTCGACCGCCAGGTCCTCCGGCGTGGCGATGGTGGCGTAGGCGACCTCGGTGGAGCCGTACATGTTGTGGATGACCGGACCGAACAGCTCGGTCGAGCGGGTCGCGAGCTCGGCACCGAGCTGGGAGCCGGCCACGAAGATCGCCGTCAGCTGCGACAGGTCGGCCTCGGCAAAGGCGTCGTCGCCGAGCTCGGCCATCTTCTGCAGCATCACCGGCACGGCGACCATGCCGGTGGCGCGGTGGACCGAGAGGTCCTGCAGCACCAGTGCCGGGTCGAAGCGGCGGCGCAGGACGAGGGTCGAGCCGAGGAAGCCGTGCAGCAGCGCCATGGCGAACCCGAGCGTGTGGAACATCGGCGCCGGCAGCCCGAGCACACCCTCGGCGTGGAAGGGCACCCGGGAGAGGAGCGCACCGATCGGCGCGAGCGAGCGGGGCTCCGCGCGTGGCGCACCCTTCGGCGTACCGGTGGTGCCGCTGGTGAGCAGGATGACCTTCGGGTCGACCCCGGTCCGCGGTGTCGGCGCGGTGCTGCCGGACGCGACCAGGCCGGCGATGGTGTCGTCGCCCTGGTCGCCGGGCTCCTCGGTCCACGCCCGGAACCGGCCGAGCGGCGTCGCGACCTCGGCGAGGAAGACGCCGTACTCGTCGTCGTGGACGAGCAGGTCGGTGCCCTCCCGTCCGGCGACATCGCGGATCTGGGGCCCGGCGAAATCGGTGTTGAGCAGCACGATCCGGGTGCCGCAGCGCGCCGCGGCGTAGGTGGCGACGAGGAACCAGCGGTGGTTGCGGGCGAGGATCGAGACCCCGTCGCCCGGCTTCAGGCCGATCTTGCGCCAGTGGTTCGCGACGGCGTTCGACGCGTCGTCGAGCTCGCCGTACGTCATGGTGCCGACCTCGTCGATCACGGCGACCTGGTCACGGCCGTGGCGGATCGAGGCGATCGCCGGGATGGCGCCGAGCATGCCGTAGCGCCAGGCCGCGTGGCCCAGCTGCGCGACCTTCCACGGCGGATCGATGCCGAGGGCCCCGCTCTTGAAGGCGTACGACGCGTAGCGCGCTTCCTGCGAGGCACGGCGGGCGATTTGGATGGGCAGCGTGATCACGCCGACACGCTAACGCTCTACGGTCCTGGCATGCGCTCTCTAGGTCGGGGCCCGTACGGCGGATCGTCGGCGGCACTCTGGTGATTCGACCTCGGCGGGACGCCGCCGAGCAGCACACTGGATACTCCGAGCGCACCAGTCGCGAGGCTGAGGTTGGGAGGTCGGGATGACGAGACGACGACGCGCGCTGGCGTGGGTGATCGCGCCGGCGCTGGTGGCGCAGCTCGCGACGGCCCCGACAGCAGCGGCCCGACGCGAACCGATCGCCGGGCCCGTCACCACGCTCTCCACCCAGGGATACGCGCCGGTGACCGTGGTCGACGGCGAAGGCACGGCGACCGTGGTCTGGGCGGCCCACTACTGGCGCGGCCCGATCAGGGCCGCACGCCGACCCGCAGGTGAGGGCTGGAGCACGCCGGTGACCATCGGTCGAGGTACCAACCCGGTCATCGGCATCGACGCAGCCGGCGTCGTCACGGTGCTGTTCAGCACCAACCGGCGTGGTTTCACCACCGGTCTGTCGGCGGTCCGCCGCGAGCCCGGGCGGCCGTGGGGCAGGCCGAAGCACCTGACGAACGACCGCCCCGCCGAGCGCTACGGGCCCAACGGCGACGAGGGGATCTTCGGCGCGCATCGCGCCGACCTCGCCGTCAGTCCCGGCGGTGACGTGGTCGCGGTCTGGCAGTGGGGAAGCGACCACCGCCACCGGCCGTACCGGATCGAAGCGGCACGCCGACCGAACGGCGGCCACTGGAGCGAGCCGCGAGCGCTCACCCGGCGGGACTGGTCGTCCGACCCCGAGATCGGTATCGACCAGACCGGTCGGGCCACGCTGGTCTACCACCAGGACGGCTCGCTGGTCTCGCGGCGCCTGATCCCGGGTGACGGCTGGTCAGGTCGCATCCGGCTCCGGGGCGATGCCGCCGTCGTCGACTCCGACCTGGTCGTCACGCCGGACGGTGACACGACCCTGATGCTTCATGTCTATGGCCGGCAGGACGGCGCGCTCGCGGTCATGCAGCGTCCTCCGGCCGGGCCGTGGACGGGGACCCGTCAGCTGTCCCCCGACGGCGTGGTGAACATCGCGGGCGCGGTCGCCGCCCACGGCAACGGCTCCGTGACGGTGGCGTGGATACGGACGACCGGCAGGGTGGATGCCGTCACCTGGACCGACGGCACGTGGTCGCCACCGTTCCAGGTCACCGGCGCCGCGCAGAACCGCGCACCGCAGCTGGCGGGCAGCTCGACCGGGGACCTCGTCGTGTGGTGGCAGAACGAGAGCCTCGGCATCCGGGCGCGGGTCCGCGACGCCGCGGGCAGCTGGACGTCGCGGTTCGGCATGTGGCCGGATGCCCGCTACTACGGGTCGTCGGCGGCCGCGGTGTATCCCGACGGTGATGTCCTCAGCGTGGTCCATCGCGCTCATCGCCGGGACGACGACATCCGGGTCCGGCGCGTGCGGGTCGACTAGGGCGTGTCTCCTATGTTCCGGAGCGTGGGGCTGTTTTGATGCGGTCATGTCTCGCGAACGGGTGCTTTCTGACGATCAATGGGAGCGGATCTCGCCGCTGATGCCGTCCTCGGACGGGGTGAA
>NZ_QXGH01000051.1 GCF_003515065.1 Nocardioides immobilis
ATAGAGTTACGGCGGCCATAGCGACAGGGAAACACCCGGACCCATCCCGAACCCGGAAGTTAAGCCTGCCAGCGCCGATGGTACTGCAACCGAGAGGCTGTGGGAGAGTAGGACGCCGCCGGACATATATTCGCCAATGGGCTATCAGGTTTCTGATAGCCCATTGTGCGTTTTTGGGCCTTGCCGTTGCTGCGCCACTTTCCGTCCACAGGGCATCGGGCGGCCCGGCATTCTCCACAGCCCCGTCATCGCCGGCGGTCCAGTGTCGGCAGTCCTTCGTTTGCTGGTCGGCACAAGGAGGTGCCGAATGAGCACGAAGAAGCAGGAGCCGGTAGCGGTCAACGTCAACGAGGTCCGGCTCGTCGGGACGGTGTCGGGCGATCCCGAGTCCCGGGTGCTGCCGAGCGGCGACGAGCTGTTGGTCGTCCGGGTGGTGGTGCCGCGGCTGCCGGTGCGGGCGCGGTCCGACGGGCGTCGGCCCCCGAGCGTCGACGTCATCGACTGCTGCGCGTGGGACGCACGGCCGCGACGGACGCTCGGCGGCTGGGAGCCGGGCGACGAGGTGGAGGTGACCGGCGCCCTGCGCCGCCGTTTCTACCGCACCGGGGGAGTCGCGGCGTCGCGGGTCGAGGTCGAGGTCAGCTCGGCGCGTCGGCTTCGTCGCGCAGCGAGCGGATGAGGACGCCGAGGCTCGGCTTGGGCTGGAACGATGTGGCCTTCTCCGGGAGCAGTCGGTCGTCCTCGGCGATGCGTTGGACGAGGTCCACCGACGGAGCCGGCATCAGGACGGCGACGGTCGAACGAGGATCGGCGCTCGCGAGGGCGTCGTCGACGGTGTGGTGATAGCCGATGCCCGTGGGTCCGTGCGGCAGCGCGGGGACCAGCTGACCGTGGAGCACCTCGACGGCGGCGCGGTCGGTCGGCACCGCCAGGTCGACGACCACCCATTCCTTGCCGTCGGTGGCGGCAAGGGTGCTGGGTCCGAGTGCGGCCACGGCTTCCGATTGCGAGCGGTCCGTGCAGGTCATCCCGAGGCTCGCTGCCGCGTTGCGCAGGTCGTCGAGGGAGGTGCCGGCCAGGCTGCGGTGGATGGGCCCGAGGAAGAGCGGAGTCGTCGACTGGTCCACGAGCATGGCCAGGCCGAGGTCGCTGGGACCGCCCGGATCTCGCTGCTGCAGGCGCAGGTACGCGGCGTACCGGTGATGGCCGTCGGCGATGAGCGCTCGGCTGTCGCGGAGCTCTTCGGCGATGTCGGCGAGCAGCGCGGCGTCGCGGATCGCCCAGATCCGGTGCTGCTGCTCGGAGCGGTCGGTGAACTCGTGGCTGATGGTCGTCCCGAGCACCCCGGCCATGAGCTCGCCGAGCCGCGGCGTGCCGTGGTGGACGAGCAGGATCGGGGCCGGGTTGAGGCCCATCTCCGCCATCCGGTCGGCGAGGTCGTCGGCCTGCGCGGGGTGGATGCCCTCGTGCGGCAGCACGGCCCGGTCCTCGGGCCGGGTGGCCCGCCGTGAGACGTCCAGGGCACCGACGAGTCCGCGGATGGTCATGCCGCCGGCGGTGTACTCGTGGAGGTAGAGCGCGGGCGCAGCGTCGCGGCGGACGAGCCCGCGGGACTGCCAGCGCAGCAACCGGGCGGCGACACCCCGGTAGGGGCGCGCGAACGCGCGGCCGGTGGATGGATCTCCGACCCGGTGCGGGGCGAGCATCAGCCCGGGGAACGGCAGGAGCCTCAGCGGGCCGGCGACGTACGGCGGCGTCACCACCTGTCCTGAGTCCATCAGGGCATCGTACGGAGCGATGGTGGGTGGACCTGAGAGGCTGACCCCGTGTTGGCCGCATCGACCGATCCACTCACCGTCGCCTACGACCTCGCCATGCTTGACCTCGACGGCGTCGTCTACGTGGGCAGTGACGCGGTCCCGGGGGCTGCAGAGCACCTCCGTGCGACGAGCGCGGCCGGGATGCGGATCGCCTTCATCACCAACAACGCGGCGCGGCCGCCCGAGACAGTCGCTGCGCACCTCACCGACCTGGGTGTCGCCGCTGAGGCGACCGATGTCGTCACGTCGGCACAGGCCGCGGCGGGCCTGGTGCGCGACCGGTTTGGCGCCGGCGCCCGGGTGGTGCGACTCGGCGGCCCCGGCCTCGAGGCCGCCCTTCGTGAGGTCGGCCTGGTCCCGGTCGAGGCCGACGACGATGCGGACGCCGTGGTCAGCGGCTACGGCCCCGAGGTGCTGTGGCGCGACATCATGCGGGTCGCGGTCCGGGTGCGCGAAGGTCTGCCGTGGCTGGCGACCAATGCGGATCTCACGATCCCGACGGCCTTCGGGGTGGCTCCGGGTCACGGGGTGCTGGTGGAGACGCTCGCGAGGTTCACCGGCGTGACTCCGGTCGTCGCCGGCAAGCCCGAGCGGCCGCTGCTCGACGAGACGGTGCGACGGGTAGGCGGGCGCCGACCGCTGATGGTGGGCGACCGGCTCGACACGGACATCGAGGGGGCGCACCGTGCGGAGGTCGACTCGCTGCTGGTGCTGACCGGGGTCACGGGCCTCGCGGAGCTGGTCGCCGCCCGGCCCGAGCACCGGCCGACGTACCTCTCCGTCGATCTCGGCGGGCTCCTCGTGCCCCATCCGGAGCCGGTCTCCGACGGTGCGGGCTGGACCGTGGCCGGCTGGCATGCTGACGTACGGGACGGTCGGCTGACCGTGTCCGGAGCCGGCGGGGTGGACGACTGGTGGCGCTCGGTGGCGGTGGCGGCATGGGCGCATCTGGACGCCACCGGGACGGTGGCCGACATCACCGCGCTCGGGATCCCTGATGCGGCCGGGGTCGGACGGTAGCTTCGCTCCCATGACCGAGGAACCTGTGGTCGCGGGAGGCGCCCCGGCGCCGACCGGCATCGCCGCCATCGACACCGTGCTCGACCTCGTCGCCGGGCTGGACGCCCGGCCGCTCGAGGAGCATGCGGCCGCCTTCGAGACCGCTCACTCCCAGCTCCGCCGTGCGCTCGACGATCCCGACCTCGGGGCCGACGACGCCGAACCGGCTCAGTCCGTCTGACGGTGCCACCGCGCCGTCTGCGGCTCGACGCGGAGCTCGTCCGCCGCGGGCTCGCACCCTCGCGTGAGCGGGCCGCGCAGCTGATCGCGGACGGACGGGTGAGGGTGTCCGGCGCTACCGCATCCAAGGCGGCGACCGGCGTGACGACCGACGTGGCGATCGTGGTGACCGAGAGCGAGCACGGCCCCGACTACGTGTCGCGCGGCGCTCACAAGCTCGTCGGGGCGCTGGCCGCCTTCGGTCCGCAGGGTCTCGAGGTCGCCGGGCGTCGTTGCCTCGATGCCGGCGCATCGACGGGTGGCTTCACCGACGTGTTGCTGCGTGCCGGTGCGGCCGAGGTCGTAGCCGTCGACGTCGGCTATGGCCAGCTCGACTGGTCGCTCCAGCGGGATCCCCGGGTCGTCGTGCACGACCGGCAGAACGTCCGCGCCCTGACGACCGACATCATCGACGGACCGGTCGACCTCGTCGTCGGCGACCTCTCGTTCATCTCGCTCGCGCTGGTGCTCGACGCCCTGCTGGGCGTGACCCGGCCCGACGGTGACCTCGCACTGATGGTCAAGCCCCAGTTCGAGGTCGGAAAGGACCGCGTCGGCAAGGGCGGCGTGGTGCGGGACCCGGCGCTGCGGGCCGAGGCGGTGCTCGGCGTCGCGTCCGCCGCCGCCGAGCGCGGCTGGGGCGTGCAGGGGGTGACGGTGAGCCCGCTTCCGGGACCGTCCGGCAACGTGGAGTTCTTCCTGTGGCTGCGGCACGGCCCGGCGACGGTCGATGTGGACGAGATCACGGCGGTCGTGCACCGCGGCACCGGCTCCGGGACGCCGTGACGGCGGGATAGGACAGACTGAGCCCGTGACCACGTACGCCTCCGAGACTCCCCGCCGGGTGCTCGTGCTTGCGCACACCCGGCGCACCGACGCCCGCGACGTCGCGCGCTCGTTCGTCAAGGAGCTGAGCGCCCACGGGATCGTGGTCCGGCTGCTGCGCTCGGAGGCGGCGGATCTCGACGTCGACCCGGCCGCGTACGACCCGGCCGTCGAGCTCACCGACTCCGAGACCGATGCCAGCCGAGGCTGCGAGCTCACGGTCGTCATCGGTGGTGACGGCAGCATCCTGCGCGCGGCCGAGGTCACCCACAAGCGGCTGACCCCGGTGCTCGGCGTCAACCTCGGCCACGTCGGCTTCCTCGCGGAGGCCGAGCACGAGGACGTCGCGGCGACCATCGAGGCGATCGTGGCGCAGCGCTACACGACAGAGGACCGGCTGACCCTCGACGTCCGGGCGTTCCACGACGGTGAGCTGGTGTACTCGACCTTCGCGGTCAACGAGGCGAGCGTCGAGAAGGCCGCCCGCGAGCGGATGCTCGAGGTCGTCGTCGAGATCGACGACCGGCCGTTGTCGCGCTGGGGCTGCGACGGCGTCGTCTGCGCCACGCCGACCGGCTCGACTGCCTACAACTTCAGCGCCGGCGGCCCGATCGTCTGGCCGCAGGTCGAGGCGCTCTGCATCGTCCCCCTGAGCGCGCACGCCCTCTTCGCGCGGCCGATGGTGGTCGCGCCCTCCTCGGTCATCGCCATCGAGGTGCTCGCAGGCAACCAGGGCGCGGGCGTGCTCTGGTGCGACGGTCGGCGCAGCGTCGACCTCCCGCCCGGCGCCCGGATCGAGGTCAGCCGAGGGCTGCGCCCGGTCCGCCTGGTCCGCCTGCACCAGGCCCCGTTCACCGACCGGCTGGTGGCCAAGTTCGGGCTGTCGGTCGCGGGCTGGCGGGGCAGTGCCGAGAAGCGGCGCGAGCATCGCACGGGCGAGGGCGAGCCCGACTGATGATCGAAGAGCTGCGGATCACCTCGCTCGGCGTCATCGACTCCTCGACCTTGGAGCTGGGCCCCGGGTTCACGGTCGTCACCGGTGAGACCGGCGCCGGCAAGACGATGGTCGTGACGGCGCTCGGCCTGCTCCTCGGCGGCCGCGCCGACAGCGGCGCAGTCCGGGTCGGCGCCCGGCAGGCCCGGGTCGAGGGCGTGGTCCGCACCGACGGGGTCGACGGTCTCGCTGCCGCTGTCGAGGAGGCCGGCGGCGAGGTTGAGGACGATCTGGTCGTGCTCGCCCGCAACGTCAGTGCCGAGGGCCGGTCGAGGGCGTACGTCGGCGGCGCCGGCGTACCGGTCGCGACCCTCGCGGAAGTCGCCGAGCCTCTCGTTGCCGTCCACGGGCAGTCCGATCAGCACCGACTCCTCAAGGCCACCACCCAGCGCGCCGCCCTCGATGTCTTCGCGGGCGCGGCGGTCGCCGGGCCGCTCCAGCGGTACGGCGAGCTCCACGAACGCCTGGTCGCGACCGAGCGCGAGCTCGTCGAGGTCGTGGCGACCGCCCGGGAACGGGCCCGTGAGGCAGACCTGCTCCGGTTCGGCGTCGACGAGATCGCCGCCGTCGCGCCGCAGCCGGGTGAGGACCTGGAGCTGGCGGCCGAGGAGGCCCGGCTCGGCCATGCCGACACGCTGCGCACGGCCGCCGAGCAGGCGCGCGAGGCTCTCTCCAGCGACCAGGGCTCACCCGACGCGCTCGCCGCTGCTGCTGCGGCCCGTGGTCAGCTCGACAGCGTTCGCGACCACGACCCCGACGCCGGCGAGCTCGCCGACCGGGTCGCCGAGGTGACCTACCTGCTGTCCGACCTGGCCGCGGACGTCGCGTCGTACGCCTCGGGCATCGACACCGACCCGGCTCGGCTCGCCGGCGTCTCCGAGCGGCGAGCGGCCCTGGTCGCGCTGACCCGCAAGTACGGCGACAGCGTCGACGCGGTGCTCGCGTGGGCGGAGCAGGCCTCGAAGCGGCTGCTCGACCTGGACGCCACCGACGAGACGATCGACCGGCTCACCGCCGAGCGGACCGCGCTGCGCGCGGAGCTCGCCGAGGTGGCCGCGATGCTCTCCGGCGCGCGTCACGAGGCTGCGGAGCGGCTGGCTGCGGCGGTGTCCGACGAGCTGACCCTGCTCGCGATGCCGGACGCGACCATGACGATCAGCGTCCGCACCCGGGAGGTCGAGCCGCCCGGCGACCCGGCACACCCGCCGGCCGACGCGCTGCTGGTCGGCGACCGCTGGCTCAGGTTCCACAGCCACGGGACCGACGAGGTCGAGCTCCTGCTGGCAGCCAACACCGGCTCGGAGGCGCGGCCCCTGTACAAGGGTGCGTCCGGCGGCGAGCTCTCACGGGTGATGCTCGCGGTCGAGGTCTGCCTCGCCGACACCCACCCGGTGCCGACGTTCGTGTTCGACGAGGTCGACGCCGGCGTCGGGGGAGCGGCTGCCGTCGAGATCGGCCGCCGGCTCGCCGCGCTCGCCCAGCACGCCCAGGTGCTCGTCGTGACCCACCTCCCGCAGGTGGCCGCGTTCGCCGACCGGCACGTCGTCGTCGAGAAGTCGTCCGACGGCACCGTCACCAGCTCCGGCCTGACCACCCTCGACGACACCGGCCGGGAGCAGGAGCTCTCCCGGATGCTCGCCGGGATGGCCGGATCCGACTCCGCACTCGCCCATGCCAGGGAGCTGCTCCAGATGGCCCGTTCCGACTGATAGGCTCGAACCCCGTGAAGATGGCGCCACCGAGTGGAACGACGAAGCACCTGTTCGTGACCGGAGGCGTCGCCTCCTCGCTCGGGAAGGGACTCACGGCCTCGAGCCTCGGTCGGCTGCTGCGCAGCCGCGGGTTGCGGGTGACGATGCAGAAGCTGGATCCCTACCTCAACGTGGATCCCGGCACCATGAACCCGTTCCAGCACGGCGAGGTGTTCGTCACCAACGACGGCGCCGAGACCGACCTCGACGTCGGCCACTACGAGCGGTTCCTCGACACCGACCTCGACCAGGTCGCGAACGTGACGACCGGCCAGGTCTACTCCCGGGTGATCGCCAAGGAGCGCAAGGGCGAGTACCTCGGCGACACCGTCCAGGTGATCCCGCACATCACCAACGAGATCAAGGACCGGATCCTCGCGATGGGTCGCGGCGAGACCGCGGTCGACATCGTCATCACCGAGATCGGCGGCACGGTCGGCGACATCGAGTCGCTGCCGTTCCTCGAGGCCGCGCGTCAGGTGCGCCACGACATCGGTCGCGACAACTGCTTCTTCCTCCACGTCTCGCTGGTTCCTTACATCGGCCCGTCCGGTGAGCTGAAGACCAAGCCCACCCAGCACTCGGTCGCGGCGCTGCGCCAGGTCGGCATCCAGCCCGACGCGGTCGTCTGCCGCGCCGACCGCGACCTGCCCGACTCGATCAAGCGCAAGATCTCGCTCATGTGCGACGTCGACGAGGAGGCCGTGGTCACCGCGGCCGACGCCCCGTCGATCTACGACATCCCCAAGGTGCTGCACAGCGAGGGGCTCGACGCGTACGTCGTACGGCGCCTCAACCTGCCGTTCCGCGACGTCGACTGGACCGACTGGGACGACCTGCTCCGCCGGGTGCACCACCCCAAGGAGGAGGTCGCTGTCGCCCTGGTCGGCAAGTACGTCGACCTCCACGACGCCTACCTGTCCGTCGCGGAGGCGCTCCGTGCCGGTGGGTTCGCGCACGAGACCAAGATCGACCTGCGCTGGATCCCGTCCGACGAGTGCGAGACGCCGGCCGGTGCCGCCAAGCACCTGCAGGACGTCGACGCGGTCTGCGTCCCTGGCGGATTCGGCGTGCGGGGCCTCGAGGGCAAGCTCGGCGCGCTCACCTACGCGCGGACGCACGGCATCCCGACGCTCGGCCTGTGCCTCGGCCTGCAGTGCATGGTGATCGAGTACAGCCGCAACGTGCTGGGCCTGGAGAAGGCCGACTCCACGGAGTTCGACGCCGACACCCCGGAGCCGGTGATCGCCACCATGGAGGAGCAGAAGGAGATCGTCCACGGCGAGGGTGACCTCGGCGGCACCATGCGGCTGGGCCTCTACCCGGCCAAGCTCGGAGCCGGCTCGATCGTCGCCGAGGCCTACGGCGCCCGGGAGATCGAGGAGCGCCACCGCCACCGCTACGAGGTCAACAACGCCTACCGCGACCGCCTCGAGGAGGCCGGCATGGTCTTCTCGGGGATCAACCCCGACCTCGACCTGGTCGAGTTCGTCGAGCTGCCGCGCGACGTCCACCCCTACTACGTCGCCACCCAGGCGCACCCGGAGCTGCGGTCGCGCCCGACCCGGCCGCACCCGCTGTTCGCCGGTCTCATCGGCGCGGCCCTGGCCCGTCAGCGCGAGCTGCGGATCCCGCTCGACGAGTCCCACCTGCACGGCGAGCCAGTGGAGTGACCGGGGCGCGTGAGCTCGCCGACTCACCTGGTGCGTGGCCGGTCGTCGACTCGACCGACCTGCATCGCGACCGCTGGGTCGTCGCCCTTCGCCGGGACCGGATCCACCCGCCTCGCCAGGATCAGGGCCCGGAGGTCGGCGAGCCGTTCGGGCGGTTGGTGGTCGAGCACCCCGGCGCCGCGATGGCGCTGGCGATCGACGAGCGCGACGGCGTCGAGCAGGTCTGCCTGATCCGGCAGTACCGGCACCCGGGTGGCGGCACCTTCGTCGAGCTCCCGGCCGGCATCTGCGACGTCCCGGGCGAGGACCCCGTCGAAACCGCCAAGCGCGAGCTGCGTGAGGAGGTCTCGCTCGAGGCGGCGGAGTGGCAGCACCTGATCACGACGTACCCCTCCGCCGGCATCAGCAGCGAGGTGCACCACTTCTACCTCGCGCGCGGGCTGCGGGAGGTGGAGACCGACTACGTCGCCGAGCACGAGGAGGCCCACCTCGAGGTGTTCTGGGCGCCGTTCGACGAGCTGCTCGCCGCCGTGCTCGACGGCCGGATCACCGAGGGACCCACGGCCATCGCGACGCTTGCGTACGCCGTTATACAGTCGCGCTCGTGAGAGTCGGCGTCCCCAAGGAAGTCAAGAACCACGAGTACCGGGTCGCGATCACGCCGATCGGCGTGAACGAGCTGGTCGCCCACGGCCACGAGGTCTTCATCGAGACCGACGCGGGCCTCGGCTCCGGTATCCCGAACGAGGAGTACGTCGCCGCCGGGGCGACGATGCTCCCGACGGCCGACGAGGTCTGGGGCACCGCGGAGATGGTGCTCAAGGTCAAGGAGCCGATCGCGGAGGAGTACCACCGGATGCGGCCGGGGCTGGTGCTCTTCACCTACCTCCACCTGGCTGCCGACAAGCCGCTCACGGACGAGCTGATCGAGCGTGAGGTCACCGGCATCGCGTACGAGACGGTCCAGCTGCCCTCGGGTGCGCTGCCGCTGCTCTACCCGATGTCGGAGGTCGCGGGCTGCCTCGCACCCCAGGTCGGCGCGCACTCCCTGCTCAAGGCCCAGGGCGGCCGCGGGGTGCTCCTCGGCGGCGTCGGCGGGGTCGCCAACGCCAAGGTCGTCGTGATCGGTGCCGGTGTCGCCGGCCAGAACGCCGCCAACATCGCCCTCGGCATGGGCG
The DNA here is from genome assembly GCF_003515065.1 of Nocardioides immobilis. GTDB lineage: Bacteria > Actinomycetota > Actinomycetes > Propionibacteriales > Nocardioidaceae > Nocardioides > Nocardioides immobilis. The sequence continues at coordinate 9,520 of NZ_QXGH01000051.1, forward strand.
CCGACGTCACCCTGCTCGACACCGACCTGGACAAGCTGCGGATGTCGTTCTGGCGCTACAACAACCGCGTCCACGGCCTCGCGTCCTCCAAGCTCGCCATCGAGCAGCAGGTCACCGAGGCCGACCTGGTCATCGGCGCCGTCCTGATCCCCGGCGCCGCCGCCCCCAAGCTGGTCTCCAACGACCTGGTCGCGCAGATGAAGCCCGGCTCGGTGCTGGTCGACATCGCCGTCGACCAGGGCGGCTGCTTCGAGGACACCCGCCCCACCACGCACGCGGACCCGACGTACCCGGTCCACAACTCGATCTTCTACTGCGTGGCCAACATGCCCGGCGCCGTCCCGAACACCTCCACCTACGCGCTCACCAACGCGACCCTGCCCTACGCCGTGGCCCTGGCCGACAAGGGCTGGCAGCGCGCCTGCCGCGACGACCAGTCCCTCGCCCTCGGGCTCAACACCCACGCCGGCAACCTCACCAACCAGCCGGTCGCCGACGCCGTCGGCATCGAGGCGATCGCCCTCGCCGAGGCGCTGGCCTGACTGTGGCGCCGGGACCGATCGATCGCGCGGTCAGGACCTACCTCGACCACCTGAGCATCGAGAAGGGCCTGGCCGCGAACACGCTGTCGTCGTACCGCCGCGACCTGCGTCGCTATCGCGAGTACCTCGACGAGCAGTCGGTCGCCACCCTCGACGCGGTCACCGAGGCGACGGTCACCGGCTTCCTGATGCGGCTCCGTGAGGGCGACCAGGTCCACCCGCCCCTCAGCGCGTCGTCGGCGGCCCGGACGGTGGTCGCCGTGCGCGGGTTCCACAAGTTCGCCGTCGCCGACGGGCTCGCGGTCAACGACCCGGCCGCCGCCGTGAAGCCGCCCAGCCCGGCCAAGCGGCTGCCGAAGGCGCTGCCGCTCTCCGACGTCGAGGCGATCCTGGAGGCGGCGGGCGCACCCGGCACGCCGCTCGCGCTCCGCGACCGTGCGTTGCTCGAGGTGCTCTACGGCACCGGGGCGCGGATCAGCGAGGCGGTCGGCCTGGATGTCGACGACCTCGAGACCGAGACCGGCACCGAGGCCACGGTGCTGCTGCGCGGCAAGGGCGGCAAGGAGCGGATCGTGCCGGTCGGCTCCTACGCGCAGGAGGCGGTGTCGGCGTACCTCGTCCGCGGCCGCCCGGCGTTGGTCTCGACGAGCTCGACCGGCAAGGGGGGCTCGGCAGGCTCGACCACCAGGGCGGGTGCGCTCTTCCTCAACGCCCGCGGTGGACGGCTCTCCCGCCAGTCGGCCTGGGCGGTGCTGGTGAAGGCAGCGGAGCGCGCCGGAGTCACCAAGGACGTCTCGCCCCACACGCTGCGGCACTCCTTCGCCACCCACCTGCTCGACGGTGGGGCCGACGTACGGGTCGTGCAGGAGCTGCTCGGGCATGCCTCCGTCACGACCACCCAGGTCTACACGCTGGTCACGGTCGACAACCTGCGTGAGGTCTTCGCGACCGCGCACCCCCGGGCCCGCAATGGGTGACGGGAGCGACGCCGCGTACGACCGGGTGCTCGCGTACGCCGAGGAGCGTGGCCTCGAGCTCTATCCCCACCAGGAGGAGGCCGTCCTCGAGCTCCTCGCCGGCAACAACGTCGTCCTCGCCACCCCGACCGGGTCCGGCAAGTCGCTGGTGGCGGTCGCCGCGCACATGGCGGCACTCGCCGACGACCGTGTGTCGTTCTACACCGCGCCGATCAAGGCCCTGGTCAGCGAGAAGTTCTTCGACCTGTGCGAGGTCTTCGGCGCCGAGGACGTCGGCATGCTCACCGGCGACGTCGCGGTCAACCCGGACGCCCCGATCATCTGCTGCACAGCCGAGGTGCTCGCCAACATCGCGCTGCGCGAGGGTGACCGGGCCGACGTGGGCCTGGTCGTGATGGACGAGTTCCACTTCTACGGCGAGCCCGGGCGCGGGTGGGCGTGGCAGGTGCCGTTGATCGAGCTGCCGCAGTCCCAGCACCTGCTGATGTCGGCGACGCTCGGCGACGTCACCGAGCTAGCCGCCGACGTGACCCGGCGCAACGGGCGGGACACGGCAGTCGTCGACGACGCCGTACGGCCGGTTCCGCTGACGTTCTCGTGGTCGCTGACGCCCCTGGAGGAGACGCTCCAGGAGCTGGTGACCACCGGCCAGGGTCCGGTCTACGTCGTCCACTTCACCCAGGCGGCCGCCGTGGAGCAGGCCTCCGGACTGCTCGGGAAGTCGCTCTTCGGCGCCCGACGCGAGGCCAAGGACGCGATCGCCGAGCGACTGGCGGACGTGCGGTTCGCCTCCGGCTTCGGCAAGACGCTGTCGAAGCTGCTCCGCCGGGGGATCGGGGTGCACCACGCGGGGATGCTGCCGCGCTACCGGCGACTGGTGGAGCAGCTCGCGCAGGCAGGGCTGCTCACCGTCATCTGCGGCACCGACACCCTCGGCGTCGGGATCAACGTGCCGATCCGGACCGTGCTCTTCAGTGGCCTGGCGAAGTACGACGGCCAGCGCCAGCGGGTGCTGAAGTCCCGCGAGTTCCTCCAGATCGCCGGGCGGGCCGGGCGGGCCGGCTTCGACACCCAGGGCTACGTCGTGGTGCAGGCGCCCGAGCACGTGATCGACAACGAGAAGGCCAAGGCGAAGGTGGCTGCCAAGAACGCCGCGATGAGCGACGAGAAGCGCGCCAAGCGCGGCTCCAAGGCGCAGCTGAAGAAGCCGCCGCCGGGCACCATCGTGTGGACCGAGCAGACCTTCGACAAGCTGGTGGAGGGCCGGCCGGAGCCGCTCAAGTCCCAGATGAAGGTCGACAACGCGATGCTGGTCAACGTCGTCTCCCGCGAGGAGGACGCGTTCCCAGTGATGCGGCGGCTGACGACCGACAACCACGAGGACCGCCGCAGCCAGCTCCGCCTCGCCAAGCGGGCGATCCGGCTCACCAAGAGCCTGCTCGGCTCCGACGTACTGACCCGGCTCGACGAGGTCGACGGCTTCGGGCGACGCTACGTGCTGACCGAGGCGCTGCCGGCGGACTTCGCGCTCAACCAGCCTCTGTCGCACTTCGCGCTCGCCGTGCTCGACGTCCTGGACCCGGAGTCCGAGAGCTTCACCTTGGACATGGTGTCGGTGGTCGAGGCGGTCCTCGAGGCACCGCGTCCGCTGCTGATGGCGCAGCAGCACGCCGCTCGCGGCGAGGCGATCGCGGCGCTCAAGGCCGAGGGCGTCGAGTACGACGAGCGGATGACCCTGATCGAGGGCGTCACCTGGCCCCAGCCGCTCGCCGACCTGCTCGAGCCGCTCTACGAGACCTACCGCGAGCGGCACCCGTGGCTCTCGCCCGAAGCGCTCGCACCCAAGTCGGTCGTGCGCGAGATGTGGGAGCAGGGGATGGGGTTCACCGACCTGGTCTCGCGCTACCAGGTGGCCCGCTCCGAGGGGCTGGTGCTGCGCTACCTCACCGACGCCTACCGGGCGCTCCGCCAGACCGTGCCGGCCGCCCTGCGGACCGAGGAGCTCGACCTGATCGCCGACTGGCTGGGGGAGACCGTCCGCCAGGTCGACTCGTCGCTGCTCGACGAGTGGGAGGCGCTGAACGACCCGGACCACGCCGCCCGCGAGGTGCTCGAGCACGCCCCGCCGCCACCGCCACGACCGCTGACCCAGCAGGGCCGGGTGTTCGACGTGATGGTGCGCAACGCGATGTGGCGCCGGGTCGACCTGGTCGCCCGCGACGACCTCGACGGGCTGGAGGCGTTGGAGGCCGGGCTGTCGGACATCGAGGTCACCCGCGAGGACTGGGACCGGGCCATCGAGGCGTACTACGACGAGCACGACCGGGTCCTCACCGACGGCGACGCCCGCGGACCGGACCTGCTCGCGGTCGACCGCACCGGCGCCGCGTGGCGGGTCGTCCAGACCATCCACGACCCCGCCGGCCACCACGACTGGGTGATCGAGGCCGAGGTCGACCTGGCTGCGTCGGACGAGGCCGGCGAGGCCGTCGTACGGACGCTGGCGATGTGCCGGCTGGGCGACTGACCCCTCCGCCCTCCGACTACGCGTCGGCCGCCATCCCGCCCATCCCGCGGCCCGACGGTTGCGCGTCGGCGCGGACGCGGACAGGGACGCCTCGTCCCTAGCGTCGTCCTCACATCGCCGATGGAGGAGCCAGGATGAAGTACTCGCACGCAGGAGGGGCAGCCGCAGTCGCCTTGGTCGTCGCCTCGATGGGCGCCGTGGCGCCGGCACCGGCGTCGGCGTACGGACCGCCGCCGTGCTCGGTCCAGATCCCGACACTGACGGGCACTGCTGGCGCCGACACGCTGACCGGGACCGCCGGCCGGGACGTGATCTTCGGGTTCGGCGGCAACGACTTCATCACCGGGCTCGGCGGGGACGACCTGCTGTGTGGCGGCGAGGGCGACGACGTCATCGATGACGGGGACGGCAACGACGCGGCGTACGGCGAGGCCGGGGCGGACCTGCTGATCCAGGGCAACCAGACGGACCCGCGGTACGTCGGCAACGGGGCGGACATCATCGACGGTGGTAGTGACGCGGACACCGTGAGCTACGGAGCGCGGCAAGACGGAGTCGTGGTAACCCTGTGGAACGCCACGAACGATGACGGGCTCGAAGCAGACCGCGCCCTGGGTACGCCGAGTGAGAGTGACACCGTGCTTCGGGTCGAGCATGTCGACGGGGGAGCCGGGAATGACCAGATCGAGGGCACTGACGGGCCGAACATGTTGTTCGGGGGAGGCGGTTCCGACACGTTCGTGGACGGGGGCGGCGCCGACACCGTGTGGGGCGGCGACGGCGACGACTGGGTCCACCAAGGGGTCACCCCGGATGCCGGTGACCGACTGTACGGCGACGCCGGGGACGACGGCGTGGCCTACACGCTTCGGACCACGGCCCTCCGGGTCACGATCGACGCCCGCGCGGACGACGGAGCGGTCGGTGAAGGCGACGCGGTCCTCACGGAGAGCGTGCTGACGGGATCGGGTAACGACGTCGTGAAGGGCAACGCGGAGGACAACTGGATCGTCACGGGACCCGGCGACGACAAGGTGTACGACGGCCTCGGCAGCGACAACGTAGACACCCGTGCCGGCGCGGACGTCCTGTACCAGGGGGCGGTGGCAGACCCGGACGACCTTTACTACGCGGGCAGTGGCCGTGACACGATCAGCTACGCCGCCCGGACGTCGGACGTCACGGTCTTGCTCCACGGACGGGGGAGTGGTGCGACCGGCGAGACTGACCTCATGTCCGAGGTCGAGAACGCGTTCGGCGGCACTGGCAACGACGTCTTCACCGGCGGTCGGGCACCCACCAGGTTGACCGGTGGTCCCGGCCAGGACACCTACAACGGAACGTCCGGCAACGACACCTTCGTCGAGGACCCGACCGACCTGGCTGCCGACATCTTCCACGGCCTCGGTGGCACGGACCTGGTCACCTACGCCCAGCGCAGTGTCGCGCTGGACGTCTCGCTCGACGGGGTCGCGAACGACGGAGCGTCGGGGGAGTGCGACAACGTCGGCACCGATGTCGAGTACGTCGTCGGCGGCCCGGCCGGCGACCGGCTGACCGGATCGGGCCTGGCCGACCGGCTCGACGGCGGCCCCGGCAACGACATCCTGACCGGTGGCAACGGAGCCGACCGGTTCTACGGCAGGGACGGCATGGACACGATCCGTGCCCGCGACGGAGAGCGCGACGTGGTCCTGGACCTCGGTCCGGGCAGCGACCCCGCGCCCCAACGCGACGCGTTCGATCCCGACCCGCTCAATTTTCCCTAGGACCCGTCACCCGGCGTGGCGTCGCAATGTCGCTGTGTCGACATTGTTGACTGGAGTCTCGATCAGTTCAGGGCGGTGGGGAAGCCGCCCGTGACGCCCCCGAGGTGACGGTTCGATGATGGGTGGGTTCTCCACAGGTTCCAGCGCTCCCGACATGCCGCCTCGGGCCAGAGTCCCCGAGAGGAACGACGTGTCCGACCTGCTTCCCTTCGCACCACCGACGCCTGCTGCGCCACCGGCCGAGGAGGCGGCCCCCGAGGCCGCAGCACCGGCTGCACCCGTGGCCTCCGACCTGCCGCTCGGCCCCACCGGCCGCCCGATGCCGGTCCTGCCCGACCCCAAGCCGGTCACCGAGCACGGCCCGGCCCGCGTCATCTCGATGTGCAACCAGAAGGGTGGGGTCGGCAAGACCACCACCACGATCAACCTCGGCGCCGCCCTGGCGGAGTACGGCCGCCGGGTGCTGCTGGTCGACTTCGACCCGCAGGGGTCGCTGTCGGTGGGGCTCGGCCTCAACCCGCACGAGATGGAGAAGACGGTCTACAACCTCCTCATGGACCGCACCACGCGGCTCGAGGACGTCGTGGTGCCGTCGGGGGTGCCGGGGATGCACCTGCTGCCCTCCAACATCGACCTGTCCGCGGCCGAGGTCCAGCTCGTGCACGAGGTGGCCCGCGAGCAGACGCTGCAGCGCGTGCTCGCGCCGGCGATCGCGGCGTACGACGTCATCCTCATCGACTGCCAGCCGTCGCTGGGCCTGCTCACGGTCAACGCGCTGACGGCCTCCGACGGCGTGATCGTCCCGCTCGAGTGCGAGTATTTCGCCCTCCGCGGCGTCGCGCTGCTCAAGAACACGATCGACAAGGTCCAGGAGCGCCTCAACCCCCGGCTCGAGATCGACGGCGTGCTCGGCACCATGTTCGACGGCCGCACCCTGCACGGGCGCGAGGTGCTCGAGCGGCTCGTCCAGGCCTGGGGCGACCACGTCTTCCACACGGTGATCCGTCGGACCGTGAAGTTCAGCGACTCCACCGTCGCCGGCGAGCCGATCACCTCGTACGCCTCCGACTCGGGCGGCGCCGAGGCCTATCGCCAGCTGGCGAAGGAGGTGGCGCTGCGGTGTCTCGACGTGTGAGCCTGCCGACTGCCGACGACCTCTTCCGCCCGACCTCCGACCCCGCCGCCGACGCGCCGGCGGCGAGGAAGGGACGCGTCCGCGCCGTACCGGACGCGCCCGCTGAAGGCGGCGCCGCGGAGCCGGCCGCCGAGAAGCGGCCGTCCGGCCGGATCCGGCACGACGAGAAGATGACGGTCTACGTCACCTCCGAGGAGCTGGTGGAGATCGAGCAGGTCCGGCTGGCGCTCCGCGGCGGGCACGGGCTCGCCGTCGACCGCGGCCGGCTGGTGCGCGAGGCAGTGAGCCTGGTGCTGGCCGACTTCGAGGCTCACGGGGAGGACTCCGCGCTGGTCAGGCGACTGCGTGAGTCATGATTCGTCGGTGACGACTGCCGATCGAAGTCCGTTCGAGGTGCGCCTCGACAACTTCGAGGGCCCGTTCGACCTGTTGCTCAGCCTGATCTCGAAGCACAAGCTCGACGTCACCGAGATCGCTCTCTCCCAGGTCACCGACGAGTTCATCGCCCACACGAAGAGGCTGACGGCCGACGGCAACGTCGATCTGGAGGAGACGACGTCCTTCCTGCTCGTCGCCGCGACCCTGCTGGACCTCAAGGCCGCCCGGCTGCTGCCCCAGGGTGATGTCGAGGACGAGGAGGACCTCGCCCTGCTCGAGGCGCGTGACCTGCTGTTCGCGCGGCTGCTGCAGTACAAGGCCTACAAGCAGATCGCCGGCGTGCTCGACGTACGGCTCGCAGCCGAGTCGCGCCGCTACCCGCGTGCGGTCGGGCTGGAGGACCGGTTCGCCAGTCTGCTTCCCGAGGTGCTGATCGGCATCGGTCTCGAGCAGTTCGCGGGCCTCGCCGCCAGGGCGCTCGAGCCCAAGCCGGACGCCGAGATCACCCTCCACCACATCCACGCACCGGCCGTCAGCGTCCGAGAGCAGGCGGGGATCGTGATGGACCGGCTGCAGCGCTCCGGGACGATGACGTTCCGGGCCCTCTGTGGGGACTCGCCCGACACTCTCACCACGGTGGCGCGCTTCCTGTCGCTGCTCGAGCTGTTCCGCGAGGGCGTGGTTGCCTTCGAGCAGGCGACCGCGCTCGGCGAGCTGAGCGTGCGGTGGACCGGCACCGACCACGACATCGACGTCGACGCCGTGATCACCGACGAGTTCGACGGCGCACCCCCGCCCGACCACCCGCCCGACGACGGGCCCGACGACCAGCCCCATGACCAGCCCGAGGAGAAGACAGATGACGACTGACGACGTCCTCGCCGTACCCGTGGCCGAGCTGCGCCCCGCCCTCGAGGCGGTGCTCATGGTCGCCGACCAGCCGCTCGACCAGGTCGCCCTCGCGACCGCGGTGGGCTATCCCGAGGGAGAGGTCGCCGAGGCGCTCGCTGCGCTCGCAGGGGAGTACGACGAGCAGGGCCGCGGGTTCGAGCTGCGCAACGTCGCGGGTGGCTGGCGGTACTACACCCGCGACGAGTTCGCCTCCGTCGTGGAGGCGTTCGTGCTCGACGGCCAGCAGGCGCGGCTGACCCAGGCCGCCCTGGAGACGCTCGCGGTGGTCGCCTACCAGCAGCCGGTGTCGCGGGCCCGGGTGTCGGCGATCCGCGGTGTCAACGTCGACGGCGTGATGCGGACCCTCGTCAACCGCGGCCTGGTCGAGGAGGCCGGGCACGACGGCGAGCACGGCGCCACCCTCTACCGCACCACGACGTACTTCCTCGAGCGGATCGGTGTCGTCTCCCTCGACGAGCTCCCCGAGCTGGCGCCCTACCTGCCCGAGATGTCGGACATGGAGGACGAGCTCGCGTCCCAGGCTGCCGGACCGGACGCCGTGACGGCGGAGCCCGAGGTGGGGCCCGAGGTGGAGCCGGTGGATCCGGTCGAGGATCCCGAAGGGGAGTCGTGACCCGCGAGATCGAGACCGACGACGAGGGCCTGGTCCGGCTGCAGAAGCTCCTGGCCCAGTCGGGCGTCGCATCCCGCCGGAAGTGCGAGGAGCTGATGCTCGACGGGGAGGTCGAGGTCGACGGCGAGATCGTCACCCGGCTCGGGACCAAGGTCGACCCACGCACGGCGGTCATCAAGGTCTCCGGACAGCGGCTGCCGCCGATCAGCGACCACGTCTACCTGGTGCTCAACAAGCCGCGCGGCGTGGTCTCGACGATGGCCGACCCCGGAGGTCGGCGCACGATCAGCGACGTGGTCGCCGACCGCCTCGCCGAGGACCCGGCGCTGCGGCTGTTCCACGTCGGCCGCCTCGACACCGACACGTCGGGCCTGCTCCTGCTCACGAACGACGGCGACTTCGCGCACCGGATGGCGCACCCGTCGTACGAGGTCGAGAAGACGTACGTCGCCGAGGTGGACGGTCGGCTGGCCCGCGGCACCATCGCGGACCTGCTGGCCGGGGTCGAGCTGGACGACGGGCCGGTACGGGTACGACGGGCCCGGGTGATCGACGCCGCCGCGAACAAGTCGATCGTGGAGCTGGTCATCCACGAGGGTCGCAACCGGATCGTGCGCCGGCTTCTCGACCACGTGGGCCACCCGGTGAAGCTCTTGACCCGCACCCGGTTCGGGCCGGTCGAGCTCGGCACGCTCCCCGCGGGCGAGACGCGTGAGCTCACGAACGACGAGCTCGGTCAGCTCCTGGAGTCCGTCGGGCTCTAGCGGCGGGCCGCGCCGGGCTACCGTGGGGGAGTGATCCCGGTTCCTCCGGTGCCTCACGGGCTCCGGCCGTACGTCGTCGCGAGGATCCCCTACGACGTCGAGTTCGGTGCGCCCGGCGTGCACCGCGGCCTACCGGGGACCTCGCTCACGTTCGTGCTGCCGCTCGACGAACCCCTCCGCGTCTCCTGGGACGGCAAGGCGGACTCCCTCCACTCCGCGTGGTCGTCCCTCTCGGGCCTGCATCCCGCGCCGGCCGCCGTCCACCACGACGGCAGCCAGCGCGGCGTCCAGCTCGCCCTCACCATCGCCGGAGCCCGAGCCATCCTCGGCCTTCCTGCCGCCGCGCTCGCCGGCACTCTCACCGACGTCGACGAGGCCGTGGTGCCGCGGCCGCTGCGCGAGCTCCCCGGTCGGCTCCACGACGCGGCCACCTGGCCGCAGCGGATCTCCGTCGTCGACCGCACGCTCGCGTCCCTCGTCGCCCACTCGGACGGCACCGGCCCCCAGGTGGAGGTGGGTCACGCGCTGGCGCGGCTGACCCGAGGGGTCCGGGTGACCGAGGTCGCCGAGGAGGTCGGGTACAGCCGCCGGCGGCTGTCGACCCTGGTCCGGGACGAGTGTGGCGTCACCCCGAAGGAGTTCCAGCGCGTGGCACGGTTCGAGCTGGCCCGCGGCCTGCTCGGCCGGGTCCCTCTCGCCGAGGTGGCGGCCCGCTGCGGCTACAGCGACCAGGCGCACCTCAGTCGGGAGTGGTCGGCGCTCGCCGGCTGCTCGCCGACCACCTGGCTCCGCGAGGAGTTCCCGTTCGTTCAAGACGGCGGGCCCGGTGGGGACGCAGGCTGGGACCATGACTGAGACGAGAGAGACTTCGACCACGGCGGCCGGCGTGCGCCTCTGGGCGGCCATGGCCTTCGACGACGTCGACCGGATGGTCGAGTGGCTGCGGGTGATCGGGTTCCGCGAGCACGCGACCTACCGCGACGAGGAGGGCCGGGTGGCCCACGCCGAGTGGGTGTGGCCCGGTGGCGGCGGCATCATGTTCGGCGCCCGGCGCGACGACAGCCCGCTGCACGAACCCGGGAAGTCCGGCCTCTACCTGGTCGCCGACGACCCGGACAGGGTCTTCGACGCCGCCGTCGCGGCAGGTGCGACCGTGCAGCGGCCGATGGTCGACCAGGAGTACGGCGGCCGCAGTGGCAGCGTGCTCGACCCGGAGGGGAACCACTGGTCCTTCGGGTCCTACCAGCCGTCGTGAGAGGGGATCGCTAGCCTTACCGCGTGTCTGATCTCCTTCCCGGCCCGGTCGAGGTCGTCGGCGCAGGACTGATCGGCACCTCGATCGCCCTCGCCTGCCGGCGGGCCGGCATCGACGTACTGCTGTCCGACACGTCGCCTGAGCACCTGCGCACCGCGTCCGGCCTCGGGGCCGGCCACCCGAAGCTGCCAGGGGACGTGGCTGCGCTGGTCGTGGTGGCGGTGCCTCCCGACCACCTCGGTGAGGCGATCGAAGCCGCCCTCGACGCCGCCGGCGAGGACACGGTCGTGACCGATGTCGGCAGCGTGAAGGCGGCTCCGCTCGCCGCCGTCGCCGGCCATCGGGCGCTCTCGCGCTACGTCGGCAGCCATCCGATGGCAGGCAGCGAGCGGTCCGGGCCGTTGGCGGCGTCGGCCGACCTGTTCAGCGGCCGGCCGTGGGCGATCACGGCCCACGCAGGAGCCGCGGCGACCGCTGTTCGCCGGGTCGCGACGCTCGTCGAGATCTGCGGTGCGGTGCCCGTCATGCTGACCCCCGCCGAGCACGACAAGGCCGTCGCACGCACGTCCCACGTGCCCCACCTGCTCGCCTCCCTGGTCGCCGGCACCCTCGCCGGCGCCGCGCCCGAGCACCTCGCCCTCACCGGCCAGGGCGTCCGCGACGTGACCCGGGTCGCGGGCGGCGACCCGGCGCTCTACAGCCAGATCATCGGCGGGAACAGCGAGGCGGTAGCGGTGCTGCTGCGCGAGGTTCGCGACCGCCTCGACCTCGCCCTGGACGCCGTGGCCGACGGCGACCGCGCCGGCCTCGAGTCGCTGCTGGCCCACGGGCTGGCCGGCACCCGCGCCATTCCCGGCAAGCACGGCGGGCCGATGCAGGCGGTCGCGGCCGTGCACGTCGCCGTGCCGGACCATCCAGGCGAGCTGGCCCGGCTGTTCGCCGATGTCGGGGCCAGCGGCGTCAACATCGAGGACGTGCGGATCGACCACGACCCGGGCCGGCCGGTCGGCCTGGTCGAGCTCGACGTCGCGGAGAGCCGCGCGGAGGAGCTGCTGGCTGCGCTCGAATCGAGGGGTTGGGTGACTCACCGGTAGCATGGTCGCCTGTGGATGCAGGTGATCTGAGCTCGCTCGTCGTGGCCGTCGACGGTACGTCGGGCTCGGGCAAGTCGAGCACCTGCCGGGCGGTCGCCGACCGGCTCGGGCTGCGTTATCTCGACACCGGCGCGATGTACCGCGCGGTGGCCTGGTGGATGCTGCAGCACGACGTCAACATCTACGAGGTCAACGAGGTGAGCGCGCACGCCGCGACGCCCCGCCTCGAGTCGGGCACCGACCCGCTGAACCCCACGATCACCCTCGACGGGGTCGACGTAGCGGTCGCGATCCGCAGCGACGCCGTCAACGCGGCGGTCTCGCCGGTGAGCGCGGTGCCGGCCGTCCGGGCGCGCCTGGTCGAGCTGCAGCGGGCGATCATCGCCGGTGGCGGCATCGTCGTCGAGGGCCGTGACATCGGCTCGGTCGTCTGGCCGGACGCCGGTCTCAAGGTCTATCTCACGGCCGACCCGGCCGCGCGGGCCGCGCGTCGGGCCGCCGAGGCCGGGTCCGACGACGTCACGGCGACCCAGGAGTCGCTGCTGCACCGCGACCGGATCGACTCCGGGCGGGCGGTGGCGCCGCTGACGATGCCTGACGGGGCCGTCCACATCGACACGACCGACCTGACCCTCGACCAGGTCGTCGACCGGGTGGTCAGCCTCGCGACCGCGCCGGCAGACGTCTCGCCATGAGCAGGGCGACAGCACCGTGAGCACCGCGTCCGCTCATCTCGAGCGGCCGCGCAGCGATGGCGTCCGGTACCCCCGCCGGTGGCTGCTGCACGGCGGCCGTCCCCTGACCCGGTGGATCATCCGGCGGTGGTACGACGTGCGCGTCCACCACGCGGATCGGTTCCCCGAGCGCGGGCCGGTCGTGGTGGTCGGCAACCACATCGGCGTGATCGACGGGCCACTGATGGCGATCTTCGCGCCGCGTCCGGTCCACGCGCTGACCAAGATCGAGATGTTCCAGAGCAGGCTCGGCTGGTTCCTGACCCTCGCGGGCCAGATTCCGCTGGACCGGTTCCGGGCCGACCCGCGGGCAGTCCGGGTGGCTCTACGGGTGCTGCGCGACGGCGGGGCGGTCGGCGTGTTCCCGGAGGGCACCCGCGGCAACGGCGAGCTCGACAGCTTCCGCCGCGGTTCGGCGTACCTCTCGCTGGTGACGGGTGCGACCGTCGTACCCATCACCTTCATCGGCAGCCGGGAGCCCGGCGGCCACAGCAACTCGCTCCCGCCGAGGCGGGCACGGATCGACATCGTCGTCGGGCACCCGGTGCAGGTCGACGCCGTACCGTGGCCGCGGCTGAGCGCCCATGTCTCCGCACTGTCGGAAGACCTGCACCAGCGGATGCTGACCGGGTTGAAGGAAGCGCTGGCCGAGACCGGCCGCAGCCTGCCCGGCCCCCTACCTTCAGGAGAAGTCCTATGAGTGAGCACGACAGCGCGACCGAGCTGGCGGCGGAGGACCTGCCGTCGGGTCCGGTGCCGGTGCTGGCCGTCGTGGGCCGGCCCAACGTCGGCAAGTCCACCCTGGTCAACCGGATCCTCGGCCGCCGCGAGGCGGTCGTGGAGGACGTCCCGGGCGTGACCCGGGACCGGGTCTCCTACGACGCCGAGTGGAACGGCCGGGCGTTCACCGTGGTGGACACCGGAGGCTGGGACCCCGACGCCCGCGGGCTGGCCGAGCGGATCGCCGCGCAGGCCGAGATCGCGGTCTCCCTCGCCGACGCGACGCTCTTCGTCGTCGACGCCACCGTCGGCATCACCGACGCCGACGAGGAGGTCGTGAAGATCCTGCGCCGCTCGGGCAAGCCGGTCATCCTCGCGGCCAACAAGGTCGACGACGAACGCGCCGAGGCCGAGGCCTACGGGCTCTGGAACCTCGGGCTGGGGGAGCCGTACGTCGTCTCCGCTCTGCACGGACGTGGCTCGGGCGACCTGCTGGACGCCGTGCTCGCGGTGCTGCCGGAGCCGCCGGCCGTCTCCGAGAGGGAGTACGGCGGACCGCGCCGGGTCGCCATCGTCGGCCGGCCCAACGTCGGCAAGTCCTCGCTGCTCAACAAGCTCGCGGGGGAGGAGCGGGTCGTCGTCGACAACGTCGCCGGCACCACCGTCGACCCGGTCGACGAGCTGGTCGAGCTGGGCGGCAGGACCTGGCGGTTCGTCGACACCGCGGGCATCCGGAAGCGGGTCAAGGAGGCGTCCGGCCACGAGTATTACGCCTGGCTGCGGACCTCGACCGCGATCGAGCGCGCCGAGGTGTGCGTCCTCGTGCTCGACGGCCAGGAGTCGATCGCCGAGCAGGACGTGCGGATCCTCCAGGCGGTCAGGGAGTCCGGCCGGGCGCTGGTCATCGCGTTCAACAAGTGGGACCTGGTCGATGAGGAGCGGCGCTACTACCTCGACCGGGAGATCGAGCGCGACCTGGTCCAGGTGCAATGGGCGCCGCGGATCAACATCACGGCGAAGACCGGCTGGCACATCGACCGGCTGGTACCCGCGATCGACAAGGCGCTGGAGGGTTGGGAGACCCGGGTCACGACGGGCGCGCTGAACGCGTTCCTCGGGCGGCTCGTGGCCGAGCACCCGCACCCGGTCCGGAGCGGCAAGCAGCCGAAGGTGCTCTTCGGCACCCAGGCGAGCACCGCGCCGCCGACGTTCGTGCTCTTCACCTCGGGCAAGCTGGACGCCGGCTACGAGCGCTTCATCGAGCGTCGGCTGCGTGAGGAGTTCGGGTTCGTCGGGACGCCGATCGTGATCACGGTGAAGCCGCGGGAGAAGCGGAAGCGCTGACTTCCGGGGTGCAGCGTGAGACGCACTTGAATTGTTCGAACAGATGTTCGAACATGGGTGAGTGAGTGCACAGCCCCTCGAAGTCGTTCGCCCCACCGGCGACGTGGTGGCTGCGCTCCAGCGCCGGATCGAGTCGCTCCAGGGCGCACCGACCCGGCTGACGGTCCCGGTCCACCCCGCGCTGGAGGGTCTGGTGCAGCTGCGCACCGGAGCGAGCTATGCCGTCGACTCCGCCTCGCTCGCGCTCGGGCTGGCGGCCGGGGCGTCCCGCTCCGGGGAGTGGGTGGGCTTCGCGGGCTGGGACGACTTCGGCGCGGAGGCGGCGACCCAGTGGGGCATCGACCTGCGGAGGACGGTGCTGGTGCCCGAGCCGGGCGAGCTGTGGCTCGAGGTCACCGCGGCCCTGGTCGACGTGCTCAAGGTGGTCGTGCTCAAGCCCACCGCCCTGGTCGACGCGAAGTCGGCGTCGGTGCTCGACGCCCGGCTGCGCGCCCGGTCCTCCGTCCTCGTGGTCTGGGGGGAGTGGCCACGGGTCGAGGCGCGGCTGAGTGCGGAGCGGGTCGTCTGGGACGGCGTCGGTCGCGGTCGTGGCCGGCTCGACCACCGTGAGCTGAGGGTCGCGGTCACCCGCGGTGGGCAGCGCTCGGCGCGCGATCTCGTCCTCCAATGAGGGTGCTCGTGGCCTGGTGTCCCGACTGGTCGGTCACCGCCGGGCTGTTCGAGCTGGCCGAGACGGGCGACCCGGGGAGCGAGGGACGCGCCTCGAGCAACCAGCCGGCCGCCGTACTCAGCAACAACGTGGTCGAGGTGTGCAACACCGCTGCCCGTGCGGAGGGAGTACGACGCGGCCAGCGCCGCCGCGATGCCCAGGCGAGGTGCCCGGAGCTCGTGCTGCTCCCCGCCAATCCCGAGCGCGACGCGCGCTACTTCGAGCCGGTGCTGGCCACGGTCGAGGAGCTGCGCCCGGGGGTGGCGCCGATCCGTCCCGGCCTGCTCGCCGTGCCCGCGCCCGGGCGCTACTTCGGAGGCGAGCCGCACGCCGCCGCGATCGTTGCCCAGCGCCTGGTCGAGACCGGCGTGTGGGACTGCCGGCTCGGTGTCGCCGACGACCTGTTCACGGCCGAGCAGGCTGCCCGCCAGGCGCTGGTGCAGGACTGCGTGGTGGTGCCGCCCGGCAGGTCGGCGCCCTTCGTGCAGGCGCTCCCGGTGCGGGTCCTCGCCGATCTCACCGACGGGGGAGCCCATGGATCAGCAGAGGGTCGTGAGCTGGCCGACCTGTTGCGCCGGCTCGGGCTGACGACGCTCGGCGACTTCGCGCGGCTCTCCGCCGCGGAGGTGAGCAACCGGTTCGGGGGGTTCGGGCTGAGTGTGTGGCAGCGGGCTCGCGGTGGGGCGCCGACTGCCCTCGGCTCCCGGACGCCCCCTCCGGAGCTCGCGTGCGAGGTGGGCTTCGAGCCGCCTCTGGAGTCGGCGGAGGCGGTCTGCTTCAGCGTCCGCACCACCGCCGAGCGGTTCGTGCAGGGGCTGGCCGGGCGCCAGCTGGTCGCGGTCGCCGTACGCATCGAGGCGGAGGCAGACGGTGTCGTGACGTCGGCGCGGACCTGGCTGCATCCGCGGTGCTTCACCTCACGTGACCTCGTCGACCGCGTCCACTGGCAGCTGCAGGCCGGGACGGCCGGGTCCGGGTTGCGCAGCCGTCGTGACTCGGGTGCGGTCAGGGCGGCGATCGAGCGGGTGCGCTTCCTGCCCGAGACCGTGGAGGCGGCCGCCGACCACGCCGACGGGCTGTGGGGCGGTGGCGCGGACGAGCAGGTGACCCGTGGTGTGGCGCGGGTGCAGGCGATGATCGGCTTCGACGCGGTGCGGTCTCCGGTGCTCCAGGGCGGCCGGAGCGTCGCCGACCGGCAGGCGAGCATCCCCTGGGGCGAGCGACCGGTCGGGCTCCGCCCGGTGGACCGGCCGTGGCCGGGACGGATCCCCGGTCCGGCTCCGGCGCGGGTGTTCTCGCCGCCACTGCTGGCCGACGTGGTCGACGAGGCCGGCCGGACGGTGGCGGTCACCGAGCGCGGTGTCGTCACCGGCGAGCCGTGGCGCTACCGCATCGACGCGGCACCCGATGTCGCCGTACGACGTTGGACGCCCGTCTCGTCCTGGGCCGGCCCGTGGCCGGTGGACGAGGCGTGGTGGCTGTCGACCGAGACCTCGGGGAGAAGTGGCAGGTCCGCGCGGTTCCAGGTCGTGGGGGTGGACGGCCGTGCCTGGCTGCTGGTGTGGCGTGCCGCGGGCTGGGAGGTGGAGGCAGGGTACGACTGAGCAGTAGTGTGCGAAGGACCTCGCTCCATCATCTGCTCAGTCAGGGAGGCCCCGATGGCGCCGAAGACACCGTCCGTGGACATCACCGTGGTGACGAAGAACCTCAGGGCCCTGCACGGCGCCCTCGAGCACAGCCTGACCATCCAGCGGGCCAGGGTCCAGGAGATCGTCGACGACCTCGTTGCCCGGGGCACGCTCACCCGGAGCGACGCCGATCGCCTGATCACCCAGCTCCTGGCGAGCAGCAAGGACTACTCCCAGGCCCTGCTGCAGGTGCTGGACTCGGTGACGGCACAGACCCGCAAGAGCATCGGCGCCGGGATCGAGCCGGTGATGGCGACCGCCGGCAAGGCGGCCGGCATGGTCGCCGAGACCGTCCGCAAGGCACCCGGCCTGCCGGCGAAGAAGCCCAGGAGCACATCGAGATCGGCGAAGACTGCCCCGAAGGCGGCGACGAAGTCGGCCCCGAAGTCGGCCCCGAAGTCGGCCCCGAAGTCGTCTGCCAAGCCGGCGACGGACGTCGTACCCAATGAGCCGATCCCGGGCTACTCCCGCTTGACCGTCGCCGAGATCAAGCCCCGGCTCACCGGCCTGAGCGCGGGTGCCCTGCGCAAGGTGCGCGACCTCGAGATGGCGGGCAAGGCACGCAAGAGCGTGCTCGCCGAGCTCGAGCAGCGGCTCAAGTCCACCCGCGGGTGACGCCCCACGTCGTCCTCTGGCCGATCCACGACTGGCCGGAGATGGCCGACACGTGGCGGCGCGCGGAGGAGCTCGGCTTCGCGGGCGCCTGGATCTACGACCACCTCGCCTGGCGCGGGCACACGCCCTGGGACGACGCCTACACGAGTCTCGCTGCGGCCGCAGCGATCACGTCGCGGATCCGGCTCGGCACCCTGGTGACGTCCGCCAACTTCCGGACGCCCGTGCCGACCGCCGCGGCCGCACGGACGATCGATCGGATCTCCGGTGGCCGGCTGACGCTCGGCATCGGCGCCGGCGGGAGCGCGCCGACCTCCGACGGCGACGTGCTCGACCGGGAGTGGACGCCACGCGAGCGGGCCGACCGGTTCGAGGAGTGGGTGACCCAGCTGGACGCGCTGCTCACCGGAGAGTCGGTGTCGGTGGCAGGGGAGTACTGGTCGGCGCGCGGTGTCACCGTCTCGCCCGGCCTCGTCCAGCGGCGCCCGCCGTTCTGGATCGCCGCTGGTGGCCCGCGCGGCATGCGGCTGGCGGCCCGGCTCGGACAGGGGTGGGTGGTCGGCCCGGAGACGGACCAGCCCGAGGACGAGGTACGACGGATGGTCGAGCGGATGGCCGAGACCTGCGCGGCCGCCGGCCGCGACTTCGCCTCGATGCCACGGCTGCTGCTCACCGGGTTCACCGGCGAGCCGTGGCTCGCGTCCGCGGCGGCATACGACGACCTCGCCGGCCGCTACTCGGAGATCGGGATCACCGACGTGGCGCTCCACTGGCCACGGCCGGGCACCGAGTGGGACGCGGACCCGGCCGTCGTCGAGGCGATCGCAGCGCGGGCTCGGGGCTAGCTCGGTTCCCAGGCCGCGGCGTCGTGGGCGAAGACCACGCGCCTCGGGTCGAAGGCGAGCAGCCGCTCGATCCAGTCGGGAGCGAGCGGAAGCGGGTCGACGTGCCCGAGGTCGCGCGCGGTGCTGGCGAGGACGTCGGCGCTCCAGGCGGAGGCGGTGTCGTGCGACTGGCCGGCAAGGACGATCGAGCCGTCGTCGCACTCGACGACGAGTGACTGGTGGCCGGCGACGTGGCCCGGCGTCGGGATCACGTGGAGGCCGGGGAGCGGCTCGGTCTCGCCGTCGATCTCCTGGTAGTTGCTGCCGGCGTGGTCCAGCAGGTGGTCGAGCGTGTAGTCGCCGGCCCTGGCCGTCGCGAGCTCAGTGCGCTGGGCGAGGATCGGCGTGCTGCCGAGGAACGGGTTGCCGCCGCAGTGGTCGAAGTGCAGGTGACAGTTGACGACCAGGTCGAGGTCGGCGATCGCGGCGCCGGCGGTGTCCAGCGCCCGCTGGAGCGGAACGCGCTGCGGGCGGTACCACGCGTCCGCCTCGGCGTCGCCCTCGCCGATCCCGGTGTCGAGGAGCACCAGGCCGTGCTCATGGCGCACCAGGTAGCCGTAGACCGCCTCGACGCGGGGCTCGCCCCCGGTCTCCTCGGCGGGCCGGACGAACGTGCCGAGGGTGATCCGGCGTACGTCGTCGATGCGCATCCCCCCACCGTACGGCGGCGGTGAGCGGGGCTGCGGAGCTAGGCGGGCTCGCTCTCCGCCTCCTTCTCGGTGCCGCCCTTGGTCGCCTCGGTGTCGGTGTCGTCAGGCTGCTTGGTCTCGACCGGGAGCTCGTCGGTCTCCGGGTTCAGGTCGGGGTCGGGGTCGCGCGGGACATTGGTGTACGAGCCCTCGCCGCCGACGCCCGGCACCGCGTTCGCCCCACCCGGGGGCGGTGCCGGCGGCTCGGCCTTGGGTTCAGGTCGTCGGATCTCCTGGTCGCTCTCTGCCATCGGTCTCTCCCTCGTTCGCTCCATGCCTCGTGAATGCAGGTGCCCTGTCCGTCGAGGTTCATCCGTCCCGATTGTGATCGAACACGTGTTCGACTAGGATAGGGCCATGGGCTGGAGCAACCCGCCGGTCCCGTGGCGGGAGATCGAGCGCCGACTGTCGGGCAGGGTGCCCGGCGTCGAGGACGCACCCGTGTCTCGCCGCAAGCGGCCGTCGGCAGAGCTGCAGGAGATCACCCGCCCCGAGACGGCGACGCCGTACGCCGAGCTGCACTGCCACAGCCACTTCAGCTTCCTGGACGGTGCCAGCTCTCCGCACGACCTGGTCATCGAGGCAGCGAGGCTCGGCCTGAGCGCGCTCGCCATCACCGACCATGACAACTTCGCCGGCGCACCGCTCTTCGCCGAGGCCAGCGCCGGCTACGGGATCCCCAGCATCTACGGGGCCGAGCTGTCCCTCGGGCTGAGCGGCCCGCAGAACGGGATCGCCGATCCCGAAGGCCGCCACCTGCTGGTCCTGGCCAGGGGAGTGGAGGGCTACCACCGGCTCGCCGCCGCGATGACCGAGGCGCACCTGACGGGTGACGAGAAGGGCCGGCCGTCGTACGACCTCGACGACCTCGCCGACATCGGCCGCGACCACTGGTTGATCCTCACCGGCTGCCGCAAGGGGATGCGGTCGCCGGAGGCGATCGACGACCTGGTCGGCAGGTTCGGTCACGACAACGTCGTCGTCGAGCTCAACGGCCTCGGCAAGCCCGGCGACGACGAGACCAACGACCGACTGGCGGCGATCGCCCGCGACCGCGGCCTCCCGGTGGTCGCCACCGGCAACGTCCACCACGCCACCCCCGACAAGCGACGGCTCGCCGCAGCCATGGCCGCGATCCGCGCACGGCGCAGCATCGCCGAACTCGACGGCTGGCTGGACCTCTCGGGTTCCGCGCACCTGCGCAGCGGAGCGGAGATGGAGCGGCTGTTCGGCCGCTACCCGGGCGCCATCAGCCACACCGTCACCCTGGCCGGCGAGCTCGCCTTCGACCTCCACAAGGCATCGCCGAGGCTGCCCAAGCGGGGGATCCCCGAGGGCGAGACCCCGGGCTCCTGGTTGCGGATCCTCACCGAGCGCGGCTTCCAGGAGCGGTACGCCGGCGCGCCCCACGAGCGCGAGGCGAGGCAGCGCGTCGAGGCAGAGCTCGAGGTGATCCTCCGCAAGGACTTCGCCGGCTACTTCGTGATCGTCCACGACATCGTCTCGTTCGCGAGGAGCCAGGGGATCCTGTGCCAGGGCAGAGGATCGGCGGCCAGCTCGGCGGTCTGCTTCGCGCTCGGGATCACCGCGATCGACTCGGTCTACTACCGGCTCCCGTTCGAGCGGTTCATCTCCGAGCACCGTGAGGAGGAGCCCGACATCGACGTTGACTTCGACTCCGACCGCCGGGAGGAGGTCATCCAGTGGGTCTACGAGACCTACGGCCGGCGCAACGCCGCCCAGGTCTGCAACGTCGTGAGCTACCGCCCGCGGATGGCGGTCCGCGACGCGGCCAAGGCGCTGGGCTTCTCCACCGGTCAGCAGGATGCCTGGTCGAAGTCGGTGGACGGGTGGGCGAGCGCGGTCGAGGGGGAGTCGGAGATCCCGCGGCAGGTCGTGTCGCTCGCCGAGGAGCTGTTGTCCGCCCCGCGCCACCTCGGCATCCACTCCGGAGGCATGGTGCTCACGGAACGACCGATCGGCGAGGTGTGCCCGATCGAGCGCGCCCGGATGCCGGGCCGCACCGTCCTGCAGTGGGACAAGGACGGCTGCGAGTCGATGGGGCTGGTCAAGTTCGACCTGCTCGGGCTGGGAATGTTGGGCGCCCTCGACCACATGATGCGGCTGATCGACGAGCACCTCGGCACCCGCTGGGAGCTGGAGACGATCCCGAAGGAGGAACCCGAGGTCTACGACATGCTCTGCCGGGCCGACTCGATCGGGGTGTTCCAGGTCGAGAGCCGCGCCCAGATCGGCACCCTGCCCCGGCTCAAGCCCCGCTCCTTCTACGACCTCGCCATCGAGATCGCACTGATCCGGCCAGGACCGATCCAGGGCGGTGCCGTCCATCCCTACATCCGTCGCGCCACCGGCAAGGAGCCGGTCACCTACGACCACCCGTCGCTCGAGCCGGTGCTCGGACGGACCCTCGGCGTCCCGCTGTTCCAGGAGCAGCTGATGGCGATGGCGGTGACCCTGGGCGACTGCAGTCGAGACGACGCCGACCTGCTCCGCCGGGCGATGGGGTCCAAGCGCGGCGTCGAGCGGATCGAGAAGGTCAAGGAGAAGCTGTACGCCGGCATGGCGCGCCGCGGCATCACCGGCGACAAGGCCGACGGCATCTACGTGAAGATCCTGTCCTTCGCCAACTTCGGCTTCGCCGAGTCCCACGCGCTCAGCTTCGCGCTCCTCGTCTACGCGTCGTCGTGGTTCAAGCTGCACTACCCGGCGGCGTTCCTCGCCGGGCTGCTGCGCAACCAGCCGATGGGCTTCTACTCCCCGCAGTCGCTCGTGGCCGATGCGCGACGACACGGAGTGACGGTGCTGCGCCCCGACATCCAGCTCTCGGGTGCTCAGGCCGGCCTCGAGCAGACGGATCCGGTCGAGGACCCGCTTCGGTACGACGGCGCCCTCGCCGTACGGCTCGGGCTCGACTCGGTCCGGGGGATCGGCACGGAGGTGGCCGAGCGGATCGTCGCGGAGAGGACGGCGGCGCCGTACGGCGACATCACCGACCTGTCGCGCCGGGCCGGTCTCACCTCTGCCCAGCTCGAGGCCCTGGCCACGGCCGGCGCGTTCGACGGCTTCGGCCTCGACCGGCGGCAGGCGCTGTGGATGTCCGGCTACGCCGAGACCGACGGACAGCTACCGGGCAGCACCCCGGCCCCGCCGCCACCCACGCTGCCCGGCATGAGCGACGAGGAGCTCACCCTCGCCGACCTCTGGGCGACCAAGATCTCACCGGAGCGACACCCGATCGAGCACCTCCGCCCCGACCTGACGGCAGCGGGGATCCTCCCCATCACCGACCTCTGGCAGACCGACAGTGGGCGGCGGGTCCGGGTCGCCGGCCTGGTCACCCACCGGCAGCGGCCGGGGACGGCGATGGGCATCACCTTCCTCAACCTCGAGGACGAGACCGGCATGCTCAACGTGATCTGCTCCCAGGGCGTGATGCGCGCACACCGTCAGGCGGCCCGCAACCGGGTCGCCGTCATCATCCGCGGCAAGCTCGAGCGCAACGACGGCGTCGTCAACCTGGTGGCGGACCAGGTCGTCCCTCTCGACGTGCTGGTGCCGGGCGCCGGGTCGGCGCTCCAGGCCCGGCAGGCGTCACGAGACTTCCGGTGACGGCTCCAGGTCGTGGTCGCAGTTGATCTCGTCGCAGCTCACCTTCCACTCGCCGTCGACCAGAGTGAGCTCGTAGGTCGTCGTGACGTTCGAGAAGTTGTCGCCGATCACCGCGGTCGCGGTGTCGCCGGTCACCACGATGTCGGAGACCACGATGTCGTCCTCGTCGTACTGCGGCTCCACCCAGGACTCGCCCCGCTGCTCGCACGCAACGTCGTAGTCCTCGGCGCCGAACGAGATCTCGAGCAGGTACTCCTCGGTGAGCAGGTCGCACCGCGGGTCGAGCAGGGACTGCACGAGCGTGTCCCTGATCGCCTCCTCCTCCGGCGTCCCGCCGTCGGTCGAGGTCTCCTCGTCGTCCGCCGCCTCGTCGTCACCATCGCCACAGGCCGTCACCAGCAGCGGTACGAGCAGGGCGGCAGCAAGTCGGATGCGGTTCATGTGACCAGAGTGAACCTCAAGACTGCGGGTACTGCAGGTGAAACCGATGAACGTTCCCGATCCAAGGAGGAACCATGGGTATCGGCCTTGGCGTCGTCATGCTGTTGCTGGGCCTCGTGGTCGTGCTCGACGTCATCACCGTCGACATCCCGTACGTCGCCGACTCCGCGCTCGGCGTACTGCTCGTCGTCATGGGCGCTGCGACGATCGTGCTCGCACTCACGTGGGCCTCGATCCGCTCGCGGCGCGAGCGGGTCGAGGAGCACCACTACGGCCACCACCACGTGTGACCAGTCAGGCTGACGCGAACCACGGGTGGTGCAGGTCGTAGAACGTCGCGTCCGCCATCGCGTACTCGAGGTCACGACGCATCTCGTCGGGCGGTTCGTTCTGCTCGCCCGCGCGTGCCTCGTCCTCGCTGGTGAACGCCACGCACTCGGTGAAGGTGCCGTCCGGCTCGATGGCGAGCGTGCCGCCGATGATGTCGGGCCGCATCTCGTGGATCGTGTCGGTGTCCGCGAACATCGCCTTGAGGCGATCGGGGTCGTCGACCTTGCCACGGATGATCTGGACGAAGCCGGCCTGGTCGGACCCGCCGTCGAGGAGCATCGTCACGTCGTCGCAGTCGTGGAACTCCACGGGGCCGTCCATGAGCTCCATCATCCGATCCGCCCACTCGCCCTGCTCGGGGCGCTCGGAGTTCGCCATCGCGGCGTCCCGTGACTCGAAGCGGACCACGCCGACGAACATCCCGTCGTCGGTGAAGCCGTAGGTGCCGCCGAGCCAACCCGGGGCGCCGGGGGCGAGGTCGCGACGCCATTCGTCGGCGAGCTCGTGAAGCTCGTCCTGCCGGGTGCACTTGCCCTGGATGATCTGGATGAACACGTTGCCTCCTCGGGGTCGGGCGCACAGTGGCGCCAGGTCCGATCGAGGCTCCCGGGACCCCGTCGGGCCCACCTAAGGAAACTACGCCTAGCCCGCCCGCTGCGCTACCACGGAAGTGATCTCGCGCAGGGTGGCAGCAAGCTCCTCGCTGGCAGCCTCGGCGCGGACCCGGTCGGTGACGTCGAGGCAGGTGCCTCGCATCCGCACCGGGGTGCCGTTCTCGTCCATCACGACCACGCCGTTGGTGACGAGGTGGCGGACCTCGCCATCGGGCCGGACGATCCGCTCGGTCATCCTCCAGCTCCCGCCTACGCGGTACATCTCCTGGTGAGTCGCGATCACGGCTTCGCGGTCGTCCGGATGCACCATCGACAAGAACCGGTCGTACGACGCATTGAACTCCTGCGGTTCGTAGCCGTAGATCCGATACAGCTGGTCGGACCACGAGTTCGTGTCGGTCTCGATGTGCCAGTCGTAGTCGCCCATGTTGGCCAGCTGCTGCGCCTCGTCGACGCGGGATTGGAGGTCCGCCAGGAGTTGGCGGGTCAGCTCGAGCTCTTCGCGGAGTGCACGCTCAGTAGTCTTTCTCATCTTCGCCCCCTTCGGTTGCGACCTTAGGACTGCGGATTGCACGGCGGGGACGACCGGGGTGAGAACTGACCGATCGACACCGGCTCTAGTTCGAACGGGCTAGAGGGACCGGATTCGGGACGGGTGAGCACCCTGCGGTAGTGTTCCCTCCGCTTCGGACGGCGATCCCGGACGAAGCTTCGGGCTGTGGCGCAGCTTGGTAGCGCACTTGACTGGGGGTCAAGGGGTCGCAGGTTCAAATCCTGTCAGCCCGACCGAAGAAACTGCAGGTCAGAGGCGGTGTCGACAACTTTCGACACCGCCTCGTGCTGTCTTCGTAGTGCTCGGCAACACAGGTCCAACACAGGTCAATTTTGCGATTCTCGGGTTATCCACCAACTCCGAGGGCTCCCAACACACCCTTGTGTGCTTCTCGGCGCTCACTGGTGCGTGCGACACAGCCGCAGACGTTCCTTCGCGACCCGCGCCATGGTCTGATTGTTCGTGACATGGCCATTGACTGGGCGACCGCTGCGGTAAGCATCGTCGGAGGGGGAGGCTTGGCTGCGGCGTTCTCGTACCTAGTTGCACCTCGCGCCGAGCGCGAGCGGCTTCGACTAGAGCGAGAAGCGCTCGCTCGTGAATCGTCGGGTCCCGAGCGAGACCGTCGTCTGGCGGCTCTTGGCCGCGCCGAGGCCGTGGCGTCTGAGGTAATGACGACGCTAGTCGAGGAGCGACCGCTTCGGGAGTCGTTGGCGCTCGGTCGCCAGCGTCACCGGCACGGGGTTGCTGAATGGACCGCACTGGCAGGCACTCTCGATGGCGAGTTCCTCAACATTTTCGGAATCATGCTGAAAGCGTTCGAGTACTGGCTTCAGTACGCAGAGCGGGTTCTAGACGCGGGGTCTACCGACTTCCGTGGCCAGCAAACGTCCGACGTGGTCGCGACGGTGCTTACAGTTCAGACTCTCGTCGCGAATAGGTACAAGGGCATGCCATCGTGAGGCGCCTGGTCGTCGGTACGGCTGACTCTAGGAAACATCCATCACACGCTAACGAGAACGTGTTCTACTTTGCGTGGTCAATCGCCAACTCTGCGCAGTCTTTCGCCTCCAGACCGAACCTTTTGAGTCTCAAAATGCATAAACCGCTCGCACACGCTTGATGTGCGTTCCGATGGCGCTGAGCCGAACTGGATAGTGCGCCCAGAGTCTGGGCGAGACGAGCACCCGACGCCTACGCTTCCGAGATGGTCAAGCAGGCACCCGAGGACCGCAACCTCGCTCCAGAGCAGTTCCCGGAACTGAACCGGCAGTTCTATGGCGGCAGCCTCGCGCCGCATGACTATCTGATGCAGCGGTACCGCAGCCTATTCCTGGCTGTCCAGGCGCCAACCAGGCTGCGGGAGGCGTTTGACGAGAGGTTGAGCATCGGGGAGGTCCACGCAACGTGGTCGACTCCCGACGAGTGGGACGATGTCGCGTTAAGGGACTACGTCAGCGCCGAGTCCACCGTTCTTCTCCACCACACCGCTGAGGCTCTGTTTCGTCTCTACCTCGCGCATGCTGAGAGTCCTGAGTGTCCCTGGCTCGCAGTGGCGCGGCTTCGCATCCCTAGTCACTTCAAGAAGAAGGTTGAAGCGTTTCTGGTCGACCGTCGCTCTGCTGAGTCGGCGGCGTCGCTCATGAACGCGTTCGTCGGTCACCCGACGCCGGGCGAGGACGATGAGAAGTGGACCGCCATCAAAGATGGCTTGGTACTGCTGATGGCGCATCTCGGTCGACGGCTACTCGATGAGGGCCCGTTGTACAACTCGGCCAAGCACGGTCTCTCCGTCCTGCCTGGAGCCGCCGCATTGGCGTGGGGTGACCAGGGCGGGCCGTTGTCAGTCAGCGCCGATGGCCCATCCATCACCTACTTGACGGTGGCCGATGGGAGGCGTGGCAAGCGATGGTTTCAGAAGACGGTTTGGCTCAATCCGGAACAAACTCTGGTGCTCACGTCGGTAGCCATCCGTCAGTTGGCGAACCTCTGGGCGGTCGCCAAACATCGATACCTCGACGAACCGTGGGACGCGACTCAGATGCGGTGGGTCACAGCCGACGGCGTAAAAGCGATACTCCAGCCGCCTTCGGATTCTGGCGTCACGGTGGCCGTGCCGTCGATGGGCATGGAGTTGTTGTACTACCTCGATGACGTCGAGGGCAGTTAACGGTTTGTCCGCGTTGCCCCGTGCCACGTCGGGTGCGCCAATAGCCCCATTAGGGAGCGAACGCGGGTCCTAGTCGGTGGCGTCGTCCGTCGTTACGGCACGGGTTGCCCGTAGACGCTCCTTGACCCACTCGACCTGGCGATGGTTCCCAATCGACTGGGATACCTCTCGGTCATAGCCGCACTCTCGCATGAGGTCCAGAACCAAGACGAAGTACAAAGATTCGCTGAGGTAGTGGACTCGCTCCGAACTCACTGGAGAGTTGCGAGCCGGCTCATGCACGAATCCGTTCCTTACATCTCGCACTTCTTCCGACCAAGTGCTGACGTCGCCTACAAGAGCCTCCGCCTGCTCGCCGCCCATGGCAACGAGGTCGCGCAACCGCTGAAGCAGGCGAGGCTCGTTGCTGTACTGGAGTTGGGAGTGAAGCCACTGTTGGTGCTCCGAGGGCACGTGCTTCACCAGCATTCGTTTGAAAGCGCGGTACTCCTCGCGAGGCCTCAACTCATTCGGGAACCTCACGCGGTGCAGTGCCTCTGCCGCACCAACCACGTTCTGGAAGCGGTTTTCGAGGTAGCCCACCCGGCCATAGCGGACTGTCATGAGTGCGTCCACGGGGTGCCGTAGTTCGTCGCGCACGACGACCCATCGCGCGACGGCTGGCAGTCTGAGGTTCCCCCCGGACCGTAGAGGCATCGACAATGAGGATCGAGATGCCAGAGAAGCGGAAGAAGTACGACCGGGAGTTCCGTGAGGGAGCTGTCCGGATCGTCGAAGAGACCAACAAGCCGAT
>NZ_QXGH01000052.1 GCF_003515065.1 Nocardioides immobilis
CACGAGCGGTGAACCTAGCCATCACCGCGCAACCCCACACGCACCGCCGGCAAGACCCACCCGGTAGTTCGGTCAACAGGTCGTTCTTCACCCGCCGGTACTCAAACGCCTTCACCCCCAACGGGTGGGCCAGGTGCACGTTGGCACCTGCCTTCTGGAGGGCGTCGACGGCCCAGTACCAGCCGTAGGTGGCCTCGAGCACTACCTCCGGATCCTCCCCGCCACGTGCGATCACCCGATCGAGGCTCTCGACGTCATTGACGATCCGGACCGACTCCAGCACTTCCCCGGAATCGGTGGTCCTGACGATCACACTGCGTCGCCGGTGAAGATCGATACCAACGAACTGCTTCCCTGCGTACTCTGACATGAGGGGCCTCCTTCGTCGTCGACGTCGAGTACACCCCCAGCATCCGCCGGGGCCGCACGAGGGCGGAGGCCCCGCCCCTTCATCGCATCAGCCTGCGGTTTCTATCGTTTTGGCGCCCGCCGTTGGATGCCGGGTCGGGCCGACTATGCCAGATATATGCCAGATTGACGGCGAAGTTGCCAGGGGTGCGGCCCCAGAACGCTGCCTACGCACCCCATAGCCGTCTTACCGTATTACGGCTTGGCTGTGTTGTGGCAATGTGCGATCATCGAGACATGGACACTAAGCACCGCTACCACGGCTATGTCAGTCTCCAGCGCCGCGGCGTCGTGGCGCTTCCGGCCGAGGTACGCGAGCGCATGCACCTCGACGAGCCTGGCGCCCAGCTGGAGGTGACCGAGCGTGAGGACGGCGTGCTGGAGTTGCGGGCTGCTCTTCCCGTGCCGGCCGACCAGGCGTGGTTCTGGACCCAACGCTGGCAGGAGCGCGAGCGCGAGGTCGACGATCTCGTCGCGGCTGGCCAGGTCGCGGTCCACGACGACGTCGATGACTTTCTCGCCCACGTCGACGACGTGGCCGGCGTCGCGGACGACGGCACCGCTGGCGAGTGAAGTTCGAGACGACCTCGGCGTTCGATCACGACCTACGCCGGCTCAAGCGCGAGTGGCTGGTCGAGTTCAAGAAGGTCGTGAAGGAGAAGTTCGCACCTGCGTGCGACGCGTACGCCGCCGATCCGGCGACGTCGTGGCCTGCCTCGCTGCGAGTGAAACCGGTCCGCAACGCTGATGGGGTCCTCGAGATGACCTGGTCGTTCGCCAGCCCCGACGGGCGCGCGACTTTCGAGCTCGTCACCGTCAACGACGAACTCCGGTGCCGGTGGCGGAGGGTTGGCGATCACGGCGTTTTCAAGGACCCGTGACCCGCAGTAGGGCGCGGGAAGGCGGCGCGCATCCCTGGCTGGGAATACGCGGCTCGGTCAGCATGAGTTTCCGCGGTGCATTGATCGCACCGATGCCCGACGTCTCCGGCCCCCTTGTCAGACCGGTCGCATCAAGTTGTCGAGGTCCTCACGAAGGACGCGGAGGCCGCGTTTGCCGCAGACGTAGGCGGGCAGCTCGCCACTGGCGACGCGGCGACGAACGGTCTTGACTGATGCGGCGATGTAGACCGCTGCCTCCTGGAGCGTCATCCAGTGCTTGGCGCCAGCTTGGTGCTGGTCGTGGCGGATGGTGGCCATCTCACTGGCCTCCCCTGAGGAAGCGGCGAAGCTCGCGGACGGTGATGTAGAGCCGGCCGTTGCCGTTGAACCGCTGCCAGGTTGGTCCTCGGCCCTCGATTCGCCAGCAACGCACAGTGCGCTGCGGGATGCGGACGAACGCGCAGAACTCCTCGAACAGGATGATGCCGTTGTCGTCCCACTCCTCGGGGACGCTGATCGGGGCGATGGTCATGGCCCCACTCCTTCCAGTCGTTCGACCGCGGGATGCGATCGATGTTGGGAGAAGCAACCGGTGGCACCCCGGATCGGACAGGTCGAGTCAGATCGGGTCGTGGATGCTCTCGATCACCTATGTGCGGTCGAGTCGGCTGTGCGATCACACGCGACCAAGAACTGTCAGCGACCGATCCCCGGACGTGCAGGACTGGACGGGCCCGGCAGGGGCTCGGGCGGGCGGCGTGCGCCGGGTTGGAGCATGACGGCTTGGAGGCTGGCGGCGCGGCGCGGTGCTTGCGGGCCGTTAGTTTTGCCGTGCCGGAGCACCTCTACCCGGTTTTTCCCGCCTACGAAGAGCGGTTCCTGTTCTTCGTTCTCACGGCCCTGCGGCAAACGTCGGGCCGCATCGTCTACGTCACTTCACAGCCGATTCTCCCTCGGCTTATCGACTACTTCTTGAGCATGATCCGGGGGTGGATTTGGATGACGTCCGTGCGCGTCTCACGTTTGTCTCCTTATCCGACGGGACACCTCGTCCGCTAACCGAGAAGATCCTCGCTCGACCGCATGTGCTGGACAGGATCCGCGGGGCAATTCCCAACCTGAACCGGGCATTGATCATGCCCTTCAACGTCTCGCGACTTGAAGCGGAACTCGCGGTACAGCTCGGCATTCCGGTCTATGGCCCTGACCCGTCGCTTGATCGGTGGGGCACCAAGACTGGCAGCAGAAGGATTTTCGCGGAGGAGGGCGTCCCGCACGCCTTGGGGGTCGACGGCGTGACGACGGTCAACGACGTCGTTGCGGGAATCGAACGAATCCTCGAAGGTAGTCCGAAGGTACAGAAGGTGATCGTCAAGCTCGATCGCTCGGTGAGCGGCTTGGGGAATGCAACCGTGGATGTTGCGGGGGTTGCCGACCGGGAGGACCTCGCGGCTGCGGTTCGAAGTCTTGCGCCTGAGGACAGCAACACTGATCCCTCGACATACCTGGCGGAGCTGCGAGAGGGCGGCGGCATTGTCGAGGAGCTCATCAGCGGTGAACATTTCCGCAGCCCGAGCGTTCAGATGCGCAACAGCCCGGGCCAGGACGTGGAAATCGTGTCGACTCACGATCAGGTATTGGGTGGTCCGACTGGTCAGATGTTCCTCGGCTGTCGATTTCCCGCCGATCGCGCTTACTCGCAACTGATCAGTCAGGAGGCGATGAAGGTTGGAGACCGACTCGCTCGTGAAGGCGTCATCGGCCGCTATGGGATCGATTTTGTCGTGACGCGCACGAGGGAGGGGTTGTGGGATGCCCGCGCGATCGAGATCAATCTTCGCAACGGTGGCACTACCCATCCGAACCTGACATTGATCGCTCTCACCGACGGAACGTTCGATCCCGACCGAGGTCGTTTTCTGACACCAGATGGCGAGGACCGGCACTACATGTCCACCGACCACCTGCAGCATCCGGCCTTCTCGCGCCTTACACCCGACGACCTGTTGGATCTCGCTGCCGCCCCACCCTTGAAATGGGATGCCGACTCGCTGACGGGTCCAGCGTTCCACCTGGTATCTGCGATCGCGGTGGCCGGCTTGGCAGGGGTGACAGCGATAGCCGAGAGCCGCCACGCAGCGGACCGGCTGTATCAAACGGTGAAGCGAGAACTGATTAGAGAGGCTTCCCGCCTTTAGGCGGCCGTCGACCAGCACGAAGTTGCCGACGCCATCCATCTCCAAAGGTCCACCGCAGGGATTCGCCGTAGTTGCGGCCGCGCACCGTTCAGTGTGTTTCCCCTACTTCCAATGCCGACGATGCCACGGGTGTTCACTGGTGCGATGACAACCGTTCCGGACGGCCGGCCAGCTGGAGTGCTGGCCGCTGTCGGCGGGACACCCATGGTGGAGCTCCGGCGTCTGGTGCCGAACTCGGGGGCGCGCATCTTTGTGAAGTGGGAGCCGGCCAACCCGACCGGGTCCATGAAGGACCGGATGGCGGTCGAAGTGATCCGATCGGCTGCGGCGGACGGCCGGCTGAAACCTGGCGGCACAGTCGTCGAGTACACCGCTGGGACGACGGGCATCTCTCTGGCCCTGGTCTGCGCAGCGCTCGGATACCGGCTGCACGTAGTGTTCTCGGACGCGTTCAGCACCGAGAAGCGCAAGACCATGCTCGCGCTCGGCGCCGAAATCACCGACGAACCCAGCGACGGCGGCCGCATCACCGAGGAACTCATCAAGCGGATGATCGCCACCTCCGCGGAGATCAGCAAGCGCCCCGGGCACTGGTGGTCCGACCAGCTGAACAACCACGACGGGGTGCGCGGCTACCTGCCCCTAGGCGAGGAGATCTGGAGACAGACCGGCGGGCGTGTCGACGCGTTCGTCCATGCCGTGGGCACCGCACACTCAATCCATGGCGCGCCGCGGGGGTTCGGCGAGACCGCGACGCCAGCTCGAGTGGTGGCGGTGGAGCCCGCTGAGTCCGCAGTGTTGTCGGGCGCTCCCACCGGCGCGCACCGCATCGAAGGGATCGGCATCGGTTTCATCCCGCCGCTGTGGCAGCCGGAGCTGGTGGACTCCATCGAGCAGGTCCGCAGCGACGACGCCCAGCAGATGGCCCGCCGGCTCGCGGCCGAGGAAGGAATCTTCGCCGGTACGTCCACTGGGGCCAACGTCATCGCGGCCCTCCGCGTCGCCGAAACACTGCCCGTCGGGGCCCAAGTCGTGACCCTCGCCGTGGACTCCGGCCTTCGCTATGTCAGTAAGGCGCCCTACGCATGATCAGCCCGCATTGTCAGGCGGCATACGCCGCTGTTCGGAGTGAGGTTCCCCCGGACCGTAGAGGCTTCGCTCACTGGTCAACGCCACGCGCAAGGCGATCGACTCCGGCCCTGGTGCCGCCGACCCGGCCGTGCGCGAGGCCGCCGAGACGGTGACGGTCCTGCTGTCGCTGGTCGCGCCGTCCACCGTCGGAGAAATTTGGGAGCAGCTCGGCCAACAGTCGTCGGTCACCCAGGCCTCCTGGCCGGAGGTGGACCCTGCCCTGCTGGAGCGGGACGCCGTCACCGCGGTGGTGTAGATCCAGGGCACGGTCAGGGCCCGGAGCGAAGCCGACCTGGAGGCTGCCGCCACTGGCCGACGAGACCGTCCTGGCCGGCGATCGACGGCCCGCGAGGTGCGACGCGTCATCGTGCGCGCGCGCCCAAGCTGGTCGACATCGTCGTGTGACCTCCGGGCCGATGGGTGAATCCACCCATCGCCTCCGGTGAACAGTTGGGTCTGCTGCCCGATGTGGGGTGCGGTACGTCGTCCCTAGCGTCGACGCATGAACACACAACACATCGAGACCCTGATCATCGGGGCCGGCCAGGCCGGTCTGGCAACCGGCTACCAACTCAAGCGGCTCGGCCGCGACTTCTTGATCGTCGACGGCATGGCCCGCGTCGGCGACAACTGGCGATGCCACTACGACAGCCTGACGCTTTTCACGCCAGCGCGGGCGAACAGCCTGGACGGCGTACCGTTCCCCGGCGACCAGTGGCACTTCCCGACCAAGGACGAGTTCGCCGAGTATCTCGAGCTGTACGCCGTTGCGAACGACCTCCCGGTCCGGATGCAGACCCGCGTCGAGCGACTCGCCGGCCGCGAGGACGGCGGATTCACCGCGACGCTAGGGGATGACGAGGTCACCTGCGACTACGTCGTCGTCGCGACCGGCACCTTCGGTCGTTCGGCGCAGGTCCCGGCACTCGCCAGCGAGATCGACCCTGGTATCCGGCAGCTCCACTCCAGCGACTACCGGCGCCCCGACGAACTTCCCAACGGCCCCGTGCTGGTCGTCGGTGCATCGCACAGCGGTCTGGACATCGCCTACGAGATTGCCGCGACCCGTCCCACCACGCTGGTCGGACCGGAACGTGGCAACGTCCCGCTCGAGTGGGGAACCCATCGCTTGGAGCGGGCCTTCCCGGTCATCGAGTTCGTCTTCAACCACGTACTGACGCGACGCACCCCGATGGGGCGCAAGGTCATGGCGAAGATCCGGCACCACGGAGCTCCCCAACTGCGGGTCAAGCGCCACCACCTCGCCGACCGCGACGTGGAGTGGATCACCGAGCACATCACCGATGTCGACGACGGTCGGCCGTGCCTCGCGGACGGACGGAGCTTCGACGTGGCGAGCATCGTCTGGGCAACCGGCTTCCGGCAGAGCTACGACTGGATCGACCTGCCGCTTCCGGTCGAGGACGGCTGGCCGGTTGAGTACCGCGGCGTCGTCGACGCGATCCCCGGTCTCTACTTCTGCGGCCTGGCGTTCCAGTACTGCTTCGCCTCGGGGGAGGTCAACGGGGTCAGCCGCGACGCGGAGTACCTCGCGCGCCGCATCGCCGCCCGCACTCCGGCCCCGGCACCCGCTACGGCATGAGATCGACCCACGAAGGGAGAAGTCATGTACACCGACACCGACGAGACGACACACGAGACCTCGGCGAGGGGGAGCGCAGCCATCGTCGCGATCGGTCCGCTCCTACTCCTGGGTGCCCTGCTGTGGCACCCGCCCCTACCCGGCCGCCTGCCGGACAGCAACGCGGTCGCCGACGCCGCGGCCGCTGACACCACGACGTGGGGACTGTCCCACCTCGCGCTGGCGATCGCGTCGGCAATGATCGTGCTCGCCTTCGTCGCGGTCCGCGGCCACCTACGTGACCGCGGCGACCGCTCCATGAGTGCGGTCGGCCTCGGGTTCGTGGTGATTGGCAGCACGCTCTACGCCGTGCTGCCCGGGATGGAGTTCTCGCTCCTGGCTGCAGACGAGACCGGCGCTGACCTCGCGGCCACCCAGGACGCGCTGGAGTCGTGGTTCGTGCCGGTCCTCATCGGCGGTTCACTGCTGTTCGCGATCGGTACGACGCTGTTCGCGGTCGCGGTGGTGCGCTCCGCCGCACTCGGCCGGACCGAAGCGCTGGTGATCGCCGGCGCACTCGTCTTCTTCGGGCTCTCGCGGCTGGTGCCGATCGGCGTGGTGCAGTTTTACGTGCAGCCGGCTGCGGCGCTGCTCGCGTTGCTCCCGATCGCCGCGGAGATCGCTGCCCGGACAGCCAGGCCCGCGCGCGCCGGCGCGGCCTGACGCGACCTCGAAGGGTGGCCGCTCGGTCCGCTGCAGCGACTACGCTCATGGCGTAAGGGGATGATGCGCCATGAGCGTCCTGGACGATCTGCATCGGGCTCGCGAGGCCTATGAGCGCCGCGACTGGGTGAAGGCCTATCGGGTGCTGTCGGACCAGGACGAGTCCGATCTGTCCGGGGATGATTTCACCGCACTCGCCACAACTGCGTTCCTGCTCGGTCGTCGCAATGACACCGTTCAGGCGTTGCAGCGGGCCTACCGCGACTATCTCGAACATGGGGATGTTCTCGGTGCCGTCCGCGCGGCCTATCGGCTGGTCGCCACGCTGTGGCAGGACGGCGAGGTCGCCATCGGCAGCGGCTGGCTGGCTCGAGCCGAACGGCTGCTCGACGATCACGGCGAGGATGTGGTGGAGCGCGGATATCTCCTCGAGCGGGCCACCATGCGGCACATCATGCGGGGCGAGTTCGGCGAGGCGGTCGCCACCGCACCGAAGGTCACCGAGTACGGCCGGCGGTTCGCAGACGCAGAGTTGACGGCCTTGGGAGTGCACACGGAGGGGCGGCTGATGATCTTCTCGGGCCGTGTCGCTGACGGGTTGCGCTTTCTGGACGAAGCGATGGTCGGAGTTCTGGCCGGTGAGGTCTCGGCGATCTCCTCGGGCGTGATCTATTGCTCGTCGATCGAGGCCTGCCAAGAGATCTCCGACCTGGGACGGGCCGCCGAGTGGACCCACGCGTTGACCACATGGTGCGACACCCAGCCCGGACTCGTCGCCTTCACCGGGCAGTGCGCCGTGCACCGGGGCCAGCTGATGAGGCTCCATGGTGCCTACCAAGATGCTCTGGCCGAACTGGAACGTGCCGCGGACCGGTATGCCGCAGCCGGCGGTAACCCGGCTGCGGGCCAAGCGCACTACGAGCGGGCCGAGGTCCTGCGGCTGCTCGGTGAGTATGCCGGCGCCCAGGCTGCCTACGACCGCTGTGAAGAGTACGGCCACCCCGGACAGCCCGGCCGAGCGCTGCTTTGGCTCGGCCGACAGCGCGTCGGCACAGCGGTGCCCATCGTCCGGCGGTTGCTGGCCGAGCGGCAAGACCCGGTTCATCGCTCACAGGTGCTGCCCGCGGCGGTTGAAGTGCTGGTCGCCTCGGGCGAGCTTGAAGACGCCGCGGCGCTGGCCGACCAACTCCGCGAGTTCGGCACGGCGTTCGACTGCAGTGCGCTGAGGGCAACCGGGGACTATGCAACGGCGCTGGTCGCGCTCGCGCGTGGCGAGTCCGAGACGGCCCTGATGGCTGCACGCCGGGGCGCCGAGAAATGGGCCGAACTCGCGGCGCCGTACGAGGTCGCGCGATGCCGGGTGCTGGCGGGCAGGACTCTACGGCTGCTCGGCGATGAGGAGTCGGCTGCCGACGAGCTGACTGTGGCCCGCCGCGCGTTCGCTGAACTCCGGGCAGGGCCGGCAGAGCGTGAGGTCGCCGAACTACTGGGGGACACCTCGGTACCGGCGGGGCTCAGCCCACGTGAGCTGGAGGTGCTACGGCTCGTTGCTGCGGGGCGGAGCAATCCCGAGATCGCCGCCGAACTGGTGCTCTCGGAGAAGACGGTGGCGCGGCACCTGTCCAACATCTTCGCGAAGCTCGACGTGGGGTCACGCACCGCGGCGGCCGCTTTCGCCTACGAACACGACCTTGCCTGATCCCTCTAGACCATCAGGAAGACGAGCAGCGCGAGGACTGCCAGCGGTCAAGTCCACGGGCGTGGTGTACGACGGGTGATCCCTCGTCGTTGTAGTTCAGGCCGTGATGGCCTGTAGGTCGGGCACCTCCTCGGTGTCGGGAGCGGTGTCGACAGCTTGGGCGCGGGCGAGGACGTCTAGTCCGAGGTAGCGGCGGCCTTCGGTCCATTCGTCGTGCTGCTCGGCCAGGACGGCGCCGACGAGCCGGATGATGCTGGGCCGGTCGGGAAAGATTCCGACCACGTCGGTGCGTCGGCGGATCTCGCGGTTGAGCCGCTCTTTTATCCGGCCCTCGTGATCGGGTCAAGCGGCTGCGCCGGTCGTTTCATCTTGGCCGGATGTTGTGCAGGTGCCCCTCGAGGGCTGTCGCGACGTGTCGGTGTCGTTCCTGTTCGGCGGTCCAGCCCCGTTCTTCGGCGTCGGTCTGTAGTGCTCGGATGTCGGCAAGTTGGTCGGTGAGCGCCGGCTCGAACTCGACGGCCGGGGTGTAGTTGTCGCAGGTCTCGCAGATGTTGGCGTAGGGGCAGGGTCCCTGGGATTCGTGACGTGAGCAGTAGCCGTGTGCCACGCGGGTCTTGAGCATCTCGCTGGCCAGCCAGGAGATCTTGTCTGGCACGATCGGTCGTCCTACCGGGGTGAGGGTGAGCTGGCGGCGCATCTTGCCCATCGCCTCGTCGTAGGCGCCGCGCAGTGTCGGCGATGCCAGCGTGGCGTAGCGGATGGTCATCTCCGGGGTGACGTGTCCGAGCAATGCCATCAGGGCCTGCAAGGACATGCCGGCGTTAGCCAGTGCGGTGGCGTAGGTGTGGCGTAGCTGGTGCGGGGTGATCGTCAGCGGCGTTCCGTCGGGACCGCATAGGCCGGCTGCTGCCGCGGCGGCGAGGAGTCCGTTGCGCAGCCGGGTGGCCCCGAGCCGTCGCCCGTGTTCGGTGAAGAGGAAGTCGGTGGGTCGGCCGGTGCGGGGGTGTGGGATGGGTCGATGAACACCCCGGTGGTGGGCCCACTGATCCAGCGCCGCCAGGGTTTCCTCGTCGAGCGGGACGGATCGTTCGGTGGCGAGCTTGCCGAGCGGGACCCGTAGCCAGGTCCCGGCGGGGCCGTAGTCGATGACCGCGTCGATCTCAAGGTCGAGAAGCTCCCCTACCCGCAGGCCGGATCCGCGCAGCACCTGCAGGCCGGTCCGGGCGAACCGATCGGGCAGGTCGGCGACGGCGGCCATCAGCCTGGCGTCGACGTCAGGGGCGAGGGCTCGTGGCAGTGCCCGGTCGAGTTTGGGGACGTCGGCGGCGAACACCAGCCGGCTGGCGGGTGCCTCCGCCCAACCCCAGGCGGCGATGTCCTCGAGCAGGTTGCGCAGGCTCAGGACGGCGGCCTGGGTGACCGCTGGCGACACCGGCTGGGGGCGGGCCTTGCGGCCGCGCCACGAACGGGTCCGGTTCCAGATCAGGAACTCCTCGACGTGGTGGCGTTCCAGGTCCCGCAGCGTGGTGACTTCGGGGTGCTGGGCGGTGAGGAACTCCGCGAACGGCAACAGGTCGTTGACCAGGGACTCCACCGAGCGGGGGCGCAGCACGCTCGCGCGGGTCTGGACGTAGCGCAGCATCACTGTCCGGATCGCCTCGGCCATAGCGACCTCGGCGAAGCGCTGCTCCAGCGTCCGGGACCAAGGCCGGCGCCGCGGCGGGGCGTCATGGACGCCGATCTCGAACATCAGCTGTCGCAGGCTGGCCAGCCGGGCCCGGTAGGCACGCAGCGAGGACCGCGACAGCTGCATCGTCTGGCCCAGCTGCTCGTCGAACTCGGCGAAGACCTGCTGGTTGAGGTCGGCGACGGCGCCGCCGTGCCAGGCCAACAGGACCGCCAGACAGTCACCGAGCACGGTCTCGACCCAGGCTGCGGTCCAGCCCAGCCGATGGCCGGCGGCGCGTGCGGCGGCGAAGTCCTCGGCATGGCGGGCTTCGACGATGGCGCCGAGTCCGGTGAGGTTCTTGGCCGCGGCCAACTCGAGGTCGAGCCGTAGCCGGCCGGTGCCAATGAGGAACACCAGCAGCGGCCACGCGCGGGTGCGGCGCAGCTCGGTGACCCGTGACGTGGCCGGCTGATCCATCCAGACCCACGGATCCGGATGGACAGCGAGGAACCCGCGGGCACTGCGAAGCCGGTCCCGCAGCGCCCGGTCGCCGCAGCCGAGCCGCTGGCAGTGCTCGACATAGGCACTCATCCAGTCGTGATCTGCTGTGGTCGCGGTCCTTGCGACGGCGGTGCTCACCGGACGTCACTCAGGGTCGCCCGGGCGGCCGCGTACTCGGCAGCCAGGTGCTCGGTGGAGAGATGCACGTACCTGCTGGTGGTTTCCGGGCTGACGTGGCCCATCAGCTCCCGTAACGCCAGCAGGTCGATCCCTGCGACGGCAAGCTCGGTGCCGTAGGTGTGCCGCAGCCGGTGCGGTCGCACCCTGGTCGCTCCCGAGGTGTCCCGGTGCCGCCGAAACAGCGCCCGTAGCCCCGCTTCGCTGACCGGCGCGCCGGTGGTGGGTCCGCGCAGCACCACGAAGCACTCCG
Organism: Nocardioides immobilis; assembly: GCF_003515065.1. GTDB lineage: Bacteria > Actinomycetota > Actinomycetes > Propionibacteriales > Nocardioidaceae > Nocardioides > Nocardioides immobilis. The sequence goes on from NZ_QXGH01000052.1 coordinate 11,223, forward strand.
GGGTGGTGAGTCCGCGGGGTCGCTCGTGACGCAGATAGGCGACCAGCTCGGCGAAGAACGCGGCGTCGACCGGGACCACCCGTTCCCGTCCACCCTTGCCGACCACCCGCAGCCGTCGTCGTCCCTGGTCGACGTCCTTGATCAGCAAACCGCGGACCTCTGCCGAACGCAGGCCGCCCAGCAGCATGGCCAGCACCATCGCCCGGTCCCGATGGGTCCGCAACCCCGACATGAAGGCCTGCACCTCGGCCAGATCCAGCGACTCCGGAAGCCGACGCTGCTCACGCACCAGACGCCCGCCGCCACGTGCACGACCCGGGCCGAGATGGCCGAGCATGCCCCGGGCGGTGGGCCGCAGCCCCTGACCCCGACGCGGTGCGGGGACCGGATTCGCCGCACAGGCCTTGCTCATCACCAGGAACTCGAAGAACGCGCGCACTGCGGCGACCCTGCGGTTGATCGTCGCGGGCGCGGCACTGCGTGGTGCGAGCCGGACCACCTTCCCCGACCCCGGTGTGCGGGCGCCCTGCCAGTCGACCCACGCGAAGACGTCCATCGGCTCGACCGAACCCAGCGCGACGTCCCGCTCGTCGAGGAACCGGGCGAAGTTGACCAAGTCGAAGGCATAGGCCCGGACCGTCGCCGGCGAGAAGGCCCGCGCCCGTAGATGCGCCAGGAACTCGTTCCCTACTCCGATCCCGGGCCAGTCGCCGACCAAACAGTGCTCGCCATCCACAACCTGTACCGACACCGTCATCGCAGCTTCCCTTCATCCACCGTCAGCATTGACCTGCCAGCAGGCCACCGCAGGGACCTCACGCCGCTAACAGGAGCGTGTCCTCTGAGGGCCGGTTAACGGATAGGGGGTTGTTCGACCAGATCTGACGCCAGATCTCCTTGGGGAACGCGGTGAAGGCGAGGATGTCGGCGCGGGCGTCCTCGAGATGCTCCGCGACGGTGGGGAGCTTCTCGTGCAGGGCGTCGAGAACGCGGTCGAACTGGGCGTGCACAGCCTCGGCGTCGGGCTGGTCGTAGATGGAGTGCAGGAGCGCCTTGACCCACCCCCAAGAGCTCTTCGGTGTGATGGACATCAGGTTGGCGGCGTAGTGGGTACGGCAGCGTTGCCAGGCGGCGCCGGGCAGGGTCGCGCTGATCGCGGCGGTGAGTCCGGCGTGGGCGTCGGAAGTGACGAGCTTGACCCCGGACAGGCCGCGGGCGGTCAGGTCGCGGAAGAACCCGAGCCAGCCGGCGCCGTCTTCGCTGCTGGTGACCTGGACGCCGAGGATCTCGCGGTGGCCGTCAGCGTTGACGCCGGTGGCGATCAGCACGTGTACCGGCACCACCCGGCCGCCTTCGCGGACCTTGAGCACCAGGGCGTCGGCGGCCACGAACGTGAACGGCCCGGCTTCCTCGAGCCGTCGGGTGCGGAACTCCTCGACGTGCTCGTCGAGCTCTTTGGCCATCACCGAGACCTGGGACTTCGACAGCCCGGTGATCCCGAGGGTCTGCACGAGCTTGTCCATCCGCCGGGTCGAGACACCCAGCAAGTAGCAGGTCGCCACCACCGAGGTGAGCGCGCGTTCGGCACGCTTGCGGCGCTCGAGTAGCCACTCCGGGTACAGCGACCCGGTGCGGAGCTTGGGGACCGCGACGTCGAGGGTGCCCATCCGGGTGTCCAGGTCGCGGTGTCGGTAGCCGTTGCGGGAGTTGACCCGCTCCGGGGTCCGCTCGCCATAGCCGGCGCCGCACACCGCTTCAGCCTGCGCGCCGAGCAGTGCGTTGACGAACGTGGTGAGCAGATCACGCATCAGGTCAGGACTGGCCTGGGACAGCTGCTAGTTTAGGAAGCGGGCAGGGTCGATACTGGGTACAGCGGTCATCGCGGTGTTCCTTCTTCGAGTCGGTTTTCGCAGATCACTCGAAGGATCCACCCGGTGGCCGCGCCTACGTTGGAGGCACGCACTCACTCAGGTCCGTCGTACACCACTCTGCTGGACTCCACTCTGCCAGCAGGAGGAGCGTCAGATTTCCGGTGTAACTGGCCACTGGCGTCCATAGGCATGGATGCAACTCGATGATCGGGCGCGCGCTGGCCAGGCATAACCGAACTGACCGACAGGCTGGCTGACTTGGCCAGCTCGCCCGCCGATTGCGGATAACAACTTGCCGCGCGCTAGAAGTGAACCGACGGCAAGTCTTACTGGGCGAAGTGCAGCGGGCTTTGCGTCGCCTGCATCAAATCGTTTCGCAAGCCGAACCCCTGGCGGAGGAGACGCCGGGTCTGCCCCCAGTGGTAGGTGCGGTTGCCGGCTCCGTCTGGATGGCGCCGTTGATGGTGGTGATCGGACGGGCGGCGTCGAGTTCGAGATCACACGTGCAACACAACAGCGGCGACCTACTGCTCCGTTTCCGGTCAGACTCGGGAAGGTTTCCGGTCGCCACTGTCCCGGACGGCGTCGCTGAGCACTTGTGCCGCCATGTCTCGCGCGATGCGAACAGCTCCAGGGTGAGCATCAAGGTTGGAGTTGGCAACCGCGCCGTCGTAGAGGACGACAAGCTTGCTCGCGACGGTCGAAGGGTCCTTGAAGCCCACTTCACGGGTGAGCCCCAGGAGCAGATCTGACATCCATCCGCGGAAGCGTTTCAGCGCGTGGGCCTCCATCCCGCCGGCTGGTGCCTCGGCGTTGGCATTGGCAAAGGGGCAGCCGTTCCAGCCAGGCAGTTCCACTGCCTCCTGCAGGGCGTCGAACACCGCCAGGATCTTCTCGAGGGGGTCCTCTAGGACATCCAGGTACTTCTGCACTCGGGTCCGCCGCTGCTGGTCACGGCCGTCGAGGTACGCCTCGACCAACGCTTCCTTGTTGGCGAAGTTGTAGAACAGCGATCCCTTGGCCACACCGGCTTCCTCGATGATCCGGTCGATGCCAACGGCGTGCACTCCTTCGGCATAGAAGAGCCGGTCGGCGGTCTGGAGCAACCGCTCGCGGGCAGATGGACGTTTCGGGGCCATGGGGAGAGCGTATCAGACAGATCTGTCTAAGATTGCCTTGACTTCTTTGGACAGATCTGTCTAATCTGATCCGTACTAGACAACCCTGTCTAAGCGGAGGCTTCCATGAACACCACCTCGAGCGCACGCTCTGCCTTCATCGGGTTGGCGGCCACCTTCGCGCTCTTCTTCGTAGCGGCCGGCGCCCCAACGCCCCTGCTGGCCCTGCAGCAGCAGCAGTGGGGATTCGGTCCCGGCACTCTCACCTTCGCCTTCTCCGTGTATGCGCTCGGGCTGCTGGGCGCACTCCTGATCGGCGGCTCACTCTCCGACCACATCGGCAGGCGGCCCGTCCTGCTCGCCGCGCTGTACGGGGAGCTCCTTTCGATCGCCGTCTTCGTTTTCGCGTCGTCGATCACCTGGGTGATCGTCGCCCGCGCGATCCAGGGATTCGCGACCGGTGTGGCGACGAGCGCGTTCAGCGCAGCCATCGTCGAGGCCGCGCCCGCCCGGCTCAAGGTGCTGGCTGGCGGGCTGGCCGCGGCCTCTGTCGCCGGCGGGCTCGGGATCGGCGCACTTCTCACCGGGGCCGCGGTCGAGTGGCTGGACAACGCCAACACGATCGTCTTTGTCGCGCTCGGGATCGCGTTCGCCGCGTCAACGGCATTCGTCCATTTCACTCCCGAAACTGGAGCTAGCCGCCCGGGCGCCTGGGCATCGCTAGCTCCTAGGCTGAGCCTCCCGAGTGCGGTCAGGTCCGATTTCATCGGGGCAGTGCCCGGCCTCGTGGGTGCGTGGATGACTCCGGCCTTCTTCCTCGGTCTGGCCCCGACCATCCTGCGGCTCCACTTCGACCTCTCCGGTGGCCTCGTCTCGGGCTTCACCGCGTTCCTGGGGCCTTTCGTCGCGGCGGTTGCCGGCTTCTGGTTCGCGAAGCGGGCTCCCCGATGGGGCACCCGGGTCGGCGGCATGTTGGTCGCCGTAGGCATGGCGCTGGTCCTCGTCGGGGTCCTCACCCACGTCGTTCTGCTGGTCTGGCTCGGCGCAGTGGTGGGCGGCTTCGGCTTCGGTGGAACCTTCGGCGGCACCATCCGCCTGATTGCACCCGCGATTCAGCCTCATGAACGTGCGGCGACCTTCGCCTCGCTCTACACCGTTGCCTACCTCGCGTTCGGCGTGCCTGTCATCGCCGCCGGGCAGCTCGCCCCGCACCTGGGCCTGGTCACGACGGTCGAGATCTACACCGCCACGGTGATCGTGCTCGGCGTCGCGGCCGCCCTTGTCCAGGCCGTAAAGGCCAACACAACAAGCCCGGTCAACGCCGCCCAGGCGAACTGACCACCATCGGAAGGGGAAAAGAGAATGACACCGAAGTACACCGCCGTCATCACCACCACCGGCGAGGGCCGCCACGGGGGCCGCAGCATCTCCGGCGACGGCAACCTCAACGTCAAGCACGCCTTCCCCAAGGAGATGGGAGGCGCTGGCGACGGTACCAACCGGAGCAGTTGTTGGGTGCGGGCTGGTCGTCCTGCTTCCGCGGCGCCCTCGACCGGGCCGCGTCCAGTCAGGGGATCAAGCTTAGCAACGTCGACGTCACCACCGAGATCTCCCTGTTCGCGGAAGGAGACAACTTCTGGCTCGGAGCCGTCCTGCGGGCGCAGACCATAGACGTCGACCGGGCAACGCTCGCCAGCCTGATGGATGAGGCCCACCAGCTGTGCCCCTACTCGAAGGCGACGCGCGGAAACATCGAGGTCCAGCTGGTCGCCGAGGCCGCCTGACCCCTCCCTGCGGGGCGGCCATGTGGCCGCCCCGCAGGCACGACCCAACCTCCCCGCCAACCCAGTCATCAGGAAGCAAACATGGAACACGTCAATATCGGCAAGATCCACCCCGACAGTTACAAGCAGCTGCTTGGCCTCTCGACCCACGCTGAGGCAGCGTTCGCCGAGGCAGGTCTCAGCCCCTTGCTCGCCGAACTCGTGAAGATCCGCGTCTCCCAGATCAACGGCTGTGCCTTCTGCCTACGCGCCCACAGCCGTGATGCTGTCGCCAAGGGCGAGTCCGCAGATCGGCTGGCGGTCCTCGCGGCCTGGTGGGAGTCTCAGTACTTCTCCCCGGTCGAAGAGGCGGCCCTCCAGATCGCCGAAGACACCACCCAGCTGACTGCGGCCACGAAGCGCCGGGAGCTCGCCGGGTCCCTAACCGCCGACCAAGTCTCCGCCATCAGATGGCTGGCCATTGTGATGAACGCATGGAACCGGGTTGCGATCCAAAGTCACTACCCGGTGTCGGCATGAGGACCCTCCCATAAACGCTGGTGGGCGGTGTGGGCAGCGCCCTACTACTTGCCTCAGGCCTGATCGGGACGTGTATGCAGACGAGCATTGGTCCGCGGCTATTCCCGAATACTCGGTCGAAGCGGGCAAACCGCGGCATAGTACGTACCAAGCCCCCTCTTCACGCGCGTCCTGTGGAAAAACCATCCCACGAGCGAGCGGATCGGTCCGGGCGCGATCAGCAGAACCGTGCAGGAACGAGCCAACGCGGCCGGCTTCGACGGCATGCCGGTCTCGGGTCACTCACTCCGCGCCGGACACGCCACCACGGCCGCCATGAACGGCGCCCCGATCGACAGGATCGCCGCGCAGACGCGACACCGAGACCTCGGCACCCTGCTCAACCACTACATCGGGCCCGCCGAGGCGATGGCGACCACCACCAGCCGCGACCTCGGCCTCTGCGTCCCGACCGGGTTCTGACCGGCGTCGAGAGCAAGGCCGTCAGGCCAGTTCCCGGGTGAGTTCGCGGACGCGGTCCTCGCGGACGCGGTCCTCGCGGACGCGGTCCTCGCGGACGCGGTCGTGGGTGTCGTTGCTGCGGTCACCGGGTCCGGCTTTCGGACGGCCTGCATAAGCGGCTGCCGGGGTGGCCCGGTGAGGCAGGGAATGATGCGGACGCTGGGTGTTGTACTCGCTGCGGAACTGGTCGAGCAGGGCTTGCAGCTCGGCCAGGGTGGTGGGCTGGACGTGCTGGGCGCGTAGCCACTTCTTCATCGTCTGTTGGAACCGCTCGACCTTGCGCAGGTGGTGGGGTGGTTGGGACGGGAGTTCTTCTGGGTGATCCCGAGTCGTCGGAGCTCGACCTCGAGCTTGGTCTTGCCGCCGCGGCCGCCGGCGAACCGGACGGTGTAGACCATGCCGTTGTCAGTCAGCGTGGACGCCGGATAGCCGTGCTGGCCTGCGGTTTCGGTGAACGTGGCGAGCACGATCGGTGCGGTGATACGGGTGTGGGCGCTGATGTGCAGGGCGTAGCGGGAGTGGTCATCGAGCCAGGTGATGATCTCGACATCGACGCCGGGAGTGCCGTCGGGTGGGGTGTGCCGATATTGGGTGAAGTCGGACTGCCAGGTCTCGTTGGGCTGCTCGGCCTCGAACCGCAGGTAGGAGGACTTCGGTCGCTTCGACGGGTCCGGGACCACCGCCGAGTTCCGGACCAGGATCCGGTGGACCGTCGCCCGTGACAACGCCAGCTGGTGGTGGTGTTCGAGGTGCCAGCGCACGGTGTCCACGCCGGCGTCGTGACCGGCCTCGGCCAACTCCTTGCGCAGCCGCAGCGCCAGCTAGATCGTCGCCGGTGGTGTCGCGTTCGGGGAGTTGTTCGGACGCCTCGAGATCGGCTCGAAGGCAGCCTCGCCGACCTCCTCGTAGCGGGCCTTGAGGCGGTACACCCAGGAGCGGTGCACGCCGTAGCGGGATGCGACCTCAGCGACGGTCTGGTTCTCGGTCAACAGCGCAGTGATGCGCAAACCCTCCACATTGAGCTGCTGACATTCAGATGGTCCCGCTCGACCCAACGGACACCGATCGCCGGTCGTTCCGATAAACGAATCGATCGTATCGATATACGGAACGGTCGGTCAGGCGGGCGCCGGGGCGAGTCGGTCCTCGTGCCGCAGCTCGACCTCCTCGCGTGCGTGGTTCGCCGTGAGCGCGGAGACGCTCACGAAGGATCCGATGCCGGCCGCGAAGGCGATGAGGGTCACCCATCCGTCGAGGCCCGCGCCCACGACCGAGTTGTCGATGTAGAGGATGTCGTTCGGCAGGCCGTAGATCGTCGGCGTCAGGGCCAGCAACACGATCCGGACCGTGAGCCCGACCGTCGTGCCGACCAGTGCTCCGGTGGTGGTGGCGCCCTTCCAGAACAGTCCGAGCACGAACGGTGCCACCAGGCAGGCCAGCATCAGGTCGAAGGCCAGGGTCAGCAGGATGCCGGTCTGGCTGACCCGGACGGCCAGGAGCGCGCCAACGGCGACGACTGGCAGCATCGCGACGCGGGTCCACTTGAGCAGCGGGTCGGCGTGCCCGGGCGCGACCTCGCGGGTGACGCCCGCAAGGTTCCGGACCGCAACGGCCGAGGTGGCGAGGACCGCGCCGGATGCAGTGGAGAACGACGCCGCCACGACCCCGGAGAGGACAAGCACCGCGAGGATCGCTGGCGCGTAGCCGTCGAGCAGCTGGAACATGACAGGGCCGTCGGCAGTGCTGAGCCCCAGCGCTGAGACGGAACTGAGGGCGACCAGCGACCAGACCGTGCCGATCGCGGCGGTGGCGCCGGCGGCGATGAAGCAGGACCGGCGAGCGGCTGCGGGGCTCTTGGCGCCGAAGATGCGCTGCATGAAGTCGATCGCGACCAGATCGCCGATGCCGAGTGCGATTAGCGTTGCCCAGTTGATCGGTGCTCCTTGCGCGCTGTCGGTCAGTTGACCGAGGTCGAACGGGCCGAGGCCGTCTGGGATGGCGATGCCGTACTCGGCGGCGAACCAAAGGAAGAGCGCTGCCGTGGCGATGACGGTGATCACGGCCTGGATGACCGCGGTGTAGGCGTCGGAGAACAGGCCGCCGCCCACCGTGTAGGCGAGCACGAGGCAGATGGCGAGGACCACGCCGAGCTCGTAGGGCATGCTCGTGAAGTACTCCAAGAGGAATCCGCAGGCCACCATGTTGCCCGCCAGCAGGATCGTGAACGCGAAGATCATCAGGATGGAGGCAAGCACCTCCATCCGCCGGTCGTAGCGCCGCGCGAAGAAGTCGGCGAGGGTGAAGAGGCCCATCCGGTTCATGGGCGCGGCGAGGAACATGCCGGCGATGAGCAGGCAGACCGCCAGGCCGAGGGCCAGGGAGGCGCCGGCCCAGAAGCCGAAGGATGAGCTGAGGTCGGTGTTGCCGATCGTGGCGTTGCTGTCGACGGCCGCGGTGCCCAGTGCCACAGCGACGAGGGGTACGCCGAGCTGGCGGCCGGCGACGAGGTAATTGGCGCTGTCGCCGTCGACCTTTCGTGCGACCGCGATGCCGACGACGAGGACGAGGAGGACGGTGAGTCCGACTCCGGTGATGATCATGACGGGAGGCTCCTGTCGGTGATGCCCATCGACCGCGCCGCTTTTCGGTCGATCGATAGAAACTGGTCACCATTGAGCCGCCACCAGGTTTCGCGGCATCGCGCCGCTTCGTGACGTTTCTGTTAATCGACAGGTAGTTCGGCGCCGATCTCCTCGACCAGTGCGTCCCCCGCGGAGTGCGTGACTGGGTCGAGCCCCAGGATCCGCAACGCACTGTCAGCGATCAGCGGGGGCGTGGACTGCGGCAGTCGACCCTCGGTCCGCCGCCGGAGGATCACTGACTCGACGAGCCCGAATGCCGCGCTAGCCAGGGGATGCGCTTCGCGGGCGCCGAGCCCGAGTGCCTCGCCGACCAGCTTGCGGTAGGCGATGTAGAGCTTCTTCCGCTCGGCATGAAAGGGGGTGAAGTGGTCGTCCGACAGTTCGGGCACCAGGTAGAGCGCGCCGACGTTGTGGCGTCCTGACAGAAGTAGGCGAGCGTCGTACGCACAGAGTGCCCAGATGCGGGCCGCAGTGGGCTCGGGGCGTGGCACGACCGCTTGGGCGAACGTGACGGACGGCCTCACGGTCTCGAGTAGGAGCGCCAGCAGGACGTCCTTCTTGCCGGCGAAGTAGTGGTACATCGTCGCCTGGGACAGCCCGGCCTCGTCGGCGAGCCGGTGGGTGCTGGTGCTGCCGTAGCCGATCTCGGTGAAGAGCTTCGCTGCCGCTAGGAGGATGTCCTCCTCGGTCGACCGTCCCGACTCTGACGGCCCTTTTGCGCGCGGTCGTCCCAACTTCGCCATGCGCCGAACCTACTCGAGCGGTGTTACGCAGAGTTAACGACCGGATGCTGGTGCCGGGTCGTCACGACATGCAGAGTTTCTGTCGTTTGATCGAAAGTCGACAGAGGAGCCCGCCTGATGATGCCCACCACCGCCCCCTCCGAGACGGCGACCACCGCAGGAGCCCGGGACCATGCGCGCGCCCAGGAGACAGAGTCGCTCGCGCGCGGCGACCGGATCCGACCGACGGTTCCCGCCGCATCCGCGCCACCGCCGGAAGGGGTCGCGCCCGAGGACGTGGTGTGGTCCGATCTCGTCGCCAGGGGCGGCTATGCCCACCGGCGGGTTGCGGTCGGCACCACCATCCGACTCACCGACGTCGAGGGCGACGCCTGCGCGCACCTGCTGCTCTTCAACGCGCTCGAGCCGTGGGAGCGGCTGAACGTAGCCGACACCGTCAAGGTGCAGTGGCAGGCCTACGCTGGGCCGGGTTATCTCCTGCTCTCCGACCAGGGGCGAGTGCTCGCCTCCGTGTTGGCGGACGAATCGGGCATGCACGACACGATGTACGGGACCTCGTCGCAGGCTCGCAATGAGGAACGCTACGGCGACGGCTCGCCCGAGGGCCCCTCGCCGGCGGGGCGAGAGTTGCTCCTCCTCGGTGGCGTCAAGCACGGGCTCGGGCGGCGCGACCTCCCGCCGTCGGTCTCGTTCTTCAAGGGCGTGCGGATCGATGCCGACGGACGACCGGTCTGGAAGGGATCGGCCGGTGCCGGGCGGAGCGTGCTGTTGCGCGCGGAGCTTCCACTTGTGGTGCTGGTGGCCAACGCCCCGCACCCGATCGACCCGCGGCCGGCGTACACCGTGTCGCCGCTGCAGGTGACCGCGTGGCAAGGATCGCCGACCGGTCCGGCCGACGACAGCTGGCACGCAACCCCGGAAGGGCGGCGCGGGTTCGAGAACACCCTCGACTACCGGAAGGGGCTGGGATTGTGAGCTCCCGACCGACGACCTCCACCGAGATCCACCGCGAGACGGTGCGCCCGCGCGCCCCTTGGTCCTACACGCTGGCCGCCGGGCAGGTCCTGGCGATCGTCGACCTCGACGGCAACCAGGCCGTCGACTTCCTCGCGTACGACGCGCACGACACCTCCCGCGCCTACTCGGCACAGGCCACGCTGCAGGGCCAGGAGTCGGTCTTCCTCACGACCGGCTCGGTGCTGCGCGACAACGAGTACGCCCCTCTGCTGACCGTCGTCGCCGACGAGGTCGGCCGCCACGACACCCTCGGTGGCGCCTGCAGCAAGGAGTCGAACACGCTCCGCTACGGCCACCACACCTACCCGCAGCATGCATGCGCGGAGAACTTCCTGCGCGAGCTCTCGCGCTACGGCATGGGCAAGCGCGACCACGTCCCCAACGTCAACTGGTTCATGAACGTCCCTGTCGACCCGGATGGTGCCCTCGGGATCGTGGACGGCATCTCGGCGCCGGGACTCTCGCTGAGCCTGCGCGCGGAGAAGGACACCCTCGTCCTCGTCTCCAACTGCCCCCAGGTCAACAACCCCTGCAACGGCTTCGACCCGAGCCGCGCCCAGATGATCGTGAGTTCCAATGTCTGAGACCGCCGAGACCGGCACTCTGCTCGTCGCCAATCGCGGCGAGATCGCCTGCCGGATCATCCGCACCGCCCGGGCCACCGGCTGGCTCACTGTCGCGGTCTTCTCCGAGGTCGACCGCGGCGCTGCGCACGTGCGGATGGCCGACCAGGCGGTCCTCCTGGGCCCGACGCCACCGGCGCAGTCCTACCTCATGGCCGACGCCGTGCTCGCTGCTGCTGCGACCACCGGGGCGACGGCGCTTCACCCGGGCTACGGGTTCCTCTCCGAGAACGACGGTTTCGCCGAGCGGGTCGAGGCAGCCGGTCTCGCGTTCGTCGGCCCGACCTCCGAACAGCTCCGGGTCTTCGGCGCCAAGCACACCGCCCGCGAGGCGGCGGCAGCGGCCGGTGTACCGGTCTTCCCGGGAACCGGCCTGCTGCGCGATGCCGAGGAGGCGGTCGCGCTCGTCGAGGATCCGAGCGGCGGAATCGGCTACCCGGTCATCCTCAAGGCCACCGGCGGCGGGGGTGGGATCGGCATGATCGTCTGCCGTGACCGCGCGCAGCTCGTCGCTGGATTCGCGAGCGTCACCCGCATGGCCGAGACCAGCTTCGGGTCGTCGGGTGTCTTCGCGGAGAGGTATGTCGACCGCGCGCGTCATGTCGAGGTCCAGGTCTTCGGGGACGGGACCGGCCGTGTGGTCTCCCTCGGTGACCGGGATTGCTCTCTCCAGCGGCGGAACCAGAAGGTCCTGGAGGAGGCACCTGCCCCCTTGCTGCCTGACGCGCTTCGCGCGGAGCTTCACCGTGCGGCGCGCGACCTCGCCGGGTCGCTGGGCTACCGATCGGCGGGCACCGTCGAGTTCGTGTACGACGCTGACCGGGGCGAGGCCTCCTTCCTGGAGGTCAACGCCCGCTTGCAGGTCGAGCATCCGGTGACCGAGGCGGTGACCGGGGTCGACCTCGTCGACTGGATGCTCCGGCTCTCGGCTGGCGACACCACGATGCTCGACCCCTACGTCGGCGGCGGGGACAGGGGAGAGGTGCCGGTGTCCGGTGCCGCCGTCGAGGCACGCGTGTATGCCGAAGATCCGAGGCTGGACTTCCGGCCGGGGGCCGGCCTGTTGACCCGGGTCGACTTCCCGTCCGGCGACGGGGTCCGCGTCGACGCATGGGTGCAGACCGGGACGGATGTGCCGACGGCCTACGACCCCATGCTTGCCAAGGTGATCGTCGCCGCCGACGATCGGGAGGCCGCGCTGGACCGGCTCGGCGCGGCTCTCAACGACACGCGGATCGACGGTATCGAGGTCAACCTCGGAATGCTGCGCGCAATCACCGGGCTCGCCGAGCTCCGGTCCGTCACCCACACCACGCGCACCCTCGACGACATGGTGCCCGCCGAGCGCGACCCCGAGCCCCGCATCTTCGTGGAACGCCACGGCCTGATGACAACCGTCCAGGACGCATGGGGCCGCACCGGGCTCTGGCAGGTCGGCGTGCCACCGTCCGGCGCCATGGACGAGCGCTCGCTGCGGCTGGCCAACCGCGCCATCGGCAATCACGAGAATGCCGCCGGCCTCGAGTGCACCGCGGGCGGTCCGGCGCTCAGGTTCACCCATGCGACGACGGTCTGCGTCACCGGCGCGCCCGCCGCCGTCACCATCGACGGTGGACCGGTCCGGATGTGGGAGCCGGTGGACGTGCCGGCTGGCGCCCTGCTCGACATCGGTGATACCACCGCGGGACTGCGGACCTACGTTGCGTTCGAGGGCGGCCTCGACGTGCCCTCCTACCTCGGCTCGGCGGCGACCTTCACGCTCGGCGGCTTCGGTGGGCACGGCGGGCGGGCGCTCCGACCCGGAGATGTTCTCCGCACGACCCTGGACGCGCCGGTCGTAGCCGGGGGACCGGTGGCCGAGGCGGAACGGGCGGTCTTCGGAAGCCATTGGGAGCTGGCGGTCACGGAAGGCCCACATGGCGCGCCTGACTTCTTCACGCGGTCCGACATCGAGGAGATCCTGGGCACGGACTACGAGGTGCACTTCAACTCTGCCCGCACCGGAGTCCGTCTGGTCGGCCCGAAGCCGACGTGGGCACGCGCGGACGGCGGGGAGGCTGGCCTCCACCCGTCGAACATCCACGACAACGCATACTCGGTCGGCGCGCTCGACTTCACCGGTGACACCCCGATCCTGCTCGGGCCCGACGGTCCGAGCCTAGGTGGGTTCGTCTGCCCGGTCACGGTGGTGACCGCGGACCGCTGGAAGCTCGGCCAGCTTCGACCCGGCGACACCGTGCGGTTCGTACCCGTGCGGCTCGCGGCAGCACCCTCACGCCGCGTGCTGGCGCTGCCGTCGTACGACGCCGCGGGCGACGGTGACGCGGGAGTCCTCTGCCGGCTCGAAGGCGACGTACCGGTCGTCTACCGCCGCAGCGGCGACGACAACGTCCTCGTCGAGTACGGCGACCTCGTGCTGGACCTCCGCCTGCGCGCCCGGGTGCACGCGCTGCACACCGCCCTGGACGAGCAACGCGCCGGAGGGCTCACCGGCATCGTCGACCTCACGCCCGGGATTCGGTCGCTGCAGGTCCACGTCGACCCCGACGTGCTGCCGGTCCCGAAGCTGGTCGACCTGCTCCACGAGCTCGAGGCGACACTTCCTGCCGTGTCCGAGCTCGTCGTGCCGAGCCGCTCGGTCCGGCTGCCACTGAGCTGGGACGACCCGGCCACTCGCGAAGCCATCGAGCGGTACATGGCAGGCGTCCGCAATGATGCCCCGTGGTGTCCCTGGAACATCGAGTTCATCCGTCGCGTGAACGGTCTCCCGTCGGTCGACGACGTCTACGCGACGGTCTTCGACGCGTCGTACCTCGTCCTCGGTCTCGGGGACGTCTACCTCGGTGCCCCGGTTGCGACCCCGCTCGACCCGCGCCACCGGCTGGTCACGACGAAGTACAACCCGGCCCGGACATGGACCGCGGAGAACTCGGTCGGGATCGGCGGCAGCTACCTCTGCATCTACGGCATGGAGGGGCCGGGCGGCTACCAGTTCGTCGGCCGGACCATCCAGGTCTGGAGCAGCCACCGCACGCCGGGGGGCTTCGAGGAGGGGACGCCATGGCTGTTGCGGTTCTTCGACCGAATCAGCTGGTACCCCGTCTCGCCCGAGGAGCTCCTCGACCTCCGCGCCGACATCGCTGCAGGGCGAGGCTCGCTCGACATCACCGACGGCGAGTTCTCCCTGGCGAAGCACGAGCAGTTCCTGGCCGACAACGCGGAGTCGATCGCCGCCTTCAAGGCGAGCCAGCAGTCGGCGTTCGGCGCCGAGCGCTATGCGTGGGAGGCATCGGGTGAGTTCGACCGCGCCGAGGCAGCAGCGGGCGCCGCAGTCCCCGAGGCCGCGGATGTCCTGGTCCCGGAAGGCGGAGCCCGCGTGGACGCCCCGTTCGTGGCGAACGTGTGGCAGGTGCGGGTCGGCGTAGGAGACACCGTTGCCGCAGGCGACGTCCTCACAGTGCTGGAGGCGATGAAGATGGAGGCACCCGTGACGGCACCGCACGCCGGCATCGTGACCGAGGTGCTCGCGACTCCCGGCTCCCAGGTGGCACCGGGCGACGCGCTGGTCGTGCTCGCACCGGCCCAGGAGGTCGCGGCATGAGCGGCGCGTCCTCCGCACGGATTCCGACGGCGTACGCCGCGATCGCGGCCGGCCGGCCGGAGGTGTTCATCGAAGTAGTCCCGCAGCCCGAGGCCGCAGCCGAACACTCGGACCGCGTTGCGGCGGGCGGATCGCTCGCGGGCCTGCTCCTCGCCGTGAAGAACAACGTCGACGTCGCGGGGTTCGCCACCACCGCGGCCTGCCCCGCGTTCGCCGACGGCCCCGCGCGCGAGGACGCCTCGGCTGTGGCACGCCTGCGCGCGGCGGGTGCCACGGTTGTGGGTGTCACGAACCTCGACCAGTTCGCGACCGGCCTCGTGGGCCAGCGCTCTCCGTACGGAGGGGTGCGCGACTCGCGGCGGCCCGACTTCGTGTCGGGCGGCTCGAGTTCGGGGTCGGCTGTGGCGGTGGCGCTCGGCATGGCCGACATCGCGATCGGCACCGACACGGCCGGCTCAGGACGCGTCCCCGCCGCGTTCCAGGGCATCGTCGGGATCAAGCCGACGCTGGGGACCGTGTCGACCTCGGGCGTGGTGCCGGCGTGCCGGTCCTGGGACGCCGTGACGATCCTCGCGCGCGACCTGGACACGGCGAACACAGCGATGGGCGCGATGGCGGGCGGAGCCGACACCCGGACCTGGCCGGCCGACATCCCGCTTGCGGCGCCGACGGCGGCCCGAGTCGCCGTTCCCGACGACCTCAGCTCGCTCGCACCCGGCTGGGCCGATGCCTTCACAGCAGCAGCCGACCGACTCCAGGCGCAGGGCTGCACCGTGGACGCGATTCCCTTCGCCGATTTCCTGGCGGCCGCACGCCTTCTCTACGACGGAGCGCTCGTCGCCGAGCGGCACGCCGCGGTCGGTGCCTTCATCGAGGCGCACCGGGACGACCCGGCCGTCGACCCGACGGTGAGCGCCATCATCGGTGCCGCGGCAGCCCACACCGGGTCGACCATGACACAGGACTTGGAGCGTCTCGCCGTGCTGGAGGCGCGCGCTTCTGCGCTGTGGGCCGGACGCGACGCGCTGCTGATCCCCACGGCCCCCGGCCACCCGACCCGGGCCGCCGTCGCCGCGGACCCGGTCGGGGTGAACGCGTGGGTCGGAACGTTCACCAACTTCTGCAACCTCTTCGACCTTTGCGCTGTCGCGGTCCCTGCGGGTTGTGTCACCGAACCGGACGGCTCTCTCGCCCAGTTCGGCGTGACCGTGGTGGCACGGCCCTTCCACGACGCGGTCGCGCTCGACCTCGCCCAACGGGTGATGGTGGCGCCGCCAGATCTCCGCGACCTCGCCGGGCCCACTGCCGCCCCCGCACTGCCGCCAGCCGACCCATGGCCGGTCCGCGCCGGTGCCCCGGCTGTGGACCTGTTCGTGGTGGGCGCCCACCTGGTCGGCCAGCCGCTCGAGCATGAACTGCGCCGGCTCGGAGCGCGATGGGTCGGGACGGCGGCCACCACGGCGTCCTACCGGCTCGCAGTGTTGGCGACCTCGCCGCCGAAGCCTGGGCTGGCTCGGGTCGCCGACAGCAGCGGCGCAGAGATACCGGGCGAGGTGTGGCAGTTGTCGACCGGCGCCCTCGGACGATTCCTCGCCGAGTTGCCGGCCCCGATGATGCTCGGCCCGGTCGATCTGGCCGACGGGCGAACAGTCGTCGGCTTCGGGTGCACGACGGACGCGGTCGGTGGCGCCACCGACATCACCGGGTACGGCGACTGGCGGTCCTACCTGGCGGCGATGACCCGGCCCGATACAGGAAACGGCTCTGGCATGGACCGGAATCCAGGTCGTGTTCAACGCCGCAGCGATGGGTCCTTCTTTTCCAAGTGACTCTCCCTACGTGAGGACCTTCGGGCCGCCGCGGATGTACTGCTCGTCCTGTATCCGTTTGCGGTTGTCACGGGTGCGCAGGTCGTAGCAGTCGAAGTAGACCTTGGCGACGAGTTCGCCGCGGCTGTTCACGTCGGTCTTCTCGAAGATGCTCTTGAGGTGTTGCTGCACGGTATGTGGGGACAACCCCAGTGCCTTGGCAAGCTCGGTCGTGGAACCGCCCCGCAGTACCCGCTGGGTCACCTCGTGCTCCCTCACTGTCAGCCCATAGTCGACATCAGCAGCGGCGCGATCCGGTCGGGATGCGCCGGCTGGATGATCGATCACCGTCACCCTCGAGTCCCTGTTCGTGCCCGTGACCGCACTCTGGACGACGGCCCAGCGTCCGTTGGTCATCGGTACCCGCGCCGTCGCTCCGCCGCCGGCCTTGCTGTGTTCGGCGTCGCGCAGCGCTGCGGTGGCGGCCGCGAGGACACTGGTCGGCACCCCGTCTTGGCGTCCGTCGTCATCGGGAAGGCGGGAGAACCATTCACCCGCGGCGGGGCTCAGCGACTCCACTTCACCGTCGAGCGTCAGGACGACCAGGCCCGGGGCATCCGGTTGCTCGGGCTCGGTGGCCTCCCCAACCAGCAGTCCCCGACGGACTCCCTCGGCGATCAGTGGCGCGGCAGCTGACATGAGGTTGATCTCGTGCTCGGAGAACATCGGGTCGCCCGGCGCACGGTTTAGGCGCGTGGTGCCCCAGTTCTCGCCGGTGGAGGATCGCAGCGCGACCAGGAGCTCTTGTGCCATGCCGTTGGGGGTCATCACCTCGACGTAGATCGGACTTCGTTCGGGCTGGCCATCGGTGGCTTCGTGCAATGTCAGGACGCCGCGCGGGCTTTGTACGACGTCGGCGGTCTTGATGAAGTCCTCCGCCAGGAGCTCCCATCGCATGTAGTCGCCCGGGTCGACGTCACAGCACTCGTCTTAAGGTCCGGGTCGTGCGGCGGACTCCAACGCACGGACTCTGCCGCTCTGAGGGCGGTTACGGAACGCCCGACCTATGCCGCTCTGCGCGCGCTAGGAGACGCACGCTCAGTGCCGCAGCGCGGGCGGTCGTGCCGATGAGCGATCGGCTTCCGGTGCTCCTCGCTGCACGGCCGCGGCGCTTGCACAGGAACGCCGTACGCCGTTCCCTGACTGGAACTGCTGCCCGGCGGTGCGTCCGTTCCGTCCAGTTGGACGCACTGTCGATCGTACTGAGTTGAACGCCTCGGGAAGCTGGCGTGGAACTGCTCGGGTCCGTTCTGTGCCACCGGGCTCTGCTGGTTCATTTCCGCGCAGTGGTCAACACAGCATTGACGTCGAGCCGGAGAGCATCACCGTCGAGGAAGGTGTGCCAGGCGGTCGTGACGTCCCGCTCCAGCGCCGCACGCGCGTCCTCGCCGATCTCCCCAACCGGCCCGGCCAGCGGTGTGCTGTGCACGTACTGCCACAGGAACTCGCTTGGCGGCGGAAGAATGACGCGCAGCGGCTTGGACTGCACCGAGACCGATCGCAGACCGGCGCCCTCGGCCAGGTCACGCAGTTCCTGATGCTCGTGCAGCGAGAAGGTGTGGCGCATGAATCCGGCCACTTCCGGACTCACGTGACGGGCGAGGGCCTGCGCCAGGATCTCGAAGACCGGGGGGGTCGGACCGACAGTCGCGGTCGCGACACGTCCGCCGTCGGCGAGCACGCGGTGGATCTCGCGCATGGCCGCAGATCGGTCCGGCACGAACTGCAGGCCCAGCGAGCACGTCACGACATCGAACGAAGCGTCCGGACACGGGATGGACTCCCCGCTGGCCTCGTGCCACTCGATCGAGGTTGGGCATACGGATCGGGCGACCGCGAGCATTCCCGGGTTGACGTCCAACCCGGCCACGTTGCCTTCCGGGCCAACGAGCTCCGACGCACGCCGCGTCACAACTCCCGTACCGCACGCGACGTCCAGCACCCGCTCACCTCTGCTCAGCCCAGCCACCTCGAGAAGAGCGGTAGCCCAGGCCGTGCCAATGGTCGGGACGAAATACCGCTCGTAGTTCTTCGGAGGCTCACCGGCGTAGTTCATGAAGCCCACCGCGGGCGTCGAGTCTGTCTTCATCGTTCGCTCCTTCAGTGCGTTGCGAGATGGCACCATCATGTGAGGGCACACGCACGATCAGGAATGACCGCGAAACCCAGATGAATGACCGAAATCCAGGGGGGTGCCACCCGTGTGGTTCCCCCCGAATCGTGGAGGGCTTCCCTATGCGGCTTCCCGGTCGGGGGCCGCGGTGTTCTCGTAGTTGATCGGGCTCATCATGCCCGCCGCGCTGTGTCGGCGCTGGTGGTTGTAGAAG
>NZ_QXGH01000003.1 GCF_003515065.1 Nocardioides immobilis
GGCCCGCGCATGCCAGTAGTGAGCCACACGAACGTGTCGTGGGCAGCCGCACAGAGAGCCACGGACCGGACGCCTGGACCGAGCCTCGCCAGGCACCGATCCTGACGTCAATGAAACAAGTAGCCGCACGGCGTGCTCGCGGAGCTGCACGAGTAGCGTTCCTGGCATGGCCACGAAGTCGGAGCGGCAGGCCGCCAGGCGGCACTAGCGGGCGGTTCCGTGCACTTGACGACGGTTCTGGGTTCTCGAGCTGGTCACGCGAAACTCGACGAGACGACGAATACCAGCCATGTGTAATACAGAGCGAACGTCGCAACGCTTCCGAGGACGAGGCCAACGCCGACCGGTCGGGTTCGTTCGGCGAACATCATCACCAGACCGATGAGCACGGCCTCCGCCCAGACGGCGATCACCGCTGGCCACCAGATGTCCTGTATCGGCACCTCGGCGGAGTCGTAACGATTGGCGATGCCGGGCAGCGCGAGGAAGATGGCGACTTGGCACGCTCCAACGATCACGGCGGCGGACAAGATCGGATGTCCACCACCGGGTCGCTCGTCCCTTGCAGTCATAGAACCGAAGGTACGGCGCACACTGCTCGATCACATGAGTACCTGTGCTTAGGGCCAGCCGCGATCCGACTGTGACGCTGCGTTCACCCACCTCAGACATCGCGACGGTGCCACCGTCATTCAGCGACACAGCACTTGGTGGGCGCGCACCCAGGCCGGAAGCGGGGGGCTGAGGCGGGCGCAGTCACAGAAGGTGGCACCCGGCTTACCCTTCGTCCCATCCGGCACTCCCGGCCGTTCACGGTGATTGTCAAGACCGGGCGAGGCCCGATAGACCACGCTTGTAGGTGACGCGTCCCTCTCCTCGCATGTACGCGCGCGCCAGGGCCGCGAGGGTGCGAAGCGCTGCCTCCTGATCCGCCTCGTCCTGATCGCAGAGATCCACCGTGGCAGAGACGCCCAGATCGAAGATGGTGACGTCAGCCCAACCCCCGGCGCTGATCCTGAGGCCAGCGATCCGCTGCTAACCGTCCGTAGCCCTCAACTCCGCCCGACGGACGTACTTGGACCTTGGATCCACCGAGAGCGTCGACTCGACGTCCGCGCCGAACACCTCGGCCACAACCTGATCTAGCAGGCGACCCACGTCCGTGACCATGACGGCAGTGTCTCGCACCACCAGGCTCCCTCTACTCGGCAGTCGCACTCGATGTCGCCGATGACAGGGCGCTGTTGCGACAGCATGCTCGTCGCATGACCGCCTCGCAGTTCGACGATCTTCCTGGATGGGAGTCTCCGCCGAGGAGGTTAAGGAACCGAGAAATCAGACGACGCGTGCGAGGGGTCCGGCTCGGTGGCACCATCGGCTCCATGGAGGTCGCACACGCTGATCCGCGGGCCATCGCCGCCACCGTCGAGGAGCCGGCGTACTGGGTGTATTTCTGGACCGAAACCGGCGCCGCCGAGAAGTTCCGTGTCACCCGCGCAGGCAGCGTCCACGAGGTCCTGTCCTGGGCGGAGCTGAAGTCACAGGGCCGCACGTTCGGGCTGTACATCGAAGCCGGGAAGGCAATCGAGGACCGGCACCTGATCAGGCTGTCGGGCCAGGAACCGAACAGGCGGCGCTCCTGAAGCTGGAGCGCTAGCGATTCCATCGGAGCTAGGACGGCTACGCCCAAAGCGTTGGCGGCCACCGCCCAGATCTGCTGCTGTCGGGGCGAAGCGCCCGACCATGCCGCGACTCGGGCGGAGCGCCCGACCTATGCCGCAGCCCCGCCAAGGACCGTGCCGGTTACGGACAGACAGCGACGTAGACTCAAGTGGAGGACGTGAGATGCGCAAACAGGCGTGGGCAGCGGGAGTGTCGGTGGCCGCCATCGGTGGCTGGCTCGCCACGCGCTCCAAGAACGCCAGCAAGTACATGCATCGCACCACGAACAAAACCAAAGGCCTTGCGTATCGAGCCGTCCGACGGCACCCCAGCACGACGGTGGATGACCCGGTTCTCGCCGACCGCATCCGGTCGACCATTGGTCCGCTCGAGAAGCAACTCCACAACTCTCGCATCAACGTAACGGTCGAGAACGGCGTCGCGATCCTGCACGGCGAGGCCAAGTCTCCTGAGGCGGCGACCCAGATAGAGGAAGCCGTGCGCCACGTCGCCGGTATACGCGACGTCCGCTCCCACCTCTCCGACTGAGTCCAACCCTCGGGCAGAAACCCCATCGCCTAACCACTGCTGCGAAGGGGCGTCGATCGCGCGCTTCTGCCGCGGCGCGGGTGCGTCGTAGCCGCGAATCGGCTATGTCCGCGAAGCGGCAGCGTCCCATTCCGCCAGTGACGCGGGCCCGACTACCACCCGGTTCGTCGCAAACGCGCTCTTCTGCCGGACGTTGAGCGCGTCCCGGTGAGGGATCCCCTCGCGGCGATCACCGCGGTGCTGGTCGAGGGCGCTCATGTGGTCCGGTGCCGGTTCGCCTACCGGGGCGGGTTGGACCTATCGGACTGATGTGCGAGCGGGCTGGTCCTCCCGCGGCTCCTCTTCGACGAGGACGACCAGCTTGCTCACAGGCGCGGCGATCCCTGGGGAGTCTCCTCCGTGGCCTACTCGAGGATCTCGTCCTCGACATCCATCTCGACCGGCACCACCGAATGTGGCGCGAGCATGGGATGGTTTCGAGCACGGGGCCCTTCAGCCATTCACACGCTTGGAGTGATCCATATGCCAGAACGTCACATCACGGTGCAACGGACGATGTCTGCGTCCCCGGGTTCCGTATGGGCCGTGTACGCCGACTTCCCGAATCTGGCGACCCATTGGAGTGGCCTCAGGGCCACGAGAGCCATCGGCGACCAGACCAGCGGCGTGGGCGCTCGCCGCCGCGTCGAGCTGAAGCCGATGGGCAGCATGGATGAAACCGTCACCACCTGGGAGGAAGGTCGCAGGATCGACACGCAGAATCAGCCCAGTGCGTCGGTGCCGATCAAGCGGGCCGAGTCGACGCTCACGCTCGGCCCCGACGACAACGGGACGTTGGCCACGTTCGACTACCGATATGTGCCCAGGGGTGGCCCGCTCGGTCGATTCACGGGCCCCTTGATCGACAAGATGCTGACGGCGAACTTCACCGACATGTTGGCTGCCACCGAGAAGGCCGCCCTCACGAACGGGTAGCGGACGCGGAACGGCCCAGGAGGCCGAGGATCTGGTGTGTGCTCGGACGGCGCCATTGAGATCGCTTACGGACAGGGCTGGGGCGATGCGCTGCCACCTGTCGGTCAGCGCGAGGGCTCATCATCCAGACGTGCTCCGAAGCGGCCCGACCGTCACGATGGGTGTGCGTCCGTGGCGTTAGGGGATCGGTGAGCGGGACGGCGAAGCCTCCTCATCGCCTGTAGACGTCGCTGCGTCGGTCTATATGGACGATCTCCACCGTGCGGGCGTGATCAACGACGCCGTAGATCACCCGGTAGTCACCTCGGCGAGCAGCGTGCAGGCCGGCGAGCTCGCCGCGGAGGGGCTTGCCTACTCGCTGTGGATTGTCAGCGAGAGGCCCGAAGATGAACTCGGCGCAGGCCGTAGCGATCTTCTCTGGCAACCGCTGTAGATCGCGTTCGGCTCGAGCCGTGACTCGGATCGAGTACCGCTCCGCCACTCAGGCGATCCCGTAGCGGGACTTGAGTGCGTCGTTGTCGGCGAAGCGGCCTGCGGCGGCGTCGGCGAGGCCCTCATTAATGGCTTCGGCAGCGCCAGGTGTTCCAAGGATCTCCAGGGTCTCCTCGATGGCGGCGAGATCGTCGGCGGAGATGAGGACCGCGGCCGGGTGACCGTGACGGGTGATTGTCACGCGTTGATGGGTGCGTTCGACCTCCGAGACGTACTCGGAGAGCCGGTCTCGCGCGTCGCCAAGGGGTACAGCAGTCATGCCCATAGTGTAGCCAAAATATTGGGCAAAACTCGACCTCGTCTTTGCCGCGACGCACATCGCGGCAACCCGCCGAGACCTATGTGCGCCGGCTTCCGCCCTTGCAGCCACAGGCCGGAAGCGTCTTGCTGCTTGAGTCAGGCGCTGCCCGATGCCCGAGCCGGCCCCGTCCGTGGTCTGGCAGGGCCCACCCTTGGAGGTGCGCCATGAGCGCGCTGCTTGTCGGGTACGCCCGATGCTCGACCGATCAACAAGACCTCACCGCTCAACGCGACGCCCTGCTAAACCTCGGTGTTCAGCCTGAACGGATCTACGTCGACCATGGCCTGACCGGGACCAACCGCGAGCGACCCGGACTCCGCGAGGCGCTCGCTGCCTGCCGCGCAGGCGACACGCTGGTAGTCACCAAGCTCGACCGTTTGGCCAGGTCCCTGCCCGATGCCCGGGCAATCGCCGACGAGCTCACCGCCCGGCAGATCAGCCTCTCGCTGGGCGGGTCGGTGTACCGCCTCGGTGGTTTGGGGCGACGATGAGGCTCGACCCTTCAAAGGGCCGCGATGAACGGCCAGGTCTTGGTGCCGTCGCGGCAGACCTGTGAAGCGCGGGTTGTCCGGCTCGGTCTGGAGACACTCCGACGCGGTAAGACCTCAGCCTGAAGTGGTCGGCTCGATCTGCGCGAGCTGCTGGGTCAGGTAGCTGCGCATCCGATCGCGAAGATCCTGCTCAAGCTGCTGCAGCCGTGCGACCTCGGCCTCCAGTGTTGCCTTCTGCTCGGCCAGGTCGCCCAGCACGGTCGTGCGCTGCCGGTCGAGCTCGGCGCTCTGCTCTGCCCGCGCCCGCTCCAGCTCGGCGCGCACCCGCTCGGCCTCCGCGTGGGCGTCAGCCAGGACCCGATCGGCCTCCGCACTGGCCGACGCCTTCAGTTGTTCCGCCTGAGCCTGGCTCGACCCGGTGAGCCGATCCGCGTCGCTCTGCGCCGCGGCCACGATCGAGGCAGCCTCGGTCCTGGACTCCCCGAGGAGTTCGTCGGCATTGCGGGCAGCGACCTCAAGCAGCCGAGCGACAGGGCTGGTCTCCTCTCCAGCGCTGGCGTCCTGCTCTGCCATCATCACCATGCCCCCTAAAGAGTCAGTGCCACCGTACGGTCCGCGCGCGACGCAACACAACGCGGCCACCCAACGCCACCCAACCCGTACCGCAACTGACAATAGGTTGCCTCACCTCGTTGCAGGGACGCCCGGGTCTGCTGCACGAACTGGTGACACCTGCCGCTCGACAGCGCTGGCCAGCTGCAGTGTGAACTGCAGTCTTGACCGCAGTGAAGAAAACCACTGCATGCTGACCTGGCCGAACGTGGTTTCGCTCGCCCGCCAGTGACCGAGTCTGGCCTGCGCCGGGGCTCTCGCCCTTGCGCCAACCTGTCACCTGATCGTGCAGCAGACCCGTTCATCGGCAGCCGTGAGTTCAGGATCGCGCTCAGACATGTTCGAAGACTGGCACGGGACGCTCTCGGCGGGCGCGGAGCCGCACGCTGACTGCCGCGCAGGCGTGCGACATCTGATTCGAACCAGCCGAAGCGCCCCACCTCCCCGCACTCCTCAACGGCTTCAAAGTCACCCGCGTAGATTGATACTGAATCGCCCATACGAACCTGACGAGCGCGCGTCTGGACAACGCCGGCCAGACCTGCAACGCCGCCAAGCGGTTCATCGTCGTCGACGATCTCTATGAGCCGTTCCTGGAGAAGTTCACGGCCGCGGTGCTCGCGAGCCGGGTCGCGCCCCTGTCGTCGCTGGCGGCAGCCGAGCGGCTCGAGGAGCAGGTCGACCGGGCGGTGCTCCAGGGCGCCACCCTCACGACAGCGGGCAAGCGGGAAGGCGCGTCGTACGCGCCCGGCGTGCTGACCGGTGTCACGCCCGCCAACGACGCCTACCACGAGGAGCTGTTCGGGCCGGTGGGCGTGGTCTTCCGGGTCGCCTCCGAGGACGAGGCGGTGACGCTGGCCAACGACACGCCGTTCGGGCTCGGCGCCTACGTGTTCGCCACCGACCCGGAGCAGGCGGCCCGGGTGGCCGACCGCATCGAGGCCGGCATGGTGTTCGTCAATGGAGTCATGCTCGACAGCCCGGAGCTCCCGTTCGGGGGCATCAAGTCGTCCGGCTTCGGGCGCGAGCTCGGTCGCTACGGGCTCGAGGAGTTCGTGAACAAGAAGCTGATCCGGACCGTCCACTAGGGCGAACCGAGGATTCGGTCGTCGGAAGGGTGAGCTTCGGGTTGGGCGAGCATCGCGCGGCCGGCTTCCAGCCGCGCGACAGGGACGCGGAAGGGCGAGCAGGAGACGTAGTCCAGCCCCGTGCGGTGGAAGAAGTGGATGGACTCCGGGTCGCCACCGTGCTCACCGCAGACGCCGACCTTCAGTCCCGGGCGGGTGCTGCGCCCTTCCCGGGTTGCGACGTCGACCAGTCGGCCGACGCCGTCGACGTCCAGGCTCTCGAAGGGGGAAACCGTGAAGACGCCCTTGTCGAGGTAGGCCGCGAAGAATGCAGCCTCGACGTCGTCGCGGGAGAAGCCCCAGGTCGTCTGGGTGAGGTCGTTGGTGCCGAAGGAGAAGAACTCGGCTGCCTCGGCCACGCGGAACGCGGTGAGCGCAGCACGTGGCAGCTCGACCATCGTGCCGATGGGGATCTGCAGGTCCACGCCCTCGCTGTCGCGGACCTCGGCCAGGATCGCGTCGGCCTCGTCGCGGACCAGGTGCAGCTCCATCACCGAGCCGACCAGGGGCACCATGATCTCCGGGCGGGGGTCGCCGCCGGCCTTCACGCGCAGGGCCGCGGCCCGGGCTACGGCACGCACCTGAAGCGCGAACAGGCCCGGCACCGTCAGGCCTAGGCGAACGCCACGCAGCCCCAGCATCGGGTTGGACTCATGGAGCCGCTCGACCGCCGCGAGCAGGCGCTCGTCGTCCGGGTTCTCTTCGCCCCGCTCCTTCGCCACCGCAACCTTGACCATCAGCTCGGCGCGGTCGGGAAGGAACTCGTGGAGTGGCGGGTCGAGCAGCCGGATGGTGGTCGGCAGGCCGTCCATCGCGGTCAACAGCTCGACGAAGTCGTCGGTCTGTGGCGAGACCAGCTCAGCCAGCGCGGCCTCGCGATCCCTCGCGTTGTCGGCCAGGATGACCCGCTCGATGAGGGGGCGCCGATCGCCGAGGAACATGTGCTCCGTGCGGCACAGGCCGATTCCTTCGGCGCCCATGCGCCGCGCGCGGTCGGCGTCCGCACCGGTGTCGGCGTTGGCCCGCACGCGCAGTCGACGTACGCCGTCGGCGTGGGTGAGCAACCGGGCAACGGCCCGGACCACCTCCGCCGTGCCCTCATCGACCTTGTCCAGCGCGACGTCCAGCCCCTCTTCGAGGTAGAGCACCACCGGGGAAGGCACCACGGGCAGCTCGCCGAGGAAGACCTCGCCGGTCGACCCGTCGATAGAGAGCAGGTCACCCTGCCGCACCGTCACCCCGCCCGCGGTGGCGACGAGTCCGGCGCGGTCGACCTCCAAGGACTCCGCGCCGCAAACCGCGGTCTTGCCCATGCCGCGAGCCACGACGGCAGCGTGTGAGGTCTTGCCGCCCCGGCTGGTCAGGATGCCGGTTGCCGCGATCATGCCCTCGAGGTCCTCGGGGTTCGTCTCCTTGCGCACCAGGATCACCCGCTCGCCGCGGGCCTGCCACGCGACGGCCGTGGCGGGGTCGAACACCACCCTGCCGACAGCCGCGCCCGGAGAGGTCGCCATGCCCTTGGTCAGCAGCTCGCGTTCGGCCGCAGCGTCGAACTGCGGGAACATCAGCTGGGCCAGCTGGGCGCCGGTGACACGTTCGAGCGCCTCGTCCAGGGTGATCAGATGCTCGTCGACGAGCTGGGTGGCGATCCGGAACGCCGCGGCAGCGGTGCGCTTGCCGACGCGGGTCTGCAGCATCCACAGCTTGCCGCGCTCGACCGTGAACTCGATGTCGCACAGGTCGCGATAGTGCGTCTCGAGGCGGCGCATGATCCGGGTCAGCTGCTGGTAGGAGTCGGGGTCGAGCTCGGCGAAGTCGTCGAGGGACAGGGTGTTGCGAATGCCCGAGACCACGTCCTCGCCCTGCGCGTTCGACAGGTAGTCGCCGTAGACACCAGGCTTCCCCGTCGCCGGGTCTCGGGTGAAGCAGACGCCGGTGCCCGAGGTCGAGCCGAGATTCCCGAACACCATGGTGCACACGTTGACCGCGGTGCCGAGATCGTGAGGGATGCGTTCGCGCCGGCGGTAGACCTTCGCGCGGTCGGTGTTCCACGAGTCGAAGACGGAACGGGTGGCCAGGTCCAGCTGCCGGCGCGGATCTTGTGGGAACTCGTGTCCGGTGTGGTTCGCGATGATCTGCTTGAACTCGTCGACGAGATCTTGCAGGTCCCTGGCCCCGAGCTCGACGTCGGTCTCGACACCCTTGTGCGCCTTGGCGCCGTCGAGTGCCTTCCCGAACGCCTCGCCGTCGACGCCCATCACCGTCTTGCCGAACATCTGGATCAGCCGGCGGTAGGAGTCCCAGGCGAAGCGCTCGTCGCCGGACGCCT
Organism: Nocardioides immobilis; assembly: GCF_003515065.1. GTDB lineage: Bacteria > Actinomycetota > Actinomycetes > Propionibacteriales > Nocardioidaceae > Nocardioides > Nocardioides immobilis. Next base: position 8,539 of record NZ_QXGH01000003.1, read on the forward strand.
CGACCAGTCCCAGAACCGATCGGTCGTTGAGTCCGACGTTCAGAACCGTCTCCATCATCCCGGGCATGGAGTACTTCGCGCCTGAGCGGACGCTCACCAGCAGCGGGTCGACGGGGTCGCCCAGACGACGGCCAACCTCATCCTCGAGCCGGCGCAGCGCCATGGTGACCTGGACCCGCAACTGGTCCGGCTCGCGACCCTGCTCGAGGTAGTGGCGGCAGGCGTCGGTGGTGATCGTGAAACCCGGGGGCACCGGCAGTCCCAGGCGGGTCATCTCCGCGAGGTTGGCACCCTTCCCACCGAGCAGGTCCTTCTGGTCCTTGTCACCCTCACTGAAGTGGTAGACCAGCTTCTTCGTCGACGGGCTCATCTCGGTTCCCTCATTCCAGACGCCGCCAATCAGGTATCACACGGACCAGCTATAGCACCTTGTTCCCGTACATCTCCCCGAGCGGGTCGGCGATGAGCTCGAGCCGGGCACCGTTGGGGTCCCGGAAGTAGATCGAGGTGCCGCTCTCGCTCTGGTAGTCGACGCCGGCCTCCTCGAGGCGGGACTTGATCATCGCCCACTTCTCCGGCTCGACGGAGATGGCGACGTGGTGGAGGCCGCCGAGCACCTCGGCGTACGGGCCGACGCCGAGGCCCGGGAAGTCGAAGAAGAAGTGGTTGGAGCCTTTGTAGTCCCGGTTCTCGAAGATGTCGGTCAACGGGAAGCCGAGCACGTCCTTGGTAGGACCGCACCGTCTCCTCGACGTCCCGCGCCACGATCCCCGTGCGGGCGCAGCCGCAGGCCAAGATGTTCCCGTGCGAGGACATGTGCGGCTGGACCATGTGGTGATCGCTGTTAGCGACTGGGAGCGCTCGATCGCCTTCTATCGCGACGTGCTCGGCGCGCGGGTGATTGACCATCCCGACGGTCGGGTCGCCTTCCGTTTCGGAGACCAGCAGTTGAACGTCCACGGCCCAGGTCTCGACATCGGCTCCTTGGTCGCTGACCCACCAGTGGTCCCTGGGGGCAGTGATCTGTGTCTGGTGTGGCCCGGGAGCGTCGAGGACTTGGCGCAGCACCTCACCGAGCATGGTGTCGCCGTCGAAGCTGGTCCGGTGCAGCGTCACGGTGGCGGCGGTGCTGGAGTCAGCATGTATTTCAGGGACCCGGATGGTTCCCTGCTTGAGTTCATTATCTACCCAAGCCCCCCGAGAGGATCGGTTGCGGGCTGACCAGCGGCGGATCCTGATTGAGACGATCCGCCGAGCGCTGCTAGCGCCAACCGGTGCCTTCGAGGCCTAATTTCTCGGGAGTCACGTCGCGAAGGGTCTGCGTGAACTGCCAGCGGTGCCCGGCTAGGTCCTCCACCGTGCACTCCCGTTCGCCATACTCGTACTCGGTCGGCTCCTGCAGTACTCGCACCCCGCGGGAGCGGGCACGCTCGAACTGGGCGTCGACGTTCTCGACGCGCACCTTGATGATGTGCGTCGTCGCGTGCGCCTGCGGCGGCTGCTGTTCCCCTCTGACGTCGGCGACGATCATCGCGCCATCGACCCCGATCTGCATCTGCGACCGGTGTGCCTCACCTACGCGGACGCGCTCGACGAAGCCGAAGACATCGGTGAGCCAGGCCACTGCGGCGCGAACGTCCGGATACACCAGCACCGGGATGACCGTCGCGGTTGGCACCGAGCGATTGCTGATCACTCAGGCAACCTACGCCAGCGCCGCGGCCGTGGACAGCGCCCGATCGGCCGGCTCGTTTGCCCATGGTCCTGCGGAAGCCGCGCGTATCGCGGCAGATCCGGATGGCCGCAGCGCACGCTGTCTGGCGCAGATGAGGACGTTCAGTCCTGTTGGCGCGGGCTACGCTCGTGATGTGACGCGAAGCGTTCTCCACGCATGGACGGCGTGACCGGCGCCGGCGATCCGGTCGGCGAGCGCGGCCACCCCGGGCGTCTGCCCCTGGGCGTGGTGCAGCAGCAGGAGCTCGGACATCTGGGTCTCCTTGGGTCGACTGTCCGCATCGTCGCAGCGGCCACCGACATCGCGGACACGGCACATCGGGCGCTGGCGGTGCCGGACCGCGCGCCCGGATGGCAGGATCGGCGCATGACGGAGCTGCGACTCGACCACCAGCGCCGGGCCCGCACCGGCGTCGCGGAGGCGGTCTATGCACCCGGCAAATCACCGACGCAGTGCGCGGAGGCGGTCGCCGGACTGCGGGAGGGGCCCGGCGACGGACCGGTGCTGCTGACCCGGGCGGCCCCGGACCAGGCGGCGGCCGCACAGGCGCGGAACCCCGGAGCACTCCTCACGCCGACAGGTGCGGACGAGCGCGGCACTCCGCTGAGCATCCTGAGCTGGGACGTGCCGGACGCCAGTTCCGGCACCGTGCTGGTGCTCACCGCCGGCACCGGAGACCTACCGGTGGCCCGCGAAGCCGCAGCCGTGCTCACTGCGTACGGCCACCACGCCCCGCTGGTCGCGGACGTCGGCGTCGCCGGCCTGCACCGGCTCCTCGACCACCAGCAGGCCCTCGCCGAAGCCGACGTGGTCGTGGTGGTGGCCGGCATGGAGGGTGCGCTGGCGAGTGTCGCGGCCGGACTCACCCGCGCACCGGTGATCGCGGTCCCGACCAGCCCGGGCTACGGGTCGGCACTCGAGGGGGTGACCGCGCTGCTGGCGATGACCGCGTCCTGCAGCCCGGGGGTGACCGTGGTCGGGATCGACAACGGGTTCGGGGCGGCCTGTGCCGCGGGCCGGATCCTGGCGCGACGCGAAGACCGGGCACCGCGATGAGCTCCCCCGACACGCCACCGGATGCGACGCTGCCCGGTCGGTTGGTCGATCTCGACCGTCGGCTGCGAGACCTGCAGTCGGTGGTGGTGGCGTTCTCCGGCGGGGCCGACTCCGCGTTCCTGCTCGCCGCCTCGGTCAGGTCACTCGGCGCCACCCGCGTGGTCGCGGCGACCGCGGTCAGCCCCTCGCTCCCCGCCGCCGAGCTCGATCAGGCGCGGGAGTTCGCCCACGGTCTCGGCGTACGCCACCTCACGCCGGCGACCGACGAGATGAGCCGGCCGGGGTACGCCGCCAACGGCCCCGACCGCTGCTTCCACTGCAAGGCCGAGCTGCTCGCCGTGCTCGCACCGCTGGCGTCGGAGCTCGGCATGCGCGCGGTGGCGACCGGCACCAACGCCGACGACGCGCGCGAGGGCTTCCGGCCCGGCATCCGGGCCGCAGCACTGGCGGGTGCTGTCACGCCGCTGCGCGAGGCCGGGTTGACCAAGCAACAGGTCCGCGCGGCCTCACGCTCGTGGGGCCTGGCCACCGCGGACAAGCCGGCGGCCGCTTGTCTGTCCAGCCGGGTCGCCTACGGCATCGAGATCGGGCCGGCCCGGCTCGGCAGGATCGAACGGGCCGAAGCCGACCTCCGGCGGGCGATGACCGACGCCGGCCTGGCCGTCCGGAACCTCCGGGTCCGCGACCTCGGCGACCGCGCCCGGATCGAGGTCGACCGGCACCTGGTCGACGAGCTGGTACGACGCCCCGACCTGCTCGGAGCGGTCACCGGGTTCGACGGCGTCGAGGTCGACCCCCGCGGGTTCCGGTCCGGATCGATGAACGAGGCGCTGGCACGGCGCGCGGACCAATGACCGGCAGGTGCGGTTGGATCGACGCGACCGGCGGCATCAGCGGGGACATGCTGCTCGGCGCGTGTGTGGACGCCGGCGTCGAGCTCGCGGTCGTGCAGGCCGCGATCGATCGGCTCGGGCTGCCCGAAGCGGTCCGGGTGACGGCCGAGCCCGCGATGCGCGCCGGCCTCGGCGGCACCCGGGTCCGCGTGGAGGCGGATCCCACCGACGTGCGGCGCACGCTGGCGGACGTGCTCGCGCTGCTCGACCGCGCCGACGCCGCCGTTCGCGATCCCGCCGCGGCGGTGTTCCGCGCGCTCGCAGAGGCCGAGGCCCGGGTGCATCGGATGCCGGTGGAGCAGGTGCACTTCCACGAGGTCGGCGCGCTGGACAGCATCGCCGACGTCGTCGGCGTGGTCGCCGGGTTCGCCTCGTTGCGGCTGGACCGGGTGGTCTGCAGCCAGATCGCCCTCGGGGGCGGCCGGGCCGACACGGCGCACGGACCGATCCCGGTGCCCGGTCCGGCCGTGATCGAGCTGCTGCGCGGCCACGACGCACCCGGCGTCGGCGGTCCGGTCGAGACCGAGCTGGCCACGCCCACCGGAGTGGCGCTCGCGGTCACCCTCGCCGACGGGTTCGGACCGTTGCCGGGGCTCCGGCCCGAGCTGGTCGGGGTCGGCGCCGGCGAGCGCGATCCGGTCGGACACGCGAACATCACCCGGCTCGTCGTCGGTGCGGCCGGCGAGACCGGCAGCGCGGCCGACCCGACCGGTCCGGACCCGCGCGAGGACCATGAGGCCGTCGTCCTGGAGACCAACGTCGACGATCTCGACCCGCGGCTGTGGCCAGCGGTGCTGGCCGACCTCCTCGATGCGGGGGCCTCCGACACCTGGCTCACCCCGATCCTGATGAAGAAGGGACGTCCCGCGCACACGTTGTCGGTGCTCACGGCACCCGAGCACATCGCCGCGCTCGAGCGGATCGTCTTCACCGGCACCACCACGATCGGGTTGCGACGGCGGCGGGTCACCAAACGGGCACTCCCCCGGGAGACGATCACGGTCGAGGTCCACGGTCATCCGGTGCGGGTCAAGCTCGCCCGTCTCGACGGCGAGGTGGTCAACGCCGTTCCCGAGTACGACGACGTGGCCGCCGCTGCCGCAGCCGAGGGGGTGCCGGTCGCGGTGATGCTGGACCGGGCCCGCGCCGCGGTGCAGGACCGGTAGCCGGTCAGTGCCGCCAGGCCCGCAAGCGCTTGCCGGTGGCCGTCGGGGCGGTGGGCGGCGTCGTCTGCTCCCAGATACGTCGCCAGGGAGCGCTGTCCGGCCCCGAGGGATCGGGGGTCGATCCGACGGCGGCGCGACGCCGCGCCTCCCACCAGGTGGTGCGGTCCTCGTCGATGAGCTCGGCGACCGCGGCGCGGATCCGCGGGGTGAGCTCGCGCGGCGACTCCTGCTCGCCGGGCCACAGCGGCTCCCCGAACCGGATCGTCAGCTGGCGCCGGCCCCGGCTCGGCCAGTCCTGGCCGCGTGGCATGGCGGCGTAGGTGCCGCGGTGCGCGATCGGCACCACCGGCACCCGGTGCTGGATCGCCAGGAAGGCGGCACCCAGCTGGAAGCGACCCACCCAGCCGTCCCTCGACCGGGTTCCCTCGGGGTAGATCACCAGGTTCCAGCCGTCGTCGAGCACCGCCCCCGGCGTGGCCGCCATGGCGCCGCCGCGGCGATCGATCGGGAAGGTGTTGAACACGGCAGCCGAGCCGACCGCACGCCACCAGGTGTCGAAGAAGTAGTCGGCCGCCGCGGCGACGGCGGTACGACGACGCCACTCGTCCGGCAGGGCCAGCAGGATCAGCGGGGTGTCGAGGTGCGAGGCGTGGTTGGCGACGAAGATGACCGGACCGTCGACCCGGTCGAGCACCTCGATTCCCTCCACGTGCCGTCGCACCTGGGAGGCGAGCAATGGTTCGAGCACGCCCTTCTGGGCGACCTCGCGCACCGCTCGGGCGGCCGGGGTGCGCGCCCAGTCGGTGTCGAACACGGTGGCCTGCGCCGGAGGAACGTACGCCTCGGCGGACCGCGGCACCTGCGAGCGCCGGCCCCACCGCCACCCGCGGGCCATGGTGCGGACGTCGTCGACCGTCTCGGAGAGGAACCTGCTCATCGGGTGTCCGCGATCAGGTGGGGCGGGTTGCGCAGGTAGGTGATCGACGGGGAGGTGCCGACCGTCCCCGACACCATCTCGAGCGCGTCGGCGAACGACGACGCCGCCCGAAAGCCGAGCCGCGCTGCCGCGCGCCGGTCGCCGCCCACCCAGACCACCTCGTCGACGTGGTCCATGGCGTGCGCCGCCCAGTACCACATGTAGAACGGGTGCACCCCGTGGTAGGCGTGCGAGGTGCGATAGAGGTGGATGTACCACGGGTCGGTCGCGAACTGCTGCTCGTACTTCGCCTCGATCACCGCCGGGTCGGTCGACTCGGCGAGGATCTCGTCGTAGAAGTCGACGTACGACGGGTGGTGCAGCTGGTTGAAGCCCTCGTCGAGCGGGTGGTAGAGGATCACCGCGCCGCCGCGGCGTACAACCGGCTGGCCGCGGTAGGAGTTGAAGAGGTAGCCGAGTCCCATGCAGGTGGCAAGGACCGGGTTCATCGAGCTGTTGACGTTGTAAGGACCGAGATACGGCACGCCGAGTACGAGCACGTCGGACTGGCCGTCCACCTCGACGAGCTGTTGCCGGTGCACGGTGGCGAGGGTCCGCTCGTGGACCGCCTCGGTGTCGCCTGCGTGGATGCCGGTGAGCCCGTACGGCGCGCGCAGCTCGTGGAACATCTTGTGCTTGAGCCGTCGCGGCGCGACCGACAGTGCTCTCCGGGCCGCCAGCACAGACGCCTGGTCCTTGACCGACCACTCCCACTCGCGCTTCATCAGGAACTCATACGGCGCCGGGAACACGTCGTTGTTGACGGTGGTCTCGATCTGGAAGATGTTCAGGTGCTCCTTGAGCAGCCGGCCCATCCGCCACGCGGAGTGGTGCAGATGGGACTTCTCGTGGTCCATGAACGAGTGTGAGCGCACCATCGTCTTGGCGTTGTGGTGGTGCCGCAGCGACTTGTACGACGCCAGCCCGATCGGCACCGACTTGTGGCCGCCGTCCATCGCCACCAGGTTGACGTTCACGTAGACCAGCAGGTCGGATTCGGCTGCGCGCCGGTTGATCTCCACGTCCTCGCCCTTGTCGGTGAGGCCGATGTGCCGCAGGTTGTCGTGGTCCTCGGCGTCGTGGTTGTAGAGCAGGCCCTGCGGCCCGAAGGAGCGCCACACCCGCTCACCGACGATGTGACGCAGCTCGGCCGGCGTCATCCTGCGGTGCAGCGCGTTGGCGGCGATCAGCTGGACGTCGTCGACCCCGGCCTCCGCCGCCATCGTGAGCACCTGCTCGATGATCCGCTGCCGGATGTCGGGAGCCCGCATCGGCGGCAGCGGGAGGGAGACGTCGTCGAAGGCGATAGTGAGCCGCATGCCGGGCCGCAGCTGCGCCGGCAGCGGTGCCTGGTCGACCGGCTCGAGGAGCGCCTCGCGGATCGCGGCGTCCACGTCGTCGATCGCCGGCAGCGACTCCGGCGGGTAGATCACCCGGGTGCCGAGCGGGAACTCCTCCAGCCGGAACCCCTGCCCCTCGTGTACCACCAGGGGTGGTGTGCGGTCGTCCACCTCGAGGACGAATCCTGGCCTGCTCATCTCTCGCTCCTCGGGTCGAAGGCGACTTTGACGGTGCCGAGGCGACCGGCGCCGTGGGCGTGGTCGAGGGCCTCGCGCCAGCGGTGTAGCGGATAGCTGGCGACGGTCTTGGCGAGCGAGGTCACCCCGTCGCCGGCGACCAGCTCGGTGGCGATCTCGAAGGCGCTCCGGCCGTCGAGACCGGTCTCGCTCCGCGCGGACGCGTAGGTGCCGACGACCTCGAGCTCCCGGAACCACGCGGCGGAGAGGTCGGCCGCGGCCGGCATCCCGGACAGTACGACGCGGCCGCCCGCCCGGGTGGCGTGGAGCGCGGTCTCCAGCGACTGCTTGCTGCCGACCGCGTCGACCGCGACGTCGGCGCCGCCGAGCAGGTACGACGCCGCGCCCAGCTCGGGCGTGACCAGGAACGCCCCGGTGGTCCGCCGCAGTCGGCGCAGTGCCGCGCCGGGCTCGACCACCTCGGTCGCGCCCAGCGCGAGCGCGTGCTCGCGCTGGTGGTGGTGCTTCGCGACCACGGTGATCTCACCGGCGCCGGTGAGCGTGCGGATCGCCAGCGTGGCGAGAAGGCCCACCGACCCGGCGCCGCTGATCAGCACCCGCTCGTTGTCGCGGATGCCGGCACGTAGCGCGGTGTGCACGGCGCAGGCCATCGGCTCGGTGAGGATCGCCTGCTCGTCGGAGTGCCCCTCGGGCACCGGGTGCAGCTGGCTGCGGTGGGCGACCAGCACCTCGCCCCAGCCGCCACCGGTGTCAGCGCAGAAGCCGGTCTGCAGTCCCGGCGCGAGATCACCCACAGTGATCCGGCCACAGCGGTTGGTGGCTCCGCCGACGCAGGCGTCGCAGGGGTCGACGCCGCGCGCGGCACAGGTGAGCACCGGGTCGACCACAACGCGGGTGCCGGCAGGCAGGTCCTCGCAGTCCTCGATGAGGTCCGCGACGATCTCGTGCCCGGGCACGAACGGCATCGACACGAGCGGTGAGAAGTAGAGGCTGGTGCGCCCGGAGAGGGCGCCGAGGTCGGACCCGCACACCCCGGAGAGCCGGGTGCGGAGCCGGGCCCAGCCGGGTCGGTCGACACGGGGCTCCTCGACCGTCACCAGCCGGAGCGGGGCGGCGTACCCGGACAGCAGGCCGGGCAGCCGACCGCCGGCGGCCTTGCCGACGACGTGCCGCGACACGGAGCGGTAGAACTCGAGCGCCAGCATCATCGACGATCACCCGCCGGGTTGAGCGTGCGGCCGGTCGCCCCGGGACTCGCCCACGCGACGGTCGGCCAGCGGTTCTTGCGCGCGTGGCGGAACAGGGCGACGTCGGGGCAGACCACCACCGGGTTACCCACGGCCTCGAGCATGGGGAGGTCGGAGTGGCTGTCGGCATAGCCGTAGGAGGCGGCGAGATCCACGTCGTGCTCGCCCGCCCACTGCCGCATCCAGGCCGCCCGCGACTCCCCGACCAGGGGCGACGCCGCGAGGAACCCGGTGCACACGCCGCGGTCGTCGACCGCGAGCTCCGCGGCCTCGATGTGGTCGAAGAGCGGCGCCAGCGGCCGGGTCAGCGGGCGGATCGCCCCCGTGACAAGCACCGTCGGCTGGCCGGCGGCGCGGTGCTCGCGCACCCGTCGCACCGCGGCGGGGGCGAGACGGGCGAGCACGTGGCCGGAGAGGACCTCGTCGGCAATGGCGTCGAGGTCGACGAGCCGGGCGCCGGCGTACTCCTTGTAGACCGAGCGGAGGAACGCTCCCCGGTCGCGCCGCTCGGCACGCACCAGGCCCGGCACCCGTCGCGCGATGCGGGTCAGCTCGGCGAACCGGGCGTGGCCGTCGAGCTCCTGCAACCGCAGCCACAGGTAGGTCTCGATGACGTTGGACGACAGCAGCGTGCCGTCCATGTCGAAGAAGGCAGCGGCATGGGGCTGAGCCGTTGCGGCCACCGGACGCGGTGCGCCGCTACGGCGGCCGCGCGCCTTGCGTACCTCGTCGTACTGCCGCAGCGGCGCGGTCACCGCCGGGCAGTGCACCTCCGCGAGGTAGTGCGGCCAGTCGATCACCCTCGGATCGAACGCGAAGACCGCCCGGTCGCGGGCCTCCAGACCGTCGTACAGCGCGGCGGTGTTGGCGTCGTCGAAGCCCAGCTCGGCCACGGCGTACTCGCGGTAGATGTCCAGGTAGCGCCGCAGGAACTGCAGCCGCCGCCCCTGCTGGTCCAGCTTGCGCGCGAGCTCGCGGACGCGGTCGGACCGGGGCGCGCGGGCGATCACGTGGTCGGCGACCCGGTGGGCGCGCTCGCTGGTCACCAGCAGCCGTTCCACAGCCGGTGCACCCGGGAACCGCCACTCCGGCAACCGCGCGGCGCCCCGGTCGCCGAGCTCGAACGGGTGGGCGTCGAAGTAGCTCCGGACCGCGTCGTACAGGACCCCGAACGAGAGCGGGTTGCGCGCGCCGGTCGCGACGTGGAAGTACGCCGGCGCGCCGGCCCGCGGTGGGGCGGCGAGCACGGCGGCGACCGCGGCAACGACGTGGTCGACGGGCACGATGTCGACGATGGTGTCCGGCGCCGACGGGAACTCCGGCAGCTCGCCGCGGCCGTAGGCGAGGATCAGCGGCTCGGCCATCTTGAAGCCCTCGATCCAGCCGGGGTGCGGCTTCGCCAGCGCGGACTCGATGATGCTCGGCCGCACGATCGATGTCGGCGCGTTCGCGGCATGCTCCTCGACGACCCGTTCGCCGAGCGCCTTGGTGAAGGTGTAGCAGTCGGTCCAGCCGAGACTGCGGGCCCGTTCGCCGCCGATCCGGACCAGCTCCTGCCGCACCCACTCCTTGCGCTTCTCCTCGGTGGCCGTGGCCACCGACAGGCTGCCCGCGCGGCTGTGCTGCCGCTCCGCCTTGGCCCGGATCCCGGCCAGCACGTCCGCGCTCCGGGACCTGTGCTCCACCGCCTGCCGCTGCGCCAGCCCCCACTCCAGCTCGGCCTCGACGTCGACGCTGTGGTCGACCGGTGCCTCGGGCACGAAGCCCCGGCGGCGGCCCGCGACGTACGCCGTCGAGACGTGCACGTAGTGCACGTGATCACCGATCTGACGGACCCGCTCCAGCAGCGCACGGGTGCCGACCACGTTGTTGCGGAACCCCTCGTCGACCGGCGGGTCGAACGACACGTCGCCCGCGCAGTGCACCACGGCGTCGAGATCGCCGGGAAGCGGCGGTACGTCCGAGAGGTCGCCCTCGACCACCGTGAGCCGGTCGCCCAGCAGGGAGTCGGCATCGCCTTCGATCCCGGTGAAGATCTCCCTGCCGAGCAGCTGGCGGAACCGGTCCTCGCCGCTCTCCGAGCCCTTCGCGCGCACGAGCACCACGAGCCGGATCTCGGGCACCTCCGCGAGCAGCAGCTGCAGCAGCGCCTGGCCGACGAAACCGGTGACGCCGGTCAGCAGCACCCGCTGCCCCGCCAGCCGCGCGCCGACGCTGCGATCAGCCATGCTCGCTCACCTCGAGTGGCCAGCCGCTGCCCCGCGTGCTCAGCTGCCGGCGTCCGTGCATCTCCTTCGACCCCAGACAGTATCGGCATCTCGGCGCGAACACGCCGCGCGACTTCCCGGGCGACCCCATCGCCGCGTCAGGAGTCCGCCATCACGGCGGGCAGACCTCGGGGCGGACTCGGGGTCGACTACGCGCGGCGACGTACGGCAGGTGCCGCTCCGGGCCGGATCTGCCGGGCCACTGTCGGGCCTGATTGTCGCTGCTGACGGCAGGGTGCATCGGGCGTCAAAGACAACGACGGCGCAGGAGGCGCGAGCGCGCGCAACCCGGTTGCGGGCGAGCCTTGAGGACCGCGGTGTACACCCGGCTGTCCTCGACGGTATCCGTTGACGAGTGGCTTCGGACCGACTACTACGACGCTGTGTTCGAGTCCGTGAAGCTGCTGGGTGATCGTCTTCGGGCTATGACCGGCCTTGATCTCGACGGGCACCAACTCGTCGACGGTGCGCTCGCAGGGTCTGTTCAGCGCGATGCGCAACCCTCAGGCGCACGAGCCGCGGTCGAAGTGGACTATGACGGAGCAGGACGCTCTGGATGTCCTCGGCCATCCATCGGTCCGTTCCCTCCTTCCCCCCGCGCCGACGACTCACGGCATTTCCCGTGGCCAGGGCAGGGCCACCGCCAGCGATCGAAGGCCCCATGAGAAAGACTGACTTCTGGACACCGGTCCGCGCTATCACCCAATGGCCGGTCACTACGCAGATCGGTTCACGACGAAACGCGTTGGTAGCCAGCACCGCGCTCACCCAGCGACGCCGCGAACGAGACGACGTTGAGCGGTTCCTCCGCGCTCTCAACCAGACCGACCACCACGCGGAGCCACAGCCCCGGGCGGCCCGCAGAACCTAGCGGCGCGGCACAGCCGACCGACAGTGTGAGTCAGACCGCGGGTTCGGCCGGGGCGGGTGATGATCCCTTGTCCTCGAGCGAACGTGCACCTTCAAAGTCACCGTAGGGCCAACCCCTGTCAATGTGGACCGTTGTCGCTACAGATGCGGTTCGGCAACCGAGCCATGACGCCGACCAGCACCGCGCGTCCGGTCTGGTTGTTCGGCCCCACGGCGCGGCACGGCTTGAGAGCCGTCATCGCCAAACGGATCCAGCGAGTCTCAGTGAGCTTATTGCCCTCGGGCAGTTCCTGAGCAGCCACCGCCCCTCGGTCATCTTCAAGGGGACGCCGCGCATCCAACGAATGACGGAGATGGCCGATGTCCACTACCGCTTCGGTCCCGAGGAAACTGCCGCCCCACTGATCGGGCGTCTCGTGAGCCACAGAACAACAACCTCTTGGAACGTGGGAGACGGAGCGCTTGCGGCGCGAACCGTTCGAGGATCCACTTGCGGTGGTCGATCCGCGCTCGTATGAGAGGTCGCCCTCGTTGCCGTAGGCCGCGCCGCCCTGACCCGGAACTGCTGCCCCGGCGATGCGCCCATTCCGCCGGGTCTGGGCGCCCAGTCGCGGCACACGACACCGCAATGCGGTCGCGCGGGCGCGCGTCGGTGGTGTGTTTCCGCTGGGTCAGATCACAACGACGCCCCGGCCGGGCTCCTGCCTAGCCGGGGCGTCTGGTTGTGAAAGCTCAGCCAGCGATGGTCAGCGCAGGTTCCTCGCCCTGTTGATGCAGGTGCTCAGGTCGATCTTTGCCTGCTCGCCACGGTCGATGATCACCGGGACCTGCTGGAGGACCTGGCCGCCCTTCTCGCACGTCAGGGTCCAGTTCTCGATCAGGCCCGGCACCTCCTCTGACGACACGACGGTCGAGTCGAACAGCGTTGCCGTCAGGTCGTACGTCGGGCTGGTCGAGGCGAAGTTGATCACCCGCAGCACGTAGTCGCCGGTCGCGGGGGCGGCGATCTCCGCGCGCTCCTTCTCGCCGACGAAGTTGCCCGACGAGCCGACCTGTGTCAGCGAGCCGTCCGCGTTCTTCTTATAGACCTCGAGGTCGAGGTCGTCCGGAGTCGGCCAGTCGAGGTCCACCTGGAGCACGTCGATACCGGTCTCGGTGATCGTGAACGGGTGGTCGACATGCTGGCCGATCGTGGTCGGGCCGCCCTGGTAGGTCTCCGAGCGGACCGGCTTGTCCTCGGTGATCTCGACCAGCTTCTCCTGCACGACTGGTCGCGTCGACTGGTTGATGTGCCAGGTGAACCTGCCGTTGTCGCCTACCTGCATCGTGGTGTTGAGGGTGTCGGTGAACGAGCTCTCCCACGTGGGGGTTGCGAACTGCTTGCGCAGCCTCAGCGTGGCGCCCTTCGGGGCGCTGCCCCTGATCACCGAGTGCGTCGCGGTGTCGACCGCGTTCTCCAGTGCGTCGAGGTAGGCCTCGCGGTTCCCCTTGCCGGCGTACTCTCCAGCGCCGAGGTATTCGTCGATGACCTGGGGGAACGGTGGGTGGAACTCGTCGGGGCCGATCTCGAAGGTGAAGCCGAAGCCGCCGGTGGCGTTGTAGGACCAGTCCTCGGTGGTGCCGGTGGTGTCGTAGAGCTCCCAGCCGTGGATGTTCCGGTAGCCGTTGGCGGCGGTCATCTCCGCGCCGAGCGCCCTCATGCCCTCCTCGTCGGGTGGATTTCCGACAGGGTTGCCATCCGGACCGATCGTGTCGGGGTGCACGCCGTTGGGACGAAGCACCAGGTTGGAGAAGGTGTGGTTGGAGATCATCGTGGTGACCTGTCGGCTGCTGATCAGCTCACGAATGTTCTGCGTCTCCGGCTCGGAGAACGGGCCGGCGCCGCGGTACGTCGGGTCGGCGAACGTCGCCGAGGCACCCGGGCCTCCCCAGAAGCCGCCGTAGTTACGGTTCGGATCGATGCCGATGCCGAAGCCCCCGGGGCTGGTGGCCGAGAACGCGCGGCAGGTGCCATCGGGGGTGTCCTGCCCGTCGACAACACGGCAGTTCTTCCGCTTGTACGCGTTTCCGGGAGTGCCGAGGATCGAGACTGTCCCGCCGTCGTCCACCTCGCGCAGGTCGACCAGGCCGCCGTCGGTGCGGGAGAGGTCGAACCCGTCGACGTTGACCACGGGCACGATGAGCACGCGGGCCTTGTCGAGCAGCCCGGTGATGCGTGCGTCCTGTCCGTAGTTCTTCACCAGGTCGTAGGCGAACTCCATCGCGAGCTCACCCGAAGGCCACTCGCGGGCGTGGTGCAGACCCATCAGCAAGAACACGGGACGGCCGTCCTCGGGCGCCCGGACGTTGGCGCCGATTTCGATCCCGTGGACGGCTTTGCCGTCGAGTGACGGGTGTGGCAGATCGAACACTTTGGCGATGTTCGGCCGAATGTTCGCGAGCTGGCGCATGTCGTCGTTGTAGTCCGGGAGCGTGCGGTAGCTGTCGCGTCCCGACGGGAGCGGCGACTGGAGTGTCGCGGCGGCGTACGCCGCGTTGGCCCGGTTGTTGCGTGCCTCGCGCTCGAGGAGATTGCCGATTCGTACGTCGTACGTCAGCCCCGACTCCTTGAGGACTGCTGCATCGGACCCGGTGTGCAGCACGACCTCGATGTAGTCGTGCCCGGCGTGCTCCGTGAGGTCGAGCCCCAGGGTCTGGAGCAGTTGCTTGTCCGCACGGGTCGGCGTGTCCACCGTGACGAGCTGGGGGGCGAACGCGGTGTCGGTATCGGCTTCGACGGCCTCAGCCGACCCGGTGCTGACCGACGGCGTGAGACCGAGCAGCGCTGTGGTGAGCGCCGCGGCAATGACCGCAAGAGAGCGGCGTGACCGGTAGATCATTGAATTCTCCCTGCCCGAGGTGAGGCGCGACCGGCATCTGTGCGACGGAGTCGACCCACAGGTCAACGAGCCGGACTAGACCAGGTCACGCCGGACGTGCCCTCACCGACCTGTTCGCGCCCAGCCAGCGGCCACCGGTTGGCAGCGGCGCCACTGCCATCGCCGACGTTGCCGCGACGTTCCGCGTGCCTGCCGTCATCGTTCTGCGTAACGCCGGTGCCTTCTGGTGCTAGCCGACCGATAGGGCGATCGCTGTCTGTCCCATTCCGCCTCTGCGGGTCTTGAAGGCGTAGGAGGTGCTAGTGGCTTCTCCCGGGATGACCGCAACCGCGACGGGGCGGCTGCTGCCGCACACATATCGATTTCGCTGTCGCGGACCAGGTAACCGAGTTAGTGCGCGTTATAACCGCGCCCGGGCGTTGGTCCCACAGCACCGCGTGACGACGTGAACCGCGTGGACTCGGGGACGTGACGCTGTGCCGGCAGACCTCGAGGCCCACGGCGTAGTGACCGTGACCCTCGACGCCGTAGCGGGTGAGCGGCTGGCTGTCCTACTTCTTCTTGCCGTTCTTGCGGGCGGCCCCCGTCGTTGTCACGGGATAGTCCACCGCTGCCTGGGCGTCGACGATCCCGTGGCCGTAGCTGGTCGTGAACACCCCGGTGCCGAGCCCCGGCGTACGGGCGGTGCCGACCAGCGCGTCGTGGACGTTGGCCCGGTTGCGTCCCTGAGCGTAGAGCAGCGCGGCCACGCCCGCGACGTGCGGCGTCGCCATCGACGTGCCCGCGTAGTAGTCGTAGTCCTGCTGGCCGCACGTCTCCGACCCCGTGCCGACCGGCACGGTCGAAACGACGTCGTCCTCGCAGAACACCAGCCCGGCACCGCCCGGCGCGGCCACGGCGTCGAGGTCTGGCTTGACGGCGCCGTTGGTGTACCACGCCGGCGTCTCGTCGGGGGTCGTCGCCGTCACGCACAGAGCGCCGGGCTCGAAGGACGGGGTGTCGCAGACGGGGAAGCTCTCGTTGCCCGCCGCGGCCACCACGAGCACGCCCTTGGAGGTGGCGTAGGCGATGGCGTCGGTCACCGACGACTCGAGCCCGGTGATGGTGAGCGCCTGGGCTCCGGGGACGGCACCGAGGCTCAGGTTGATGACGTCGGCCCCATGATCGGCGGCATACCGGATGCCGGCGGCGATCTCCTCGAACGAGCCGCTGCCGTCCTCGAGCGACTTGATGGGCATCACTTTCGCGTCCCGGGCGACGCCGGCGACGCCGATGCCGTTGTCGGCCGCCGCGGCCACGATGCCGCTGACATGGGTGCCGTGGCTGTCGGCGGATTGTGCGACGCCGTCCGTGCCCTCCCAGCTGCCATTGCCGCAGTAGGTCCGCTGCCGCCCGCAGTCCACCGTGGTCACGCCGGGGACCAGTTGGCCTTGCAGGTCGGGATGGTTCAGGTCGACGCCGGAGTCCACGACGGCGACAACGACACCGGAACCCGTGGAGGTGGCCCACGCCGCCGCAGCCCGGACCTGGTCCAGGCCCCACTGCTGTGACCGCAGTGGATCGTTGGTCGCGGCGTCGGCGGGACCGCTGATGGCGGTCGTGGCGACGGTGGCCAGGAGGGCACCGAGGATGCTGATGGTCTTGCGCAGGGGCATGCCGAACCCTCCGAGTGAGTGGACATCCGGTGCAACGAGCCTCGGCGGCGGAGGTCACGGCATGCCGCACGACGGCGGGCACGTCGGCGGACGTGTCCGCCCCGACGCCGGCCGAACCTGATCACTTGGGCGCGCGGCGATGACCGCGCGGTTCTTCGAGAAGCCGCCGACGGACCTTCTCTGAGCCGGCTACCTACACTCGGGACACGATCGCGCCACGGCGACTCCCACGAGGGTGACCAGCCTCCGGTCGGCGACCAGTGGCGCCAGCGAGCTCAGCTCGGCTTCGCGTCTAGCTGGCTGGCCAGGCTCTGCGCCCGGGCCGAGCGTTGGCCCGAAGCCGCCACGATGGCCACCGCTGTGGACAGGATCACCCGTGAGTCGTGGCTGAGCTGGGGCGACGAGACCGTAGGCCGGCGTGCGGCGCTCCACGACGCGATCCGCAGTGCTCTGACGCCCGAGGAGTTCGACAGGTTCTGGCAGCTCGGCGTCGAGATGTCCACCGACGAGGCCGCCAGGCTCGCTGCCCGCATATGCCTCGACGGCCCGCCGGGCTGATTGCGGCCGGCCACCGCTCGGTGGAACGTCACGCTCCCGGCGTCGCCAAAGTAGTAGCCGGCGTTGCCGATTGTGGTAACCAGCCCGTTGCTCTAGGAGACGTTTGAGATCGTCACCGTCAGAGCGGTGGAGTCGATGTTCACCGTGATCTCGTGGTGGCCGCGCTGGTGTTGCCGGCGACGTCGGAGGCCGCGGCGGTGACCGTGTGCGCTCTAGCCGCGGGCCACGCCATGCCGACAGTGTCTTTTAGTGGGCTATGCAGCGGGCCTCGGTTCGCCTGCGCCGCAACCATCCCGTATGACGAACGGCGTACGGCGACACCGGACGCCCGTCGCCGATGCCGCGGCGGCCGTTCGTCATCGCCGGAAGGGGATCCGCTTGCGGTGACCAACCCTCCGACTGCCGAGCCATAGCCCTCGGCGCCGTAGACGGTTCGCCTATCGGAACGTCGGCCGACCCTAGTCCGGGCAACCCTCGAATGAGACTACTTCCGTGGCGACCAGAACGCAGAACCCTGGCTTTGGCGGTGATGCTCACGGTCAACCGCCTGGTCGACGCGGCGGACACCACGCTCTGGGCGGCTCCTCAGTGCCGCCGGTAGGAACGCATCACGGCCGGATGAGGCTGCGCACGCCGCGCGCGGCCAAGGGGGTTCGGGCCGCGTCCTACCGTAGCCGCGTCAGTGCGCCCGTTTCAGACCACATCGACGATGAACGGCGAACTTGACGGCACGGCGATCGACGGCTATCGGACGCCGTGTCTCGAGGAAGCGACGGTGCGGAGGGCGGAGATGAGCCGCTCCGCGATGCCGTCCTTGTCGAAGAAATCGGCGGCGCCGGCGGCGAGAGCGTTGTTCGCGAGTCCGCCGTCGACGCTGATCGCGATCGCGGGGATGTGGAGCTCACCGCTGATGGCGCGGAGGAGTCCGAGCCCGTCGGCCGGGTCGGGCAGGTGCATGTCGATCAGAGCGACGGTCGGCCGGTGCTCCCGGGCAAGGGTGAGTGCGCCGGCGGCGGTACCGGCAGCACCGACGACCTCGAAGTCGGCCGAGGTGGTGAGCAGGGTCGACAGCGCGATTCGTACGCGGTGGTCGTCGTCGGCGATCAGCACGCGAATGGGCAGGACTGGGACCACCTGCTGCTCCTCGGGGCGGACGTAGGTCACTTGCCCCAAGTCAACCGGTGGCCCGCCGGGCTGGCGATGGGCTTTCGACCCGGCTCGGCCGCGACATCTGTCGTGGTCCGGGCTCGAGGCTCAGAGTGGCGCGAGGCCTTCCCGGATCGCCCACAGGGCGGCTTGGGTGCGCGAGGCGAGGTTGAGCTTGACCAACACGTTGCTGACGTGGGTGCGTGCGGTGCGCTCGCTGATCACGAGGGTGTCGGCGATCTCCCGGTTGGAGTAGCCGCGCGCGACGAGCACGAGTACGTCGCGTTCGCGTGCGGTCAGTGCTGTCGCCGTGTGCGCGGGCGCTATGAGGAGCTGGGTGAGCTTGCGGGCCACGACCGGATCGAGGTGGACCTCCCCGTCGTGGGCTGCCCGGATCGCGGCGGCCAGGTCGTCGGCTTCGGCGTCCTTGAGCAGGTAGCCGGCCGCGCCAGCCTCGAGTGCGGCGTGCACTCGCTCGGCCTCGCTGAAGCTGGTGAGGGCGACGACCTGCACGTCGGGGTAGCGCTGCCTGACCTCGGCCGTCGCGCCGACTCCGTCGAGCCTGGGCATGAGCAGGTCCATGAGTACGACGTCGGGCAGCGTGTCGGACCTCGCGCGGACGGCAAGCTCGTCCAGCGCGGCCTGTCCGTCGGCCGCCTCGCCGATGACCTCGATGTCGGACAGCATCGAGAGGAAGGCCCGCATGCCGCTACGGACCACCTTGTGGTCGTCGACGAGGAACACCCGGATGGGGCGTTCGCCGGGTTGCTGCGTCATGGCCGCACCGACGCGGCGTCGCTGTCTGCGTCGTACGTCGGGCCGGGCGGCGGCTCCAGGTGCAGAACCGCCGGCAGCACGGCCCGGACGCGTGAGCCGGCCGACGAGCTCTCGACCACCAGGCGGCCCCCGAGGCGCTCGGTGCGCTCCCGCATGGAGTCCATGCCGAGGTGTCCGGGGTGCGGAGCGCTGGGCTCGAACCCGACACCGTCATCGTCGATCTCCACCACCAGGGTGCCGGGGTCGGCCGCTGCCTGGACCAGACGGATGACGACGTGCTCGGGCTGGGCGTGCTTGACGCAGTTGTGGAGCGCCTCCTGCACCACGCGGAACAGCTCCTCCTCGGCCACCTCGTCCAGCGACAGCCGGTCGTCCTCGGTGTGCACGCGCACGTCGAACCCCTCCCGCGCCGCGACGGCGGCGGCGTGCTTGCGCACCGCCGCGCTCAGACCCTCCTCATGCAACGCCTCGGGACGCAGCTGGAAGATCAGTGCGCGCATCTCGGCGAGCGCGCCCTGGGTGAGCTCGAGCAGCTGCGCCACACCCCGCGCCACGGGGGCGTCCGGGTCCACACCCGACTGCTGGGCCGCCATCTGGACCGCGCGGGCGTGCAGACTCATCGAGAACAGTGCCTGCGAGACCGAGTCGTGCAGCTCACGCGCCAGCCGGTGGCGTTCCTCCAACGCCGCCTTGCCCTCCAGGTCTCCGAGCAGCTGCGCGTTGTCGACGGCGACCGCCACCTGGTCGGCCATCACGCCGAGGAAGGCGGTGTCCTCCTCGGTGGGGTCATGTCCTGCGGGATAGAACGCGTCGAGCACTCCCAGACCGTGGTCACGGGCGACCAGCGGAACCGCCACGACGGACGTCCAGGCAGCTTCTGCGATCGACTCGTGCAGCGGCTCGTACCGGGGATCCTCGAGCATGCGCTGCACGTCGCGCCGAATCGCGGGCCGCCGCGCCTCGAACGCCTCCAGGGTCGCCATGGGGGCACCCCGCTGGCGACTTCTCTCGATGCTCCCCAGGAAGTCCTCGGGAAGCCCGGCCGTCCCCGCCATCCGGAACGCGTGAGTGTGCGGATCGATCAGCACGATCGCGCAGGCCACCGCCCCGGTCGGCGCGAGCGCGTCGGCGGCGACCCGGTCCAGGACCTGCTGGAGCGACCGCGCGTAGGACAGGCTGGACGCGGTCCGGGCGAACGCGGCCAGCTGACGTTGGTGCTGCCGAGCATCGGTGACGTCGCGGAACATCACCGCGGTCCGCCACCCCTGCCCGTCGACGAACCCGTTCTCGACATACGCCAGTGCTCGGCGGCCCCTGTCGCCGACGGCGACGTCCACGTACCGGCTCCGGACGTCACCCGGATACACGGGCTCGCCCGGGCCGGCCGTGTCGGCAGGGACGAACGGCGCCTCCCGTCCGACGAGGTCGTCGAGACCGGCGCCCATGATCCGGCAACCGGCCGTGTTGACGTACAGCCATCGGCGGTCGGCGTCGAGGAGCGCGATCCCGAGTGCCGCGTCCCGGACCAGGGTGGCGAGCACGCTGTCCCGGGGCACCGCAGCCGGCCGACCACGCAGCTCCAGGGGATCGCGTGCTCGCCGATCGCGGTCGCTCCCGGCTGCCGTCTTGGTCGATGCTGGCTGGTCCATCGCGCCTCCAGAGGAGATATCCCCACTGTAGAACCGGCGTACGACGGATGTCGCGGGGGACGTCGGACAGATGACGCGTCGCGCCCGCGCCGAACTGCAGTCACGAAACCGGCCGGCTGTCCAATGTCCCCGGCGTGGATCCCGAGGACGCTGGAAGGAGCACGAAGGGCGGCCGAAGGAGGAGACGTGAACGCCACTGCACCCGAGCAACACGCACAGTTCGAGCGAGGTGTGAACGACGGCCGCAACTGCCGGCGTCTCGACCAGCCGATCCCGGCGCTCCAAGGCGGCGCCTACGCCGTCGGCTTCCTCTTCGGCTACCGGGCGGAGCGGGGTACAACGTTCGACCTCGCATAGCCGCCGCCCACCGACGCCGGGACTGCCGACGACGCACCCTGGCGAGCGCCCCCGGCCGCGCGCACCGTGGCCCAACCGCCCCAGGAGGCGTAGAACTGACCTGTGCAGGGATACCTCACCCCGAGACTGCGGGTCTTCCTCCTCGACGATCACAACATCGTTCGTCGGGGGCTCCGTGACCTGTTGGACACCAAGCTGGACATCACGGTGGTCGGCGAATCGGGTTCCGCACGCCAGGCGGCGCAGAGGATCCTGGAGCTCAAGCCGGACGTCATGGTGCTCGACGTGCACCTGCAGGACGGCAGCGGCGTGCAGGTCTGCCGCGAGGTCCGATCGAGCGACCCCTCGATCAAGGGCCTGCTGCTCACGTCGTACGACGAGGAGGCGGCGCTGATCTCGATGATCCTGGCGGGTGCCGAGGGTTACGTGCTCAAGCTGGCCGAGAGCCTCGACATCACCGCCGCGATTCACCGGGTCGGCGCCGGCGAGCGGCTGGTCGACGCGGTCAAGACCGAGCGGGTGACTGCGGAGCTGCTGGCAACCCTGAAGGACATCAGTCCTGCCCTGACCGAGCACGAGCAGCAGATACTCACCCACGCCCTCGGGGGCCTCACGAACGGGCAGATCGCGGAGCGCCTCGGCGTGGCCGAAGAGTCCCTCGGCACCGATCTCGCGCCCCTGCTCGAAAGACTGACAAACCGGTCGAACTGGCATCGGCCAGCAAGCGGAGCGCACGGACCGGGCAAGCATCGACGCCACGACTGAGAATGGACCTGGCTTCGCTCACCTTCGTGTGCGCGGTCAACTGCCCGCACCGGTACTGATCGCCGTCAGCACCTGGCCGACGAGTCGTCAGCACGCTGTGCCAGCTCAGGGTCGAGACGCGCGCCCTCGACGTTGATGTACACCAGGCGGTGCGTCGCACGGGTGTCCCCGGCGGCGAGGAAGGCGGCCGTCTCGGCATCCCCGCGGAGGCGGGGGTTGCCGTCGCGGGCCAAGCGTGCGGCCATGACCGCCACGTGCGAGCCCACCGCGGTGATCCGCAAAGGCACCTCGGTGGCGGCTCGCATGGCGGTCGCAACCCGCTCCTGGCGGTCGGGGGCGTCCCGCGGGAGTCGCAGCGCTTCGAGCACCCTGCCGGAGGCATCGAGGTGGCTCAGCTACCGACCACATCGCCCGCGTGCTGATCATCTTGCTGCTGATCATCTTGCTTGTGCTGCTCTTCTTGATCCTCTTCGTCTTCGACCTGGTCGGGCCGCGAGGCGATGAGGGCTGGGACCCGGGTGGTGGCCTTGATGTGGACGGCCAGCGAAGCCTCGATGAAGTCGGCGAGCTCGAGCAACAACGTGTGCCTGCGCCGCAGTCCTCGGCGAGCACCGGTTTCGTGGTGCGCGACCCCGTTGCGGAGGTCGTGCAACTCGCCGGCGCGGAGGTCGACCACGGGCCGGGCGGTGCCTGCCGGGAACGCGTGGTGCAGGTAGGGACGCCACAGCGAGACATCGTGCGCGCTGGAACTGAGGTAGCGCCGGAACCCGAACATCAGCTGAGCGACGATCTTCCCGGATGCGGCTTTGTCGAAGGAGCTGAGTCACACGCCCAGGGCGGGGCCGGGATATGCGTTAGGTGCCCGGCTCGGCGTTACCAGTCGTCTCGGTCTCGCCGCCGATCTCGACGAGGGCGACGGTGATGTTGTCCGGCCCGCCCCTATCGATGGCCGCGCGCCAGAGCTGGAAGACCGCCTTGCCGCCAAAGTGGTCCAGGAGGATCGCCGCGATGTCCGCGTCCGGGACGACGTCGCTGAGCCCGTCACTGCACACCAGGAAGCGACTCTCGGGGCCGAGCGGCAGCGTTCGGACGTGGGGGTGGACCTCCGTCCTCTCGGGATGACCGCCCAGGGTCTGGGTGACGATGACCGTATGGGTCTCGCCGGGGGCGAGCGGTGGGCTGTCGTCGATGCCGACCAGGCTCAGGCCGCCAGGCCCCGCCCTGTAGACCCGGCTATCGCCGACGTTGAAGACCAGCACCGAGTCGGCGGTCACGCAGACACCGGCGACCGTCGTGCCCATCATGGTCCGTGACGGGTCGGCGGCGGCCTCCCGGTAGACCGTCTCGTTGCACGCCATCAGCGCTGCCCGCACACGCGCCTCGTCGCTCAGCTCGGGACCGACTCGTGCCAGCTGAAGCGCGACCAGGCTGCTGGCGTACTCCCCGGCAGGATGCCCACCGAGCCCGTCGGCGACGGCAACAACGACCGAGCTGACCAGCGCTGAGGTGCTCCGAGCAACCCCTGTTGGGGCCCCGAGCCTCTCCAGTGGGCGTCATGCAGCCGCCGAAAGCCAGACCTATGACGAGATCTCGTCACGAATGACTACAAGACTCGGCCTTTCCGACGCACCGACTCGTGGTTCGGGACCCGAAGGGTCGGAAAGCGCAAGAGATTGCCGGATTCGCCAGTTGCAACGAGGCAGGGCATTTCCGTCCTTGACTCGATATCTGCCGGGCCGGCCGCAATTCACAGATCGCGACTTGGGAATGCTGATGCCGCGACGACCCGGGCGCGGTCGGCACTCGGTGACGCTAGTTGAGTTGACCGGCGGCTGCCAGCGCCTCCCGCAACAACCCGGCGGTCCCGAGCGGGCCAGTGCTCGGCCTCGACGACCTCGAGACGATCCTTGACGGCCTCGGACACGCCTGGTCTCACCGCGAGGTTTCGGATCACTCGGGTCCTGACCGCGTCCGGACTGACGCGCACCTCTTGAGCAGCGCTGAAAATCAGCCTGTCGCGCCGAACGCTCGGGGCCACCTTCACGAGCTCCGCCTCGAAGAAGACGCGGTACCGCCCGCGGGTCTGGTCCGCGGCAGCTCGCGCTTTTCCTGGGCCCGCTTTGGCTCTCCTGACGTATCTGTGGGTCAGCTCCGGCCGGGGAGGGCGGGGCGGTGGCCGCCGAGGTTGAGCATGGCGAGGGCGATGAGGGCGTCGGCGGAGTGGAATCCGTCGGCCATGCGGGTGTTCAGTCGGATCTTGTTGTTGGTGGACTCGATGAGTCCGTTGGATAGCTGGTGCTCGATCGCGGCAAGGATCCCCTGCGGGACAGATGTTGCGCTCGTCGTCGGTCTGCGCGTAGTCGCCGATCTGCGCCGGTAACGGTCCGACTTGCGGAACGATCCGATGCAGGCGACCCGAAAACCCCGCTGATTGGAATGACCGGCCTCCGGAGCCGCTGATCAGTATCCCCCGCAAGCCGGGTCGCCTCGACTGCGAAACGGCCCGGAGCGCACCCAGACCGACGTCGCTGGCCGCTCGAGTTTGACGTGTCGCGCCAGCGGCAGAGCCGACCCCACTTGCGCGGCGTAGCTAGAGCAGGGCAGTGATCATGAAGTCACCGACGTAACGTGCGAACCGCGCGACCGACCAGCCACGCCGCATCACGAGCAGCTCGTAGATCTCCAGCGAGCTGCAGATCCATAGGATGTCGGTGGCCTCGGACGCGGTTACGCCTTTGCGCAGGTGCCCCCGCGCCTTGAGGAACCGAGCGTGGTGCCGCATTCGGGCGAGCCGCTCGGCCTCCGCGATCTCGAGCACTGCCGCGATCTCGGGGTCGGTCAGCGCGAGGTGACGCATCAGGAGCCGGATGGGGGTGACGACGGACGCCACCTCGGCGGTGAGGCGTCCCCACTCGCGCATGATCGTTCGGGGATCGCTCTCCCGGTCGCGCATCTCGTCTGACCGGTCGTAGGCGCGCGTGTCCCCGCGGCCCTCTAGCCCGCGTTCGTAGATCTCCCGCACCAGCCCTGACTTGCTGCCGAACGACTTGTAGATCGTCTCGACGGAGGTACCGGCTTCCTGGGCGATTGAGGCGATCGTCGCTGTGCCGTAGCCGTCATCGAGGAACTGCCGCTCGGCGGCGTCGAGGATGGCCGTGCGTGTGCGGATCGCACGTGCTCTGCGGCCGGTGGAGTCGTAGCGTCGGGTGGTCTTGACGTGAGTCATCATTTGATTACATACTACTGTATCAGAAATGCGAGGAGGCGCTGATGAGTGCCGTGATCGACCGGCTGGTCCACGCGGTGAACGGACACGATCTCGAAGGCCTGGTCTCGTGCTTCGCCGACGACTACGTCAACGAGACGCCGGTGCATCCTCTGCGCGGATTCACGGGTAACGACCAGGTGCGAACGAACTGGACGCAGATCTTCGCCGGCGTGCCCGACATCGAAGCGGCAGTCCTCCGCCGAGCCGAGGGCGATGGCCGGGTCTGGACGGAATGGGAGATGTCCGGCACGCGCTCGGAGGACGGCGGGCGCTTCCTCATGCGTGGAGTCGTCATCTTCGGGATCAGCGGCGACGTGATCTCATCCGCGCGCTTCTATCTGGAGCCGGCCGAGGGGGCCAGCGGGGACGTCGACGCCCACACGCGGCGCGTCGTGTCCGGAAAGGAATCGTCATGATCCTCGTCGTCGGTGCGACCGGACAGCTCGGTGGCAGCATCGCTCGAGCGCTTCTCGACAGCGGCAAAGCCGTGCGCGTGTTGGTCCGTGACGGCTCCAGCTTCGACGATCCGCGGGCCGAGACCGTGCTCGGAGATCTCAAGGATCCCGATTCGCTGCGTGAGGCGTGCAGGGGTGTCGATGTAGTGGTGACCACGGCGAACGCGATTGCACCGCGCCGAGCAGAGGACACCATCGAGTCCGTCGACCGGCTCGGCAACCGCAACCTGATCGCCGCCGCCCAGGCCGAAGGCGTGGGCCACTTCGTGTTCGTCTCCGTGCTTGGCGCAGGCGCGGATCACGTCGTCCCATTCGTGCGGGCGAAGGGCGAGACCGAACAAGCGCTCGGCGAGAGCGGGCTTTCGTGGACGATCCTTCAACCAGACCCGTTCATGGACGTCTGGTTCCCGTTCATCATCGGGCCGGCGCTCGAGGGTGGTGCGGTGACCCTTGTCGGCGAGGGCAAGCATCGGCACTCGATGGTCGCCATGCAGGACGTGGTGGGCTACGCGGTCGCCGCGGTCGAGCGGGAGGAAGCCGCGAACCGGGTGCTCGCGATAGGCGGCGAACCAGTCACCTGGCGCGACGTCGTCGATACGTTCTCCGAGGTCCTCGGGCGTGAGATCCCAGTGCAGACCGTGCCGCCAGGTGAGCCGGTACCGGGCTTACCCGACTTCGTGGCCGAGCTGCTCGCGTCGCTCGAGCTCTACGAGTCGCCACTCGACATGAGTGAACTTTCGCGAACCTTCGGGGTGAAGACCACGTCGCTGCACGACTTCGTCCGAGGGTTCGTGGCTGCGGGAGACTGACTCACGCAGCCAAGAACGGACCCCCACCCGCCTACGGGACGGTGGGCGCCCGTCAGGCCGTGTCATTCGTTCCTGGGCTTGGATGTTCACCCGCGCTCCCGGAGCGATCTCTCCTCGGCATGGGCGCGAGGTCGCGGACCCGTGCGAGCGAGCGTCCAGATGCGGCGAAGTGACGCGCCAGGTTCGTTGCACCATGCTGCCTTGAGGGCTCGGTGAGAGCGACCGCGACCGTCCGCGCGATCCTTGGGTCCCGGTAGCCGGGGACCTCGCCGCGGTGCCTAGCCGGCCGCTCACCGTGACAGGATCTTCGCATGGCCTTCTCGGAGCTGCCGCCGTGGGCCGCTTGGCGCCACCACCCCGAACGTGTGGGCTTCGAGGTCGTGTTCGTGCAGCGCAACAGCGACGGGTACCGCGTCCACGGCACCACGTCCGCCGTCGAGGACGGCGTCCCCCTCGTGGTCGAGTACCACATCGAGGTGGACGGCGGGTGGCGAACCCGTCGCGCCGAGGTACGTAACATCTCCCGCGCAGGTCACGGCCGCGTTGTGCTGGAATCCGACGGTGCGGGCCACTGGACCGTCGATGGCATCCCCTCTCCCTGGCTCGACGGCTGCCCCGACGTCGACGTCGAAACCTCGTGCTTGACCAACACCTTCCCGGTACACCGGCTCGTGCTGCCGGTCGGCGCGACCGCGACTGCCCCGGCGGCATATGTCCGCGGTGAGGACCTCAATGTCCAACGCATCGAGCAGGAGTACACCCGGCTTGAGGACGACGGCGGGCGGGAGCTCTTCGACTATGACTGCCCCACGTTCGACTTCGCCTGCCGGCTGACTTACGACCAACACGGACTCGTGCTGGACTACCCCCGCGTCGGTTCCCGCGTGGGCTGACCCACCGGCCGCCCACCCCGGCACCGGCGGTTAGACGCAGGGCTGTAGCGGCGGTGTGACACGCTGGTGTCGAACTCAGAGTGGTTCAGGTCCCGGACATCGCTAGCTTGGGGACCTGTCCGCCCGAGCCGTGCGCCACAGGGCCGGGGACCGTCCGTGTGCGCGTTTGAACGCTCGGCTGAACGCCTCTTCCGCGTCGTACCCCACTCTGCGGGCGATTGCCGCGACCGTGGTGTCGGTGGTGGCCAGCAGGTCCTGCGCCACGTGCATGCGCCATTCGTTGAGATAGCGGATCGGCGAACGCCCGAGGACCTCGCGGAAGCGAGCGTCGAGCCGCGAGCGTGACACCCCGGCCTCGGCAGCAAGGTCGTCAACCGTCCATCGTCGTTCCGGAGCTGCGTGGATCGCGGCCATCGCGGGTCCGAGCAGAGGATCGCGCAACCCGACGATCCAGCCGCGCTCCGCTGCGGGGGCCGTCGCGAGATGCATCCGGAGTGCCTCGGTGATGAGCAACTCGGGGAGCTTTGTCGCTCTGCGAGCCGGCGCCTTGCCTGACGACTCTTCCAGTGCGTAAGCAATGCTCGCGTCGAACCAACTCCTTGCGGGCCCGTCGGCCGGCCGAACCACGAACACCGGGGGAACGCGACCCGGCCCGGATCGAACAGGGCGTCCTCTGAATAGAGGCATCCGCACACGACGTCCGTACGCTCCCCGCCACCGCCATAGCGGAGGACCGGCATCGCAGTCCACGGCGGCGGTGGGACGATGCTGGCGATGTGCACCGGTGTCGTCGCCTCGACGCCACCCATCCTGAACTCGTCGCCGTACGGCAGGACGATCACCTCGCCAGCGCTCGCCCAGTGGCGCTCGCCGCCCGGGAGCGCCACCCAGCACCGCCCCGAGGCGATGACGTGGAATAGCACGAGACGCTCCGCGCCCGGGTGAGGTTCCCCCCGGACCGTAGAGGCATCGACAATGAGGATCGAGATGCCAGAGAAGCGGAAGAAGTACGACCGGGAGTTCCGTGAGGGAGCTGTCCGGATCGTCGAAGAGACCAACAAGCCGATC
>NZ_QXGH01000002.1 GCF_003515065.1 Nocardioides immobilis
GGACCGCCGCGGCCTTCTCCTCCGGGGTGTAACGCCGCGTCTGCGGCTTCCCGGGCACCTGCTCCTTCGGCATAGCTCCATCCTCGTTTCCAAGGTCAGGAGCCTCCAAGAAACCCAGGGCGATTCAGTTCGCCATGCTGTTCGCGATCGGCGGCGCCACCCAGACCATGCGCAGTTTCTCTTCGAGCTGGACGACGACCTGATCGAGCGTGAGCACAACGCCTACCGCCTTGGCCAGGACTCACAGCGCATCAAGCCTGTGCACTGACCCCCACGCCGAGACGACCCCCGACCCCGAGATAGCGGGTCGGGGGTCGCAGCGGCGCGATCGGCCTGCTCCATGGGCCGATCAAGGGCCTAACCGGTCCGGGAGGGAGTAAAGGACCGGCTGGCTACATTGTTGCCCACACCAGTCCGCCTCAGTCAAGGTTAACCTGACAATAAGACGACCCCCGGCCGGGATGCGGGCGGGGGTCGCTAGCGTTCCGCCTGACCTACCAGCCAACTGCGAGACGTCGAAGTTGCCGCTGCAAGCGGGCGAGGACAGGGGCCGCATGCCTTCCGTGGGGGCATGCAAGATCCGATGAGGCCCCGTCCAGTGGCGGTCTTTGCCACGAATCTTGTGAGTGAGGCCCCGGCCCGCAACCCCGTCCTACGGACCGGGTCACGTCATACCGTCTAGAACCGTCTGGGACGGCGCCAGTGGACCCAACGCAGCGACACCGTGCCTGGACACACCTGTTCGGCACCAGCCACCTAGTGCGCCCCGACCAGCTTGTCGTCGTCCTCGGCCTCGCCGAGCAGCACGCCGTCCTCCAGGGCCTGGTAGCCAGGGATTTCGACGATCGCCATGACTACGTCCTTCAGCGGCTCGCCGGTGGCAGACGCCCAGCCCTCACCGAGCGCCATGAGCAGCTTGCGGTTCTGCTCCTCCGTTCGACGTCGGACGATGCCGACCATCCGGGTGCCCGAGACCGGTTCGCCGGCGATGTAGATGTCATCCTCGGCGACCTCGGTGAAGAAAACGTTGACGTACCGTGCGGGGGCGCCGGTGACGTCACAGTGCGCCTTCGTGATCGCCTTGGCAATCTCGTTCTTGCGCTGCGAGCTCCGGCTGCCCTTCGTAATGGTGAACTGGTAAAGCGGCATTGATCCTCCTGAATGGGTTGTAGGTAGATAGAACGCAGCAACAACCGCGTCGCGGACCGAGCGGGGTTGCTAGTTGGTCGGAGCTTCCGAGGGCTGGGCCCCCAGCTCCTGTAGGTGCGGCGGGAGGTTCTCGAGGAACTGGGCCTTGCCTTCACCGAGTGAGAAGTCGCCGGGCCCGATCTCGAAGAGCGTGATCATGACGTCCTCGGGCCGGACGCTGCACTCAGCCGAAAGAAGTTCAGTGATCCGGTGGTAGAAGCGCTGCTTAACCTCGGGTGCTCGGCCGCGGGCGAGAGTGACCTCGATGATCATGAAGCCGGCGCTTCGCTCGATGCCATAGAACGATGGGTCGTAGACCAGTTCGCCTGGCTCGTGCTGCGAGATCACTTGGAAGTTGTCACCTTCCGGGATCCCGATGGTGTCTCGCATGGCCTGGTATACGCACTGGCCTATGTGCTGGGCGTGATCAAGAGTCGTCTTCGGAAGCGAGATACGAACGATGGGCATGGAGTCTCCTTTGGTCGGTTTCGGTAGGAGGAAGCAGTGCTGGTTGTCGTCGCTCTAGCGGGCTCCGGAAGCCTTCGGCTGTCCAAGGCCAAGCAGGCGCTCGGCTTCCTCCACGGAAGCGACCTGGAGGTCTAGATCGGTGGCGAGCCGTACAGCTCGGTCGACCAGTGGCCGACTTCCTTGGCTGAGCTTGCCGCGCTTGATGTAGAGAGTGTCTTCGAGGCCGGCGCGGGCGTTGCCCCCCAAGGCGAGAGCAAAGGCAGTCAGGCGGAGGTTCTCGCGGCCCACGGCCACGACCTGCCAAATGGCATCGTGCGGAAGCCGGCGTACCATCGCCAGAAGGTTGTCTGCGGTGGCAGCCATTCCTCCTCTGACGCCCAGGACGATCGAGAACTGCATCCTGTCGGGGTCGACGAACCCCTCGTCTCGAAGTCGGAGGCACTCATCGAGGTGACCCGAGTCGTAGATCTCCAGTTCCGGTTTCACGCCGAGATCGCGCATGCGTGCGGCCAGCCGCCTCACATCCTTGGGCGGGTTATCGAAGACGGCTGAGCCGAAGGTCATTGAACATGGGTTGAGCGTCGCCATTCGCGGTTGGAGCTCTACAAGGGCGGCGCGGTCAGCGAACGGCACGTCCAGTCCGACGCCGGTTGACACCTGAACGAGAACCGGGCATCGATCGGCGATCATCTCGATAGTGCGCCGAGCGATCTTTAGGTCCGCAGTAGGACGGTCGCGCACGTCACGAAAGTGAAGATGAGCGATTGCCGCACCGGACTGATGAGCCTCGACGACCGCATCTGCGATCTCGCCAGGCTGGGTAGGAAGGTGTGGATTGTCTGCCTTCATGGCGATAGGACCGACCGGTGCCACGGTGACCACGACAGCCATCATGCTCCTGAGGTTGGTGATTGATAGATTTCTATGCTCGTCCCGGTTTGGTTGCGGAGGAGCAGAGCGTCAAGCCAGGGTCGCGACCGTGAGCTCACCCGCGGCGTACATGTCGCGCAGGCGCTTCTTGTCGAACTTTCCGACACTCGTCTTGGGGACCTCATCCACGAACGCCCAGTGTTCCGGCAGTTGCCACTTGGCAAAATCGGTGACCAGATGGTTGCGCAGGTCCACGGGAGTGACGCAGGTGTTCTCCGCGGCGACCACCGCTACGAGCGGACGCTCGTCCCACTTCTCGTCCGGCACGGCGATGACCGCCGCCTCGACAACGGCAGGATGCGCCATGACCGCATTCTCCAGGTTCACCGACGAGATCCACTCCCCACCAGACTTGATGACATCCTTGGACCGGTCGGCGATGGAAAGGAATCCGTTGGGCGAGATCGTCCCCACGTCGCCCGTACGGAGCCACCCGTCGCGGAACTTTTCGGGGTCGACCAGGCTCTCCCCAGGGGAGTAGTAGGCACCGGTCACCCATGGCCCCCGCACCTCCAGCTCGCCGAGCGAGACGCCATCGTTCGGCACGGCGGTGCCGTCGTAGGCCGTGAGCCTGGCCTGGACCGCCGCGGGGAATCGACCTTGCGTGTAGCGGTAGGACCAAGCCTCCTCTTTGGCTGTACCGACCGGAGGGTGCGCAGCGGTCCCCAATGGAGAGGTCTCGGTCATACCCCAGACGTGCAGCAGGCGCACGCCGTACTTCTCCTCAAAAACGTGCATCATGGCCGGCGCCAGGGCTGCGCCACCCACGACCGCGGTACGCAGGTGCGAGATGTCTTGGGGATTCGCTTCGAGTGCGGTTAGCACTCCGCTCCAGACGGTCGGCACAGCGGCCGCGAAGGTCGGCTTGGTGGCGGCCATCATCGCAAGCAGTGGCTCGGGTTGGCGGAAGCAGTCGGGAAGCAGCAGGCTTGTGCCCGACATAAGCGCGGCATAGGGAATTCCCCAGGCATTGGCATGGAACAACGGAACGATGGCCAAGATCGTGTCTCCGGCAGTGAAGCCGAACCCGCTCGGAGCGACAAGTTGCATGGAATGCAGCCAGTTGGAGCGGTGGGTGTAGACGACGCCCTTCGGTTCGCCGGTAGTACCCGAGGTGTAACACATGCCCGCAGCGGAGCGCTCGTCGAGGACCGGGAAAGCGTAGCTGTCGTATTGCTCGGAGAGCACGTCCCGCCATGCGTGGACCTGCACCCCGGCGGGCGCCGTGAGTTTCGCCGCGTCGCCGTTCGCCACGATGACATGGCGTACGGTCTTCAACTTGGGGAGAAGCTCTGAGAAGTGGGAAAGAAGCGACGCGTCAACGATGACGACGTGGTCCTCCGCGTGGTTCGCGATGTAGACCAATTGCTCGGGGAAGAGCCGAACGTTGAGCGGATGCAGTACTGCGCCCATCGCAGGAACAGCGATGTAGGCAATCATGTGTTCGTTGTTATTCCACATGAACGTCGCGACTCGATCGCCCTCACCGATCCCCAAGCCCCTCAGTGCGTTTGCGAGTCGGGCGGCATCCGAGCCCAGCTCCCTGAAGGTCTGCGTGCGAACTCCGTCGCCGGTCCAGGTCGAGACGGTCCGGTCTCCCTGAAAATCTGCCGCGTACTTCAGTAGCGTCGCGAGCGACAACTGTTCGTCCTGCATGGTGCCCAGCATGTGCGACCATTCTTTCTCGAGTTTCCTGATAGGCCACTTGCTCGGAGGTTAAAGCCGAGGCTTCGCTGCGACGACCCCTTCGGACGCGAGCAGGTACAAAGACGGGTACCGGGATGGGTATCTGACCCAAGAGAGCCTGAGCGCCCTTTGTGCGTGCGTCGCAGGGCACCACCGGGAGCGCCCCCGGCCGGTGGCGGGTCAGGGTTGGTGGGAAACGGGCCATCAGATCGGCCACGTCCGGAGGTGAGAAGCCGGAGCCCGCGGGACCCGGAAACCATCGACGCATCTGGTCAACACGGGCATCCGCTAAGAGCAGGCGAAGCGCCGACGTTGCACTGGTTCTGTAGCTCGCTGCCGACTCCGGCGACGAGGACAGGTACTTGAACAGGTATGCAGTCGGTACGTCGACGCCTGTGGTGACGGTCACACGCAGCCATGCTCCTGGACATGAACGAGCAACATGTAGACGTCGCCATCGTGGGTGCGGGCTTCGCCGGCCTCTATGCAACCCACCGTCTTCGGAATCTGCAGGGTCTGTCGGTGCAGGGCTTTGAAGCCGCACCCGGACCCGGCGGCGTGTGGTTCTGGAACCGGTACCCGGGTGCCCGCTGCGACTTCGAGAGCATCCACTACTCCTACACGTTCGACGAGGCGCTCCAGCGGGAGTGGCGCTGGAGCGAGCGGTACGCGGCCCAGCCGGAGATCCTCGCCTACCTGGAGCACGTCGCCGAACGATTCGACCTGCGACGCAGCTTCCGGTTTGACACGCGCGTCACCTCCGCGGTGTGGGATGACAGCACTGAGCGCTGGACGGTCACGACGGACGACGGCAATGTCACAGTCGCGCGATACTTCGTCAACGCTGCAGGTGCCTTCTCTGTCTTCAAGGCGAACGAGTTTCCAGGTGAGGCCGACTTCCGTGGCACGGTCATCCACACGAGTCGGTGGCCTGCCGAGGGCATCGACCTGGCCGGCAAGCGCGTCGCGGTCATCGGAACCGGGTCCACTGGAATCCAGGTCAGCCAGACGATCGCTCCGCAGGTCGCTGAGTTGACCGTCTTCCAGCGCACCGCGAACTTCGCGTGCCCCCTGGGAAACCGTCCACTCAGCGACGAGGAGTTCGGCGAAGCCGTCGCCAACTACGAAACGCGGCGGGTGGAGTCGAGAGACAGCATCGCCGGCGCCCCATATCCGCGGGCGGTCAAGTCGGCGCTGATGGACAGCCCCGAAGAGCGGCGCAAGGTCTACGACAAGTACTACCAAGGTGGCGGCTTCCGGATGCTCGCCTCCACCTACTACGACCTGATCTTCAATCCAGAGGCCAACGCGACTGCCGCGGACTACATCCGTGACCGGATTCGCGAGCGCGTGAAGGACCCCGAGGTCGCGGAACTGCTCTGTCCCACGGACCATGCCTACGGCACCAAGCGGCCGCCGTTCGAGATCGACTACTACGAGATGTTCAACCTGCCGCACGTACGACTTGTCGACGCCCGGGCCACGCCGATCGAGCGCATCACCGAGCGCGGAGTCGCGACCACTGACCGTGAGTTTGAGTTCGACGTCATCGTGCTCGCCACCGGGTTTGACGTCGGGGCGGGCGCGCTGATGCGGATGGGTGTGGTCGGCCGCAACGGTCGGACGCTGACTGAGCACTGGGCGGACGGCCAGCGCGCCTACATCGGCATGGCGACGCACGGGTTCCCGAACCTGTTCCACATCAACGGACCGCAGAGTTCGGCAACCCTGTTCAACAACCCGCTCGCGATCGAGGACAGTGTCGACTTCGTCGGCGGCCTGATCGCGCAGGCAGATGCCAGGGGCCACACGACCGCGGAAGTCACAGAGGCAGCCGAGGAGCGCTACAACGAGCTGGTGCGCGAGGTTGCCGACGCGACGCTGTTCCCAACCGCGACCAGCTGGTACATGGGCGCAAACATCCCGGGCAAGCCGCGAACGCCCATGTACCTGTTCACCGGCGCCCCGATGTACCGGGCCATCTGCGCAGAAGTCGAGGCGATGGGCTACGCAGGGTTCTCGTTCGATGGTGGCGACACTTCTCTTCCGAACACGATGAGGCTCGACGGCTCGGCCGTGTTCCTGCTGGCCGGTCTGATGAACATGGGCGCGAAGCCCCTCGAGGAGTGCGACCTCGATGAGGCGCGTGCCGCGATGGAGGGGTTCCGGCTCATGCAGCTGCCGATACCTGCTGACGTCACGATCAGCGACCTCAGCTATCCGATCGATTCAGGTGTGCGGACCGCGCGGCTCTACCGGCCCGCGATCGAGGGTCCACTTCCTGTCGTTGTCTTCCTTCATGGCGGCGGTTGGATCGGGGGCAGCCTGGACTCATTCGACGAGCCGTGCGCAGCGCTCGCCCAGCGAGTGGGAGCTGTTGTCGTGTCTCCCGACTACAGGCTGGCGCCCGAGCATCCGTTCCCGGCGGCCATCGACGACACGATGGCTGCGTTGCGTTGGGTGACAGAGCACATCGGCGAGTACGGCGGTGACCCTGCGCGGATCGCGGTGGGCGGGGAGAGTGCCGGCGCAAACCTCGCCGCGGTCGCGGCGCTGCGCGCACGTGACGAAGGCGGTCCGCACTTGTGCGCGCAGGTACTGGTCACGCCCCTGACTGACCCGATGGCGGAGACGGAGTCCCGACGGATCTTTGCATGGGGGCCCATTCTCACGTCCGAGTTGGGAGCGCGGATGGTGTCGCTCTACCTCGGCGATCCCATGCAGGTGACCTCGCCATGGGTGGCCCCGGCACTCGCTGCCGACCTGTCCGGGCTACCCCCGGCGCTGGTGATCACGATGGAGGTGGATCCGCTGCGGGACGAGGGCGAGGACTACGCGAGCGCGCTCGAAGCGGCCGGGGTGCCGACCGTGTGCCGGCGATTCGACGGTCTGTTCCACACGGCTTACTCGCTCTCGGGTGCGATTCCGCGAGTCGCCGAGATCCAGGAGGCCATCAGCGACTTCCTGGCATTGCGGCTATCCGCAGAGCAGGTCGCCGCAACTTCAGTCGTGTAGTCGATGCGTGGGTGCGTTCCGTCACCTCAGTCCGCTCGAGACAGGTGTCCACTGGGATGGCTCGATCGACAACCCCGACCGGGGTTGGTTCGACGCGACCGCGGTCTTCACCCCGCTGGCCGAGTCGGCTGTCCTGCCGACCCCGGCCTGACCACGTACTTCACCACCCATCGAAGGGGAACCTCACATGACCGCAACGCAGGATCGCAAGCTCAGCACCGTCGAGGAAGGACTCAACGACGTCCGCCCGATGAGCGGTGATGAGTACATCGAGTCGATCCGGGACGACCGCGAGATCTGGATTTACGGCGAGCGCGTCAAGGACGTCACCGAGCACCCGGCGTTCCGCAACCCGGTCAGGATGACCGCGCGTCTTTACGACTCCCTGCACGCTGACGCGGTGTCGGGCGCCGGCGTGCTGACCGTTCCGACCGACACCGGAAACGGTGGGTTCACGCACCCGTTCTTCCGGGCGCCGCACAGCTCTGCTGACTTGGTCGCCGACAAGAACGCCATTGAGGCCTGGGCTCGCCAGACCTGGGGCTGGATGGGTCGTAGCCCCGACTACAAGGCCAGCTTCCTCGGCACCCTGGGCGGGAACACCGAGTTCTACGCGCCCTTCGAGGAGAACGCGAAGCGTTGGTACAAGGAGAGCCAGGAGCGGCTCACCTACTGGAACCACGCCATCATCAACCCGCCGGTCGACCGCGACCTGCCGCCGGACGAGGCTGGTGAGGTCTTCATGCGGGTCGAGAAGGAGACCGACGCCGGTGTCATCGTCTCCGGCGCCAAGGTGGTGGCCACTGGCTCGGCGATCACCAACTACAACTTCATCGCGCACTACGGCCTTCCGATCAAGAAGAAGGAGTACGCGATCGTCTGCACGGTGCCGATGGATGCCCCGGGCGTGAAGCTGATCTGTCGTCCGTCGTACACGATGGCCGCCGACGTGATGGGCAGCCCCTTCGACTACCCGTTGTCGAGCCGGATGGACGAGAACGACACCATCTTCGTCTTCGACAAGGTGCTGGTGCCGTGGGAGAACATCTTCGTCTACGGCGACGTGGAGAAGATCAACGGCTTCTTCCCCCAGTCCGGGTTCATCCCGCGCTTCACGTTCCACGGCTGCATCCGGCTCTCGGTGAAGCTCGACTTCATCGCCGGCCTGCTGCTCAAGGCGTTGGAGGCCACGGGCAGTAAGGACTTCCGTGGTGTGCAGACCCGCGTCGGTGAGGTCATCGGCTACCGCAACGCCTTCCGTGCGCTGGCCGACGCGATGGCCCTGAACCCAGACCAGGGGCCCAACGGCACGGTGCTGCCGAAGCTCGACTATGGCCTGGTCTACCGCCAGCTGATGATCCAGGCCTACCCGCGGGTCAGGGAGATCATCATGCAGGACGTCGCGTCGGGCCTGATCTACCTCAACTCCAACGCCGTCGACTTCAAGACCCCGGAGGTCCGGCCGTACCTCGACAAGTACGTCCGGGGCTCGAACGGCTACGACGCGGTCGACCGGGTCAAGGTGATGAAGGCCCTGTGGGACGCCGTTGGAACCGAGTTCGGTGGCCGCCACGAGCTCTACGAGCGCAACTACTCCGGCAACCACGAGAACGTGAAGGCCGAGATCCTCTTCGCCGCCGAGGCGCAGGGGGAGACGGCCGCGATGAAGGGGTTCGCCGAATCGATGATGGCCGAGTACGACCTCGACGGCTGGACCGTCCCCGACCTGATCAGCCCCGCGGACGTCAGCCGCATCCAGAACCGGAAATGAGGAACGTCGACATGAGCACCATCCAAGAGTCCCCCACAGCAGCAGGCTCGGGCGCGAGCGCCAGCGAGAACTTCAAGGCCGTGGCCGCCGGCCTCACCGTCGTAGACACGCCTCCGGAGCGCGTGGCGGCCATCGTGACCGCGGTCCTCAAGGGCGTGCACGGCGCCATCGAGGAGTACGACGTCACCTACCCCGAGTTCCAGGCTGCCAAGGCGTGGCTCATGGCTGTTGGTGACGGCGGCGAGTGGCCACTGTTCATGGACGTCTTCGTCGAGCACGCCGTGGAGGCGCAGGTCGCGAGCACCCAGCACGGCACCAAGGGATCGATCCTCGGCCCGTACTACCTGCCCGACCAGGTGAAGCTGGGCTCGACGTGCCAGCTTCCGCGCCGCGACGACGAGCGAGGCACGCCGCTCGTGCTCGAGGGCCAGGTCCGCGACATCGACGGTACGCCGTTGGGAGGAGCCGAGATCGACCTCTGGCAGGCCGACGCCGACGGCTACTACTCCGGTTTCGCGCCGCATGTGCCCGACGGCAACCTGCGCGGTGTCGTCGTGACCGATCACGAGGGCCGTTTCGAGATCAACACGATCCAACCCGCGCCCTACCAGATCCCGCACGACGGGCCGACCGGGCAGCTGATCGAGGCTGCCGGCTGGCACCCGTGGCGTCCAGCGCACCTGCACATCCAGGTGCGCGCCGAAGGTCACCGGCCCGTCACGACCCAGCTCTACTTCGCCGGTGGCGAGTGGCTGGACTCCGATGTCGCCGAGGCGACCAAGCCCGAACTGGTCATCGACCCACAGGACGACGGCACGGGTGTGCACCGCAGCTCCTACGACTTCGAGCTCGAGCCCCAGTCATGAGTGTCCAGTCCTGACCCCTAGAGACGGATCTCGTTAGTTCCCAACAGGCCATACGCAAACGACGTACGAACGGAGTGACACACATGGGTCGAGTAGAGGGCAAGGTCGCCTTCATCACCGGTGCGGCACGCGGCCAGGGTCGCGCCCACGCCGTCCGTCTAGCTGAGGAAGGGGCGAACATCATCGCGGTCGATATCTGCGGCGACGTCGACACCGTCCCCTATCCCGGCGCGAACACCGACGACATGGAAGCAACAGTCAAGGAGGTAGAGGCGTTGGGCCGCCGAATCCTCGCTCGCCGGGCCGACGTTCGCGACCTCGGTGCGCTCGAAGAGGTCGTCGGCGAGGGCATTGAGGAGTTCGGTGGCATCGACATCGTCTGCGCCAACGCCGGCATCGCCAGCTTTGGGCCAGCTCTCGAACTAGACGAGGCCACTTGGCAGGACGTCATCGACATCAATCTCACGGGGACGTGGAAGACAGTCAAGGCCGCGGTGCCGCACATGATCGAGACTGGTCGCGGGGGCTCGGTCGTCCTGACGAGCTCGGTGGCCGGGCTGATCGGCTTCCCAAATCTTGCCCACTACACCGCCGCTAAGCACGGCGTCACGGGTCTCATGCGGGTGCTTGCCATCGAACTCGCGCAGTACGGCATCCGCGTCAACTCGGTGCACCCGGCGACTGTGGACACCCCGATGGTCGCCAACCCCGCCTCCTACAAGCTGTTCCTCGGCGGCGTTGAGGGGGCAACGCGCGAGCAGGCCGCAGTGGGAATGGCAGCGATGAATGCCCTGAACATTCCTTGGGTCGACGCGGTCGACGTGAGCAACGCCGTCCTCTACCTGGCTTCGGATGAGGCTCGCTACGTAACCGGTACCACCACTGTCATCGATGCCGGGGCGATCGCACCCTTCAAGATCCGCCACGGGTGAGCCGGTTCGACGTCAACACGATCCAGCCCGCGCCGTACCAGATCCCGCACGACGGGCCGCTCGGGGACGGGGGGACGCCGACCCAGTAGTCACTCCTCCTCAAAGACCGCGCGCACAGAAACCGGCACCGCGTGCACGAGAGGGTGTCCCCAGCCTGAGTACCAGCGTCACCGCCTCGACGCTCGTACTGCGCCCGGCATCGAGAGGCGGTCTGTTGACGCGCCTAGATGGCGCAGCCGCTCTCACAGCGGCCACATCATGTTGGAGGTAGGAATGTCTGCACCGTTCAGCGAGTCCGTCGCGAGTGTCCCTGCACGAATCTCGTCCAAGCCGAAGGCGGCCGCGCTCGCCGCCGCTGCCGCAGGAGCAGTGCTGCTCGTGACCTCGCTCGTGGGACCGGGCTGGCTTTACGTGCCGGCCAACCCGGCGGCACAGGTACCTGCAATGACGCTGAGCTTCGGGGACCTTCACGACCTGACCGCGGGCGGGATGGTCCCAACCAACGGTATCCAGGACGCGTACCTCTCGTGGCTCGGGTGGATGCTGGTCGCCGCGGTGTCGGTGCTGGCCGTGGCGCTCGCGGTGGCGCCTCGGCGGTCGCTGGCCTGGCTCCTTGTCGTCGCCAGCGTCGTCGGCCTCGTAGTGACCACGCTCGCCCTGAAGGGGCCCCTGTCCTGGGGGGACTTCATCGATGAGGCCAAGAACCTGCGCATCGGTGGCTACCTCGTCATCATCGGCTTCATCGTCACCCTTGTCCTCGCCGCCATCAGTCTGCGGCCCCGCCGGGAGCTGTAGGACCAAGGACTCGTGACCGGAGCGGCGGCCCGCCGGACCCGGCGGGCCGCTCGGTTGCGTGCACTCCGGGTTCAGAGAAGGGCGCACGGCCGAATGCGTGCCGCTCTGTGCGCCTCTCCCTGAACCCGAACGGGAGCGAGGGATCCTCGTCGGCCGCACGTGATCGCCGAGTTCGCATCTCGCCGAGTCGTCGTTGCGGACCAGCCGGCACCATGACGAGTGAGAGATGAAAGATTACAGCTCAGTCGCGGGTGGGAATCGCTCGTTTGAGGTTCCTTCAGTGCAGCACATGCTACGGATGCATCGGACGTTCGAGAGCGACCACCTCTGGCGGCAGCCCCCATTCGTTGCGGCCGAGCCGGGAAACCGGCTGGAGGCGCTCCATCGCCGGATGACCGTCCACCAGCACGCTACGTCGCACGGTGACAGCGACGACGTTGCCCAGCACCAAGGTCGACTCACCCAGCGGCACCGTCGAGTGCAGGCGGCACTCCAGGGACGCGGGCGACTCCATGACCCGTGGGGGCGCGACCACAGATGAGGCTTCCATGACCACGCCCACAGCCGCGGCCTCATCGAGGCCCGGCGCGAACGCCGCACTCGTCGCGTTCACCTTGTCCATGAGCGCCAGAGGGGCCAGGCTCACCACGAACTCACCCGTCTCCAGCACGTTGCGCAATGTGTCCTTCTCACCCACCGACGTGAACTGCACGATCGGCGGACGCGCGGAGGCGACCGTGAAGAAGGAGTGCGGCGCCAAGTTGTGCGCCCGCTGCGCCGAGAGCGTGGAGACCCAAGCGATCGGACGGGGCACGACGAGCGCCGTGAGAAGGCGGTAGGCGTTGACGCCAGGGTCGTCGGTTGAGAATACGGTTCGGTCGCGGGACACGTCGGTCGGCGTAGGCAGGGAAGAGCTCATCGCAGCGCGAGTACCCGATCGTCGTCCCGGCCGAGCAACTCACGGGCGCCTTCGAGGTCGCCGCGTGCCAGGCGACGGCGTACTTCCGTGGACGAGCAGCGCGCACCCGCGGCCTCGACCAGGTCGAGGGCTTCAACCTGCATTCCGTGCTCGCGGCCGATCTCGTCCAGACGCGAAACATCACCCTCGCCACCGCGGCCACAACGGAAATGGTCGCCCACCACGAGGAGTTGCGCCCCGAGCCGGTCCACCAGGCCAGACGCCACGAAGTCAGCCGCGGTCTGGGCCGCCAAGTCCGCGGTGAACGGCAGCACCACCACCGCATCGATGCCTAGGAGACCGCTGAACAAGACGTCATCTCGGCTCGGTTGATGGCGTGGGCGGCGGGCGGAACCTGGCGACGGCCGTCGAGCGGCGGGTTTGAGTTGGCACCATTGGGTGCGGCACCGGATTGTTCCGCCCGCCTTTTGGTCGACCCGAGGCCCTTGGGGCGTGTGCAGCGGCGGTCGGCCGGCCAGCGGGGTGGTCAGGCCAGGGCCCAGGCGCCGTCTTGGACGGTGAGGCCCATGGCGAGCAGTCGGCGCAGGTTGAGTGCGGCGACGCGGTGGTGGAGCCAGTTGTTGTTCTTCTCGATCCCGAGGTAGGGGACGCGGCGGTTGCCTCTGACGAGCCAGGCGATGGAGCGCTCGACCATCGGGCGGTGTTGGCGGTAGACGGCTTGGAAGTCGGGGTCTTTCGCGCGCTGACGGTGCTCGCGGTGGACCAGGTCGTGTTCGTGAACGTTGGTCGCCTTGCCGTTCTTCGATGTCGTGCAGCGCTCCTTCAGGGGGCAACTGCGACAGATCGCTCCGAACGTCACGTGGCGCTTCGGAGGCAGCGTGCGGGTGTGCCCGGCAGGGCAGGTCAGAGTCCCTGCGCCCTGCGCACCGTCGGGGTCGTGGATGAAGTCATCGACGGTGAACCCGCCGGGCACCGGGGGTATGAGGGGCCATGGCTTGATGATCGGGAACCAGCCGTCCTTGGTGAGGTCAGCCAGCGCCTGGCCGGTGCCGTAGGCGGAGTCGGCCAGTGCTTCCTTGCGCTGATCCTCGGCGATGTCGAGGGTGGGGTCCTCGGCGAGCAGCCGGGTGCCGACGGCGGCGTCAGAGTTCTCGACACCACAAGCCTTGGTCAGCTCCACACCGGTGTACAAGCCGGTGTCGGGCTCGGCCGCGATGTGAGCGGTGTAACCGTCGCGGCGGTCCGCACGGGTCTTATGGGCGTGCCTGGTGTCGGGGTCCACGGTCGAGATCACCCGATCGTGCGCGGTCTTCCTCGCGATCCGCCACCGGCCGTCGGTGCCATCGGAGCCCTCGGCGGGTTCGACGTCTTGCCCGGCGACAAGCGCCAACAGGGCGACCGCTTCAGCCGGCCTTCCGCCCGTTTCGGTGATCGCCTCGACGTCGAGGACACCCAGCAGGGCAAGCGCGTCGTTGACCAGTGCGGTGACCAGCTCCTCCCGAGCGGCGCGGTCGTCCCAGGCGATCCGCGGCTTCCCGGTGGCGGCGTAGTCCTGTCCAGTCAGCGCAGCCAGCCGA
This sequence comes from Nocardioides immobilis, assembly GCF_003515065.1. Taxonomy (GTDB): domain Bacteria; phylum Actinomycetota; class Actinomycetes; order Propionibacteriales; family Nocardioidaceae; genus Nocardioides; species Nocardioides immobilis. Next base: position 14,148 of record NZ_QXGH01000002.1, read on the forward strand.
GTGCAGTGCGCACCGATGAGGTCCTTCGCCCCGGCGACGTCGCGACCCACCTGGCGGATCGCTGCGATCAGCTGGGTCACGGTGTCTTGCCGCGCGACCGCGTCGTCCAACACCGTGGAATCCAGGGCCCGACGCTGCTTCCCAGCGACCGCACCGGTGGTGGCGATCAGCTCGCGGATCACCTCGAAGATCAGATGCGGACGCTCGCTCGCCGCCAACCGGCGACGCCAGTACGTCAACACCGTCGGGTGGAACGCCGTCGCGTCGATCGCCAACCCACACGCGGCCTTCCACCGCAGGTCGAACGTGACCGCCTCGACCGCCTCGCGATCCGACAGGCCATGCAAGGTCTGCAACACGATCACCGAGGCGATCATCTCCGGCGGCAGCGACGGCCGACCCAACCTGGAGGGAAAGAGCTCAGAGAACAGCTCGGCCGGAAATAGCTTGTGCCGATGCTCGGCCAAGAACGCGAACACGCTCCCCGCCGGCAACAAGTGCCCCGCTACCGACTCCACGTCCAACACATCGCGCTGGTCATCAGCTCGTCCCTGCACCAGACAAGTATTTCAGGGATCACGCCCACGGCACGCAGGCGCGCCTTTTGTTCAGCGGTCTCCTAGCAGCGGGTCCAGTGCGTCGATGGTCGGCTTCCACAGGTTCAGCCAGTTCCGGCGCGGTCCGACAGCGAACGAGACCTGTAGGCGGACGGCGCCGTCTGGGAGTTCGGGTGCGCCGAGAACCGCCGCCCGAACCTGCTCCTTGTACGCGGTCGTCTGAGAGGACGCCGTGGTGCGGACCGTGAACACCGTCGCCGGCGGACTGCTCTCTCGGGCTGGTGCCACGAGCACCGTGGAGGTGGTGGCGAGCCGCTTGGTGCACCACACAGATACCAGGTCGTCTGTTCGCAGGTGCGCAGCGAGCGGGTGGACGTAGTTGTCGAGGTCGGCCATGTCGGTGAGATCACGGCCCCCGGGAAGTCCGACATCGAGGCGGAGTGCCCACGGCCCGTCCAGCAGGGACGGGCGCAGCAGGTAGGCGGTGTCCTCGAGGTACTCGCGCAGTCGGACCTGGTCGGGGTGGGAGGACTTGTTCCAGCTGGCCAGCCGCGGGACCTTGCGGAGGACCAGCGACTCCCCCTCGGGGCGCTCGTACCAGCGGTTCATGGCTGGAACCTACGGCAGACGGCCGACAAGGGAGCCGTGCGGAGGGAGCCGTGCGGAGGGAGCCGTGCGGAGCGAGCCGTGCGGAGCGAGCCGGGCTCTCTACTCGTCGATCTGCCCATGAGGCCTGTTGGATAGCGTCACCGCATGCCGAGGACTGAACAGACCGTCGCAGCGATCGAGGCCGCCGCGTGGAACGCGCGGATCAATCTGGTCCGATAGATCCCGGAGGAGTACGGCACTGCCTCGCACCGCGAGGTGTACGCCGCTGTCGCGTCACGCCTGTATGTTCCTCACATCGAACGGTGCTCGGACAGTTTCGGTACCTGGACGACAGAATGGGCGTTGTGTCAGCTGGCGCGAGTGATACACGAGAGTGATACACGAAGCCCCGGAATCCGTGGCCAGCCACGTCCATCCGTGAATCTCTACGGCCAGATTTGACGCTCAAAACAGCGGATCTCAACGCCACAGAGGCTCAACTGAGCGTGAGCCTTGTCACGTGGCACCAATGGCAACTGCTGTAGCCCACGGACAGCAACACGGGCAGGCCGCGACGCCGTGCCTCGGCGAAAGCTTCCTCGCTCCATTCCCACCAATCCACGGGATTTTGAGCGTGCTGGAGCAGGTATGGCGACGTTGCGGACGCCAGGCGATTCGGCACGGTCCCCACGCTAGCCGGTCTTGGTCGAGCATCCAGAAGGACGTGAGTGATACACGAAACGGCTCGCGAGTGATACACGAGGATCGCCGCCACTGGCGGCCAATGGCACGTGTATCACCAGGGCGCATCGTGCATCATCCGCCGCCCTGCCTGCCACTGACCACCAGTGACAGCCTGTCGGTCGGCGCGATGGCGCCGCGACTCGCGCATCAAAGGCGGCGCTGTGACACAGGCCGCACGGCACGGCGATGCGCCGTGCTCATGGCCGCTGTGGGAGTCGCCGGCCATGGCCAGGCAGGTCGCGCCTCCCAAGCTGAACGGACTCTAGGATCGCGCCCACCTACGTCTGCGCAGGTCAACGTGCAGTGGTTTTCTTCACTGCGGTCAACACCGCCATTGTGGGCTGTTCGGCGTAGTGGGGAAGTGGAAGCCGCACTTGAGGCAGGTGGTTCCGGAGCACCGCCCGCTGTTTGGGGGGCCGGCTCGCGGGGCTTCGGGCGCCGCGAGCCGGCCGGGGAGGAATCATGCAGGCAGGGCATCCTTCGTGATGACCCAGAATTTCTTGTGGAACGGACCCTTGGAGGTCCACGTCACGTGGAGGCCGGACGGCAGAGCGATCAGGTCGCCTGCTCGGTAGTCCCACTCCTCGCCCGTCTCGTCGTTCCGGAGGTGGGCCTCCCCCTCGAGCATGAGGATGGTCTCGTCCCCGCGGGTAGCGGTGTAGGGGGTCGTCAGGGTGCCGTCGGGCTCGCAGCCGGGGATTCCCTTGCCTGTACGCCAGAGACCCGACATCAGCGTGCCGGTCGTGCCCTCGGGGCAGAAGACGACGTACTCACCCTTGGTGAGGTCGCCTTCGAGCGGCTCGGTGAAGTCGTTCTGCGTCCATTCCTCGGGGTTGTCGCTGACGTTGGCGACGATCAAGTCGTCGAACTTCGCGCCGGTGGCGTCGGTGCCGTCCCAGGTGGTCCAGAACTTCTTGAAGTACGGTCCCCTGATCTCCCAGGACACCTCCAGCCCCTTGGGTTGGTAGACGATCGAACCAGGCCCCACGTCGTACTGCTTGCCGGTCTTCTTGACCGTGATAGCGGCGGAGCCTTCGAGCACGACCGCACACCCGTCGCCGAGCGGCGACGACCACACAACCGTGCCAGAGCCATCGGCGTTCGCGCCCGGCGCAGCAGCGTGGTAGCGCCAGAGGCCCGACGTCAGATTGCCGCTGGTCCCTTCGGGGCGGAACAGTGCGATCTCGCCCTGCGCCTCGGCGCGACCGAGAGTGGGCTCCTCCCACTCAAAGGGCTCCCATTCGTTCTTGGCCGGGTCAACGGAGCCGTTGAAAATGCGACCCGTGCCCGCTTTGGTGACGGTCATGTTGGTTCCTCCTTGTGCCTCAGCGACTTGTTGACCCGCTTCAGGTGTTGTCGGTGCTGGGCGAGGCGAGACATGATTTGACGTTCATCACGCTAGGGCGGCGTGTGAGCGACACCACTGTCCCAGCGGGCCAAGAGGTTCGGGGACCTTTGGCCCCGCGACGGTCCTGACGCTGGCCGGTTGGTCTGTCAGGATGAACGGGCGAGATTTGCGTTGCTCCTTGGGGACAACCACGCCGGAGGAGAGAGCGCATGGACGAGGAGGCGGTAGCAGCCCAGCGCGTCGTGCTCGGCGAAAAGATGGGCAACGAGCTCGACGAGCTCACCCAGGAACTTCAGATGGAGATGCTGCGACAGGTTCCCGACCTTGCGGTCGACCGGACAGTGGTGGAACTGCTCGGAGTCAGCATTCGGAGCAACCTCGAAACGATCGTCCAGGTGCTCCGCAACGTCGTCGACGTGGACTTCGTCATCACGCCGATAGGAGCGCGCGAATATGCTCGGCGTCTTGCCCAGCACGGCGTGTCACTGATCGCGCTGCTGCGGGCCTACCGTCTGGGCCAACGGATGCTGATGGACTGGGGCTTCGCGAAGCTCGTCGAGACGGTCGACGCCCCCCTGGCGCTGGAGTCCTACCACGCACTGGCGCAGGTCACCTACCGCTACGTCGACTCGATCTCCGAGCAGGTTGTGGCGGAGTACCAGGAGGAACGCGAGCGCTGGCTTGCCCATCGCAGCACCGTCGTCGCGGACACCCTCGAACGCCTCCTCGTCGGCGACGCGGTCGACGTCGACAGCGCCGAGAAGGGCCTCGGACACCGGCTCCGGCAGCATCACGTGGGTGTGCTGTTGTGGACCGCCGACCCCGCGGCCGTCGCTGCCGACCTGGCCATGCTGGAGAACGTCGTGGCCAGGCTTAACCGCGCGATCGACGGCCGGGGGACGCCCATGTTCTGGCCCAAGGACCGGGCCACCGGCTGGGCCTGGCTGTCCGTCCACGCCGACGTAGAGATGCCCGACCCGCGGCAGCTGGAGGACAGCCTGGCAGGGATCGACCCGCAGGTGCGCGTGGCGCTCGGCACCCCGGCGGCGGGGCCGAGTGGTTTCCGGGCGACCCACCTCGAGGCGTGCCGGGCACAGCAGGTGGCACTTGTGGCCAGTGACCGGGGCGCACGAGTCACGTCATTCGGCGACCCCGGGGTACGTGTCGCCTCCCTGCTGGTGCACGACCTCGAGGCGGCCCGACGCCTCGTCCGCACCACGCTTGGCGGGCTCGCCCTGGACACCGAGTCCGCCGACCGGCTTCGCGAGACGACGCTCGTTTTCCTGGCAGAGAAGGGGAGCCACACGACGACCTCCGCGCGCCTCCACCTGCACAAGAACACCGTGAAGTACCGGTTGAAGCGGGCGGTCGAGGAACGGGGTCGGCCCGTGGACGAAGACCGCCTCGACCTTGAGCTCGCTCTGATCGCCTGCCAATGGCTGGGCCCCGCGGTGCTGGTTTCCAAGGAGCCCTGAGCGAGCCTGTCCATTGGCGACAAAAGCGCCCGGCGGGGACTTTTGGCCGTCAGGCGTCCAGGTCCGCAAGTGCCGCCATCGCCTGTGCCCACCATGCGGCAATCTCGGCTGCATCATCGGGGCTGAGACCTTCTTCATCCATCGGATCAATCACCGACTGTCACGTAGGTGACAACGAAGCCGACAGAGCAGGGGCAACTGCGTGTGATGATGCCACCTGCACTGCGGATGGTGCCGAGCAGAACCCGAAGCTCGTTCTTGGCGGCTATCGCGGTGTGCCACGTCATGACGGAGCACCACACAAGAGTTGTGCACGATCACCTGTCGCGACTTTCCGCCTCGGCCAAGTCCAAATTGGCGAACCGAATGGGTTGCGCAGGTAGTACTCGTTCTGCGTCATAGCCTCGTACATCGCTCTCACCTCCAACCGGCTGGTCACGACGCTTCGAGGAAGCGATCGGCTTCGGAGCGGAGGGCATCGGCGGCAACGCGGTGGCCCATCACGGACGACGGGGGCGGTGCCCAGTACGGAACCGCGGCGCTTTCGGACATAGCCTTGTCGTCTTCGCGGCGCGCCAGATCGAGCAGGACCTTGCGCAGCAGCGCTGCGAACGTGGCTGGCGCATCGGCGGGGATGCTGTTCATGACGGATCACCTGCTCGAGGTCGGATTGTCCAGTTCGTGGTGCTTGATGATGTTGCGCCGCCCACGGTCTTCCCCTTGCAGAGCGGCCTGCCAACGAATAGGCATAGATCCACTGTGCGCCCCAAATCTCCCCGATTCGTGTTCAGTTTCTGGACAGGTCACGGGGGTGTGGTGGCTGAGACTTGGGCATGTGCCCACCTCGACGACAGGCTCGATGACAGGGATGACAGGTCTGCGATCTCAGGCATACGCTGGAGGAGTTAGCGTGGCTTGGAGGATCATGAACTCGCCGTCCGACGGAGCCTCGGGGAGCACTCAGGCGCGTCCGGAAATCGAGCTGTCGTGGAAGCGATCCGTGCTCAACGGCATCACTCCAGAGCTGCAAGGTCTCGATGAGTTGCCCGTCATCGACATCGATCCCTCCAGCCGCCTGTTGACAGCGGCCTCGCCGGTGCTCGACCAGATGGTCGCCAAGTTGACGGGCACCAACTACAGCCTGCTCCTCGCCGACCGGGACTGCCGGCTGATGTACCGCTGGTTCGACGAGCCGAAGTTCGAGACCGTGATGGACTCGCTCGGCCTGCGGCACGGCGCGAACATCGGCGAGGACTCGGTGGGGACGAACGCGCTCGGCACGGCCATCGAGACCCGGCACGGCATAGTCGTGCACGGGACGGAGCACTACATCGAGTCGTTCAAACGGTTCTCGTGCTACGGCCACCCGATCCGGCACCCGGTCACCCGTCGGATCGAGGGCGTCCTCGACATCACTGGCATCGCGGCCGATGCCAACCCACTGCTCGCGCCGTTCCTCGTGCGAGCCGTGGAGGACATCGAACAGCGGCTGCTCGACCAGGCCAAAGCGTCGGAGCGGGCACTGCTGGCGGCATTCCAATCAGCCTCACGGCACCGGCAGCGCGCGGTGGCAGCCCTCGGCGACGACATTGTGCTGACCAACAAGGCTGCCCTCGACCTGCTCGAGCCCGGTGACTACGCGCTCATGCGGATGCTCATGGACGACCTGGAACGGACGCCTGAACGTAGCGCGGAGGTGAGCCTCTCGTCGGGTGCCTCGGTGCACGTGCACCTGGCGCGAGTCGCCGGCGCCGGAGAGGGGACGATGTTCCACTTCGAGCCCGTCGCCGAACCCCGCCTCCGTTCCCCGCGAGCCCCGGTCATACCAGTCGGTGATGCCGGTACACCCCTGCTCATCCACGGCTCACCGGGCACCGGGCGGAGCACCGAGGCTCGGCGGATCTTCGGTGACTCGGCTGATTACTTCAACTGCGCTGACGCCGCCATGGAGGGCGAGATGGCCTTTGGGCGCAGGCTTCGCGATCGCCTCGCGAACCCCGCGGGATCGGTCTGTCTCGAGAACGTCGAGTTGCTGCCTGATGCGCTGGTGCCGGTCGTCGTGGAGAGCATCGACGCAGGCAAGGGGCCGCGCCTGGGACTCACGACGATCGAGCTCGAGGAGCTCAGGGGTGCCCACCTCGGCCTGGCCACCATGATCGTCGAGCGCATCGAGCTCAAGCCCTTGCGTAACCGTGGCGCCGAGGTGTCGGAGATCGCGATGCGCCTCATCCGAGAGCTCAACCCGGCCGCCAACGTGCGGCTCATCCCGAGCGTGATCGAGTCATTGGCCACCCGGCCGTGGCCGGGCAACCTGCACGAGCTCAAGGCCGTCTTGGCCCACGTCGTCCAGCACCGGTCGGCGGGCGACGTCACGCTGACCGACCTGCCCGAGGCCTACCGCACCAGCTCAGGGGCACGGCAGCTGTGGGGTCGCGAGCAGGCCGAACACGATGCGATCCTCGCGGCGCTACGGCGTTGCGACGGCAACAAGGTCAAGGCGGCCCAGGAGCTGGGCATCAGCAGAACCACCCTGTACGCCCGCATTCGCGCGCTCAAGATCACCGGCTTCTGACCTGTTCACTTCCTGAACAGTCCGCCCCTCCTCGCCGTCCTTAGCGTGGCTGATGCCCGCCTCGCCACGGGCATCGCACCTGGATGCCGGTGGCGACCGCCACGGCCATCTCGCTGCGACGCTGCATCCCATCTCACCCCAGGAGGGGCAATGACAACGTATGAGCAAAGCAGTGAAGCGGACGTGACGACGGTCGCCGCGGCCCAAGCCGCCCGCGTCCCCGCATTCGGACGGGCGACCCCGGTCGTGACCGTCGCAGTGATCTTCGCAGTGTCCGTGGTCAGTTGGTGGCTTCTGGCCGATCCCCGGTGGAGTCTCACGGGTGCCTCGGCCCCGGTTGTCAGTTGTGTGCTGTTCTGGACGATTCTCGGTTGCCTGTTTACCGGCTTCACGTTTGCGAACTGGCCGTTCTCCACCCTGCCTCAACCAGTGGCGGGCCTTGCCCAGGTGACCGCCACCGTGATGATCGGGGTGGGCGCGACACTGCTCTTCACCCGTGGCGTGGGCAGCTGGGACCCGACGTTCTCGGCTGAAACCGGGGGTGGTGCTGGATACACAGCGACGGCGTTCATCGTGCTTGTCGGCTTCTACGCCTTCACGCTGGCCTCCGCCAGTTGGGGAGGGTATCCGTTCGAGTCCGTGTCGGCTCCGCTGGCCAGTGTTGGGCAGTTCTTCGTCGGTGCCTTCATCACGCTGGTCGGTGTGGTCGTCCTGGTGTACCCCAACTTCAACGCTCAGCTCGCCGCGAACGCTCCGATCCTGCTTCCGGACGCGTTGGGTTGGGCCTACTCCAGCATCGTGGTCGCGATCGTGGCGGCGATGCAGTGGCAGAACTGGCCGTGGGCCGGCATCGGCAACCGTCACGCCCGCGCGTTGGTTGCCCTGGTCGCCACGCTGGGCGGCGGCTACCTGCTGAAGCTCGCGCTCGAGGCAGTGGTGAGGGCCGTCGTCCCAGCGGGCATCGAGGCTCTCCCGACTTTCTCGGCGGCGGTCGAGTCCGCTCAGCTGGGAGTCTGCTTCAGTCTTTGGGCGCTGATTGTCGGCCTGCTGTTCGCACCCGGCGAGTCCGGGTCAGTCGGTGTCAGCCGGGCGGCTCGGACCGCCCTGGTCGCAGTTCTCGCTATCACTACCTACGTCGTCTTCACGCGATTCCTGGCGACGTCCGTCCTCCACTTCCCAGCGATCAAGGGAAGCTACGGCGGCGACCCGCTGGCGTTTATCGACTGGACCATCCTGATCGTCCTGTGGCACGCGGTGGCATTCGGCGGCCACTTCGCGACCCGCAAGTCGGCCTAGGGCCAGCGGCTTCAAGCCTGTTCACTTCCTGAACAGTTCCCCCCTCCTCACCGTACCTAGCGTGTTGACGTCCAGGTCACACACCGAGGTATCGCACCAGGAGGCGCACCATGACCGCCGTTCTAGAAGTCCAACTCCAGCCCCGTGTCCGCGAGTTTCTTGCCGGCAGCAAGAAGCTGCTCATCGGCGGGGAGTGGGTTGACGCCGCGTCGGGTCGAACGTTCGCAACGTTCGACCCGGCGACGGGGGAGAAGCTCGCCGACGTCGCGTACGGCGACGCCACCGACATCGACCGAGCCGTCAAGGCTGCACGCCGGGCCTTCGAGGGCCCCTGGTCGCGGATGAAGTCAGCAGAACGTGAGCGCCTGATCTGGCGCATCGGGGACCTGCTCTCCGAGCGGGCTGAGGCCTTCGGCCAGCTCGAGTCGCTCGACAACGGCAAGTCCGCGGTGATCGCGCAGGTCGTCGACACCCAGTGGTCGGCCGACGTCTTCCGCTACTACGCCGGCTGGGCGACCAAGATCGAGGGCAGCACCGTCAACGTGTCGATGCCCTTCGCTCCGGACGCGGAGTTCCACGCCTACACGCTGCGGGAGGCGGTCGGAGTGTGCGGCCAGATCGTGCCGTGGAACTTCCCGCTGCTGATGGCAGCCTGGAAGATCGCCCCGGCCCTGGCGGCCGGGAACACCGTCGTACTCAAGCCGGCAGAGCAGACGCCGCTGACCGCGCTCCTGCTCGGTGAGCTGTTCGAGGAGGCCGGCTTCCCTCCCGGCGTGGTCAACATCGTCACGGGGTACGGCGACGCCGGTGCCGCGCTCTCCGCCCACCACGACGTGGACAAGGTGGCCTTCACTGGCTCCACCGAGGTCGGCAAGCTCGTCATCGATGCAGCCAAGGGCAACCTGAAGAAGGTCTCGCTCGAGCTGGGCGGCAAGAGCCCCAACATCGTGTTCGCCGATGCCGACTTCGACCTGGCCGTCGCCGGCTCGGTCAACGCTTGGCTCTTCAACCACGGCCAGTCCTGCGTCGCCGGCACCCGGCTGTTCGTCGAGGACAAGATCTTCGACGACTTCACCGCCGCGGTGGCCGAGGCTGCCTCGCAGGTCAAGATCGGTCCCGGGCTGGACCCGACCACCCAACTGGGTCCCCTGGTCTCTCAGGAGCAGTTCGACAGGGTGACCGGCTACCTCCAGGCGGGCCTTGCTGACGGTGCCCGCGCGCTGACCGGGGGCAAGCGGTTCGGGGACCGTGGCTTCTTCGTCGAGCCGACCGTGTTCGTCGACGTCGACCCGTCGTTCTCGATCGTGAAGGAGGAGATCTTCGGACCAGTGGTGGCCGCCATGCCCTTCAACGCTTCCGACGGCATCGCGGCCGCGGCCAACGACAGCGAGTACGGCCTGGCCGCCGGCATCTGGACCAAGGACATCTCGCGGGCCCACAAGGTCGCCAAGCAGCTGAAAGCCGGGTCGATCTGGGTCAACCAGTACAACGGCTTTGACACCGCTCTCCCGTTCGGTGGCTACAAGCAGTCCGGTTGGGGCCGCGAGCTCGGCGCCGCCGCCCTCGACCTCTACACGCAGACGAAGGCCGTCAACATCGCTCTGTGATCCCTTGACCCGGCGGGCGGGCGGTTGGCGAGACCGTCCGCCCGTCGGCACCACCACACAGCGACGCCCGCCACGAACCGTGGCGGGCGTCGTCGTGTCGGGCGGTCAGTGCTCGTGCACCAGCACACCCCGGACGTTCTTGCCGTCGAGCAGGTCGTCGTACCCGAGGTTGACCTCGTCGAGCGTGTAGGTGCGCGTGACCAGCTCGTCGAGCTTGAAGTTCCCGGACATGTAGAGGTCCAGGATGCGCGGGATGTCGTACGTCGGGTTGCAGTCTCCGAAGAGGCTGCCCTTCACGGTTTTCTTGAACAGCGTCAGGATCGAGCCCGGGAGCTCGATCGTCGGCTCCATCAGCTTGTTGAGGCCGACCACGACCACCACCCCGTCCTTGCCGACGGCGTTGAACGCGTCGGTGACGATCTGCTTGGTGACCAGGTCCGGGGTCAGGATCGCCGAGTCGGCGCCCTGGCCGCGGGTCAGGTCGGTGATGGCGTCCAGGGCCTCGCCTGCGTCGGCGAAGGTGTGGGTGGCACCCATCAGGGTCGCCGCCTCGAGCTTGTTCTCCAGCGGGTCGATAGCCACGATGTTCTTGGCTCCGGCGTGCTTCGCGCCCTGGACGGCATTGGCGCCGAGGCCACCGACGCCGTACACCGCCACCGTCTGCCCAACTTGGACGTTGGCGGAGTAGACCGCCGACCCCCACCCGGTCGGTACACCGCAGCCCACGAGGACTGCCTTGTCCAGGGGGATGCTGTCGTCGACCCTGATGGTGGAGTTCTGGTGGATCACGCCGTACTGGCTGAACGTGCCGAGCATGCACATGGCGCCGTACTCGCCGGCCGGGCCGGTCATCGGGAAGCGACCGCCCGGGAGGTAGCCCTCGAGGATCTGGGCGCCGATGTCGCACAGTGACTGGCGGCCGGTCGCGCAGTACCGACAGGTGCCGCAGTTCGGGATCATGGAGCAGACCACGTGGTCCCCGGGCTTGACCCGGTCGACTCCGGGTCCGACCTCCATCACGATGCCGGCGCCCTCGTGCCCGAGAACCATGGGCAGGCGCGCCTCGAGGTCTCCGTGGGCGACGTGGACGTCGGAGTGGCAGAGCCCGGCGTAGAGGTACTTGATCAGCACCTCGCCCTCGCGCGGTGCGTCGAGCTCAAGCTCCTCGATCACGAACGGCTTGCCGGTTTCGTAGATGACAGCTGCTCTGGTCTTCATGGGTACTCCTCGTGAGTGGTGTTGAGACGTCTCCCAATCTCTGCCCGTGCGGGGGGAGCGGCCTGTCCAACTTCTGAACAGTCACCGGGGCCCGACATCGCCAACGATGGAGACCTCGCCAACCCAAGGAGGAACCCATGACGTACGACGGCCCCGAGACCGAAGTGGAGACCACTGACGACGTGCTCGCCGAGCTGCTGATCGAGGAGATCTCGATCGACGGCATGTGCGGCGTCTACTGAGCCCCCGATGAACACCATGCTCGACGAGTCGTGGAGGCTCTCGCCCGCCGTCGCCCTGCGCCCCGAGCCGTTCGGCGCACTGGCCTACCACTTCGGGAACCGGCGGCTGACCTTCCTCAAGCGTCCCGAACTGGTGCGCGCCGTACCCCTACTCGAGAGCGCTGCGTGTGTCCGGGAGGCCCTTCGTGAGGCCGGTGTGCCGGAGCAGCAGTGGCCGGCGTACGCCGAGGCACTTCGCGGTCTTGCGTCGGCCGACATGATCCGGGAGGTGGCGTAATGAGCGCCCTCGCTGCGGAGCGGCCGACCACGGGATCGCTCGTGGAGCAGTTCGAGTACGGCGAGCTGCATTGTTCGGCGCCGTCATCGACTACCAGCGCCTGGCGCCTGCCCTCGACCCGGTCCGCTTCGCCGCGGCACGGCGGCTCGACGACCTCGCCTACGGCGCAGGCCTCTGGCTGGGTGCCCTGCGTGGCAGGTCGACACGCGCGCTGCTACCAACCCGTCCCAATCGCCGGGTCCAACCGGCCCGAACAGGAGAATGACCCGTGGAGACGAACCCAGAGAAGCCGACGACGGCAGCCGACGCACTCCGTACCGCTCGCGACCATCTGCTTGCCCTGCAGGGCGACCATTCCAAGGCCGTGCAGGAGTTCGTTTGGCCAGATGTCGGGGAGCAGTTCAACTGGGCCCATGACTGGTTCGACCGCTTCGCCCGGGGCAACACCCGTCCCGGGCTGGTTGTGGTGGAGGAGGACGGCGCCTCGGCGGCGTACTCCTTCGACGAGCTGACCCGCAGCTCCGACCAGGTAGCCGCCTGGCTGGCTGAGCGGGGCGTGCGCAAGGGCGACGCGGTGATCATCATGCTTGGAAACCAGGTCGAATTGTGGCAGACGATGCTCGCGGTGATGAAGCTCGGGGCGGTGATCATGCCGACCACGACCGCGGTCGGTCCGGCCGAGCTGGTGGACCGGATCGAACGCGGCTCGGCCCGCTTCGTGATCTGCAACCCGGACGACTTGGAGAAGTTCGTCGACGTTGCCGGCTCCTACCGGATCCTCACGACCCAGGACCTGACCGCGGCGTACGTGCTCGGGGCCAAGCCGGTGCCGCATCCCGGCACCGCACCGAGTGACCCGCTGCTCCTCTACTTCACCTCCGGTACGACGAGCAGGCCGAAGCTCGTCGAGCACACCCAGGTGACATACCCGGTCGGTCACCTCTCGACCATGTACTGGATCGGCCTGCAGCCCGGTGACGTGCACCTCAACATCTCCTCGCCCGGCTGGGCCAAGCACGCGTGGTCCTGCTTCTTCGCACCGTGGCTGGCGGAGGCGACGATCCTCGCCTACAACTACGTCCGTTTCGACGCTGCCGCCCTGCTCGACGTGCTGCGCGACCAACATGTCACGACGTTCTGCGCGCCGCCGACGGTGTGGCGGATGCTCATCAACACCAACCTATCTGGCGGCCGCGGATCGCTTCGCGAAGTGATCGGCGCCGGTGAGCCGCTCAACCCCGAGGTCATCGCGCAGGTCGAACGCAAGTGGGGCCTCACCATCCGCGACGGCTTCGGCCAGACCGAGACCACGGCCTCGATCGGCAACACCCCCGGCGCAGTCGTGAAGCCCGGCTCGATGGGCCGCCCGCTGCCCGGCATACCCGTTGTGCTGATCGATCCGCTGACCGGGCAGCCAACCGCTGACGAGGGTGAGATCTGTCTCGACCTGTCCCAGCGCCCTTTCACACTGATGACCGGGTACCGAGGTGACGAGGAGCGCAACGCCGACGCCATGGCCGGCGGCTACTACCACACCGGCGACGTCGCGTCGATGGACGACGACGGCTATATCACCTACGTCGGACGCACCGACGACGTGTTCAAGGCCAGCGACTACAAGATCAGCCCGTTCGAGCTCGAGTCGGTGCTGATCGAGCACCCCGCCGTCGCCGAGGCGGCAGTCGTTCCGGCTCCGGACCCCGTCCGCCTGGCAGTACCCAAGGCGTACGTCGCGCTCGCACCCGGTCACCAGCCGACGAACGAGACCGCCTTCGCCATCTTGAAGTACGCCCGGGAGCATCTCGCGCCCTACCAGCGCGTACGGCGGTTGGAGTTCTTCGAACTACCCAAGACAATCAGCGGCAAGATCCGCCGAGTCGAGCTCAGAGGTCGTGAACAGGAGTTCGGGGGAGCCGACACCGAGTTCCGGGACGACCAGTTCCCCGAGCTCAAAGGCTGACTGCGACCGCGTGCTCGCACGTCCTGAGTCGCCCGACGCCATTGTGTTCGGATCTGTGCAGCGCCTGGTGAAGATCGTCGCGTGACAAGGACGAACGGCAACAGCGTGCGGCACACGCCGGGGAGAGCGATGGCGCAGTCGGCTCTTGGTGGCCCCATTCAGCGGGGCCGAGGATCAGCGCCACGGGCGCGGGCCAATGAACCCGTACAGCTATAGCGTGCCGAGGATGCCGGCGACGACGATCACGATTGCTATCACCGCGGTTGCTTGTCCGCTGCGTCGTATTGGTCGAGCTGCTTCTCGGTGAGGTCCTCCCAGCCGCTATGAACGTGATAGCCGCACTGGTGGCATTCGCCGTTGCAGTCCAGAGGCGGGCCGGTAAGACGTCCCTCTGCCTTGGGATTCAGCCTGTTCCACACGATCAGAAATTCGACTCCCGCTTGCATGCCCGCTACCCGGCCGGTCCCCAATCCGGGTAGATGTTGCGGTGTGTGGTTGGTGATCTGGGTCAAGCCGGTCCCGTCCGGGTTGATCAGGTAGAGGTGGGCCTGGTTGAACTTCGCGTTGTTGTTGTCGTGGGAGAAGACGACCGGCGCAAGCTGGCCGCCGGCAAGACCAGGCTCGAAGCACTGCGCTGCCTGAAGCGAAGGATCTCCGACGCCATCTACCGCCAACTCCTCGTCGACGCCGAACGGACCCAACTCACCAGCGCGACTGAGCCAGTTAGCACGGGCCCGGAAGGGCACTGCGGGGCGTCTCTAACATCCAGCGCGGTCGACCTGCCCCCGCACATCGACACTTCGGATCAGCCACTTCCCGGGCCCGCGAAACCGCCGCTACAACTACCGCGGCCCTCCCGGAAGACCACTCGACCCAGGACCCCACAGACCACCGGTTGACAACAAAGGGGAGCCGGAAAGTGCATCATCAAGGAAACCTCGAACCGCCGGCCGGTTGGGGCTGTCCAGAAGTAGGTGACCGATGGGGTCACGCACGCAAGTTGCCATCCCTCCGTGGTCGCAAGTCGTGGCTGCTTGTTAGACGCGCCAAAGTCCCGCATAGGTGTCCGGTCGCGCGGGTAAGTGACTTCGGCGTTGGGCGCGGGGCCACTAGGCGCGTCCGTCGAAGATCGAGGTGACTGAGCCGTCCGCGAAAATCTCGCGGATCGCCCGCGCGACGAGGGGGGCGATGGAGAGCTGGGTCAACTTGTCGAACCTTCGGTCGGGTGAGAGGGGCAGGGTGTTGGTGACAACTACCTCCTGCACGGGGCAGTTCTTGAGCCGGTCCACCGCGGGCTCCGACAAGATCGCATGGGTCGCGGCGATGACCACGCCGGCCGCGCCCTGAGCCATCAGCGCGTCAGCGGCGTTGGCGATGGTGCCGCCGGTGTCGATCATGTCGTCGACCAGCACGCACAGCCGGCCGTCGACGTCGCCCACGACCCGATTCGCGACGGTCTCATTAGGCCGGTCGATGTCGCGGCTCTTATGGATGAAGGCCAGCGGCACGCCACCGAGCCGGGACGCCCACTGCTCCGCGACCTTGATCCGGCCAGCGTCCGGCGACACGACGGCCAGCAGTTGGTCGCCGTACTTGGCGCGGACGTGGTCGGCCAGGATCGGCAGCGCCATCAGGTGGTCGACCGGTCCGTTGAAGAAGCCCTGGATCTGGTCGGTGTGCAGGTCCACGGTGATCAGCCGGTCGGCACCGGCGGTCTTGAACAAGTCTGCCATCAACCGGGCGGTGATGGGCTCGCGGCCACGGTGCTTCTTGTCCTGGCGGGCGTAGCCATAGAACGGCATCACCACGGTGATCCGCTTAGCGGACGCGCGCTTTAGTGCGTCGACCATGATCAGGTGCTCCATGATCCACTCATTGATCGGCGCGGTGTGGCTCTGGATCACGAACGCGTCGCAGCCGCGGACCGACTCCTCGTAGCGGACGTAGATCTCGGAGTTCGCGAACTCATATGCCGACTGCGGCACCAGATCGGTCCCGAGCAGCGAGACGACCTCTTCGGCAAGCTCAGGATGCGCCCGACCGCTGAACACCATGAGGTGTTTGTAAGGAGCTCTCTTGAGTCCGGTCACGATCACTCCTTGCTGTCGAGATCGTGGGCCACTGCCGAATAGGCGAGCGCCACCTCGGCAGCTAGGGCCGAGTTGTCGAGGATGAGTTGCTTACTGGCTTCCACCGAACGGCCTTCGCTGCGACGGTGCACGTGAGCCAACACGAACGGCGTCACCGCTGGGCCGGCGATTCCCTCGGTCCTGGCCGCTCTGAGAGCGTCAGCGATGTACTCGTCTACCTCAGATAGGTCGGCCGCCGGAGGGCACCCCAGCAGGATCCCGCCGCTGCGCTTGAGGGTGGACCAGTGATGCCAAGCGATCGCAGCAGCCTCTCGGGCTTCCTCGACCCTCGCTGAGACAGGTGGTCCACCTGCGGCAACGTAGTAGAGCGGCAACGAGTCTGATCTCCAGCCCAGCACCGGAATGGACAGCGTCTCAAGCACCTCCGCGGTGGCCGAGACGTCGAGGAACGACTTGACGCCGCTAGCGACGACGAGAATGGGCGCTGTCGCCATCTCACCGAGGTCCGCCGAGATGTCTGGTCGCTCCGCGTAGCCGTGATGGACCCCGCCCAGTCCGCTCGCCGCACTGAACCGGATCCCGGTCAATTTCGCGACAGCGATCGTGGCTCCGATCGTTGTCAGGCCTGTCTGTCCCAGGACTTGGCACGAGGCAATCTCCCGCGCGCCGATCTTCTTGTAGTTCGTTGCTGTTGACAGGCGCTCGAACTGCTCCGTCTCGAGACCAACGTGGATTCGTCCATCGGTCACCGCAACCGTTGCGGGCACTGCGCCGTTCTTGCGGATGAGCTCCTCCGACTCCCGGGCAACTTCAAGACCATCGGAGTTGGCGAAGGCCCTCAACGTGGCCGATTCGAGGGCGACGATCGGTCGATGCTCAGCCAAGGCAGATGCAACCTCTGCGCTGTACACGATCTGCGACACGCGGTGTTCCTCTCTCGTTGGTACGACTGGCGCCGGACCCTACCATAAACCTTTCTAGTATGTTGCGCGCAAGTGGTGCAGATGCGCCCGCGAGACGCTCAGATTGGCCGTCTGGATTGATTCTGATACGTTTCTACTTCACCACTTCGAACCACACGCCAACATGATCGGAGCAGGAACATGACCATGACTGACACGACTGCAGCCCTGAACCTTCCCGAGGCGGTCGCGAGACACCTTGACCACGCGTTCATCGGTGGACAGTGGGTCAAGCCCATGGGTTCTACGGCCCTCGAGGTCATCAACCCGGCCACCGAGGGCCCGGTCGCGTCCATCACCCTCGGGTCCCAGGCCGATGTCGATGCCGCGGTGCGGGCTGCTCGCACGGCGTTTCCGGACTTCGCGGCGACCAGCGTTGAGGAGCGCGTGGCGCTGCTAGAACGGGTCATCACCATCTATGAGTCTCGGCTGGAAGACATCGCGGCGGCCGTGAGTCTGGAGATGGGGGCGCCGATCACCGTCGCCCGCGCCCGGCAGGCACCTGCGGGACTCGGTCACCTCAAGAACACGCTGGTTGCCCTGAAGGAGTTTGAGTTTGAGCAGCAACTGGGCACGACGACCGTCCGGTACGAGCCGATTGGAGTCTGCGGCCTGATTACGCCGTGGAACTGGCCGCTCAACCAGATGGCGCTGAAGGTGGGCCCCGCCTTGGCGGCAGGCTGCACCATGGTCGTCAAGCCGTCTGAGATTGCGCCGTTGAGCGGGATCATGTTCGCCGCCGTGCTGGAGGAGGCGGGGGTGCCGGCCGGCGTCTTCAATCTGGTGCAAGGCGATGGGCCGACGGTGGGGGCTGCGATATCTGAGCACCCGGGCATCGACATGGTGTCGTTCACTGGCTCGGAGCGAGCGGGAGCCGATGTTGCACGCCGTGCGGCCGGGACCATCAAGCGAGTGGCTCAGGAAATGGGTGGCAAGTCGGCCAACATCATCTTGAAGGACGTCGACCTCGAGACCGTCCTCAAGAGGGACATTGCCAAGATGTTCGTGAACTCCGGCCAGTCGTGCAACGCTGGGACGCGGATCCTCGTGCCTAACGAGCTGATGGAGCAGGCGGCGGCGATCGCGAAGGAGTACGCGGAGGGACTGATCGTGGGGTCGCCGACCAATGAGTCGACCGAACTGGGCCCGCTCGTGTCGCAGGCGCAGTTCGACAAAGTTCAGGACCTCATCCAGTCGGGCATCGACCAAGGGGCAACGCTCGTCACCGGCGGGACGGGACGGCCCGAGGGGCTCGAGCAGGGCTTCTATGCAAAGCCCACGGTTTTTGCAGATGCCACCAATGACATGCGCATCGCGCGTGAGGAGATCTTCGGCCCGGTGCTCACGCTGATCGGCTATGACAGCGAAGACGAGGCCGTGGAGATTGCGAACGACAGCCCTTATGGGCTTGCCGGCATGGTCTCAGCTGCCGACCCCGATCGCGCGAAGGCGGTCGCGCGGCGGATGCGCACGGGCATGGTCCACATCAACGGCGCCTCAGCCAACCCACTCGCTCCCTTCGGCGGGTACAAGAGGTCGGGCAACGGTCGGGAGGCCGGGGCGCACGGAGTTCGCGAGTTTCTCGAGATCAAATCGATGTTCGGGGATGTGAGCTGACATATGCAGGATCTCTCGACTGCTCCGGTCGATGACGGTCAGGATGATGGTTCGGGCGGCTACGACGCGTCTGCCCCGAATGCGCGCCGGTACCCACGAGTCATCGATCAGGCTGAAATCGACTCCCTCCCGCTTCTCACCTACAGTCCGGGCATCGAGAGCGTCGTGTTCTTGACCAGGGAACGCGATGATGCCCGGTACTTCCGACACGGATACTGTTGGATCGAGGTAGATGCCACACCTTACGAGTGGTTCCCCGCGAATTTCGACGAGACGCAGTACTGCCTGGAAGGGGTTATCCGGGTTGACGCAGTCGACTCGGTAGGTGCAGAGGTGACTCTCGAGGCGGGGCCGGGTGAGCACCTTTTCTTGCCCGCGGGATACCACTATCGCTGGGTGCCGACCGAGATCAGAACGATGCTCTTTTGGACCAGTGGGCCGTCGCCACGCAAGGGCATGAGCGCACGGGATTACGGCGCCCAGCTGGTCGCGGCGCGAGGGGGAGTCTCGTGACGGAAGACCGAATTCGGCACAACGTGTTCCCCAAAGCGAAACGGTGGGCGTATCTTCGTCAAGCGAAGACGATGCGCGTCGCGTCCTTGAATAAGGACGGCTCGATCTACCTCTCGCCTATCTGGTATGCGGTTACCGGCGAACGCCTGATTATGGTGGTGGACTCAAGCCGCCATGGTGACAACTTCAAAGCGGGCCGAGCGTTCTCGGCGGTCGTTGACCAGGGCGATGACTACAGGTCCCTCAGCGGCCTGACGATAGTCGGCGAGGCCAAAGAAGTGACGGACCCGGCGATCGTTAGCGTGATGCCTGATCTCCTGTTCGAAAAGTACTTCTACGTCGGACACCCGCATGCGGAGTCCTATTTCGAGTTCGGCGAATGGTCAGGTCGACGCTACTTCGAGCTCGTTCCCACGAAGATGGTCGGCTGGGACTCCCGAGAGAACACCCATGCCCAGGGTAGGGAGCGGCACACCTTCCCACGCCAGCTAGCCAGTAGGCTCTACGAACGGGGCGGCGAGCGCGGGTAAACCTCCGTAGACCCCTTCGGTTCAACCGCCCTCACATAGGATCGACCTGTCAGTCAGGTTGAAGACTCGGGACCCCTTTTCAGTGAGCAGGTGAGCTGGCATGAGCCCGTCACGAGGCGAGGACTCTCAAGAGAGGGAGACGTCGCGACGCCCGACAATGAAGGACGTCGCGCGGCAGGCTGGCGTCTCGCTCAGCACTGTCAGTTACGTGGTGAACGACAGCGGGCCGGTTGCAGGCGCTCGTCGAGCCCGAGTACTGGACGCCGTACGTCTGCTGGGGTACACGCCGAACGAGTCCGCGCGCAGGCTGCGCAACAAGTCAACAGCCACCATCGGTCTCATCGTGCCCGATCTCAGCAACCAGTTCTTCGCACTGGTCGCTGAGGGGGTCGAGCAGGCCGCGGCCGAGCAAGAGGCACTCGTTGTCCTGTGTGCCCCAGAGGCGATTGACCGGCCGACGCAGTATTACGCGCGACTCCTTCGCAGCCAGAGGCTGGATGGATTGATCTATCTACCTGGCGGCGAGGGGATGACCTTGAGCTTGGCTCTCGAGCTCGCTGAGGCTGGCCCGGTGGTCATGGTCGATGAGCGGATCCGCGGGTTCGAGGTGCCTAGTGTGGTTGCTGACAGCCGAGGCGGAGCGCGCGCGGCCGCTGAACATGTACTCGCCCTCGGGCACACGCGCGTCGCCATCATCGGTGGGCCTGAGGCTCTGTGGACCTCTGAACAGCGGATGTTTGGGTTCCAGGAGGCGCTTGCTGGCTACAAGGTCCCTCTCCACAGCGTCACGGTGCGAGTTGGCGATCACAGGATCGATTCGGGAGCGTCGATCGCCTCCGAGCTGCTGCAGGGACCAGCCTCGGCCCGACCCACGGCGTTCATCTGCGCCAACGACCTCATGGCGCTGGGTGTGCTCAAGCACTGCCGGGCCCTTGGCCTCGCAGTACCTGGGGACGTCAGCATTGTCGGCTTTGACGACATTCCAATCGCCGAGCTCGTGACCCCAGGGCTGACGACCGTGAGTCAGCCTGCGCGCACGATGGGCCAGCTGGCGGCGGACACCCTGTTCAGGCTGCTTGACGGCGGTGAATGCGCGGACGTCAGTTCCCCACTCCCGACGACGCTCGTCGTCCGCGACTCGGTGGCGGCACCGGATACCTGTGCCACGCGAACGCATTAAGGGTGGGCGGCCCGGACGAGATTCATCGATAGCTGGCGCCCGACGCCGGTGTCGGGCGCACTCAGTGCGACCCGTCGATCCCGGAGATACGGACACCGCTCTGGGTCTTGTATCTCTTGTTGATGGAGATCAACACTGCGGTCCACGGTTCTAACTGACGTGCCATCCGCAACGGGCCGGCATCGATGCCTCGGCGTCCGGTGACGCTCCGGGCGAGCTCCTGGACCACCGACTTGGCCTCCTCGTGGTCGCCGCACACTAAGACGTCCTCATGGTGCAGGGAAGGCCGGTCGGACCAGAGAGCCGAGGCAGAGACGTGGTGAAACGCGCCCACGACCTGGGACTCCGGAGCGAGGACGGCAGCGGCTTCGGCCGCGGATCCGTGGTCCACCCCGAGGGCGTAGGGACCAGAGCGGTCAAAGGCCAGCGGGTTGACACACGAGATCACGATCTTGCCGGCAAGCGCCTTAGTCAGGCATCCAACGATCTCATCGTGCCCCGCAAAGGGGATGGCGAGGAGGACCAAGTCGGCGGCGGCTGCGACATCCGAGTTCGTGCCCCCCTGCGCGCGGGGGGCTGCCGGGCTTTTCGCGTTGATTTCTGCAGCTGCCGCTTCCGCACGGTCCGGTGAGCGCGAGCCAAGCAGGACGTGGTGGCCGTGCTGGGCGAACCGCAGCCCCAGGCCCTTGCCTTGCGGGCCGGTACCGCCGATGACTGCGATGGTTTGCAAAGCCACGTGTCTCCTCAACTAAGGGTGGGTCGTGGACGGCATCCACCTCGACTCCAAGACAGGGGTGCGAAGAACTGCCACGCTGTCGTGACGTGTCGTCCCACCTCGACACGTAACATACTAGAAACCTTTCCATTCCTCTTCCCAGGGCTCTAGAACTTGTGTAGTTTGGCGCCACCTCGAATCGTTTCTATCCAGGAGTGAGCGATGAGCAAGTTCGACTTCCACAACATCATCACCAACACCGACAGCTACAAGAACTGCCACTACGCCTTGTACCCGCCGGGCACCGAGTACGTGTCGGCCTACATCGAGGCTCGTGGCGGAGAGATCCCCGCGGGGATGTTCGTGGGCCTGCAGGCGTTCCTTCGGGAGTACCTCTCGCAGCCGGTCACCCTCGAGCACATCAACGAGGCGGAGTTCATCGCCCGCGAGCAGGGGATGCACTTCAACCGCGACATCTGGATGGGCATCCTGCAGGACCACGACGGCTACCTGCCGTTGGAGATCGAGGCGGTGCCGGAGGGCACGGTGCTTCCGATTCGGAACGTGCTACTACAAGTCGTCAACACTGACCCGAAGTATCACTGGGTCACTACTTTCATCGAGACCGCACTGATCCGCGCCATCTGGTACCCGATGACCGTCGGTACGGTCGCCTGGCGGGCCAAGCAGCAGATTCGGGACGTCGCCGAGGCAACCTCAGACTCCGATGGTCTGGCGCGTCGGGTCCTCCACGACTACGGCGCACGTGGAGTCAGCTCTCTCGAGTCGGCCGCGCTCGGTGGGCTGGCCAGTCTGGTCAGTTTCAGTCAGTCCGACACCATCTCAGGGATCGTGGCGGCGAAGCGCTACTACAACGCCGGCTACACGAGCAGTTCTGGGCCCAACACGGAGCACGCCGTCCTGTCGTCGTGGGGTCGCGAGAACGAGGCCGAGGCTATTAAGAACATGCTGGACACGTACCGACACGTCGGCGTCGCCATCGTGCTGACGGATACCTACAACCACGAGCACGCCGTGAAGAACATCATCGGCGGAGAGCTCAAGGAGACGGTCGAGAACTTCCCTGGACTGGTGGGCATCCGGCCGGACTCGGGCGACCCTGTACAGGTCACGGCTGACACGGCTGAGTGGCTGATGGATTCCTTCGGGTACACGGTCAACTCGAAGGGCTTCAAGGTCCTGCCGAGTTGCGTGAAGGTCGTCCAGGGCGATGGCGTGACCCGGCACTCGTTCCCGCAGATCCTCATGGAACTCGAACGACGCGGGCTTGCCATCGACAACGCTGTCTACGGGATGGGCGGTGGCCTACTCCAGCACGTCAACCGGGACACGATGGCCTTCGGGATGAAGGTCAACGCCGTATGTGTGAACGGAGAGTGGCGGGACGTGTCGAAGGCGCCATCTGGTGACGGTGTGAAGCACTCAAAGGGTGGCCGCCTAGCGCTTGTCAAGGACGGCGACGACTACCGGACGGTTCGCCGAGACTCTGTGCCTGCAGAGCAAAACCTTCTTCAGCCCGTCTTCCGCAACGGGAAACTGCTGAAGATGTGGGAGTTCGACGAGCTGATCGCCAACAGTGAGAAGGAGGTGCCGGAGTCCTACTACGTCGACGCGGTCGCCGAGATCAGGGCCGCACGGCAGGTGGACGCGGCCACGCGCGGCGTCAATGCATAGCAGGCACAGGCACCCGAATGGCGGAACCTCGACACGACCCCGCAGCTAGAAATGAGTGTTTAATGACTTCCTTCAACCTGGATACCCAGATTGCGTCCATCCCCGAGATCGTCGGCAAGACGATCGCGGATCTCGACGTCCCAGCTCTCGACGCTGGCCATCCCGTCAGCTTTGTCGGGGTAGGCACCTCGCTCCATGCAGCCCGGATCGCCTCGGACTGGGTCACGACGCTGAGCAACGGCGCAGTCCGCAGTCGTGCGGTAGATGCTCATGACTATGGGACTTGGTCGACGATACTGCCGAATGAGCAGTCGGTCGTCATCAGTCACCGAGGGACGAAGACCTTCCCTCATGCGTCCCTCGCGAGGGCGCGGGGGGCAGGAGCGAGGACCCTGGCAGTAGTCGGGGAGGCGGCTCCTGAGCAGGCCGCCGATTTCACGGTCCGCGCATGCCCGGACGAGACGGCCGGCACATTCACGGTCTCGTATCTCAGCTCTCTGGCGATTCTGGCAAAGCTCGCCGTTTCCCTCGACACGACGTCGGGAGGTGAGTTCGCCGCTGCTCTGGAGGAACTGCCAGGAGCCCTGGAGAAGACATTGAGCATGGGGGATCCCGTTGGGGTTGCATCTCATGTCGCCGATCTCGAAGCCCTTCTGATCGTCGGGTTCGGCATCGATCTCGCCACGGCGCAGGAGGCCGCCCTGAAGATCAAGGAGGGCGCTTGGATGTGGACCGAGGGTATGTCGCCGGAGTTCGCTCTCCACGGCACGCCGGCGAGCTACCACCGGGGGATTGCTGGGATCCTGATCGATCCTCCGCACGACGACGGCGGACGGATGAACAGGCTCGGCGAGGTCCTGGAGGACTTGGGGATGATCACGATCCGGGTGATGCGCGACGAGGACTCGAGCGGCCTGGGATTCGTTACACCCCATCCGCTCCTCCAGCCGATGTGCAGCATCCTCCCCCTGCAACGCCTGACGGCCGAGCTTGCAAGGAAGCGCGGGACCGATCCCGACACGATGCATGGCGGCCGCGAGCCTTGGCGGACCGTCATGACCGGTATCCGCCTGTGAGGACGGACGCGCCGACGTGACAAATGCGCTCACCGTCGCCGTCGTCCAGTCCGCGGGAGTGCCGTTTGAGCCTGACGCATCGCTCGAGACCGCACGGCGACTTGCCGAGCAGGCGGCTCATGACGGTTCCAAATTGACGCTCTTCCCTGAAGCGTTTCTCGGCGGGTACCCCAGGGGCATGACCTTCGGTGCCACGGTTGGTCGCCGTAGCGCCGAGGGTCGCGAGTGGTACCGCCGGTACCACGGAGCGGCCGTCGAGTTGGACGGGCCTCAGGTCGCTGAACTGCAACGCATCTCGAGCGACACCGACATGACACTGTTAATGGGCGTCATTGAACGGTCGGGAGGGACTCTCTACTGCACTGCTCTTGTCATCGACCCGGGCGACGGGCTGATCGGATGGCGACGGAAGCTCCTTCCGACGGCAGCCGAACGTGTGGTGTGGGGGCAGGGCGACCTGTCCCTCCCGCCGGTGGTGCGGACGCGACACGGGCAGGTCGGAGTCGCCATCTGCTGGGAAAACTACATGCCGTTGCTGCGCACCTACATGTACAGCCAGGGCGTTCGCATCTGGTGCGCACCAACAGCAGACGATCGAGATGGTTGGGAGGCCACGATGAGGCACATCGCCCTGGAAGGGCGGTGCTTCGTCCTGAGTTCCAACCAGTTCAGCAAGAGGAGCGACTACCCCCCGGACTACCCCTTGGACGTGCCGTCGGACGAGGTTCTCACCACTGGGGGCAGCATGATCGTCGATCCGCTCGGCAACGTGTTGGCCGGCCCCGAGCGTTCAGGGGAAGCCGTACTAACCGCGACCCTGGACTTCGACGAAATCGCTCGTAGCCAACTCGACTTCGACGTCGTCGGTCACTACTCACGAGGAGACCTCTTTACTTTGAAGGTGTCAACGGCATCGAGCGATCTCGTCGAGCAAGACGATGTGCATGCCAGACAAGGACGGCCCAAGGTTGCCCGCTCGGCGACAGCCGCTCGCAGTCAAACCAGGTCTGAGCAACACCCTTGCACACGTGGCGACTAGGGCACGGCGCGCGTCTTCGCGATACCAACGAATCGCCCTTGTCCCAACCGAGCGCGGCGCCTGACACCTTCGCGCTCAAGACGTCGCAGCTTTCAAGCCAGCAAGACAACATTCCACCCAGAGATAAGAAGGTGTCGAAAATGCTTCAGAAGATCAAGGCCACGCTTCCGCTCGCAATTGTCGTTGGAATCCTCGCGTACGCCTGGACTCACTTCGCTTTGAGTTTCAGTTTCCACTGGGTTACCGCAGGAGATCTTGGCAATGGGCTGGAACTACCGGCGAACTTCCAGTTGATCGTGCCGGCAGGTTTCATCGGATGGGGATTCTTCTTTGCTGCGGGAGCGGACAACCGAGCGGTCGTTAAAGTGGGAACCGCGATCCTGTCCGGCGGTTTGGCGGCGCTCGCGACGATGGCGCTCTCGTCCAAAACAGCGGATTTCCCAGACTTCTGGGGTATCGCAGTCTGGGTCGGAGTGATGTCAGTGCCGTTGATCATCCTTGGCGTCTTCGACGAATGGACATATGTACCGGCTAGTTTCGGTGCCTTCGCGGCTGTCTTCTATTACTGGATTGCTACTGGTCTGGACTTCTGGACGCCCGGCGGCGGTGGGTCGGAAAACACAGTCAACTCGTTGAGCGACCCTGCGACGGCAGGAACCGGCGCGTTCGGCGGAGTGATCTCGACGCCGTTCGGATGGGTGTGGGCGGGTGTCACAGCCAGTCTGTTCTGCGGCGTCGTCCTTGGCGTGCTGTCGGTCAAGCTCGCAAGTTTCTTCGCGCGACAAAGGCAGGCTGGTGTTGATGACATGGCCGAAGCGGAAGTCGACACACGGCAGGGCACCCGAGTCAAGGGTCGCTAACCCGGCGGATATGCCGACTCACCCGGCCCGCCGCCCAACCGCGCAAGACCAGGTCGTCACTAGCTGAAAGGGAAACTACGTGGTGGCCAGGCGTTCAACAATGGCGGGCACAACCGCAAAGCATCAGTCATCTTCGACTGATGACCAGGAACTACTTGATTCGAGGGGCGGCGAGCCCGGGTGGATACACACCGACCCATGGCGAGTCCTTCGCATCCAGTCGGAATTTGTCAACGGGTTCGGCGCCTTGGCTGACCTTGGTCCCGCAATCTCCGTATTCGGGTCCGCGCGCACCAGCAGCGATGATCCCTTCTTTAAGCTCGGCGAAGAAGTGGCGGCAAAGTTGGTGAATGCAGGCTTCGCGGTAATAACCGGTGGCGGTCCGGGCATAATGGAGGCTGCCAACAAAGGTGCCTACGAGGCTGGCGGTCGGAGCGTGGGGCTCGACGTGGAACTGCCCTACGAGTCAGGACTCAATGACTTCGTCAATCTTGGAATCAGCTTCCGATACTTCTTCGTCCGCAAGACGATGTTCGTCAAGTACTCTCAAGGCTTCATCGTGCTACCAGGTGGCTATGGCACCCTCGACGAGGTATTCGAGGCACTCACACTGGCACAAACCGGAAAGGTCACCGCGTTCCCAGTGGTCTTGATCGGCGTCGATTACTGGGCCGGCCTCATCGACTGGCTACGCGCACGAGTCGTCAAACACGGGAACATCGCGGTGGAAGACCTAGACCTGATTGCCAGCACCGACGATATCGACCTTGCCGTCAAGATCATGTCTGACGCCCAGCCCGGCTGCGCCTCGTGAACTCAGAGCCGTTGAGGTCGCCACGTCCCGAGCGCCGCGTGGAAGCGGTGATCTTTGATTTCGACGGTCTCTTGATCGACACCGAGACAACGCTCCTTCAAAGCTGGACCTTCGAGTGGGCTGCATGGGGTCTGGAGATCTCAAAGGAAGGCTTTTTCGCGGATCACGGCGGCGATGTCACGGAGGAACGATTCGCGAAGCTCGCAGATGCGGTCGGCCCATCCTTCCGTCGGGATGTCAGCGAAAAGCGTCGGCTGGCATTCCGGGCCGGGCTCCACGAGGACCTTGAATTGAACCCTGGAGTCGGCGCTTGGCTACAGGAAGCAAACCAGTTGGGCCTGCGACTGGCGGTCGCTTCGTCTTCGCCTAGAGCCTGGATCGTAGAGCACCTGGAGCGGGTGGGGGTCCTAGATCGCTTCGAGGTGCTCGCCTGTGGTGATGAGGTGGACGTACCCAAACCGAACCCGGCGGTTTACAAGCTCTGCCTGGGACGACTCGGGCTTGCCGCGCATGCCGCGATAGCAGTCGAGGACACGCCCCACGGTGTCAGCGCCGCCCAGGCAGCCGGTCTGCGCTGCATCGCCATCCCGAACCCCTACATCAATCCCGACAAAGTCGCCCACGCAGACCTGACGCTACCCTCCGCTAGTGAGCAGCCCCTAGCCTCGGCATTTCGTCGGTGACCCGGCGACACCTGGGCTGAAAGCACGGAAGTGCCCGTCCTGCTTGGGATTCTTGTTCTTGCGACAGTCCAAGAAGCCCCAGCGGAAAGGCACTCCGTAAGT
>NZ_QXGH01000053.1 GCF_003515065.1 Nocardioides immobilis
TTATCGCCAGAATCATTTGACTTGCCAAAAACCCACGACACCCACACCAAAGATGCGAATGCCGCACAAACAAATCACAACGACATAAATTGCATGACACACTGTTGAGTTCTCAAACATCACACGCACCGGTCAGACCCTCGCGGACCTGTCCCGAGCTGGTGATCCCCACACGCATCCGCACCCGGTGAACTTCGATCGCGCCAGTGGCACGTCCGTTGTCACCGAGCTTGGTGAGAATGGGGCGGCCGCCTCGGGGCCGGAAGCCCGACTCTTCTGAGTCTTGCTCCCCGCCGCTCCCTGGCGACTCAGAGAACATTACAGACCCGTCCCACGCGACACAAATCGGGGTGGTGTTTCCCGGACCACACGGCGTCCGGGACGCCCGGATCAGCGCATCCGCACGCCTGCGAACCGCTTCTTCCCGCGCCTCAGGACCAGCCAGGAGCCGGCGATCAGGTCGCTGCTCGACGGCACGTGGTCGGCGTCCTCGACGCGCACGTTGTTGACGTAGACGCCTCCCTCGGACACCGTGCGGCGGGCCTCTCCCTTGCTGGCGGCGAGGCCGGTGAGCGTCAGCAGCTCGACGACGCCGGGGATCCCTCCCCCGGCGTCGACGTCGACGGCGCCGGCCTCGGCGAGAGCGGCAGCGAGGGTGGAGCTCGACAGGGCGGTGATGTCGCCGCCTCCGAACAAGGCCTCTGCGGCCGCCTTGGCCTGGGCGGTCTCCTCAGCGCCGTGGACGAGGGTCGTCACCTCGTCCGCCAGCGCCCGCTGCGCCTCGCGGAGGAACGGCTTCTCCGCGTGCCGTACCTCGAGCGCCTCGATCTCCTCGCGCGGGAGGAAGGTGAACGTCCGCAGCAGCTCGCCCACCTTCTCGTCCTCGGCGTTGAGCCAGAACTGGTGGAACGAGTACGGCGACAGCATCTGCGGGTCGAGCCACAGGGCTCCGCCCTCGGTCTTGCCGTACTTCGTGCCGTCGGCCTTGGTGATGAGCGGCGTCGCGAAGGCGTGCGCCTTGCCCCCCTCCGCCCGCCGGATGAGCTCGACGCCGCCCGTCAGGTTGCCCCACTGGTCGGAGCCGCCGAACTGCAGCGTCACGCCGTGCTGCCGGAACAGCTGGAGGAAGTCCATCGACTGCAGCAACACGTAGCTGAACTCCGTGTAGCTGATGCCGGCCTCGAGCCGGGTCTTCACCACGTCGCGCGCGAGCATCCGGTTGACCGGGAAGTGCTTGCCGATGTCGCGGAGGAAGTCGATGGTCGACAGCGTCGACGTCCAGTCGAAGTTGTTGACCATGGTCGCGGCGTTGTCGCCCGTGAAGCTCAGGAACGGCTCCACCTGCGCCCGGACCCGCTCGGTCCAGTCCTTCACGGTCTCGAGCGAGTTGAGCGACCGCTCCCCCGACTCCTTGGGATCGCCGATCATCCCGGTGGCCCCGCCGACCAGGGCGAACGGGGTGTGGCCGGCGTTCTGCAGCCGGCGCGCGGTGACCAGCTGGACCAGGTTGCCCATGTGCAGGCTGGGCGCGGTCGGGTCGAAGCCGACGTAGAACCGGACGCTGTCCTCGGTCAGCGCGGCGCGCAGGGCGTCGCGGTCCGTGGTGTGGGCGAGCAGGCCGCGCCACTCCAGGTCGTCGAGGAGGGTCGGGTCGACGGACACGGTGGTCCTTTCGTCAGGTCGGGTCGGTGCTGTCCCAGCCTGCCGCATGGCGGGCCGGGCTGCCGAACGGGATAGGTACGCTGACCAGGCAATGACCAGCATGCGGGTGGCCGATCGATACGCACTCGACCGCGAGATCGGTCGCGGTGGCTCGGGCGCTGTCTGGCTGGCCCGCGACGAGGTCCTCGGCAGGCTGGTCGCACTCAAACGGATCGGCGTGCCCCACGGGGCGTCCGCCTCCGAGGTGGCACGCGCGGAGCGCGAGGCCCGGCTGGCCGCCCGGGTCAACCACCCCAACGTGATCTCGGTCTTCGACTTCGTCAACGACGGCGACCAGCACTGGCTGGTCACCGAGTACGTCGAGGGCACGACGCTCGCTCAGATGATCCGCAAGCGACGGCGCCTGAGCCCCGACGAGGCCGCTCCGCTGCTGCTGCAGGCCGCCGAGGCGCTCGCCGCCGCCCACCAGATGAAGATCGTCCACCGCGACGTGAAGCCGTCGAACATCCTGATCGGCCGCGACGGCCGGGTCCTGCTGTCGGACTTCGGGATCGCCCGCGGGATCGCGGACGCCTCCCTCACCCAGACCGGGCTGGTGACCGGCTCCCCGGCCTATCTGGCCCCGGAGGTGGCGACCGGCGCGTCGGCGACGCCCGCCAGTGACGTGTGGTCCTTCGGGACGACGATCTACCACGCGCTCGCGGGGCGGCCGCCGTACGAGGTCACGGGTGACGGCGCTGCCGTGCTCGCCGTGCTGTACCGGATCGCCAACGACCCGCCGCCGCGGCTGCAGAACGCAGGCTGGCTCACTCCCGTCCTCGAAGCGACCATGGAGAAGGACCCGCGCCACCGGCCGACGATGAACGACGTGGTGGCCAACCTCCGGTCGGGCCCGCAGGCGCCGCCGGTCATCGGCACCCAGGTCCTGCCGGTGCCTGCACCCGATGCCACCGCCACGGCGTCCCTGCCGCTCCCGGCTCCGATCGGAGCGCCCGCGCGCCGGGTCAGCGGTCGGGCAGCGGTCGCCGCGCTCGCGCTCGTCGCGGTGCTCGCGGTGGTCGGAGTCCTCCTGCTCGTGCCGGACGACGACGACCCTGGTGAGGCCTTGCCGAACGACCCCTCCGGAGAGACCAGCGACACCGGTGACGGCCAGGGCAGCGATCCGCCCGCAGCACCGACCGAGGCCGAGCTCGAGGAGTTCGCGACGACGTACGTCCAGACGGCGGCGAACGACCCGGACGCCGGGTTCGAGATGCTGACGCCGGACTACCAGGCGCGCAGCCCGAACTACCTCGACTTCTGGGGATCCGTGAGCAACCCGGAGATCCTCAGCATCAGCGCCGATCCCAGCGCGCTGACCGTCACCTACACCTACAAGTACGACGTCGCGGGCTCGGGCAACACGACCGAGCGGGTGACGCTCTACCTCGTGCAGGACGGCGACCGGCTCCTGATCAACGACGACGACTAGCGAGCCGCCGGCAGGGTGACGCGGACGACGGTGCGCTCCTGCTCGCGGGCGATCTCGATCCGGCCACCGTGCGCACGCACGATCTCGTCGACGATCGCCAGCCCGAGCCCGACCGATCCGTGGCTGGCGGCGAAGCGCTCGAACGGCCGCTCCTCCGCGAACCCCGGCCCCTCGTCGGACACCTCGAGGACCACCTCGGGCCCGTCGACCACGCGCACCTCCACGTCACCGGCACCGTGCTTCAGCGCGTTGTCGATCAGGTTGGACACCACGCGGCCGAGCCGGTCCGGGTCCCCTGCCACGCGCGCGGCCCGGTCGGCGTGGACCGAGACGGCGCGGGACGCGGCAGTGGCGGTCGCGCCGAAGCGGCGTACGACGTCCGCGGCGAGCGCGGCGAGGTCGGCCTCCTCCGCGTGCAGCTGCAGCTGACCGGCGTCGGAGCCGGCGAGCGCGAGCAGGTCCTCGCTCAGCGCGATCAGACGGCGTACCTCCTGGTCGGCCGACTGGAGGGCCTCGACCAGCTCGTCCTGGGACCGTGGGCCCGACAGCGCCAGCTCGACCTCCGTCAGCAGCAGCGCGAGCGGGGTCCGCAGCTCGTGGCTGGCGTCGGCGACGAAGCGGCGCTCACGGTCGAGGCCCTCGTCGAGCCGGTCGAGCATCGCGTTGAGGGTGAGCGCCAGCCGTCGCAGCTCGCTGGCGGACGGGACCGGAAGCCGCTCACCCGCACTGCGCGACGAGATGGTCGCCGCCCGGACCCGCATCCGCTCGACCGGGCGGAGTCCGAGCCCGGCGACGAGGTACCCGAGCACGCCCGCGAGCGCGAGTGCGACGGGGCCGCTGATCAGGAGCTGGCGGCGTACGGCGTCGACCGCCTCATCGGTGTGCTCGCTCTCGACGGCGAGGACCACGACCTGGTCGTCGATGGTCCGCACGAGGACGACCACCTCCTCCCTGTCGACCTCGAGCTCCTCGGTCCCCTCGCGGGCCTCCAGGAGGTCGTCGAGCACGCGGACATGGGTCTCCGAGTAGCCGTCGCTCGCATCGTCCGGGTCGACCAGCGGCTCGATGACCGCGGTCGACGACGCCAGGATCTCCCCGTCGCCGGACAGCACCTGGCCGTGGATGTCCCCGGCAAGCCGCTCCACCGCCCGGGTCCGCTCGGCCGGAGGCATCGCGGTCAACCCGTCCATCTCGCCGTCGAGCTGGTCGCGAAGCCCTTGCTCGAGGGTGTCGTGCACCCGCAGCTGCACGTACAGGCCGAGCGCGAGCATCGCCACGGCGGTGGTGACCAGGAACGCGACCGCGACGCGGGCGCGCAGCGACCACCCCAAGCGACGCTCGCCCTCAGCCACCGGTGGTCCCGGTGAGTCGGTAGCCGAGACCGCGCACGGTGCGCAAGGAGTCGGCGCCGAACGGACGGTCGATCTTCTCCCGGAGGTAGCGGACATAGACGTCGACGACGTTGGACGACGTCTCGTGGATGTCGCCCCACGCGTGCGTGAGCAGCTGGTCGCGGCTCAAGGTCTGCTCCGCGCGCCGCATCAGGACCTCGAGCAGCGCCATCTCCCGCGCCGAGAGCTCGATCTCGACGTCGCCGCGCCAGACCCGTCGGGACGCCGGGTCGAGCCGCAGGTCGCCGACCTCGATGACCGTCGGCCGCGGGACCGGGCCCCGGCGGGCCAGGGCGCGCATCCGCGCGAGCAGCTCGTCGAAGGAGAACGGCTTGCCGAGGTAGTCGTCCGCGCCGCTGTCGAGTCCGGTGATCCGGTCGGCGACCGCATTGCGGGCAGTCAGCATGAGGACCGGCGTCCAGACCCGCGAGCGGCGCAGCCGGCGGCAGACCTCGAAGCCCTCCATGTCGGGGAGGCGCACGTCGAGCAGGATCACGTCGTACCCCTCCTCGTCCAGGGCGGCCTCCAACGCCTCCCCGCCCGTCCCGGCGATCGTGACGACGTCGCCACGCTCGGTCAGGCCACGGGCGACCAGGCGGGCCAGCTTGGCCTCGTCCTCCACCAACAACACGCGCACGAGACCCAACCTTAGGGCCGCAGATGAGAACCCGATGAGAACCTCACGATGCCCTCATCGAACCGGCCTAGCGTGGACGGCATGAACATCAAGATCCGATCCCGCAAGGCCCTGCTCGGCGTCGTCGGTGGCGTCGCCGTGATCGCTGTCGCCGCAGGCGGCAGTGCCTACGCACTCACGAACGATGACGACGACGAGACCGAGCGGCCGATCCCGGCCGCCGATCTCGAGCAGGCCGAGGAGGCCGCTCTCGCCGAGACCGGCGGTGGCAAGGTCACCGACACCGAGGTCGACGACGAGGAGAGCAAGTACGAGGTCGAGGTCACCCTCGACGACGGCACCCAGGTCGACGTCCAGCTGGACGAGGACTTCCAGGTCGTCTCGTCGGAGGCCGACGACGAGTCCGACGACGCGAACGACGACTGAGTCACGACGATGAGGCTCAGCGGGGCGGCCGTCGCCGCCGCACTCCTGCCGGTGGTGCTCGCCGGGTGCGGTTCCGACGACAGCGGATCCGACGACACCGGGTCCGACGACGGGGGCCGGACCTCGGACCCCGCTGCGCAGATCGAGCTTCCGCAGTCCGATGAGCCGGTCGAGCTCGACCCGGCCGCGTTCAGCCCGGACGTCACGAACCCCTGGTTCCCGCTCGAGCCCGGCACCCGCTGGACCTACCGCGAGGTGGACGAGGAGGGCGAGGTCCTGGAGGTCGTCGTGACGGCCACCTCGGAGACCCGGACGATCGCCAACGGCGTCGAGGCGCGGGTGGTGCGGGACACCGTGACCCTCGACGGGGAGATCATCGAGGACACCCTGGACTGGTACGCGCAGGACGCCGCCGGAACCGTCTGGTACCTCGGCGAGGACACCGCCGAGTTCGAGGACGGCGAGCTGACCTCCCACGAGGGCTCGTTCGAGGCCGGCGTCGACGGCGCGCAGGCCGGCGTGATCATGCCGGCGGAGCCGGCGGTGGGCGACTCCTACCGTCAGGAGTACTACGAGGGAGTCGCCGAGGATGCCGGCGAGGTGCTGGCGCTCGACGGTACGGCGACCGTCCCGGCCGGGTCGTACGACGACCTCGTGCAGACCGCCGACACCAACGCGCTCGAGCCCGGCGTGCTCGAGCACAAGTTCTACGCCCGCGACGTGGGCGTGGTGCTGACCATCGACCTCGAGAGCGAGGGTCGCGAAGAGCTGGTGTCGATGGGGACCGTCTCGGCTGCCGAGGCCCGTCGCGCCGGCACGGCGCCGCTCGGGTCGTCCTACTGACGCTCAGCCGGGGAGTGCCTCGCGCTCCTCGGCCGCGGCGACGGCGGCGTCCACCCGGTCGGCGGGCCCTGCGACGAAGACGTGCTCGACGTTGCGACGCCGCCCGACCTCACCGACCCGCTGGCCGGCCGGGTTGTGGATCCCAATCAACGCGCCGACGTACCGCTTGCGGTCGAAGCCGAGCAGCCGCACCTGCTCGTGACCGGCGTCGCGCAGCATGGCGGTCATCTCGTCGGCGGTGATCCACGACTCGTCGTTGTAGGACACGACGACGACCTCGGCCCGGGTCCGACCGAGCAGGTCGGCGAGGGCCGCAGGCATCGTGCGGCGGCTGTTGAAGACGCTGCGGGTGCCGTCGTCCCGGCTGTCGACCCGCTTGCACGCGACGCCGTAGTGCTCGGGGGCGTCCCAGCGGATCAGCGTCTCCCAGATGTGGTAGTTCGTGAAGTAGCGGTGCTGGTTGTAGGGAGGGTCGACGTAGGCCAGGTCGACCGGGGCGACCTCGTCGACCACCCGGCCGGCGTCGCCGTGGACGGTCGCGCCGTTCCCCGGCAGCAGGGCGGGCCGCTCGAGCCGGAGCTCGCGGTGCGCGCGCGGCGCCCACTCCTTCAGGTAGGCCATCTGCACGCCGGTCGTGGAGTCCACCCGGTCGGCCGCGAGCATCAGGCTGGTGAGCAGGATCGGGCGCAGCGGGTCGCCGGGCGGGTGGTCCCGCTCGATGGCGTCGCGGATCGCGTCGACGCGGGCGCCGTTGCGGGGCTGGAAGAAGCGGGAGCGCTCGCAGAACGTGTCGGTGAAGTACCCCGGCCGGCCGGGCAGCGTGTCGAGCCGGGCGAGCGCTGCGTCGAGCTCCCGGTCGTCGATCGCCGTGGCGTCGGTGGCGACGAAGCAGTCGCTCAGTACCGCGGAGTACGTCGCCAGGTCGCACGCCGTGACCTCGATCCCCCGCCGCTTCAGCTCCTGCGCGACCCGGGTGGTGCCGGTGAAGAGATCGAGCGCCGTGCGGGCACCGGCCGCCACCGCAAGGTCCCCCAGCACCGGCACCAGCGTGCGCTTGGAGCCGAGGTACTTGATCACACGGCGAGAGTACGGCGACCGCGCGTTGGACTCAGTTAGGCGCGAGCATGCCAGGCGGCGAGCAGCTCGGCCTCCCTGTCGCGGCCGATACCGGTGACCTTCGCGTCGGGCTGGTCCCGCAGCCAGTCGAGGGTCGCCTGGGCGGTCTCGGCGACAGGGCGGAGCGTGAGGCCGGCCGCCAGCGACGGCTCCACGAAGTGGTGCATCATCCCGTCGTAGTCGGGGCGAGGAAGCCAGAGCGGGACCGCGTCGGGGCCCATCCACGGCTCGACGCCCTGGTCGGTGAGGAAGGCCTGGTCGACCCAGGTGAAGGACGCGTCCGGCGCGCACTCACGGAGCAGGTCACCGATCGGCACCGGCCGGCCCACTCCGTCGAAGTCGCCCTCGGTGCGGCGCTCGGCCAGGGTGACCACCCACTCGGCGAGGTCGCGGACGTCGATCACCTGGACGACGTCGTCGGGGGCACCCGGGGCCAGCACCTCGCCGCCGTCGGCGAGCCGGGCCGGCCAGTAGCTGAACCTGCCGGTCGGGTCGCCCGGGCCGACGATCAGGCCCGGCCGGACCACGGTCGCCGACGCCCCACCGGCCCGGACGATCTCCTCGCACGCCACCTTCATCGGACCGTAGGCCTCGGGATCCTCGGCCAGGTCGACGTCGTCGGTGATCGGCTCCCGCAGCGGCACCGTGCCGGGACCGCCGGGCATCGCGTCGTCGGCGTAGACGTTGATGGTCGACACGAAGACCCAGTGGGCGTCCGGGACGGCGGCCACCGCGCGTCGTACGTGCGAGGGGATGCGGGAGACGTCGACCACGGCGTCGTACTCCCCCAGGCCGGCCGGCGGCTCGTCGTCGCGGTCCCAGGCGAGCAGCGTCGCTCCGTCCGGGACGTCGCCGGACACCCCTCGACAGGCACAGGTCACGTCGTGGCCGCGGCGGAGGGCCTCAGCAGCCACCGCGCGGGACAGGAACACGGTGCCGCCGAGCACGAGAAGTCTCATGCGCCCACCTCAGTCGGGACCTCCGGGAGGAACAAGCGATTCCGCGGTCAGCAGAAGCAAAGTTGTCTAGACCACCGCAAAGTAGGGGGTTTTCCCTGATTCGCGCCCGGCTGTTCGTCCGTAGGTTTCCACTGTCACCCCACCTCCAAGGAGACGACCGATGAGCGAGTCCATGCGCACCCCCCTGGCGCCGTACGGCGTTCAGCGCCGCCACCTCCAGGTCGTGCCCGTCGCCCCGCCGTCGTCTGACGCGACTGCTCCCCTCGCACCCGCTCCTGGCTGGGCCGACCGCCTCTCGAGCCGGGAGGTCGAGGTTCTCCAATGCATCGCCGCCGGCTTGTCCACGAACGAGATCGCGGAGACGCTCTTCATCTCGACCGCGACCGTCAAGAGCCACATCGCCCGCCTGATCTGCAAGGTCGAGGTGCGCGACCGGCTGCAGCTCGTCATCGCGGCGTACCGCTCGGGCTTCGTCCGGGTGAGCTGACCTCCCACGCCGGCGTGGCTTTCGCCACGGTCCGAGTGAGGCGCTCGACACAGCGGACGGGAGCGGTTTCCGCGATCCTTGGCCCATGTCCGAAGCCCTCTTCGGCGGTGCGAACCCGCTCGCCGAGCTGATCGCGGGCGTCCGTCGCATGATTCCCGAGCCCGGCGCCGACGTCGGCGCTGGGTCCACCGCCGACGACGAGCAGTGGCGCGAGCTCGCCACCGCCGTCGACGAGCTGGTCGAGGTGGTCCTCGTCCAGCAGGACCTCATCGAGAACCTGCTGGTGCGGATGAGCCGGCTCGAGGGCCGCGAGGTCGCTACCGCGAAGGTCGGTCGTCGTGCCTGAGTGGCAACGGCCCGAGGAGCTCCACCGGCTGGTCGCGGCGTTGCGGCTCACCGAGCCGAGGCCGAGCCGCCGCTGGCGTGACCTGCTCGCCGACGTACGCCGAGCCCGAGGCGCGTTGCAACCAGGCGGCTGAGCCCCGCCGGCTCAGGGCAGCAGCCCCAGGTGCTCGAGCGACGCCCTCATGAACGCCGCCCTGTCGGAGGCACCCGTGACCGCTTCGAGGCCGAGCCCCGTGTAGACCGTGTCGTCGGTCGTCACGATGGGGGTCTCCACGAACGGCGCCGACTGAGCGCGTTCCCAGCCGGTGGCCGGGTTCTCGGTCCCGGGAGGCGGGCCGGGGGTCGTCCAGCCGTCCAGCCCGGTCTCGAACGACGGGTCGGTGCTGTTGATCGGTGTGTCGTCCGCGGCCCGCATGGACACCTGGTCCACCCAGGCGCCGAGACCTTGGACCGCCGGGTCGCTGACCACCGAGATCGAGACCTCGACGTTGTGGCCGACGTACGCCGGCGGGATCGGCATCTCCCACTCCTGCCAACCGCCGGAGTTGCCGGTGGCGGCGTTCCACGCACCCGAGCTCCCCGTCGGAACGCAGTTGTCTCCGCCGTCGGTGATGGTCTGGTAGTGCGCGAGGAACGGGTGCAGCAGCTGCCAGTTGGAGCCGTCCCCGGTCGTCGGGCACGAGAGCCCGACATCATCCGACGTGTGCCCGTTGCTGTCCGCCAGCGTGGTCCAGTCGTCCTCACCGACGGTGTGGATCTCCACGAACAGGTAGTCGTAGTCGGACTCGAGGTCGAAGGACGTCGACAGGTCCAGGGTCGCACCGGTCTCACCTGTGAGGTCGAACGTCTTCGCCAGCCGCTTGTAGGCCTCGTCCGTGGCTCCGGAGGACACGAACCACGCACCGTCGACGGGGTCGAACGGTGCCGCGAACGGCCGGTCCCAGGTGGCGACGGAGCGAGAGTCTGCGAACAGCGGGTACTGGTCCGGGTCGAGGATCGAGGAGGTCACCAGCATCGTCGGCGCGTGATCCGCGTTGGCCGCGGAATCCGCGCCGTTGACGGTGAGGTCCAGCGCATCGAACGGCGCCTCGGTGCCGTCGACCGGGAAGACCGAACCGTCCTCGGGGTGCTGGCCGCCGCCGGTGATGTAGGTGTAGGCCCCCAGCCAGTACTGCAGGAAGTCGTCCTGGACCGTGATGCAGGTCGGATTCTGGTCCTGGCAGTAGGTGTCCTCCTCGGCCTGGAAGGGGTTGTACAGGTACCCCTCGGCGAACACGCGTCCGGCGTTCTGGCCGCTGTAGAACAGCTTGCCTCCCTCGTTGAGGAAGTCGCGCACATTGTTCTGGATCTGGACCGCGCGCTTGGTGATGCCGGAGCCGCCCGGGGCGTCCGGCTCGCGGGGCACGTAGTCGTCGCCGGTGTACCAGACGACGTGGGAGAAGTGGCTGAGCACGCCGAGGGGATCCGGCGGACGCCGGCGGTGGGCGTCCACGTCGTACACGGCGTACCTCACGCCTGCGGCCTTCAGCGCGTCGGTGTAGTAGTCGAGGTACTGCGGGCCGTCGAGCGGCACCGGGTTCGGCTGCACACCGGACCAGTCCTCGTTGGCCAGCACGAGCACGCGCTTGTTGGTCTCGACGCGCGCCCGGTAACGGAACGGGTCCGACTCCCTCCTGCCTGCGGTGAACCAGACCTTGACCGTGTCGCCGGGCTCGGTCCCCCGCACCACTCCGCGCACGCGTCGGTAGTAGACGCCCCGGTCGTGGTTGTAGCGTTCCCCGCCGGCGTACCGCCTGGCCGTCGTCGTCCTCGCCGGCTCGCCCTTGATCTTGTAGTGCATCGTCACCTTGCCGAGCCTGCGTTTCACCACGGCACCGACCGGTTGCGGGTCGCCGTAGGACTCCTTGAAGGCGTCCACGACGAACGGCTCGGCCCCGTTGTCGAGGTGGGAGGTCGGTCTGGCGGGGTGCCGGCTCGTGTGGGCGAGGTCGAGCGCGAAGGGGAGGTGGCGCTGGAACTCTTGAGCCACCTGCAGCGGCGAGTCGGGGTACTCGAACCCGCTCACGGCGGGGTCCTCGGCGGCGGTGCCCTCTGGCGTGAAGGACAGGGTCCTCTGCGAGTTGTAGGCCCAGCCGGTGAAGTCGCCGTTCGTGATGTAGAGACCGGCCGACAGCTCGGGCAGGAAGCCCGGGATACCCGGCTTGAACGGGTCTCCCGCCAGCGCGGTGAAGATCTCGTGGTCGGCCGTGGGGGTGTCCTGCTGGAATCCCTGCGGGTAGAGCAACAGCTCCGCCGCCGTGTGGTCGTTCTTCTGGAAGACGGGGTGGATCTCCTCGAAGAGTGCCTCCATGGCGATGGTCTCAGGCTCTGACGCCGGTGCCGGACCGCGGTACGTCTCCGACGCGGGGTCCGCCGAGCTGCCCTCGGCGTCCATGCCCCAGTGGTCGGCGAAGTTGCGGTTCGGGTCGACCCCGTCACCGGGCCCGATCACGCCGTCGCCGTCGTTGTCGCGCAGGTTCTTGCGCCACAGCCGGTTGCCCGGGGTGAACGTGAACTCGTAGCCGTCGGGGTTGTTCACGCACACGAACCAGAGCTCCGTCCGGTTGACCAGCCGGGTCACCTCGAGACCGGCGCTGGTGCCCTTCCCGTAGTGCTTCGTGAAGTAGTTGAGAGTACGTCGGCAGGTCTCGCCCGCGAGCCACTCGCGGGCGTGCTGCAGGGCGTTGTAGAGAACAGCGGGCCGCCCGGGGATGTCGGCCCCGGTGGCGCCCCTGGTGATCTGGAGGGCCACGATCTCGCGGCCGCCATAGGTGGTGCCGGTGACGCGCTTCTTCGCGATCTCGGGGTAGTCGGCCAGGATCCGGTCGTACGTCTCGGTGTACTGCTCCTTGTCGTCGCCTGGAACCGCGTCGTACTTCGTCCAGACGGTCCAGTCGGCATCGCTGGCGCCGTCGGTGGGCGCCACCTGCGGTCCGGACGTTTGGGCGGAGACCGCACGGTACGACGACAGCTGCCGGGCGTTGAACCGGGCGAGGTCGCTGCCGTAGCCGACCACGTCGATGGTTCCGCGTTCGAGGTCGCGGCCCTCCGTGACGTCGTACCCGGCGAGGGCGAGTGCGCGAAGATTCTCCGCGGAGGCCTTCACCCGATAGGCGTTGAGGGTGTCGGCGACGGTGGCCCTTCTCTGGTCCTCCGGTGGGCCGGCCCCGGCCGAGGATGCGAGCGGAGCCACGAGGGCGACAATGGCGAGGACTACGACCAGGCGGTGACGACGCATCGGGTGTCTCCCGAGTCAGAGAGCGGGTCGCACGGGCGTGACGGCCCTGGCCGAGCATAGGCCGGTCCCTCGTCGCCCGCCATGCCTCTGGACGACCGATCAGACCGGCGGGAGCGAGCCAGCTGAGGCAGACATCGTTCTTCCGGACGATCGACTTCTGCGCCTCCCGCCCATAGCGTCGTATGACCAGGTCGCGTCGGTTGGTCCGCCTGGAGACAGGGCGGAGGAACAAATGTCCAGACGAGGAATCACGGCCTTCTTCACGATGGTGATGGCGGCCGGGGTCATGGCCAGCGGGCCGGTCCACCAGGCCGATGCCACGTTGCCGGAGACCACGGCCGCCGCCACCTTCCCGGGAAGCAACGGCCGGATCGCGTACACGAAGGCTTGGGAGGTGTCGGGGACGCCAGGGCCCGATGAGCGCTCAGCAGTCTTCACCGTCCGTCCGGACGGCACCGGCAACAAACGACTCACGTTCGCGCGTGAGGCGGGCAAGCCGATCTGGTCGCCGTCCGGCGGACGCATCGCCTACGAGCAGGCGGGAGCGGTCTGGGTCATGAAGTCGGACGGCTCCGCGAAGAAGCGGCTGATCGATGGTCGGCTCGTGGGGTGGATGCCGACCGGCGGGCGGATCCTTGCGGTGCGCGACCTCGGCGGGTACGCGACGGATCCCACGTGGTTGCTGTACACCCTCTCCACCGGTGAGACAGAGGAGCTACCCATCGACCTGCCGCTCGTGGCAGGCATCGAGGAGCCGTACCACGACTTCAGCGAGTGGACCTACGCAGCCCAACCCACCTTGTCGCCCGACGGGGAGCTGCTCGCCCTCACGCTGTGGCGGTACGACTCCGGGGATGACGGCTACGGCTACTACCACGGATCCATCTTCACCGTGCGGCTCGACGGCACCGAGCTGACGAGGATCCCGGGGTACGACTACAGCTGGGGGTCTCCGAGCTGGTCGCCGGACGGCGACGAGCTCGTGTACTGGGGCTCGGAGCCGCGGGCGGGCTGCATCGACTCGGTGAGGTCGATCTACCTCGACGGCACCAGGGGTTCGGTCGGGATCTCCAAG
Organism: Nocardioides immobilis; assembly: GCF_003515065.1. Classification (GTDB taxonomy): domain Bacteria; phylum Actinomycetota; class Actinomycetes; order Propionibacteriales; family Nocardioidaceae; genus Nocardioides; species Nocardioides immobilis. Next base: position 13,690 of record NZ_QXGH01000053.1, read on the forward strand.
CCGTGCGGCGAGTACGACCCGGACTGGTCCCCGAACGGGAACAAGATCGTCTTCACCGCCTCCGAGCGCCTGCAGATCGCCAACCTGACCGGGACGCGGATCACGACGGTGCTGCACCGGACCGTCGGGGTCTACCTGTACGACCCCGACTGGCGCAGCGTCCGTTAGCCGAACCCGGGGATGGGTCAGGTGCAAGAAATGACCGATCGGTCATGCTTTGCCGGCTAGCGACCCAGAAGAGTCGGCGGAGGCTACGTTCTGACGTGTAGGCAACCGACGAGACTCGTTCGTCTGGAAGACCAGGCTGATGGCCGCGGTGCCTCAACCGAAGGCACTCATGATGAGTTCAGCCGCCCGATCGTCCGGTCACATCGTCTTCTCCCTCCTCGTGGCAGGCACCCTCGCCGTCGGGGTGGCGCCGCCGCGGCCGCACCGACGCCACCAGCCACGACCGCAGCGACCACGGCAGCGGCGGCAACCTTTGTGGACCTGGGAGCCGCGGCCTCGTACTCGGTGCTCGCCGGCACCAGCGTTGCGAACACCGGCTCCGGCACCGTCCTGGCAGGAGACCTCGGGCTGAGCCCCGCCGGTCCGATCACCGGCTTCCCGCCCGGGACCGTGAACGGCACCATCCACGACAAGGACGCCGCTGCGGAGACGGCGCAGTCGGATCGCGCCGACGCCTACGCGGACGCGGCCGGCCAGGAGACCACGACCACGTTCGCCGGTGACCAGGCCGGCGTCACGTTCCATCCCGGCGTCCACACGACGTCCGCCGCCTTCGCGAACACCGGCACGATGACCCTCGACGCCGACGGTGACTCCAACGCGGTCTTCATCTTCCAGATCAACGCGGCGCTCAGCTCGGCGGCAGGCAGCAAGGTCGTCCTCACCGACGGCGCCCTGGCCAACAACGTCTACTGGCAGGTCGCCGGTGCGATCTCGCTCGGCGCGGACGCCGACTACGTCGGAACGTTCCTCGGGGCAGGCGCGATCGCCTTTGGCGACGGCGCCTCGCTCAAGGGCCGCGCCCTCACGCCCACGTCAGTCGCGATGACCAACACCCCCTTCCTCGTGGCCAAGGACGACCTGACCGCGCCGCTGGTGACCATCGATGGCGGTCCCGCGCGCTCGACCAACGACACCACCCCCGCGATCTCCGGCACGACCGACGAACCGGTCGGCACGGTGCGTGTCACCGTGGGCGGCCAGACGTTGACCGCCACAGTCGGGGCCGGCGGAATCTGGGCGGTCAGCTCCAACGCCCTGGTCTCGGGCACCCACGCCGTCGTGGCAGCGATCACCGACCCGTCCCAGAACGTCGGCACGGCCCGGCAGGAGCTCACCGTCGACCAGACCGCGCCCGTCATCTCGATCAACGGTCGTGCGACCAGGGCGACCAATGACACCACCCCGGCGATCTCGGGAACCACCGACGCGGCGCCGGGCACCCCGGTGACCGTCACCGTGGACGGGCAGACACTGACCACCGAAGCAGCCGGCGATACCGGTGCCTGGACCGTCACGACCGACACACTGGCCGAGACCACCCACAGCGCGGTGGCCTCGATCGAGGACGGTGCCGGCAACAAGGCCATCGCGACCCAGGTCCTTGTCGTGGACCTCACCGTTCCGGTTGTGACCATCACCGGCGGCGCAAGCCGGTCGACCGACGACACGTCACCGTGGACCTACGGGACCACGGCTGAACAAGCCGGCACCACGGTGCACCTCTCGATCGGCGGCCAGCACCTGACCGCCACGGTCGAGGCCGGCGGCGCCTGGGGCGTCAGCGCGGCCGCCCTCCCCGGGGGACCTACGACGTGGTGGCGAGCGTGACCGACGCGGCGCAGAACATCGGCACCGCTACTCAAGCCCTCACGGTCGACGTCCCCGGCGACCACCCTCTCGCGATCACCGCGATCTCCCCGAGCACGGGTCCCGTGGGCGGTGGTGCCGACGTGTTGATCACCGGCACCGGGTTCACGAACGTCACCCGGGTCAAGTTCGGGCACGCCGGCAACGCGACGAGCTTCGTGGTCGTCTCCGCCACCCAGATCAGGGCGATCTCACCGCCTTCGGGCACCGGAACCGGCAGGACCCTCAACATCACTGTCACCACCCCCGGCGGCACCAGCCCGGTCGTCGCCGCCGACCGGTTCACCTGGGTCGTGTCGCCTGCAATCACCGCGATCTCCCCGAGCACGGGTCCCGTGGGCGGCGGCACCGACGTGGTGATCACCGGCACCGGCCTCACCAACGCCACCCGGGTCAAGTTCGGGCACGCCGGGAACGCGACGAGCTTCGTGGTCGTCTCCGCCACCCAGATCAGGGCGATCTCACCGCCGTCGGGCACCGGAGCCGGCAGGACCCTCAACATCACTGTCACCACCCCCGGCGGCACCAGCCCGGTCGTCGTCGCCGACCGGTTCAGCTGGCAATGACCCACGAGAGCGGAGGCCGCAGCAGACCCTCCCTTCGTGCGGGAGCCCAGAGGGCTTGGGCACCCCGGCAGCTCCCATATTGGCCACACCTGCCAGATCTGGGCGTTGTTAGTTGTGGGGTTCTCCGGGTGACTCGCCCGTAACCCTCACTGACTGTCAACCTCGTGCCAGCACGACCGTGCCAACCGTCGACAAGGTCTGGTGAAGGATCACAGTGAGCTTCGAGCGAATCGCGATCGTCAACCGTGGCGAGGCAGCCATGCGCTTCATCCACGCCGCCCGGGACCTGCGGGCCGCCGGCGAGCGGATCGAGACGGTGGCGCTGTATACCGACGTCGAGCGGAACGCGAGGTTCGTGCGGGAGGCCGACGAGGCCTACCCGCTGGGGCCTGCGTCGGCCCGCCCGTACCTCGACCTCGCCCTGCTCGAGCGGGCTCTCGTTGAGACGGCAGCCGATGCCGTCTGGGTCGGCTGGGGCTTCGTCGCCGAGGAGCCGGCGTTCGTCGAGCTGTGCGACCGCCTCGGCGTGACCTTCATCGGCCCCAGCGCCGAGGCGATGCGCCGCCTCGGGGACAAGATCGGGGCGAAGCTGCTCGCCGAAGAGGTGGGCGTGCCGGTTGCCGCGTGGAGCGGAGGGCCGGTGGAGACCCTCCGGGATGCGCTGACCGCCGCCGAGGCGATCGGCTACCCGATGATGCTCAAGGCCAGCGCCGGTGGTGGCGGCCGGGGGATCCGCATGGTCACCTCCCCGGCCGAGCTGGAGGAGGCCTACCAGCGCACCCGGGACGAGGCGGAGCGGGCGTTCGGCAGCGGTGTGGTGTTCCTCGAGCGGCTGGTGACCGGGGCTCGCCATGTCGAGGTGCAGGTGATCGGTGACGGGCACGGCACCGCGTGGGCGCTCGGCGTGCGCGACTGCTCGGTGCAGCGCCGCAACCAGAAGGTGCTTGAGGAGTCCGCGTCGCCGCTGCTCACTGCCGAGCAGGCCGACGACCTCAAGGCCTCGGCCGAGCGCCTGGCAGTGGCCGTCGGCTATCAGGGCGCGGGCACGGTCGAGTTCCTCTACCAGCCGGGCGAGAAGGCCTTCGCGTTCCTGGAGGTCAACACCCGCTTGCAGGTCGAGCACCCGATCACCGAGATCACCACGGACTTCGACCTGGTCAAGGCGCAGGTCCACGTCGCGCGGGGTGGCCGCCTCGACGACCAGCCCAGGCCCGCGGAGTCGGGGCACGCCATCGAGGCGCGGCTCAACGCCGAGGACCCGGACCGCGACTTCGCGCCCTCACCCGGCCGTGTCGCGCGCCTCGAGCTGCCCAGCGGTCCCGGTGTCCGCGTCGACACCGGGCTCGCCGAGGGCGACACCATCCCGGCCGACTTCGACTCGATGATCGCCAAGGTCATCGCCTACGGCCGCGACCGCGACGAGGCCCTGGCCCGTCTCCGGCGCGCGATGTCGGAGACCACCGTGGTCATCGAGGGCGGCACCACCAACAAGAGCTTCATCCTCGACCTGCTGGACCAGCCCGAGATCGTCTCGGGTGCCCCCGCCTGGGCCGACACCGCGTGGATCGACCGGGTGCGCGGTGAGGGCAGGCTGACGTCGCAAGCCCATTCCGGCACCGCGCTGGTCGTCGCCGCGATCGAGGCGTACGACGAGCAGCGGCGGGTCGAGGTCGACCGCCTGCTGGAGACCGGCCACGGTGGCCGGCCCCAGGTCCAGCACAAGGTGGGGCAACCCACCGACCTGAAGCTGCGCGGTACGACGTACAAGGTCACCGCGTTGCAGACCGGACCCGGCCGCTACCGCGTCACCATCGCGGCCGGCAGCGTCGTCGAGACCGCGGACGTCGAGATCGCGCGGATCGACGAGGTCCACTCCCGCCTGCTGGTCAACGGCCGACGCCACCGCATCGTCTCCGCGACCCACGGACCGACCCACCTGGTCGAGGTCGACGGCGTCACCCACCGGGTCGGTCGCGACGAGGGCGGCGTGCTCCGGTCGCCCGCTCCTGCCCTGGTCGTGGCGACGCCCGCCGCGGTCGGCGACGAGGTCGCCGCCGGAGCGCCGGTGCTGGTGCTGGAGTCGATGAAGATGGAGACAGTCATCCAGGCGCCCTTTGCGGCTCGCGTGCGCGAGCTGCTGGCGGTCACTGGCAGCCAGGTGGAGACCGGTGCCCCTCTCGTCCGGCTCGAGCCGGTCGGGGACGACGGGGCCGAGGAGTCGCCCCAGCCTGCGGACGCGGCCCCGGCACTCGACCTGCCGCACGACGACATGGAGCGGACGGCACGCCAGCGAGCGGACCGGCACCTGGCCGACCTCGCCGCCCTCGTGCAGGGGTACGACGTACCGCGCGACGACCGGGTCGCCGCGCTGCGGTCCTACCTCGTGGCTCGGGAGGAACTGCGTGCCGCCGGAGAGGACGTGATCGCCGGCGAGGCCGAGCTGCTCGCCCTCTTCACCGACTTCGCCGAGCTCAGCCGCAACCGCCCGGCCGGCGAGGAGCTCCGCACCGAGCTGAAGGTGCACAGCTCCCGCGAGCACTTCCACACCTTCCTGCGCAGTCTCGACACCGAGCGCGGCGGGCTCCCGGAGGGCTTCCGCCAGCGGCTCGAGCAGGTGCTCTCCCGGTACGGCGTCGCCGATCTGGAGCGGACGGCGGTGCTGGAGGAGGCGGTGTTCCGGATCTTCCTCGCCCTGCAGCGTCCCGCCGAGAGCGTCGAGGTCGTCACCGCGCTGCTGCAGCGCTGGATCGGCGAGGCGCCGCCTTCCGAGGGGCCGGACGGCAACGTCCGTGAGCTGCTCGAGCGGCTCAAGCAGGCCACCCAGCTGCGGTTCCCCGCCGTCGGCGACCTCGCGCGCAGCGTCCGTTTCCGCTGGTTCGACCAGCCGCTGGTCGACGAGGAGCGCACGAGCGTGCTCGCCGGCGTCCGCGACGAGGTCGCCGCACTCGCCGCCGATCCGCAGGTCCCCGACCGCGCCGATCGGATCGACGCCCTCGCGGTGATCCCCGAGCAGATCGTGCGCTTCCTCGCCGAGCGCGTGGAGCGTGGGGCGAGCAGCGGCGAGTGGGACGACGAGCCGATGCTCGAGGTGCTGATCAAGCGTCACTACCGCGACTTCGACCTGCACGGAGCGAGTGCCTCGCACCACGACGGCCGCCCGTTCGCGGTCGCCGACTACGTGCTCGACGAGCGCCCCACCCGGCTGGTGACCACCGTCGGCACGGTGGCGGAGCTCGCCGAAGGGTCCGACCTGGTCGCGGGGCTGCGGACGGAGCTGGCCGCGCGGCCCGAAGGCACGAAGGCGGTGCTGGACCTCTACCTGCACTGGCCCTTGGCGCCGGAGTCGATCGCCGCCGGCCGCGACGAGCTGGCGGCTGTCCTCTCCGGTCTCGGCCTCGCGCAGGACGCGCGGCGGGTCACCGTCGCGGTGTGCCCGGGTGAGGGCCGGCCGGTCGACTACTTCACCTTCCGGCCCGACGGGTCGCACGGGGTCGAGGAGGACGAGCTGGTCCACGGCGTGCACCCGATGGTCGGGCGGCGCCTGAACCTCTGGCGGCTGCGCAACTTCCACGTCACCCGCATCGAGGCGCCCGACGACGTGCTGCTCTACGAGTGCGTGGCCCGGGAGAACCCGGCTGACCGTCGACTGGTCGCTCTCGCGCAGGTGCGCCAGCTTGCGGTCGTGCACGACGAGGAGGGCCGAGTCACCGCGCTGCCCCACGCGGAGCGCGCCGTGGAGAACTGCCTCGAGGCCATCCGACGGGCGCGTACGGCGCGCGGCGCCGCCGGCGCGAAGCTGGACCTCAACCACGTGTGGGTGCAGGTGTGGCCCGTCGTCGAGGCCGACATCGCCCAGCTGACCGGCCTGCAGCAGAAGATCACGCCGCTGACCGACGGCGCCGGGATCGCCGAGGTGCTCGCCCAGGGCCGGGTCGCCGGCCCGGACGGCACCGCGACCCCGATCGCGATCCGGTTCCACGCGCGGCCCGGTGCGGGCGTGGTCTCCTCGATCGAGGCGCCTCCCACCGAGCTGCTGCAGCCGCTGGACGACTACGACTCCAAGGTCCTGCGCGCCCGCCGGCGCGGGCTGGTGTACCCGTACGAGCTCGAGGCGATCGTCGCCGGCGACGGCGGCACCCTGGTGGAGCACGACCTCGACGACGCCGGCGCGCTGGTGCCGGTGGACCGTCCCCGCGGGCTCAACAAGGCCGGCATCCTCGTCACGGTCGCCTCCACCCCGACCGCGCTGCACCCTGAGGGCGTCACCCGGGTCGTCCTCTGCGGCGACCCGACGAAGGCGCTCGGCGCGGTGTCGGAGCCGGAGTGCTCCCGGGTCATCGCCGCCCTCGACCTCGCCGAGCGGATGGGCGTGCCGGTCGAGTGGTTCGCGCTGTCGGCCGGCGCCCGGATCTCCATGGACTCCGGCACGGAGAACATGGACTGGGTCGCTGCAGCCCTGCGCCGGATCGTCGAGTTCACCCAGGCCGGCGGCGAGATCAACGTCGTTGTGGCCGGCATCAACGTCGGTGCCCAGCCGTACTGGAACGCCGAGGCCACGATGCTGATGCACACCAAGGGCATCCTGGTGATGACGCCGGACAGCGCGATGGTGCTGACCGGCAAGCAGTCGCTGGACTTCTCCGGCGGTGTGTCGGCGGAGGACAACTTCGGCATCGGCGGTTACGACCGGGTGATGGGCCCGAACGGCCAGGCCCAGTACTGGGCGCCGGACCTCTCCGGCGCGTGCGACGTGCTGATGGCGCACTACGAGCACACGTACGTCGCCCCCGGCGAGTCGCGTCCGCGGGACGCCGCCACCAGCGACCCGGCCGACCGGGACGTCACGACGTACCCACACTCCGACCCCGGGAGTGACTTCACGACCGTGGGCCAGATCTTCTCCCCGGTCAGCAACCCGGACCGGAAGAAGGCCTTCGACATCCGCACGGTGATGCGTGCGCTGGCAGACCAGGACCACGCCACCCTCGAGCGGTGGGCGGGGATGGCCGACGCGGACACGACCGTGGTGTTCGACGCCCGCCTCGGCGGTCACCCGGTGTGCCTGCTGGGCATCGAGTCCAAGCCGGTGCCGCGCCGCGGCTTCCCGCCCACCGACGGGCCCGACGTCTACACCGCGGGCACGCTGTTCCCCCGCTCCTCTAAGAAGGCGGCGCGGGCGATCAACGCCGCCAGTGGCAACCGCCCCCTGGTGGTGCTGGCGAACCTCTCGGGCTTCGACGGGTCGCCGGACTCGATGCGCAACCTGCAGCTCGAGTACGGCGCGGAGATCGGCCGCGCCATCGTGAACTTCCGCGGGCCGATCGTCTTCTGCGTGGTCTCCCGCTACCACGGCGGCGCCTTCGTCGTGTTCTCCAAGGCGCTCAACCCGCAGATGACCGTCCTCGCGCTCGAGGGCTCCTTCGCCTCGGTGATCGGCGGGGCCCCGGCAGCCGCCGTGGTCTTCGCGGGCGAGGTCGACAAGCGCACCGCGGCCGACCCCGGGGTCACCAAGCTGGAGGCAGCCATCGCCGACGCGTCGCCGTCCGAGCGCGGGCCGCTCGTCGTGGAGCTGGCGGAGCTCAAGCGGGCCCTGCGTGCGGAGAAGATCAGCGAGGTGGCGGCCGAGTTCGACGGTGTGCACGACATCCATCGCGCGGTCAGCGTCGGGTCCGTCGACGCCGTCATCGCACCCGAGCGGCTGCGCCCGGAGATCATCGCGGTCATCGAGCGCGGCCTCGGGGAGCTCTGAGACGCCCATGAGGCAGCTGTCGTCGTTGGACTCGGGATTCCTCATGATCGAGTCGCCCACCACGGTGGGCCACGTCGCCTCACTGATGGTGGTGGACCCGGGTGCGGGCGGCGACTCGTGGGGCCTCGGCAGCGTGCGGGCCCTGCTAGCCGCGCGGTTGCACCTGTTCCCGATCCTCCGCCAGCGTCTGGTCGAGGTGCCGCTCGGGATCAGCCGTCCCTACTGGGTCGACGACCCGGGCTTCGACCTCGACTTCCACCTGCGCGAGCTCGCACTCCCGCCTCCGGGGTCCCCGGAGCAGCTGGGCGAGCTGGTGGCCCGGCTCCACGCCCGTGCGCTGGACCGCACCCGGCCACCGTGGGAGCTCTACGTCATCAGCGGGCTGGCCGACGGCCGGGTGGCCGTGTACTCGAAGATCCACCACGCGGCGGTCGACGGCGTCTCCGGCGCCCAGATGCTGGCGGCCTTCCTCGACATCCGGCCCGAGCCGCGCACCGTCGAGCCCGAGGACCAGCCGTTCGTCCCCGACCCGCTCCCCTCCCGGCTGGACCTCGTCCAGCACGGGCTGGCCGCGGCCGCCAAGGACCAGGTGCACCTGGCGCGCACCCTGCCCCCGGCCCTCCGCTCGCTCGGCGCGCTGGCGTCCGGCCCACGGGCGCCACGGACGCCGTTGAACGGCGCGATCAGTGCCCACCGCCGCTTCTCCTTCGGCTCGGTCTCGGTCGACGACGTGAAGACGGTGCGCCGGAGGTACGGCGGCACCGTCAACGACATCGTGATGGCGCTCTGCACGACGGCGCTCCGCCGCTGGCTGCTGGAGCGCGACGCGCTCCCCGCCGTACCTCTGGTCGCCGCGGTGCCCGTGTCCGTGCGCCGGCGCGGTCAACCGGCATCCGGAGGCAACGAGCTGTCAGTGATGCTCGCCGAGCTGCCCACCAACCTGCCCGATCCCGGGGCCAGGGTGGTGGCGATGCGGGAGTCGATGGATCGAGCGAAAGCCCGGTTCGAGTCCCTGCCCGCGACGCTGTTGCGTGACCTCGCCTCGTTCCTCCCCACGGCAGGACAGGGACTGGCGGCGCGCGCACTGTTCAACCTCGCCGGCGTGGCGGGGCCGCCGTTCAACCTGTTCGTCAGCCACGTCCCGGCACTCCAGGTCCCGCTCTACCTCGCCGGCGCCCGGGTCGAGGGCATCCACCCGGTCTCGGCCGTGACGAGCACGACGGGCGCACTGAACATCACGGTGTTCTCCTACAACCGCAGGCTCGACTTCGGCCTTGTCGCTTGCCGGGATCTGGTGCCTGACGTGTGGGACCTCATGGGTCATCTCCGTGACGCCCTGGACGAGCTGGTCGAGCTCAGCCGGGCGCCCCAGCCGTAGGCATTGCGTCCTTGCGCCGCCAGTCGGCGCTGTTCGACCGCCTCACACCGAGAGAAGACTCGGAGGTTGGACTCGGCGTCGCCCGCTCCGATGATCGTTGCCGGGCCAGTTGCATCATGAGCGCGATCAAACCACCGGAATGAAGAGAGCCGACGACGTTGTTCATGGTCGACGGCGTCGCGATGGGCGACTCGGCGGGGTCGTGGTCAGTTCGAACGTCCCGGGTGCCCGGTGTGCGATGCGCCGGCACCGGTTCGAGGAGTGACCTGGCCAGTTCGGTGACGTTCATGCGCCTACGATGCCCGCCGCGAGCGGCAACAGCATGTCGGCTTCGTCAACTTCGGGTTGCCTTTCACGACCGGACCCGTGTTGAAGGTCGGCGCCGCGGCGCTCGGTCAGGCGCTTTGTGCGTTGCGATATGCCGTCACGACCGAGGCTGGGCGGCCTCCCGCGGTCACTGACGGTGAATGATCCTGGAGTACCCAGATCCGTCGCCCGACGATGGGGAATAGGTCGGGAACGACAGGGTCTCATTCAGAGCCTGAGGTACACGATCTCGTAAGTGTGCAGGTCAGAGACCGTCTCGGTGGGGCGGGTGGGGCTCGAACCCACGACCCAAGGATTATGAGTCCTCTGCTCTAACCGACTGAGCTACCGCCCCTCGAGGACCGGAGCCTACCGAGGGAAACCTCGACCTGGACGCCCCCGTTGAGGAAGTCGAGCAAATCCGTTGTTGTCGAACACTTGTTCGAGTAGAATGGGTTCATGATCTCGGGCCTGCTGGACCTCGACGCGACCGCGGTGCTGACCGCGTCCGAGGCGCTGGTCATCGAGCAGCGCGAACAGGAGGTCGATGCGCTGCGGCTGGTGCTGCAGTGGGCCGACCTGCACTCGGCCGACCCCGGTGAGGGCCGGGTGCTGGGGGCGGACCAGCTGATCGACTTCGGTGGCGAGGGCACCCCGCCGGTCCAGGAGCTGTGCTGGGCCGAGCTCGCGATCGCCCGGCAGTCCGGGGTGGTGGCGACCAAGCTCCTGGCCGCCGACGCCCTCGACCTGCGGCACCGGCTCCCGTTGTTGTGGGAGGCCGTCCAAGACCTCCGGCTCCCGGCCTGGGTGGCCCGGAAGGTCGCCTCGATGTCGCGACGCCTCTGCCTGGAGGCGGTCGGGCTGGTCGACGTCGCGGTCGCCGCCGCGGTCGACCAGTCCCCGGGCGGGATCCTGGCCATCGCCGAGGCCAAGGTGATCGAGGCCGACATCGACGCCCACCGGGCCCGGCTCGCCGCCGACGCCGCGACGGTCGGGGTCCGGATGTCGACCGCCAAGCCCGGCGCCGCGGTCGACGCCCTGGACGGTGAGCCCGCGACCCGGCGGGTCACCCTGAAGCTGCCCACCGGCACCGCGCTCGACTTCAACAGCACCGTCGGCGAGGTCGCCGACGTCTTGTTCGACCAGCTCACCGAGGACGAGCGCCGAACCATCACCCGCGGCGAGCTCGAAGCCAAAGCCATCGAGCTGCTCGCCAACCCCCACGCCGCCGCGGAGTTCCTCGACCAAGCGAACAACCCGACCCCACCCCCGGCCGACCCAGACGACCCCGACGACCCGGACGCCGACAGTCCGGCGCGGAAGCCGAAGAACCGCCCGGCGACGATCTACCTCAGCCTCTCCGACCTGGTCCTGACCGGCCTCGTCCCCGGCGTGGCGCGGGTCGAAGGGATCGGCCCGATGCTCCTCGAGCAGCTCGCCGAGCTCCTCAAGAACCGCG
>NZ_QXGH01000001.1 GCF_003515065.1 Nocardioides immobilis
CCCACGACCAAGACCCGGAGAACCGGCGGCACCAGCGCCGGCGATCGCGCACGCCCGAAACGGATCCCGATCAGCGCCACGGCACCGAACCGCTCAGCGAGCCGCCCCGTGAAACGTCGAGGCTAGGAGATACCGGGGCCGGCGCGGAGACCCCGGGTGGATGGCATGCTTGCCGCGTGTCGCCCATGGTTCGTCGTCGCAGCCGCCGCCCCCGCGGTTGGCGGGCAGTCGGACCTTGGCTCAGGGAGCGGCCCTCGCGGATGGTCGTCGTCGGCGGGGCCGGCATCGGCGTCCTCTTCGTCATGTGGACCGGCTGGACCGCGTGGTCGGCGGCCGACGACCTCCGCGAGGTCGAGGGGAGCGCCCTGCTCCTGCGTCAGGAGATCGAGCAAGGCGACGCGGAGGGTGCTGCCCGGGCGCTGGAGCGGTACCAGGAGGCTGCCGGCAGCGCGCGGAACCGCACCGACGGCCCGACCTGGTGGGTCCTGGAGCGATTTCCGATATTCGGCGACGACGCCGAGGCGATCGCCATTGTCGCCGCCGTCCTCGACGACCTCGGCGACGACGGCATCCCGCCACTGGTCGACGCCGCGGAGCTGGTGGCCGCGCGTTCCTTCAACCCAACAGACAACCAGTTTCCCCTCGACACCATCGCGTCCGTCCGTGAACCCGCCCGACAGAGCGAGCAGGCCTTCGATGAGGCGGCCGCGAACCTCGAGGGTGTCTACGAGGGCGGGCTGGTCGGCCCCGTCTCGACCCGCTTCACCGAGCTGTGCGCCATCGTGCTCGACGCCCGCTCGACGCTCGGCTCCGCCTACCGCGCTGCCGAGTTGATGCCGAGCCTGCTCGGCGCCGACGGTTCGCGTGACCATCTCCTGGTGTTCCAGAACAACGCCGAGCTCCGCAGCATGGGTGGCCTCGCGGGATCGATCTCGCGCATCCACGCCGACGACGGCGAGGTGGAGATCCTGGAGCAGGAGGGGACCTCGAAGTACGGCCCCGTCGACCCGCCCGTCATCCCGCTCACGCGGGGGGAGGAGGCTGTCTTCGGTCGCACTCTCGGACAGTGGTTCATGAACGCCAGCATGACCCCAGATGCCACCCGCGCCGCGAAGCTCGCGGCTGCCCGGTGGCAACGGGAGGTCGGCGGGGATGTCGACGGCGTGTTCTTCGTCGACCCGGTCGCAGTTTCGTACCTGCTGACCGCCACCGGCCCAGTCGAAGTCCCCGGTTACGGCCCCGTCACCTCGGCTGACGTCGTCGCCAAGGTCGAGAACGACATCTACCTCACCTCGCCCGACCCGACAGAGCAGGAGGACTACCAGAACGCGGTTGCGAAGGCGGTCTTCGACGCGTTCGCCGCCGGCCGCGGCGACCCGGTCGAGGTCATCCGTGCGCTGGCCACTGGAGTCACGGAGGGGCGGATCCGCATGCACAGCTTCGTCGACGCCGAGCAGGAGCAGATCGACGGCACCGAGATTGCCGGCGAGCTCCATACGCAGGAGGAGCGCGCCCAGGTCGGGCTCTACGTCAACGACGCCCTTGAGTCCAAGATGACCTACTACCTGCAGTACGAGGCCGACGCGATCGCGCGCGCCTGCTCCGGCTACGCCCAGGAGATTGCGGGAGCGATTCGCCTCACCAACGCGGTGCCGGAGGGGCTCGACGTACCGCCTACGGTGTCGGGCAGCTTTCCCGGGGGCCGGTTCTTCGGGGAGATCGAGCCGGGCCAGCAGCGGATCGCGGTCTACGTGATGGCACCGGCCGGTGGTCGCATCGAGGACCTGTCGCTCGACTCGCGTTCCTTCGACCCGGTCGTCACCGAGAACTTCGACGGCCGGCCGGTCGCGCAGGTCGTCACCGTCATTGATCCGGGAGAGACCCAGGAGATCGAGTTCCAGCTGCGCACCGGACCGGGACAAACCGGCCCGGTCGAGCTCGACGTCACGCCCGGTGCGTTCCCGGGATCGTCGAACACCGTTCTCCATAGCGCGTGCTGAGGCGTCCCAATATTCGGACACGCATCTCATTCTGCGAGATCATCCGGGGGATCGGGCAGACCGCGCCAGTAGTGTGACCGGCATGTCGACGACCTGGCTGACCAAGCGGCGCGCAGTGGACAACTGCCGCGTCAGCTCGGCGCTGTGTCGAATGCGCTGAGCGGGGTCTGATCGGCGTATCCGCCGCCCCTCGCTGACACCCGGCGCTTCCTTCTGGCAGGTCATTGCCTCTGCGCCCTCGACTTCCCGCGTCGTGCCTGCGTCAGCCCCTCACCAACACCATTTCGCTTGTCCCACGTACAACCGATCCAGAAGGAACACAGATATGAGCCGCGAGAACTCCCTCGTCTCCGCCCAGTGGGTGGAGGAGAACCTCGACAACCCGAAGGTGGTGCTGATCGAGGTCGACGAGGACACCACCGCCTACGACAAGGGCCACATCAAGGGCGCTATCAAGCTGGACTGGACGACGGACCTCCAGGACCAGGTGCGCCGTGACTTCGTCAACAAGGCGCAGTTCGAGGCGCTGCTGTCCGAGCGCGGGGTCGCCAACGACGACACCGTCGTCCTCTACGGCGGCAACAACAACTGGTTCGCGGCCTACGCCTACTGGTACTTCAAGCTCTACGGCCACCAGGACGTCAAGCTGCTCGACGGCGGCCGCAAGAAGTGGGAGCTCGACTCACGCGAGCTGGTCGGCGAGCTGCCCAGCCGCGAGGCGACGTCGTACACGGCGCAGGAGCAGGACCTCTCCATCCGGGCGTTCCGCGACGAGACCGTCGCGGCCATCGGCACCCAGAACCTGGTCGACGTCCGCTCGCCCGACGAGTTCGCCGGCCGGCTGCTCGCGCCGGCCCACCTCCCGCAGGAGCAGGCGCAGCGCGCGGGTCACATCCCGACCGCGGCCAACGTCCCGTGGAGCAAGGCGGCCAACGACGACGGCACCTTCCGCTCCGACGACGAGCTGAAGGAGATCTACACCGAGGCCGGCGTCGACTGGTCCAAGGACACGATCGCCTACTGCCGGATCGGTGAGCGCTCGAGCCACACGTGGTTCGTGCTCAAGGAGCTCCTCGGCCAGGACAACGTCAAGAACTACGACGGCTCGTGGACCGAGTACGGCTCCCTCGTCGGCGTTCCGATCGCGCTCGGCGACGAGCCCGGGGAGGCCTGAGCACATGTGCGGAGCAACTGAGGGCGGCCTGTCGCTCAACGGCATCAACACCGACATCGAGGCGATCGTCCAGGGTCAGGTGACCAAGGGCGGCGAGCCGGTCAGCACCGGCTACGTCCGCCTGCTCGACCGCACCGGTGAGTTCACCGCGGAGGTCCCGGTGTCCGCCACCGGCCACTTCCGGTTCTTCGCCGGCGACGGCGAGTGGACGCTGCGCACCCTGGTCCCCGGCGCCGAGCCGGTCGACCGCAAGGTGCAGGCGGCGGTCGGCAGCATCGCCGAGGTCGAGATCGCGGTCTGAGAAGTCATGACAGAGACGACGGCTCCTGGGGAATCCCGGGGGCCGTCGTTGTCGTTGGGACTGCAATGACCGGCATCGTGATCCTCGCCCTGGCCGCGCTCGCCGCGGCCGGGTTCGGCCTCTACCGTCACCACGTCGACGGCCGGTTCGTCCCGCACGCCGACGCGACGCCCACCGCGTGGGACCAGGTCGCGGCGGCCACGCCGAGCGCCCGGGCGGGGGAGCGGGCCACCCTCGTGCAGTTCTCCTCGGCGTTCTGCGCGCCCTGCCGGACGACGCGGGTGGTGCTGGCCGATGTCGCCGCCCAGGAGTACGGCGTGCGCCACGTCGAGATCGACGCCGAGCAGCATCTCGGACTGGTCCGTGCGCTCGACGTACGACGCACGCCGACGACCCTCGTCCTCGACGCCGCCGGGCACGAGGTGCTCCGGGCTGCCGGGGCGCCGCAGAAGCACCAGGTCCTCGCGGCGATCGCGCACTCCGCGGGAGCCCCGCGATGACGGGCGCGGCTGGGATCGATCCCCGCGGGCCTCGCTTCACGGCATCCGTGACCGCCGTGCTCCTCGCGGCGGCGCTGGTCGTGCCAGAAGGGATCGCCACCGCGGTGGTGGGGGCGCTGGCTGTGTTCTTCGCCATCGGCGCCGGACTCGGCGTGCAGCGCACGCCAACCGGGGTTCTGTTCCGGACTCTGATCCGGCCGCGGCTGACGCCGCCCGCGGAGCTCGAGGACCCGACGCCTCCGCGGTTCGCCCAGGCCGTCGGCCTGACCTTCGCGGTCGTGGCGGTGGTCGGCTACCTGACCGGCACTGTGCTGGTCGCCCAGGTCGCCGTCGGCCTCGCACTGGTCGCGGCCCTGCTCAACGCGGTGTTCGGGTTCTGCCTGGGCTGTGAGATGTACCTGCTCGGCGCGCGGTTCAGGAGCGCTCGAGCAACACCGTGAACGGCCCGTCGTTGACCGACGAAACCTGCATCATCGCGCCGAAGACCCCGCGCTCGACGTGGGTGCCGAGCCGCTCGAGCTCGGCGCAGAAATCGTCGTACAGCGGCTCGCTGACGGGACCGGGCGCCGCGGCGGTCCACGACGGACGCCGGCCCTTGCGGGCATCGCCGTACAGCGTGAACTGGCTGACCACGAGCGCCGGCGCGCCGACGTCGGAGGCCGACTGCTCGTCGCGGAGGATCCGGAGGTCGCGGATCTTGCGGGCCATCCATGCGACGTCCTCCGCGTCGTCGCTGTGGGTGATGCCGAGGTAGACGAGGAGCCCTGGCGCGTCAAGGGCGCCGACCACCACTCCGTCGACGTGCACCGATGCCGACAGGACCCGCTGGACGACCGCACGCATGCGAATCATCCTGCCGGTCTCGTGCACGGGCGGTCCGGCGGGGCGTGTTCGGGGCTCAGCCCCCAGCGCGCTTCACCTGGTCGTAGATCCACGCATAGGTCTGTGCGAGGCCGTCGGTGAGCTTGATCGAGGGTTCCCACCCGAGCTTCTCGCGGATCATCGTGTTGTCAGCGTTGCGGCCCCGGACTCCCTGCGGCGCCGACAGGTCGTAGCGCCGCGTGCACTTGATCCCCGCGATGTCCTCGACGACCGAATACAACTGGTTGATCGAGACCAACTCCGCAGAACCCAGGTTGAGCGGCTCCTCCACGTCGCTGGCGAGGATCATCTGGCTACCCCGCACGCAATCGTCGATATACATGAAGCTGCGGGTCTGCTCCCCGTCACCCCAGATCTCGACCTCATGCTTTCCACTGATGACGGCTTCGGCGACTTTCCGACAGACGGCGGCCGGAGCCTTCTCGCGGCCTCCCGTCCACGTGCCATCGGGGCCGTAGACGTTGTGGTAACGGGCGACGCGGGTGAGCAGGCCGAAGTCTTCGGAGAAATGCCGGCACATGCGCTCGGAGAACAACTTCTCCCACCCGTAGCCGTCCTCGGGCATCGCCGGATAAGCGTCGGTCTCCTTGAGCGCGGTGACGGCAGTGACGGTCTGCTTGTCCGCCGCGTAGACGCAGGCCGACGACGAGTAGAAGTAGCGCTCTACGTCGAACCTGCGCGCTGCCTGCAGCATGTGGGTGCTCGTCAGCACCGACAGCATGCAGAGTGCCTTGTTGTTCTCGATGAACCCCATGCCGCCCATGTCCGCGGCCAGCATGTAGACCTCCCGAGCGCCTTCGGTGACCGCCCCCGCCGCCTCGAGCAGCGACACGTCAGCACTGTGGCTCTGTGCGTCGCCGTGCAGCTGGAACCACTCGTCCAACGGCTTGACGTCGACCGCTCGCACCGACTTGCCCTGGGCTAGGAGATCGGCGACCAGATGCCCGCCGATGAAGCCTCCGGCGCCGACGACGAGAACATCAACGGGGCTCGAGGTCATCATTTGCTCCTTGTGGCGGATGGGGGATGTTGACCGAACTGACGGTCCTGTGCACGCGCCCACGGCGACTCCGGGTTGGAGGATCTTAGCCGTCCGGCGAACAACGACTACGGTGTCCACCCCTTTTGCGGTGCTCCCCGCACTGAGGTCCGGCGTCCTGTCGTGATGTCTGTCAGCAACGAGGCCATCGCCGCAAGTCTTCTTGGATCTGCCACGATGACGGGATGAGAGTAGGACAAGGGATCGTTGCCCCGGAAGCATTGTTGATCACCGTCGCTCCGACCGGCGCCGAGACCTCGAAGGCGGACTTTCCGCAGCTCCCGACCACCCTCGACGAGCTGGTGCAGACCGCGCAGGAGTGCGAGGCTGCGGGCGCGGCGATGATCCACGTGCACATCCGAGATGACGAGCACCGACCGACCCTCGACCTGGTCCGGCTCACCGACACCGTGCAGGCGCTGCGGGAGAGCACCGACCTGGTGGTCCAGCTGTCCACCGGAGGCTCGGTCCACGACCCGCTCGACAGTCGGCTCAAGGTGCTCGATGCCGCCCCCGACTCCTGCAGCCTCACCATGGGCACGACCAACTTCGGCGACGACGTGTTCAGCAACCCGTGGCCGTTCGTGTGCGAGCTCTACCAGCTCAGCCAGGAGCGCCAGGTGGTGCCGGAGTTCGAGCTGTTCGACCTCGGCCATGTCGCTGCCCTTCACCGGCTGCTCGACCGGTACGGACTGCCGTACGGCGGCAGCGTTCACTGCGACCTGGTGATGGGCGTGCCCGGCGGAATGCCGGGCACCGCCGACGCGTTGGTCTCAGCCGTGGGCGTGCTCCCCGACCAGGTCACCAGCTGGTCAGCCACGGGCATCGGGCGCACCACGCTGCCGGTGGCGCTCGCGGCTCTGAGCAAGGGCGGCCACCTCCGCGTCGGCATGGAGGACGTGCTGAGCGTTCGCCAAGGCGAGCCGGTCGGGAGCAACCGGCAGCTCGTCGCCCGGGCGGTGGCCATGGGGGAGATTGCGCAGAAGCGACCTATGACAACCACCGAGGCCCGTACGCTTCTCGGGCTGGCGCGGGCCGAAGTGTGACCTGCCACCATCGCGATCGTTGAGAATTCAGACCATGAGCCGCGTAGTCCCGGCCGAGAAATTCACGAAGGGAGCAGCCGAGCGGTGCGCGTCCTCGTACACGACTACAGCGGTCACCCCTTCCAGGTCGAGCTGAGCGCCGAGTTGGCGCGGCGCGGCCACGACGTGACGCATTCCTGGTGCGAGGCGCACGTCTCGGGCAAGGGCAACCTCGGTGGCCATGACCACCTCGTGTTCGAGCCAATCGGCCGCGGCGAGGTGATTGAGAAGCTCAGCTTCCGGCGGCGCCTCGTCCAGGAGCTGCGGTACGGAGTGCAACTGGCTCGTCAGGTGCGCCGGAGCCGCTCGGACGTCGCACTACTCGGGAACGTGCCCGTGCCGACGCTGCTCGTGATCACTGCGGTTCTGATGGTGACGCGCACGCCGTGGGTCTCCTGGCAGCAGGACGTGCAGGGAGTAGCAATGCGCTCCTTCGCCGGCAGCAAGCTGAGCCGGACCTTTGTCGTCTTCGCTGCCCTAGCCGGTTGGGGGGAGCGATGGTGCAACCGTCGCGCCGACGCGATCGTCGTGATCGCCGAGTCGTTCCTTGACGTGCACCGGGAATGGGGCACGGCCGGCAAGACCACGGTGATCCCCAACTGGGCGCCCCTCGGCGAGCTGGTGCCGACCTCGCGCGACAACGAGTGGGCACAGGAGCACGACCTGGTCGAGACTCCCAACCTGGTCTACTCCGGGACTCTCGGTCTCAAGCACGATCCGCGGCTCCTGGTGCAGCTGGCGCGCGCCGTGCGCGACCGCGGCACGCCGGCCCACCTGACCGTGGTCACCGAGGGCCACGCAGCCAACGAGGTCGCCGACGAGGCGCGAAAGCTCGACGTACCGGTCACCTTGCTGCCCTTCCAGCCCTACGAGCGGCTTTCCGAGGTGCTCGGGTCGGGCGACGTGCTCCTCGTGGTGCTCGACCAGTCGGCGGGAGCGTTCTCGGTGCCGTCCAAGACACTGTCCTACCTCTGCGCAGCCCGTCCGATCCTCGGCCTGATGCCCGACGAGAATCTAGCCGCGCACCTCATCGACGCAGCCGGCGGGTGTGTGCTGGCTCCCGACCGCACATCGATCCCGGCTGCCGCGGACTGGGTGGTCGAGGTGCTCGACGACAGCGACATGTGGGAAAAGCTCGGCCGTCGTGCTCGGGAGCTTGCTGAGCGGGAGTTCGACCTGAACGGCTGCGCGACCAAGTTCGAGGAAATCCTGCTGAGTGTCGCCCGCTGAGCGGTTGTTCCTGCGAGCTCTTCTGTGTCAGTAGACCAGGGCCTGCGCGCCGTCCCGCAGGGCTTCCTCGACGAACACCGGCGCGCCCGCGATCCGGACGCCCGGCAGCACGTCGGCCTCGCCGATCTCACGCCGGGCGGCGCACTGTCCGCAGACGGTGACGGTGCCCAGCTCGAGCACGCTGGCGAGCAGGTCCGCGAGGGGGGTGGCCAACGGCAGCGACAGCTCGGCCGCGCGCCCGGGAACCGCGAGCCAGGCCGCCTCCCCGGTGAGCCAGAGGGAGACCGGGACGCCCGAGGCAGCCGCGGTGGCCGCCACGGTGAACCCTTGGTTGGCCCGCTCCGGTGCGTCGACACCGCACGTCACCTTCACCACCAGCTCCCGCGTCATGCCCGCCACCCTAGCCTCGGCATTTCGTCGGTGACCCGGCGACACCTGGGCTGAAAGCACGGAAGTGCCCGTCCTGCTTGGGATTCTTGTTCTTGCGACAGTCCAAGAAGCCCCAGCGGAAAGGCACTCCGTAAGTGAAGCGTAGCCGTGTCCCGAATCTTGTTCTTGATCCCGTCCGCGAGTCGCTGATCTCGTCCTCTGGTGCGCTGTTGTTGAGGGAGGCGATCGGGGTCGCTGGCCTGGATCGCAACCTGTCCCGGGCGCTGTCGCCGTGGCGGCCGATGCACGCGACTCACGACCCGGGCAAGGTGTTGCTCGACGTCGCGACTGCCGTCGCATTGGGTGGAGATTGCCTGGCTGACGTGGCGGCGGTCCGGTCCCAGCCTGAAGTGTTCGGCGCGGTTGCCTCCGACCCGACGGTCTCGCGGGTAATCGCGGCGTTGGCCGGTGATGTCGATGACGCGGTGGGCGCGATCCGGCAGGCACGTGCCGACGCCCGCGCGGCGGTCTGGTCGCGGCGCAGGCCACTGGCCGGCACGGCCGGGAGTCGTGCGGGCGGGCAGGTGATCGTCGACATCGACGCCACCCTGGTCACCGCCCACTCGGACAAGGAGGGCGCCGAGCCGACCTTCAAACGGGGATTCGGGTTCGCTCCGATATGCAGCTTCGTCGACCACGGCCAGCACGGAACCGGTGAACCGCTGGCACTCGACCTGCGGCCCGGGAAGGCCTCCCCGTGGAACGCTGATGACCACCTCGTCGCGCTGAACAATGCGCTCGCCCAACTCCCCGAACACGAGCGTGGCCAGGTGCTGGTCCGTGCCGACACCGGCGCCTGCTCGAAGGTCTTCCTCCACCGCATCACCGACCTGGGGTTGGAGTACTCAATCGGGTTCCAGGCTCAAGACACGGTCAAAGCAGCGATCGAGGCGATCCCCGAGCAGGCCTGGCGAGCCGCCGTCGATGGTGACGGTGAGCCTCGTGACGGGGCGCAGGTCGCCGAGCTGACCGCGTGGATGCCGACCCCGACTCGATCCAGCCGCCCGGGGCCGAAGGAATGGCCACCGGGGATGCGGGTCATCGCCCGCCGTGAACGTCCACACCCCGGCGCACAGCTACGGCTGACCGACCACAACGGATGGCGCATCACCTGCTTCGCCACCAACACCAAAGGCTCCGGCTGGACCCTCGCCGCACTTGAGGTCCGGCACCGGCAACGCGCACGCTGCGAGGACCGCATCCGGGGTCTGAAGGACACCGGCCTACGGAACCTGCCCTTCCACGACTACGCCAAGAACCGGATCTGGCTCGAGGTCGTCGCACTCGCCGCCGACCTGCTTGCTTGGACCCAGACCCTCGCCTTCGACGAGGCCGAACCCGCCCGCCGCTGGGAACCCAAACGGCTCCGATTCCGGATCCTCTCCGTCGCCGGCCGCATCATCCACACCGGCCGCCGACGACGCCTCCGGCTGCCACGCGACTGGCCCTGGAACCGGCTCATCGACACCGGCTGGGCCACGATCCGCACCGCCTGACGGCACCAACACCAACTCCCACGACCAAGACCCGGAGAACCGGCGGCACCAGCGCCGGCGATCGCG
Source organism: Nocardioides immobilis (assembly GCF_003515065.1). GTDB lineage: Bacteria > Actinomycetota > Actinomycetes > Propionibacteriales > Nocardioidaceae > Nocardioides > Nocardioides immobilis. Next base: position 10,203 of record NZ_QXGH01000001.1, read on the forward strand.
CACGCCCGAAACGGATCCCGATCAGCGCCACGGCACCGAACCGCTCAGCGAGCCGCCCCGTGAAACGTCGAGGCTAGCGAGGGTCGTCGCGTTCGTGCAGCGCACATGCGCTGACCCAGCTGGGAAAGGCCGGGGAGCTGATGAAGACCCCGGCGAGTAAGGAGTCGTGACGGTGTCATCGATGTGTTGGCGGTTCCGCCACCAGTCGATGAGGTGGCGGAAGGTGAGGCCGTCCGCTGGGATGGGCTTTTCGTAGATCAGGCAGTACTCGCCGTTGCGGACGAGCCTGAGCGAGTTGCCGGCGGTTGCTGCATCAACCTCGCACCTCACCTGCGCCGGCAACTCGTCGCCGCGGTCCAACTTCGCATAGGTTCCCTCAGCCCTGGGCACGGTTCACGCTACGACGCCGGCCCCATCGGATCCAAGCTTGTTTGGGTACGGACCACGTCCGAAGTGCGAAGGGATGACCAAAACCCGGCTCGACCGAATCCATGCGTCAATCTGGGCGGATCGACGCGGGTCGCCATTCGGGTGGATCAGCCTGCGAGGACGTCTCGCCACACATCGAAGACGCGATCGATCTCCGCTGGATCGACGAACGTGTCGAAGGTGGACTTCGCGCGCTCTGTGCTAACCGGGTCGCGCAAGACGGAGGCGGTCCACTCGACGCTCTGGCGGACGTCGGCACCGACCTCGTCGTGGCTGAGGAAGTCAGCGATCACCCGCGCTGTCTCGCCTGGATCGGCGACGGCCATGAGCCGCCACAAGTCGCCGACGTCCTTGTCGCGAACGGCGCCCTTGCGTGGCTCGTGAAGCCGCTCGCCGATCTTGGCGCCCTCGGCCACGATGAGCGCGGGAATCTCGGCGACATGGATCTCGGACGACAGCCGGGGGTCGGCGAAGTCGGTGATCGTCATGACTGATCGATTGAAGGCCGCGAGCTCGAGACCCAGAGCATTGCCGACCGCAAGCTTCCCGTGTGCCGACTGAAGCGCCGGCACGCCGCGCTTGCTGCGACTGCTCGTGCCCGAGAGGCCGTGCGGAGCCAGCAGGTCGACCTTCTCCCGGAAGGACCGCGTGCCGTCGACCTCGTGGTCGTCGAGGAAAACTTGCGTTGAGAATCCAGCCTCACGGTTGGTGATGGGGTCAGCGCGACCATCTGATCCGACCGTCTCCAATTCGACATAAGGGCCATGCCGACCTGCTCGCCGTGTGTGGGTCGGTCAACCGGCCGTCCGACGAGCTGACACATTCGACCGGAGAGCGACAGTCATTGTTGCCTTGTCTGACGTATCAGATGCGCGTGTTCGGGCGTGAGCTCGTCCAGGCTGGTCACGCCGAGAAGTCGCATAGTCCGTTCGATCTGGCCGGTGAGGATCTCGATGGCCCGGTCCACCCCGGCGCGGCCGCCGGCCATCAACCCGTAGAGATAGGCGCGGCCGACCACGCTGAACCTGGCTCCGTGCGCGACCGCAGCCACGATGTCCTGACCGGACATGATCCCGGTGTCCAGATGCACTTCGACGTCGCCTCCCACCGCACGGACCACCTCGGGCAGCAGGTGGAACGGCACCGGTGCCCGGTCCAGCTGTCGGCCCCCGTGGTTCGAGAGCAGCACCGCATCCACGCCGACGTCGCGGACCCGACGCGCGTCATCGACCGTTTGGACGCCCTTGACCACAACATTCCCCGGCCACTGCTCGCGAATCCAGGCGAGGTCGTCGTAGGTGACCGTGGGGTCGAACATCGTGTCCAGCAGCTCGGCGACCGTGCCCGACCACGAATCCAGGCTGGCGAACGCGAGCGGCTCGGTGGTCAGGAAGTTGAACCACCAGGCCGGCCGCGGGATCGCGTCCAGGATCGTCCGCGGGGTCAGCGTCGGCGGGATCGTCATGCCGTTGCGTACGTCGCGCAGTCGCGCACCCGCAGCGGGTACGTCGACGGTGACCAGCAACGTGTCGAAGCCCGCGCGGGCGGCGCGCTCGACGAGTGCCATCGACCGGTCCCGGTCCTTCCACATGTACAGCTGGAACCAGTGCCGCCCACCCGGCGCGGCAGCGGCGACGGCCTCGATCGACGTCGTACCCATCGTCGACAACGCGAACGGGATGCCCGCCGCGGCCGCAGCGGTGGCGCCGGCGATCTCACCCTCGGTGTGCATCAGCCGGGTGAACCCGGTCGGCGCGATCCCGAACGGCCACTCGACCCGCTCCCCCAGCACCACCCGCGAGGTATCCACCTCCGAGACGTCGCGCAGGATCGACGGCCGGAACTCCACATCGGCGAACGCAGCACGGGCCCGGGCCAGCGACACCTCGCCGTCGGCCGCGCCGTCGGTGTAGTCGAACGCCGCTCGCGGAGTACGTCGGCGGGCGATCCGACGCAGGTCCTCGATCGTGAGCGCCTTCGCCAGCCGGCGCTGTCGCGCCGACCACGTCGGCCGCCGGAACTGGAGCAGGGGCGCAAGATCACGTGACCGGGGAAGCTGTCGCCTCATGGTGCTGTCCCCTTCCCGAGGACCGTGGCGCGACAGAGGGTAGGCGGGGCTGCCGCGGCTCTCGATGTGCCACCGATCCGAAGCCTGCGGAGGGCTCGAGCGGGATGACGTGAGCAACCCTCACCATCCCTTCTCCCACGATCGAAAGAGTGGCCAGTTGCTCCCGCATCGTCGATCACGGCTTGCCGCCAGCTCAGGCCGCGGAGCGGTTCATGACGTCGTGGAGGACAGCGAACAAGTGGGCTGATCGGCTACGTCGCCGAAGGGCATGCCGGGCTGGGCGAACGGTCCCCCGCACGCCACACCCCAGCTGTTTGGCGTCCACTCTTCGAGGACGTTTTCCAGGTGACGGGCATTGAACTGGATCGTCGCCTCAGGCGACCGCTTGGTGGACAGGTCCTCGAGAGATATCCATCCCGCGTAGCCAACGTCGGCAAGGTCGCGCAGGAGCGCGCGTACGTCCACAAATCCTTCGTCCAGGGGCGACCACCGGTACTCCCAAGGGTCGCCGCCACGGCCGGGTGCGGCGGAGACGTTTTTCAGGTGAATGTGTGCCAATCGATCGCCGAGCAGCTGCAACGCAAGTGGACGGTTCTCGTAGCCCTCCCAGACGAGGTTTCCCACGTCGTAGATGACGCCGACGTGCTCTGGATCGCAATGCTCGATCAGTCGCAGGGCGAGGCTCGCGCTTGACGCGATGGTGTTGTGGTGCAGCTCGAGCACTGTTCGCACCCCTAACCGAGCTGAGAGCGCCTCTGCCGAGGTCAAGAACTTCCGGGTAGCGTCCGCAAGCTCACCGTAGTCAAGCGGAGTGGTCACGCGGGGGGCCTGCAGTCGCATCTGCGGGGCACCAAGTTCGGCGGCGAATTCCATGGTCCGCAGGAGCTGATCGCTGTCGTTGACATCGAGGTAAGGGCCGATGCCGACAATATGGAGTCCAGCCTCCCGGCAAGCGGCAGCAATGACGGATGGATCCGTACTGCCCGGGAAAAGCGTGCAGCGGTTGTTAGACAGGAAGGTTGGCGCGGTGCTCGACATGGTGTCGTGCAAGGCGTTGCCAACGCGCCACTCGACGCCGGCGAATTTTGCCGACGCCAGCGCATCGATCGCTTCGAGAGGGCTCAAGGTCGGCAGGGAGATCGTCGCGTAGGAGAACTTCGTTTCGAAAGAGCCCGTGGGATGGGAGGTAGTTGGCGATGTAGTCATTTCGGTTCCTTGTGACGCCTTGGGCGATGAACTGTGTGCTTGCGCCGTCTTCTTCTCGTCAGGGTGGCGGGGCGAGCTGGCCCCCACCAGCGACGTGCAACACCTCGCCGGTGATGAAACTGGACCGTGGTGACGCCAAGAAGCTGACTGCTTCGGCGACGTCGTCCGCTGTGGCCAGGCGGGGCAGGAGTGAGAAGCTCCGTTGGCGCTGGATGAGCCGTCCGTATTCGGTCTCGCTCCTGCCGTTTCGAACGAAAGGTGTCTCGACCATCGACGGTGCGACTGCGTTGACGCGGATGTTGGCCGGAGCGAGTTCGACCGCGAGAGATCTGGTCATGCCCACGATGCCGGCCTTTGACGTCACGTACGACAGAGGTCCTCCGGTGGCCCACGTCCGGGACGAGATGTTAACGATCGCGCCCCCTCCTCCGGAACGGAGGAGCGGTGCTGCTGCCTGAGCCAGCGAAGCTGGGCCCCACAGGTTGACTGCCATGGCGCGAGCCCATTCCTCCTCGGTGATGTCGCCGAAGGCAGTTCTTTGCGAGATCGCCGCGTTGTTGATCAGGTAGTCGAGCCGCCCATATCGTTCTGCGATCTCGGACATCAGCGCTGCGTTGGCCGTGGCGTCAGAGACGTCGAGGTGCGCCCCGGTGACGTTCGCAGCCGAGCCCGACGCGAACTCCGCGGCCGTGTCCATCACATTCGTGCTTGAGAGGTCGACGATCACTACCGTCTGGACACGCGTGGCGAGGTTCGCGGCGATTGCGCGGCCGAGGGTCCCTGCCCCGCCGGTGACAATCGCAACGCTGTCTGGTTCGGACACCTCGTGCAGGGTTCGTCGTTGGGTCGCACTCGTCTCCAGGGCGGTGCCTTCGACCGGCGATTCTTGGTGCGTGTTCGTCACTGTGCCTGCTTCGTCCGCGAAGCGTTGCGAGATCGCGTACCAGCCGCACCCGAGAGCAGCATGCGTAGGCGCAGCGGGTTGCGATCGTTGCGCCAGGGCAGGGCCACGCGTTCGGCCCACACGATCAGTCCGGTGAGCCCGGCGCCGAGGGCGGCGACCGTCGCCATCGCGACGTACATGGTCCCCGGTTGGAAGATCTGCCATGAATTCCAGATGAGGAATCCGAGGCCGTTGTCCGCAGCCACGAACTCAACGGAGGTCACGATGATCACCGCCATGCCCGCCGAAACGCGGAGGCCGGTGAAGATCGCGGGCAAAGTGGCAGGAAAGAGAACGAAGCGGAACTTCCGCCAGCCGCGTGCTCGGTAGGCGGATGCGGCTTCCATCAGCCGGGCATCGACATGGCGCAGGCCAGACAGTGTGTTGATCTGCATGATGAAGAAGACGCCGAAGGTGATGAGAAGGATGCGCGGCGTCTCGGTGAAACCAAAGATCAGCAGGAGGATGGGGAGAATCGCGATCTTGGGCAGCGAGTAGAGCGCGGAGAACAGGGGGTCGAGTGCTGCCCGGATCGGACGGATCAGGCCCATGGCCATCCCGACGGCAATCCCGCCTACTGCGCCTGTCGCGTAGCCGATGAGCAGACGCACGACGGTGGCTTCGAATGCCTCCTGCAGTCGGCCCGACTGAACCAGATCGACACCGTCGCTAGCGAGCTGGGTAGGCGGGGGGAAGATACGAACGTCGACGGAGCCGGTTCGGCCCATCACTTCCCAAGCCACGAGTAGGGCCAGCGGTGTGCAGACCGCTAGCGCGATGTCTCGGGTGTTGAGCCTTCGGACTCGTCTGGCCTCACGGCGGAGGGCCGCTTCGAGTCCGTCCGGTTGAGGTTGCGTTTGCGCGGGTGTTCTTGGCTGTACGGCGAGACTCATGAATGCTGCACCGACCTTTCGACTTCTTCACGTAGGGACTCCCAGATCGCCTGTTTCATGTCGACGAACTCCGGATGGGTCTCAAGATCGGGTCGCCGTGGATGTGTGAAGGGGACCTCGATCGACTCCTTGATCTGCCCGGGCCTGGCCGACATGAGCACGATGCGGTCGCCCAGGAGCAGTGCTTCGTCGATGGCATGGGTTACGAGGACGACGGTTTTGCGGTCTCGTTCCCACAACTCGATTAGTTGCTCCTGCATGAGGCGGCGAGTCTGTGCATCAAGGGCGCCCAGCGGCTCGTCCATGAGTAGGGTGGGGGAGCCGGTGACGAAGGCGCGCGCGATGGCGGCACGCTGCTTCATTCCGCCCGACAACTGATGGGGATAGCTGTTCGCGAAGTCTTCGAGCCCGACATACCCGAGCCACCTCTTGGCGGTCGCTTCGCGCTCGCCACGGGAGACTCCGGCCATCCGCAGGCCGAAAGCCACGTTCTCAAGGACCGAGAGCCACGGGAAGATGCCGTGCTCCTGGAAGACGAAGGCGGCAGGCGGCAACTTGCCCGAAGTCGGCTCCGACTCGATGGTCCCCAAGGTGGGTTTTTCTAGCCCTCCGAGCATGCGCAGCAGTGTCGACTTGCCGCATCCCGAGGGGCCGACGATGCAGGTGAACGAGCCTGCCTCCAAGTCGACTGAGACATCGTGGACGGCATGGACGTTGGACTGCCCAACGAAGACCTTCGAGACGTTGCGGACACGGAAGGCGAGCCGCGGGTCTGACCTCGGCGTATCGGTCGCGGGGCCATCGATTGCGTGAATGGATGTAGACATCGTGTTACTCCGTCGTCTCTACAGACTCGGCGAAGGACTCGTCGACATACTCCGCGGGGTCAATCGCCTCGTCGTACTGCAGCTGGCCGGCGTCGATCCAAGTGCGCTGCATGGCTTCGAGTTGGTCCGGCAGGGGCGCCAGATTGGGCAGCCACGTGAAAACAGGGAGGTCCAGGATCACCTGTGGGTCAACCTCCATCGCGTCCGCGACAGGCTGCACGTTCTCCTTCAACCGGCGTGCGTCGCCCTGGAGATCTTGCGCAGCCCGGGCGAGGGCCCGGAAGAACCCATCCGCCCGGTCGGTGTCCGCAAAGTCCTCCGAGAAGATGATGCCCGTTCCCGAGGTGCCATCCGGCACCGTAGCGAGAGGTATGCCGTCGCCGTCCGACTCAATTATTTCGGTGTACGGCGCTGATGTCATCACGGCATCGACCGACCCGCTCTTGAGGCCGGCAGGCATGTCTGAGTTCGCAATATTGCTGACCTCTACGTCAGTGATGTCGAGGCCGTGCTCACGCAGGATGAGGTCGGTCAGGTATGCGCCCGACCCGCCCAGGCCACCGGCTACCCCGATCTTCAGGCCCTCCAGGTCCCCGGGAGACTCGACCTCGCCGCTGTCGACCAGGTCGCTGTCCACCTCCAAGGCGGCGGGCGGATCCTCCCCTTCGTCCGCGTTGGTCACGGACATGCTGCCGACGACCTTGAGCTTCAGCCCGGAGTCGAGGGCACTGAAGAACCCAGCGGAGAATCCCGCGACGATGACGTCGCACTCATTGCTGGACAACAGTGGCACCGCATCCTGGCCGGCCGCTACGGGATTCAGCTCGATCTCGACTCCCTCTTCCTTGAAGTAGCCCTTGTCCTGCGCGAGGTAGAGCGGAGCGAAAAGTGGCGATGGCACGTGGGCCACGCATACAGGGTCGTTGCCGCCTGCTTCTGCGCCGTCGTCGGATCCGCATGCGTTGAGCGGAACCGTGAGGGCCAATGCCAGCGTGAGAAGTGGTCTGTGTAGCTTCACATGATCTCCGGTTGTGAGGGCCTAAGGGGTGCTGACGGAAACCTCACCTCAACGTGGCGCTCGTCACCACCACCCTTTGTCGCTGAGCGGGATTGCGGCTCCAGTAATGAGTTATGCCTGCAAGGCATGGCTCTTGGGCCCAAAGGGTGCCTTCCGGGCGTGACGAGCGTTACCTAGATTCGGTGCCGTGTAGTTACGAGGCGACGTTCGTAACCTGCAGAGAGAGGGCTCCGAGGTGACTGGCAACGCGCGCGAGGCCGGCCGATCCACGATCGACAGGGTGCTTACCCTTCTGGAGGCTCTGGATCAGCCGCAACTGACCCTCACCGAAGTGGCGACGAAGGCGGACCTGCCCACCTCGACTGCCAGCCGGATCCTCACCGCCCTCGAGCAGTGGGGTGGCGTCAGTCGCGGGACGGATGGAACCTACGAGGTGGGCTACCGACTGTGGGAGATCGGCGCGCGCGCGTCGAAGGCAAGCGTTCTGCGCGAGGCGTCGCGACCTGCCTTGGCACAACTCAGCGCGAGGACCGGTGAGAGCGCCCAACTCGCCGTGCTTGAAGGCGGGTCCGCTCTGATCGTCGAGTGTCTGGCCGGCCAGAATGCAAGCCCGATTGCTACGCGCGTAGGAGGGCGACTACCACTTCACGCCTCGGCTGCGGGACGCGTCCTGCTGTCGTATGCGGATGCCGACTTCATCGCGAAGGTGTTGCGGGGCAACTTGGAGAGACTCACCCCGTACACCCAGATAATGCCAGGCCGACTGGCTCAAGAACTGGTAGCTGCGCGCCGCAGAGGAGCGGCCGCGGTGCAGGAAGAGATGACATTGGGTCGATCCTCCGTCGCTGCGCCGGTACGGGATAGGTCCGGGACGGTCGTGGCAGCTCTCGGCGTCGTCGTAACGAGCAACGCTGACCTCGACCGCCTTCTTCCGCAGGTACGGCTGGGTGCTCGTGACAGTGAGCGCCGACTGGCCGACGCCGACTCGCAAAAGTGGGTCGACGGTCATTCAGCGATCACCTCAGCGCCGCCGCGCATGAGCGCGCAGTTGGAGCCCGTTGGCTGAGGACCCGCGCCTTGCTCAAACGCCGACGAACCTCCTGGGGCCGTGAGACCTTTCCGGGTCGGGCACTTGCCACCTTCGTGCGGAGTGCGATTGAGGAGCCTTCGTGATGGATCATCGGATCTGACTGAGGACCCCCCGAGGTGGCCGCGGACGAGGTGCTTCAGATGCTCCCGGGATGTCGACAGCCAGACACGGATCGCAGCCGCGGTTTGGATGGCTCTGCCGGGTCGCGAGTCAGACCCTTTTCTCGTCTGGCCGAGCGATTAGGGCTCTGAGAGGAGCGGTAGAGCGCTGATCCGGTTTGGCGTCGACGGGGCCAGACCGGATCATCCCTGCTAGCCGGGACTGACTCTGTTGCGTTGGGCCGCCGTCTCCATCGCTCTCAGGCAGAGATCGAGGTGGCGGTGCTCCTCTCTCCAGACAGCCCACGTGCTCAGGCTGCTGACGGGCTCGCGGGTTTCGAGCGGGAGCCACGGCAGTCCGGCGAAGTCCTTTTCGGCGGTGTTTCGAGTGGCCAACACTGCGTCCGCCCCTGATGTCGTTGCAAGAAGCAGCCCGTGATGGGAGTAGGTCCGGAACATCCACTTGACCTTCGCGCCCCGCAGCCGCTCGACCGAACGCAGTCGGATCTGCTCCTCCGGGCGAGATTGTGCGAGTATCCGCAACCCGTCCAGTTGCGTGAATCGAAGATTGTCGGTTGCGGGCATCCGGCGCCTATTCACAAACACGCAGCCCAACGACTGGCTCAAGATCCGGCGACTCGGCAAGGCATCCGGCTCGTAGTGCACGAGAGCCACGTCGATGACCCCATCGGCCAACATCCGAAGCTGCTCGTCGCTGGAACCCTCGTACACCGAGAAGCTGACCTGTTCCTGGACCTGGGACGTGAAGTCCTTGAACCAGTCGTACGGCACCCCAGGTGGCACACCCAGATTCAGCAGCAGTGCAGCGGCTTCCGCCGCGTCCAACACTTCCGGGATGCGCTCGACGTGGCGCAGGAGACCCACCATCTCGGCGTTCAGTGCCTCGCCAGCAGGCGTCAGGGCGGTGCCCCGAGGCCCTCGCCTCAGAAGTTGATGGCCCAACGAGCGCTCCAGCGAGGTCAGTTGACGGCTCAGAGAGGGCTGCGTCATGTGGAGCACCTCGGCCGCACGACTGAGCGAACCAAGTTCAGCCACCGTCGTGAAGTAGCGCAACTGTCGCAGCTCGAGCATCGCGGTTCCTTCCAGTGAGCCAACTGATCTGCACCTGTCCCGCCCTTATGCGACGCCACTCCCGCACGTACCGATTCCACGCTCCAGGCGCACAGTGCAAGTGCGTGGTCGCGCCGCCGTTGCGGTGGTGATCGTACCTCCGCCAGGCGGGCGGTCGGCTCTTCGTCTAGTCGACGATCCAGCTCGAGGCCGCCCTCACGCGAGAAGCCCGGCGTCCATTCGCAGTCCGTCCATCCGGAGATCGACCAGTCCTAGCCGTCTTTGGTCGTGACGCCTCGCTGCAAACCGAGCATGACCACTGAGAGCCGTACAGGCCGGTCGGTTTCGTTACGCCACCGATGCCGGGCGCCCCGCTGAATGACTACATCGTGGGGTTGGAGGCGCCGTTCTTGACCCTTATCGAGCTCGAGGACGACTTCTCCCTCAAGAACGGTCACGAAGTCGACTGTGTCGGTGCGGTGCATCCCCGGCGGATCCGCCTCCATGACCGAGAACAGACCAGGGAACAGACGCTCACCCTCCTCGAACTGTTCGGCGGTCGGCTCCCTGCCTGGTGCAGACCGGGGCGCGTCGATGACAAGCTGGAATGCTCTGAGCGCCCCTGGCGGCGGGAAGAACGTCATTCCATCGGATCGGCTGTAGGTAGTCTCCAGCAGATCCGAAGGATCCAACGTTGCCAGGACGGGATAGTTGACGAGCTCTGGCGCCATGCTCGCTACCAACGGCGTCACCTGCGCTTCGCTCTCGAAGACGGAGACGCCGTCTGTGTCCACGGCCGTAACGACGAGGTTCATGTACGAATCAATCTCCTAGGTTTCGCGGACTGTGGGCTGCGCTACCGCTGCGCTAGAACGGTCCGCTGTCAGGGTTCAGGTGCGGCGACTCCGCTTGAATCTGGGCTAGTCGAGGAAGAACTCGTCGAGCGCCCGAGTGACCTCCAAGGGTCGTTCCTCCGGCAGATAGTGGCCGCACCCTTCGAGTGCTCGCCCCCGAACATCAGAGGCATAGTCATGCCAGATGCTCAGCACGTCTCTACGACCCAGCCCCCCTGCGGCCCCCCAGAGAGCAAGGACTGGCTGCTCCAGAACTCGTCCCGCGACTCGATCCTGATCGTCGTGCTCGAGATCAATCCCGAAACCGGCTCTGTAGTCCTGGAGCCAGCCGTGCATCGCGGACGTCTCATAGTCGAGGACATACGCATCGAGCGTGGCTTCGTCGATGTGCCCGGCAGAGGCTGGGCCGGCCAGGAACCGGCGTACGTAGTAGTCCAACCGCCCAGGAAGAAGAGTCTCTGCGACGCCAGGCTGCACATGCAGGAACCAGTGCCACATGGCGGTGGCGGACTTGGCGTCTAGATGTTGCAACATCTCCGCACCTGGGATGACGTCGAGGACCGCGAGGCGGGTGACTTCCTCGGGGTGATCCAGCGCCCATCGGTGTGCTACTCGGGCGCCACGATCGTGCCCGGCCACATAGGCGGCGTCGTGACCCAGGTGACGCATCAGGTCACGGAGGTCTTCGGACACTGACCGTTTGTCATGTTCGAGCTGCGGGCCAGAGGTCGAGCGGCCGTAGCCTCGCAAGTCAGGGATGACGACCTGGAACTTCGCATCCAGTGCGGGGGCTACCTCCCGCCAGCAGAGTCCAGTTTGGGGCCAGCCATGCAGCAGGAACAACGGCTGTTCTCCCGAGCCTGCTGTGCGATATGCGATGCGGCGGCCGGGTCGTTCCAGGACGTGCTCTTGCATTTGGGTACTTCCTCGTTGACTGACCGCGACCTCCGAGGTCGCCGGGGTTCGCTGCCCGAGTCTTCCCTCGGAGGGCGGACATTTGGTACGCCGATTGCCACTGAGCGGAAACCTGTTGATACCGGCTTATCGGGACGCGCTCCACGATGACTCCATGGATCTGTCAGGGTCTGCAGTCGTCGCGAGGCACGGCTTGCAATGCACGGCAGCGGCCGCTCCCGCAGCTTTGGGCCCGGCGATGATCGGCGTCGGCAGTCGGTGCGCCCCGCAGGTCAGCGCCATCCCGACATGGTGCAACTGATGGCGGGCAATCGACTCGAACCTGGGAGAAGCACCGCCTCTCGACTCCTCTCCGTCTTGGACGTGTTCAGCATCAAGGCGGAAGAGTTGAGCTTGGTCGAGATTGCGGACCGCGCCGCGATGCCTGTTGCCACCACCTATCGGCTACTCGGTGAATTGACGAAGTGGGGTGCCCTCGAGCGGTTGCCGAACCGGCGGTACCGAGTCGGGCTGCGGCTCTGGGAGGTGGGGTCGCTGGCGCCGCGACAGCGTGACCTTCGTGAGGTGAGCCGTCCGTTCATGCAGGACTTGTACGAAGCGACCCACGAGAATGTGCAAGTCGGGGTTCCAGAGGGCAACGAGGTACTCATCGTCGAGATGGTTTCGGGCCGTAGTGCCGTGCCGACAGTCACCCGCGTAGGGGGAAGGTTACCGCTCCACGCGACAGCGGTCGGCAAAGTCACCCTCGCGTTTTCCGATCCAGACCTGCTGGCTAGGACGCTCCAGCAGGGACTACCCAAGCTGGCGCCTCGAACGCTTACCATGCCTCGGATGCTGATCCAAGCGGTCGAGCAGGCTCGGCAAAATCATTTTGCGTTCGCAGTCGAAGAGATGACGCGGGGTGCTTCGTCGGTAGCGTCGCCTGTTCTCGCGCGGGACGGGACGCTGATTGCCGCGATCGCGCTGGTCGTGCGTGCGTCGGCGGACCTGGGGCGCCTGGCACCTGCGGTGCGGACCTCGGCCCTGGCACTGTCCCGCGAACTGCAGCGGACGCGTTGAGGCACGAACACTCACGTAGTTGTCAGCCAGCGAAACTCCGTGCTTTACGACGTCGCCTTCTTCCCTCACCGTGGCGGCGTGACCTCCGACATTGCCGCTGATCTCGCGGACCTCAGCCAGCTCGACCAGCACACGATGGCCATTCGCAAGGTCGTCGAAGACTGGGCGGTTCTCAGGGACTCCGGACGATGGGATGAGTTCGCGTCGGTCTGGCATGACGACGGCTGGATGACGGCGACTTGGTTCCAAGGACCATTCCGAGACTTCATCCGTGTCAGTCGCGAGGGTTTTGAACGCGGAGTCCAGATCTCGCACTTCCTCGGTGGTTTCACTTGTGAGGTGGCTGTCCCACGCGCCATCGCCCAGACCAAGATGAAGATCGAACAGCGGGCCTCCGTGCACGGCGTCGACGTCGACGTTACGTGCAGTGGCCGCTTCTACGACTTCTTGGAACTTCGTGACGGCCGCTGGGCACTCGTCCGACGCCAGCCGATCTACGAGAGGGACCGCATGGATGTGGTCAACCCAGCTGCCACGGTCCAACTGGACACGGCCCTGCTCGACCTGTTCCCCGTCGGGTACCGCCACCTCGCTTACGCACAGGAGCAGGTCGGGTACCGCGTCATGAGAGGGCTGCCCGGGCTAACCGGTGCCGCGATCGAGAAATTGTACGAGGAGGGAGCAAGCTGGCTCGCCGGCTCACCCGAGCCGGGACAGCCGCTGAAGAACCTCTCACAAGAGGACGATTGAGCCCAACCATCGGGTGAGTAGAACTGCGCTCCCTGGGGAGGACGCAGCGAGTCTGACAGTGCTCCTGCCATGTGTAGTTGACCTGAAGACAGACATGTCGAGGTGGCCAGCCCTCGTCTCGTTGTCGTGACGCGACGTCGATGACTCGACGGCCTGGACGGTGTGCGCGCAACGGAGGAACAGTCGACTGCGAAATCGAGACCGAGGGCCTATTGGCTTCCTCTGGGTGCGTCGTTGCCACTGGTCGGAAACTCGGCATGGACCAATCCGGTCGTCCAGCACGACGGTAACCCTGTGCTTGTCATTCAGTGCGCTCGCCTCAGCGAAAGTGCCTACCCCTTACGAGCATCCCGGTGACTCGTCCTTTGTCGTTACATCACTTGTCGATGCTTGACGCCAGTCCCCACGATCTGGCCGACGCGGCCGCTCATGCCGGCTTCGACTATTGCGGTGTCCGCATCGTGTCCCCGGACGATGGCAGTCCGCTTCACGGTCTGATAGGTGACTCGGAGGAACAGCAACGTTTCCTCCACCGGTGCCGGCGCCTAGGAGTCGCTCTCCTCGACACCGAAGCGGTATGGATCAGACGCGAAACAGATCTTCGCCTGATGGGACCGCTCCTAGATGCGACCGCCGCGCTCGGTGCCCGTTATGTCCTGACTGTCGGGTTCAACGACGACCGGGAACAGTTGATCGATCAGCTCGGGACGTTTGCGGACCTGGCCGCTGAACGAGGCTTGTACCTGCCGCTTGAGTTCATCACCTACACCGCCGTTCCCAATCTCGCTGAGGCGTGGGACGTTGTGCAGTGCGTCGGGCGGGAGAATGTCGGCGTCCTCATCGACGCCCTGCAATTCTTCCGCGCCGGCGCCGAGTTCGACGTGCTCGACCTCATACCTCACCAGCGAATTCCCTACGCACAGATCGCTGACGGTCCTCTCCTGGCACCAGCCAGCATCGAGGGCCTCCGAACTGAGGCTAGGACCGCTCGAATCCTTCCTGGCCAAGGCGAGCTGGACTTGCCGCGCCTGATCAGCGCGCTTCCGGTGCAGATACCGCTTTCAGTGGAGGCGCCTACCCGCGCCTTGGCTGACAGACCTTTCGGCGACGCGGCCCGCATTCTGCACGCCACGATGACGCGCGTTCTCGCGAAGACCCCAACCACGGAGGGAACCATGCCCAATGACGGATGAGCGACCTATCAGCTTGGTGACGGGTGCAGCCGGCGGCCTCGGTCGAGTGATTAGCGGCGCACTGATGAGGGACGGACACCGTCTCGTCGCGCTGGACGTCGCCGAACGCCCACTAGCAGAGCTGACCTCGAACCTGACCTCGCAAGGTTACGACCCCTCAGACGTCATGACCGTGCTCGCGGACCTGCGTGACGAGACAGCCATCGCCGCCGCCGTGGCAGCGGTGGGTGAACGATGGGGCCGCCTCGATCACGTCGTCCACAACGCCGGTATCGAGCCTCCTCACAAGGCATCGTCCGTGACCGTCGAGATCTGGGACGAGACCTTCGCGATCAACACCCGGGCTGGTGCGCTTCTCGTCAAGCACACGGCACCGTTCTGGGAGGCTCAACAAGGGGGGACCTTCATTGCTATTGGATCCCGTACCTGGTTGAGCGGCAGCAGCACGGGGGCGTACGGAGCGTCCAAAGCCGCCCTCGTGGGGCTGATGAGGTCGATTGCCGTCGAACTGGGGCCAATAGGCGTGCGTGCGAACGTGGTTGCTCCGGGGTTCGTTCGCTCCCCATTGAACGCCAGCAAGGGGGATTCGGCCTACGTCGAGGAATACGCGCGCGAGTTCAGTGACCTCGCCCCGCTACGGCGCCTCATCGAGCCGATCGACGTAGCGGAGGCCGTGGCCTTCCTGGTCTCACCCGGGGCCCGCAACATCACGGGCGATGTCATCAACGTCGCGGGCGGCATGCACATCCCTCCGACGGTCCGCTGGCCGAAGACACGGCGACACGGACTGACCGACCGATAGAGAGTGACGATGGACTTCAACGAACACAATGCCACCGACGCAGTGGTGTCCAGCTTCACGCAGGCTTCCGATCCTCGACTACGAGCCGTGATGGAGTCCTTGACCAGACACTTGCACGGTTTCGTTCGCGAGATCGAACCGACACAGGCCGAGTGGGTGGCAGCGATCGACTTCCTGACATCGACGGGGAAGATGTGCGACGACACACGTCAAGAATTCATTCTGCTGTCCGATGTGCTGGGCGTCTCCATGCTCGTGGACGCCATCAACAACCGGAAGCCAACCGGAGTAACCGAGTCCACCGTCCTGGGGCCCTTCCACGTCATCGAGTCTCCGCCTCGACAGCTCGGCGCCGACATCGCCGACGTTCACGCGGGCAAGCCACGATGCGTGATTCGTGGGACTGTTCGTGACCTCCAAGGACGACCGGTGCCGGGTTCCTTGGTCGATGTGTGGCAAGCCGACGACGAAGGCTTCTACGACGTGCAACGAGACGACACGCCCAATCCAGATCTACGGGGACTCTTCACGACCGACGCACAGGGCAAGTATTGGTTCAAGACAGTCTTGCCCAGTCACTACCCGGTCCCCCACGACGGTCCCGTTGGTCACCTGCTCAACCGTCTGGGTCGACACCCCTACCGGCCAGCGCACATCCACTTCATCGCCGGGGCTAGAGGTCATTCCCCGGTAACCACTCATCTGTTCCTAGCCGGTAGTCCGTACTTGGACGACGACACCGTTTTCGGGGTGAAGGCGAGCCTCATTCGAGAGGTAAGGACTGTGGACAACGTCGAGGATGCCGAACTGCTGGAGGTTGCTAGTCCGTTCAAGGCCGTCGACTTCGACATTGTCCTGGACCCCGCGACTGCAGGTGGCGTCGCATGATCGGGGCTCTCACGAGGTTCGTGCACAAGCCTTCGCAGAGTCGGGTGCTCTTCGGCGCCGGCTCGTTGACTTCGCTTTCGGAAGAGTTGGCACGACTCGATATCAATCGTCCACTAATCATTAGCACTCCGGGCCAGCACGACCTCGCCGAGCGGGTTGCAGCGTTGGTGGGGCCGCCGGCCCCCGGGGTCTATCCCCACGCCCGCATGCACGTGCCGTCACAGGTCGCCCAAGCCGCTGTCGAGTATGTGCGCAATCACGACGTCGACGGTTGTGTCAGTGTCGGCGGCGGATCGTCCGTCGGCCTTGCCAAGATGGTCGGTCTGCACACTGGTCTTCCCATCGTGGCCGTGCCCACCACCTACGCCGGATCCGAGATGACCTCCGTCTGGGGACTGACGACCGACGGCGGCAAACAGACCGGCCGAGACGAGCGGGTGTTGCCCCGCACCGTTATCTATGACCTGGAACTGAGCACGAGCTTGACGCTCGAGTTGTCAGTGACAAGTGCCGTCAACGCGCTTGCTCATGCCGTCGAGGCGATGTACGCGCCTGACACCACGCCCATGGTGAACCTGATCGCCGAAGCCTCGGCCGGGTCGTTGCTGGAAGGCGTACAGGGGGTAGCCGTGGATCCCGAGGACCCGGATGCGCGTGCCCGACTGACCTATGGAGCCTGGCTCGCCGGTTCGTGCCTGGAAGCGACGACCATGTCCCTGCATCACAAGCTGTGCCACATCTTGGGCGGATCGTTCGACCTTCCGCACGCTTGGACGCATACGGTCATGCTGCCGTACGTGATGTCGTTCAACCTGACCCCGGGGTCTTCGGCTCACACATTGCTGCAGGCGGCGTTCGGGGTTTCCGATCCTGCGGTCGGTCTGCTCGGACGCCTCGAGCGGGTCGGGTACCGGCGTTCGTTGTCCGACCTCGGTTTGCCCCGCGAGGCAATCGACTACGTCATAGAGCGGGCCATGGCTGCCCCGTACGCCAACCCACACCCCGTGACCGCCGACGATCTGCGAGTCATCCTCGAAGGTGCCTACGATGGAGGCAGACTGCCATCGCGGAGCCCTGCGGCGCCGCCCGAGCCCACATCCGAATGAATAGGGACTTACAGAGGGAACTCGCGTTCATCGTCGAGAAGGTACAGCAGGTCGGTCAGACGCAGCTGTCGAGGCGCCAGGACATCACGGTCGAGTACAAGGCCCATCGGAATGACCTGTTGACCAACATCGACGTCTCTAGTGAGCGCGAGTTGGTGAGCGCGATCAGAGGGCGTTGGCCGCACGACGGATTCCTGGCGGAAGAGGAACACACGTCCGGCAGCGACGCCGAATGGTGTTGGGTCATCGACCCCATCGACGGAACACGGAACTACGTCAGCGGTAGTGGCCCCTGGAGCATCTCGATCGCCCTCGAGCACCGAGGGATAGCACTGTTGGGCGTCGTGCACGATCCCTTGCACGCCGAAACCTTCACAGCCTTGAGAGGCTCCGGCGCACAGTTGAATGCCACCTCACTGCGGGTAGCCACGTCCGGTGCGCTTGGCTCGGCCCTCCTTGGGGCCACGTTCGAGACCAGCGAGGCCGGCAGGTCGACGGCCAGTCGACTCCTCAGTGCCTTCCTCCCCCGCGTGGGAGACGTCCGCCGTCTCCCGGCGGCGCTGAACTTGAGCTACGCTGCCGCGGGGCGGGTCGATATCGGCTTCGTGGTGGGTGGTCGGGCCTGGGATGTGCGCGCTGGCGAACTCATCGCCGCAGAGGCGGGGCTTGAGGTCCGAACTCGCGAGCACGAGGGCTCGACTCTGACCCTCGTGTCCCCTCCAGTCCTGAGTGAGGGATTCCTGCACATGGTCGAGTCATCCTCGTAAGTCAGGACCTCACCCCCCGTAGTCCCACCTCTCCACGTGGCTGGTCGCCTTCTGCATTGCGATCAAGCACACGGTCAGGTCTGGTGGGACTGGCTCGTCCCAGATAGCCCACGTCACAACTTCCGCGTTTTCCTCGTCCTTGCGGAAGGGAAGCCATTCCCACCCTGCGAACTCCTTGAGAGCGGTTTCTTCTCCGACAACGACCGCGTCGACATCAGCAGCTTCCGCGATCAGGCGTCCGTGGTGCGAGAAGGGCCGAAACATCCAGTCGACCTTCGCGCCCGCCGCCTCCGCCGCCGATCTGAGCCGTGTCTCCTCGCCCGGAGTCTCCGTTTGCGCATGCGCCATCACCCTCAGTCCGTCGAGATCCGCGTACGTCAGCGCAGATGAACGCCCACGCGGCCTTGGCTCGCTGAACGCACACCCGAGAGGCTGGGTCAGGACCTTTGCGGACGCGACCCTGGGCGGTTCGGCATGAACCAGACCGACATCGATGTGTCGACCCAAGAGGAGTTTGACCTGTTCCTCGCTTGTCGCTTCAAAGACGGCTAAGCGCAGCCGCGTATCTGCCTCCTCTACGGACACGCGAAAATGAGTGAACCAGGCTTGGGGGAGGCCAGGCGGAACACCGATACTGACCGTCCGGAGGCGAGCGTGGCTCGAACGCAGCACCTCCGGGATCTGTTCAAGTTGTTGGAACACGCCCTGTAGGTGGTCGTAGAGACCGATGCCGGCGGGCGTGAGACTCGTCCCTCTGGTGGTCCGAGCCAGCAGCGGGTAGCCGAGGGACCGCTCCAAGTACGCGAGCTGTCGGCTGAGGGTGGGTTGGGTCATGCGCAGGGTGGCTGCCGCCTTGGCGATTGAGCCGAGTTCGGCCACCACTTGGAAGTAGGTCAGATGGCGCAACTCCATCTGGCTATGCTGCCGAGGCATACCCGACGAGCGCAAGTGCCCTCTACACGTCCTGCCGAATACAGCCCAAAGTTGTCTCCAAAGAACGACCGGTTACGTCGACGAAGGAGGCGGCAAACGTTGGCAGGCAGTCACTCGGCCAGTTTCGACGTGGTGGTGGCCGGCGGCGGAGCTGCGGGCGTCGCCGCCGCCATCGGCGCAGCTCGCGCGGGCGCACGTGTCGCCCTCTTGGAGAAGACTGGCAATCTCGGCGGCGCAGCCGTCTCCGCCTCAGTTCTCACCTACTGCGGGTTCTTCTCGCGGCGTCACGAACTCGTAGTCGCCGGCGTTGGCGCACGCTTCCTCGACGTCCTCGCCGAGGACCACCTCTACCTCACGCACACCTCCCCCGAAACAGGCAACAAGGTCGTACTTCTCGACCTGGAGACCACGAAGCGCGCTCTTGACCGGCTCGTCCTCGAGTCCGGCGTTGAGGCCCTCCTGCACGTGGATGTCGTGAGTGCCGACACAAGAGACGGCGAAGTGCAGGCCATCACGTACGCGCACGCAGGCTCGACGTACTCCATCAGGGCGAACTCGTTCGTAGACGCGACAGGTGACGGTTCCCTCGGTGCCGCCTCTGGCGCCTTGATGGATGAGGCGCCGCCACATGAACGGCAGGCGAGCACGATGGTTATGCGCATTGGCGGGGTCGTGGAGGACGCACAGTTGACAGGGGACGCTGTCGAGGCTGCCGTTCGTGGCTACCGATCCTCGACAGGCGGCGACATGCCACGCACCCGTGGGCCACTCGTTCGGTTGCCCCTTTCGCGGGAGATCATGGCGCTCCTGGTCGACCTTGACGGAGACATGCTCGACCCTGCCCAGCACACGAGGGCAGAGCAGCTCGGACGGCTCCAGGCTCTCCACTATTGGCGGGCCTTGCGAGATGGGATTCCCGGATGGCAGGACAGCTTTCTCGTCGAGACGGGTCCGACTCTAGGTATCCGAGAGACGCGACGCATGGTAGGCCGCGAGCGTGTCACCAAGGAGGATGTCGCATCGGGCCGTCGGCGACCTGACGTTGTGGTCGCTCGTGGCGGTTGGCCGATGGAAAGCCACGTCGGGGTCGGACGTACCGCCTACGGCGGCATTCGTGACGACGCCTGGTTCGACATTCCGATCGGCGCGACCCAGTCTGCGACCTACGCGAATCTCTGGGCCGCCGGACGATTGATTTGCAGCGACTCCGATGCGTATGCCTCGACGAGAGTGATGGGCACGGCCTTCGCCACCGGGCATGCCGCCGGCGTCGCGGCTGCGTGGCAAGCCCTCAAGGGCGAGGTCGATGTCGCAGGGATCCAGGCGACCCTGCGGGACCAGGACGCGCTGCTCTAAGGACTGAGCAGGCACGACCATTCGGGCGTGGGCTGCGATTCTGCAGACATTGACGACATCAACCAATCTTTCGAGTCAGCCGAGGCACCTCCCGCATGACCCAGTCAGTGACCGCCGAGCAGAGCGGCCAGATGAGCCACCGCGGGATCATGGAGGCGCTCACCGGGCTGCTGCTCGCGATGTTCGTGGCGATGCTGTCGAGCACCGTCGTCACCAACGCACTGCCCGCGATCGTCACTGACCTCCACGGGAGCCAGACCGGCTACACCTGGGTCGTCGTCGCCACCCTGCTGACGGCGACCGCGACCACGCCGATCTGGGGCAAGCTCGCCGACCTGACCAGCAAGAAGCTGCTCGTCCAGGCTGCGCTCGTCATCTACTCGCTGGGCTCGCTGGTCGCCGCCTTCGCGCCGAACATGGGCGTCCTGATCGGCGCCCGCGCGATCCAGGGCCTCGGCGTCGGCGGCCTGACCGCGCTGGTGCAGGTCGTGATCGCGTCGATGGTCTCGCCGCCGGAGCGAGGTCGCTACAGCGGCTACATCGGAGCGGTGTTCGCGACGGCCACGGTCAGTGGCCCGCTGCTCGGTGGCGTGATCGTCGACAGCCCGCTGGGCTGGCGCGGCTGCTTCTTCGTGGGCCTGCCGATCGCGGCGCTCGCGTTCGTCGTACTCCAGAAGACGCTGCACCTCCCCGTGCTGCGCCGCGACGACGTCTCGATCGACTACGCCGGCGCGACCCTGATCATGGCGGGCGTCAGCGTGATCCTCGTCTGGGTCTCCCTCGCCGGCACCGACTTCGCGTGGGCGTCCGGGACGACCGCGCTGATGGTCGGCGGTGGCCTCGCGCTCGTCGCGGCGGCGTTGTACGTCGAGGCGCGGGTCGCCAGCGAGCCGGTCGTCCCGCTCCGGCTGTTCCGGGACCGGACGATCGCGCTGGCGACGGTCGCGTCCGTCATGGTCGGCGTGGCCATGTTCGGGGCGACCGTCTACCTGGGCCAGTACTTCCAGCTCTCCCGCGGGATGACGCCGACCGAGGCCGGTCTGATGTCGATCGCGATGGTCGGCGGGCTGCTCGTGTCCAGCACGCTGACCGGCCGGCTCATCACGGCGACCGGGCTGTGGAAGCGCTACCTCGTCGGCGGCACGGCGCTCGTCATCGTCGGCCTCGCCCTGCTCGGCACGATCGACGCCGAGACCCCGCTCGCCACCGTCTCCGCCTACATGGTGGTGGTCGGACTCGGCATCGGCGCCACGATGCAGAACCTGGTGCTGGCCGTGCAGAACACCGCTCCCCCGAGAGACCTCGGTGCCGCGAGCTCGGTGGTCGCGTTCTTCCGAACGATGGGCGGCTCGATCGGAGTCTCCGCCCTTGGTGCGGTGCTCGCCCACCAGGTGTCCTCCCAGGTCAAGGACGGCATCGCCGGGCTGGCGGCCGACGGCCGGCTGAGCCCCAAGCAGCTAGCCGGCCTGCAGCACTCCGCGGGAGACATCCCGGATCTCGACGCGCTGCCGGGTCCGGTCCAGGCGGTCTACGAGGCGGCGATGGGAAACGCTACGGGTCACCTCTTCCTCATCGCGCTGCCGTTCGCCATCGTTGCCTTCGTGTGCGTGCTCTTCTTAAAGGAGACGCCGCTGCGGACGCACAGCGGCCCGGCCGAGGTCGCCCCCGAGGCGACCAGTGACCTCGACGAGATCGAGGAGCTCACGCAATGAACGCGGGCGCCGACTCCGGCCGCACCGAGGCACTCCGCCACCTCGAGCAGGAGGTCGGCGTGCTGGTGCGACGCCTCGCGGCCCGAATGCGGCGCGTCTATTTCGCAACTGCCGCCGGCAGTCCTTGAGTGGGGTGCTCCCCCGTCTGCGCCAAGTCCTCGCGCAGTAGCTCCGCGACCATGATGGCGCTTACGAGCTCGGGGTGCGACAACATGGCGGAGTGGCCGGCGTCCAGGTAGTAGGCCAAGTCTGCGCGGGTGGCCATCTTGCGCTGTACAGCGGGCACGATGGCTCGGTCTCGCCCGCACAGCACGTAACTGGACCGATGTTGGCTCCACCCGGCGTGCTGCGCGATGCCGTAGACGGTGTCGCGATGTTCTGGTGTGAGGCGGTCGAGCGCGTCCTGCGCTTCGTCAGGGATGACATCGCGGTAGAACGCCTCCATCGCCGCCTCGCGAGGGATGAGGACGTGATCGTCGTCGACCCATTCGAATGAGTCGCTGCCCGAAGCCGATTCCCCTGCGACGTCGTTGACGCTCATGCAGCACTCCCCGCGATCGAGCATGAAGGCGGCCAGGAAGAGGAGCCGAAGGGGACCTTGAGAGCGCAGCGTGGCTTCACCGACGACGGCTCCACCGTAGGAGTGGCCGCAGACTAGGGTGCGGCCGGTCAGCCCGGAGACGACGCTCTGCAGGACATCGGCGTGTCCCTCGAGATCATGGCGTCCATCACCACGTCCCTGACCCGGAAGATCCATCGCTAGCGTGTTGATGCCCAATGCCCGCAGGCGGGCCACAACCTTGGCCCATGCCCAGGCGCCGTGCCATGCACCCGGCACTAGGACGACGTTGCAATCGCTCAACTGTGTCACACGATTCTCCGTCCTCAGAGAGTCGAACAATCAGGGCGAGCGCTGGAGTCTGACGACTCTGCTCGGTGTATCGGGGGGCTAGTAGTGGATGAAACCCTCGTTCTGGTGCCCGAGGCTGATCGATGTTCCCGAGATGGTGGCGGCCAGTTCGGAAGCTAGGAACGCGACCGCTGCAGCCACCTCTCTGTCCGTTGTCTGCCCTGGCTCGACCGCCGTTCCGGAGTGCGCGTCCAGCACTAATCCGGGATGCACCACGTTGGACGTGACTCCGGTCCCTACGAGCTCGTCGGCTAGGTTCTTCGACAAAGCTACGACGCCGGCATTCCTGATCGTCCCGGTCACCGAACCAGTTCGGTAAACATTCAGACCACTGATGTTGATGATCCGCCCGTGGTTCCTCGCGACCATGGCCGGCATAGCCTCTCGCGCGAGATTCAGGTAGCCGACGACCTTCGTCTCGACGGCTGCCAACACCCCTTCCGGCTCGGACATCGAGTCATAGGCACCGCGACCAGCAGACGGAGCGGCCGCATTCACAAGTACGTCCACCTCACCGACGTCCCGGGCGATGTCCGCAAAAGCCTGAGCGACTTGCTGGGGATCGCGAGAGTCGGCAGCAACCTGCCGTACCGAGGCCGACAGAGTCTCAGCGGCGCGTGCCAAAGCTCTCGACTCCCGGCCCAACAACACCACCTCCGCTCCTTCATCGACGAAGGTGCGGGCGATGGCCTGACCGAGCATCCCACTCCCTCCGGCCACCAAGACCACTCTGCCTGCTAGACCGAGATCCACTGTTTGTCACCTTCCTGAGGGTGGGGCCACGCGGTGAGCCGCGTCGATGCGTCCCGGGCACAAGTCGGCCGAAGCCTCGCGTCCGAGTGCCGTCTGGAGTCGTGTGCAGCTGTGCGTTGGCGCAGGACCGCGCGCGTTGACGTCCGAACCCCAAGCGTGCAAGCCCGGACCGGAATTGCTCTGTGCGTCGGTGCGTGCATCAACTAGTCGAGCGCACAGAGCCAGTCCTCTAGCAACTCGTTGAATTCGCCGGGTCGCTCCTGATGGATCCAGTGACCACAGCCTTCGAGCGTCACGGCCCGGCTGCGGTGGTCCTTGAAGTGTGCGCGTTCTTGTTCTGCGACGACCTCCTGGGTGCCCACTGCCAACACCGGCATGCTCCGTCGGGCCCAGAGTTGCTGAGAGTTGGGCGAGTTTGCGATGGAATCTGCCGACTGGTGCACGTCGACGACGGTCTCGATGAGTGCGTGGTGAGGCATGGCCAAGATGCGACGGCGGTGCCACATTGAATCGCCCTGGGTCTGATGGAGGCTCTGGTCATTTGATTTCAACCAGGGCGCTCTGGCCCTGCTGGGTAGCGTAGAACCTCCCTTCGAACTCGACCGGCGGTAGGTCGTCGAGGTAGCCGTGGAGCCGCTGGTGGTTGTGCCAGTGGACCCAGCCGAGGGTGGCGAGCTCGACGTCATCGACGGTGCGCCACGGCCCCGGTCGTGCTGGGCCGCGGATGAGCTCGGCCTTGTAGTAGCCGTTGACGGTCTCGGCGAGCGCGTTGTCGTAGGAATCGCCCACGGTGCCGATCGACGGAACGGCGCCGATCTCGGCGAGTCGCTCCCCGTATCGCAGGCTGGTGAACTGCGACCCGGCATCGCTGTGGCACCGCAGGCCCGCGAGCTGGGTGCCACGGGACCAGCGGGCCATCTCGATCGCGTCGAGCACCGTCTCGGTGCGCATGTTCGACGCGACCCGCCACCCGACGATCATCCGAGAGAAGGCGTCGATGATGAAGCAGACGTAGGCGACCCCGGCGAACGTCGGCACGAACGTCAGGTCGGTGACCCACAACTGATTCGGTGCCGTTGCGGTGAAGTCCCGTTTCACCAGGTCCGGGTGCCGAGCAGCAGCGGGGTCCGGTCTGGTGGTGCGGACCCGTTTGGTGCGCCGCACGCCCTCGATGCCCTCGGCACGCATCAGCCGGGCGACCCGGTCACGGCCGACCTCGTGGCCGGCGCGCTTGGCGGCCTTCCACAGCTTGCGTGCCCCGTAGACCCGGTAGTTGTCCTCCCACAGGCTTCGTAGCGCCGGCCGCAGCACGGCGTCACGCTGAGCGCGCAACGACGGCTGCCGGGACTTCGCGGCGTAGTAGGTGCTCGGAGCCACCTGCAGCCCTGCCTTGGACAGGGTGCTGCAGATGGACTCGACCCCGAGCTTCTTGCCGCCCACGACGTCGTCGCGGTTGGCATCGATGAACGCGACTACTTCTTGTGTTGGCGGTCGAGCTCCGCCCCGAAGAAACTGGCGGCCCTCTTCAGGATCTCGTTCGCCCGGCGCAGCTCACGCAACTCCTGCTCGAGCTCCTTGATCCGCTTCGCGTCCGCGGTGCTCACCCCGGGTGCGTGGCCATCGTCGATGTCAGCCTGCTTGACCCACTGCCGCACCGACTCCACGCCGTAACCCAACTGGGTCGCGACCCGCTGGATCGTCCCGTGCTCGGTTCCCAGCTCTGCTCGCAGCGTGCGGACCATCCGGACCGCCGCGGCCTTCTCCTCCGGGGTGTAACGCCGCGTCTGCGGCTTCCCGGGCACCTGCTCCTTCGGCATAGCTCCATCCTCGTTTCCAAGGTCAGGAGCCTCCAAGAAACCCAGGGCGATTCACATGGCCAACCATGCAGGAGTTGCTGGACCGTCCGCTCCAGTAAGCCAAGTTAGAACCTGTTCGATTCCATCGACTCCCTTGACTCGGTCGGCAAAAGCCGCGGCGGCCTGTACGACGTCTGCTTCGAGGGCATACGGAGCGTCCACGACGACGAGTGCCTTAACGAGGTCGGGTCGATCGACCGCCACTAATGAACTGACCAATGCACCCATGGAGTGCCCGACGAGGACAGCCGGACCGACCTCCTCAAGTACGGCCACCACGTCGGTGGCGTAGTCGACCAGGCGGAATCCCGAAGACGGCACAGACGACCGCCCGTGCCCGCGGAGGTCGAGGGCGAGGCAGGTTCGGGCGGAACTAAAGTGCGAGAGCTGCCACACCCAGTCGTTCGAATCGCAGGTCCACCCGTGGACGAACACGAGGGGGGACGATCCGCTGTTCCACCCATGGGTCGTGTAGAAGAGGCGAACCTCTCCGTTGTGCAAGAACGGCATTGACACACTATGACGGGGGATCTCCCGAAGTGGCTCGTGTCACTTTTCGCCCAGCGGAGCAGACGCGCTTATCGGTCAGCGAGAGGCCGCCCTGTGCAGCACGGCGTCCCGGCGGTGAGACTGGTGAAGTGCGACTTCACATGCGGACCTGGGGGCACGGCGACCGGACAGCCCTCCTCGTGCATGGCCTCTTCAGTGACAGTGCGTCATGGCATCGGCTGGGACCTGACCTGGCGGACGACGGCTTCAAGGTCTACGCACCTGACCTGCGAGGTCACGGACAAAGCCCCCGAGGACGCTATTCGCCGACCGACTGGGCACTCGACCTCGTGGAGTCCTATGGAGACACTCGACTCGACCTTGCAGTAGGGCATTCCCTCGGAGGCATGGCGCTCGCTATCGCGGCCAAGACTCTACGGCCAGCAAGCGCGATCTATCTCGACCCTGCGTGGCAGATGTCTGCGGCCGACGACTCGAGATCGCGGGCTCAGTGGAACTCGTGGCTTCTGTGGACGGACCAAGCGCAGTTGCGGGAAACGCTCGGCCCTAAGTGGCCGGAGGCCGACTTGCAGCTCCGATGGGAGTCGATGTGGCGCATGGACCCAGCCACGATCCCCGGTCTCGCCAGCGGAGCCGGCTACGACCACTCCCCGGAAGACGCAGCCGTGCCTACCTTGGTATTGGGAGCGGACGGCAGCTCTTACATCACCCCCGAGCATGCGGCGGAACTACGGACTCGTGGCCTCGACGTGGAAACCATCGAGGGTTCTGGGCACTCGTCCTTCCGCGAGGATTATCCGGCCTTTCTCAACCGGCTGCGTGATTGGGTCGCAGCCCACTCGTAGGGAAGCCCATGGACGGGACTGTCCGCCGACTACCCACCTCACCTCCCCAGCGGCGTCAAGCTTTCCGCGCAGTCACGAGGTCGAGCCAGTCGGTCACGTCCTTGATGAAGGTCTGCGGATCTTCGAGATGCAGCCAGTGCCCGGCATCCGTACGTGTGATCACGCGATCGAGTGACTGGACGACGAAGTCGGGCGCAGCAGCGGCGCGGCTGTCGTTTCGGTAGATCGCTAGCAGCGGCACCCTGCGTGAGCGATGACGCTCGCTGCACTCCGGGTTGAAGTGGAACGCGCCGGGCCCGAAAGCGAACTCACGAAACGACTCACGCATCGCCTTGTCGCTGGCTTGCAGCCGAAATGGATGATGCTTCCTCACGTGCTCGGGGGTGGACCCGCCATCGATGCCGTTGAAGTACTCCAACGCGACCTCACGGGGGTCCTCGTCCTCCAAACGCTGCGCGACAGCCTTGATGCGGTCCCTGTCGTGGTCGGGAAACCCGTAGGCCGGGTCGATGGCGACAATGGCACGCGCGTCGAAACCCGGTTTCTCGGCTAGGGCAACCGCGACTTCGCACCCCGCCGAGTGTCCGATCAGGATCGGCGATCGGACGCCCGTTTCGCGCAGGGTTTCCGCAACTGTTGCAGCAGCGTGCGGGAGCGTGTACGGGCCCGGGTCACCGATTGAACCACCCGACCCAGGAAGGTCTACGGCGTACACAGTGCCGGATTCACGAAGTCGCGGGATGAGCGGAGCCCAGTCCGCAGAGTCACACGCCCACCCATGGAGCAGGACAAACTCTTGACTAGCGTCGTCGCGGGAGGCGGGCCAGATGGTGACGTGCAGTGCGTTCACCATGCGATCGTGTCCTCTCGGGACTTGCTGTGAGAACTGTGATTTCCGCCGAGCGGAATTGGACTGGCTTCTAGCCGTGGGGCGGAGCCGCCACGAGCCGGTCCAGCCAGTGACCCGAGTCGCTGCGCGGGCCTCTTGGTTTCGAAGGTCATCCTTCACGAGCCTGGAGAGGTCGGGAAGTCACGCCGCCCGACATGGGCCGGCCTGAGCTGGCGAACGCTGAGGCGTCGGCCGAAGGCCGTACGCCGGCCGGTTCACCCGCGAGGTGCGTGTCGATAGGCGCGTTGGGCGGGGAGCCGCAGGAGCGTCGCTGGGCGGCGCGACACTCGGATGGATCCGTCGCCAGTTGGGCAGCGGAATACATTCCGCCTCCTAGTCCTCCGGCAACAGGTAGCCTGAATCGCCCTGGGTCTGATGGAGGCTCTGGTCATTTGATTTCAACCAGGGCGCTCTGGCCCTGCTGGGTAGCGTAGAACCTCCCTTCGAACTCGACCGGCGGTAGGTCGTCGAGGTAGCCGTGGA
>NZ_QXGH01000004.1 GCF_003515065.1 Nocardioides immobilis
AGCCCTGTGTCAACGTCAGGCCGCGTCAGCGGCGTCGAGGAGTGCTCTGAGGGCGCCGTGTTGGTCGGGGTCGTAGGCGGTGTCGTTCTGCCAGCAGCGCCAGATCACACCGAGCCAGGCTCGGGCCAGGATGCGGGTGGCGTGGGGATGGTCCTTGCCGCGAGCGGTGGCGTCGTTGTAGATCTTCGCGGCCCAGGGGTTGGCTCGGCGGGAGTCGCCGGCGAAGTCGCAGACCGCATCACGGAGTTCCTTGTTGACTGCCCATCGGTAGGTGACGGCCTTGTGCTTCCCGGACTGTTTGGTCGAAGGCGCGACGCCGGCCAAGCAGGCCAGGGACGCTGCATCGGGGAATCGGCCTCGGACATCACCGATCTCGGCCAGCAGGCGGGCGGCGCGCACGGTGCCGCCGCGGGGCAGGGACTGGAAGATGTGGGCGTCGGCGTGCAGCTCGAGCTGTTCGGCGATCTGAGCTTCCAGGGTCGCGATCTGCTCAACGAGCTCGTTCAGAACGTTGAGCATGGCGCGGGTGACGTGGGCGCGGGCGGCGCCGTCGGGTCCGACCGGTCCGCGGGGCGCGGTCTGCAGGTGAGCGAACAGGTCGGCGGGGTCCTTGCGGCCGCAGTAGCCGACGCTGCTCAACCACGCTGCCAGGCGCTTCACGCTGAGCCAGTCCGCGCGCTCCTGGGAGTCGAAGCGGGCCAGGAACCGCAGACTGATCTGGGAGTCGAGGTCCTTGAAGAGACCCACGGCGCCGGGGAACGCGGCCTGCAGGTGCGCACGGAGCTGGTTGCACAACGCGACGCGGTGCTTGACCAGCTCGCGGCGGGCGCGAACGGTGGCGCGCAGTGTCTTGGTGGCCTCACTGTCGTGGGTCAGCGGCCGCAGCTGGGTCCGGTCGGTGCGCAGGGTGTCGGCCAGGACGTAGGCGTCGAACCGGTCGTCCTTGTTGCCGGCCGACCCGTAGCGGCTGCGGAGGTTCTTGAGCCGGTTCGGGCTGATCACGACCACGGTCAGGTCGGCGTCGAGCAGGGCATCGACGACAGGTCCGTCGCCACGTTCGATGGCGACCTCGCCGACACCGTGATTGACCAGGAACTTCACCAGTGCGCGCAGACCAGCCGCGGTGTGCTCGACGCTCTTGCGGGCGACTTCGCGGCCGCGGTCGTCGACGATGCTGACCGCGTGGTCCTCGCTGGCCCAGTCCACACCGGCGGTGACACGGTTGACGGGCTGGTCGGGCAGTTTGTTGTTCGGGGTGGTGCTGGCAGACTTCACGTCAGCCTCCTCGCTGCTAGACCCAGTGGGGAGGCACCCGCTTTTCGGTGCCGGGACGCATCTGTCTGTCAGCTCACTGATCGGCGCTCCCAGCCATCCACGCGGTCGGCCTTGGCGCACAGCCCTGTCGACGATCACGGCGTCCCGGGTGTCCGCCGGGCCCTGCAGAACTCATCGTGGACCTCAAGGGGTCGAGCGAGCAGGGCAGTGACCCGACGGCACCTGGGGTGCATCAGCGGCCCGTCCAGGACCGCCGACGCGAGGAAGGTAGTCCAGTGAGCACCCGTGGCGACGCCGCTGCGGCGTTCACCGAGGTCGCGGCCGGGCATCCGCGCTGCGTCTGGCTCGACGGCGGCGGCGCGCGCCAGTGGTCCCGCCAGCGCTCGATCATCGGCTGGCTCGACGACGACGACGTCTCGCTGACCTACTCGGCCGAGCGGAGGGAGGTCACCCGCCACGCGGGCGGGGCCAGTGTCGTGGTCGGCGACGACCCGTTCGTCGTACTCGAGGCGGAGCTGGACGCGGGCTCGCCCACCGACCAGTGGTTCGGCTACTTCGGCTACGCCGCTCGGCCCGACCTCTCCGCCCGCCCGGACCCCGACCTGCCCGACGCGATCTGGATGCGGCCCTCGCACGTGCGGATGTTCGAGCACCCGGGCGGCGCCTTGCAGGAATCCCCGGTCGACCGGGGATTCCTGCACATGTCGGCCGTTGCAACGCCCGACAAGCGCCAGGATTCCCCGTCAACTTCACCCCCTGCGGACTACGAAGCCGCGTTCGCGGCCGTCCAGGAGCACCTCCGTGCGGGCAACTCCTACGAGGTCAACCTCACCCATCGGCTGCGGATCGCGAGCGACACCGACCCCGCGACGGCGTACCTCAAGCTGCGCAGCCTCAATCCCGCTCCCTACGCCGGCTTCCTGCAGCACAGCGTGCCGGGCCGGCCGGAGGCGTCGGGCTGGCTGCTCAGCTCGTCACCGGAGCGCTACGCGCTGGTGACGGGGGACCGGACGCTGGAGACCAAGCCGATCAAGGGGACGACGGCCCGCGGTGAGACTGCCGTCGAGGACCAGGCCGCGCGTGAGCGACTGGCGACGGACCCGAAGTACCGGGCCGAGAACCTGATGATCGTCGACCTGCTCCGCAACGACCTGTCCCAGGTGTGCAAGGTCGGCAGCGTGGAGGTCCCGGTGCTGATGGAGGTCGAGTCGTACGCGTCGGTGCACCAGCTGGTGTCGACCGTGCGCGGACGCCTGCGCGACGACGTGTCGACGGTCGGCGCCCTCCGCGCGCTGTTCCCCGCCGGGTCGATGACCGGCGCGCCGAAGCTGCGGACCATGGAGATCATCGACGCGGTGGAGGCGACCCCGAGGGGTGCGTACGCCGGCGCGTTCGGCTGGGTCTCCGGCGACGGCCGGGCCGACCTCGGTGTGGTGATCCGCTCGCTGCTGTCCGCGGGCGACGGCTACCTGATCGGCACCGGCGGCGGGATCACGGTCGACTCCGAGGTGGCCGACGAGTACGCCGAGACCCGGTGGAAGGCCGAGCGCCTGCTCCGTGCCCTCGACCAGGACCGCCCCTAACGCAGGTCGGTGAGGTCCGCCCGGTCCACCTCGGAGCCGATCAGCTCGCGCAGCTGGTCGTTGACGTCCCAGATGTTGACGTTCATGCCGGCAGTCACCGTGTCGCCGGCCAGCCAGTAGGCGATGAACTCGCCGGACTCCAGCGAGCCGCGGATCTCGACGTCGTCGTCGGCCGAGCCGCGGCCGACGTACTCCATCCCGAAGTCGAACTGGTCGGTGTAGAAGTACGGCTGCCAGTCGTAGGCGACGTCCTGGCCGAGCATCGACCGGGCGACCGCCTTGCCCTGGCGGATGGCGTTGTCCCAGTGCTCGACGCGCAGCGGCCCGAGCCGGGTGTGAGCGGCGTTGGCGACGTCACCGGCCGCCCAGATGTGGGGATCGGAGGTGCGCAGGTGCTCGTCGACGGCGACCCCGCCACCGGCCTCGCGGCCGGCGATCGTGAGGCCGGCGGCCTCGGCGAGCCCCGTGACCGGGGCGGCGCCGACCGCGACGACGACGAGGTCCGCGGGCAGCGTGCCGTCGGCCGTGACCACGCCGGTCGCCCGGCCGTCCGCCGTCTCGATCGACTCGACGGTGACCCCGGTGCGGATGTCGACGCCGTTGTGGGTGTGGAGCTCGACCAGGTAGCGCGCCACCGTCTCGCCGAGCACGCCTCCGAGCGGCAACGGGGCCATCTCGAGCACCGTCACGTCCATTCCCGCCTGACGCGCGGCGGCGGCGAGCTCGAGCCCGATCCAGCCGCCGCCGACCAGGACCGCCTTCCCGCCCGCCGCGAGCGCCTCCCTGAGGTGGTCGGAGTCCTCCTTGGTCCGCAGGTACGACGCGGCAGCCGCTCCCGGCAGGTCAGGCACGCGGGGCTCGGCGCCCGTGGCGAGCAGGAGGGCGTCGTACTCCAGGGTGTCGCCGGAGTCGACGCTCACCGTGCGGGCGGCAGGGTCGATCGCGGTCGCCTCGGTGCCGCTCAGCACTGCCACGTCGTGCTCGTCGTACCAGGCGGCGTCGTGAGGCGGCAGGTCGTCGGCGGTCTTCTTGCCCATCAGGTAGCCCTTGGAGAGCGGCGGCCGCTCGTAGGGCAGGTGTGGCTCCTTGCCGACCACCGTCAGGGTGCCGGTGAAGCCCTCCTGCCGCAGGGTCTCGGCGGCGTTGGCGGCGGCGAGGCCGCCTCCGATGATGACGATCCGCTCGATGGTGTCCACGCTCCCCACCTTGTCCCGAGCACTCGTCGGACACAAGCGGGTGACGCGTCAACCGGCGTCAGCGGAGTTTGCTCAGTCCGTGCCCTCGAGGCCCGACTCCGCCGCGTGCGTGGCGAGCCGGGTGAGGGTCTTCTCCACGCCGGCGACGATCCGGTCCTCGTCGTACGGCGCCGGGGCGACGACCGCGACCTGCTGGATCAGCTCGCCGTTCTGGACGAAGCCGTCGACGTAGAGCTGCTTCTTCACGACGGCGACGACCACCTTCGAGGACTCGGCCCCGGGGATCTTCGGCTCGCGCACGTCGGCCTTCTCGGGCTGGCCCATCTTGTCCCAGGCCTCGTCGAGGGTGCCCGAGAACAGCGAGTAGTTGGCGGTGACGACCGGCTGCCCCGTCCCCTCGTCCGGGGCGAACCGGCACTCGGGGAGCGTCGGCTCGCCGTTGTCCTCCTCGGCGACGGTGCCGAAGGTCTTCTCGACGAACCGGTCGTCGAGGACGTCGCAGGGGTTCCACAGCGCCGGCGTCTCGTCGGGGAGGTCGGGCTTCTCGCCGACCTCTTCCCCGTCGCCGCACCCGGCGAGCGCAAGGAGCAGTACGGCGGCGCCCGCTGCGACCGACCTACGCATCCACCTTCTCCGTTCCCGGCAGCTTGAGCACGACCCGTGCCCCTCCACCGACATTCTCCGTCGCCTGCACCGACCCGGCGTGCCGCTCGGCGACCTGGCGGACGATGGCGAGCCCGAGGCCGGAACCCGGAAGCGTCCGGGAGTCGGCGGACCGCCAGAACCTATCGAAGATGCGGGCACGCTCGTCCTCGGGGATGCCCGGGCCCTGGTCGTCGACGGTCAGTACGCCGTCGCTGAGCCGGACGGTCACCAACCCGCCCTCGGGGCTCCACTTCGCGGCGTTGTCGAGCAGGTTGGTCACCGCACGCTCGAGGGCGGGCGCCTCGCCCACGACCCACCAGGGGCGCGTGAACACCTCGAAGGTCACGTCGGGGGCGCGGCGCCGTACCCGTTGGACGGCGTGGTCGACGACGTCCGCGAGGTCGACCGGCTCGACGGTCGGCGGCACCGGCTCGTCGCGGGCGAGCTCGGTCAGGTCGCCGATGAGCGTGGTCAGCTCCTCGATCTGGGCGCGGATGTCCTCCATCAGCTCGGCCCGCGCGTCGGCCGGCAGGGACGCCGCGTCGCCGCCGGACATGGTGAGCAGGTCGATGTTGGTCCGCAGCGAGGTCAGCGGGGTGCGCAGCTCGTGGCTGGCGTCGGCGACCAGCTGCCGCTGTCGCACCCGGGAGGCGTCGAGCGCGGTCAGCATCATGTTGAACGCGGTGGCGAGCCGTGCCACCTCGTCGTCGCCCTCGACCGGCAGCCTGGTGAGGTCCTCGGTGCGCGCGATCCGCTCCACGGCGAGGGTCAGCCGGCGGACCGGACGCAGGCCGCTGCTGGCGACCAGCCAACCCGCGAAGCCGGCGGCCAGGACGCCGAGCCCGCCGAACGCGACGGTCACCCAGCCCAACCGGGACAGGATCCGGTCCTGGTCCTCGAGCGGCTGTGCGATCACCAGCGCGATGCCGGGTTGGCGGGTCGGCACCGTGACGACGCGGTAGCGCTCGCCCTCGATCCGGATGGTGCGGATGCTCGACTCGCGCTCGCCCTGGGCGACCTCGCGCTCCGGCTGGCCCAGGACGATGTTCGGCCCGTCGTCGAGCACCCGGCCCTCGCCCTCGGCGGGCAGGAACGCGATCCGTACGTCGGCCGCGCCGAACGCCCACGACGGCACGTTCTGGTCGAGGCTCCTGAGGAGCACGTCGGACTGCGCCGCCTTGTGGGCCCGCTCCATCAGCGAGTCGTCGAGGCTCTGCTGCATCTGGACCCGGGTGGTCGCGTAGGCGACGACCGCGACGAACGCGACCACCAGGCCCACCGTCATCGTGGTCAGCAGGATCACCCGGCTGGCGAGCGACCGCCGGTAGTGCCACCGGCCGTCCGGACCCGGGCCGACCGCGAGGCCGGTCCCGGCCCAGAACGTGCTCATGACTCCTTCAGCACATAACCCACGCCGCGCACGGTGTGGATCAGCCGCGTCTCCTCGCCCGACTCGGTCTTGCGGCGGAGGTAGCCGACGTAGACCTCGAGCGAGTTCGCGGTCGTGGGGAAGTCGTAGCCCCACACCTCCTCGAGGATGAAGCTGCGCTCGAGCACCCGCCGCGGCCGCCGCAGGAACATCTCGAGCAGCGTGAACTCGGTGCGGGTCAGCTCGATCGCCCGCTCGCCGCGGGTGACCTCGCGGGTGGTGACGTTCATGGTGAGGTCGGAGAAGGTGAGCACCTCCTCCTCGTCGCCGTCCTCGTGGGGCACGACCCGGCGCAGCAGCGCCCGCAGCCGGGCGAGCAGCTCCTGCAGCGCGAACGGCTTGGTCAGGTAGTCGTCCGCCCCCGCGTCGAGACCCTCCACCCGGTCGCCGACCGCGTCGCGGGCGGTCAGCACCAGGATCGGTACGTCGTTGCCCGCCGCGCGCAGCGCCCGCGTCGCGTCCAGGCCGTCGAGCCGCGGCATCATCACGTCCATCACGACCACGTCGGGCGCCACCGCGCCGATGCCGGCGAGCGCCTCGGCCCCGTCACCGGCCAGGTGCACGTCGTACCCGTTGAACTCCAGGGACCGCCGCAGCGACTCACGCACCGCGCGATCGTCGTCGACGACAAGGACGCGCGGGAGGTGCGGGGGGCGGGTGGACACGCCCCCATGATGCCCAATCCGGCTGAGCGATGGCTGAGAGGCGCGTCAGCGCCCGCCCGGTACGTCGCTGAGTCGGCGCGTTTCGGGTCCGGTACGTCGCCGAGTCGGCGCGTTTCGGGTCCGGTACGTCGCCGAGTCGGCGCGTTCTGAGATGAGCCGACTCGGCACTGGCGACGTGTCGAGATGAGCCGACTCGGCACTGGCGACGTGTCGAGATGAGCCGACTCGGCACCGACCGCGGGTAGGAGCCGCCCGGTCTCAGCCTCGAGCGAGCCAGGCGTGGATGATGCGCGACTGCGCGTTGGCGCCGGCCCGGTTGGGGTGGAGCGGTGCGGAGATGCTGCCGATCGGGTTGAGGGTGAGGACGCCGAGCGTCTCCACGTAGCGTTGCGTGGGAGCCGCGCAGACGTTGTGGCCGATCGTCGGGGTGTAGGTGTCCACGAGCTCGGCGCTGGTGCGCTCGGCCGCTGTCGCGAGCATCGCGTTCATCTCCTTGAACTTGGCGGCGAACCACGCCATGTCCCGTGGGTTGATCGGGACGAGCGGATAGCAGCTCTGCCCGCTGTCCGGCACCGTCTCCAGGTAGTTGACCAGGACGACGCGCGCGTGCGGCGAGCGGGCGTGGACGGCGTCGACGGCGGTCTCGAGCTCGTTCAGTGTGGCGGCGATCCTGACCGACACCTGGTCGACGCCGCCGCGGGTGTACTTGGTCTTGCAGGAGGTGAGCGTCACCCCGGCGATGGCACAGTCGATGCCGATCTGAACCATGCCGATGTCGTTGCCGCCGATGCCGATCGTCACCAGGTCGGTGGTCGGGGTGAGCCGGACGAGCTGGGGCGGATTGACGCCGGCGGCTGTGTTCTGGGGGCTGGTGAGGTCGTCGATCGTGGCTCCGCCGCACGATGCGTCGATGAAGGTCTCCACCGCGAGCAGGGCTGCGACCTGGTGCGGGTAGTCCGTCCGGGCCTGCGCGCAGCCCACCGGCACGTACTCGGTCGTGGGCAGCGAGGAGTAGCCCGTGGACGCCGTGTACGAGTCGCCCATCGCGACGTACTCCCGGTAGAGCGGGGCAACCGCAGGGGCCGACGGGTCGGCACCCGCGGGGGCTGACACCGCCACCATGGTCGCGCCGATCAGGGCGGTTGCGCTCGCTGCGCAGACGAGACGTCGCTTCATGCGGTGCTCCACGTGGCTCCAGGCTGCAAGGAAGGTCCTGCAGGACCTGGCGACCCTAGCCCGTGAACCTACGGTTGTGTAGTAATTGCTCGGCGGCCGGTGAACCGGCCGGATCGCCCCTACAGGTAGCGCGCGGCGATCTTGGCGGCGCGAGCGCCGTAGCCACCGCCGAAGAGACAGGCGTGGACGATCAGTGGGAAGAGCTGGTGGATCCCGAGCCGGTCCTGCCAGTCGTCGCCGAGCGGGGCGACCTCGTCGTACGCCGCCATCACGTGGGGGAGCTGGGGCAGGCCGAAGAGGGTCAGCATGGCGAGGTCGATCTCGCGGTGTCCGCCGTACGCCGCGGGGTCGATCGCGACGACCCGGTCCTCCTGGCCCCACAGCACGTTGCCGTTCCAGAGGTCGCCGTGCAGCCGCGAGGGCCGTTCGTCGGGCACGATCTCGCCGACCCGCGCGGCGGCACGCTCGATGAGGTCGGCGTCGGCGGGGGCGACCAGGCCCTTGTCGCGGGCGACCCGGAGGTACGGCGTGATCCGGCGCTCGACGTAGAACTCCGCCCAGGTCGGCAGCGGCTGGTTGTTGAGAGGCAGTCGTCCGATGTAGCCGTCGGTGTCGAAGCCGTACGACGGCGCGCCCGTGAGGTGGGTGCGGGCCAGAGCGCGCCCGAAGGCTGCCGCTGCCTCCTGTCCGGGGCGGGTGGTCTCGACCCAGGCGAGGATCAGGCAGTCGGCGTCGACGCCGAGCACCTCGGGGGTCGCGACGCCGTCGTCGACCTCGGCCAGCCAGCGCAGCCCGGCGGCCTCCCGCTCGAAGAACGAGGGCGGGGCCTGGGTGAGCGTCTTGAGGAACGCGGTGCGGCCGTTGGACAGCCGCAGCTTCACCGCGCTGGAGACGTCACCGCCGGCCACCGGCGCGGTCGAGATCACCGAGGAGCCGAGCAGCTGCTCCGCTCGTCCGGCGACCGCCGGTTGCCGCGCCATCGTGACCCCCTCGGACCCGCAACACTGCCTGGGTCAGGACTTGCCCTTGAGCGCGCGCGGGATCTCGCGGCCCTGCTCGATCGCCTTCTCGGGCGCCTTGACCTGCTTGAGCTTCTTGATCCCGAGGAGGATGCACAGCGCCGCCACCAGGAGCCAGAAGCCGGAGACGATGAGGAACGCCCAGTGCAGGGCGAGGCCATCGCCGTTCCAGTTGATGAAGTAGCCGGCCGCCACCGACAAGATGATGATGAAGAGCACCAGGAAGAACACGGCGGAGAGCAGCAGCACGGTGCCGAGGCCTCCGGCGGTCACGCTGACCTTCAGCTCTGACTTGGCGAGCTGGATCTCCTTGCGCACGAGCGTGGAGAACTCGGTCTGGGCGTCCTTGACCAGGCGCCCGATCGTGGGCTCTTCGCGGAGCTGTTCGACGGCCATGCGACCGACCCTACCGAAGCCGCCTGTCGCGGCCACTAGGATCTCAGTCAGGTGAGCCGGGAAGTCTGGTCGGCACCAGCCGAACGACCCCCGACACCGAGCGATGCGAGGTTCCGCCGCCGTGAACGACTCACCGTCCACTCCACCGCGACGCCCGGCCGACCTCTGGCGAGCGGGGCCGGTGCTGTCGTCAAGCGACCGGCCGCTGGCCAGGTACGTCGCGCGGCCGCTCCGCGAGTTCCTCCGGGTCGAGTCGGCCGGGTCGGTCCTGCTGCTCCTGGCAGCGGCGGCCGCGCTGGTGTGGGCGAACTCGCCCTGGTCGGAGTCGTACGGCGACTTCTGGCACACCCATCTGAGTCTCGAGGTCGGGTCCTTCCATCTCGACGGGAGCCTCCAGCACTGGGTCAACGACGCGCTGATGGTCATCTTCTTCTTCGTCGTCGGACTCGAGATCAAGTACGAGCTGGTCAGCGGCGACCTTCGCGATCCGCGGACGGCCGCGCTGCCGATCGTGGCCGCGGTCGGCGGCATGGTCGCGCCTGCGCTTCTCTACGTGGCGGTTGCCGGTGGCGGTGACGCCGGCGCCGGCTGGGGGATCCCGATGGCGACCGACATCGCGTTCGCCGTCGGCGTGCTGGGGGTGCTGGGCCGCCGGATCCCATCCTCCGCACGGCTCTTCCTGCTCACCCTCGCGATCGTCGACGACATCGGCGCGATCGTGGTGATCGCGGTCTTCTACACCGCCGACCTGGACCTGGTCTGGCTCGCGGCCGCGCTCGGCCTGCTGTTGGTCATCGTCGGTATGCGGCTGCTGCGGATCTGGTTGATCCCGGCGTACGTCGTCGTCGGCGTCGGTGTCTGGTACGCACTCTTCGAGTCCGGCGTGCACGCCACCCTCGCCGGGGTGGCGCTCGGCCTGCTGACCCCGGCGTCCGCCCTGCTGAAGCCGGACGTTGCGCGGGACTACGCCCAGCATGCTCTCGCCGACCGCGAGCTCGACCCGGACGAGGTGCACCGGCTGCAGTTCCTCGTCGCCGAGTCGGTGCCCGTGGTCGAGCGGCTCCAGCACCACCTGCACCCGCTGTCGGCGTACCTCGTGCTGCCGGTCTTCGCCCTCGCCAACGCGGGCGTCGACCTCGGCGGCGCGGTGTTCGCGAACGCGACGACCACGGCCGTGGGGCTGGGCATCGCCGCGGGCCTGGTGATCGGCAAGCCGGTGGGCATCCTGCTCGCCTGCGTGATCGCGGTCCGCACCGGCGTGGCCCGGCTGCCCGCGCGCACCAGCTGGGGCCAGATCGCCGGAGTCGGGGCCGTCGCCGGCATCGGGTTCACGGTGTCGCTGTTCATCGCCGGGCTGTCCTTCCCGGACTCGCCCGCGCTCACCGAGGCAGCGAAGGTCGGGACGCTCGGGGCGTCCGTCGTCGCGGCCTTGGTCGGCGTTGTCGTACTCCTGCTCGCGTCGGGACCCGACGCGACGGATCAGGCGGACTCGAACCGGTCGGAGAGCGCGTAGCGCAGCAGTACGACGTCGCCGATCGCGCGGGTCTCGACGAGCCGGGCGCGGTGGTCGGGGCACCACGGGTACCGGCCGTCGTCCACGAACCGGCGGGCCCGGGAGTCGCCGACGAAGAACGGCGCGACCACCAGCTGCAGCTCGTCGGCCAGCCCGTCGGTCAGGAACTGGGTGTGCACCGTGCCGCCGCCCTCGACCATCAGCCGGCGGATGCCGCGGGCGTGCAGGTCCTCGCCGACGCGGCGCATCCGGCGCGGCGAGTGCCCGGCGTCGACGACGGTCGCCAGCGGTCCCAGCCGGCGGCGGAGGGACGCGACCGTCTCGGTGCTGCAGTAGACGAGCTTCTCGCTGTCGCCGGCGGTGAAGAAGTTGCAGTGCGGGTCGAGGTCGCCGCGGGCGGTGACGGTCACCTTCGCCGGCGACGCCGGCAGGCCGGCCGCGGTGCGGGCCCGGCGGCGCGGGGCGTCGCGCACGAGCAGCCGCGGGTTGTCCTTGCGGACCGTGGTCGCCCCCACCAGGATCGCGTCGCAGCTGGCGCGCACCTCGTCGACGCGGTCGAAGTCGGCCTCGTTGGAGAGCATCAGCCGCTGCTCGCTCGCGCCGCCGAGGTAGCCGTCGAGCGACATGCTGCAGCTGAGCAGGGTGTAGGGACGGTCAGCCACTGAGGACCTCGTCCTGGGGATCGGGAGCCGGAATCGCGGCGGGCGTCCGGTCGGCCAGCATCAGCACACCGGGGAGGGTAGCGACGAGCGACACGACGCCGAACGCGACGGCGACGCTGAGGCCGGTCTCCGCGCCGATGCCGGCGCCGGCGAAGAGCCACGCGGCCGCGCCCTCCCGCGGGCCCCACCCCGCGACGGACAGCGGCAGCGCGGACGCCAGCAGCACCACCAGGGCGAGGGCGGCCAGCTCGGCGAGCGGCGCGGTGACGCCGACCGACCGGGCCGCGACCACGAACACCACGACGTGACCGCCCGCCGCCAGGGCCGAGGCGAGCACGACCTGCGGCAGGACCGGCCGGAGCGTGCGCAGCTCGGTGACGGTCGCGCGTCGTACTCGTGCGGGCAGCGCGGCCGTCAGCGCGATGACGACGCCGCCGAGGGCGAGCAGCAGCCACCCGACGCCCGACCGGACGGCGGTCGGCAGCAGGACGAGGGCGAGGATCGCGAGGGATGCCTGGACCGCCTGGCCGGACGCGCGGTCCCACAGCACCGACCGGAGGCCGCGGCCGAGCGCTCCCGCCGAGCGGCCGTGGTCGATGCCGCGGTGCAGGTCGCCGAGGACCCCACCGGGGAGCGTGGCGTTGAGCAGCTGCGACCGGTAGTAGCGGCGGTACGCCGTCCCCGCCGGCACCGCGATGTCGAGCTGCCGGGACAGCAGGCTCCATCGCCAGGCGCAGCACCAGGTGGTGCCCGCCGTGACCACGAGCGCCACCAGGAGCGCGGTCAGGTCCGCACGGCGGACGCCCTCGACGAACGGCTCGGCGCCGAGCCGGAACCCGAGCACCACGAGGATCGCGGTCCCGAGCAGGAACCGCACCCAG
Source organism: Nocardioides immobilis (assembly GCF_003515065.1). Taxonomy (GTDB): domain Bacteria; phylum Actinomycetota; class Actinomycetes; order Propionibacteriales; family Nocardioidaceae; genus Nocardioides; species Nocardioides immobilis. The sequence goes on from NZ_QXGH01000004.1 coordinate 12,441, forward strand.
ACCCAGCGGTTCGTCCTCGTGGCGATCGTCGATCCGTTCATCGGTGTGCGTAGGTGGTGTCAGGGGATACGGGTCGGGCGTCCGTGCGGTTCAGCGCTGCCGCGTCGATGGCGTCGGCGAGCCCGCGGGCGGTGTCGGCCCAGGAGCCGAGCGCGGTCCGCCGCCGGTCTGCCGTCGACCGGAGCCGCTCCCGCTCGGCAGGGTCCTCGAGCCACCGGCGCAGGGCGCCTGCCAGGAGGTCCGGGTCGTCGGGCGGCAGGAGTACGCCGGCGAGGGTGCCGTCGTCGAGCCGGCCCAGGGCCTCCCCGTGCCCGCCCACGTCCGTGATCACGGCCGGGATCCCGTGCGCGAGCGCCTCCGTCACGGCCATCCCGTAGGACTCCCGGCGCGAGGCCGACACGAGCAGGTCGGCGTCGTCGAACGCGACCTCGAGCCGGTCGCCGGTGAGCGGGCCGGCGAAGACCACCCGGTCGGCGATCCCGGACCGGAGCGCGATCTCCTGCAGGCCGGCGACGTAGTCCGGCTCCAGGTCGAGCGCGCCGGCCACCGTGCACTGCCAGTCGAGGTCCGCGATCTCGGCCAGCGCGGTGAACAGGGTGTCGTGCCCCTTCGCTGACGTCACCGCGCCGAGGCAGAGCAGCTGCCCGGCAGTCTCTGGTCTCGCGACGGTCGCAGAGCGACCTCCTCGACCGACGGGGTCGTCCACGCCCGGTGGCACCGCCTGCACCCGCTCCGCCGCCACGCCGTGCTGCCGGACCACCCAGTTCCGTGCCCACTCGCTCGTGGTGACGACGCCGGCTGCGGCGGAGAGCACGGCCCGCTCGCCGCGCCGTACCGACTCCTCGGGGTGGGCATCCGCGAACGGCATGTGCAGGAGTACGACGACCCGCAGCCGCTCGCACGCCGCCACCACTGCGTCCTGCTTGACGTCATGCAGGGTGACGGGTGGGTTGTCTCGCTTGACGTCATGCAGGGTGACGGGTGGGTTGCCTTGCATGACGTCATGCAGGTCGCCGTCGGGGGCGACGCAGACGAGCAGGCCGTCCACGACCACGATCGCACCGTCCGGCAGTTCCGACAGCAGAGACAGGACCCGGTCAAGGTCGGCGACCCGGTGCTCGTGCACGACCCGCCCGAGGGCGGTGAGCTCGTCGATCACCCGACGGTCGTAGCGGTTGCCGCCGCTGGGACGCGCTGGGTCGTCGATCCCCGCGGGGACGACGATGTTGATCTCGACGGGCGCTTCGCTCATAGCGGTCGCTGGTAGCTCGCCCATGCGATGTGCGACTCCCGCAGGGTCACCTCGATGCCCGAGAGCTCGTCGGCGGGTCGGCCGAGCAGGCCCTGGTGCGCGGCGTCCGCGAGCCGGTCGGCCACCAGCCGCGCCAGGACCTCGGTCGAGGTGTTGACGCCGGCGAGGCTCTCCACATCGTCGAGGTTGCGGTAGGTGAGGTCCGCGAGCACCGCCTTCAGTTGCTCGCTCGCGCGCCCGATGTCGACCACGATCCCCGACTCGTCGAGGTCGGCGGCGACGAACGTCGCGTCGACCACGAAGGTCGCGCCGTGCAGCCGCTGCGCGGGTCCGAACACCTCCCCGCGGAGGCTGTGGGCCACCATCATGTGGTCGCGGACGGTCACCCGGAACTGGGGGGTCACATGGTCTCCTCGTAGTCGATGGAGTGGCAGAGCGTGGTCCGGTCGCCGGCGGCCAGCCGGGCGAGTACGGCGGGCAGGTCGGCCAGCGGCGAGGTACCCGTCAGCAGCGCGTCGAAGTCGGGCTCCTCGAGGAGCTCCAGCGCGAGCCGCAGCCGGTCGGTCGTCGTACGACGTCCGCGGCGCGCCGGCGCCACCACGCCCACCTGGCTGGCGCGGATCGTGAGCCGCCGGGAGTGGAAAGCGCCGCCGAGCGGCACCGTGACCGGCCGGTCGCCGTACCAGCTGACGTCGAGCACGGTGCCCTCCGGCGCCAGCAGCTCGAGCGACCGCTGCAGGCCGGCCGACGTGGCTGATGCATGCACGACCAGGTCGCAGTCCCCGGGGGCGTCCTCCGGAGCGAACAGTCCTCCCACGAGCCCGTCGGCGACCTGCTGCCGTGCCGGGTTGATGTCGACCAGGCTCACCCGCACGCCGGGCATCCGGCGGAGCAGCAGCGCGATCGAGCAGCCGACCATGCCCGCGCCCACGACCGCGACCCGGTCGCCGACCAGGGGCGCTGCGTCCCACATCGCGTTGACCGCGGTCTCGACCGTGCCCGCCAGCACCGCCCGCGCGGTCGGGACGTACGGCGGCACCGGCACCACGGCGGAGGCTGGTACGACGTACGCAGTCTGGTGCGGGTAGAGGCAGAACACCCGGCGTCCCTGCAGCTCGGGCGGGCCCTCCTCGACGACGCCGACGCTGAGGTAGCCGTACTTCACCGGGCCCGGGAAGTCGCCCTCCTGGAACGGCGCCCGCATCGACTGGTGCTGGTCGGCCGGTACGCCGCCGCGGAACACCAGGGTCTCCGTGCCGCGGCTGATCCCCGAGCGGAGAGCGCGGACCAGGACCTCGTCGGGACCGGGCGCACGGAGCGGCTCGGTCCGGATCTCACCGCGACCCGGCTCGGCGAGCCAGAACGCACGTGCCTCGCGCACCGTCGGTGTCTCCTCTCGTCCGGCGCTGCCTGCCCCTGAACCGTAGGGTCTCCCATCACGTAGCACCCGGTAACCCCTAGACACGGAGGTGCGGTGGATCGGGTTCAGGTCGGCACGGTCGGGTGGACTGTCGCGCTGCTGTGCGCGGCCGCGCTCGCCATCCTGCTCGCCGGTGCGCTGGCCCGCCACCGCACGGTGCTCGGGCCGGCCGGCCGGATCACCCTCACCCGGGCGGTGCTGGCCTGCGGTGTCGCCGGGCTGACCGCCCAGTCGTTCGTCGGGCCGGACAACACCGCACTGGTCGTGACCCTCGCGACCGTCGGCCTGCTGCTCGACGCGGTGGACGGCCAGGTCGCCCGCCGGACGGGCACCGAGACCCCGCTCGGGGCCCGCTTCGACATGGAGGTCGACGCGTTCCTGATCGCCGTCCTCAGCCTGTACGTCGCCCCCGCCGTCGGGTGGTGGGTGCTGGCGATCGGCGGAATTCGTTACGTGTACGTAGCGGTGACCTGGGTAATTCGGTGGCTACGGCGACCGCTGCCACCCCGGTTCTCGGCGAAGGTGGTAGCGGCGCTCCAAGGCATCGTCCTCGCTGTCGCGGCATCCGGCCTGCTCCCGCTGGTCGTGATCCGGGTGGCGCTGGCGATCGCACTGGTGCTGCTCGCCGAGTCCTTTGCCCGAGACGTCCGATCCTTGTGGCGGGAGCGTTTGGAGCCGCTTCCGTCACCCCCCCTGGCCCCGGCCGGCGCACCCCCGATGCCGGCCGGGGCCCTCTCGGCGGTGGCGTTCGTCGGACTCTGGGTCGCCCTGGTGCTGCCCGATCCCACCGACGGGCTGGCGCCGGGCGAGGTGCTGCGGATCCCGGTCGAGGGCCTGGTCCTCGTCGCTGCGGCGCTGGTTCTGCCGCCCCGGCCGCGGCTGTTGGGGGCGGTCGGGTTCGGCGTGCTCGCCGGCGTCCTGGTCGTGCTCCGGACGGTGAACGCCGGCTTCGCGCTGGTGCTGGACCGCCCGTTCGACCCGCTCGGTGACTGGGGCTACTTCGGGTCCGGGGTCGGCGTGCTCGGCGACTCGATCGGGGACGTCGCTGCGCGGCTGACCGCGGTGGGCGCGGTGCTGCTCGTCGGCGTGGTGCTGGTCGCGCTCGCCTGTGCGGCCGCCCGGGTGGCGCGGGTCGCGGCCGACCACCGGCCCCGCGCGGCGCGGGGGGTCCTCGCGCTCGGCACCGCCTGGGCGGTGTGCAGCGCCTTGAGCGTCCAGCTCGCCGGCGGCGGCCCGGTGGCCGCGGCCGGTGCGACCGGGCTGGCGGTCGACACGGTCGAGCAGGTGCGCGACGGGGTCGCCGACCAGGACGAGTTCGCCGAGCAGATCCGGGCGGACCGGTTCGCTGACGTCCCCGAGGACGAGCTGCTGACGGGACTGCGGGGCAAGGACGTGCTGGTCGTCTTCGTCGAGAGCTACGGCCGGAGCGCGACCCGCGGTTCGTCGTACTCACCGGGCATCGAGGACGTGCTGACCGACGGCACCCGTCGCCTCACCGGCGCCGGCTACCGGACGCGCAGTGCCTACCTCACCTCGCCGACGTTCGGCGCGGGCAGCTGGCTCGCGCACGCCACGGCGCAGTCCGGGCTGTGGGTGGACAGTGAGCGACGCTACGGGCAGCTGCTCGACAGCGACCGGCTCACCCTCACCAGCGCCTTCGGCGGAGCCGGGTGGCGCACCGTCTTCGACGTCCCCGCGAACACGAGGGACTGGCCGGAAGGGGCGGAGTTCTACGGGTTCGACCACATCTACGACTCGCGCAACGTCGGGTACGCCGGGCCCGGGTTCGGCTACGCCCCGGTGCCCGACCAGTTCACCCTCGAGCACTTTCGCCGCGAGGAGCTCGCGGGCTCCGACCGGCCGCCGGTCTTCGCGGAGATCGACCTGATCTCCAGCCACCACCCGTGGACCCCACCGCCGCCCCTGGTGGAATGGGACGAGGTCGGCGACGGCTCGGTCTTCGACGGAACGACGGAGGACGCCGAGCCCGTCGACCAGGAGGCGGACCCGGAGCGGGCGCAGGCGCTCTACGGACAGTCGATCGAGTACTCCTGGGAGACCCTGCTCTCCTTCCTCGAGACCTACCCCGACCCCGACCGGGTGCTCGTCGTGCTCGGCGACCACGAGCCGTGGTCCTGGGTGAGCGGCGACCCCGATCACGCGGGCGGTCGCGACGTACCGATCACGGTCATCGCGCAGGACCCCGACGTCGTACGGCGGATCGCCTCCTGGCAGTGGTCACCCGGACTGCTGCCCCTGGCCCATGCCCCGGTGTGGCCGATGTCCGACCTGCGGGACCGGCTGCTGGCGGCGTTCAGCGAGTGAGCCGCAGGATCGCCCCGTAGCTGCTGCCGACCTCCACCTCGACGATGTCCTCGGGGGGTACCGAGGCCTGGCCGACGGAAGGCACCCACTTGCCGGGCTCGGCAGTGAACGTGCCGGCAGTCTCCTCACGACCGTCGGCGGTGCGCACGACGATCTCGTAGGCGTAGGCGTGCTGTCCTTCGTAGCGGCAGTTCAGCTCGAGGCGGGTGCCGCCCCGCACCGGGGTGAGGGACACCCACCCCTTCGCTCCGCTCCGCTGCACCGCGTCCATCCGCTCCCGCGGCGCGGTCTCCGGGCTCGTGGTGACCGTCGGCGGCGCGATCGTGACCGTCGCGGTCGGCGCGGCGTCGGGTTCGGGGGTCTCGCCGCCGCGGAGCCCCGCCGCCAGCGCGGCCGAGCCGCCGGCGATGACGGCGACGGCAGCGGCAGCGAGCACGGCCGTGCGGATGCTCCGCCGCCGGTCGTGCTTCCGCGCCTCCGCGATCAGGCGGGGCAGCAACGTCGCCGGGACCGGCTCGGAGACCGGCTGCTCCAGCAGGTCGGCGGGCACCCGGCCCAGCAGGCCGGGCAGGCCGGCCAGCTCCCGGACCGCACGGGAGCACTCCTCGCAGGTGCCGAGGTGGCGTTCGTAGTCGGCGCGCTCCGTGGCCGACAGCGAGCCCAGCACATAGGCGCCGTCGTACGTCGCGAACGGGCAGGTCACTGGCTCACCCCCAGCTCCTCGAGCGACAGCTTCAGCGCACGCAGCGCGTAGTGGGTGCGAGACTTCACGGTGCCCTCGGGGACGCCGAGCCGGCGGGACGCCTCCGCCACCGAGCGGCCGCGGTAGTAGCACTCCAGCAGCACGGTGCGGTGCTCGTGCGAGAGCTGGGTGAGCGCCTCCGCGACCACCCACGAGAGCAACAGCTCGTCGGTCCGGTCCTCGACGCTGGACAGCTCCCCGAGGTCGTCGGTGAGGATCTCGGTGCGGGTGCGCTTCGACCGCCACTCGTCGATGACGATGTTGCGGGCCACGGTGAAGAGCCAGGACCGGACCGACCCGCGGGACTCCTCGAGCACCGCCGCGTGGCGCCAGGCACGCAGCAGGGTCTCCTGCGCGACGTCCTCCGCGTGCGTCCGGTCGTTGCCGGTGAGGTGCAGGCAGAACGCCCACAGCGCGGCAGCGTGCTCGTCGTGCAGCTGTCGCATCGCCGCGGCCAGGCTCTCCGGCATGACACCTCCTACCCCTCACACGATGGCGAGGCGGTCGAGGTTCAGTGTGCTCGCTCGGACCGCACGCTTGTGACACGCGGCCGCCGCCCGCCGTCAGTCCTCGGTGGAGGTGGCCTGCCCGGCGGAGATGAGATCCATGATCCCCGAATCGGCCAACGTGGTGACGTCGCCGACCTCGCGCTTCTCCGCGACGTCGCGCAGCAGGCGGCGCATGATCTTGCCGGAGCGGGTCTTGGGCAGCTCGGGGACGATCATGATCTGCCGCGGCTTGGCGATCGGGCCGATCTCCTTGCGGACGTGGTCGGAGAGCTCCTTGACGATGTCCGCGCCACCGTCACCCGCGTTCTCGCGGAGGATGACGTAGGCGACCACGGCCTGGCCGGTGTCGGGGTCGGTGGCGCCGACGACGGCGGCCTCGGCGACCTTCGGGTGGGAGACCAGGGCGGACTCGATCTCGGTGGTGGAGAGCCGGTGGCCCGACACGTTCATGACGTCGTCGACCCGGCCGAGAACCCAGATGTCCCCGTCGGAGTCCTTCTTGGCGCCGTCACCGGCGAAGTAGTAGCCCTGCTTCTTGAACCGCGACCAGTAGGTGTCGACGTAGCGGTCGTCGTCGCCCCACAGCGTGCGCAGCATCGACGGCCATGGCGCGGTCACCACGAGGTAGCCACCGGAGCCGTTGGGCACCGGGTTGCCGTCGTCGTCGACGACGTCGGCGGACACTCCGGGGATCGGCGTCATCGCCGAGCCCGGCTTGCCGGCGGTCACGCCCGGCAGCGGGCTGATCATGATCATCCCGGTCTCGGTCTGCCACCAGGTGTCGACGACGGGCGTGCGGTCGCCGCCGATCGTGTTGCGGTACCAGATGTAGGCCTCGGGGTTGATCGGCTCGCCGACCGAGCCCAGCAGCCGCAGCGACGACATGTCGCGCTGGTCCGGGATCTCCCGGCCCTGCTTCATGAACGAGCGGATCGCGGTGGGTGCGGTGTAGAAGATCGTGACGCCGTACTGCTCGATGATCTGCCACCAGCGACCACGCTCCGGGCTGTCCGGCGTGCCCTCGTAGAGCACCTGGGTCGCGCCGTTGGCCAGCGGCCCGTAGACGATGTAGCTGTGGCCGGTGACCCAGCCGATGTCGGCCGTGCACCAGTAGACGTCGGTCTCGGGCTTGAGGTCGAAGACCGCGTGGTGCGTGTACGACGTGCCCACGAGGTAGCCGCCCGTCGTGTGCAGGATGCCCTTGGGCTTCCCGGTGGTGCCGGAGGTGTACATGACGTAGAGCGGGTGCTCGGCGTCGAACGCCTCCGGGGTGTGCTCCGTCGAGGCCGACCCGACGGCGTCGTGCCACCAGACGTCGACGTCGTCGTCCCAGCCGTTCTCGCCCAGGTCCTGGCCGGTACGGCGGACGACGAGCACCTTCTCCACGACGCTCGTCTTGGTGCGGGCCTCGTCGACGGCCGGCTTGAGCGCCGAGGGCGCGCCGCGGCGGTAGCCGCCGTCGGAGGTGATGATCACCTTCGCCTGGCAGTCGTCGATCCGCGAGGCGAGCGCGTCGGCGGAGAACCCGCCGAAGACCACCGTGTGCGGGGCGCCGATCCGCGCGCAGGCGAGCATCGCGACGATCGCCTCGGGGATCATCGGCATGTAGATCGCGACCCGGTCACCGGTCTCGACACCCAGCTCGGTGAGCGCGTTGGCTGCCTGCGACACCTCGTCCTTGAGCTGCGCGTACGTGATGTCCCGCGTGTCGCCCTCCGGCTCACCCACCCAGTGCAGCGCGACCTTGTCGCCCCGGCCGGCCTCGACGTGCCGGTCGACGCAGTTGTACGACGCGTTGAGCTTGCCGCCGGTGAACCACTTGAAGAACGGCGGGTTGCTGTCGTCGAGCACCGTGTCCCACTTCTCGGCCCAGGTCAGCCGCTCGGCCTGCTCGGCCCAGAACGCCCCCGGGTCCTTGGCGGCGTGCTCGTAGGCGTCGCCGCTCACGTTGGCGGCGGCTGCCAGGTCGGCCGGCGGCTCGAAGCGACGGTCCTCCTTGAGCAGGTTGGCAAGGGTCTCGTGGTCGGTCGTCACGGGTCTCTCCTGATCTCGTGGGTGGCGTGCACCACATTAGGACCGCGAGTCTGCGCGGTCACGGGTTGCGTCGTGGTTGCGGCCGAAGCCTCCACTCGCCGAGTCGGCGCAAATCCGCAGAGCTCGCTGCGCTCGCCTGCAGATTTCCGCCGACTCGGCTCGTGGCTAGTGCTGGACGGCCTGCTCGGCGCCCGCGCCGGTGAGCGCGCGGACCTCGAGCTCGGTGAACCGCTCCTCGGCGGTCGGCTCCTTGGACGTGACAGTCCCGAGCCAGCCGAAGAAGAACCCGAGCGGGATCGACACGATGCCGGGGTTCTCGAACGGGAACCAGTGGAAGTCCACCCCGAGCGGGAACAGTGCCGCGGTGACCGTCTCCCCGGTCTCGGCGTCGATCGCCGTCTTGCCCGAGACCACGGGCGAGAAGAACACCAGCGTGACGCAGGAGATCAGGCCGCCGTAGATGCTCCACACCGCACCGCGGGTGTTGAAGCGCCGCCAGAACATGTTGTAGACGATCGCCGGCAGGTTGGCCGAGGCTGCGACCGCGAACGCCAGCGCCACCAGGAACGCGATGTTGAGGCTCTGCGCCGGGATGGCGAGCAGGATCGCGATGCCGCCGATCACGGCCGCGGCGATCCGGGTCATCCGGATCTCGTCCTTCTCGCTCGCCTGCCCCTTCTTGATCACGCTGTTGTAGATGTCGTGCGCCACCGACGACGACGACGTCAGCGTGAGCCCGGCGACCACCGCGAGGATGGTCGCGAAGGCGACCGCCGCGATCAGTGCGAGCAGGATCGCGCCTCCGGTCGAACCGGCGCCGCCACCGACGGCCTCCGCCAGCTTCGGCGAGGCCAGGTTGCCGGCCTTGTCGAGCGTGCTCGTGTCCAGCAGCGCCGCGGCACCGAAGCCCAGCACCAGGGTGAACAGGTAGAAGACGCCGATCAGGCCGATCGCCCACAGCACCGACTTCCGGGCGTCCCGCGAGGTCGGCACGGTGTAGAAGCGGATCAGGATGTGCGGCAGGCCCGCCGTACCGAGGACCAGCGCGATGCCGAGGCTCAGGAAGTCGAGCTTGCTGGTGAGCGTGGCGCCGTACTTCAGGCCGGGCTCCAGGAACGCGCTGCCGTGGCCCGAGTTGCTGGCCGCGCCGCCGAGCAGGTCGGACAGGTTGAAGTCGAACTTCGCGAGCACGAGTACGACGATCAGCGCCGAGCCCGCCATCAGCAGCACGGCCTTGACGATCTGGACCCACGTCGTGCCCTTCATGCCGCCGACGGTGACGTAGAAGATCATCAGCGCGCCGACGCCGAGGATGACGATGTTCTTGACGAACTGGTCGTCCACGCCGAGGAGCAGGGCGACCAGTGCGCCCGCGCCGACCATCTGGGCCAGCAGGTAGAAGATCGACACGACCACGGTCGACGTGGCCGCAGCCATCCGCACCGGCGTCTGCCGCATCCGGTACGCGAGCTGGTCGGCCATCGTGTAGCGGCCGGAGTTGCGCAGCATCTCCGCCACCAGCAGCAGCGCGACCAGCCAGGCGACGAGGAACCCGATCGAGTAGAGGAAGCCGTCGTACCCGGACAGCGCGATCGCGCCGGAGATACCGAGGAACGACGCCGCCGACATGTAGTCGCCGCCGATCGCGAGACCGTTCTGGAAGCCGGAGAACGACCGGCCGCCGGCGTAGAAGTCAGCGGTGCCGCTGCTCTGACGGCTAGCCCAGAAGGTGATGCCGACCGTCAGCGCGACGACCGCGAGGAAGAGTGCGGTGGTGAGTACCTGGGTGTCCATCAGTGGCCTCCGGTCCCTCGCGACGACTTGCCCTCGAGCGCGATGAACCGCTCGTCGAGCTGCCGGGCCAGCGGGTCGAGCCGGCTGGTGGAGTAGCGGCTGTAGACCCAGGCGATGAGGAACGTGGTCGCGAACTGCAGCAGCCCGAAGACCAGCGCCACGTTGATGTTGCCGACCAGCTTGGTGGACATGAAGCCGCCCGCCCAGTTGGAGAGGACGACGTAGAGCAGGTACCAGCTCAGGAACGCGACCGTCGCGGGGAAGACGAAGCTGCGGTACCTCCGGCGCAGCTCGACGAACTCCGCCGAGGCATGGAGCTCGTCATAGACCGGATCGTGCCGGTCGGCTTGTACGTGTGGCGAGACGTCGTGGGACACGGGAACCTCCAGAAGGGGGGATGTGTGACGGCCGTCACCGGCCTCCATCCCCGGACGCTAGGAGGGGCCGCCCCGGGACCGGCAGGGGTGCGGGCGGACCGCGCGCCGAGCGGGGAAGCGCCGTCGGCGAACGGTCGGTCCGACGCGACGAACGGTCGCCCCACGATCGGCGCCGTGTGACGGAGCGCACGTGGCCGGGGTCGTGACAGCGGTCCATTCCGCGCCGCTAAGGTAAGGCTTGCCTTATTTAATCCGACAGGAGCGACCGCCGTGTACCCGCCACCGCTGCAGCACGTCTTCCATCCCGCCAACGCGGACCACTACGCGGCGACGATCGGCGCCGGCCTCGAGCACCTGGTCCGCACCCTCGGCCGGGTCGCCGGCCCGGCAGCCGGGACCAGCGTCGTGGAGGCCGCGGCCCGGGTCGCGGCCGTCGACCTGGACGCCCCGCTGGGCGAGACCGGCAAGGTGCTGGAGGAGCTCTCGCACGTGTGGCTCGAGGACGCCGTGTGGTTCCACGAGCCGACGTACGCCGCGCACCTCAACTGCCCGGTCGTCGTACCGGCCCTGCTCGCCGAGCTGTTCATCGCGTCCGTCAACAGCTCGATGGACACGTTCGACCAGAGCGTCGGCGGCACCTTCGTCGAACGGCACCTCATCGACTGGACCGCCGGCCGGATCGGCTTCGGCGACAAGGCCGACGGCGTGTTCACCAGCGGCGGGTCGCAGTCCAACCTCCAGGCGCTGATGCTCGCCCGCGGCGCACTCGAGCGGGAGCCGTTGGGCAGGCTCCGGATCCTCGCATCGGCCGACAGCCACTTCTCGGTGCAGAAGTCCGCGCGGCTGCTCGGGCTCGGCGAGGACAGCGTCGTGTGCGTGCCCACCGACGAGCGGCACCGGATGGACCCGGCCGCGCTCGACCGGTCGCTGGGCGCGTGCACCGCCCTCGGCCTGCGCCCGGTGGCGATCGTGGCGACCGCCGGCACCACCGACTTCGGCGCGATCGACCCCCTTCCCGAGATCGCCGACCTCGCCGTGGCGTACGACACCTGGCTCCATGTCGACGCGGCGTACGGCGGTGGCCTGCTCGTCTCCCCGCGCTACCGGCACCGGCTGGCCGGCATCGACCGGGCCGACTCGGTGACCGTCGACTACCACAAGACGTTCTTCCAGCCGGTGTCCTCGAGCGCGCTGATCGTGCGCGACCGCGCCCTCCTGGCGCCGGTGACCTGGCACGCCGACTACCTCAACCCCCGCGACCCAGATCGCCTGGCCTCGCCCAACCAGGTCGACAAGAGCCTGCAGACGACGCGCCGGTTCGATGCGCTCAAGCTCTGGCTCACCCTGCGGGTGATGGGCCCCGACGCCGTCGGGGAGTACGTCGACGCGGTCATCGACCTCGCGCGGGACGTCCAGACCGCGGTGAGCGACGAGCCCGAGATCGAGCTGGCAGCCCTGCGACCCGAGCTCAGCACGGTGGTCTTCCGGTACGTGCCGCCGGGTGCGGCGCTCGATGAGGCCGAGATCGCCGAGCTCAACACCCGGATCCGGGCGGAGCTCTACGCGTCGGGCCGGGCGATGGTGGCGGCCACCAAGGTCGACGGTCGCCAGTTCCTCAAGCTCACCCTGCTCAACCCGCTCGCGACCGTCGGCGACATCGTCGGCGTGATCGACCTGGTGCGCGCGACCGGCGCCCGGCTCGCCGCGGACTCGTACGCCGAGCGTTCGCACGCCGAGCCGGTCGAGGCTGTGGCCCGATGAGTAGCCCTGTGTCAACGTCAGGCCGCGTCAGCGGCGTCGAGGAGTGCTCTGAGGGCGCCGTGTTGGTCGGGGTCGTAGGCGGTGTCGTTCTGCCAGCAGCGCCAGATCACACCGAGCCAG